>NZ_FNRJ01000008.1 GCF_900107855.1 Marinobacterium iners DSM 11526 | reverse complement strand
CTGGCGGCCTACCGCGGAATAGGTGTGGAGGTAAAACGCCTGATGACCGATAACGGCCCTGCTTATCGTTCCCGTCGGTTCAATGCAGTTTTACAACGGGAAGGGATCAAGCATGTGTACACGCGCCCATACACGCCCAGAACGAACGGCAAGGCGGAGCGTTTTATACAGACAATGATCCGGGAATGGGCGTATGCGATGCCCTATGCAAACGACATATCAAGGACATGGGCGCTGACAGATTGGATCAACCACTACAATAAACAGCGCCCTCATGGCAGTATCGGAAATCTACCGCCGGTGTCTCGAATACCGAAGCTGCGTGAACAACGTGTTTAGTATTCACAGCTAGGCTTAAGGCGGAAGGGGTCAAGCTGGATGCTCGAGCAAGAATTGAAAGTGAAAGCTTGGCTTTTGAACTAATCAGGAGAAGCAAAAAGTTTACATTAGCACCAGAAAGCCTTGTTCCTTCTGACCTCGTTTCTATAAAAGTTTCAGGGCTAGAGGTAGAGCGAAGTATCGGTTTAAGGTGGCAGGAAGGTACGTCTTTGCAGATGATTGCAGCGTTATCGGCTGCCATTGAGCAGAAGATTAGCAAACACGAAGCAATCGTGAATGACGAGCTCTAAGGGATAGTCTGATCCTACAACAGCAATTAAGCTGTGGGAGAAGGTGCTCCGCACAGGCGTTGTCGTAGCAAGTGCCTTTAGCGCTCATTTTCATCGGAGACAGCTTGTCTTGCATGGGACACCTCGGTTAGTTTACTACCTTAACGGTGTGTCCACTGCTGCTGGGCAAAATCAAGGAGGTCACATGGCCGAAAGAGTAAATCTTGGTAAGTCAGCACCTGAGCTGTACCAAACAGTCATTGAGCTTGACCGGCTTGCCTCCGATGCTTTAACCAATGCGGGGGTCGCCATAGGCTTTTCGCATCTCTTACGCCTGCGCGCATCCCAGATAAATCAATGTGCTTTCTGCATCAGATTACATGCGCGGGATGCACTTGCTAGCGGGGAATCTGCTGATCGTGTAGCAGTCCTTTCCGCATGGAAAGAGACCGAATACTTCAGCTCAAAAGAGCGTGCCGCGTTAGAGCTTGTTGAGGCAATTACACTGATCTCTGACGGCCAATTGCCTGACGCTATCTACGAACAGGCCACAGCCAGCCTTTCCAAAGAGGAAGTGTCGGCCATTGAGTGGCTTGCCGTTATCATCAATACATGGAATCGTATTGCTATTTCCAGCCGTTACCCTGTCAAGGCGTAGGTGCGGCTGACAAGCGTTGCTTAGATCCAGTTCATCCCACATGCTACACCACCGTCAGCGGCGATGATGTAGCACTGTTTGAGAACGCTTAATGACGATTTGTTGTTCGAACAAGGTCAGAAATACGCGCTACGATTTCATCGGTCTCGTTTTCGTTACAAATCAGAGGTGGCAATAGTCTGATAATATTTTTACGCGTAACATTTATCAAAATCCTGTGTTCAGTCAGAGCCCGTTTCACCATGCTCTCACAAGGATAGGAAAGCTCTATTCCTATCATCAGCCCCTCTCCCCGAATGGCAATAACCTCAGGGTGATGCCCCAGTTCAGCCTTCAAGCCTTGAAGCAATCGCTTGCCTTGGATTAATGCATTATCAGGAACCTTATCGCGCTCCATAATATCAACGACGCTACATCCAACACGGCATGCGAGGGGGTTTCCACCAAAAGTAGAGGCATGTTTACCGGGTGATATCAACTTTGCGGCATTACCACGCGCAAGGCATGCGCCGATTGGAAAGCCATTGCCGAGGGCTTTTGCGAGCGTGATAACATCAGGTTCGACATCCACATTTTGATGACCAAACCAGGCACCGGTACGACCCATGCCCGTTTGAACTTCATCAACCATGAAAAGCCAGTTCTTTTCATGACACAGGTGCTGGATAGTCTGCATGAATTCCTGGGATGCAGCTTTAACTCCTCCTTCTCCCTGTACCGGTTCAACGAGTACAGCAACTATATTGGGGACTTGATCAGCCAGTCGATGTATGGATTCAATGTCATTGAATGGTATATGCATGAAACCGGGGACCAGTGGAGAGAACCCAGAATGCACAGCAGGATTGCCTGTTGCCGATAGTGTTGCCAGTGTACGGCCATGGAAGCTGCCTTCCATTACAACGACAACGGGGTCAAAAACATTGTTAGCGTTGGCGTGCAGGCGGGCCAACTTCAAGGCAGCTTCATTCGCTTCGGCACCCGAATTGCAAAAGAAGGCGCGTTCCATTCCTGATATTGAGCAAAGCTTTTCACCTAACCTCTCTTGCCAGTCTATTTTGAATAGATTGGAAGTGTGCATCAACTGAGAGGCCTGCTCAGCAATAGCTGAGGCGATTTCGGGGTGAGAATGGCCCAGGCTGGTTACAGCGACACCCGAAATGGCGTCTATATATTCGACACCGTTATTGTCCCACAGTCGAATGCCTGAGCCAGAAGTGAAGGATATTTCCTGGCGTGAGTAAGCATTCATGAGATATGAGTTTTTAACGTTCATAAATTACCTGATATTCTTTTGGGATGTTCATATAAAATATGGTCGTAATTAAAAACAATGCCTTTTTAAATAGGGTGATGTCTGTCTTTTTTATTTGTGAATTGAAAAATAGATTAAACCGAGTCAACAAATCTTATTAAATTTAATAAATTCATATGATCTGTCTTTTAATTTTAAGGTGATTTCCGCTTTTAGATACGTACGCATAGTGACAGGCGATAAGTATAAAGTTAGTATTGATGATGCAGTCATACCAATTGTAGAGTTCAGAGAAGACCAAATGGGAAAAACATTCGAGCTTGAAACCCTCAGAATTTTGATTAACAGCTCTGAGTTGAAACCATTGGACTTGCACCAACGAATCCAGCGATCACTTTGTACCCTTATCCTTGAAGGAACGCTAGAACCGGGGATGAGGTTACCCGCTACCCGGAAGTTGTCTCAGTCACTCGGAATAGCGAGGGATACAGTCGAAAATGCCTATGTCCAGTTACATCGTGACGGATACATCGAGCGGAGAGTAGGTTCTGGGAGCTACGTAACAGAAAGTTTGGGGAGAGCCGTAAGAGGGAAAAGCAAACGAAGAGGGTCTGCAAAAGGCGGAAAAAACGACTCAAGCATTGACCTCGGTTTGAGCCATCGAGGTGAGGGTTACAGAAAAACAGGTTCTGTAGCGGACACAAACTCAGTGAAAGCCTTTATAACAGGGTTGCCGGAAACCCGTACTTTCCCAATGGCAATTTGGGAAAAAATTCAGCGCCAAGTCACCAGAGAGTATGGAGAAAAAGCTATGCTTCATGGAGACCCTCAAGGTGCCGAGCCCTTGAGAAAAGCCATAGCTACGTACTTGAACTTGGAACGTGGTGCTAATGTTGCTCCTAACCAGATTCTCATATTGAGTAGTACAAGACAGTCCCTTTTTTTATGCGCACAGTTATTTTCAGATCATAACAAACCTATCTTAATTGAAGACCCAAGTTATTATGGTGCGAAGAAGGTTTTCGAAGCAAATGGTGCACCTTTGATTCCGGTTGAAGTGGATGAACATGGTTTAAAAACGGCTTTTCTCAACAGTGAAAACACTGATGCGAGTTTTGTTTACGTAACTCCTTCACATCAATACCCAACAGGTGTGACTCTGTCATTGGAGCGCAGGCTTGAGCTGATAGAGTGGGCTGCCAGTAATGGGAAATGGATAGTCGAAGATGATTATGATAGTGAATTCCACTATGAAGGATTGCCGACAGCCTGCGTGCAGGGTTTGGATAGCTATAATAGAACAATCTATTTGGGGACTTTTAGTAAAACATTATTCCCGGGGCTGCGGTTAGGGTATATGGTTTTGCCTTCTGAACTGGTTAATATTTTTGTTAATGCCAGAAATATAATAGATGGATACACACCGCAAATACCTCAGTTAACATTGGCCCACTTCATGGCGGATGGTCATTACAATACACATATACGTGCGATGCGTAAACTATATGCAGAGCGACGGGAAGTCATGGTCCAGTCATTGGAAAAGTATATGAGTGATATTGTTGATGTAATACGTCCAGAAGGCGGGCTACAGATACCATGCTTTTTGAAAGAAGGTTGGTCAGAAGAAGAAACAATAACCAAAGCCAGGCGCCATGGAATTAATATATTGGGCCTTAGTCAATTGTATACGAATGAAAAAAAGAGAGAAGGTTGGGTTCTTGGTTATTCTTCGTTATCGGATTATGAGATAGAGAAATCAGTTATAGCTTTGTCTAATGTTCTTAGGAAAAAATAATATAAATTTCACATTGTGCAATCTGTACAAGACAGAAAAATGATGCCTCTTTCGTTTGTAGCCGCATCATTGACAGGTGTCGCGATTGATTAAGTCGAAAAATATTTCACAGGATTTTTTGCGCTGAAAGTGTAAATGGTCTGGTGAATTCTGTAAAAATGGATGTCTTTCACAATCCATTTTCACGATATAAATGATTGCCTCAATTTTTGATTCAAATCGTTAGAAGAGGCTCGCGCAATCATGTCGTGTCCAAGTTCAACTTCAACTTCATCTTCCAGGCTGAATGATTTTGTTCATCCGCTCGTGGCGGGCCTGATTTCGGTTATCGTGAATTATGGCGGAACCTTCATCCTGGTGTTCCAGGCTGCGCAGGTCGCAGGTCTGAGTCCTGAATTGACGACTTCATGGGTCTGGTCCATTTCGATCGGCGTTGGTGTAACCGGGATCATACTCAGCTGGATTTCTCGCGAGCCTATCATCACAGCCTGGTCGACACCTGCCGCCGCTTTCCTTGTTGCGGCTCTGGCCACAACGCCTTACGAAGAAGCCATTGGTGCGTATCTGGTATCGGCGATAGCCTTTGTTTTACTTGGTCTGTCGGGCTATTTCGAAAAGGTCATTCGTCTGATTCCATCCGGCATTGCTGCCGGGTTGTTGGCCGGTATTCTGCTGCAGTTTGGTATCGGTGCCTTTGGTGGCATGAGCGTTGATCCGCTGTTGGCCGGTATGCTGATCCTGGCGTATGTAGTACTCAAGCGTTTCACAGCGCGCTATGCCGTGGTGGGTATTCTGCTCTTGGGTGTTGTTCTGCTTTTGGTTCAAGAGCGTGTCGATCTGTCGGCACTGGAACTGAAACTCGCAGCGCCGGTTTTCACCATGCCGTCGTTCTCATTCAACGCCCTGTTGAGTGTTGCCTTGCCTTTGTTCCTGATTACGCTGACCGGACAGTATATGCCTGGCATGCTGGTGTTGCGTAATGACGGCTTCAAAACCAGCGCCAACCCGATCCTGACCATTACGGGCCTGGGCTCCCTGCTTATGGCTCCCTTTGGATCGCATGCCTTCAACGTGGCTGCTATCACGGCTGCAATCTGTACCGGTAAGGAAGCGCACGATGACCCTTCCAAGCGCTGGGTTGCAGGGATCGCCGCAGGTGTTTTTTATATCCTGGTGGGTGTCTTTGGCGTGACTCTTGCCGCCGTCTTCATGGCGTTCCCGCAGGCCTTCATCAGCACTTTGGCGGGTTTGGCTCTGCTGGGCACGATTGGCGGCAGCCTCGCCAGTGCCATGGATGATCCCAAATCTCGGGAAGCGGCTCTGATCACTTTCCTGGCATCTGCCGCGAATATCACGCTGTTGGGGATTGGCGGTGCCTTTTGGGGATTAGTGATCGGCCTGGGATCCTACCTTGTGCTCAATGGTCGCTTGCCTCGCCGCCAGACCGTTGAGCTCGTGGCATGCTCGGGAGAGGCCTCTCAATGAACACGCAGTCTAAGTCTTCTGCCACTTCTACTTGGCACGAACAGCACGGTCGCTATCCCCAAGCAGGCAATGTCGCTGACTTTCGTCGCAACCTGATGCAGGTACGGCAGCGGATCGCTGATGCCTGCCTCAGGGTGGAGCGAGATCCTCAGGATGTGCGTTTGCTGCCGGTCAGCAAAACCTTTTCCGAGCCCCAGCTGCGACTGGCATATGAAGCAGGGTGTCGCCAGCTGGGTGAAAACAAGGTGCAGGAGGCCTATCGGAAATGGGGCAACCTGTCTGACCTGTCTGAGTTGCGATGGTCGGTGATAGGCCATCTGCAAACCAACAAGGCCAAACTGGTCGCACGTTTCGCCAGCGAATTTCAGGCACTGGACAGCCTGAAACTGGCGGAGGCGCTGGACCGGCGTCTTCAGGCAGAGGGGAGGGAGTTGGATGTCTTCGTACAGGTCAATACCTCAGGTGAGAGCAGCAAGTACGGTCTTGCCCCGGACGAGGTGGCGACTTTCATGCGGCAGATGCCTCACTTTTCCGCTCTACGCGTCCGCGGGTTGATGACACTCGCTCTGTTTTCGTCCGATGCGCCTCGGGTCCGCACTTGCTTCGCATCTTTGCGCGAACTTAGAGACCGCTTGCGTCAGGAGATACCCGCAGGCGTCACATTGGATGACTTGTCGATGGGAATGTCAGGCGACTTTGAAATCGCCATAGAAGAGGGCGCTACCGTCGTTCGTGTTGGCCAGGCCATTTTCGGTGCTCGCGCTATTCCGGACAGTCATTACTGGCCTTCGGCATAGTTGGCTGGCTGCAACGGCACGTTTACCCATTCTTATTTTTACCCACTTATCGTTAAGGAATTACCGCACTATGTACGATTCTTCGATCACCCTGGACACCTTTGATGCATCGTTGGCTGAGGCTTTGCAAGGCGAAATCCAGCGTCAGGAAGACCATGTCGAGCTGATCGCCTCCGAGAACTATGCGAGCCCGCTGGTGATGGCGGTGCAGAATACGGTGTTTACCAACAAATATGCCGAAGGCTACCCGGGACGTCGCTACTACAGCGGTTGCGAGTACGTCGATCAGGCTGAGCAGCTGGCCATCGACCGTGCCAAGGCGCTGTTCAACTGTGACTATGCCAACGTGCAGCCACACGCGGGGGCTCAGGCCAATGCGGCGGTCTTTCTGGCGCTGGTGCAGCCGGGCGATACCGTGATGGGTATGAATCTGGCACAGGGTGGTCACTTGACCCACGGTAACCCATCAAATTTTTCAGGGCGGCATTACAATATCGTGCCCTATGGCCTGGACCCCGAAACCGGCCTGATCGATTACGACGAGATGGAGCGCATCGCGCTGGAGACTCGTCCCAAGCTGTTGATCGGTGGTTTTTCAGCCTATTCGCGTCGTAAGGACTGGGGTCGGATGCGCGCCATTGCCGACAAGGTGGGAGCCTTGTTCTGGGTTGATATGGCGCACGTGGCCGGTCTGGTGGCAGCCGGTGAATACCCGGACCCCTTGCCCCATGCCCATGTGGTCACCAGCACCACCCACAAGACGCTAAGGGGACCGCGTGGCGGGCTGATTTTGTCCAAGGGGCAGGATGAGGAGTTCTACAAACGACTGGACTCGGCGATATTTCCGGGTGTGCAGGGCGGCCCACTGATGCACCAGATAGCCGCCAAGGCGGTGGCGTTCAAGGAGGCGTTGGCGCCCGAGTTCAGAAGCTATCAACAACAGGTTGTGATCAACGCTCGCGCAATGGCCACTGTGATTCAGGCGCGTGGATACAAAGTCGTGTCTGGTGGCACGGACAACCACATGATGTTGATAGACCTGATCGGCCGTAGTTACACCGGCAAGGAGGCGGATGCAGCCTTGAGTGAAGCCTGGATCACTACCAACAAGAACTCGGTGCCTAATGATCCACGCTCGCCGTTTGTTACCTCGGGACTTCGCATCGGTACACCGGCAGTAACCACCCGTGGTTTCGGTGTGGCAGAGTGTGAACAGCTGGCCGGTTGGCTGTGTGATGTGCTGGATGCGCTGGGATCCGCCGACCGCGATGCTGTCATTGCCAGGGCGCGGGAGCAGGTGCTGTCGCTGTGCCGCCGTTACCCGGTCTATGCCTGAGGCGAAAGTGTCTCGGCTATACGAGGTTGCCGTTATACTCGGTTATTCCCCGTCATTAGCCCCGTAGAAAGAGGCAAGGAGAGTCAAAGGTGAACGTGACACGGAACGGCCTGCTGGCGCAGGTCTCGGCGGCCCATCTGATCAGCCATCTGCATATCATGACGGTGCCCGCGTTGTTGCCGCTGCTGCCCGGGGTGATGGAGGTCGGTTTCGTCGAGCTGGGCATCGCCATCGGCGTGTTCAACATTGTCACGGCGATGGTGCAGATCCCGCTCGGTTTCATGGTCGACCGGGTCGGGGCCAAGCGCATGCTGCTGGCTGCGCTGCTGCTGGGAGCCTTCAGTTTCGGGCTGGTGGCGGCCATACCGACCTACAGCTGTCTGCTGGTAGCCATGGTGTTGGCGGGGTTGGCCAATGGCGTTTACCACCCTGCAGACTATTCATTGCTGTCTCGCGGGATGGCGCCGGAACGGATGGGAAAGGCGTTCTCGGTGCATACCTTCTCGGGTTTTCTGGGCGGTGCGCTGGCGCCACCGGTGATGATAGGGGTGGCATTGATGCTGGAGCCGCGTTGGGCGTTTGCGGTTGCCGCAATGGCGGGCTTGCTGGTATGTGCACTGGTGATGCCTGGAGTGGGGCAGGGGCTGCCGGACCAGGGTACTGCTGATGCATCTCGCGTCGAGCAACGTCCTTTGGCCACGCCGCTGGCTTCTTTGGCAATTCTGATGCTGCTGTTCATGATGCTGAATCTGAGCACTGGCTCGATCGAGCAGTTCTCGGTATCGGCACTGGTGGGCGGATTCGGTGTGTCACTGCCGGACGCCAACCGGGCGCTGACGGTATTTCTGTTCTCGACTGCCTTTGGCGTGCTGGCCGGTGGTGTGCTGGCCGACATGACTAAACGACACGGTTCCCTGGCGGGGATTGCCTTTGCACTGGCGGCCTGTCTGGCGATGGTGGTGGCGAGTGTACCGCTGTCGCCCCTGATGTTGGCACTGGTACTGGGCGCGACCGGTTTCCTGGCCGGTGTGGTCGCTCCGTCACGTGACATGTTGGTACGTGCGGCGTCACCGGCAGGGGCGGAGGGGCGTACTTTCGGCATCGTCTCGACCGGTTTCAACCTCGGAGGCGTGGTTGGGCCAATACTGTTCGGCTTCATGCTGGACCAGGGCTGGTATACCAGCCTGTTCTGGGCCGCAGCGGCGTTTATGGGGATCACTACCTTGATCGTGCTGTTGCAGGAACAGCGCAGAGTAAAGTATCTGGAAGAGACAACTCTGGCAGGTGCAAACTAAACCAGTATTTCGCGTTTGGAGAACTCTTCTTTCAGGGCTCGCTCGAGGCTTGCTATTCATGCTGCACAGATCGCAGTAAAATCGCCAGCTTTAACGATCACTATCGGAGTAACCACCCATGGGCAGAGCGTATCAGAACCGCAAAGAGTCGATGGCCAAAACATCAGACATGAAGGCCAAGCTCTACAGCCGTTACGGGCGCGAAATCTATGTCACGGCCAAATCGGGTGGGGTCGACCCCGATGGTAATCTGGCGCTGCGTGGCTTGATTGATCGAGCGAAAAAGGAGCAGGTTCCAGGGCACGTGATCGAAAAGGCGCTCGACAAAGCCAAGGGGGCTGGCGGCGAAGACTACTCCCCGGCGCGTTACGAAGGTTACGGCCCCGGTGGCAGCATGGCCATCATCGAATGCCTGACCGATAACCCCAACCGCACCTTCGGCGACGTGCGTCAGGCGTTCACCAAGACCAAAAGCAAGATCGGTACTCAGGGCAGCGTCAGCCACATGTTCGATCACTGTGCCATCTTCGTCTTTGCTGGCGATGATGAAGAAGCTGTGCTTGAAGCGCTGATGGAAGGGGATGTTGATGTTACCGATATCGAACTTGAAGACGGCAAAATTACCGTCTTCGCGCCCAACACTGAATATTTCAAGGCCAAGACCGCGCTGATCGAACGCTTTGGCGATCTCGATTTCGACGTAGATGAAATTCAGTTCATCCCGCAAAGCTATACCAGCCTCAGTGGCGACGATGTAGCGATGTTTGAGAAGTTTCTGGCGATGCTGAACGATCTGGACGATGTACAGCAGGTGTACCATAACGTCGAGCTCTGAAAGGACTGCCCTAGGCCAAAAAAGGCCCCGTAGTGAATAGAAAGAGGCCAACCTACTGATGAGCGATCAGGCCGAGCAGGAGGGCCTGACGTAGAAAGCGGGTATCGCCATATGCAGAGCTGTCTTGGCGCTCGTCATGAATGATCATGTTGAGCGCCAAGGCATTTGCCGGTGTCGTGCTGGCGCGTAACTTACACTTTGAAACGGCCCAGCTGCTGGTCAAGGCGAGCGGCGCTGGTGGATACTTCTTTACCCAGTGCCGTGACCTGTGCAGCAGCCTGAGCCAGTACGTCGGCCGAATCGCCGATGCTGGTGATGTTGCGGTTGATCTCTTCGTTCACCATGCTCTGTTCTTCGGCAGCAGTCGCGACCTGAGTGGTGTTTTCAGAAATGGCCGTGATACGTGAAGAGACGCCTTCCAGCCGCTGATAGCTGGAGTGACTCTGCTCGACGGTCTGAGCGGCCATGCCACGGCAGTGCTGCATGCGACCGACACTGTCATCCACATCGCGTTTCAGGGCTGAAATGAGTGTGTCGATATCGCCGGTAGCGTCCTGCGTGCGGCTGGCAAGGTTTCGGACTTCATCAGCAACCACCGCGAAGCCACGTCCCTGATCACCTGCGCGTGCGGCTTCTATTGCGGCGTTCAGGGCCAGCAGGTTGGTCTGTTCGGCGATATTCCGTATGGTCTCGATAATGTTATAGATTTCGTCACTGCGGCTGGCAACCTGACCAATACTCTCTGAAGCGTCATCCAGTGCACCGGACATGTTGCCGATTTCGTCAACGGTCGACTTGAGGGTATTGCGGGTGGCGCTGACTTCATGCTCGGAGCTGCCGGCGTCCTGGGCTGTTTGACCGGCCAGGTTGGCCACCTGGGTGGCGGTGGCGGCCATCTCGTTGGCGGCTGCAGCCACGCTTTGCAGCTGTTTCTGCTGTTCTTCAGTTGATTCTCGGGTTTGTTGTGCATTGTCTGCCAGCGCTTTGGCATTCTGCTGCAGCTGTGCCGACAGGCTGATCAACTCGTGAATGACGGTGCGGATCTTGCGGGTAAAGCTGTTGAAACCATCCGAAACGGCGTTCAGTTCAGCATGACGGAAATGCTCCAGCTCCTGAGTCAGGTCGCCTTCAGTGCCTCCCAGTGCCTGCATGCGCTCGCCGAGTTGTGCCAGCGGTTTGGTAATGCCGGATATGAACAGATTCACCACTGCCAGGGTGATCAGCAGGATGACGCCTGCGGTGATCAGCAAATCCCAGATGGTGCTGCTGCGGTTATCTTCCATATCGGCTTGCAACTTGTGTAGCTGCTCCAGCGCGGCGGCTTTGGGAACTTCAACAATCAAGCGCCACTGGGTGCCGGCAACTGACAGTGTTTCGTTCACCATAATCACATCACTGTCTTCACTATTGTTATTAATCCGGTCAAGGAAAGCTGGGGCCACGGACTGTATGGGCTTTCCGGCCGCGCCTTTAAACTGACTGGATGCAATGACTCGTTCTTTCTGGCTCAGAAGCGTGATGCTGGCCCTTCCGTTATACAGGTCACTGGCCAAACGCTCGGTCAGCTCCTGAAGTACTGGAAGATTAATGTCTGTACCGGCCACACCAATAACTTTTTTGTCATGAATAATGGGGACGGTAAGGGATGTCATCAGAACAGAATTGCCCTTGGTGATTTCATACAGGTAGGGTTCGACCATGCAGGCTTGCGCAGTTTCGAGAGGGCAAAGGTACCACTCGGCCTCACGCATACCGTCAGCATTCACGGTTGCATCCAGCTTGCGATCTGAGTCTTCAGTCGGGTAAAAGTTGACAGTGTTTCCTTCTCTAACCCAGTAAACTTCAAGGTTGCCTTGTTTAGTGCTGTGTTCAAGATCACCCTTGTACAGGTTGTCAAAGTTGTCGTAGCCGTTACTCTCAAACATGGTATACATCGAGCTGACTTCTTTATTGGCCAGAAGGTGCGCTCGGACCAGTTGTTTGACGGCTTGACGAGAAATTAATTGATCGCTCCAGGCGGTTGCCCCCATGAACGTCGCGAGTGCTGTGGCCGAGTCGAAGCCACGCTCCAATCGCTGTCGAATATCGACTGTAATTTGATCTGCGGTCAAGTGAAGCTGGTTGTTTACGTTATCGGTGATTATATCTGTCGTGTCTTTGACAGCTCTGTGGATGGATGTTTGGTAAGCGGAAAGAGCCAAATAAATCACAATTCCCAGTGAAGCAAGAATAGCGAGCGCTGAGCCTATCAGTAGCTTGAAGCGGATGGACAGGTTGGTCATAAAGTCCGTTCCTTAAAAGGGCAGAGTATGTGATCACATCGGGCTATTGCCCGCCCGTTCGTCCAAGCACGGAGATCTTCGGCTGAAAGTTCCGTTTTTCAGGTAACTATCTAGCTTTATAAAGAACTCGACCTGTCATGTCGAGTTAAGTTTGTATACATATTCATTCAAGCTTCCTGCTTGCGATAGGCCAGTGGGCTGACACCGGTCCAGTGCTTGAAAGCTCGCGAGAATGCGCCGGGTTCTGCGAACCCCAGTTGGCTTGAAATATCTCCGATGCTCAAATTTTGCCGGGTCAGCATCATGATTGCCTGGTCACGGCGCAGGTTGTCCTTGATCTTCTGGTAGGAGGTACCTTCAGCCTTCAATTTGCGTGATAGCGTATAAGAGGTGGTGTGCAGCTGCTCCGAGACCCAATCAAGATTGGGCAGGCCACCTTCTTCAAACCCTTCCAGCAGGCCGCGTACCCGGGTGCTCAGGCTATCGTCTTCGTCGGTCCAGATCAGCAGGTCGCGCGGTGAACTGAGAATGAACTCGTCCAGCTCCCGTGTGGTGCGCGTTACCGGCATGCTGAGGTAGTTTTTGCTGAAGAAAATACTGCTGCGGGGTTGCTCGAACAGGCATTTGCAGGGGTAGATGAAGCGATACTCATCGAAGTGAGAGGGAAGCGGGTGGGTAAAGCTGGCATGGCTGAGTACGATCTTGCGCCCAATCAGCCATCCGATCAGGCGATGCCAGACCATCAGCAGCCACTCCACCAGAAAATTATTCGGGTCCAGCTCAGGGTGATGATGGGTCAGGCTCAGCTCGACCTCGTCGCCCTCCAGCCTCAGGCTGATCTCGATATCATCCGAGAACAGGCGGTAACAGCGAATGCTTTGCCGCATTACGTCTTCAAGATTGGTGCTGTGCACCACCAATGATCCCATCAGGTGAAAGTGCCCAACCCGACAGGGGGATGATGTAAGCCCCATGAACTCGTCGTCCAGCTCGCGCCAGATGCGGCGAAATAGCTGGATGAACTGACCGGTGCGCAGTCGTGCCTTGGTTTGGTTGATCAGGTCTGGATCGATATCACAGCTGGCCAGCAAGCGCTCCACATCACGCCCCTGAGCGCGATAGCCCTGCAGCATGGCGCGAGCATAGTGGGACGAAAAAGTCAGGTTCTTCATAGGTCAGGGCTGGGCTCTGTGCGGGCTGATTGATATCAACCGCTTGTTTTTGATGACGAATCAGTGGTGCAAAAAATGTCAATTTATCTGTCGAAAGTTGTCATTCTGTTGCCACGGGCGATTGCATTACTCTGCGTTCATACAGAAGGAATAGGTATTTTCCCTTATTCATGCCCGGTTTGGCCAGTGTGGTCTGTCCGGGTAATGGTGAACCTCATTAGAACAATAAGCAGGTTTCAGTATGGACAAGATCAGCTACAACGATTTCATCAAGGATTTCACGCCGGAATCGATCATACAGAACTTCGTGGGCGATTTTAACGCGGGGATCAATGTCTGCGAGGAGATCTGTGACCGTTGGGCCGACGACCCTGAAAAGGTTGCACTGCGCTATGAGCTTGCGGATGGCAGCGGCGGTGAAATGACTTTCCGCGAACTGATGCAGCGTTCTGCTCAGTTTGCCAACTTCCTGAAGTCTCAGGGGATTGGCAAGGGTGATCGCATCTCGGCCCTGCTGACCCGTACCCCCGAGTTGATGGTTGCTGTTCTGGGTGCACTGCGCGCCGGTGCCGTTTATCAGCCCATGTTTACCGCTTTTGGCTCGGGTGCCATTGAGTACCGGGTACAGAAAGCCGACACCAAACTGATTATTACCAATCCCGAACAGTGGTCGAAGCTGGCAGATGTGAAGGGGCTTCCCACAACCATGCTGGTGGCACAAGCCGGTCATCCGCTGGAAGGGGAGGCGGACTTCCTGTTCCAGTCGACACTGGATCAACAGTCGGATCAGTTTGAACCAGTAAAAATCGGCCCGGAAGATCCCTTCCTGCAGATGTTCACTTCCGGTACCACCGGCAAGTCGAAGGGGGTGACGGTTCCGGCCAAGGCGTTGTCGGCGTTCTATGTCTACATGCGCTATGCCATCGGTCTGCGTGATACCGACAACTTCTGGAACGTGGCTGACCCGGGCTGGGCGTATGGACTGTACTACGCCGTGGTGGGGCCGCTGTTGCTGGGTTGCACCACCCACTTCAATGAAGCCGGCTTTACCGCCGAAAACACCTTCGAGTTTCTGCGCAAGCACCGTATCACCAACCTGGCAGCCGCGCCCACGGCCTACCGCATGCTAAAGGCCAACGACAAACTGTTGAAAGACTATCCCGAGATCGATCTTCGGGTGGCCAACAGCGCTGGTGAGCCTCTGAACCCTGAAATCGTGAGCTGGGTACAGCGCGCCTTCGGCTGTCTGGTCTGCGACCAGTATGGTCAGACCGAGACCGGCATGACCTCTGCCAACTTCCATGAACTGGAACATCAGCTGCGCGATGCCAGCATGGGCTATCAGTTGCCGGGCTACCGTCTGGTGGCGCTGGATGCCAACTTCAATGAAGTGGCGGCGGGCGAAAGTGGCGAGCTGGCCATCGACATGGAAAATTCACCGCTCTATTTCTTCCAGGGGTATACCTGGGGTGAAAAAAGCCCGTACCACGGCAAGTACTACCTGACCGGTGACGTGGTGATCAACAACGGTGATGGCTCACATTCCTACACCGGACGTGATGACGACATCATCGCCTCTGCCGGATATCGCATCGGGCCTGCCGATGTGGAAAGCACGCTGCTGGAGCATGAGGCGGTGGTCGAGAGTGCCGTGGTGGGCAAGCCCGACGACAGTCGTGGTTTCATCGTTAAGGCCTATGTGGTGACACACCCGCATGTTGATGCCGATGATGTACTGGCTGAAACTCTGAAGCAGCATGTGCGCAATCGGCTTTCCACCCACGCCTTCCCGCGTGAAATCGAATTCGTGAACGATCTGCCCAAAACTTCAAGCGGCAAGATTCAACGTTTCCTTCTGCGTAAGCAGGCAGCTGAGGAAATGGCTTCTTAGTGAGCATTGAGGCCTTCGGGCCTCCTTTTTCCCCTTTGCTGCTGATCGATAAAGGTACTGAGATATGAAAATACTGGTCGCTGTTAAGCGTGTAATTGATTACAACGTCAAGGTGCGGGTCAAGTCCGACCGTTCGGATGTAGACTTGGCGAATGTCAAAATGTCCCTCAACCCATTTTGCGAAATCGCGGTGGAAGAGGCGGTACGCCTGAAAGAGGCCGGCAAGGCAGATGAAATCGTAGTCGTCTCTATTGGCAGCAAGGCCTGCCAGGAGCAGCTTCGTACCGCACTTGCACTGGGTGCTGATCGTGCCGTTCAGGTCGAGGTGCCGGATCAGCTGGACTCCCTGTCGGTAGCGCGCATTCTGCAGAAGCTGGCGGAAGAAGAATCAGCCGACCTGATTCTGCTGGGCAAGCAGGCGATCGACTCTGACAACAACCAGACCGGTCAGATGCTGGCCGCGCTGATGGATCGTCCGCAGGCAACCTTTGCGTCCGAAGTGGTGGTTGAAGGCGACAGCCTGAAGGTGACCCGCGAAATAGACGGCGGTCTGCAAACCCTGAATCTGAAACTGCCCGCAGTTGTGACCACTGACCTGCGTTTGAACGAGCCGCGCTATGCATCCCTGCCCAATATCATGAAGGCCAAGAAAAAGCCGCTGGATGTGAAAACTCCTGAAGAGCTGGGTGCACAGCTGGCTGCCGGTGTGCAGCTGATGAGCGTTGAGCCGCCGGCTGAGCGTCAGGCCGGTATCAAGGTTGGCTCGGTAGAAGAGCTGGTAGACAAACTGCGTAACGAAGCAAAGGTGGTCGCATGAGCATTCTGATCCTGACCGAACACGATAACCAGTCCCTCAAGCCGGTTACCCTGAGCCTGGTAACAGCCGCTCAGCAGATCGGGGGTGATATCGACCTGCTGGTAGCGGGCGAAAACTGTCAGGCTGTAGCCGATGCTGCGGCTGCCATTGCCGGTGTGCGCAAGGTGATCGTGGCGGATAATGCTGCTTATGCGCACCAGTTGGCTGAGAACGTCAGTAAACTGATGGCTGAGATCGCAGATGGTTACAGTCATATTCTGGCGCCGGGCACGACGACCGGTAAAAACATAGCGCCCCGTGTGGCAGCACTGCTGGGCGTGAACCAGCTGTCGGACATCATTGCGGTTGAGTCGCCCGATACCTTCAAGCGTCCGATCTATGCCGGCAACGCCATTGCAACCGTGAAGTCAGCGGATGCAGTCAAGGTGATGACGGTACGCGGCACCGCGTTCGATGCGGCGCAAGCCACGGGCGGCAGTGCAGCAATTGAGAGCTGCGGCGCCGTTCATCAGCATGCTGACGTGAGCTTTGTTGGCGAAGAGCTGGCCAAGTCAGATCGTCCCGAACTGACGGCTGCCTCGGTGGTCATCTCCGGTGGTCGTGGCATGGCCAACGGCGAAAACTTCGAGCTGCTGTACAAGGTCGCGGACAAGCTGGGTGCCGCGGTCGGTGCGTCCCGTGCCGCCGTCGATGCCGGCTTTGCGCCCAACGACATGCAGGTAGGGCAGACCGGCAAGATGGTTGCGCCAGAGCTGTACATCGCGGTGGGCATCTCCGGCGCCATTCAGCACCTGGCCGGCATGAAGGACTCCAAGATCATTGTGGCGATCAACAAGGATGAAGAGGCGCCGATCTTCCAGGTGGCCGACTATGGCCTGGTGGGTGATCTGTTTGAGGCGATGCCTGAACTGGAGAGCCGGCTCTGATCAGGGTATTCTTGCGGGAAAGTTGATCCGTTCAAGGAGATATGGACCCATGCTCTGCTTCATGAAACAGCGGTGCCGCCCCGGATGGTTGGCATCGCTTGCATTGACTGTAACCCTCGGCTTGACCGGCTGTGCTGTTTCCCCTACCGGTGAGCGAACCCTGCTGCTCAACTCCTCTACACAGATGAATGAGCTTGGCTCCCAGTCTTTTGAACAGATGAAAGAGAAAATCCCGATCGAGACCGATGCGCGTACCAACCGTTATGTGGAGTGTGTATCCGATGCGATCGTGATGCAGGTGCCCCGTAAATATGGCTACGCGCCACAGGATTGGGAGCTGGTGGTGTTCAAGGATAAGGCCGTTAATGCCTTTGCGCTGCCAGGCGGCAAAATCGGTGTTTACACCGGCATGCTTCAGGTGGCCAATACCCAGCATCAACTGGCCTCGGTGATCGGACATGAGGTGGCTCATGTGCTGGCACAGCACAGCAATGCGCGCATGAGTCAGCAACAGCTGACCCAGTTGGGGATAGTGGCAACCAGTATAGCTTTGGCGGATCGGGTGGACACAAAAACTCAGCAGGCCGCGGTCATGGCGCTGGGGCTTGGGGCTCAGTACGGCATTCTGCTGCCCTATAGCCGTAAACACGAATCAGAAGCGGACATGCTGGGGCAGGAGCTGATGGCCCAGGCCGGTTTTGACCCTCGCGAAGCGGTTACCCTGTGGCAGAAGATGGCGCAGAAGGGGGGCGCTGCACCACCGGAGCTGTTGTCTACCCACCCGGCACCTGGCACGCGTATCCGGCAACTGGATAGTCAGGTAAGCAAGTACATGCCGCTGTATCAGCAGGCATTGGCAGCTGGCCGCAAGCCTGACTGTGACCGGCTGAGGCCGCGCTGACACCAGGGTCACTGTACAAAAAAGGCCGCCTGCTGGAATGACAGGCGGCCTTTTTTCTGTCTGTTCTGTCAGTCGATCAGCCCATACTGGTCGCGCAGAATCGCGATGATTTCGGCTTTCGGGTTGTCAGACAGTTCGATGGGGTGGCCGACAACCTTTTCGGCAATGTCCAGGTAGGTACGCGACACGTCCATGAGCACCTCGGCCGGTAAGGCGTTGTCCCGGGCCAGCGCTTCACGTTCCGGCATGCGATCCTTGTTCAGCAGGATGTCCGGGTCAGGGAAGTGGTTCAGCAGCAGCTGGCGGAAGCCCTCTTTTGACTTCTCGATCACCTTGCCTTCACGGTAGGCAGGGCCGTCCCAGATGCGGGAGGAGTCCGGTGTGCCCACCTCATCCATGTAGATCAATTTCTCATTGCCGGCAGCATCGGTGACATAGCCAAACTCAAACTTGGTATCGACGAATACCTGATCCAGCTCGGCCAGCGCATTGCTGATGACGGCAAAGCCTTCCTTCAGCAGTTTCTCGTACTGATCCACATCCGCCGCAGAACGGAAGCCGAAAGCGGCGTAGTTGTCGACGATGTTGGCACGGGTGATATTAACGTCGTCCGCTTCAGGAACACCGGGAATACCGCGAAGGATACCCTTGGTGGACGGTGTCATCAGCAGTTCGGGCAGTTTTTGGTCCTTCTGCAGTCCCTCCGGCAGGGTAATGCCGCAGAACTCACGCTCGCCCTTGCTGTAGGCGCGCCACATGGAGCCGGTAATGTACTGGCGGCAGATTGCCTCGATCATCACTGGGCGGGCTTTCTGCACGATCCAGACGAAGGGATGCGGGATATCCAGAATATGGCTGTCAGCCAAACCCTGTTCGCGGAAGAGCCGGAACCAGTGGTTGGAAATGCTGTTCAGCGCAGCGCCCTTGCCGGGTACACCGTTGAGGCCGCCTTCACCGTGCCAGATACAGTCGAATGCCGAGATGCGATCGCTGATCACCATGATAGCCAGTGGTGCGTCAGGCGCCACGTTGTAGCCTTTCTCTTCGATCAGACGGCGGCTGTCGGCTTCGGTCAGCCAATAAACGGAGCGTACCTTACCGCTGTGAACGGGGCGGTCGGTACGGATCGGCAGGTCGTTGTTTACGGCCAGAACGGATTGGGCAAGGCTCATGGTGGCACAGGTCCTGTTAAGGGTTGAAAAACGAGGCAATTCTAGCATAAAGCCCGGTTAATCGATGACGATCAGCTTGCGCAGGTTCTGCAGCTCTTCGATTCGTTTGCGGGTCTCGGCGATAAACGCCTGACCTGCCGTATAACGTGCGATTTCGCCATCCTGATCAATCAGAAAGGCCTGTGTCATCACCTGCTGGCGTTGATCCAGCCAGCGATTCTGTACATCAACTTCGTGCCGCTGTGCCTTGGGTGGCAGGTAGTCCAGTGTGTCCTTGAATAGCAGATAGAGCTCAGCGTCATAAAGATAGGCAATGCTGGAAAGGGTTTCGTTTATCTCCAGCTGAGAACTGCCGTTTTCCTGCTGCTGCGTCAGTCGGGACTCAAGCTGATCCAGAGGCGCTTCCAGTGAAGGGTTCCAGTTCAGATCGGTCGCGGCCGGCAACGCCTGTTCAGACAGCGGTACAGGTGTTGTGGGTGTGGACTCGGCAATCACCGGTTCGCTACGAGGGGGCTTGGGTGTTGGCTGTGCAAAAGGCGCAGGCAGGCTCTCGCAACCACTCAGACCCAGTCCGGTGATCAGCAATATGGTGGCAGAGATGGAACGGGCACTCATTCAGTCGGCCTCTGGCGGTTCAAATAAAACGCCATTCTACCTGACATCGGTACCGAGACCAGCCCGTTTGCGCCTCGCCGGATAGGCTGTTAAGATTCGCGCCACTCTTGGGGGAGTAATCGTCTGAATGGCCCTGGCCATCAGAGTGACTGTCAACATAATTGAGCCTCATGCTCATGGCTGTCACGTCCTGTTCGGGATTGATGAGACCTGAGACACAACGCACTGTCCTGGCGGGCCGGTGTGGCGTGTCTTATGGAATCAACAGCCCGCCGGATGATATTTTATGGACGCTTTTCTGCCCTCGACCCTCGCGGTTGCCATCGCCGAAATTGGTGATAAAACCCAGCTTTTGACCCTCTTTCTTGCTGCCCGTTTCGCCCATCGTGGTGCGATTGTGATGGGTATTCTGGTTGCTACCCTGCTGAATCATGCGCTGTCTGCCTGGCTGGGTGCCTGGCTGGTACAGTGGATTCCCGACCAGTGGGTGCCCTGGATTATTGGTTTGAGCTTCATCGCAGTGGGGCTTTGGGTACTGATTCCCGATAAGGACGATGAAGACGGGGGCGCGGTGCTTAAGTACGGTGCCTTTGTCGCAACCTGTATTCTGTTTTTTCTGGCCGAAATCGGTGACAAGACTCAAATCGCCACGGTTATTCTGGCCGCACGCTATGACAGCCTGTTCTGGGTAGTGGTCGGTACGACGTTGGGCATGTTGCTGGCCAACGTGCCGGTGGCGTACGCCGGTAGCTGGCTGATGCAGAAAATACCGCTTAACGTTGCCCGCTGGGCCGCGTGTCTTCTGTTTGTGGGGCTTGGAGTCGCGACCCTGTTAACCTTAGACTCATTTTAATGTTCTATACTGCACGCACATTACCCACGACTGAAGTAAAAGGAGTGACTGATATGAGTTGGCACAAACTGATTGCCCCGGCGGTATTGGCATCGGCCGTTGTCCTGACAGGTTGCAGCGATGACAGCGCATCTGATGAAAAGACAAACGGTGCGGCACCCGCCAGCCAGCAAGGCTCCACCGCAATGGATGAACTGAAGAAAGAAGCGGGTGAAACCATGGATGCAGCGGGCAAAGTGGCCTCTGAAGCCGGGGAAGAGGTTCGCAGCACAACCTCTGAAATGGTGGACAAGGCCGCTGAAGTGAGCGGGCAGGTGGAAGAAAAGGCCAAAGAGACCTATGAGCAGGTCAAGTCCGAGGCTGAAGAAATGGGCGAAAAGGCCGCAGAAACCACTGAAGAGATGACCGAAGCGGCGCGTCAGAAAATGGAAGAGATGCGGCAGGAAGAAGCGCCTGATTCAGACGCCAAAATGGACAGCTCTGAATCCAACTGATTAATGGCACCCCCGGCTTTGGCCGGGGGTGTCATGCTGCTGTCATCTTTCTCTGCTAGCGTTGCTGCCGGGTGTCTCCCTATACCAACAGGGAGCTTTCAATCTGTTGCAGGCTAGCAGGGGTCTGTCTTGAGCCTTCCTCCGTCCGAGTCACACGTTACGCCCTCGATGCTGCCGTGCGTTGGTATTGCCGGTTTTGCATTGCTGCTGGTGCTGGCTGTCTGGCTGCTCACGGTCTGGCAACTGGATGAGCTGCAGCGCCTCTATCAAATGCTCGAACAGGCCTGCCGGTCAGAGCCTGATCTCATGCTGAATTACCGTGAACAGCGTGATCTGTTTCTGGCGACCGTGCTGGGGCTTACCCTGATTGCCGTAAGTGGGCTGGGTTGGCTGCTATGGACGCTGCGCAGACGTGATGAGTATCTGCAGGCGCTGCAACGCTCGGAAACTCGAAATCTCAAGCTGCTTAACTCCCTGCGTAACGAACATCAGCATATTCTGGAAGCGGCATCCCGCGATCATCTGACGGGGCTGTATAACCGTCGTCTCTTTATGGAGCTGGCACACTCACATCTGCTGGGTTCAAAACGGCAGGGTCGATTTGCCGCTGTCTGCTTTATTGACCTGGACCGCTTCAAACTGATCAATGACACCTTGGGCCATAAGGTGGGTGATCTGCTGTTGCAGGAGGTTGCCAGACGGCTGGATACAGGGTTGCGAGAGAGCGATATCGTGAGCCGCTTCGGTGGAGACGAGTTTGTGGTGATGCTGACTGAAGTTCGCCGACATGAAGATGTGGAAACCTGTGCCCGGCATCTGGTAGAGGCTCTGTCAGCGCCCTATGCCGATTTGGAAAGTCATGGGCTCAGTACAAGCCCGAGTATCGGTGTCGCCGTGTCGCCCCGAGATGGGGTGGATATCGAAACCTTGGTAAAGCACGCCGATATGGCGATGTATCGTGCCAAACGCTCAGGCCGGGGGCAGTTTGCCTTCTATGATCCGCGGCAGGGCAATGAATCGGGCAGCAAACCCGACCTGTCGCTGTTGTCGCTGCAGGCACTGCAACACCAACTGCGCGTACACTACCAGCCCTGCATCAGCCTGCGTGGCTATATGACGACCGGGTTTGAAGCGTTGGTGCGCTGGGATTGCCCAGGACATGGGCTGATTGAGCCCGATGGCTTTCTTGATGTTGCAAAGGCTCGGGGGTTGATGCCCGAGCTTGGCTACCGGGTGTTGGAGCAGGTGGTGCACCAGCTGAGCCAATGGCAGGAGCAAGGCCTCGAGTTGCTGCCGGTTTCGGTCAACCTGGGTCTGGCTCAGCTGCAGAATCCTGAACTGGTTGACTGGTTACGGGAGCGGCTCAACCATTACCGAGTGGCTCCTGGCCTGATTCAGATTGAGATCAATGACCAGTTTCTGGATCAGCTTGGGCCGATCGAGATACGTCTGCTTGAAGCACTCTATGGCCTTGGGCTGGAGCTGGTGATTGATGACTTTGGTTGCAGTGAAATCGGGCTGGAACATGACCGGCTGGAGGGTGTGCACTTTAGCCGTATCAAGATCGAGCGCAGCTTCATACAAAGTATCCGCAACAGTTATGACGACAACGTGATACTGACTTCCATTGCGGCGGTGGCTCGACGCAAGGGAATGCAGGTGGCAGCCAAGGGGGTCGAGACACCGGACCAGCTGGTGTGCCTGAAGTTATCCGGTTGTGATGAAGTACAGGGTTTCTTTTTCAGCCGTGCTCTCAGCGCTGAAGACGTCAGCCGCTATCTGATCAATCCTCGGTTCAGCGTCCCCTTTGCAGACGTGGATGCTGAGCGGCCCGATCAGGAAGAGGCTTTGCTTCAGCCTCTATCCTGATCAGGCACCGCCTCCCGCAGCCCCAGCTCTGAGCAGCTGTACAGAGCCTTCAGACTGTTACGTGTAAGCTGATCCAACTGTTGCAGGTTCTCTTGTGTTGCGGCTTGTTGCTCCAGGTCTCGGCTAAGTCGAGCGGCCTGCTGCAGACCGAAGTTGCTCAGTGTTCCGGCCAGTTTATGCAGTAATATCGGGCGCATTTCCGAATCGGCTGCATCGAGCTGCTGCAGCAGTTCAAGACACTGCTCCTGCATTTGTTGGCACAGGGCGGTGAAGCGATCGCTGCCCAGCATCTGACGATGTTGCTGCAGCAGGCCAAGGTTGAGTAAGGGATCTTCGCTGTCGCGACTGAGCGTGGGTAACTGATCCCTGGCCGGCGTATCCCGAAGCAAGCGATTAAGTTCGTCGAACTGCAGCGGCTTGCTGACAACAGCGTCCATACCCGCCTGTTGGTAGAGCCGCATTTCGGCGGGTGTGACCGATGCGGTCAGGGCGATGATGCGTACGGCTGCACGGGAAGGCTCAGGGTGGTTGCGCATCCGGCGTGTGGTTTCGATACCGTCCATATCCGGCAGGTGGATATCCATCAGCACCAGGTCATAGTCATGATCATTGTGCATCGACAGGGCGGTGTAGCCATCGTCCGCCACACTGACGCTGTGTCCTTCTGACTCAAGCAGGCCAACCGTGACCTGCTGATTGATTGGGGTGTCCTCCACCAGCAGAATATCCAGTCGTGCCTTCTCTTCCAGCGTCCCAGCAGGTTCGATACTTGGCGGCGGGAGTGCGCTGCCGCTGGTGACGGTATATTCCAACTCAGCCCAGAAGCGGCTGCCTTGACCGGCGTGGCTGTCAAAACCGATCTGGCCTGCCTGCAGCTCGACCAACCGTTTGCAGATCGACAGCCCCAGTCCGGTGCCGCCAAAACGGCGTGTAATTGAGCTGTCCGCCTGACTGAAATGCATGAAGATGCGAGAGTGAGCCGACTTAGGGATACCGATGCCGGTGTCCTCCACTTCAAACCGCAAACGGCAGTGTTCCTGCTGTTTATCAAGGACACGCACCTTGATCAGGACATAGCCTTCCTGGGTGAATTTGAGGGCGTTGGTACATAGGTTCAACAGGATCTGGTTGAGGGCGCGGGCATCACCGATGACACGCTCCGGCAGGTCCTGTTCCAGACGCAGAATCAGATCGAGCTGCTTTTCCTGCGCCATAGGCAACAGCAGCTGGCGCAGTTGCTCCAGCTGTTCAACCAGGTTAAAAGGCGTCCGTTCCAGCTCCATCTGTCCGGCCTCGATTTTGGTGAAGTCGAGCACATCGTTGAGGATGGTCAGCAGAGACTGTCCCGAGCGGTAGATGGAGTCGACCTGTTGTTGTTGTGCCGGGCTCAGACCTGAGCGCATCAGCAATTGAGCCATACCGAGAATGCCATTCATCGGAGTGCGAATTTCATGACTCATGGTGGCGAGGAAATGGCTCTTGGCCTCGCTGGCCGCTTCGGCCTTCTCGCGCGCAATCTCCGCCTGCTCTTTGGCCTTGCGTTCACTGATATCGGTCAGTGAGCCTTCGTAATATTTCAGCTGACCCTGCTCATCGGTAATGCGATGGGCTGAGATGGAGATATAAACCTCGGAGCGATCACGCCGGCGCCAGCGCGTCTCGAAGCGCAGCACTCGCTCCTGTCGATTGAGCAGGGCAAGAAATCGACGGCAGTCCTCGCGGTCGATGAAGCAGTCACGAATGACATCGGTGACCGAGTTCAGAAACTGGGAGGCACTGTCATATCCCAGCAACCTCACCAGTGCCGGGTTGGCGGAGATGAAGCGGCCACGCCGATCGATTCTGAAAATGCCCTCGCTGGAGTTTTCGAACAGTGAGCGGTACTCCCGCTCGGACTGCTCCAGACTCTGGTACAGTTTGGCATTTTCAATCGAGATGGCGGCCTGCGCCGCCAGTATCTGCAGAGTCTTGAGTCGGTCGCGGTTGAAGATGTCACGGCTCTGTGAATGCTCCAGATAGAGAATGGCAGTCAGTTCACCGTGGTACAGAATCGGGATGGCCAGCAGCGATTTGGGCAGGTGGTGGCGGATATAGCTGTCCTGCTGGAACATCTGATGCTCAACCGCGTTACCCAGCACGACGTCATCCTTGGTGCGCGCAACATAGTTGATGATGCTCAGTGGCAGCAGGCTGCCGCTTTGTTCCAGTGGCAGAACGTTAAACAGCGTTGGTGGCTGATTAAGACAGATTTCCGCTTCCAGGTAGAGGTTCTGTTGCCGGCGCAGAATCAGAATTGCCCGCTGGGCACCGGCATTCTGCAGTGCGAGCCGCATCAGTCGTTCCAGCAACCGTTCCAGTACAATTTCATCTGAAATCGCCTGCGAGGCATGAATCACGGAGGTGATGTCGAAAGCCTGATTGTCCAGCGACTGCCCGTTGTCGGAACGGCTGCTGAACGGTTCGGGACGCACCTGGCGCAGCGGCCGTTCGGGTTCAAACGCGTAGCGCCTGAGCATCTGCTCCAGCTTGGCACGTCCGCCCCAGTCGGCATAACGCTCCCAGGCATCCTGCAGGTACGAGCGGGCCACGCCAGGTTTGTCCCACTCAAGATAGAATTGTCCGGCGAGTTCACAGGCGAGCGCTTCTTCCAGCAGAAAGCCTTGCTGACGAGCATGCTCAATCGCCTGCTCGTACAGATCCATCGCCTTGCTGTACTGTTTTTGGCTGCGATACAGTTCTGCCTGCAGCAGGTCGACGTGGTGACGCTGGTTTTCCGGCGCGTGACGCGCCAGTTTGCGCAGACGCTTGAGGGTCTTGTTCACTTTCTGCAACCGTGCCGGCTGCTGCAGTATGCTGGTGCGTGGCAGCAGCGCCAGAATGCTCAGTGAGTTCAGCAATGACAGCCAGGGCGCGGTAAATGTCCCGCTGATGGATGAGCGCAGGGCATCACCGGCTTCGCTGTGGGTATAGGCCAGCTCGTACTCGCCGAACAGGTAGCAGAGCAGTGCCTTGTAGAAATGGTGCAGGCTGATGGCAGTACGGTGGTTTTCCCGTTCCAGCTCGGCCAGGTCGCGTTCTTCCTGATAGAAATGGCCATCGAGCCGCGTCGGGTCACTGTTCTGGCCGCGCAGGTTTTCCATGGTCTGAAGCGTAAACAGGGAGTACTGCAGCGACTGCTGCTGTCCCGACTGCTCAAGCCAGCGAGCATACTGTTCCAGCCGTGGCTGCAATTCGTCCAAGTTGCGGCACAGCGGGAAGGCGTACTGGATGTAGGCGGCCAGTGCGTAGGCCCCCCATTCCATATCGCCACAGTCCAGTGCCAGCTGATGCGCTTTGAGCAGCGACTCCATGCAATGCTGCAACGGTTCGCGGTAGTGGCGAATATAACAATCAAACAGCGACAGAGTGCGGTGGTGAGTGGGCGTGGAGGGCAGTTGTGCATCCAGTTCCAGTGCCATCTGGCCGAGTCGGTAACCCTGCTCAATCGCCTGGAACTGGCCACACAGCACGCCACCGTACCCGGCAAAGGCAAGTGCGGAAGAGGGGCTAAGGCCATGTTTGAGTGTCAGTTCAACCTGACGCGCCATCACCAGCGGGCGCAGCTCGGAGCTTGAGAACTTGATGGCACCGAACATGCTGGCGAGTATCGGCATGGCGGCCAGCAGCTGTGGGGATTCCATGGCCGGCAGTTGAACAACCTTTTCAGGTGGCTGTCGGCGCAGTAGCCACTGGGTGCGTGCCACCGCCCTGAGCAACTGGCCGGTGCCGGGACGAGAAGGAATCCGCACACCCAGTTGGTTGAGCAGCTCCAGCGCAGTTTCAAGCGCCATGTGAAAGCGATTGTTGGCGACCTGTGACTGGATGCGGATCTCGAATACCCGTACCCGGTCCAGCAGTGTTTGTGCATGTGTCTCGACTGCATTAATCAGTTGCTGCATCCGCTCCTGCTGGCCCTTGATGTGGGCAATGCCGGCAGCGGATGTGTGCAGTTCAAGCGCCAGGCTGTAGCTTTCCTGCCAAGCGTTTTCCGGCAGCAGCTCCAGTCCTGTGCTGAGGTAGTCGAGTGCGGAATCGAATGCAGCGGCTTCCCGGGCGCGAAGCCCTGCGCGCAGGTTGAGGTTGGCCAGTCGTATGCGTTGGGTCGGTGTATCCAGAAGACGTCGTGCCTGATTCAGATGGTTGCTGATTTCAAAAATGCGAGCATCGATCTCGTCGGGTCGCAGGCTGTTTTCCAGCTGGCGGCCAATCTGAAGGTGCAGGGCTTCCAGCTCATCATCGTGAATCAGGGAGTAGGCCGCCTGCTGGACACGGTCATGCACGAAGCGATAGCGGGTGCGGCCTGGGTTCATGTTCTGGAACAGACGGTAGCTGTCATCCTGCGGCACGATGAGGCCTTCGGTGAGCGCGGGCCAGAGTTGGTCGGCGGCTTGACGCGGTTCGAGGCCGCTGACCACCACCAGTGTACGCAGATTGAAGCTGCTGCCGATACAGGCTGCCAGCGGCAAGACAGCCTGAGTATTCGCGGGCAGTCGCTGAATTTTACTGACCATCAACTGGATGACGTTGTCGGTCATCTCCTGAGACCGGATAGCCTGCTCATCCCACTGCCAACGCTGTTCACGGAAGCAGATCAGGCCGTCCTGGTGCAGGGAGTGCAGAAACTGGCTCAGAAAGAAGGGATTACCCTGGGTTTTTTCGCTGCACGCTTCGGCCAGTGAGCGACACTCATTCAGGTCGGCCCGCAGTGTATCGGCAATCAACTGATTGACCTGGTCCGGACTCAGGGGTTCCAGTGCCAGCTCTACCGGCGGCAATATGGAGTTGTGCAACCGCTCAAGGCTGGTGCGCAGCGGATGAGTGGCGCCCAGTTCATGGTCGCGAAAGCTGCCGATGAGCAAAAGTCTGGGCGGGTCGATTACGCCTGCCAGGGTCTCGATCAGATGCAGAGAGGCCAGATCAGCCCAATGGAGGTCATCCAGAAACAGCACCAGAGGTCGTTCGGGGGAAGCAAAAACGCGCAACATCTGGATGAAGATGCGGGAAAAACGGTTCTGTTCTTCAGCTGCCGACAAGGGCGGTGCGTCCGGCTGACTGCCGATGATCAACTCCAGTTCGGGGATCAGCTTCAACAAAATCTGGGCATGGTTGCCGACACTGTCCAGCAACTGTTCACGCCAGCGTGCAATGCGAATCTCGGGTTCTGTCAGTAGCTGGCGTACCAGCCCCTGCAGTGCCTGGAAAATGGCGAAGTAGGGGCGATTGCGTCGAAACTGGTCGAATTTTCCACTGCTGAAACTGCCACCCTTCTGGTTGACGTACTGGCGCAGCTCGTGCACTAGACTGGTCTTGCCCACGCCTGCATAGCCCGTGATCAATACCAGCGGGCTTTGTCCATCACGGCAACCATCATACAGTCGGTGCAGTTGTTCCAGCACCGCTTCTCGTCCATAGAGCCGCTGTGGAATCTGGAACCTGGCTGAAAGATCCTGCTCGCCCGGTGTGAAATCCAGCTCATGCTCGCCACGCTGGTGTGCCTGCAGGCAGAAGCGCAGGTCATGCACCAGGCCGACGCTGGATTGATAGCGCTGGGCGGCGTCCTTGGACAGCAGTTTGAGAATGACCTGCGACAGCATCTGCGGCAGCTGCGGGTTGATCTCATGCGGCGGTGCAGGTTGCTTGGCGATGTGATCATGCACCAGTGCCATGCCATCGTCGCTGACAAAGGGCGGGCGCCCGGTCATCAGCTCGTACAGTGTGGCGCCGAGACTGTAATAGTCGCTGCGGTAGTCGATATTGCGGTTGATACGTCCGCTCTGCTCCGGAGCGATATAGGCAAGGCCGCCGTCACCGAGTTCCGGTGTGTTCCAGCTGGCCTGCTCGCGGCTGAGGCCGGTGCTGAGGGAAAAGCCGATCAACTCGACCAGACCGGTGTCGGGGTTGAACAGCAGGTGATCAGGATTCACCTGCTTATGAATAACGCCTGCTTCGTGCAGCTTTCCCAACAGGGTACTAATGCGGATCGCCACTGACAGCCACTGGGACCAGTTGAGCTGCTGCTCAGCCAGCAGTTGCCGCAGTGAAGCCGAGCCAGAGTCGGTAAAAAGGGCCGCGGGTCCGGTTTCCAGCTGGATCAGCTCAAGCGGACGCACAATGCCAATAATGTCCAGCCGTGACAGCATCTCGAACTCATGCTGCAACCGGCTCAGGCGTTCGCGGCTGCAGTGGCTGCGGTACAGTTGCTTGATTACCACCGCTGCACCGTCTTTAAGCCGGACGGCGCGGCTGACGGTGCAGCCCGGGCTCTGGTGCAGTCGGCGCAGAACCCGGTAGCCTTCAGGGACACTCATGGGCTGATGTCACCGGCAAACATGTAGCCGGCACCGTGGGCGGTCAGAATCAATTGAGGGTTGGATGGATTGTCACCGAGCTTGCGTCGCAACCGCCCGATCAACACATCAACCGAGCGATCATTGGGGGTCCACTCACGGTCGTGAATTGCATCCATTAACTGATCCCTGGACAGCACTTGCCCGGGGTGGTTGATCAGAGCCTGCAGCAGCTTGAACTCGCCTTCGGGCAGGCGCTCATGTTCACCTTCAGGGCTGGTCAGCTGGCGCTTGTGCGGGTCCAACACCCAGCCCTCGAACTGGTAGCCGGCTGGGCCTCTTCGGTCACTGGCGCCACTGCCGCCGCGCGCGCTGAAAATGCGCCACAGAAGGTTTTTCGCGCGCACCAACAATTCACGCGGGTTGAACGGCTTGGTCACATAATCATCAGCGCCCAGCTCGAGCCCGACGATGCGGTCGATCTCATCCCCCTTGCTGGTAACCAGAATGATTCCGACACTGGAGCTGGCCCGTAACTCACGCGTGACTGTGAGTCCATCCTTGCCGGGCAGGCTGATATCCAGCAGCACCAGATCGATCTGCTCCTGCACCACACGTTCGCAGAGATCATCAGCCTGGTCGGACTCGGACACATGGTAGCCTTCATTTTCGAAGTAGCTCACCAACAGTGACCGTGAGGCAATATCATCTTCGACAATCAGGATATGTGCGTGGGATGGGGCTATATTCATGGGTGTTGGGCATCTCTGGGCAAACTCGACAGGTGCAATATCAACTGCAGCACAGAAAAGTAAAAGGGCTTTTTACATCCTGTTACATCTGTGCACAACTTAACACAAATCCTCAGAATTTCATTTACATGACGGGGTTAGTTTAGCTACACGCACTGAAGCAGCCTGGCGACAATTGACGTTTTGACTGCTCCGGCGAAAACAGGATCCCATCTCAAGTGAGGGAGTGATGGCATTGAGTAATAATAATTCCAAGCGTGCGGTACTCGGCACCGGTGCTCTGGCCCTGGCGGGACTGGTCAGTATGCCGTTGCAGGCCGCAGACGCAGAGCAGATAATCAGGGACCGTTGCCTGGCTTGTCATACCGAGTCAGGTGATTCAGCGGCACCGACCTTCTCCCGTATCAGTGAGCAGCGCAAAACGCCGGAAGGCTGGCAGATGACGCTGAACCGTATGATCCACCTGCGTGATCTCGAAATCAGCGCAGAGGAAAAACGGGTACTGATCAAATACCTGTCTGACAAGCAGGGGCTGGCCCCGTCTGAGGCCGCCCCCTATCGCTATTTGCTGGAGCAGGATACCAACCTGGTGGAAGCCGGCGCGGATCAACATCTGGTCGAAACCTGTGCCCGCTGTCACTCCGAAGCGCGCTCGGGACTGCAGCGTCGTGCCAAGGATGAGTGGAAGATGCTGGTCGACTTCCATATGGCCCAGTTCCCTGGGATTGAGCTGCACGCCGGCTCACGTGACCGTCCCTGGTATCAGATTGCCACCACTCAGACCGTCGATACCCTGTTCGAGAAGTATCCGCTGGTCACCGAAGAGTGGAATAACTGGAAGAAAGCCGATAAGGCCGACGTCATGGGTCGCTGGCGTGTGACCGGTTACATTCCCGAGAAGGGCGAATTTGACGCCTGGATGAGTACTGCCAAAACCGGCGATGGTCGATATGACCTGACGCTGGAAGGTCACTATGCCGATGGCACCGTGCTCAGCGGTACGGGCAAAGCGACTGTTTACACCGGTTACGAATGGCGTGCCTCCGTCACCATTGATGATGTGAAAATGCGTCAGGTGATGGCGCTGGACGCGAATGGTCAGATGGAAGGTCGCATGTTCCTCGCTACCGAACGGGAGATCGGCGGGGCACTTAATGCCGTGAAGGATCAGGGCATGGGTCAACTGGTTGCGGTTCAGCCTTCCTATCTGCGCAGCGGTGAAAGCGCCGAGCTGACACTGATTGGTGCCGGCCTCAAGGGTGATATCGATCTTGGCGAAGGTGTCACGGTCGAGAAAATCGTTGCCCGCGGCGATGACCGCATCACGCTGGTAGCCAAGGCAACCGGGGCAGAAGGTCCACGTACCATTAAGGTCGGCAAGGCGATCAATAACGCTGCCCTGAATGTCTACAGCACGCTGGCGCGTGTTGACGTGACGCCGGCCAATGCGGTCACCCGTATCGGTGGCGCCGGCAGTGAGATGGAAAAGGTGCGTGCCACCTATCGTGCCGTGGGCTACAGCGCTGGTGCTGACGGTAAGCCTGGCACCGATGACGATCTGCGCCTGGGCTACATGCCGGCCAGCTGGTCAATCCTGCCGGCCGATGAAGTGGCTGAGCATGACAAGGATCACCTCTATGCGGGTCAGATCAATGCGGCCGGTATCTTTGTACCCGGTGACGCAGGGCCAAACCCTGAGCGCAAGATGTCGGCCAACAACGTGGGTCGCCTGAAAGTGGTGGCAACGGTGAACGATGGCGCCAGTAAAGTCGATGGTGAAGGCAGCATGCTGGTTGCCGTGCCTGACTTTGTCCGTCGCGTGCTCGACTGAGCCAAAAGCCGGAACAGCCACCGAGATACGATAATAAAGAGGTGATTATGGGTGCCATGACGCTGGTGAAACCGAATCTGCACAGGGTTGATGTTGATGCCCGTCAGATGCTGTTTCATATTCCAAGCAGCAGCATTTTTGAGCTTGATGGCTTGAGTCGAGAGCTGCTGGCGCTGTTCGACAGCCATGACCAGGTGACTCCCGAATACCTGGCCCCGCTGTGTGAGCGCTACTCTCAGCAGGAGGTGTCTGAGGCTCTGGAGGAACTGCTGACGCTGGAGGTGATCTCCGAGTCAGGAGCGGTAGCCAGAATCAACCCTGAACCGCAGAAGGTCAGCAAGTTCCCGCTGACCACCGTTGTGCTCAACGTCAACACCGGTTGCAACCTGAGCTGTACCTACTGTTACAAGGAAGATCTGACTACCCCATCCAAGGGGGAAAAGATGGCCCTTGAAACCGCGATTCAATCAGTGGAAATGCTGCTGCGAGAGTCGCCGGATCAGCGCAACTACAACGTGGTGTTCTTCGGCGGTGAGCCGCTCTCCAACATGCCACTAATACGTGAGATGGTGGCGTACTGCGAGAAGCGTTTCGCCGAGCACGGTGCCACGGTGGATTTCACCATGACCACCAACGCGACCTTGCTGACCGAAGAGCTGGTTGACTGGTTCAACGAGCACCGCTTTGGCCTGACCATCTCCATGGATGGGCCCAAGGCGATGCACGACAAGAACCGCATAACGGTTGGCGGTCAGGGCACCTACGATGTGGTGCGGCGCAAGGTGGAGATGCTGCTCAAGCGCTATACCGCGCGCCCGATCGGTTGCCGCGTCACATTGACGCGTGGCATTACCGATGTGGAGCGGATCTATGATCACCTCAGCGGCGAGCTGGGCTTCTTCGAGGTGGGCTTTGGCCCGGTTACCTCAGGCGATATTGCCGAATTCAACCTGACCGGTGAAGAGCTGGTTGAGGTGTTTGCCGGCATGAAGCGACTGGGACAGCGTTACCTCGAAGCGGCGCTGCGCAATGAAAACTTCGGCTACGGCAACATGCACCAGCTGATTACCGACATGTACGAGGGCAACAAGAAACTGGTGCCCTGTGGTGCCGGGCTCAAGCTGCTGGCGGTGGACAAGGATGGCGGGCTTAACCTCTGTCATCGATTCACCGGCTCTGACCTGCCCACGTTCGGTGATGTCGAGAAAGGGATTGACCGTGCTGCGCTGGGCCAGTTCATCGAGCAGCGTCTGGACCGTACCGACACCGGTTGCTCGACCTGCCGCATCCGTAACCTCTGTTCCGGTGGCTGTTATCACGAAAGCTATGCCAAATATGGAGATCCGACGCATCCTTCCTACCACTACTGTGACCTGATGCGAGACTGGGTCGATTTCGGCGTGGAAGTGTATTCGCGGATCATGCTTGAGAACCCCGGGTTCTTCGAAGCATACGTCTCTCCGAGGAGGAGTGCCTGATATGAAACATTTGAAGTCTCTGAACAAAAAAGCACAGCTGATCAACCAGTCCGTGAGCCCGGACGAGGTCGAAGACGTTGTAGCCATGCAAACGGTAGTGGGCTGTACTGCTACCACTGACCCGGGCTGGGAACTGGATCCCTTCGGTGGACTGGGCTCGCTCTGTCAGCCGATGGAAGCGGATCTGTACGGATGTGCTGATGCCTGCTGGTGGCCGGCTCAGGTACCCGACACCATGAACACCTATCCGGACTGGAACAAGGATGTGGCGAAGGCCACGCAGGACTGGCGCAAGCTGGACGGTATCTTTGAGGATGGTGAATAAGGGAGCCTGGCAATGAAAATAAGTAAACTGTTCAAATCGACCGCTCTGGCCGGCTCTTTGGGTACGGCAGCCCTGCTCAGTGCAGTGGCGCCGGCGGCCGCGGCTGCGCAGGAATACCTGCTGACCGTGACCCGTCCGGGTCATCTGCATGTGATCGACATGAAAACCAACAAAGTCGAGCGCACCTGCGACATTCCGGGCAACTTCGGCTCTGGCTCCATTGCCCCGTCACCGGACGGCAAGATCGCCTACGTGCTCAGCAATGGCATGGAGGATGTGTACGGGTTCGATATTCGTACCTGTGAGATCACCTTCCATGCGGCTCAGTCCACGCCGACGCTGAAAGTGAAAAGCTTCCAGTCACTGGCAGTCAGTGCTGACGGAAAAGAAGTGTATACGGTTCAGAACCCGTTTGGGCTGAAACGTGACCGATTCACCGTTGAGCAACCTCGCCTGGCGGTGTTTAACGTGGCGGATGGCGTGGGTGCCAAACCGGTGCGGACATTCCCCGTTGAGCGACGTATCACCAAAATTGCAGCCACTGCAAAGGGTGAGGTCATTCTGGGTGGGGCTGATGTAAAAGCGATCGACCCGAAAACCGGCGATATTCGTATGGTGACTCCGCTGCAGAATTGGGAGAAAGGGCCCCTGTGGCTGCCGCCCGATGCCTTTGCAATGCACTCTCAGGGTGAGCAGAGCAACGAATACATCATGCCGTACTCGACAGCCAAGTTCGATTCCGAAGAATGGAACTTCGAAACGGCCGAATGGTGGTGGGGCATGAGCCGCGTTAATCTGGAAACGGGGGAAGCTACGCGTCAGGAGATATTCCCGTTTGAGTTCATCATCTTTAACTTCATCTCTGATCCGCGTGATCCGAACATCCTTTACGGGTCATTTAACACGTTGTCCAAACATGATCTGCGCACGGGAGAAACGTTGGCGCTGCATGAAATGGAGCACACCTACTACAACCTGAACATCTCCGCGGATGGTAAAACCATCTACGTAGGTGGAACAGCGAATGACATCTCGATCCATGATTCAGAAACACTGGATAAGATCGGCTCCATTGAACTCAGTGGTGACATGACCACCTCTGACCTGCGTGTGGCCACCATCAGAGACTGATATCTGATCAGGCCCTCAATCAGGTATAGTCAACGGGAGGCGCCGGTAACGGTCCTCCCGTTTTTCGTTTATAAACAGGATGCAAGGAAAGGCTCACCATGCTGAATTGGCTGGTACGCGCCATCCACGCTCCGGACAAAAGCCGTCTGGAGCAGGGTTTTCGCTGGTTGTACAGCTTCGTCAAACCACAGCAGAAGGCAATTGCCGGCCTGTTGCTGTTGTCTTTTGTTGGTTCGGCGCTGGTGCTGCTGCAGCCCTGGCTGACCAAGCTTTTGATTGATGACGGTCTGCTGGCCAAGGACTATGGCATGCTGGTCAAGCTGGCCGTGGCCATGATTCTGGTCGGCATTTTCGGCACCGCACTGTCCGGTCTGAACCGTTACCTGCACACGCGCCTGTCCGGGCGTATCCTGTTTGCCCTGCGGACCGACCTCTATGCTCACCTGCAGCGGCTTTCGCCCACCTTCTTTGGTCAACGCCGCATCGGTGATCTGATGTCCCGTATCGACGGAGATGTGGCCGAAATCCAACGTTTCGCCGTCGATAGCTTGTTCTCGGCGGTGAGCAGTATCATCGGTTTGATCGGTGCGCTTGCTCTGCTGGTGACACTGTCCTGGAAGCTGTCATTACTGGTATTGATACTGATTCCGCTGGAGGTACTTTGGCTGCGTTGGATGCGGCGCAAAGTGGAGGTTAACACCCGCGAGTTGCGCGAGCGCTCGGCGGATCTATCCAGCTTTCTGGTGGAAACCATGCCGGCGATGAAATTCATCCAGTCCAGTGGCCAGGAAAATCGTGAGCGCACCCGACTCGGAGGTCTGAACGATGGTTATCTGAGTCAGTTGCTGCGGCTGCAGATTACCGAATTCTTTACTCAGGCGATTCCCAATACACTGACCTCCATGACCCGTGCCGCGGCCTTTCTGGTCGGTGGCTGGTGGGTGATTCAGGGGCAGTGGCAGCTGGGTTCGCTGATCGCTTTTTCCACCTATCTGGGGATGGCCACGGGGCCGGTAAACAGTCTGCTGGGCCTGTATGTTGCGATTCAGCGCATGAGCGTCAGCCTTAACCGCGTGAGCGAGCTGCGCCAGGCTGAGGCCGAAATCGAATCGCCACAGAGCCCGCGTGCGCTGCCACAGCCGCTGAGGGGCGAGCTTGAGCTTGAGCAGGTCTGCTTTGCCTACACTGGCCGAGATCCAGTGCTGGATAATGTGAGCGCCCGTCTGCAGGCAGGCAAAAAAATCGCGCTGGCGGGAGCCTCGGGAGCGGGCAAGTCCACTCTGATCGACCTGCTGCAGCGCCACTACGACCCACTACAGGGACGGGTGTTGCTCGATGGCGTTGATATCCGCGAGCTCAGCCTGTCGGACTTGCGACGCACTGTTGCAGTGGTGTCGCAGGAAATTACGCTGTTCAGAGGCTCGCTCGCGGACAATCTGCGCTATGCCTGCCCGGAGGCCAGTGATGAACAGGTGCGGGGGGCGGCCCGTGAGGCTCAACTTGATGAGCTGATTGAACGTCTGCCGCAGGGGTTGGACACTCCGCTCGGCGAGCGCGGCCAGCAGCTGTCCGGAGGCCAGAAACAGCGCATCGCCATTGCGCGAGCGCTGCTGCAGCAGCCTGCGGTGCTGGTACTGGATGAGGCAACGTCAGCGGTGGATGAAGCCACCGAACAGCAGGTGATTGCGGCTGTGGACCGGCTGTTTGCCGACCGCACGCGTATTTTGATCAGTCACCGTCCCTCTACGCTGGCAGGAGCCGATTTGCGGTTGTTGCTGCAAAACGGCCATCTGAGTGAGATTGAAGAGGTGGTGGATGTCGGTTGAGCCGATTCGTATCGGGGTTGTGGATTCCGGCTATTCAGAGCAGCAAGCGGTGACGTCCAGTGCCGCCTTTGTGCTGCAGGATGGTCAACTCTGGCTGACGGAAGCGGAGCCTGATCAGTTGGGGCATGGCACTCGCATCATTGAAATCATCCAGCACCTGATGCCCGAGGCAACACTGTTCAGTGCGCAGGTATTCAGTGATCGATTGTCCACCACGGCTGCACAGGTGGCGGCTGCCATCGACTGGCTCGTGGAGCAGGGGGTACAGGTGATCAACCTGAGTCTGGGCTTAAGGCAGGACCGAGCAGTGCTGAGGGAAGCCTGTGAGCGGGCCCTGAAACAGGGGGTTTTTCTCTGTGCGGCCAGCCCGGCCCGAGGGGAACCAGTCTATCCGTCTGCCTATCCCGGGGTGTTTCGCATGACGGGCGATGCTCGCTGTGATCGTGAACAGATCTCCCACCTGGACACCGAGTTTGCTGATTTTGGTGGCTGTGTCCGGCCTCTGGATAACAGTCGTGGGCAGTCGGGGGCCAGTATGGGGTGTGCTCACTTGAGCGCGTGGGTGGCACGTTGTCTCCAACGGAATGCTGTCAGCCTCAGCGAAGTGAGGGACTGGCTGGTCCAACAATCCAGCTACCAGGGCCCTGAACAGCGCAGAGGTGTCTATACAGGAGCAGAAGATGAATAAGTCACAGGTGCTGGTGTTGGGCGGTGGTCCTGCAGGGGGTGCGGTTGCGATCGGTCTTGTCAGATTGGGCTACTCGGTCACGCTGGTGAGCGAGCCGCGCCCCTTTGATGCGGTTGAGGGTATCTCCGATCGTGTGGTGCAGGGGCTGCAGGGTGCCGGATTTAATCTGGCACTGGAGCAGATGGCTGAACCTTCACCGCGGCGGGTAACCTGGAACGGTATCACCAGTGCCGCCAATACCGAGCGTCTGATTCCGCGTCAAGCCTTCGATCTGGCACTGCTGGATGATCTGAAGGCGCAGGGCACCCACGTGATTCAGGGGCGTGTCACCGGCATTCAGCCCGATGCAACCGGGCATGTGGCCGAAGTCAGTCTGGTCAGTGGAGAACAGCTGCAGTTGCAGGGCGATTTTCTGGTAGAAGCCCGCGGGCGAGCGGCCCCGGCAGCCGGCGTGCCCCGCGTGAAAGGATCGCAGACCGTATCCTTGCTGCAGTATTGGCAGGGGCCGGCGGATACACCCTGTTCGGCGGTACAAAGCTTTGCCGATGGATGGGCCTGGATGGCCCTGCGAGCCGATGGGCGCCGCTACCTGCAGCTGACACTGGATGTGGCCAGTGCCGACCTGCCGCCCAAGCGAGAACTGGGCGACTGGTGTCAGGCGCGCCTGAGTAAGCTTGAGCAGGCTCAGCCTTTTATGGCCGGCGCCGAACCGGCTGGCGAAGTCTATGCGCGTACCAGTACACCGGTTTTGTGTGAGCACAGTGTTGGTAATAACTGGATTCGAGTGGGCGATGCCGCAATGGCGGTGGACCCGCTCTCGGGCAACGGCATTTTTCAGGCACTGTCATCGGCCTTGCAGGCCCCGGCAGTGATCAACACGCTGATTAATCACCCGGAGCGGGCAGGTCTTGCCAAGCAGTTCCATGAGGCCCGGATTGAAGGGCTTTTTTACCGTTTTGCGCGCATAGGACGTGACTTTTATGCGCAGGAATCCCAGTGGCCGACCAACCCGTTCTGGCAGGGACGCAGCCAATGGCCGGATCAGGTCCCGCTGCATCTGGACGTGATGCCCGATCAGGTCAGCACTGGCGTGCGGCCTGTGGTGCAGGATGGGCTGATTCGTGAAGCGCAGGTGGTGATTACCCCCGACCAACCTTTGGGCATCTGGCATCTCAATGGGCTGGAGCTCGCCCCGCTGCTTGAGCAGGTAAGGGCGCGGCCCGATCTGACGCCTGCCGAGCAGTTGTCACACACTCAAGGCCCTGTGATGGGCGAGCGCTTGGCGCTGTGGATGCAGCAGCAGGGCTGGGTTGACGACCCGAAAGGACAGGGTGAACATGAAGTTTGACCCCCCGCTTGAAGCCGTGACTCTACTGCGCCGCTACAAGCGTTTTCTGGCGGATGTGCGCCGTGCCGATGGCAGTGAAATGACGGTACACTGCCCCAATACCGGCTCAATGAAAAATTGCGTGTTGCCGGGAGTCGAGCAGCTTGCACTGATTTCCGACAGCGGCAACCTCAAGCGCAAGTATCGCCACACGCTGGAGGCGCTGCAGGTCGCGCACGGTCACTGGGCGGGCGTGAATACCAGCCGCACCAATGGATTGGTGGAAGAGGCTGTGCGTGCAGGTCGGATTCCCGAGTTGTCGCCGCTGACCGGTGTTGAGCGAGAAGTGACCTTCGGTGACAGCCGCTTCGATCTGGCGCTGGGAGAGCGCAAGCAACCGCATACCTTTATTGAGGTGAAAAATGTCACCCTGGGGCCGGGGCCTGATGATCCCGATGATGGCATCATCGCTTTTCCCGACTCAGTCACCGAGCGTGGCCAGAAACACCTGCTAACGCTGATGCAAGTCGTGGCGCAGGGCCATAGAGCCGTGCTGTTTTTCTGCGTGCAGCACACAGGGGCTGTAGTGGCCCGGCCGGCGGACGAGATCGATGGTCGCTATGGAGAACTGCTGCGCACGGCGATCTCGCGGGGGGTTGAAGTGCTGGTCTGGCGCGTCAGCCTGTCAGCCGAGACCTTTATACTGGAACACTCACTACCGTTGCAGGTATAAGGTAGAGTCGATTATCGTGATGAAACCTGAATTCTGTTGGAGATTGCCATGTCAGTAGCGGATGACTCAGCTGGCCAGGCGCTGGAAACGGACGCCAGTATCTACAAGACTCTACTGGAATCAACTCGGGCAATCCCCTGGAAAATCGACTGGAAAACCCTGCAGTTTGCCTATATCGGCCCTCAAATAGAGCCTCTGCTGGGCTGGAGTCAGGAAAGCTGGGTCAGCGTTGACGACTGGGCAACACGGATGCATCCGGATGATCGTGAATGGGTGGTCAACTTCTGTGTATCACAGTCGCAAAGTGGCGTTGACCATGAGGCGGACTACCGGGCTCTGACAGCCTCGGGTGATTATGTCTGGATTCGTGATGTGGTGCATGTGGTGCGCGACGAAGCCGGAGAAGTAGAAGCCCTTGTCGGTTTCATGTTCGATATCAGTGAACGCAAGCGCACCGAACAGGAATTGCTGCGCCTGCAGAAAGAACTGGAAGAGCTCTCACTGCGCGACGGTCTTACCGGCGTGGCCAATCGTCGCCATCTGGATCAGATTCTGGAACAGGAATGGGAACGGGCACAGCGTCACAACCAGCCGCTGTCATTGGCAATTTTCGATATCGATTACTTCAAGCAATACAATGACTGCTATGGTCATCTTCAGGGAGATGAGTGCCTGAAGCAGGTGGCGCAGCTGTTACAGGCTGCCATTCGCAGTGGTGATTTTCTGGCTCGCTTTGGAGGCGAGGAATTTGTCCTGGTTCTGCCGCAGACTGACCGTGTGGCGGCGCAGAGAGTGATACAGCGCTGTTATGAGCAGCTGGCCAAGGCAGGTATTGCGCACAGTGACTCCCCGATTTCCGAGCAGTTGACCTTCAGTTGTGGTTTGGGCAGTTGCCTGCCCGGTGCGATTGAAACCCTTGAAGCCTTTGTTGAACGAGTCGATCGCTCCCTCTATGAGGCCAAGCATCGCAATCGTAACGCGCTGGTGATCGCCGATACGGACTGAGTCTCACCCCGTGGCCTGTTTTGAAATGATTACCGCCGTTCGCAGCCCTTCCTTGCCAAAGCGCGCCATGCGCCAGAAATGATTGCGGGGCACCGGCACGTTCTGGATATCCAGCCGCGTTTTGTCATCCTCTTCATCCACTTCCGGATCATGCAGATACACATAGTGGTTGTCGATGCCGGTCAGCACCACCCAGTGCGGGCTCTTTTGCCGACTGAAACGCCAGCTGCTGATCAGCATCAGAACAAAACGACCGGCTGACAGTGCCTGCTCGATGGCCTCCAGGCTGACCTCTTCTGCATGCTCGATGATGCCAGCCGTTTCGGTTTGCTGTTTGAAGTCCTGATGCACCAGCTCAAGGACTTCCTTTTTCAGTTCGGTTCGGACCCCGTGAATGAACAGGGGGCCTTCGCGGTTGATATACAGTTCCGCTCCGAAGCCACGTCGCCAGGCCGCCAGTGCCAGCCCTCGAGGGCCGCAGCCGCCGTGACCGGTTGTCATGAAAATGGACGTGGCTTCGCGCCAAATCTGAAGCTCCTGACGTCGGTCCATTACGATGGCCGGGTCGAGAGCCTTCATTGCCATCAACAACGAGGCCGGGCCGCAGGTAAAGGGCAGGGTCTGGCCATACCAGGGTACCATCCCCGGTGAGCGGGTAGTCAGGGCCAGTAGGCGCTTCTGGAGCCGGAGCGCAGGGGCGTGATCCTCGTAATAGTCTTCATACAGTCCAAACTGGCGGTAGCCCAGCTTTTCATACAACTGGATGGCACTGGCATTGTCGGTACGCACCTCCAACCGCAAGGCAAGACAGTCATGCTCCAGTGCGGCCTGCTCCGCCGCCTGCATCAGCTGACGGGCGATACCCTGCCCACGCATGCGATCGTCTACAGCCAGCGAATAAATACGTCCGAGCGAGGTGCCACGGTGAAACAGGACCAGCACATATCCCACAAGGCCAATCGTTTCAGTACTGGCGGTAATCAGAGCACAGTGACCGCGCTTGAGCATCCAGCGAAACTGACGTCGGCTGATGCGATCTTCGCTGAAGGTCTGGTTTTCCAGCGCAACCAGTGCCGGCAGATCCTGCAGGCTGGCTGGGCGTAACTGAACACTGTCTGACATGGCTCTTACCACTCAAGGGAATGCCTCTAGCCTACTGCTGGAGCTGCCTGTAGAGCCAGTGGCAAGCAGAAATATTATTTGTCCCTGATTGCGCAACCGGACAATGCATTCCATAGTGACACTCAGGTTTACGTGCAGGGAATACCATGACCAAACTGAAAATTGTTGTAGACAAAAAAGAGGACTGGCAGGCGTTCTATCCCGCCGAGCAGTTGATGAGTGCCCATGAGTACCTGGCGCAAGGCAGTCGAAAGGACCGCACACCGGTTCAGATCATCAACCTGTGCCGCAACTATCGCTATCTGAGTTACGGCTACTACACCTCGCTGCTGGCTGAAGCGCGCGGCCACAAAGTGATTCCATCGATTCAGACCATTAATGACTTGGGGCGCAAGTCTGTCTACGGCCTGAACATGAAGAATCTGAACGAGCTGCTGGGCAAGCTGGTCAGTAAAGATGCGCTGCTGCGTCAGCAACTGGAAGCTGATCGACAGCTGGAAGTGACCATCTGCTTCGGGCAGACCCTGTTTGCCCCCTTGCAGGATCTGGCGCGGCAGATTTTCGAACATTTTCCTTGCCCCATCCTGCATCTGACCTTCCGCAAGGGGGAAAGCTGGCAGATCGAAACATTGAAGGCGGGTAGTCTGAAACAGCTTAACAGTGCTGAAGAGGATCTGTTTGCCACTGCCATCGATACGTTCAGTCGCAAACTGTGGCGCAAGCCCACGGCACGTCGCAAATACCGGTATGATCTGGCGATTCTGGTGGATCGTGAAGAGGTGCTGCCACCTTCCGATCCCATGGCGATCAAACGTTTCATCCGTGCCGGGCGTCAGTTGGGCATCGATGTCAGCCTGATCGGCAAGAAAGATTTCAGCCATTTGGCTGAATATGATGGCCTGTTCATCCGTGAAACCACTTCAATCAGCAACCACACCTATCGCTTTGCCAAAAAGGCCGAACATGAAGGGCTGGTGGTATTTGATGACCCCACTTCGATTCTGCGCTGCTGCAACAAGGTGTATCTGTCAGACTTGCTGGCCACCAATGGCGTTGCGATGCCGGAGACCCACTTCCTGTTCAAGGACAGTAAAAAGGAGGTGCAGGCACTGGCCGAGTCTCTGACCTATCCGCGGGTGCTGAAGATCCCCGATGGGGCTTTTTCAAAGGGAGTGGTCAAAGTCAGTTCACCGGGGGAGTTGCTGCGTCAGGCCGATGAGTATTTCAAACAGTCGGCCATTGTGCTGGTACAGGAATACATGTACACGGAATACGACTGGCGTATCGGCATTCTCAACAACAGGCCACTCTATGCCTGCAAGTACCTGATGACCCGTGGTCACTGGCAGATCTATAACCACAGCAGCGGCCAGGCCGAATCGGGTGGTTTCGAGACCCTGCCGGTACATGAGGCGCCGGCGAAGGTGGTTAGGGCTGCGCTCAAGGCAACCAAACTGATAGGTGATGGTCTGTATGGGGTAGACCTGAAACAGTCCGGTGATAAGGTGGTGGTGATCGAAGTGAACGATAATCCCAGTATCGATTCCGGGGTAGAGGACCTCTATCTCAAGGACAGCCTCTATCGCATGATCATGGAAGAATTTCTGCGCAGAATGGAACGGCGCCGTCTCGGAATCGGTCATTGATATATGCAGCCTACATCAGTTGATCCTGCTGGGTACATAGTGGTGTGAATATGGCTGAATAAGGAGTTCTGCATGTCAGATACTCGCCAGTTGCCCGGTACCCTTAGCTCTATGGCTTGGGGGCTGGTGTTTTTGCCGGTATTGGTTTGGTCGGCCTGGGAGCCAGCTGACCGCGTTACCTGGCTGTTGGAAGCTGCTCCGGCGATGATTGGAGCGGCCGTACTGTTGTCGACACGTCGATTGTTTCCGTTGACGCCGTTACTGTATGTACTGATCCTGATTCATTGCATCATTCTTATGGTCGGTGCTCACTACACCTATGCCAAGGTGCCGCTCTTCGACCTGCTCAGAGAAATGTTCGACTGGCAACGGAATAACTATGACAAGGTGGGCCATCTGGTGCAGGGCCTAGTGCCGGCAATGATTGCACGTGAGCTGTTGATCCGGCTGAAGGTGATCCCGTCAGCGGCATGGCGTAACTTTTTTATCGTGTGCTTTTGTCTGGCGTTCAGTGCGTTCTACGAGTTGATCGAGTGGTGGGTAGCCCTGATCTCGGAGGAGGGTGCCGAGGCGTTTCTCGGTACTCAGGGCTATGTCTGGGATACCCAGTCCGATATGGCTTGGGCGTTGGCTGGCGCAATACTGGCGTTGGTGCTGATGAACCGACTGCATGACAGGCAGTTGCGGTCACTGGAGCCCCTGTAGACGAACGGCGGTGACACTTTTGCTGGTGCTGCTGAACTCTGCAGGTAGAATGACCTGCATCGCTGTTATGCGCCAAACGCCAAGGGTTCATGTATGCCGATTCTTCGCCGGTTTTGTTGTTATCTGATCGTGATGGCCATGAATGTCATGCTTCTGTCATCGGTGCATGCCGATACGTTGGATGAAGTCATGCGTCATGGTGATATTCGCTGTGGTGTTTTTCCGGATGACCCCGGTCGCAGTGCCATCGACACGGATGGAACCTGGAAAGGTTTTTATGTTGATTTTTGCCGCGCCACGGCGGCTGCGCTGTTCGGTGATCCCGAACGGGTGCAGTATGTGGAAGTTGATGCCACGACACGGTTTACCACTCTGCAGCAGCGCCAGACGGATGTGGTGATGTACAGCACGACCTGGACATTGGGTCGAGAAAACCGCTATCAGGTTGTGTTCCCGGCGGTATATCTCTTTGACAGCCAGGGCGTAATGGTCCGTGCCAACAGTGGCATTTCAATGCTGTCAGACCTGCAGGGCAAAACGGTCTGCGTGACTGAAAACACATCAACTCACAAAAACCTTGTTAATGCACTCGAACAGCAAGGTATTGACGCGCAAGTTCAGTTTTCCAATGGCGACAGCTTCTTTCGAGGTCATTGCGACGCGTACAGCGCCGATCGAATGAACCTGGCAACCAACCGCGCCAACCGTGCGGACAACCCGGCACACTATATTATCCTGCCTGAAACACTGTCTCGTGAACCTATAGGCCCAATGGTGCGGAACGATGAAACCCGCTGGGAGCGTGTTATCCGTTCCGTGGTCAACGCCACCATTCTGGCCGATCAAAAGGGCATAACCCAAAGCAACCTTGATCAGGTCTTGAACAGCACGGAGGATCAAGAAATTCTTAATCTGCTGGGGCAGCAAGGTGATCTGGCAAGCCAGTTGGGGTTGCCAAATGACTGGGCGCGCAAGGTGATAGCCAGTGTTGGTAACTACAGTGAAATCTACCAGCGTCACTATGGTCCTGATACAGCTATCGGGATGGAGCAGGGAGTGAACAAGCCTTGGTCGCGTGGTGGCTTGTTGTTTGCTCCCCTGTTTCTGTGAGCTCCAGCGCCGTTATGCAACAACCGCACACAAGCATAGGTACTCGACTGACACTGATCATCGGTACAATTTTCGGATTGTATCTGATGGCTGTATCAGCTGTTGGTTATGTGATGTTCCAGCAATACCAGGGGTTCAGTAACCTGGCAGATCGTGAGTTTGGCCGTGCCATGGCGGCCGCTGAACTTACCCGAGATGCAGAGATCATTGCTGCTGAAGTGTTTGAAATGATGGTGGGTAGCCGTCGCTCCATCAGTGCGGGCAGTCAGCGGACAGAGAATCTGGCTGGCCTTTACCGCTCTGCACGTGACCGACTGCAGCAGTTGTCGTCGTCAGCCGATGCCGATAGGGCAGCAAACAGAGAGCTTGATCGTTGGCAGGAGCCGTTTTTCCTGAGCCTGGGGCAGCTGGATCAGCGCCTTGAACTGGAAAAACAACTACAAACCGAGCATCTTCAGTTAATCGACACACTATTCATATTACAGCAACGGTTACCGCTGAGTGACTTCGGTGCGCAGTCTCCTGACCAGCAGCGTTTTATCAGTCATGCGCTGACCGCACTGGTTGCCGCTTCGTCAGCATTGAGTGCTGAACGTCCGGGGCATGTAGCACAACTGGAACGCGCTTGTGAGCAAGCGTTACAGAAACTGGCATTATTGCCACTTGAAGATGAAGAACTGCTCGAGTTGCGCCGTCAGCTTACCGAAGTATTGCCTGAAGCGTTCAGGAGCCGAGGACCGTTATTGAAGGCGTCGCGGGCAAGTTTGGCAACGGCGCGGGAAACCCGGGTACTGGCCCAAAAGCTGACAGGGGCAAGTTTCAGCTACCATCTGCAGCTGAAAGCGTCGGCTCAACAGGCCATTACAGACCACCAGAAGCTGATTCGCAGTTCGTTGTTTGGACTGTTGCTGGCATCATTGACTCTGCTCGCCATAACGTTCGGTGCCATTATGTATATCCGGCGCCATATCGTACTCCGGATAAATCGTCTCAATGCTGCAATGCAGGCACATCTGCAGGGTAAGCAGGTGCCTGTTCCTGAATCAGGCAGTGATGAAATCAGCACGATGGGGGCCAGCTTTGCGGTTTTCGTCGATGCTCGTCGCCAGGCAGAGCAGCAGCTGGAGCAGGCGAACATGCATTTGCAAAAGATGAATGCCGAGTTGGAGCGTTTGAGTACAACCGATGCCCTGACCGGCATACCCAACCGTCGCTCATTCGATCAACAGCTTGAACATGAGTGGCGACGGGCATTACGCGACGGCACTAGGCTGGCCATCGTGATGGCTGATGTCGATGTTTTCAAGCGCTTTAACGATACTTATGGGCACCAGGCGGGTGATGATTGCCTGCGTCAGGTGGCACAAGTGATGTCAGATCAGCTGAAGCGCAGCGGTGACATGATTGCGCGTTACGGGGGCGAAGAGTTCATCGTTCTTTTGCCGGGGCTGGATCTTTCCCACGCGAAACAGCTCGCCGAGCAATTAAGGGCTGCTGTGGCAGGGGTGAGGATTCCACACGCTCACGGGCCGACAGGACATGTCAGCATCAGTCTTGGCGTGGCCTCAAACAGGCCACACCTCAACATGCGCGTCGAAACCCTTATACACCGCGCAGATAATGCGCTTTACGCAGCCAAATCATCCGGTCGCAACAGGGTTCAGGTTGCCAACTAAAGCCGCCTGCGCGATCGAACCGTGCATCCGGTCTGAACTACCGGTGTATTTACGGCCCTTCCAATAGCGTCTGGCTTTCAGCGTATACTGCGGCGTCAGCAGGTGGGGGCAAAATGAATAAGAAACAGGCATTTATCCAGTTACGCGAAGTCATGTCCGGCTATTATCCGCTATCGGATGAAACCTGGCAGGCGTTGACGGAGATTTGTCATTACCGGCAGGTTACAAAGCAAACGCAGATATGCCGGGTGGGTGAGGTGCCGCGCTCCTTTGCCTTTGTATGTCAGGGGTTGTTTCGGGTCTTTGTTCTGGATGAGAAAGGCAATGAATTTAACAAGAACTTCTTTCAGGAAGGTCGCTTCCCCGGGTCAATGACCGCTCTGCTGCGCCAGGAGCCCTCATTGCATTCGATAGAGGCGCTGGAAGACTCGGTCATCATCGAAATCAATTTTCAGGCCTTTCGCGATCTTCTGTATCGCAGTGAAGATCTTAAACTGTTCCACATTCACTACCTTGAGAGGCATTGGTTGCTGGACAAGGATACCCGCGAGATACGTCTGGTACAGCAGGATGCAGCCGAGCGATATCAGGCGTTTCAACGGGAGTATCCCGAGCTGCTGACACGCCTGCCGCAGTATCACATCGCATCCCATCTAGGGGTGACACCGACCCAGCTAAGCCGGATTCGAAAAAAATCCTGAGTGATCAACCTATGTAAATGAGGGGCAGGGCCGACGTGCGTAATCTGGACCCAGTCAGCGGGCATCCCGCTATGTGACCACAAGACTGGAGTCGATTATGTCCCCCTTGAATGCGTTGAACTGGCGTTATGCCGTTAAACAGTTTGCCAATACCACACTGACCACCGAGCAACAGCAACTGGAACCCTTGCTGGAAGCGACACGCCTGAGCCCAGGCGCCTTTGGTCTGCAGCCCTACCGTATTCTTGTCATCAGCAACCCTGAGCTGCGCACTGATCTGCTGGCCTATTCCATGGGACAGGATAAGGTTGTCCACGCCTCCCATTTGCTGGTCTTTGCCGCCGTGACACGGATAGATGAAGCCTTTGTGGCTGCGCATATCGAACTCATGGCGCGGCAACGGGGAGGCGATATCGAGGCGTATCGGGACTTTCAGGCGCACCTGAGGGACTATTTCAACAATATGACCGATCAGGAGAAATCACACTGGGCCGACCAACAGGTATATCTGGCGCTGGGGACCTGTTTAACCAGTGCCGCTCTGCTGGGCATTGATAGCTGTCCCATGACCGGGTTTGATGCTGCCGGCTATGATGCGCTGCTGGGGCTTGCCGATCAGGGGTTGAGGAGTGTGGCGATCTGTCCTCTGGGGGTGCGCCACGCCGAGGATACCGTCGCAGACCTGCCGAAAGTGCGTTTGCCGGCGCAGGTGATGACCCGGGTGCTGGCGTGAGCAGTCTGCTGCCTTGGCTGGCGCTTTCTGCCGGAGGTGCCATTGCGATTCAAGCGGGCATCAACGCCCGGCTTGGAGTGGAGTTGGGCAGCACCATGCTGGGGACAGGAGTCGCTTTTGCGGTAGCGTGTCTGGTGTCCCTGCTGGTGGTTGTGTTTCAGCGTGCGGGCATGCCCAGCGTGGACCGCCTGCAGGCGGTGCCTCTGTACCTTTGGGGAGGCGGTATCATCAGTGCTTTTGGTGTGGGCATGTTTTATTTTTTGATCCCGCGTATGGGCGTAGGGCCGATGATGTCGTTTGCCTTGACCGGCCAAATTGTACTCGCCGTGATTGCCAGTCACTTCGGCTGGTTTGATCAGCCGGTGAAACCTATGAATCTGACACGTGTGATGGGTCTGCTGATACTGGTGGCCGGTGTCAGCCTGATTTACTGGGAGAAAACCTGATGGAAACGCTGCTTGAACGTGCCAATGTCGATAATTTAATAGGTCTTTGGCAGTTAATGGGTGCTACACAAGCCGCAGGAGGACTCCATTGTTCGACGCGCTGGCCACACCGGTGTTGGCACAGCCCTGCCCGGCAAGCGGCCGATGGCCTGAGTGCTATTGAGTGTATCCCGGCCCACTACCTGTTTCCTGTTTGGCATGCGGGTGAGTCCAGCCGGGTTCTGGAAAGCGCTTTGAGTCAACACGGGTTGGAAGTGGGGCTTGAACAGCTGGCGATGATACTGCCCCTGGAGGCTTATGCACCGCCGCCTGCCAGTGCTCGGCTGGACGTCAGATTGATCGACAGCCGACAACAGGCCAGACAGTGGTCGGACCTGTGTGGACGCGCATTTGGCTACCGGCTGGACGTTGATGTAATCGACCAACTGCGTCGGCAGGCGGACGTGGAGGTTCTCTGGGCATGGGGAGAGGGAAGACCGCTTGCGACAGCAGTTCTCTACCGCACTGGACCGATTATGGGGGTGCATCAGGTTGGAGTACCGCCTGAGTTGCAGGGGCAGCGGATTGCATATGCATTGATGTGCGAACTGCTGGCGAGGGCGCAGTCGGCTGGGGCTGATTATGTCTGTCTTCAGGCCTCGGCGGCTGGCGAGCCGCTGTATCGCAAACTGGGGTTCCAGCCGCAATTCAACATCCGCAGCTACCGCCGCGCCTGAGGGATGCCGGCAGAGGCTTGGCTACCACCGGCAAGGCTGATTACACCTTCATCAGTACCGACTTGATCTCGGTGTAGTGCTCGATACAGGCCGCGCCCATTTCCCGCCCGAGACCGGATTGCTTGAAACCGCCAAACGGCAGCGATGGGTCCAGTGCGGTGTGACAGTTGACCCACACGCTGCCGGACTTGATGCGGGGAATCATGCGATGGACCGCCGACAGATTATTCGACCAGATACTGGCACCGAGGCCATACTGGCTGTCATTGGCAATTCTGACTGCCTCATCGATGTCATCAAACGGCATGGCCACCAGTACCGGGCCGAAGATCTCCTCCTGTACCAGTGTTGAACGCTGATCCACATCCACCACCACCGTGGGCTGGATGAAGAAGCCGGGCCCCTGACGATCACCACCAGTGGTGATTCTGGCACCCTCGGCCAGCCCTTTTTCGATAAAGCCCTGTACCCGCTGCTGCTGCACGGCGGAAACCAGTGGCCCCATTTCGGTGTTTGGGTCCAGTCCGTTACCCAGACGAATCCTGGCCGCGATATCGGTGATATCCGCCACCAGATTGTCAAACAGCTTGCGCTGCACATACAGGCGCGAACCGGCACAGCACACCTGTCCCTGATTGAAGAAGATCGCATTGGCGGCCCCCGCAGCGGCCTCCTGCGGATCGGCGTCTTCCAGCACGATGGTGGGTGATTTGCCGCCCAGCTCAAGGGTAACCCGCGTCATGTGGTCCATGGCGGCTTTGCCGATCAGCTTGCCGACACCGGTCGAGCCGGTGAAAGTGAGCTTGTCGACATCAGGGTGCGAAGACAGGGCTGCACCGGCATCACCACCGAGTCCTGGGACAACGTTCAACACTCCGGGCGGATAGCCTGCTTCCAGTGCCAATTCACCCAGGCGTAACGCGGTCAGAGGGGTATCTTCAGCCGGCTTCAGTACGACGGTGCACCCGGTCGCCAGTGCCGGGCCAAGCTTCCAGCAGGCCAGCAGCAACGGGAAGTTCCAGGCCACAATGGCACCTACGACACCAACCGGCTCACGCCGCGTGTAGCCGTGGAACTGCGCGCCGGGCATGAAGGGCACCGAAGGCTGTACCGAGCTGCCCTCTATTTTGGTTGCCCAGCCGGCCATGTAGCGCAGAAAGTTGACGGCCAGCTGGATATCCACTCCCTTGGCGATGGCGACGCTCTTGCCATTGTCGAGACACTCGATCTCGGCCAGCGAGTCGGCGTTGGCCTCGATCAGATCGGCAAAACGCCATAACAGTCGCTCGCGTTCGACCGGTGTCATGCGGCTCCAGCTGGAGTCCTCGAACGTCTGGCGTGCCGTTGCGACGGCTTGATCAATATCAGCGGCGGTGCCGCATGCCACTTTGGTGAAGCACTCACCAGTGGCGGGATTGATAACATCAATTTCTCGGCCGTCAGTACCGGCAGGGCGTTGATCGCCAATCAGCAGGTTGTGGCGACGGTTGATGAAAGCCTGAGTATCAGAGTGAAGGGCAAACTCCGTCATGGTGAACCTCTTATCGTTGTCGTTGAGTCTGTCTCCCCTGTATCGCAATGGCTGTGCCAGTTTTGACTAAATTCTAACTATATGAAAATTAATAACTTTATTTTCATGTGCCCATGTTCTGGCTGTTATGGCCTGTCGCAGAATGAGACAACTGTCTGAATCTGATTCAGCCCGCTATTCCGGCGTCAGGCCGTGAAAATGGGCGTGTGTCTCAGGATGAAACAGGTGTCGCGATATTAAACAGATTACGCTGCCTGGCTGACGGGTTCGAAAGTCGTAATATTTCACTCAAGTGACTGTTTTGTTTTGAAAAGATGAACTTGGCACAGGCTGTGCTACCTCCTTTGTGACTCAACATTGACCTGGATCTCGACGGGCGTCCCGACAGATGCCCCTTGCAATGACCACAGAAGGAGGTCGGACCTTGAATACAACAACTCTGAAACCGCTGGGCGGGGGGCTGCTGGCATTGGCGCTGGCGGTGAGTGCTCAGACGGCCATGGCCAACGACAGTGCCGAGCAGATTATCAGCAGCAAGTGTCTGGCGTGCCACACCCAGGAGGCAGACCAGCAGTGGAGCCGTATCAGCCATCAACGCAAAACGCCGGAAGGTTGGTTGATGACAATTGCCCGCATGCAGATCATGCATGGCCTGCAGATCAGCGATGAAGACCGGCGCACGCTGGTGAAATATCTGGCAGACCGGCAGGGGCTGGCACCGGAAGAAACCGAAGGAGCCCGCTATGCACTTGAGCGTCGTCTGAATACATCTGAAGCGTTCGAATCGCAGGAATTTACCGAGATGTGTGCCCGCTGTCACTCAGGAGCACGTGTGCTGCTGCAGCGTCGGCCCGCTGAAGAGTGGGAGCATCTGGTGCACTTCCATCTGGGCCAGTGGCCTACAACCGAATTTCAGGCGCTGGCGCGTGATCGAGATTGGTTCGAGCTTGCGCTGAATCAGATGGTGCCGCATCTGGCTGAAGCCTTGCCCATGGAATCCGCAGCCTGGGATCAATGGCAGCAGCAGCCGGCAGCGTCGGTCAGCGGTGGTTGGACGCTGGTGGGCCATATGCCGGGTCGTGGCGCCTTCCATGCCGAGATGAAGGTCATGCCCGCAGAGGGTCAGGATCAGTATCAAGTCAGCCTCAGTGGCCAGTATGACGACGGCGCTCCCATTCAGGGGCAGGGCATGGCGGTGGTGTATACCGGCTATGAGTGGCGTGCGGATCTTGAGATCGATGGGCGCGCCATGCGACAGGTGTTTGCGCTGCGCAATGGGCAGCTGGAAGGTCGCATGTTCCTGCGTGATCACGATGAAGTGGGGGCTGATGTGGTAGCGGCGCGTGCCGATGGCAACAGCCGGGTACTGGCACTGCAGCCGGCTTACATCAGGGCGGGCAACCAAGCTGAGGTCAGCATTATCGGTACAGGTCTTAAGGGCATGCCGGTATTGGGCCAGGGCATTGATGTTATCGAGGTGATCAGTGAAAGCGACAGCCTGATCAAGGTACGTGCCAGAGCATCCGAGGCCGCCTCGGGCATTCATGAGGTGAGTGTGGGCGACGCTCAGGGCGGGCGCTTTGCTGTCTATGATCGCATCGCTCAGGTGAAAGTGGTGCCGGAGTTTGCCGTGGCCCGTGTGGGTGGCAATGGCAGCTCAACACCGAAAGTGGAGGCTCGTTTTGAAGCTGAAGCCTGGGCCGTTGGGCCGGACGGCAAGCCCGGTACCGACGATGACTACCGCATCGGCATGATGCCTGCGCAATGGGCAGTGGCGCCATTTGATGAAGTGGCCGAGGCTGATGGGGATGTTCGCTTTACCGGCCAGATGAACCCGGATACTGGTGTATTCACGCCAGCCGCTGCGGGTCCCAATCCTGAGCGACGCATGATGACCAACAACGCCGGTAACCTGAAAGTACAGGCAACGGTGATGGATGGCGACGACACGCACAATGCCGAAGGGCAGATGATTGTGACGGTACAGCGCTGGAACAACCCTCCGATCCCCTGACAGATGCCCGATGGCAGAGAAGGGGGGATGCCTGCAGGCATCCGGATGGCAACCTAACAGGGGAGAACAGACATGGGCGCTGTACTCGATCTGGTGGAACACAACCTGCATGAAGTGCAGGTCGGGGATACCCGCATGTTGTTCCACATACCGTCCAGTTCGCTGTTTGCGCTGGACAACCTGACGTCGGACATTCTCGATCGGCTGCGCGGACAGGAACACTCCGCCGAAGCGCTGGTGGCCGAGCTGAGCAACCGTTTCACGGAGCAGGAGATTACCGAAACGGTGCGAGAGCTGCTGGCGCTGGAGCTGGTCAATGATGGCCGGCCGCTGACGGATGAAATCGGTACCCGCCGGGTTGATCAGTTTCCACTCACAACCGTGGTACTGAACGTCAATACCGGCTGCAACCTCAGCTGTACCTACTGCTACAAGGAAGACCTGGATATCCCGTCCGCCGGTCGCAAGATGGAGCTGCAGACTGCAATTGATTCGGTGGAGATGCTGCTGCGCGAATCACCCGACGAAGAACGCTACACGGTGGTGTTCTTTGGCGGTGAGCCGCTGAGCAACCGGCCGCTGATTGAAGCGATGGTGGACTACTGCGAGCGCCGCTTTGCCGAACTGGGCAAACAGCTCGATTTCGTCATGACCACCAATGCCACACTGCTGACCGATGAGATCATCGATTGGCTCAATGCCCATCGTTTCGGTTTGTCGGTCAGCATGGATGGCCCCAAGGCAATTCATGACAAAAACCGTATCACCGTGGGTGGCCAGGGTACTTACGATGTTGTGCGTCGCAAGGCGTTGAGGCTGCTGGAGCGGTACGACTCACGTCCCATCGGAGCGCGTGTCACGCTGACCCGTGGCACCACAGAGGTGGAGCGGATCTGGGATCACCTGTTCAACGAGATGGGCTTTTCTGAGGTGGGCTTTGCACCGGTTACCTCTGGCGACATCAGCAGCTATAACCTCAGTTCAGAAGAGTTGATCGAAGTGTTTGCCGGCATGAAACGCCTTGGTCAGCGCTATCTCGATGCGGCACTGGAGCACCGCAATATCGGTTTCTCCAACATGCATCAGCTAATCACCGACCTGCACGAAGGCCATAAAAAGGCCCTGCCCTGTGGCGCCGGCCTGAAAATGCTGGCGGTGGATCATGAGGGGGAACTCAATCTCTGCCACCGGTTCACCGGGTCCGACATGCCGACGTTTGGCAATGTGAAAACCGGTGTCCAGCAGGTGGAGCTGGGGGACTTTCTCTCCAAGCGGCTCGATCGAACCGATACCGGCTGTGCCAGCTGTCGCATCCGCAACCTGTGTTCAGGCGGCTGCTATCACGAAAGCTATGCCCGCTACGGGGATCCCACTCATCCAACCTATCACTACTGCGACCTGATGCGAGACTGGGTCGACTTCGGCATCGAAGTCTACAGCCGCATCATGGCGGCCAACCCCGCCTTCATAGACCAGTACATCTCGCCGCGGAGGGCGCACTGATATGAAACATCTCAAAGCGATCAACAACAAGGCTCAGCTGCTCACTCAGGCCGTGGCCGACGACAGTGTGGAAGAGATCGTGGCCATGAGTTCACTGGCAGGCTGTACCGCCACTACCGACCCGGGCTGGGAGATCGATGCCTTTGGCGGCGTAACCTCGCTGTGCCAGCCGATGGAAGCTGATTTATATGGCTGTGCAGACCCCTGCTGGTGGCCTGCACAGGTGCCGGACATGATGAATACCTACCCGGATTGGAACAAGGACGCCATGAACTCGAAAGATGACTGGCGCAACCTGGGTACCGTGTTCCCGAAAGACAAGAACTAAGCCGAGGGTGACCTGATAATGGACAACAAGCGATTTACATCTCTGATCCCGGCGGCGGCACTGGTGTTGGGCACCACGCTGTCCGGTGCCGTGCTGGCCAAGGGGCCGGCACTCAAGGAAGGCAACGAATACATGATCGTGGCCAACTACCCCAACAACATGCATGTGATCGATCTGCAGAGCGACAGCCTCTACAAGAGTTGCGATCTGCCGGATGCATTTGGCCCTGGTGTGACTCAGATGGCCCCGGATGGAAAAACAGCCTATATCCTCAACAACCGCTATGAGGATATCTATGGCGTTAATCTGGACAACTGTGACATTACCTTCCATGCCAAAATGTCATTGCAGAAGAACGAACGCACCAAGTCGATCTTCTCGTTTACATTGAGCCCGGATGGTTCGGAGCTGTATGCAGTACAGAACCCCACCATGCTGAACCGCGACCACTATCGCGTTCAGCCGGCTCGCCTGGCGGTGTACGACACCAGTGCGGGGCTTGATGCCAAACCGGTTCGTACCTTTCCGTCACCGCGACAGGTGACCGTAATGCAGACCGGTGCCGATGGTACGCTCTACATGGCCGGGGCCGACATCTACAAGGTGGATGTGAACACCGGTGAGGTCGGAGTTGCCATTCCCAGCCGCAATTGGGAACGTCCCCTGTATGCACCACCGGATGTCTTGAACGCCTGGCCGATACAGGCCCCGTCCAAGGATTTCACCATCCTCTACACCACTGCGAAGTTTCAGGATGAAAGCTACAACCTGGACACGGCTGACTGGATCTATGGTTTCATGAATATCAACCTTGAAACCGGTGAGACCGAGACAACGGATTTTGGTCCGATCACCGAGATCTATTTCAGTGGCGTGCGCTCGCCCAAGGACCCGAACCTGGTGTTTGGCGTACTTAACCGTCTGGCCAAATATGACATCGAGAAAAAGGAGCTGATCGCCGCCGCCGAGCTGGATCATTCCTACTACTGTGTTGCCATCAACCACGAAGGTTCCAAGATCTATTTGGGCGGCACGTTCAATGACGTAGCAATCTACGATGCCGACAGCATGGAAAAGCTGGGCAACATCCAGCTGCCCGGTGGCGATATGGCGATCTCTACTTCACAGGTTTTCATCCGCTGATTTCATCATTCCCCTGTCTGCACTCATGGCCTGACCGGGTTTGCCCGGACGCAAGTCCGGGCCCTTTTCCGGTGCCAAAAGACAGGAGTATCAGGAGTACTGCAGAATGACAAAGACGATCCTCGCGGCCACGGTGGCTGCACTGATGTCGGCGCACGCGTCGGCCTACACGCTTCACAGTGAAAATGGCACTGAGTTGAACCTTGATATTGAAGCGGTGTTCGGTGTCTTCACCAGTGAAGAAAGCTATGGGCTGGGTGCCAAAACTGAAGGCGGCGGCTCCGACTGGCAGGAAGGCTACATCAAGTACGGTTTCTCCGGCAGCCATGCCTACCCGTCAGGGGCCAGTGTTTATGGAGGCCTCAATCTGGTGAGTTCAGGTACATGGGGTGACGGTGATGCCGGCGGCTTTACCACGGGCGATGAAAGCGAAACGGATCTCGAAGATGCCTATGTGGGCTGGCGCTCCGGCAGCCTGATCCCGGCATTGGGTGATGATGGTCTGGAGTTCTCATTCGGCCGCCAAAACTTCTCCATTGGCGATGGTTTCCTGATCAATGGCGATGCCCTGAACCTGGGTGATGCGCTTAATGGCGGTGGCTACGATTTTGACCGAGGTGGCGCGTACTGGCTGGCAGCGCGCAAGGCGTTTGATCGCACTGCTATCGCGCGTATCGGTGGTGCCGAAGGCTTGCGTGCCGACCTGTTCTGGATTGAGTCAGATAACCCGGCGCAGGCGATGACCGAGCTGGCCGGTATCAACGCCGAGTATGTGATGCCTGAAGGCACCGTGGGCGTGGCTTATATTGAAGGCTTGGGGGTCAATGACAAGTACGCTCAGGCACTGGGTTATACCCACCGTGACGGTCAGCAGACCCTGAGCCTGCGCTATCAGGGCAATGCGGGTGTCGAGAACCTGTTTTTATCCGGTGAGTTCGTGACTCAGGATCAGGGCGACAATACGCGCAAGGATGGCGATGCCTGGTATGTGGAAGCGGGCTGGACCTTTGCCGACATGCCTTGGTCACCGAGCGTGAACTACCGTTACGTCACTTTCGATGAAGGCTTTGATCCGCTGTTCTTCGGTTTCAACCGAGGTTACGGCACCTGGTTCCAGGGTGAGGTGGCCGCCAACTATGCAGGCCCCTTCAATTCGGATACCGATGTCCATCATATCGGGATAAAAGCCAGTCCAACCGAGATGCTGAGTATTGGCGCATTGTTTTTTGATTTCAGTGATACCGCTGGGGGCTCCGGAGCCCTGGACGGACAGGAGCTGGATCTTTATGCCGAGTGGGTGGTCACACCCAACCTGATCATAAGCCCGCTGATCGGTTTCTACACGCCTGATAACAGCAGCGCCAATGGCGGCAGCCAGATCGGCACAGACGACACCAATGTCTACGGTCAGGTGATTGCAATCGTACCGTTCTGATCGAGGTCGGGAACGGATGCAGCTGAAGGGCAGGGCGGGAAACCGCCCAGCCTGAACTACTTTGCAGGCACGACAATAATGGGCCGCATCATGAAGGGGCTGCTGAAAAACGGGTCACAGTCACAATGCACCGGCGGATCCTTGATTTCGGGCCAAAGGTGTATCTGTTCTGATTCCAGTGTCGGGAACGCATACTCCTGCTCGCCGACCTTGCCCTGCTTGATGCCGGTAAAGGTGCCCAGCGCGGTTACCAATCTGCCGGGCGCATAAATGGCTGGGTCGATAAAGCCTGGTACCAGAATTCTGAAGCGACCACCGCTTTTATCCGTTTTCAGCGGACGACCGCTGGCATTGAGTGAAAACTGAACCACCTCCAGCTGGCTACCCTGCTGCAGGTTGCTGACATGGGCAATCTCGCCACCCCAGCGGGCGGCTTGGCCATGAGTTATTACGGTAGAGGCCTCAGAAAACGGCAATAGAGCCTGATCAGGCCCTGAGCGCAAATCGGATGGGACCGTCGCGCAGCCATTGATGAAAAGGACGATAAAGACAAGCATTAAACGGTTCATGGGGGCTCCTGTGAACACTGGCCTGTATATTGCTCTGTGACAGTAAGAGAGCGGCGAGAGGTTTGCGCCTCGACTGTCTTTGGCGTATACAGGAGTGACAATTTATGTCGATATTATATCCGGAAAATAACAATAAAGAGGCCGGAAACATGGCACCCCGTTTACGTCAGGATCTGATCAGTGATCCCGTTCATGCCGCCCGCGTTGCCCGTGAGCGGCTGCAGCAGGAGGGAGAACTCCCCTGTGGTTATCTGCGTGATGAAATTGAAGCTTCTTGGCGGCGCAGCCTTGATGCAGGGCTGACCAACTCCAGTCAGTCGCAGCAGTTGATTGACGAGGTCAACGACCTGAAGGGTTTTCGTCAGCAACACGAGCTGCTTATTCATGCGGCCATGCCCGAAATAGAGCAGCTGGCGCACCAGTTTGGTGATCAGGGGCTGATCATGCTGGCCAATGCGGATGCTCGCATTCTGGCGCTTGAAGGCAGTGATGACATCATTACCCCCTCAAGGCAGTTGGCGTTGCGTCAGGGTGTTTCCTGGAGTGAAACACACCGGGGAACCAACGCTATCGGTACCGCCGTCATAGAGCGCCGCCCCATTCTGATCAACGAGGAAGAGCACTTTCTCGATACGGTATCTCATTTTTCCTGCACGTCTTCCCCTCTGATTGATGCGAGCGGTCAACTGATTGGTGTATTGGATCTGACACGCATCGGCCGCAACAGCCAGCCTCAGGATACACTGGGAGTCGTACAGCTGGCTGCCCGCAGTATCGAGGGGCGTTTGTTCGCGGGTCAGTACCAGAATCAGATCGTACTGGCTTTTCATACCCGCCAGCAGTATTTGCGCTCGGCATGGCAGGGATTGGTGGCACTGGATGAGGAAGGTCGCCTGCTGGCCATCAACGAGCAGGGCTGTCAATTGTTGGGCCGCAGCCGTGAACAGATCGTCAACCGGACGCTGGATGAGCTGGTGGGAGAAAAGATCGGTGTTTTGCTTAACACCTGTATGCGCCAACGTATCGCCTCTTTGCAAACCCGGGCGGGCGAACTGTTCTGTGAGCTGCTGCAGTTTCCTAAGCGTCTTACCGGGTTGGCCCCCAACCTTAAACCCGGCACTGCTCCTGCAGCAGATAGACAGCCCCGTCCGCTGGAGTGCTTTGCGGCCGGTGAGCCCAGGCTGCAGCGCTCGATGACCATGGCTGTAAAGGCGCTGGATCAGGATATCCCGGTGCTTCTCAGTGGCGAGACTGGCAGTGGCAAGGAGGTGGCAGCACAGGCCTTGCACCGTACCAGTGCCCGCGCAGGGGAGCCCTTTGTAGCAGTCAATTGTGCCGCTATTCCTGAAGGGCTGATTGAGTCCGAGCTGTTTGGCTATCGGGAAGGGGCATTTACGGGCTCTCGCAAGGGTGGCATGGTTGGGCGCTTCCAGCAGGCGAATGGCGGGACTCTGTTTCTGGACGAGATCGGGGATATGCCGCTGTCGCTGCAGGCTCGCCTGCTGAGAGTGCTGCAGGAGCGTAAGGTGGCTCCATTAGGTGGTGCCGAGGAAGTGGTACTGGATATTGCGTTGATCGGCGCGACGCACCGTAATTTGAAACAGATGGTGGCAGAAGGCAGTTTCCGTGAAGATTTGTACTATCGCTTGAACGGTGTCTGTGTTCGGCTGCCGGCACTGCGTGAGCGTAGTGATTTTAAAGGTCTGTGTGAACGTTTGCTGAGTCAGTTGGGTCGATCCGAAGTTAGCATTGAGCCGCAGCTGCTGCAGCAACTGTCCGAATATCACTGGCCGGGTAACGTGCGCCAACTGGAAATGGTACTGAAAGTGGCGTTGGCCTTTATGGAGCCTGAAGAAACCCGCCTGAGTGAAGATCACTTGAGTGATGAGTTCCTGGATGAACTGGTGCACGCTCCCGCTCCTTGTGGCACATTGCAGGAAACTCAGGAGGCGCTGATTCGTCAGGCATTGGAGCAGCAGCAAGGCAACGTCACGGCGGCCGCCACCGAGTTGGGGATCAGTCGTGCCACGTTGTATCGACGCATGAAATCCCTGGGTCTGGCCTGATATTTACAACTTGTTACAAAAGGGTACAAGTTCACACAATAAACACGAAACTGGTTTACAGCGGCGTTCTACGCTTAGTGTCGTTAACAATAATACACAGCGTAGACACGGTAGCTGGACGTCCGGCTATCGGACATGTTCCCAAGGAATCACGCCCATGAAAAATCAGATCTTCCGTCGCACTTCCGGATACCTCCTGACGGCTGCCGTTGCGGCAGGCCTGTCAGCTTCTGCTTCTGCCTATACCCTTCACAGCGAAAACGGCACCGAACTGAACCTCGACATTGAGGCGGTATTTGGCGTTTTTACCAGCAAAGAGAGCTATGGTTTGGGTGCTAAAACCGACCCGGGTCGTTCCAGCTGGCAGGAAGGTTATATCAAGTATGGTCTGTCCGGCAGCCATGCCTACAGCTCCGGTGCCAGTGTATTTGGTGGTTTGAATCTGGTCAGCTCGGCAACCTGGGGCGATGGTGATGCCGGTGGTTTCACATCAGGTGATGAAAGTGAAACGGATCTTGAAGATGCATACGTGGGCTGGCGCTCCGGTAGCCTGATCCCGGCATTGGGTGAAGATGGTCTGGAGTTTTCTTTTGGCCGTCAGAATTTCTCCATTGGTGACGGCTTCCTGATCAATGGCGATGCGCTGAACTTCGGTGATGCGCTTGGACCAGAGATGGATCGTGGCGGTGCCTACTGGCTGGCCGCGCGCAAAGCGTTTGACCGTACTGCCATCGTGCGTGTCGGTGGTGCCGAAGGAATGCGTGCCGACCTGTTCTGGCTGGAGTCTGACAACGTAGCCCAGTCCAAAATGGAACTCGCGGGTATTAATGCCGAGTACGTGATGCCGGAAGGCACCTTTGGTGTGGCCTACATTGAGGGCCTGGACGTCATGAATGGTGGCGCGACACATCGTGACGGACAGCAGACATTGAGCTTGCGCTATCAGGGCAACGCCGGTGTCGAAAACCTGTTCCTTTCCGGTGAAATCGTCACCCAGGATCAGGGCGACAGTTCTCAGGCAGATGGTGATGCCTGGTATGTAGAAGCAGGCTGGACCTTTGCCGACATGCCCTGGTCGCCGAGCGTAAACTACCGCTATTCCAGCTTCGATGAAGGCTTTGATCCGTTGTTCTTCGGCTTCAACCGTGGTTACGGCACCTGGTTCCAGGGTGAAGTGGCGGCCAACTATGCCGGTCCGTTCAATACAGGAACTGATGTTCACCATGTAGGTGTGAAAGCTAATCCCACAGAGATGCTGAGTGTCGGTGCCTTGTACTTCAATTTCAGCGATACCGATGCAGGTTTCATGGATGGTCAGGAACTGGATCTCTATGCCGAATGGGTGGTGACACCAAATCTGATCGTGAGCCCGCTGGTCGGCTTCTACAAGCCTGACAGCAGCGCCGGATCACAATTGGGTGGTAACGACACCAACGTCTACGGTCAGGTGATTGCGATCGTTCCGTTCTGATTTCTACCAAGCATTTGAACAACACACAGCCGGTGCCTGCATCGGCTGTGTCATCTGTAGACAAAGGATTTTTTATGCAGACTACATTTTCACTCTTCATCAACGGTCAGGCGGTACAGGGTGACCGTGATGCCTTCCCGGTGATCAATCCGGCGACTGAAGAGGCCTTTGCGGACTGTCCGGCTGCTTCGCCGGAGCAGGTGGATCAGGCGGTTGCGGCGGCTGCCGAAGCGTTCAAGACTTACCAGCACACGCCCGATGCCGAGCGAAAGGCGATGCTGCACAAGATTGCCGATCTGATCGAGGCCAATGCAGAAGAACTGGCACGGTTGGTGACTCTTGAGCAGGGCAAGCCCCTAGCACTGGCGCAGATGGAAGTCGGTGGTGCCATCGGCTGGACTCGTTATACGGCTGATCTGGATATCCCGGTTAAGCTGATCGAAGACAGCCCTGAGCGTCTTGTTGAATTGCACCGCAAGCCGCTGGGTGTGGTGGGGTCGATCACCCCCTGGAACTGGCCGCTGATGATTGCGGTTTGGCACCTGATGCCAGCGCTTCGTACTGGTAACACCTTCGTGTCCAAGCCGTCCTCATTTACGCCGTTCAGCACACTGAAACTGGTTGAGCTGATCAATCAGGTCGTGCCCGCGGGCGTGGCCAACATTGTTACTGGCGAGGGCGGTATCGGCCGAGCCATGACATCTCATCCCAACATTCAGAAGATTGTCTTTACCGGCTCCACCCCGACTGGTCAGGACATCATGCGCAAGGCGGCCGATAACCTGAAGCGCCTGACGCTTGAGCTGGGTGGCAATGATGCCGGTATCGTGTTGCCGGATGCCGACCTGGACAAGGTGGCGCCTGCCATCTTCCAGACCGCATTCCTCAACATGGGACAGACCTGTGCCGCGCTCAAGCGTCTGTACGTGCATGAATCTCAGTATGACGACCTGTGCCAGCGTCTGGCCAAAATTGCATCTGAGCAGAAAGTTGGCCCAGGGCTGGACGAGGGTGTGACCTTTGGTCCGGTACAGAACAAGGCACAGTTTGATCTGGTGTCTGAGCTGGTCGAAGATGCCAAGGCGCAGGGTGGACAGATTCTGTCTGGCGGTGCACCGCTGGCCGGTGCCGGTTACTTCTACCCGCCAACCATCGTTGCAGGCCTGAGTGATGGCGTGCGTCTGGTGGATGAAGAACAGTTTGGCCCGGTACTGCCGGTGGTTCGCTACAGCGATATCGACGATGCAGTGGCCCGTGCCAACAATAACGTCAACGGTTTGGGTGGCTCTGTTTGGGGCACCGATATCGAGGCGGCACGCAAGGTGGCATCACGGCTTGAATGTGGTACTGCCTGGATCAACAACCATGCTGAAGTCTTGCCCCACTGCCCCTTCGGTGGCTGCAAGATGTCCGGCTTTGGCCTGGAGTTTGGCGAAGAAGGACTTTTGGAATACACGGCTCCGCAACTGCTCAACATCAGCCGCGGCTGATTTTTTCATCATCTCACTTCAAAGTTCAACGCTACGGAAGTGCTTCCGGGGGCCTCGGCCCCCGGCTTTTTCCCTTCATTGACCTCGCTTCTACCAGCTTCTACCTGACCTTGCCACGTGACCAGGACCGCCATCCGGCCATCAAGGCATAGCCACAGCACAATACAAACGCCAGCTTCAACAGATTCATCAAGGCCGGATACTGCTCCGGTGTAATCCTTTCATTGCCAAGCATAATGTTGAACAGGAATACCACAACGGCCATCCCCAACATGTTGCCCAGCGTGCGGGAGATATTCAGCAGTGAGGAGCCGATGCTGAGCTTTTCGGTGGGTACCGCACTGAGGGCGCTGTTGTTATTGGGCGACGAGAACAGACCAAAGCCGGTACCCATGACCAGCAGCGCAATGATGACGTGCATATTGCCACTGTCCTGATCCAGCATAGCCAGTATAAGAAAGCCAGCTGCAAACATCAGGCAACCCAGAGTGGCCGGTATTCGAGGTTCAAAATGGTCCGAAAGGCGACCGGCAAAAGGTGCCAGTAGCGCCATCATCATCGCCTGCAGCAGCATCAGCTGACCGGCCTCGGCCGGCGATAGTCCGCGGATATACTGTAGATACAGACTGAGCAGGAACTGCAGCGGATAGTTGGCGGCATACATGAAGAAGCAGGCCTGAATGGAGCGGAAAAAGATTTTGTTCTGCACCATGCGCCGCAGACGAATCAGTGGGTGAGGTGAGTGTTCCTGCTGATACACAAACCCGGCCAGCAACAGCAGGCCACACAGTGCCAGCAGGCCGCCATTGATGGTGGGCAGCTCTGCCAGGCCAACAAAGAACAGGCTTGAGGCCGCGATAAACAGCAGGCTGCCGATCCAGTCCAGCCGCTCGTCTGCCTGACGTTCGGTTTCATGCACGTGCCGCCATACCAGAAGCGCACAGATGATCGCTAATGGCAACGGTGCCAGAAACACGGCATGCCAGTCCCACCACTCAGTCAGCCATCCTCCGATGGGCGGGCCACAGGTCAGCCCCAGATAGACTGACGTAGACGTCAGCCCAAGCGCCATACCACGTCCGTGGTTGGCAAACACCTGAGACACAATAGCCATACCGGTACCGAAAATCATGGCACCAGAGATCCCCTGCAGCAGACGCACCAACAGCAGCCATCCGATGCTGTCGATGATGATTACCGCCAGTGAGCTGAGAGTAAACAGCAGCAGTCCGCTCAGGAATACCCGCTTGCGTCCGATCATGTCAGCGATACGACCCGCCGGAAGCTGCAGGGCGATGGCACCGAGCAGATTCATGGTTGGAATCCAGCTGACCAGTACCGCATCAGCGCTCAGATCAGCGGCAATGGCCGGAAGAGCGACGTTGACGGAGGACATGTTCAACGGCATCAGAAACGTTGCGACACAGATGCTGATCAGCGTGAGCCAGCGCACTGAGGCTGACTCATACGCAGAGGGTTGAGACGCGGTCATCGAGAGTTCCTGTTCTTCATGGACAACAGCTTTATTCTAATCTGCCCATGCCTGGTCTGTAACGGTTGTTACATCTTTGCACAAAGAAAAGCCGGCGGGTGTTGAAAAGCTCTAGTTTCATAGCAAGGTCAGCAAGGATCTTGGTCGCCAAGCCATACCAATGAGCTAAACTACCATCGCACTTACAAGGATTAAGGATGTGAAGCGGAGACAGCCACAGTCCTCCCAAATTTAGAGAGGTAATGTCATCGTATGAGCGCGATAGAATAATAAGCGGGTTAATTTTTATGGGTCTCAATTTGCACTTTGAGAATTAATGAAATAGGATCTTTTAATAGAAATGGCTTTGTCAAGGATGATTTTAAGCTAATGACCATGGATACAGGTCTGTTTTCACTGACCACAGTTCTGCGTTTTCACCAGATGCCCGCTGAACCTCAGCAGCTACACCACCAGTTTGCCATCCCTGGGCAACCCTTCGGGTGCATGGAGATCCTCCGAGCAGCCAAGCGGCTTGGGCTAAAAGCCCGGCAAACTACCCAGACCTTTCAACAGTTGAATAACGCCTCTCTTCCTGCCATCGGCATCAATCGCCAAGGAGAGTTCTTTATCATCGCCCGGGTATCTCATGCTGAGTCAGGTGAGGAGCAGGGTAAGGTTTTGATAATGGAAGCGGGTATAGCTCAGCCCCGTTCGCTTACCGAGAGCGAGCTGGCGTCGGTCTGGGGAGGGGAGCTAATCTTGCTGACCCGCCGAAGTGGGTTGGTGGAGCAGTTCAAAGCATTCGATATCCGCTGGTTTATTCCTTCGCTGCTTAAATACCGCAAACTCTTTGGCGAAGTGATCTTGATCTCTTTTTTTCTGCAGCTGTTTGCTCTGGTTACACCGCTATTTTTTCAGGTGGTAATGGACAAGGTGTTAGTACACCGTGGCTTTACAACCCTGGATGTGCTTGCCATCGGCTTTGTAGTAATTGCCCTGTTCGATGCAATTCTTGGTGGTTTGCGCACTTATCTGTTCTCCCATACAACCAACCGAGTGGATGTAGAGCTAGGGGCGCGCCTGTTTAATCATTTGGTCTCTTTACCGCTCTCCTATTTCGAGGCGAGGCAGGTCGGGCAGAGTGTGGCTCGGGTGCGAGAACTTGATACCATCCGCAACTTCATCACCGGCACTGCACTGACTCTGGTGATTGACCTGTTTTTCACGGTCGTATTCTTTGCCGTGATGTGGCTCTACAGCCCAACCCTGACGGTGATTGTCTTGATGACCATCCCGTTTTATATCGCATTATCCATCTTCATCACCCCAATCTTGCGGCATCGCCTGGAGCAGAAATTTCAGCACGGTGCCGAAAACCAGGCGTTTCTGGTCGAGGCGGTCAACGGTGTTGAAACGTTGAAGGCGATGGCGGTAGAGCCCCAGATGCAACGCAAGTGGGAAGACCAGCTCTCGAAATATGTCACCGCCTCCTTCCGGACCCAGAACCTCAACAATATCGCCAATCAGATCGCAGGGTTCATCAACAAGATCACCACTGTACTAATTATCTGGTACGGCGCCCATCTGGTGATCGATGGTGCCCTGACCGTTGGCCAGCTGATTGCTTTCAATATGATAGCCGGTCGCGTTTCGGGGCCGATCCTTAAACTTGTGCAGTTATGGCAGGAGTTCCAGCAGGCGGGCATTTCCGTCAAACGTTTGGGGGATATCCTTAATACCCCGACTGAACCAGGTTACAACCCCAATCGCAGTACGCTGCCATCATTGGAGGGTAAGGTCACTTTCGAGCATATTCAGTTTCGCTACCGCCCGGATGGACCACGCATTCTCAACGACATATCCCTGCAAGTACCGCCGGGCGAAGTGATTGGCATTGTTGGCCGTTCCGGTTCCGGCAAGAGCACACTGACTAAACTGATTCAGCGCATGTACGTACCCGAAGGTGGACGGGTACTGGTTGACGGTGTTGACCTGGCGATGGTCGATACCGCTTGGTTACGGCGGAATATAGGTGTCGTGTTGCAGGAAAACTTCCTCTTCAATCGCAGCATTCGGGAGAACATTGCCCTGAGTAACCCGGGGTTACCAATGGAACAAGTGGTGCGAGCCGCCAAACTGGCCGGTGCCCACGAATTTATCCTGGAATTGCCAGAAGGATACGACAACCCGGTGGGGGAGCACGGTTGCAATCTCTCCGGTGGACAGCGGCAACGTATCGCTATTGCTCGTGCTTTGATTACCAACCCTCGAATTCTGATTTTTGACGAGGCCACCAGTGCCCTGGATTACGAGTCGGAACGAATCATCCAGCAGAATATGTCTGCCATCTGCCGTAATCGTACCGTCTTCATCATTGCTCACCGTCTCAGCACCGTGCGTCACTGTGACCGTATTCTTGTTATGGAAAAGGGGCGGATTATTGAAACCGGTAGCCATGACGCGCTTATCAAGCTCAAGGGGCATTACCACGCCTTGTATCAGTTACAAAGCGGGGCTAGGCCATTAAACCCTATACGACAAACGCATAAAGAAGAAAGTACGCAAGGATAGTCGCAATGTGTGATGGATAGCGGCTAAGGATAGCCAGGCTCAACATTGGAACGGACTCAACACAGGGATCAGAAACAGATGGGGCTGTTACATCGTATTAAAGACAAGTGGCAGCAACGTGCCAAACTGGGTGACCGGCATGTGGCGCGTCAGGAAGTGGAATTTCTGCCTGCTGCGTTGGAGATTCGTGAAAAGCCGCCCCATCCTGCTACACGGATAACTGCCTGGACCCTGTTGGCTTTGTTCAGCATTGGCGTGATTTGGGCTTGTGTTGGCGAGGTTGATATTGTCGCTACCGCTGAAGGCAAGATTGTTCCCTCTGGGCAGGTGAAGCAAATCCAGCCTTACGAACTGGGCATAGTTTCCCGCATCCTCGTCCATGAAGGTCAACAGGTCAAAGCCGGTGATCCCTTGGTCATACTTGATCAGGGACAAACCGCTGCCGATGAAAAGCGCCTCAGTCAGGAAGTCTTACAAAACCGTCTTAACGCGTGGCGTCTGGAGCAGTTAGCAGCATTTGTCGGCAGTTTTAATCAACCAGCACAATTCAAAGCACCACATGCTGTGCGTGATGAAGCGAACAGCATGAATTTTGGCGATAAGAGTCGTTTGCCTGAAGCCAGTGAATATCAAAGGAAGCAGCAGCAGCTCTTGCTGACTCAGCAACAGCAGGCCTATCAGGCTCAATATCGGCAATTGGAGCAGCAATTGCTGAACAAAAAAGCGGAAAAACAGGTTAATGCCACCCTCATTACCAAACTCAGTGGCACCCTGCCACTGATCAGTCAACGCGTAGCAGCGCTGAAAACCCTGATGGACAAGAAAATGACGGCTCGAGTGCAGTATCTGGAGCTGGAGCAGGAGAGGATTGAACAGCAGCAAGACCTGGCCGCTGCCCGTGCCCAGCAAGCACAGCTCAATGCCCAGATTGCTGATTTACAACAGCAACAAGCTTCTCTGCAAGCCAGCACGCACTCCGAATATCTGCAACAACGAGTTGACTTGGACCGAGCGTATCTGAGCTTGCAGGAGGAACTGAATAAAGCCCGTGACCTGAACCGCAAACAACTGCTGACCTCACCAGTGGACGGCATCGTCCAGGATCTGGCGATCCATACTGTTGGCGGTGTCGTCACCTCTGCGCAGGAACTGATGAAGATCGTACCGGAGAATCAGACTTTGGAAGTGGAAGCCTGGCTGCAAAACCAGGATATCGGGTTCGTCGAAACCGCCCAATCCGCCGAGATCAAGATCCACACCTTCCCCTTTACCAAGTACGGCGTGATTGATGGCGCAATCGAAAAGATCTCCGCCGACGCTATTGCCGATGAACAACAAGGGCTGATTTATAAGACCACTGTCAGTATGGATAAAACCTGGCTAAATGTGGAAGGGAAAAAAGTCAATCTGGTACCGGGTATGGGCGTGAGTGTAGAGGTTAAAACCGGCAAGCGGCTTTTGATCGAATATATATTGACGCCATTGCTGAAGTACAAGATGGATAGTGTGGAAGAAAGATGATGATCTATAAAAGAAAAATTAAATTAATACGTATGATATTTTTTGTTTTTATTTCATGCACTTTGTTGCTTTTATATTCCATGATAAAAATAAATGATTATGGAGTATGTATATCTGAAGGTCGAATTTTGAATGATGATGAGCTAAAGGAAAGATTTATAATTAATTTAATACGTATGAATATAAAAAATTTTATAGAGTGGGAGAAAGTATACCCTGGTCATGGCTCTATAATAGGTATCATACCTGGATATGATGATATTGATTTTATTGATGTGATAAATAAATCATTTAATAATGGTATGTCATTTGAGAAAAATTTCAATATAGAAAATATCTCCATGGAAAATTCATATTTGGATTTTGTTTATCCACAGTTTAAATTAACTTTGGTTCATTATGGCACTAGGAATGATAGGGAGTCCAGCTATGGAAATAGCACTGCTTATTTTGAAAGCGATATAAGAAAAGTTGATTCATTTTTAATAGATGAGGACAGGTTTTCCCCAACTATATTTCAACGCCTTAATGGGTATGGTAATAATTTCTTTAGTATTAAATTAACTGTTGTTCACATAGATTGTTGTGATAATAAAAGATATGGACAGTCTGAGATAGATTATATGCATATGAAAAGCAGTGCTTATGATCAATCAAAGAAATGGATTGAAAATAACATTTCCTATGGAAATCGTATCACAGCAACTGTCTCGAACTGCGGTGAAATACTGACCAGAAGTACTGATAATGGTATGAACACGGAAGAGATTAATAGAATATAGGAGCCTTTTTATGAGTATGCCAACAATAGAGCAAGTCGTTTCGAGATATTTATTTAATCAGAATTCACCTCCTTTAGACTTAAAGGATGAGCAGCTTATTCGTCTTAGGGATGAGCTGGGGACGGAATTGACTGTTGGTATGGATGAATTCATGACAACTGGAGGTGGACGATTTGTTGGTGTAGAGCGTTTTAGATATGTAAGAAAATTTCTTGAAGGTGATGATGCTTTTTATAAAGGCGCAAGCGTTTTACCTCCAGGTATATATACAAAGGCTGATATACTTGGTTATTATAATATAAACTTGAACAATCAATATGTTTCAGTAAAACAATATTATCAAGGAATATATGATTCAGACTATGCTGAGCGAGCATATGTATTCGGCAGTGGAAGATACTTGATTAATGATGATGCACTATTTATCGTTAATTCCGATGGTACTAGGGAAGCTAGAAATATATGTGTTGAACCTGATGATGATAACTTCGATTACGATGGTGATGGGATTTTAGCAGATGTAACTAACTATTTAACGGAAGACGAAATAGACCCATCTGGAATAGGAAGGCAGGTTCCAATAAAGTTTATCGGATCAGTTTCTAAAAAAAATTATATTAGCAGTGACTGGAAAATACTTGAAAGTCTAAACAATCAGGCTGAAAATCAAGAAAAATTAAATATTGCTAATCTGGCGATTAATAGAGAATATTTTCTTTTATTATTCGGTAGCGTGTTATCAAGTTTAATATCAAATGAAATTATCACATTTGAAGATAATAATGGAAAGTATGTTATATATGATGGCAAAGATGTCAATAACGATGGGGTGATTGATCCAGTAGATTATTTTAATATAACGGAAGTTATTCCGTATAATGGTGTTTCCATCATTGCTGGTTCTGGTAATGATGTTTTATATGGTATTGGTCTATCGGTAAGTGACGAACTTTACGGTGGAGCAGGAAACGATACTCTCGATGGTAAGAGTGGTGCCGATCAAATGTATGGCGGTACCGGAGACGATACATATATCGTTGATGATGAAAATGATGAAGTCATCGAATATGAAAATGAAGGAGATGATCGGGTAGAGTCTTCCATAACTTACTCACTTACAGAAAATTTAGAATCCCTCATACTGACAGAAACTGACCATATAGATGGCACGGGCAATAGCCTTGATAATTATATATTTGGAAACGACGGTAATAATACCCTGAATGGGGAAGCGGGAAATGATGACATCCTTGGCTATCTAGGGGATGACACCCTGTATGGAGGTGATAACGACGACTACCTCACTGGAGGTGAGGGTGATGATGTCCTCTATGGTGGTTCGGATAACGACGTTCTGTATGGGGAGGGCGATAATGATGAACTCTACGGTGAAGGCGGTCGCGACCATCTCGAAGGTGGTGAGGGTGATGACCTGTTGGATGGTGGAGCTGGCAACGATGTCCTGCGCGGTGGTTCTGGTCAGGATACGCTGAAAGGAGGCGCAGGGTTCGATACTTACTATGTTGATGCCCAGGAAATTGTCAATGATGCCGATGGAAAGGGGCAGGTTCTCTTTAACAACCGGTTGCTTACCGGAGGATCGCGTACAGAAAACGATCCTGAAGACACCTACTACGGTGGTGGTAATACCTATGTATTGAATGGTTCGACGCTGACGGTTAACGGCAGTTTAGAGATTCAAAACTACAGTAAAGAGCAAGTGTCTCTGCGAATTGTATTGACCGAAGAGGAGGAAGAGGACGAGGACGAAACGCCGGTTATTGACGATGCGGAAAACCGTACCTCTCCCATCGTTATAGATCTGGATGGCGATGGTATTGAGACGCTTGAGGTCGGTTCAAGCTATTTTGATCTGGATGCTGACGGCCTAAGTGAAATGACCGGTTGGGTCAGCCCTGATGATGGCTTGCTGGTTCATGATCGTGATGGAAACGGACGTATCAGTAACGGCACGGAGCTATTTGGCAACTACAGCACTCTCGATAATGGCGATACTGCGGAGAATGGTTTTCGGGCGTTGGCGGAATACGATGACAATGGCGATGGTATTGTCGATTCACAAGATGCCTCTTATGAGAACCTTCAGGTATGGCGCGACTTGAACGGCAACGGCGTCAGTGACAGCGGAGAGTTTCAGAGTTTGGCTGATGCCGGCGTGGTTTCAGTCAGCACCGAATACGCTGCGTCGGATTATATTGATGACAATGGTCATGCCCACCGCCAGGTATCCACCGTGATGCTCAGTGATGGCACAGCCTCCACGGCGGCGGATGTCTGGTTCAAGATAGATTCTGCCCGCCGTATGAATAGTGGTGACGTAGAGCTGACTCCGGAGGTGGTATCGCTGGCGAATGCCAAAGGTTTTGGCAAGGTGCAGGATCTCTGGCAGGCGATGGTTCATGATACCGAACTGGTTTCGTTATTGAATCAGTATGTTGAAGCAACCGACCCCGCTACCCGTGACACTCTGCTTGATGGCCTTATTTACCGATGGGCCGGAGCAGATAGCGTTGACCCATACAGCCGTGATCCGAGCAAGGTTTATGGGCATGTGATGGATGCCCGACAACTCGTCACATTGGAAAACCTGGTGGGTCATTCCTACCTGGGAACCTGGTGTTGGGGAGAGCGTGATCCCAATCCTCATGGCCAGGCTGCGCCTTTGCTTATTGCAGAGTATCTTGAATTCAAGCGTTTTACTGCAGCTCAGATACTTGCACAAACTGAATATGCCGGAGAGCTGGATATTATCAAGTCGGCATTTGGCTCAGATGCTCATGGAATTGAAGTCGATTGGGATGAGCTGCATGGCATATTAAGCACATTGTTATCCGAAGGTTATCCCGATCGGGTTGAAGGCATCATAGCTGTATTGACTGATCTGGGAACTTACTCACCTGACTATCGTGGTCAGCGTGATAATGCGTTTCAATTTATCACCTCTTCAGATCCTGATTTGGCTCCGTTCTTCGATTTTTCTACAAGAATTGGGAGCGGGGATGACGACATACTGTATGGCAGTCATGATGGATCTGTTTTTTATGGTATGTCTGGAGATGATCGGCTGTATGGTTCAGCAGGGAATGACAGTTATTTTTTCACTGCAGGCCAGGGTGCAGATACGATTCTTGACCGTGGAGGGCTGGACCAGATTGTTTTTGGAGAAGGGGTTACTCAGGAGAGACTTTCATTCTCGCGTAACACCACAACGGTCTGGATTACTGTCAGGGATGAAAATGGTGTTGAAGCCGGTTCTCTGCGCATAGACAACTTTTTCGATTTCGACGGAACGGTTGATTTTGGTGCAATAGAGACAATCCGCTTTGCAGACGGTACCAGCCTTAATGAGGCGCAAATACTGACGTTGCTGACCGAATCATCGATTACCGGAAATGATGATCTGATATTTGGGACGGCAGCCGGTGATAGCATTGATGCTCTTGGCGGGGACGATAAGGTTCATGGCCTTGCCGGGGATGATTGGCTATCCGGTGGCATCGGTGACGATGTGCTGATGGGGGATGATGGAGATGACCATCTATCGGGAGACGATGGAAATGATCGGCTTATAGGCGGACGGGGAAGTGATACTTATCTGTTCGATATGGGTCATGGCAAGGATGTTATTGATAACGCCGCCGGGGACTCCGAAAGCAAGATAGATGTCATCGAGTTTGGAGCCGGTATCGAGGTTGGGTCCGTTGCCGTTAACCGAGTAAATATGGATCTGCTGCTTCAGACTTCCTCTGTCGATAGCATCCGCATTGTCGATTACTTTAGCGGTGAAGCAGGTGATGGAACGGCCATCGATGAGATCCACTTTCAGGATGGCTCAGTCTGGGGCATCAATGATGTGAAAGCCATGGTGCTGCAGGCAAGTGCCGACGATGATGTGATCGAGGGGTATGCGTCAAACGATATTTTGTCAGGATTAGGGGGTGATGACCAGATAAGTGGGCACGGCGGTAACGATGAACTCGATGGTGGCGAAGGCCAGGATACCCTTCGGGGTGGTGATGGCAACGATCTAATCTCTGGCGGCGAGGGGAAAGATACTCTCTATGGCGGTGAGGGTGATGACGTGTTGGACGGTGGTGAGGGTGATGACCGCCTTATCGCCGAGGGAGGCAATGACACACTCACCGGAGGCGAAGGGAGTGACTATCTGGAAGGGGGGAGTGGACAGGATTCCCTGTATGGAGGAGCTGGCAATGACCGTCTGATCGGTGGTGCCGGTGATGATTTTCTGCAAGGGAGCCTGGGAGACGATACACTTGATGGAGGTTCTGGCACTAATAAATACAGATTTGCACGCGGTGACGGCCAAGACTTCATTCATGATAGCTACGAGAATGTAGTGACTATATACCTGTCCGATCTACCCTTGGATAACTTGGTATTTCGCCGAAATGGGGTGGATCTTGAAGTTACCTTCCCTGACAGCCCGGATGACAAAGTGTCACTGTCATCTCTGTTCAAGGATGAAGTTGCCATTTCAGGTATTCGGGTGAGGAACACTGCCGGTCTGGAGAGGCTGATTGATGCTTCTCAATTATACCTGCTCACCTTGGCTGGCACTGAGGCTGATGATGTGATTCGGGCCTACTCTGGCGATGACGTTATTGAGACGGGCAACGGAAATGACTGGGTTAGTGCTTTTGGGGGGCGGGATATTGTCTCTGGAGGTGATGGTAACGATGTGCTTTACGGAGGCAGTGGTGATGACCGGCTTTTTGGGGGGGCGAATAACGACCTCATTGAAGGGGAAGACGGGCACGACCAGCTCTCCGGTGGCACCGGAGCCGATACTATCAATGGTGGTTCGGGTAACGATACCTTTCTCTTTAGCCGCGGTGATGGTGCAGATGTCATTATCGACGCCTCCGGTGAGGATACCATTGAGCTTACCGATATAGCCTCAACAGAACTGCGTGTACGCCGTGTCGGCGATGATCTTCTTCTCTTCATTCCTGGCAGTGATGATTGGCTGACCATTCAAAACCAGTATGACGGCAGTGACTCTGCAGCAGTGGCCTCGAGTATTGAGGAGGTTCGTTTCTCCGATGGTGTTGTCTGGAGCTTCGCTGATCTGGTGGCTCAGGCAGTGGTGGGCAGCGATCTGGATGACGAGATCAATGGGTTTGATACCGACGAAGTGATCCATGCTCAGGACGGTTCGGACGTTGTGTATGCAGCAGCGGGTGCCGATACGGTATCGGGTGGTGCGGGGAATGACGCGCTTTATGGCGGCCAGGGAGATGACCAGCTCAATGGTGATGCCGGTGATGATCAGCTATATGGTGAACAAGGAGAAGATCTGCTCTCGGGAGGTGAAGGCGCAGATTTGCTTCAAGGTGGAAGCGACACCGATCAGTTGTTCGGCGACACCGGCAATGATGCCCTCTATGGGGGCGAAGGGGACGATCAACTGTTCGGCGGTCAGGATGACGACAGCCTTTATGGTGGCAGCGGTAATGACCAGTTGTACGGTGAAGATGGTAATGATCTGCTGTATGCCGAAGGTGGTAACGATAATCGGCTCTCTGGAGGGGACGGTAATGACCAGCTGTACGGTGTAGGTCAGCTCTCCGGCGATGCAGGCAACGATTATCTGGAAGGCCAGGGAACATTGTCAGGCGGAGACGGCAACGACCAGCTCTATGGCCAGGGTTCCGATACACTGCTCGGCGGTGCCGGAGAGGATACCTTGGTTGCCTACAGTGACCCCTGGGCACTCACCGCTAATACTCTGGCCGGTGGTACCGGTGCAGATACTCTCTATGGCTCCTATGGTGATGATACCTATCTGTTCAGTCTCGGCGATGGCCAAGACACACTGATTGAAACCCATATCGATGGAGCATTCAGCAATATCGATCCCTCTACCGATACTCTGGTGTTTGGTGCGGGAATAGTTGCGACCGATCTGAGCTTTATCCGCCATGGCGATGATCTGAGTATCGAGCACTCCAATGGCACCGATAGTATTCTGGTTAAAAAATGGTTCGCCGAGCCTACCGACCACTTCAAGATCAATCGCTTCCTCTTTGATGATAGTAGCGAACTTTCGGATCTGGAAATTGAAGAGGCTTCTGTCACACGGGGCACGACAAGCGACGATACCCTGCTCGGTTATCGGGATCTGAACGAAGAGATTCATGCCGGGGATGGCAACGACCAAGTTTGGGGTCGGACCGGTGATGACTTGATCTACGGTGAAGCCGGGGATGATTATCTGGATGGAGAGGAGGGGAACGACCATCTGATCGGCGGCGAAGGGGCTGATAATCTTGTAGGCCGTGCCGGTGATGACACGCTGGAAGGCGATGCAGGTGATGATAGTCTGCAAGGTGGAGAGGGTGCCGATTATCTTTATGGTGGCGCCGATGATGACAGCCTGTTTGGCGGTAGTGGCGATGATCTGCTGGATGGCGGTTCCGGAGCCGATTACTTTGATGCGGGAGCCGGTAACGACACTCTGCTTGGCGGTGATGGTAGTGACCAGCTGAGTGGTGGTATCGGTAACGATCAGCTGTCTGGTGGTGCTGGTGATGATAAGTATGTTTATTTTGGAGGCGATGGGCATGATGTCATCGATACCTCTGATGGTGGTAATGATGGGGTGTTTTTTGGCTCGGGTATCAGTGAAGATCGTTTGCATTTTACCCGTGCTGGAGATGACCTGCTGATCCTTATAGATGATGGTTCCGAGGGTAGCGTCCGTGTTCTGAACCATTTTCAGGGTGGAGAGAGTGCCATCGACTGGGTGCAACCGGACGGTGGTTACATGATCAATACCACTCAGATCGATCAGCGCGTGTCGGCCGGGGAAACCGGTGGTGACTACGATGCGGTGATCAGCGGTACTGACTCCGGGGAGCAGTTGGCAGGCAGCTCCGGCAGCGACCTGATTCAGGGGCTGGCAGGCAATGACACGCTATTCGGCATGACGGGGGATGACCGCATAGAGGGCGGTAACGGGTCCGACCAGCTATACGGGGGTAATGGCACCGGCAGTGGTTCGGGCAACGACCAACTGATCGGTGGCGCCGGGAACGATATTTTGGCTGGCGAGGATGGTAATGATGAACTGCAGGGTGGGGAAGGCGATGACCGTTACTACTACTCGGCGGGTCAGGGAGTGGATACCATCGATAATACTGGCGGCGGTAGTGATGGCATATTCTTCCTTGATGGCTTGGATCGTAGCCGCCTTAGCTACCATCAGGATGGTGATGATCTGGTGATTCTAGTCGATGGCGATTTGGAACAACAGGTGCGGGTCATCAACCACTTTCTTGGCGGGGATTATTCAATTAGCTATGTGCAACCAACCGATGGCGGTTACTCCATCATGGCCAGTGAGATAGCCTCCATGTTGACAGATCTTCCGACAGCTGAAGTGCCTGAGGACGGAGAAGGGGGAGATGGTAGTGAGCCGGGTAATGATGCCGGGGGAGAAACCGGTACTGGCGAAGATCCTGTGGCTGAATTGGGTGGAGACGATATCATCAACGGTACGGCTTCTGCAGATATTCTGGTTGGTGGTGCAGGAAACGACACTCTGATCGGTAATGGGGGGGATGATCGATTGTTGGGGGGCAAAGGTGACGATACTTACATATTCACCTCTGGCGAGGTCACCTTGAGCGACTCCAGTGGGACTGATACTTTGCTATTTTCCGCAGGTATCACCTTCAACCAGGTTGCCTCCGGTCTGATGAAGTCGGGTAATGACCTGATCCTTCAGGTAGAGGGTGGTGCATCCGGGCAAGTGACCCTGAAGGACTACTTCGTTGATGGCAATGCGATAATCGAGACCATCGAGTTCGAATCCGGCGGCTCACTGACTTCGGATCAGATCTTCGGTGCATTTGGGCTGTCCGCACCCGGGGGAAGTACCGGTTACGATCAGTTCATAGAGGGAACCGTCGGAGACGACAGTACCCTGAGTGGAACTTCCGGTTCGGATCTGATCTCCGGCTTTAATGGAAATGACCAGCTTGCCGGCAGTGAGGGCGATGATCTGCTTTCCGGCGGGAACGGGGATGACACCCTCAGTGGAAATGAGGGCTCCGATACACTGCTCGGTGGTCGAGGTAACGATACCTACCTGTTCTATTCAGGAGATGGGGGGGACACCATCGATAATACTGGAGGCGGTATCGACGTACTTCGCTTCGAAGATATCGACTTTGGCCAGGTATCCAGTGGTCTGATGAGATCCGGTGATGACTTGATTCTGCGCGTCAGCGGTAGTAATGATGCTGTTACTTTGAAGAGCTTCTTCTTGGGCGGAGATGCTGCTATCGACCGAGTGGAGTTTGCCTCCGGCGGCGAAATTACATCCGATCAGTTTTTCAGCGTATTTGGTCTGAACAATCCGGACAGCGCAGGGTCACCCGATTATCAGGGCATGCCGGATGAGCGGAACTTTGGTACCCAGGTCAGTGGAACGGCCGATGGTGATATCATTATTGCTTCCTCCGATGCTGATCTGATCGATGGTGGAGCAGGTGATGACTGGTTGCAGGGCAATCAGGGGAATGACTACCTGATGGGTGGAGAAGGTTCTGATACCTATTACTACTCAACAGGTGATGGTCAGGACAGTATCAACAATCAGTCCAGCGGTGGTGATGCCGATACGCTGCAGCTCGCGGATGGTATCGACGAATCCGATCTCTGGTTTTCCCGCGATGGAGATGATCTGCTTGCGGACTTCCGCAACAGCAGTGACCAGGTCAGGGTACAGGGTTGGTATAGTGGCTCCACCCAGCAGCTGGACAGTATTCGGACCGACGATGCTGTAATCTCTGCCACACAGATCGAACAATTGGTGTCCGCCATGGCAGCTTTCGGTGCACCGGTTGATGGGGAAATTGTGCTGACGGCTGCAGAGGAACAACAGATACAGGCAACAATCGCGAATACCTGGCAAGTTCGCACCTAACGAGGCGAAATCAGAATCCGGTATTTCATCGGTGGAAAAGCCCCGCTCCAGTTAGTTGGAGTGGGGCTTTTTATTGTCGGCTTAAAGCCTCAGTTCCGGGGCGTCTGTCATCCGGCGCGGCATTACAGCAAGTTATACAGGAACACCACCGCAATCCCTGCCGGAGTCAGGAAACGCAGTACGAACATGAATGCGCTGTAAACACCGCCTTTCAAGCCGATCTCCTGATCCAGTCCCTGGCGCTTCATGGCCCAACCGGCAAACAGCGCGATGGCGAGACCGCCCAGTGGCATCATCAGGTTGGAGACAAGGAAGTCGAGCAGGTCAAAAATGGTTTTGCCTTCAAAGAACGGGATGAAGGCCAGTGGATGGAAATCAGCCAAGTTGTTGAATGACAGTACGGTACCGACGCCGACCAGCCAAATTGCCAGACCACCGCCCAGGGCGCTCTTGGCACGGCTGATGCCCTTGTGCTCTTCGAGCCATTCAACCACGGGCTCCAGCATGGAGATGGCGGATGTCAGTGCGGCCACCAGCAACAGGGCGAAGAACAGGGTGCCGAAGATTACACCGCCGCTCATCTGGCCAAATGCCAGCGGCAGGGTGACAAAGATCAGACCGGGGCCTGCGCCGGGTTCCAGCCCGTTAGCAAACACCAGCGGGAAAATGGCCAGGCCTGCCATCAGGGCGACACCTGTATCCAGTACCGCAATGGTCATGGCAGTACGCGCAATATTGACCTTCTGTGGCAGGTAAGAGCCGTAGGCCATCATAACGCCAATACCGATGCTCAGGGTAAAGGCCGCGTGGCCCAGTGCGGTGAGTATCCCTTCAGTGGTGAGTTTGCTGAAGTCGGGCGAGAACATGAAGCTGACCGCTTCACCGAACTTGCCGGTGGTCATGGCGTAGCCCACCATGATGAACAGCAGTACGAACAGCAGTGGCATCAGGGTGTTGATCGCTCTTTCCATGCCGGAGCGAATACCGCGACCCACAATGAAAATCACGATCGCCATGAACACGCTGTGCCAAAGCAACAGGTCTGTTGCGCTGGCGAGCATGCCGCCAAATGTGCCGCCGATGGCATCGGCGTCGGCTCCGGTAAACATGCCGGATGCGGCTTTGAATACATAGACCAGTGCCCAGCCACCGATGACGGAATAGAAGGACAGGACAAGGAAGGAGGCCACAATGCCGTTCCAGCCGATCAACCGCCAGCCTTTCCGAGTGCCCTCGGTGGCGGTCAGCTCGCGCATGCTCGCCACCGGACTTTGACCGCCGCGACGGCCGATCATCACTTCCGCGATCAGGACGGGAATGCCAACGATGGCGATGCAGGCAAGGTACACCAGAACAAAGGCGCCGCCGCCGTTTTCACCGGTAATGTAGGGGAATTTCCAGATGTTGCCAAGGCCGACGGCTGAGCCGACGGCGGCCAGAATAAAGGCCATGCGGGACGACCAGAGGCTGCCCGCCTGCTGGTGTGCTTTGGATGTTGCTTGACTCATGGTGTGAGTTCTCCGGTTTCGTTATTGTTATCGGTCAGAGGCCGGTGCTGACTGAAAGGCCCCGCTGTTGTTGCAGCGAGGCCCGGTAAAACAAATTAGGCTGTGCGTCCACTTACCTCCCTGATCGCTTCGCTGACGCAGGGCAGGGTGGCGGCGGACAGACCGGCAATATTGATCCGACTGGAATCCAGCATGTAGATGCCAAACTCCTCGCGCAGGATCTGAACCTGTTGTGGCGTAATCCCCAGGAAGGAGAACATGCCGCGCTGCCGTTCGATAAAGCTGAAGTCACCTGCCGGGGCCAGTGCCTTACTGAAAGCGGCGCGCAGATCCAGGATGCGATCACACATCGCGCCCAGTTCTGTTTGCCACTGGTGTGCCAGCTCGGGTGAATCGAGGATCAGCTCGACCACCGCTGCGCCATGCGAAGGCGGCATGGAGTAGTGCGACCGGATCGCACTCAGCAGCTGACTGGCCGCCGCCTTGCCCTGTGCGGGCGTGGCGGCAATCAGCATCAGGGCACCGGTACGTTCCCGGTACAGGCCAAAGTTTTTGGAACAGGAGGAGGCAACAATCACTTCAGGCAGCCGCTCTGCCATCAGGCGAACGCCCTGTGCATCCTGTTCCAGCCCTTCCCCCAGGCCCTGATAGGCCATATCGATAAACGGCAGCAGTCCCTTGCGCTCGATCAGGTCCGTGATAGCGGCCCACTGATCGGCGTCCAGATCTGCGCCGGACGGATTATGACAGCAGCCGTGCAGGAGCACCACATCGCCGCTATCGGCTTGCTCCAGGCACGAGATCATGGCATCGAAATCGACACTTAAGGTGGTGCGGTCCAGATAGGGATATTCGCGAATAGTCAGGCCAGCCCCGCCCAGCAGCGGTATATGGTTGGCCCAGGTTGGGGTGCTGATCCAGACAGTGGTGTCCGGTCGGCACAATTTGAGAAATTCGGCCGCCATCCGCAGGGCGCCACAGCCACCGGGTGTCTGTACCACGGTGGCGCGACCATCACTCAGAGCGCTATGGCCAGCCCCCAGCATCAGCTGACCGATCAGCTGATTGAAGCCTTCGGCACCGGCCGGACCGATGTAGGCCTTGGTGGTTTCCGTTCCGAGCAGACGCCGTTCGGCAGCCTGTACAGCAGTCATGATCGGTGTTTGACCGGCCTCGTCCCGGTACACGCCCACTCCAAGGTCTACCTTGTCGGTTCTCGGGTCTTCACGAAAGGCCTTCATCAGCCCCAGAATCGGGTCCTGTGGCAGAGTTTTCAGCTGTTCAAACATGGGCTTCCTCCTCGGTTTTGGCCAGCTTGATCAGCGTAGCCTGTCCGGTCTCGAATGCTTTCATCAGCAATGTGCGCTTCTGGGCGACACCCTCGGCTGCTTGCTCGCGCACGGGGCCGTAGCCGCGGATTTCGGACGGCAGTTCTGCCAGCTCAAGGGCAAAACTGTAGTTGGATGCGTTCAGCTCCTTGGCAAAACGGCCAAGCAGCTCTCTGTATTCCGCCAGCAGGGCACGATCCAGCTTGCGATCGGCGGAAAAACGGAAGGGGTCGAACGCTGTGTTACGAAGCCCCTTCAAAGGTGCGAGAACGTTCATGGCTCTCAGCATCCACGGACCGAACTGGCGTTTTGCTGGACGACCACGAGCATCCTTCTTCCGGCTCAGCAGTGGGGGTGCCAGGTGGAAGTGGATACGGTAGTCGCCATCAAAGGTCTGCTCGATCTCTCGCAGGAAATCGGTTTGGGTGAACAGTCGTGCAACTTCATACTCGTCCTTGTACGACATCAGCCGGAACAGCTGCTGGGCCACGCTGCGGGTCAGGGGCAGATCTGTCTGTCCCAACGCCGTTTCGGCTAGGCGGACCTGTTCAACCTGTACACGATACTGTTCGGCCCAGTCGGCGTTCTGGTACGCCGTCAGGTGTTTCATGCGACGCTCGATCAATTGCTCCAGCGTCTCTTTTTCAGGCGTGATCGTCTTTTCGCGGGCTTCTTCACTGAGCAGCGACATTACGTAGTCACGATCAGTTACCGCCAGACGGCCCCAGCCAAAGGCCTGTTTGTTGCGCTCGATCGCCACGCCATTGAGTTCGATGGCCCGCATTAGAGCGTCCAGTGATACAGGTACCAAGCCTTTTTGCCAGGCGAAGCCAAGCATCATGACGTTGGAGAATACGGTGTCGCCCAACAGTTTCTCGGCGATCAGGTTGGCATTCAGCTGATCGAAAGCGTCCTGCCCCACGGCATCCTGCAACAGCTTCAGGCGTTTATCGGCCTGCATGTCGGCATCGCGGTAGAGCACGTAGTCGGCCGTGGCCAGCTCGGCTTCATTGGCGACGATACGGGTGTGGTTCGGGCGCAGCACGTTCAGCGCTTTCTGCGAGGTGGCCACGACCATGTCGCAGGCGACCATGGCATCGGCCTGACCGTTCTCGATCCGCACCTGGTGCAGGCTGTCCGGTGATGGTGCAAGGCGCACATAGCTCAGCACGGTGCCGCCTTTCTGGGCAAAGCCCATGAAGTCGAGTACCGAGGCGCCCTTGGATTCCAGGTGTGCCGCCATGGTGATCAACTGACCCACAGTGACCACACCGGTACCGCCGACGCCGCCGACCAGCAGATCATAGCTGCCTTGCAGTGCGGGAACGGCAGGCTGAGAGATGTTATGCAGGCGCTGCTCCAGTTCGGCACCCAGATCCAGTCCCTTCGACTTGCGCAGCTGGCCGCCTTCGATGGTCACGAAGCTCGGGCAGAAGCCGGTGACGCAGGAAAAGTCCTTGTTGCAGGAGGACTGGTCGATTTTGCGCTTGCGGCCCAGCTCAGTCTCGCGCGGAATTACGGACAGGCAGTTGGACTGGGTGGAACAGTCGCCACAGCCTTCACAGACGTGATGGTTGATGAAGGCACGCTTGGCCGGGTCCGGGAACTGGCCACGCTTGCGGCGACGGCGTTTCTCGGCGGCACAGGTCTGATCGTAGATCAGCACGGTACAGCCCGGAATCTCGCGCAGCTCGCGCTGCACGGCATCCAGCTCGGAACGGTCGTGGAAGGTCACGCCCTGCGGGAACAGGGACTCATGGCCCTTGTACTTTTCCGGCTCGTCACTTAGTACCACCACGCGCTTGGCACCTTCGGCGGAGACCTGCTTGGCGATGGCGTCAACGGTGATCTGGCCGTCAACCGGCTGGCCACCGGTCATGGCCACAGCATCGTTGAACAGGATCTTGTAGGTGATGTTGATCCCGGCGGCGATAGCCTGGCGGATCGCCATGGAGCCGGAATGGAAATAGGTGCCTTCCCCCAAGTTCTGGAACACGTGCGGGTTGCCGGTGTAACGGCTCTTGCCGATCCAGTTGACGCCTTCACCGCCCATCTGAATCAGGGATTCGGTGTCGCGTCCCATCCAGGAGGCCATGAAGTGACAACCGATACCGGCCAGCGCCTTGCTGCCTTCGGGCACCTTGGTAGAGGAGTTGTGCGGACAGCCGGAGCAGAAGTACGGCATGCGGCGCACGCCACCCGGGTCGGTAATGCCCAGCGAGCAGTTGATCTGCTCCAGTCCGTTGCTGAACTTCACACCGAAAAAGCGATCCAGACGGGCAGCCAGATAGCCGGCCAATAGTTTCGGGCTCAGTTCGCCCACATAGGGAATCAGCGGCTCGCCGTTCTGATCCTGCTTGCCGGTGATCAGCACTTCACCCGGGCGGTCGGGCTCGGACATGTACTCCTTGATCTGGCTTTCGATGATGCCGCGCTTCTCTTCGATCACCAGCACCTCTTCCTTGCCGTGAACGAAATCGAGAATGCCCTTGCGCTCCAGCGGCCAGACCATACCGACCTTATAAATATCGAGACCGAGCGTTTTGGCACGTGCTGCATCGATACCCAGCAGCTGCAGCGCTTCCATCAGGTCCAGATAGCCCTTGCCGGTGGTCACGATACCGAAGCGCGCATTGTCGGTGTTGAAGATACGGCGGTCGATGGGATTGGCGCGGGCAAAGGCCTGAACCGCTGCCATCTTGTGCTCGATGCGGGTTTCCAGCTGAGGCCCGGGCAGGTCCGGCCAACGGTAGTGCAAGCCATCCGCCGGCGGTGTGAAGTCGGTTGGCGTTACAAAGGTTGGCAACGGCTTGAGTTCGACAGAGGCCGCACTTTCGACGGTTTCGGAGATCGCCTTGAAACCCACCCAGCAGCCGCTAAAACGGGACAGGGCGTAGCCCCAGAGACCAAACTCCATATATTCGGAAAGGTTGGCCGGATTGATGGTTGGCATGAACCAGGCCATGAACGCTACATCGGACTGGTGCGGCATGGAGGAGGATACACAGCCGTGGTCATCACCGGCGACGACCAGTACGCCGCCATGGGGCGAGCTGCCGTAGGTGGTGCCGTGCTTGAGTGCATCCCCGGCGCGATCGACGCCCGGACCCTTGCCATACCAAAGACCGAAGACGCCTTCGACCTGCTTGTCGGCATCAGTCTCGACCTGCTGGCTGCCGAGAATAATGGTGGCTGCCAGATCTTCGTTGATCGCGGGTACGAAATCGATGCGGTGTTCATCCAACAGCTTTTTGGTCTGCCAGAGTGCCTGGTCGTAGGCGCCCAGCGGTGAGCCACGATAGCCGCTGATCAGGCCAGCGGTATTGAGGCCGTTCTGCCTGTCGAGGCGTGCCTGCATCAATGGAATGCGAACCAGCGCCTGAGTGCCGGTGAGGAACACGCGACCGGTGTCGCGCAGATAGCGATCCTCGAGACGATAGTCATCGAGCGTGGGGGCATCATTGACAGACATACCCGGTACCTCTCTGTGTTGGATCTTGTTGTTATCCGGGACGCCGCCGGATGGCAGAGCGGACGAGCCCGTATTCATGGCTGTAAATTGTAGGGACAAGGCGGGTAAAGGTGCTTGCTATTTGAACAACGGTTTCACTGGATTTGGAAAAATTATTTCTTTATTTTGCTATATAAGAAATAATATTTGAAAAAAATAGAGTGTTACCAAATGAAACAGGTTGAATTGGACAGTTTTGATCGCCGGATACTCGATCATCTGCAACAGGATGGGCGCATCAGTAACCAGCAATTGGCTGAGCAGGTGGGTTTATCACCAGCGGCCTGCTGGCGCCGGGTGAGGGCTCTGGAAGAGAAGGGCGCCATTGAGGGCTATGCGGCGAGACTTAATCCGCAGGTATTGGGGCAGGCGCTGAGTGTGTTTGCATTGGTTTCGCTGCAGCGACACAACATCGACAGTACGGCTGAATTTGAGCAGCAGGTGATGACCTACCCTGAGGTGCTGCAGTGCTTTGCCGTAACCGGTAATGCTGATTTTGTGCTGCGAATAGTGGTACCGGACATGCCTTCGTACGATCGTTTTCTAAATGAAAAGATCTTTACACTTCAAGGCATTGCCCAAGTACACTCCAATTTTGCCTTGCGTGAGATCAAGAACACCCAGAATCTTCCGCTTTAGCCATGTTGCGGGTTTGCTACTGTGTAGACTCAATGTTATAAAACATGAAATTTCAATAACTTCTCAGCAGGCGGCAGGGAGCTGAATCTGTATGAGTTTGCCCAGATGTAGATGGGCCAGATGAAACCATGCCCCTGACGATTGATTCAAAAACGCTTCCACGCTATCAGACCCGTGCCTTCATCGGTACCGTGCTTGTACTCATGCTGCTGGTGTCGGCCTTCTTTGTGATGACGGCTTGGCAGAATGGCCATGAACGGCTGCGCCAGCAACGCCTTTCGCTGCAGCAAAGCAGTCAGGAAAAGCTGCGTCAGGAAGTGGATGCCACTCTCGATTACATCAATTTTACTCGCCAGCAAACTGAAGCTGTTCTGCGTGACAATATCCAGGCTCAGGTGCGTCAGGCGATGCAGCTGGCCCAGTCGATCTATGACATGGAAATTCAGCTGCATGGCGATGGTGCAAAGGAGCAGGTTGGCGAACTGATCCGTGAAGCACTGCGCGATCTGCGCTTCTTCGATGGGCGAGGCTATATTTTCATCGACACGCTTGAAGGTGAATGCATGCTGCTGCCGATCAGTCCTGACATTGAAGGCAAATCCCTGCTCGATAACCAGGATGATACCGGTCACTACATCATGCGTGGGTTGATTGAGGCAGTGCAGAACCCGAATCAGGCCGGTTTTTCGCGCTACCTCTGGTATGCACCGGATTACCCGGATGAAATGCGGGAAAAAATCGCTTATGTGGAACTGTTTGAACCGCTTGATTGGATTATCGGCACCGGCGATTACCTTTACCAGGTCGAGAACGATCTCAAACAGCAGGCACTGAATCGACTTGAGGCGCTGACGTTTGGAGATGAGGGCTACATCGCGGTATTGCATAAAAATGGACAGGTGCTGCTTTCGCCAACGCGCCCCGGCTCATCCGGAAAGCTGGTGAGTCAACTCGACTCTGAACACCGCAAGATGGTTAACTGGCTGCTTGAACAGGCAACGCCCGAGGGGCGCTTTGTTGAGTATGACTGGTACAAACCGGGTGCTGAAGGAATTCACCATAAACTGTCGCTGGTGCAGGACGTCCCCGAGTGGGACTGGGTGCTCATTGCCGGGATTTATCAAGAAAGCATGGACGAAGTGCTGGCAATGCAAAAAGCCAAGCTGGAGCAGGAACTGCAGCATGATCTGCAGTGGCTGATTCTGGTCCTGTTGTTTGCCATGGCGGCCGCCATTCTGGTCGCCTGGATTATTTCACGCTGGCTGCGTACGTTGATGCGCCGTTACCAGCAGGAGATCGACCAGCGTCAGGTTGAGCTTGAGCGTACGGCGGATGAATTGAAACTGTCGGCGCAGGTGTTTGAGTCAGCCAGTGAGGGGGCCATGATCAGCGATGCCGACAACCGCATCATGGCGGTCAACCCTGCCTTCACTCGTATTACAGGCTATCCGGAAGCAGATGTGGTGGGTAAAACGCCGGCGTTATTGGCTTCCGGACGCCACAGTTCGGCTTTCTTCGAGCGGATGTGGCAGACCTTGCAGGAACAGGGTAGATGGCAGGGTGAGGTATGGAACCGACGACGCAGTGGCGAGATATACCCACAATGGCTGTCGATCAGCCTGGTTCGGGATGAGGCGGGTGCGGTGCGCAATCATGTCGCCATGCTGACCGACATGACTGAGCGAAAGGAGGCAGAAGACCAGCTGCGTTACCTCTCTGACTTCGACCCGCTCACGGACTTGCCCAACCGTCGCCTGTTGCGTGATCGTACCATTCAGGCAATTGCTCGTGCACGCAGACGCCATGAGCAGGCTGCACTGCTGATTATTGACCTGGATCGGTTCAAGAACATCAACGACTCGCTGGGTCACGGCAGTGGTGACACGGTACTCAAGATTATTGCGAGCCGGCTTTCCGAGCAGGCGCGTGACAGTGACACCATCAGTCGCTTGGGGGGGGACGAATTCGTAATCCTGCTGCCGGATCTGGGTGAACAGGCTGACCTATCAGGCCTGGCTTCACGCTACCTGCAACTGATCGCGGAGCCTTTACAGGTTGAAGATCATACGATGGTCACCACAGCCAGTATCGGTTTGGCACTTTATCCCGGTGATGGTGAAGATTTTGATACGTTGTTCAAGAATGCTGATACGGCGCTGTATCACGCCAAAGGGCAGGGGCGTAACAACTTCCAGTTCTTCACTGAGGCGATGAACCAGCAGGTCTCCGAACGTCTGTTGATGGAAACGCGATTACGAGATGCGCTGGGCCGTGATGAGCTTGAGCTCTACTATCAGCCGCAATATGACGTTTCCAGCAACTGCCTCACTGGCTGTGAAGCCTTGCTGCGGTGGAACAGTAGCCAGGGTTTGGTGATGCCGGATCGTTTTATTCCGCTGGCGGAAGAGACTGGTCTGATCATTCCAATTGGTGCCTGGGTGCTGCAGCAGGCCTGCAACCAGGCGCGTGAATGGGATCGTATCCATGGCAAGCCGCTGAGCATGGCGGTGAATGTGTCAGCAGTACAGTTCCGACCTGAGCTGGTTGACGAGGTGAAGGCTGCGTTGTCAGAAAGCGGCTTCCCGGCCGATCAATTGGTGCTTGAAGTCACTGAAAGTGTGCTGATGAGTGATGTTGAAGGTTCAGTCAGTCTTCTGCATCAGCTGCGTGAACTGGGCGTTCGTATCGCGCTGGATGATTTTGGTACCGGTTACGCAAGTCTGGCCTACCTGAAACGGTTTGCACTGGACAAGCTCAAGATCGATCGAACCTTCATTATGGGCATCCCGGACGATGAGGATGATGTGGCGATCACCTCATCCATTATCGATATTGCGCGCCATCTGCGGCTGAAAACAGTAGCGGAGGGTGTCGAGACCGAAGCGCACTGTGAGTTCCTGCGCCGAGCAGGTTGCCATATTGCGCAAGGCTACTTTTACGCCCGTCCGTTGCCCGCCAGTGAGTTTGAGCTGAAGCTGAAATGAAGGGGGGCTGAAGCGGTGGCTTCAGAGCCAGCCCTTGTGCTTGAAAAAAAGGTAGGGCGAGATGGCTGAAATGATCATCAGCCCCAACGCCATCGGATAGCCGAAAACCCACTCCAGCTCCGGCATCATCTCAAAGTTCATGCCGTAAACGGTGCCTACCAGTGTGGGGGGCAGAAACACCACCGCCGCAATGGAAAAGATCTTGATGATCTGGTTCTGGCGGATGTTGATAAAACCCTGGGCAGCATTCATCAGGAAGTTTATTTTCTCGAACACGAAGGTGGCATGCGCCATTAGCGTGTCCAGGTCTCGCAGAATCTCGCGGAAGGTTTTGACCTCACGTTTCTGGTCGCGGATGTGTCGCAGCAGAAACGAGGTCGAGCGCTGCGTGTCCATCAAACAGAGACGAATCTGGCCGTTGCTGTCCTCCAGCTTGGCCAGCCGATCCAATTGGTCACCAAGCTCCGCGTCTCGGTTCTCCAGTACTTCGACGCTGAGCTGTTCCAGGTCCCGATGCAGGTCTTCAAGCTGGTCAGCCAGGTTGTCCACCTTCTGCTCAAACAGTGCGGTCAGGATCTGCAGTGGGGACGTGGCTTCAACCCATCCGCGCCGTGCTCGCAGGCGGGTTAGGCGAAAGTCAGGCAGCTCTACGTCACGGGTACTGATCAAACGCTCCGGTTGCAGGGTGAATGCAACCGTTGCCGTTTTGAAGCGCCCCTCGCTCTGGTACAGAAAAAGGGAATGGACATGCAGGTCATTGCCTTCGACAAAGTAGCGTGCGCTGGACTCGATCTCTTCGACCTCATCCGCATCCGGCAAGCTTTCCGGAAACAATTGCTCCACATTGGCGCGCTCGACTTCATCCGCATCTTGCAGGTCGATCCAGCTGGCAGTGGTCAACCCATCACTGGCCAGCTGTTCCTGCTCACGCAGCTTGCCGTGTTCTAGCGTGAATGTGCGGATCATCTGTGTCTCCCTGTCAGGCCTGTGTGGCGATTACACCGTAGATCAGCCACGTGGTATAGCCAGCAAATACCGCCACCAGCAAGCCACCTTCAATGCGATTGATTCGGCCCTTGCCTCTGAAGCCATAGCCCAGAATAAACAACGACAGTGTCAGGCCCGCCATTACGACCCAGTCTCGGGTAAGGACTTCAGGACTGAATGACATCGGGTGAATGGCGCCGGCAATACCGACAACCGCCAGGGTGTTGAACATGTTCGAGCCGATCACATTGCCCAAAGCCAGATCATGTTCGTTCTTGCGTACAGCGATAATAGAGGACGCCAGCTCCGGCAGGGAGGTGCCGATTGCCACTACAGTCAAACCAATAATCAGATCACTGACGCCAAGCGCACTGGCAATGTCCACAGCGCCCCACACCAGGACTCTGGAACTCACGATCAGCAATACCAGCCCCAGCAGCAGCCAGAAGATGGCCTTGCCCAATGTCATGGCTGGCTCGCTTTCCAGTTCATGTTCCATATCGTTGCCGAGGGTGTCGCCTCGCTGGCGTATGCCTTGCATGACTGACCAGCCCATCATGGCAAAGAACACAATCAGTAGTACCACGGCTTCAGCGCGCGTAATCTGTCCATCGAGCAACTGGTAACCCGCGAGAAAAGTGAACACGGTCAGCAGCGGCAGCTCTTTGCGCAAAATCTGGGAATGAACCGCAATAGGGCTGAGCAGGGCGGTCAGACCCAGAATAAGTGCGATATTGGCAATATTGGAGCCATAGCCGTTCCCCAGTGCCAAGTTAGGGTTGCCCTGGACCGAAGCAAAAGCCGAAACGACCATTTCGGGAGCAGAGGTACCAAAACCTATGATTACCATGCCGATGAGTAAAGGTGGCATCCCGGCAAAACGCGCGGTTGCTGCCGCTCCGTCAATAAAACGGTCAGCACTCCACACCAGTAGAGCCAGACCTCCAACCACGGCCAAAATTGGCATTAACATCTGTAACAGAACTCCCTGAATAGTCGAACGGTTTGTGCAATAGCGGCATGATACCCCGCCAAATGGCCCACGTCTTGGTCTGGATACAGGCACCGACAAAAAAAGTAGAGCCAGATGTTGTGCTTTGAAATCAGTCTGCTAGAATGCGCACCTCAATTGATGAGGCGGTCGCCATGACAGCCAAAAACAGCATCAATTGCACAATGCGGTCAGGTGTCCGAGTGGCTGAAGGAGCACGCCTGGAAAGTGTGTATACGGCAACGTATCGAGGGTTCGAATCCCTCCCTGACCGCCATTTCCCATGTTTAAACTCAAGCAAATCAGTATCGTTGAATCAATACAGGGTCTCTTGTTGATTGGCAGCGCCTGTTGGACGGTTCTGAAGAGCCTCGGTGGATTCACCGAGACTTATAATGCTAGCTCCCTCTTCGATCACACGCTGTGGGCCGGATGTTAAAACAGAGGGGATGACCGACCGCGCCTGGAGGTCGGTCCCCAAAATTACATCTGTGACTGCAGGTAGTTCTGCAGGCCAACACGGTTGATTAGCCCCAGCTGCTTTTCGAGCCAGTAGGCATGATCTTCCTCGGTATCGGCCAGTTGCTGACGCAGCATTTCTCGGGTCTGGTAATCCTGTTCCTGTTCACACAGCGCAATGACCTGTTTAAGGTTATGCACGACCTGATATTCGGTGTTCAGGTCATTCTGCAGCATTTCCGGGACGGTTTTGCCGACATGAATGGGCTCGCGTGTTACCAGGTCCGGTGTGCCGCCCAGGAACAATATGCGCTCAATCATCAATTTGGCGTGACCCTTTTCATCATCAAACTCGTGCGCGATGCGCTCATAGAGCTTGTTGAACCCCCAGTCGGCATACATTTCCGAATGGATAAAATACTGATCCATGGCGGCCAGTTCGCCGGCCAGTAGCTTGTTCAGTGCGTCAATGACATTTTGCTTGCCTTGCATAATCAATCCTCCTCAATGGCCGATTGCAGGTAGTTCTGAATACCTACCTCTCGGATCAGATGCTGCTGGGTTTCAATCCAGTCCAGGTGTTCCTCTTCTTCTTCCAGAATGTCGACCAGCAGCTTGCGGCTGACATAATCACCACCGGCTTCGCACTGGGCGATCACATCACGCAGCAGCGCAATCTGGTCAGTCTCAAGGCTCAGGTCCCCCTGCAGCATCTCTTCGGTATCTTCACCGATGCGCAAGCGCTCCAGGTGCTGCAGGTTGGGTAGCCCTTCCAGAAACAGAATGCGCTCAATCAACCGGTCGGCCTGCTTCATGTCAAGAATCGATTTCTTGTAGGCCTTGTGGTTCAGTCGTTCCAGCCCCCAGTTCCTGAAAATACGAGCATGCAGGAAATACTGGTTGATGGATGTAAGCTCAAGCGTCAGTACCCTGTTCAGTTGCTGCACCAGCGTATCGTCATGCTTCATCATTGTCTCCCTGAGATCGGATGCCTTTGCTGGCCCCGATGATTTGAATGCGGTTGCACGTTTAAGCTGGTCAACAGTTTAGCAAAGATGTGAATAGGTCTGCCTCTGGTTAAGGCAGTTTGACCCTGCCTCTGTCAGCTGCTATGGTTTGCTTTGTATATACATATGATTGTCAGTCGATAGTCGCTGCAGGCAGCTTTGGGAGGCTTTTAATGAGCGGTAAAAAGAAAAGCAGACCCAAAAACAGCCAGCTGGTTATCCGGATCAATAATGAAGATCGCGATCAGTTTGTCGCGCTTTGTGATGAACTGGATACCAGTGCAGCACGTGAAATTCGACGTTTTATTCGCAGCTTCGTAGCCGAACATGCTTCGCTACAGAAATAGTCTGCTCATTAGATGGAGAGAACGACCATGGCGAACAAAGTAAAGACCAAAGCTGTTAAGAAAGAGATCAAGGCACGCAAGGCTAAAATTGCCAAGCACGAAGGCAAGCTGAAAGGTCTGAAAAAACTGCTCAAGAAAGCCAAGTAATCTCTGGCTTACCAGTAAAAAGCCGGGCCCCGTGAGGGGCTCGGCTTTTTTGTATGTATTAAGGGAGAGAACATCCCTTGTCTTGCCTCTCGCTCTACTGGATAAATAGTGGAACAATGGCTCGAACTTTATTTGCATATGTGAGGGATCATTCAAATGCTGCGTGTACTGGGTAATATTCTCTGGTTCGTGTTGGGTGGTGTGCTGATGGGGTTGGCCTGGTGGCTGGCCGGCTTGCTGGCGTTAATCACCATTGTGGGTATCCCTTGGGCGCGTTCATGCTTCGTAATAGGCAGTTTTGCCTTTTTCCCGTTCGGCAAGGAACCGGTCAACCGTCGCGACTTGACGGGTCGTGACGATATTGGCACTGGGGTTTTGGGGCTGATTGGCAACATCATCTGGTTCATTTTCGCCGGTATATGGCTGGCAATTGGTCATTTAATGTCGGCACTGGCCTGCTTTATCACCATCATTGGCATTCCTTTCGGCATTCAGCACCTCAAACTGGCGATGATTGCGCTGGCTCCGGTGGGGCAGACAGTGGTCCGCAGTGATACTCGTTTCAACACCCCGCTTGAGTAACCAGCCAGTATTCAATACGTTGCGAATATATATTTGTTGTCTCTAATATTTTACGATTGGGTCAACTGAATCGACGCGACCATCGGGTATATTGCCATGCGACTGACACTTCCTCTGATTCTGCTTTCTCTGCTACTGGTCGGGTGCAGCGGTGACGAATCCGTTTCGCCAGAGACGACACCGGCTCCCTGGGTCAGAACAGTGGCAGTGCAGAGTCATGACAGTGCATGGGTGAAATTGTCGGGTACGGTCAAGGGACGTCACGAAATCCCTGTCTCGTTTCAGGTCCCCGGTCGCATTCTGGAACGGCATGTCGATGCTGGGCAGCGAGTGGTGGCCGGGCAGCTGCTGTTTCAGCTTGATACACGCGACCTGATGGCAACGGTTCGAGTGGCGGAAGCTGAGGTCAAAACCGCTGAAGCGGCTTTGGCGATTGCCCGCAGCGAGTTAAAGCGTCAACAGCAACTGGTTGAACGTGATTTTGTAAGTCGGCAGACACTGGATCGTTTTGAGCTGGCGTTGCGTGAAGCGGAAAGCCATCGTGATGCCGCACTGGCGGTGCTGGCACAGGCGCGCAACGGCTTGGGTTACGCCAAACTTGCAGCTGACAGGGCGGGTGTGTTGACCGAGGTCAGTGCAGAGCCGGGCCAGGTGGTGGCGGTGGGGCAGACATTGGCGGTGTTGGTTGAAGAGGGTCCACTGGAGGTTGAGGTATATCTTGCCGAAGGTGTGCGTCCCCCCGAAGGTGGCAAGCTGCAACTGGAAGACAGGGTGTTACCGCTGAGTTTGCGTGAGGTTGCCGGTGCAGCGGACCCGCAAAGCCGCAGTTGGCGTGCGCGCTACCGCATAGAACAGCCTTCTGACGCCCTGAGCCTGGGTATGGTGGTGCAGGTACTGCTGAACCAGGATCAGCAAGGTGTCACGCTGAGTGTGCCGCTGGGGGCGTTGGATGAGCGCAGCGGCGGCCCGCAGGTGTGGCAGGTGTTGGGGGGCAAGGCACAGCCTGTTCCGGTTGAGGTTCTGTCACTGGAAAGCGAGCAGGCCAGAATTCGCGCTTCACTGGCCGAGGGCAGCCGCATTATTGCCTTGGGCACCCATCTGTTGACGCCGGGAATGGATGTGAGGGAGCAGGCACAATGAGCTTTCCCAACCTCTCGGCGCTTGCGGTACGTGAGCGCTCCGTCACGCTGTTTTTCATCATTCTGTCCGTGTGTGCCGGTGTGTATGCATTCCTTTCACTGGGGCGGGCTGAAGATCCGGCCTTCACCGTTCGCGTGATGGTGGTGTCGGTGGTTTGGCCCGGAGCAACCCCGCAAGAGCTGCAGAATCAGGTCGTTGATCGACTGGAGAAGCGCATCCAGGAAGTGGAATATCTGAACAAGGTTGAAACCACTGTACGTCCGGGGCGTGCGGATCTGCAGGTGGAGTTTGAAGATTTTTCGCCCAGCGAGGTGGTACCCGATCTGTTTTATGAAGTGCGCAAGCGGATGCAGGATGAAGCCGCCAGCCTGCCCGCCGGTGTGATCGGCCCCATTGTGAATGATGATTTTTCGGATGTGTACTTCTCGCTGATCGCCCTGACGGCCCCGGGCATGCCGATGCGCGAACTGACACGTGAAGCCGAGTCGATTCGTGATCGTTTGCAGCGTCTGCCGGGTCTGCAAAAGGCGCTGGTGCTGGGTGAGCGCCCTGAGCGTGTATATATCGAATTTGACATGAATCGGCTCAACAATCTCGGCCTGACCCCAGAGCAGATATTTGCTGCCATCGAAGCCAGCAACAGGATGGTGGCCTCGGGGTTTGTGGACCTGGATGGCCCGCGTGCCTATCTGCGCATTGAGGCAGACTTGGCCGACCCTGAACAGTTGGCGGCGGTGCCGCTGAGAGTAGGAGGGCAGCTCATCAAGCTGTCTGACTTGGCCGAAGTGCGACGGGGATATGAAGATCCACCGAGCTATCTGGTACGAGCCAATGGTAAGGACGCCATTTTGCTGGGTGTCGTGATGCAATCCGGTCAGAACGGGCTCGAATTTGGTGAGCGTCTTGAAGCCTTCATCGCAGACGAGCAGTCGCGCTTGCCTCTGGGCATGTCGTTGCAGATGCTGACCAATCAAACCGAGGCGATCAGTCAGGCAGTCAACCTGTTTCAGGTCAAGTTTCTGGTCGCGGTTTTGGTGGTGATGGCAGTGAGCATTCTGGCGATCGGTTTTCGTGCCGGCCTTGTGGTCGGGATCGCAATTCCGGTCACCATCGGCCTGACATTCCTGCTGATGAAAATGGCCGGCATCAATCTTGACCGCATCACATTGGGGGCGTTGATCATCGCACTGGGACTGCTGGTGGATGATGCGATCATCGCGATCGAGATGATGATCGTGAAGATGGAGGAAGGCTGGGACCGCGTGCAGGCGGCCAGCCATGCCTGGAATGTCACGGCGGCACCGATGCTGTTTGGCACCCTGGTTACGGTGGTGGGGTTTGTGCCGATCGGGTTTGCCCAATCCGGCGTGGGCGAGTATGCGGGCAATATTTTTTGGGTGCTGGCATTCGCGCTGTTGATCTCCTGGCTGGTCGCAGTGACCTTTACGCCCTATCTGGGTGTAAAGCTGCTGCCGGACTATCATCAGCACACCCCCGGTGATCTGTATCAAACGGCACTGTATCGTCGTCTGCGTGCCTTGATTGGCACCTGTGTACGCTTTCGCAAGACGGTGGTGGCCGCAACGATAGGCGTGCTTGTACTGAGTGTGATCGGCATGGCCACACAGGTACAGAAGCAGTTCTTCCCCAGTTCGGACCGCCCGGAGGTACTGGTTTCGGTCTACCTGCCACAGGGCAGTGCCATTGGCGCGACAGATGCAACCGTGCGCAAGCTGGAAGCGATTCTGTCACAGATGGAAGAGGTCAAAAGCCTTTCGGCCTATGTGGGAGCCGGAGCCCCTCGGTTCTTTATTTCGGCCAATCCCGAACAGCCTGACCCTGCCTTCGCCAAAATCATTGCCATTGGAGAGGATGCCGCGGCCCGTGATCGCATTATGGCTGAGCTGGATCGGCATATTGCCGCAGGCGAGTTCTCCGAGGCGCGGGTGCGGGTGATACGACTGCTGTTTGGTCCGCCCGTGGTCTGGCCTGTCAGCTTCCGCGTTATGGGGCCCGATGCCAATGAGTTGCGACGTATTGCACATCAGATACGTGAACGGATGGAAGCACATCCCAATACCGTGATCCCGCATCTGGAGTGGGACGAGCGGGCACCGAGTTACCATCTGAATATGGACGCTGAACGCCTGCGCCTGATGGGGCTGACGCCGAACGAGGTGGCGAGGCAGCTTCAGTTGCAGCTGAACGGACTTGCTGTCACTGAGGTGCGGCAGGATATCCGCAGTGTGCAGGTGGTGGCGCGCAGTGCGCGTGACGGTGTTCTGCTGCCGGAGGCGCTCGAAATCAAGACTGCAGAAGGCCGAAAGTTGTCGCTGCAGCAGCTGGGTGAACTTGAGATCCGCTATGAAGATCCGGTGATCAAACGCTACAACCGTGAGCCTTTCCTGGCGGTGCAGGCGGATGTGCAGGGGGCACAGGCACCGGATGTGACCCAGGCCATCTGGCAGCAGATGGCACAGCTGCGGGCCGGGCTGCCACCGGGCTATCACATCGACATCGGCGGTTCTGTTGAGCAGTCCGGCAAGGCGGATGCCTCCATTCAGAAGTTGCAGCCGGTGATGCTGGCGCTGATGCTGATCTTCATCATGCTGCAGATGCGCTCCTTCTCGGGCACTTTCATGGTGGTGGCTACGGCTCCGCTTGGACTGGTGGGAGCCGTGGCAGCACTGCTCCTGTTCCAGCAGCCATTTGGCTTTACGGCGCTGCTGGGTCTGATCGGCCTTGGGGGGATTCTGATGCGCAACACCATGATTCTGACCCAGCAGGTGCAGGACAATTTCGACACCGGCATGGCGGTGCGTGACGCCGTCATTGAAGCAGCGGTGCAGCGGGCACGCCCGGTGATTCTGACAGCACTGGCTGCGATGCTGGCCTTCATTCCGCTGACGCTGGATCTGTTCTGGGGGCCTCTGGCCTATGTACTGATCGGTGGCGTGGCGGTGGGTACGCTGATTACCCTGCTGTTTGTACCTGCGTTGTACGCGCTCTGGTTCAAGGTCAGCAAGACCTGATACGGCTGCATGCTGCCGACATTACGCGACAGACAATTTGACCAATAGTGCGCCAGGGTTCCGGCTGCACAGTTGCTGTGACTGGTCCGAGAGCACTCGATCTTTCAGTGAGGGGTTGCACGATAGGACAAAAGCCCGGCAGATGTGCTGCCGGGCTTCATGGTTGCACTGGTCTGTTACGCTTTGGTCTTGCGCATTCCAAACATGCCAAACAGGCCAAGCAGGCCACTCAGAGCGAGTATGCCGAAAAGGGGCAAGGTCGGAACAGGTGTTACCTGTGCTGGTGCTGGCGGTGGCGCGGCCACATCGTTATCAAGGGCCACGCCATTGATATCACTCAAATTCTGTCCGGAATAATTGGGATCAGCGCTGACAGCCGGGTCTACCACCACGGTAAATGGCTGATCACCGTCTATGTTCGTATCATCAACTGCTGTTACATTGAACGTTGCCTCATAGCTATTACCAGCGGTAAGGATTACCGTTGCGGGCGTCACCGTTGCTTCGGCCCCGGCGATACTTACACCGATAGAGATATCATTTGTGGGCGCGAAAAAGCCAGCCACCGATACGGTTACAGTCTGCGATGTTCCCTCGGTTAGATAGAATGCGCCGCCACTGGCAGGGTCCATGACAATGGTATTGATGCCTTCGATGTTTCGATTGGTGGCGCTAACAACGCTCGAAGAGGGTGCGCCGTCGAATGAAGCGGTACCTCCCGTTGCGGTCGTGGTATGCACAATCGTGTACATGACTTCACCATCATTGCCGTCGCCTGATGCACCGGGCGTAACGGCGATCGTTTGTGGCACGTCCCAGTTGGCATCTGTGAACAAGACTGCGCCACTGACCGTCCCCTCAGTCACGTCGCCGCTCAATGGTGTTACCGTGACAGTCTCGCCAGCGCTGGGCGCTTGATCCAAAACCACAAAGTAGGTGACCGCTGAGCCGTCTTCGTTGGTCAGCAGGGTAGTAGGTTCTATGTTGACCTGTAGTGCGGCAGTTGCTTGGGTGGCAAGCAGCAAGGCAGCCCCAAATACTGGAAGGCGGTTATACATGGTTATTATCTCCAAAAAGGGGCTTGATTTGGCATAGTCATCGACGGGCGTGGTTCGGCTTGCTAAACAACACCGCAGCCGTAACCTGATTTTGAGCTTAATAGATGGAGGTGATCATCGCAACATGCAATCTTTAAGCTTGGCCGGTGCTGAAGAGATCACCGAGTATGGCAGTTGGAGACGCTGGTTGGCGATTCGTCAGGCATAATCGGTTTGTCCTTTTTATTGGTGCTGCGCCAGCCCTTCGTTGGCGCGCCCTGATTTGTGGCAGGGTGTTCAGGCGTGCCCCACCTGGGAGCGGAAACGGACGGTTTTATGTTGTCATGGGATCAGGTGCGGTGCCTGTTACCGGATTATGCTCTGTAGTGGCCTGCTTGTTGCATCCGTTCTGTGTACGAATCACAGATCAGGGTCTGCATCATGTTGTTGAATACCAAACGAGGCCCTGCCAGCAACCATGTACCCTCTAGTGTGCTGGCATCCGTCACGCTGGGATTGGAAGAGTTCATTGAGGCACAGGGCGGACACAGTGCAGAAGTTCTGGCACGCTCTGGCTTGAAATCCGGCCTCTATGAGAAGCCTAATCGCCACATTCCACTGAAACATTATTGTAACTCCATGCATGAGGCTGCGCGCTCTACCCATAACGAGCACTTTGGGCTCTGGTTCGGTGAGCAGTTCGACCCTGAAGGGCTGGGGCTGTTCGGTTTTCATGCGATCACCTCGCCAGACTTGCGGGCGGCGATCCACAGTATGCAGGAGTACTTTCCGGTATTTCAGCGTAACAGTCTGCTTCAAATGACAGTCAGGAATGGCATCTGCCAGCTTGAATATCGTCTGTTGGATGGCGATATCATGGACCGGCGCCAAGACGCCGAATTGACAGTAGGCATGCTCAATAATGTACTGCGCCGTGCCATGGGTGATCAGTGGTCACCGCTCGAAGTACACTTTCAACATCCGGCGCTGGTTGATGCGGGGCAGCATCGTGAAGCGTTTCAGTGTGATATTCGGTTTCGGCAAGAGAGCAATTTGATCCTGTTCCGTGAGTCCTGTCTGAATCAGCCGATGCCTGATGCCAATGCAATGCTGAACAATGTTACCCGTGGCTCGATTCTGGAGTTGGCTGGTGTGGTGCAACAGAATCTGAGTACGGTGCAGCGCACCAAGAGTGAAATTATCGAGCTGTTGCCCAGTGGAGAGGTCAGCCTGGATCGGGTCGCCAGCCGGCTCAACCTGTCATCGCGCACGCTGCAACGTCTGCTGTCAGCGGAACAACAGTCGTTCAAGGGGGTTATCGATGAAGTGCGTGAGGAGCTGGCCATTTGTTACCTTGGCTATGAGCGCCTCAGCATTTCCGAAGTGGCCTACCGTCTGGGTTACTCTGAGGTCAGCGCGTTCACCCGTGCCTTCATCCGCTGGAAAAACATGAGTCCCAGTGACTGGCGGGTGCGGTAATCTCCCTCTTTGATATCCGGTGCCAACGAAATGGCGCCAGAAGTCAAAACTTCAGTTTCTGCAGTCAACTGCTTTTCCCACCCCCTCTGAGACACTGAAACCGTCCAACATCTACGAGGATGGTTTCCATGTCACAGATGCCAAATGTTCTGCCTTCTGTATGGGTTTGCCCACCAGAGAACGCGCTTGAAGAAGCCTGTCTTTTTCTGGAGCGTCATAACGTCAAATATATATTGGCTCAGTTTGTCGACCTGCATGGCGGCATCAAGAGCAAAGCGGTTCCTGTCCATTGCCTGAAAGGTCTGTCTGAAACCGGTGCAGGTTTTGCCGGTGGTGCAATTCTCGGTTTCGATATGACACCGCAAGACCCTGAATTCATGATGGTCGCTGACCTGTCCACGTTGGCATTGTTGCCCTGGTTGCCCGGTTACGCCTGTATTCGTGGTACCGGTATGGTTGGCGATGCGCCTTATCCGCTGGACCCGCGCAATGTATTGGCGGCACAGACCGCACGCTTGAAAGCGCGTGGCCTGCGTTTCATGACCGGTCTTGAACCGGAGTTCTATCTGCTCAAGCGAGATCAGGAGGGCAGAGTGGTTCCGTTTGATTCCACTGATACCCTCGACAGGCCAACGTATGACTATCAAGGGTTGACTCGCAACGCCGCATTCCTTGAAGGGCTGTACGACGCGCTGACGGTGATAGGGCTTGATGTCTATCAGATTGACCATGAGGATGCCAACGGCCAGTTTGAGCTCAACTTTAAATACGATGAAGCGTTGCAGTCGGCGGACAACATGCAGTTCTTCAAAATGGCGGCAAAAGAGGTTGCCAATGATTTGGGGGCGATTTGCAGTTTCCTGCCCAAGCTATCCGCCACCACCACAGGTAATGGCATGCATGTACATTGCTCGCTGGTGGATGAAGCCGACAATAACATTTTCCATGATGCTAATGATCCCAGCGGCATGGGGCTATCGAAAACGGCCTATCAGTTCATCGCCGGTGTCATGGAACACGCGCCAGCACTGGCTGCATTGCTGTGTCCGTCGGTCAACTCATACAAGCGCCTGATCACGGGCACACCGCAAAGCCCAAGCTGGGCACCCGTTTTCATCGCGTATGGCGATAACAACCGCTCCGCCATGCTGCGTATTCCCTATGGTCGGATTGAAGTGCGTATCGGCGATAGCAGCATGAACCCCTACCTGGCTACGGCTGCCATCATAGCGGCCGGTTTGGATGGGATTGATCGTGAGCTTGAGGCCCCAGAAGCTCATTCCATCAACTTCTACGACCTGACTCCCGAGCAGGTAGATGAACTTGGTGTTGCCCGCTTGCCTGAAAACCTGAATGAAGCCTTGAAAGCACTGGCTGAAGATACCTTTCTTGCCGAAGCGTTGGGCGAACGTCTGATCGACAGTTTCCTGCGATTGAAGCGGCAAGAGTGGCATGAATACCATCGCGCCGTTTCCGAGTGGGAAATCAACCGCTATCTGACTTTTTACTGATTGGAGCATCCAACATGATCACACTGACTCAAGCGCAGATCGCCCAATTTCGTGAAGACGGGTTCCTGATCGTCGACAAGATCATTGAACCGGAAGCCGCTGCCGAGATTCTGGAAAATTTTGAAGGGGTTTTTGAAGGACACTATCAAACGGGCATCAAACCGGATGAAGTGAATCTGCCAGTGGGTGAGCCGCCCTTTACCAAGCAGATCTGTAATGCGTGGAAATCAGACCTTTCCGTTGCCCGCCACATCCTGTCCGAGAATCTCGGCAAGGCATGTGCAGAGCTGGGCGGATGGGATGGTGCCCGGCTGATGATCGACAATCTGTTGTGGAAGCCGGTGAACGGTCGCTCAATCGGTTTCCATCAGGACAGTATGTACTCGCTCTGGATCGACAAGCCTGAGTTGGTGAGCTGTTGGGTAGCGCTGGATAAGACGACGGCTGATGGTGGCACGCTGGTATATATCAAAGGGTCACACAAATGGGGTGAAGCCAAACCGATCATGCAATTTCATGGCCCCGAAGATGACCTGAAAGAGGTGCGAGAGTGGGCCAAAATCCATGGTTTTGAGCTGGAATTGGTACCGATTGTTGTGCCTCCGGGAGGCGGTGCTTTCCACGATGGCTGGCTCTGGCATGGTTCTCGGGTCAATAAGGCTGATGTGCCGAGACGAGCATTGGCAGCACACTTCTTCCAGCATGATATTCAGTTCAATCCGGAACGGATAAGCATCGGAAATGGCCCGATCTACGGCAAGTACAAGAAGTTGGGCTCCAACGAAGTCGATGAAGGCTATTTCCCGATCACCTACCGCGAAGACGGTTATCGCACACCGGGTCTTGACGAGTATCTGGAGAAAGGAGTCGTCTGATGAGAATTGTCGCCATCATGGCTGGCGGGATGGACGGGCCCGCAGAATCGGGTCGTATAGGCGAAGTCGTCGCAGAGCGTGGGGGAACCCTGCACTGGTTTTATCGCCGCAAGGGTGATGTGCTGCCGCTGGATATTGACGCGTTTGATGGCCTGATCGTCTTTGGTGGTGAGGTCAGTGTCCATGACCCGTTGCTTCAGCCCTATTTCGATGACTTGGCTGATCTGATTCGTCGGTTCGCTTCCGCTCGCAAGCCGGTGCTGGGATCTTGTCTGGGGTGTCAGTCAATTGCCTATGCCTTTGGTGCGGCAGTTAAGCCACAGGGCTTTCTGGAGTACGGTTTTACGTCATTGCAACTGACTGAAGCGGGGCAAGACGACCCGCTGTTGAAAGGAACTGAGTTACAGCCGAAGCTGTTCGAAATGCATTCGGACACGTTTGACCTGCCTGAAGGTGCTACGTTACTGATGAGCGGTAAGGCGGTCAAAAATCAGGCCTATCGTCTGGGCGATCTGATCTATGCCTTCCAATGCCACTTTGAAGTGACGCCGGAGATCGTGGATACCTGGAACCGCCGCGAGTTGCTTGGCGATCCTGCCCAGGATCAAGCTCACATAGCGGAACTTATCGCACAGGCACAACAGGACTTTACGCAGTACCAGGCGGCGCAGACGGACTTTGCTCGCACGCTGGTTAACCGTTGGCTGGACTTGATCGACACCACTCAGGTTTAGAGGAAAACGCATTGGCAACCAGGATTAAAAATATCCTCGCCTTGGCGATGATTCTGCCGGTGTTCTATCTGGATACTGATAAAAAATCCTGATTCGGTCGTACCACGACACGCCACCTTCGGGTGGCGTTTTTGGGTTCTGCACTCTGAATGAGGTTTTGTGTGACTGAGGTTGAGGTAGACTCTAACCCTGACAGTCAAGAATCGAGCTCTGCCATGTTGAATAGACTGAACTTCCGGCACCTGTATCACTTTTGGGTTGTGGCCCGAGAAGGCAGTATGGCGCGTGCTGGCCAGATCCTGGAGTTGACACCGCAAACGCTGAGTAGCCAAGTCGCTGCGCTTGAAAGCGAAATGGGTGGGCTTCTGTTTCGTCGAGAGGGCCGGGGGTTGCGCTTAACGGATCTGGGGCTCAGGGTTCAGTCCCATGCCGATGAGATATTTGAAGCGGCTGAAGCGCTTGAGCAGGCTATGGAGGTACCGCTGGAATCACGCCCTATGCGCTTGGCTGTGGGCGTTTCCGCATCCATTCACAAGCTTATTGCCTGGCGCCTGCTGGAGCCTGCGCTGCAGCTGGAGCGTGAAGTGAATGTGGTGTGTGAAACGGGGCGCACACGGTATCTGTTGTCCGATCTGGGCAAGCGTCATCTGGATGTGGTGCTTACGGACCACCCGCCGGTGCTGGCGCATGATTCGGGCTTTCGTCTGCATGAGTTGGGCAGTTCTTCGATGATGCTGTTTGCTGCTCCCCAATTGGCCAATACGTTAAAAGGACCTTTTCCAGCAAACCTTGAGGGGCAGCCGTTTCTGGTGAATGCCGTGGATGCGCCGCATGTCAGTCAGTTGATGCAGTGGTTCAATGATCAGGGGATTCGAGTCTCAGTCCGGGGCCAAGTGGATGACAGTGCGTTGATCAAGGTGTTTGGTCATCATGGTATGGGCGTGTTTGCAGCGCCTGCCATGATTGCCGATGAAGTCTGCCGTCAGTACGAAGTGGAATGTTTGGGTGAGGTGGAGGCAGTTCAGGATCGCTTGTTCGCCGTGACGCGCTCAAGTCGAATCCATAACCCCGCTGTTGAGGCTATTTGTGCCCGTGGTACCCAAAACCATCAGATTAAATCTGATGAAAGAGACGAATAAATCTGCTTTTTTCTTTCGTGATGCTTGGCCAATATAAATCCGTAAGCAATCAGAAGAGGGCCACGGCCATGAAAGCAATTCACAAATACCATCTGGATGCGTCCGATTCACTGACCACACTGCGCCTGCGTGAAGGTTTCCGCATTGTACGCTTCGAGTATCTGGTGGCTGAAAAAGGCTTGTTCCTCTGGGCTGAAGAGCCGCTGAGGGCCGACGTTCCTTACGTCGATGCGAGCTTCAAGGTTACCATGACCGGAAAGCCGGTGGCGATGCATTATGAATACATGGATACGGCGCTGGACCCCTTCGGGCCAGAGGCCTACCACCTGTTCAGGGTGGAAGAGAGCGCGGCGCCTCAGTCACCCCATACGCCGCCGCATCTTCGCAACGTAGCGGCCTGACCCAGCTGCTAATTGACACCCCCTGGGCCGGATAGCAGTAGCTATCCGGCCCTTTTTCGTTCAGTATGATTTTCAGCCTGCTCAACAGATCAGGAGTCAGAAATGGATTATAAAGACAATGATGCCCGGTTAATGGATTTCCTTAATCGGCTGATCAAGTGGTCTGTTCGGCTGTTGGCCATTTTGATGGTTTTCGTGATCATTATGGGCGTTGTTGACGTGGGCTGGACGCTATATGAGAAGCTGCTGGCCGCTCCCAAATACATCCTCACCATTTCCGACATGCTGGCCACCTTTGGTGCCTTTATGGCGGTACTGATCGCCATCGAAATCTTTATCAATATCACGATCTATCTGCGTGACAACGTTATCCATGTCAAAATCGTCATTGCGACTGCTCTGATGGCCATTGCCCGAAAGGTGATTATTCTTGACCTGGATACCACGCCGGCTGAATACCTCTGGGGCATGGCACTGATAGTGGTTGCCATGAGTGTGGCCTATTGGGTGGTACAGCGTTATGGCAGTGAGGAAGGCGGGCACTGACCGCCCGCGAGGAATATTGAAGGAATATACGTGGAGAAAACGATTCTGGTTACCGGTTGCTCAACCGGTATAGGGCGTCACTGTGCGCTTGAACTGAAAAAAGCGGGATGGCGCGTACTGGCAACGGTTCGCAGCCCGGAAGATATTGCCTCGCTGGAAGCTCAGGGCCTGGAAAGCTTCGTGCTGGATCTGGATTCATCCGAGTCTGTTCGGGCCGGGTTTGAGCAGGCCATGATGTTGACGGGCGGACGTCTGGATGCGCTGTTCAATAACGGTGCCTATGGCCAGCCCGGGGCCGTTGAGGATCTGAGCCGTGAGGTGTTGCGAGCCCAGTTCGAAACCAACCTGTTTGGCTGGGTTGAGCTGACGAACCTCGTGATTCCTGTCATGCGTCGGCAGCAGAGGGGACGAATCGTCATGAATTCGTCGGTTCTGGGGCTGGTCGCGATGAAGTACCGTGGCGCCTATAACGCCTCAAAATTTGCTCTGGAAGGGATCACCGACACTTACCGTCAGGAACTGCATGGCAGTGGTATTCATATTTCACTGATTGAACCGGGGCCTATCACCAGCGCCTTCCGGGAAAATGCCCTTGTCGCCTTCAAGCGCAACATCGATACCGAGCACAGTGCACATGCGGATACCTACCGGGGCGTTCTGAATCGGCTGGAAGCGGGTGAGCAGGAGGGCTCGGCTTTTACTCTTCCGCCGGAGGCCGTGTTCAAGGCGCTGCAGTCCGCGTTGACCGCTCGGACGCCAAGGGTACGTTACTATGTGACCGTCCCAACCTACCTGCTGGGGTATCTCCGGCGCGTGTTGCCGGCCCGTTGGCTGGATGCGTTACTGCGTCGTGCAGCGGAGAAGGAGAACGCCGACTGAGTATACTCAAGGGATTCCCATCCTGATCGGTCATCTCTACACTCGCGGTTTCTGTCAGTCATCAAGAGTCAAAGCCCGTGTTGTCGTATCGCATTTCAACCCGCTATTACCGGACCCAAACAGCCCGCCATCTGCTCTGGATGCTCGGGCTCGTAATTGCCGTTGTGATCAGCATCTACTATCTGTTTCAGGCATCGGCAGTGGCTGATTTCTTGGTTCCGGCCTTGGGTGTTGCAGCCTGCTCGGCCTATTTCATCAAGCTGTTTCAGCATGTACGACATGGGCGCTCGGCCTATCCGGAAATCGAGCTGGATAATCAGGCGAAAACCCTCACCCTGGTTCAGGGTGATAACCGAATTAAGGTCGATATCAGTCATATTCTCGACCTGCGCCTCAAATACCGTAGTTATCACCTGGAGCAGATCCAGATGACGACTCAGGAGGGCGAGGTACTACGGCTGGAAGGTTATGATGAGCTGGAAGATCTGGGGGCCGAGCTTGAACTGCTGACACCCAGCCATAACGTCAAACGGTCAAAGATCCGTATCCGGTAATTGAGATTGTGAGTGCAGCGGTAAATGGCCTGTTTTCACAAATATGACGGTTTCCTGCTCAACCCATGGGAAATGTTCGCTCAAGTGCGGGCTACGTAGCCAGGTGCCGGCGGGATATACGCCGTGCTCATCCCGAAACTCGCCTGACAGCACCAGAATTTCTTCGCCACCAAAATGACGATGCGGCTGAAAGCGTTCGCCGGCTGGCCATCGAACCAGTGCGGTATGCTCGGTTTCGAAGTGGTGCAGCGGCATCACCTCAAGCCCTCCCTGTCCCTGCTGCCATGGCGTGCTCTGGGTGTCGATACGTACCTGTGCCAGATCGTTCGGGCTGAAGTGATTCAGTTTCACGAACAGCGTGCATCCCTGTTGGCTGAAGGGCGCGTGTTGGCTACCGGGTGGATTTCGGATGTAACTGCCGGCCGGGTAGTCACCGGTTTCATCCGAAAACACGCCGTCCAGTACCAGAATCTCCTCACCCAGCGGGTGTGGATGGCTGGAAAAGGCTGACCCGGGCCGGTATTGCACAATACTGGTGGTGTGGCCGGACTCTTTGGCTTCTCGTTCCAGGGGCTTGCGCAACACCCCCGCCGCAGGGCTGGTGATCCAATCCAGGTTGGATGTTCCAATCACAACGTGCTGACTGAAGTCCATGTTGAGCATTGTCGGTATCATCATTGTTCCTGCAGGAAAGTTTTCTGTTTAATCATAAGCCTGTGCATTGTAGTACGTTGGCTGTCGCATAACAGTTTGACCTTTAACCGGCCCGGGCGGAGGGAATCGGCTTTACAGTGGCGGGGGAGTGGTGTAGTTTTCCTTGTTAATTAGATTATTCGCATTTAAAAGAACTATATTCTTAAATTGCATAATAAAGGTGGTATTCATGAAAGCAGGCAAACTTACCGCATTGCTGCTGGGGGCCAGTTTGATGGCTCCGCTGGCGGCTCAGGCTGACGGCCAGCAGGTCGAAAAGGCGCTGGTTCTGGTCAACAGTGGGTCGCTGCAGACTCAGGGCATGGCGATGGTGCTGGGCAACGCCATGCAGCAGCAGGGTACTCAGGTTGATGTACTGCTGTGCGACAAGGCAGGGGACCTGGCCCTCAGCGAAACCGCCAATGAACCCCTCAAGCCACGTGATGTGACCCCTGAACAGCTGCTGATGAAGCTGCAGAAAGGTGGCGCCAATGTAAACGTGTGTGCGCTGTATCTGCCCAATGGCGGTCATGACAAGGCAGCCCTGCGCGAAGGTGTTGGCGTGGCGACACCGCCTGCCATTGCCAAACAGATGACGTCTGAAGAGACGCGTGTATTCAGCTTCTAAGGAGAACGGCTTAATGAAAAAACTGCTGACACCGATGCTGCTCAGTGCAGCTCTGGCAATGCCGATGGCGGCTGCACAGGCGAATGATGAAATCGGCATTACGCCTGAAGCGACCTATGAGTTGGTACAGGAAAAGCGTGATGAGGTGCTGTTCATCGATGTGCGTGATCCGGTTGAGATCATGTTCATCGGTTTCACCGACGAGGTGGATCTGAACATTCCCTACCTGATGGTGGACCGTAGTCAGTGGGATGCGCAGAAAAACCGCTTCCGCCTGTATCAGAATCCTGACTTTGCCGCTCAGGTAGAGCAGGCATTGATACAGCGTGGTCTGGACAAGAATGCGACCGTCATCACCATGTGCCGTTCGGGCAGCGAGCGTGGCCTGCCCAGTGCCGAATTTCTGCGCGAGAACGGCTTTCCCAATGCGACCTATGTAATTAACGGCTTTCAGGGTGACAGCATCAAGGCTGGAGACAATGCCGGGTTCCGCATCCAGAACGGCTGGCAGAACTCTGGTTTGCCCTGGGGCAGCAAGCCAAACCCTGAAAAAATCTACCGTATCGACCGCTGATACTCCCGTGGCGGGGCTTGCAGGTCCCGCTCTTGCGCCTGTCGGCTTTCCGGCAGGCGTGCTATTCTCGCCGCCTCGTTTTTTCGCCCGAGGTGCATGTTGTTTCTATCAGGCTACCTGTTGATCGGGATGGCACTTGCAGCTGTCCTGAACGCATTCTTTTCAGTTCTTCCCGGCTATCTTATAGGTGTTCCTGTCTGGATCTCGGCCCTGCTGCTTTGGCCGCGACTCAAGTCGGCGCAGCGCAAGCAAACCGCTGTTCTTCTGCTGACAGGTGCCCCGCTGCTTCTGTTTGGTACGGTCTATGGTGATGACCCACAATATTTGCTCAAGGCGCTGGAGGCCAACTACCTGGTGCTGGCCATGCTGGTCGGGGTCAGCTTTCTGCGCCTTGTCGCCATGCAGGGGGTACACAGTGATGAGCAGCTGCCGCGTGGTCGGACGGCACTGTGGCAGACGCTTCTGGGGGCGCACCTGATCGGTTCGGTGATCAATATTTCATCCGTGCTGATTGTGGGGGATCGGCTATCTGCTCGTCAGCCACTGCAACCGGTTCAGGCGCTGGTATTGCTGCGCAGTTTCAGCATCTGTGCCTTCTGGTCACCGTTTTTTGCAGCCATGGGGCTAACACTGGTAAGCGCCCCCGGGGCGGAACTGAAAACTCTGGTGCTGTTTGGTTTGCCGGTCGCGCTGGCAGGTCTGCTGTTCAGCATGTGGGAAGTGGCGCGAGCACCTGCTGTTGAGCAGGCGCGCGGCTATCCCATGCACTTGAAGGCATTATGGATGCCGCTTGTGCTGGCCGTTCTGGTGGTGATCTGTCATGAGATATGGCCTGCGATCAGTGTGCTGACGCTGGTGACATTGATCTCCATCCTGTTTGCCGTCAGTTGGCTGCTGTTGCGTCAAAAACGACAGGGTGGTCGACGTCTGCTGAACCATATCCATGAAGGTCTGCCGGGCCTGGCAGGAGAGGTGATGCTGTTTCTGGCCGCTGCAGTATTGGCGGCTGGCGTGGCGTCCAGCTTGAGCGCGTTTGATCTGGCGCTTGCACCGGAACACTATGGTGCTCTGGAAGCCTGTATCACACTGTTGGTACTCATATTGCTCGCCTTTGCTGGCATGCACCCGGTGACCAGTGTCGTACTGGTGGGCAGTATTCTCGCACCGAGCGTGAGTGACCCGAACCTGCTCGGGCTGACCATGCTGATGGGGTGGGCACTGGGTGTGGGACTGTCCCCTCTGTCGGGAGTTCAGCTCAGCCTGCGGGCACGCTATTCCATACCGGCTGTCCAGTTGATGCGGCTGAATCGACTCTATGCGCCGGTGATGTTACTGGTGTGCTGGGCCATGTTGTGGCTGTTTACTCGGATTTGAACGTTTTTTCATCTGGGCGACTGCCACTCCTTGAGTGCATAACAGTTTCTTGAGTTTGCCCACAGGCTGGATAAAAGGTTCTAAAGTACTGCTTTCAGCCACTGCTCTCTTTGCTAGTCTCAAACCGCAATGGTCCAGACGGGAAGGGATATGAAGCAGAGAAACATCTCCGCTGTTTCAAGACGCACGCTGCTGGCGGGTCTGCTGTTGAGCCCACTGCTGCTGGGCGGGTGTCAGCGTATGCTGTCAGGCCGCCCGTCCGAAGGCCGGGTGGTGATTATCGGTGGCGGCTTTGGGGGTGCCACGGCGGCGCGCTTGCTCAGGCAGCAGGCACCGCAGCTGGATGTCACTCTGGTTGAACCCGCCAGCCGTTTCTATACCTGTCCCTTTTCCAATCTTGTACTGGCCGGCCTGCTGCCGCTAAAGGCTATTGAGCAGGATTATGCCGGACTGATACAGGCAGGGGTAAGCCATCGGCGTCAGCAGGCGCTGGATATTGATCCGATTCGCAAACAGGTCATTCTGGACGATGGCGCCCGAATTGAATATGACCGCCTGATTGTCTCGCCCGGTATTGATCTGCGCTGGGATGCGATAGAGGGTTACAATGCAGCGGCCGCCGAGCGGGTGCCGCATGCCTGGAAGGCGGGGCCACAAACGCTGCTCTTGCGTCGTCAGCTCGAAGCGATGCCGGATGGTGGCAGCGTCATCATCACGGTGCCTGGCAATCCCTACCGTTGTCCGCCGGGTCCTTACGAGCGTGCCAGCCTGATCGCGCACTATCTCAGTCGGCACAAACCGCGCTCAAAACTGTTGATACTGGACAGCAAGGACCGTTTTTCGAAGCAGGCCCTTTTCATGTCGGCGTGGAAAGATCTCTATGGTGATCGAGTTGAGTGGGTTGGATTGTCGGATGATGGCAAAGTGATGCGTGTGGATCCGCAGCGGTGGGAGGTAGAAACCGACTTTTCCACCCGACACCGTGCCGCAGTGCTCAATGTGATTCCACCGCAGCAAGCCGGTCGTATTGCGGCAACGGCCGGACTGACCGATGCCAGTGGCTGGGTACCGGTTGATCCGGACACATTTGAGTCTCGTCATGCCGCGGGTGTACATGTAATAGGGGATGCCTGTATTGCGGCCCCCATGCCCAAATCCGGGTTTGCCGCCGGCATGCAGGCGCGCGTGGCAGTGGCGGCCATCATCAGCGAGCTGACAGGGCAGGATGTTGTCACGCCGCAACTGTCCAATATCTGTTACAGCCTGGTAGAGCCGGGCTACGCCATTTCGGTGGCGGGTCAGTATGAAGTGGATCAGGGGGCTCTGGTGCTCAAGCCCGGTACCGATCATCTGAGCCCGTTGGAGGCTTCACCTCGTTTGCGTCAGTCTGAAGCTCGGTCGGCTGAAGGCTGGTATCGTGCCACCACCGCTGATATCTGGGGCGGCTGATTCGATGCGCCACTGGGTTGCGCTGTTGTTGCTGCTGGCCAACCCGGCCTTGGGGGGCGAGCCGGTGCTCATGCAAGGGCTTAAGGTGCAACTGCCCGCCGTGATTGAGGATGGTGCGCAGGTGCCGTTGCGGATCGCATTTGATGAGCGGCTTGATCCCGGTGAATACCTGAAAACGATACAGGTGCAGGCTCCCCTTAACCCTGAGCCGGATGTGATCCGTTTTGAATTCCTGCAGGCCGTGGTTCCGATCAGGCTGGCAACCCGGATACGGTTGAGTGAGTCGCAGCGGGTTGTCATTCGTGCCCAAAGCAATACAGGGCGGCAATGGCAAACAGAAGTTCAGGTCCGTGTTGCGCTGAGTGGCTGTCTGACAGGGCCAGCCCCTGCCGCCGAGACAATGACGATGCACACCCCCCGTGTTGCCATGCCTGATGCAGGTGGAGCGGGGGAGGTCAGGGCTCAGGTTCGCCACCCGATGGAGAACGGTTTCCGCAATGGGGTGCGTGATCATGCAATCACGCCGAACAGGGTGCAGACCCTGAGCATATCCCGGGCTTCATCACCGTTGGCAGTGGTGCAGTTCCATGCCGGAACGGCTTCCAACCCCTATGTCAGTCTCTGGCTGAACGATAGCCGAGACCTGACGTTCAGCTGGCAGGATCTGCAGGGGCTGGAGCTGCACCACTGAGTGTTGTAAACCCCTTCCCAGTTGAGTTGGCTGGCCATTTCTCCGGGACCAGGGCTTGCCGCCCCTGCTTGAAACCTTTGCGTACTGGATTGATAAACGAGGCTGCGCGGGCTTTCTTGTTCTGTGTTAGGCTGAACCTAACCGCTTGATTCGTGGTCAGTTCAGACATTGATACAAACGAGCAGGAGGTCCCATGTCCCGACTCCCGACGCTAGTACTGCGGTGGCTGATGTTTTCGCTGGTCTGGTGGGCATTGACCGACGGTGATGCGTCCGGTCTTGTGTTCGGTTTGGCTGTCAGTTTTCTGGTTGCCTGGATCTCGCTGCTGCTGTTTCCTCCGTCGCGTTACCTCATCCGTCTGCAGGCATTGCCCGGATTCGTGCTGTTTTTCCTTAGTCGCTCATTGCTTGCTGCATTCGATGTCTCTCGACGTTTGCTTTCACCTTCTTTACCGGTGACCCCCGGCTATTTGCGTGCCGTGCTGTCGCTGCCGGAAGGTGCTCCCCGTTGGGTGCTGGCCAACACCTTGTCACTCTTGCCTGGCACCTTGAGTGTAACCCTGGAGGGTAATGAGATTGAGCTGCATTGCCTGGATCTGACTCAGCCGGTACGACAGGACCTTGAGTACACGCAAGCCAGGGTTGCAGCACTGTTTGGGCTTACGCCAGGCCAGCGGGAGGGAGACGGATGACACTGGTATTGCACCTTGTTGCACTGTTTCTTCTACTGACGCTGATGCTGGGGTTTGTCCGCATCTGGCGCGGGCCCACGGCGGCCGACCGGATGTTGGCCTCGCAGCTGTTTGGTACTACGGGGGTTGCGCTGCTGTTGGTACTGGCCGAGGCACAACAGATGCCGTCCCTGAGAGATGTGGCGCTGATCCTGGCGGTATTGGCCGTGTTTTCAGTTGCCGCTTTTGTGACGCGTGTTGTGCGGATCGAAAGTGCCCGATCGGATCGACATGCCGTAAAGGGGAATGGAGATGATTGAGTGGCTGTTGCCTGTCGTGCAGGTGCTGCTGTTAGTCAGCGGCTGTATTTTCTTTGCTTTGGGAACGCTGGGGCTGTTTCGGTTCGACGATACACTGTGTCGGATTCACGCATTGACCAAAATCGATAATCTGGGACTGGGACTGATCACTCTGGCCTTACTGATGATGACGCCATCGTTGGCCAGTAGCTTGAAAACGCTGTTGATCTGGTGGGTTGCACTTGCGGCCAGTGCAACCTCGGCGCATCTGGTGGCAAGAGCCGTTCGCATGCATGAACGCCCGATGCAGCAACGGGAGCGGTGTGATGATTGAATGGCTGCTGGACCTGTTGCTGGCACTGGCACTGGTATCGACCGCTGCCGCCGCACTGCTGTCGCGCGATCTGTTCCGTGCAGTGGTGGTGTTTATCGCTTTTGGTCTGCTGATGGCCGTGTGTTGGGTACGGTTGCAGGCGCCGGATCTTGCCCTTGCTGAAGCCGCCATCGGTGCCGGGCTCACCGGCGTATTGCTGCTGGATGCGGTGAGTCACTTTCGTCGTGGCAACAGCCATGGCTTGGAAAGCCAGGCCGAGGAGGAAAACTGATGCGCTCACCCACTGCATATGTGTCGGTCCTGTTGTTGGTCATCATGCTGACGGCACTGCTGGGGCGGGCGGTCTGGCAATTGGCAGCGTTTGACTCGGGCTCTGAACTGCCTCGATTGCTACAGAACAACCTCGCTGCAAGCGGGGTTGAGCACCCGGTAACCGCCGTACTGCTGAATTTTCGCAGCTACGATACCCTGCTTGAAATTGCAGTGCTGGTGATTGCGGCAATGGTGGGGATCTCCATGGCGCGGACTCGCTCGCTGGAAGATCCGGAACTGCGTACCGCTGATGCCCTGCTCAGGGCGTTGTTGCGCTGGCTTGTACCCTTGATGCTGTTATTGGCGGCCTACCTGCTTTGGGCCGGAGCGGACCGGCCCGGCGGTGCGTTTCAGGCAGGTGCGATGCTGGCGGCAACCGGTGTGCTGATGCGGCTGACCGGCATGCCGCTCGATTTCCTGCGTCCGGGCCTGTTGCTGAGGATAGGGCTGGTGCTCGGATTTGCCCTTTTCCTGCTGGTGGGGCTAGCGAGTGCCATCGCGGGTGAGGCGTTTCTGGCCTATCCGCCGGGACTCAGCAAAGCATTGATTCTGTCAATCGAAACCTTGTTGACGCTGTCGATCGGCATGATTCTGTTGGCTCTGTTTGTTTCGGCGCCGGTGAATAACGCCAGTGAGCATGAGGAAGGTGAACAATGAGCACACCTTTGCTGTATGCCCTGACAGGCGTTGTGCTCTGGGGAATCGGCCTACTGGGACTGGTTGGCCTGCGGCATCTGCTGCGCAAGTTATTGGCACTGAATCTGATCGGTTCAGCCACCTTTTTGATCCTGGTGGGTCTGGCGCAGCACCATAACGGGCCTGACCCTGTTCCTCAAGCACTGGTGCTGACCGGTATTGTCGTATCCATAGCTGCCACTGCGTTGGGGGTGGTGCTGATACGGCGTTACTTCCATCTGACCGGATGCACAGAACTGGGTAACGGTGCTGAGGGCTCGAAGGAGGACAGAGCCCCATGAGCAACTGGTTAATGGCAGGGCTGCTGTTTACACCGCTGGCACTGGCTACCACCTCGTTGCTGCTGGATTTCAGGCAGGGGCGTGCTCTGGCCTGGCTGGGTATGGTGTTACAACTGCTGGTGTCGGTCGGACTCTGGGGGCTGGTGAAGCAGGAAGGAGGTTTCTACTACAGTCTGGCCGGCTGGGATGCTCCCCTCGGAATTGAGTTACGTCTGGATGGCCTTGCCGTAACCTTCCTGCTTCTAACGACACTGGTGGCCAGTGGCTGTGGCATTCATGCCGGTATCTATTTGAAGCCTGACAAGCCCTGGCAGCGCTATTTCTGGCCGCTGTACTGGTTTCTGTGGGCTGGACTGAATACGGTTTGGATCGGTGGTGATCTGTTCAACCTCTATGTCGGGCTGGAGCTGATCAGTCTCGCAGCGGTTGGACTGGTGGCTCTGGGTGGGCAGGCGGAGGCGCTGCGGGCGGCACTGCGCTATTTGCTGGCGGCATTATTAGGCTCCATGGCCTATCTGTTGGGTGTGGCACTGATCTATGGTCAGTTCGGTACGCTTTCGCTGGCCGAGGTGGCACATCAGGTCAGACTGATGGGTCAGGCGGAGCTGATGCGTCCCGCATTGGTACTGATGTTGGTGGGGCTGGCGCTCAAGACGGCGCTGTTCCCTTTGCACGGCTGGCTGCCGCCGGCGCATGGCATTGCAAAATCACCGGTCAGTGCTCTGCTGTCAGCACTGGTGGTCAAGGCATCGTTCTATATTGCAGCACGGATTTGGCTGGAAACAGGGGAGGCTGTCGCCAGCCAATGGATGGCTCAGCTGATTGGAGCATTGGGAGCCGCTGCCGTGATCTGGGGCAGCTGGCTGGCCTGGTGCCAACCACGGCTTAAACAGGTGGTGGCCTACTCTTCGGTTGCCCAGATTGGCTATCTGTTCCTGCTGTTTCCGCTTACATATGGGGTTGATGCATCCGTATCACTTCAGGCGCAGCAGGGGATTACTCTGCAGGTGATCAGCCATGCCCTGGCAAAATCAGCCATGTTTCTGGCGGCGGGCAACCTGATTCTGGCGGTGGGCAATAATCGTGTGGATGCATTGGCGGGTGTCAGCCACTTTCTGCCGTTTTCACTGTTTTCCTTTGGTCTGGCCGGCGTCTCCCTGATGGGGCTGCCGCCTTCGGGTGGTTTTGCGGCCAAGTGGATGCTGCTACAGGCCAGTATGGCGTCGGGCCAGTGGTGGTGGATACTGGTGCTGGTGGGGGGCGGTCTGCTGTCGGCGGCTTATGTGTTTCGCATCTATCGCGCATCGTTTCTGGAAAGGGATGAGAAGGATCATTTTTACCATCCGGATCGCCGGCTTGAAGTGGTGGCAATGTTGTTGGCAGTGGCCTCGTTGGGGCTGGGCCTGGCGGGCAGCCAGGTCCTGTCGGTGATGGCGCTGCCGTTCGAGGAGGTGCAATGACCCAGCTGGTTCTGATCCCGATACTGGCGCTGCTCAGTTCAATGCTTGCAGCGGTGATCATCTTTGCACTGCCGGAGCAGCGGCACCGCTTGCGTACTGGTATCAACCTGCTGGCAGCCCTGATCAAGGTGGTATTGGTGGGGGTAATGACCTGGGGGGTTATTCATCAGCTGGATTATGGCCTCAGCTACGAGATCCTGCCCGGTGTCAGCTTTGAGCTGCAGGCCGATGCGCTGGCAATGATGTTTGCTGGTCTGTCGGCCGTGTTGTGGCTGTTGACCACCATTTATGCAGTGGGCTACCTCGAAGATTCGCCGAATCGCAGCCGCTTTTTCGGATTTTTCAGTCTCTGCGTGGCCAGTACCATGGGTATTGCACTGGCGGGCAACCTCTTCACCTTCTTCCTGTTCTACGAGATGTTGACGCTCTCCACCTACCCACTGGTGGTCCACCGGGGAACGGAGAAAGCATTACAGGCCGGGCGTAACTACATTATCTATACGCTCAGTGGCGGGGCTGCATTGCTGCTGGGCATGATCTGGCTGCAGGGGCTGGCAGGTGATCTATCGTTTCAGGAAATCGGCCAACTGGTTGATCTTAATGAAGAACTTCACTCTCAGCTGATTATGATTTTTGTTCTTCTGGTGGCTGGGCTCGGCGTCAAAGCGGCGCTGTTTCCACTGCATGGCTGGCTGCCACAGGCCATGGTGGCACCTGCGCCTGTCAGTGCGCTGTTGCATGCAGTGGCGGTGGTCAAGGCGGGTGCCTTCGGTATCGTGAGGGTTGTGTATGACCTGTACGGCATTGAGTTTGCTGCCCTGTTGGGTGTTCTGGAACCTTTGGGTTGGCTGGCGGCGTTTACGATTATATATGGCTCTGTCCGGGCGCTGGCTCAGACGGACCTGAAGCGGCGGCTGGCTTTTTCCACCGTCAGCCAGGTGTCCTATATCGTGCTGGGCACTGCAGTATTCGGTCCGGTGGGAACAGTGGGTGGTCTGGTCCATCTGTTGCATCAAGGGATTATGAAAATCACGCTGTTTTTCTGTGCCGGTAATTATGCCGAGACACTTGGCATTCACAAAATCCATGAGTTGAATGGAGCTGGAAAGCGCATGCCCCTGACGTCAACCGCTTTCACGCTGGCGGCCTTTGGCATGATCGGTGTTCCACCATTGGCAGGCTTTATTACCAAATGGACCCTGGGAACAGGGGCACTTAATGTCCAGATGGAGTGGGTTATAGGAGTGCTGCTGATCAGCAGTCTGCTGAATGCCGCCTACTTTTTGCCTGTGATTCACCGCCTCTGGTTTCAACCGGAATATGATTGGTCTGAGCAGCGGCGCTGGGGGAAACTGGAGACCCATAGCTGGCTGCTTTGGCCTCCGCTGGTAACCGCCGTATTGACTCTATTGGTGGGCCTGTTTGCTGCTCTGCCCCTTAGTCCTCTGAGCTGGGCTAAGCTGATCGCCGCACGGGAGTACCTGCCATGACCTTTTGGATTCTGAGCGCTGTTGCAATACCGCTGTGCGTGTTGCTGTTGGTACCGAGCCGAGCAACACGGCCACTGCTGTGGCCCGTGCTTCCCTTGTTGCCACTGCCTGCGCTGGGATTGGCTCTGATGGGGCCCGGGAATTGGCAACTGGAGCTGCCTGGGTTGTTGCTTGGAGCCAGTTGGCAACTTGATGAGCTGCGCCAGCCGTTCCTTTTATTGACGGCATTACTGTGGAGCTTTGCAGGGCTGTTTGCATCGGGCTACATCAAGGCTCGACGAACCAGCTTTGCGCTGTTCTGGGCGCTGACCCTCAGCGGTAATCTGGGGTTGGTACTGGCGGGGGATCTGGTCAGTTTCTATACCTTTTTTGCGCTGATGACCTTTGCCGGCTATGGGTTGGTTGTGCATGAGCGCAAGCCTGATGCATTCAGGGCGGGACGGCTATACCTGATCATGGCGGTGTTCGGTGAGATGGCGCTGTTGGCAGGACTGGTTCTGGCGGCAGGTGCCGCTGACAGCTTGCTGCTGGCTGACCTGCCCGGTGCGATCGCGGCATCAGCCGATACTGTGCTGATCATGGTGCTACTGTTGTGTGGCTTTGGTGTAAAGGCCGGGCTTCCACTGTTACACATGTGGCTGCCACTGGCTCACCCGGTTGCGCCGACGCCGGCCAGTGCCGTGCTCAGCGGAGCCATGATCAAGGCGGGCTTGCTGGGATGGCTACTGACCCTGCCGCTGGGGCTGGCGAGCTATGAACTTCCGGGTACGGTGCTTGCACTCACCGGTGTTGTGGCATCGCTCGGCGCTGCGCTGATCGGTGTCTGTCAGCAGCAGGCGAAGGCAGTGCTGGCCTATTCCAGCATCAGCCAGATGGGGTTGATGACGCTGATGCTGGGTATTGCGCTGGCTGAGCCCGAGCGTGCCCATTGGTTGCTGCCGCTGATTGGCCTGTACGCACTGCATCATGGCCTGGCCAAAGGGGCGATGTTTCTGTCGGTGGGCATATCATCGCCATGTGCTTCTGTTCCGCGAGGGCTGTATTGGCTGCTGCTGGCATTGCCGGGGCTGTCACTGGCCGGCTTGCCCTTTACCAGTGGAGCCTATGCCAAGCTGGCCATGAAGCAGGCGCTGGTGCCAGAAGGGTTGTCCCTTTGGCTGGCGCCCTGGCTGAGTAGCTTGCTCAGTGCCGGCGCCGTTGCAACTATGGTGCTGGTGTTGAGGTTCCTCTGGCTGCAATGGCAGCACACAAACAAGAATGGAACTGATCCGCGCAGAGCAGTGGGCTGGCTGCTGACGCTAGTGACCAGTCTGGTACTGTTCCCTTTGCTTGCACCCGGTCTGCCGCTGGCAATTGAGTCAGTGCCGGTCGACCAACTCAATGCATTGCCGACACTGTTATGGCCGATACTGCTGGCTTTTCTGCTGGGTGGGATATCCCTTAAAGTTCATTTGCGTGCCCCCAGAGTACCGGCGGGTGATCTGGTTGCCCCCTTGGAAGTGCTTTGCAAGCGAGTAACGCTTCCTTACCAAATGCAGCCCATAGTCTACACTGAATTGATGAGACCTTTGTGCAGCAGCCTGAGAAGAGTATTACCTTGGGCTCAGAGGTTCGAGCCTTGGATGTCTGCACAAAGCGCCTGGCTTCTGATTATCGTGTCACTGGTGTTATTGCTGGCATAAAGCAGAAGTAGAAAAGCCTGTCACAACTGTCGCATTTTTATCATTTGTCTATAAAATAGGTCAAGGCCTTCTCTGGGTTGATCCTGTCGGTGCTTGAAGGTCACCCCGCTTATTACTGAACAACCTGATCAGGTATGACATGAAAACACTCACAACGGGCGATATTGCGAAGATGTGTGACGTGAATCTGCGAACGGTTATTCGCTGGATAGATCGCGGTGCACTCAAAGGATTCAAGCTTCCTGGACGAGGAAACAACCGAGTGCGTGTTGAGGACTTTGTCCAGTTTCTCCATGAGCACAATATGCCTGTCCCGCCTGATTTGGCTGCGGAAAATAATAAGCGTATTCTGATCATTGACGATGAGGCTGCAGTGGCACGTTCTATTGCCCGTATTCTCAGGGCGGAAGGATATGAGACAGAGACCGCCTTGGATGGGTTTCAGGGTGGGAGTCAGATGATCAAGTACCAGCCTGCACTGGTTACACTGGATCTCAGGATGCCTGGGGTTAGTGGATATGATGTCTTGAAGTTCATCCGATCAACTCCCGAAACTGAGCATATCAAGGTTATTGTCATATCCGCGCTGGATCAGCTGTCACTCCAGCGTGCTCGGGACGAGGGGGCGGATGCCGTACTCTCCAAACCCTTCGACAATGAAACACTCACCAAGACGGTTTCACGATTACTACCCTTGCAAGAGTCTGCATTAGCTTGATGTTAAAGGCCAAGTGTATATTTGTAGTGAAAAGGATGGCTACATGAACGCGCCCTGTATAGTGTTTGTTGATAATGAGCCGGGTGTACTTAATGCTCTCAGGCGCCTTCTGCGTCTAAGTCATCGTGATTGGGATATGCACTTTTTCAGCTCGCCTGTACAAGCGCTGGATCAACTGGATAGCCTCACTCCATGGGTTGTGGTGGCTGACCGGAATATGTCCGAAATGGATGGCATTGAGCTTCTGGGACATGTCGCAGATACTGCGCCTGAAGCTATACGTGTGTTGCTTTCGGGTGATGCTCAGATGGAAAGTGCTATCAGAGCAACAGCAGCCGCACATTTGGTCATCCGCAAACCCTTTGAGCGTGAAGTCATTGATGATCTGTTGACAAGGGCACGTGTTCTGCACCAATTGCCTCTGAGTGTCACGTTGCGTGGTCGTCTGGGGCAGCAGGAAAGCCTCCCCGTGCTTCCTGAAGTGTATCAACAGATTACTCATGTTTTGGAGCAGCAAGAACCAGATGTCGCTGAGGTAGCTGAGTTGATTCGGCACGACCAGGTACTGCTGAGTAGAGTGTTGCAGTTGGTGAATTCTCCTTTCTTTGGTTTTAACTCCCGTACTCACGATGTTGAAGTGGCAGTGATGCGGCTGGGACTCCAGACCATTCATAATCTGGTATTAATTATTGAACTTTACCAACACAACAGCACTGTGCCTCGAGCACTGGGTGATCGATTGATGCGTGATGCATTGTTGTTGGCCGAGCACGTTGGAACTTTGGCCGACAGTCGAGGTGTCAGCAGGAATATTCGTAACCTTGCAGTGGTCAGCGCGTTGTTGCACAACATAGGTGTACTGTTACTGGGCGCTGACTCTCAAGAGTACAATATTGCAAGTGCTTACCTGCTGGAGTTATGGGGTTTTGAGTCAGAAGTGATTGAAGCGATACAGCATCAACTGGATCCTGATCTGCCCTATGACTGCGAACCTGCAACCGAAATTCTGAATGCCGCTGTCAAACTGCAGTATGGCACTTTGAATGATGCCATTGAGGCAAATGGTGACTAAGATTCCCCTAGAGAGCAGTGATCTTCCTGGTCATCAGGAGTTGCAACAGTTAATGCAGTTGGAAAAAATGGCAACCCTTGGCCGATTGGTTGCTGGCGTTGCCCATGAGATCAATAATCCCGTCTGTTATGTAAAGACCAACTTACAGACGCTGACGCAGTATGTGGCGGAGCTTGATCAATTAGTTGACAGTATATTGGCACTGGCTGATTCTCAGCTGGATTCAACATTATCCGAGGCTTTGGCAGGACTAAAGAAACGGCATGACTATGACTATCTCCATGCCGAATTGCCTATCCTGCTGGATGAAACCAGTGAAGGTGTCGAGCGTATCGAAGGTATTGTCTCGAACCTGAGAGACTACGCTCATGATGATGAAGGTCAGAAGCAGTTTGTGTGCCTGCAAAAACTGGTTGAAACGGCGCTTCGTCTGGTTAACCACGAACTGAAATACACGGTTCGCCAAATTAAGCGCGAATATACAGAAGTGCCTGAGGTGTGGTGCCGTCCGGCTCAGATGTCTCAGGTGTTGGTGAACCTGTTTGTCAATGCCGCCCAAGCTATGCCCAGGGGGGGCGATATTCATATTAGTATACATGAATGTGCCGAGAGCCGTGTTGAAATTAGTGTCTGTGATGAAGGCTATGGGATTTCTGAAGAGATCAAAACGCGTCTGTTTGAACCTTTCGTCACTACGAAGCCTGCAGGAAAAGGAACCGGGCTCGGTTTAGCGATTTGCCATGAAATAATGGTTGCCCACGGAGGCGAAATTCGTGCCGAAAATCGGCCAAGTAGAGGCACTTGCTTCACTTTGGCCCTTCCAATCAAACAGAGTTGATTTTGGTATGAACAAACAGCAGAGCAGCCACGAACAAAACGTCTTCAGAGTGTTGTGGAGTACCTATATAAGAAATGCTCTGGTACCCATTATTTTCATAGAATTGGCGCTGATCGCTGCCTATCTTGCCACCAACTACATTATCCGTGATGAAAACATCGCTACTATGCAGCGCAGTGCGCAAGAGTCTTTGCTGGAAACGGCACGCATCGAGTCCGACGTGATTGCCAGTCAGCTTAATGGCGTTGCCGAAATGACTGATCTGTTCGCGGCGCTCATCTCACAGGCCTATGACACACCGCATGAGGCCAGTGATGTGGAAAAGTCCCGCTATGCCCTGAGTGACAACGGTGTTTGGCATACTCGGGCTGATACGGAAGGTGCCGCCATGTTCTATTCATCCATTACGCCTGTGGGCACTGCCGAAATGAACAAGGCTTGGAAGCTGGTACAAATCGACCCGTTGATGAAACAGTTGGTATACAGCAGTTCGCTGGTCACCCAGGCCTACATAAACACCCACGATTCAATGAATCGGATTTATCCAGCATTCGACGTGGTGGAGCAGTATCCCTACGATCTGAATGTGCGTGACTACAACTTCTATTATGAAGCGGATGCGGAGCATAACCCTGAGCGTAAAGTGGTGTGGACGGATGTGTACATTGATCCGGCGGGGCAAGGTTGGATGGCATCAGCAATTGCGCCTGTTTATCGTAGCAACAGCGATTTTCTTGAAGGGGTTGCAGGGCTGGATATCAGGGTCTCTGAAATCATCCAACAGGTATTGGCCCTGAGCCTTCCTTGGGACAGCTATGCATTGCTGGTTGATAGTAGCGGTACAATTCTGGCAATGCCGGAAGCCGCTGAGCATGATTGGCAGCTGAAAGAGCTAACTGAGCATGATTACGCGACAGCGATCAAGCAGGATACCTTCAAGCCGGAAGCCTTTAACCTGTTCAAGCGTCAAGACAGCAGCTTGCTGGCTGAAGGTATTCACACCTCAGAGGATGGTGTCGTTGCGCTGGAGATGGCAGGAGAGCCTAAATTGGCTGCCTGGTCGCTGATTCCCGGTGCCGACTGGCATTTGCTGGTAGTTGCTGATCAGGCACGATTGTATGCCGATGCCAACGCTTTGAAAGCGCGCGTGGATCAAATTGCTGTCGGAATAATTTTAGGGCTGCTGGCGTTTTATCTGCTGTTCATGGTGTACCTGTACCGCAAGTCACAGCAGGTGAGCTTGCGTTTGTCTCAGCCAATGCAAGGCTTGAGGCGCATGATCAGTGCTATCGGTCAGGGGCGTTATCGTCCTGAACCTGTGACAACCGATATTACGGAGTTGAGTGCCGTTTCAAATGGTTTGCTTGAAATGGGTAAAACTATTGAACTCAGTCGCGCAGAGCTTGATGAAGCGAACCGGCGTCTGGCCAGACTGAATCAAGTGCTGGAGGCCCGGGTAGAGGAGAGGACGCGAGAGTTACGCCAGACCAACGTGGATCTGCAGCATGAACGTGAAGAGCAAAACAGGCTGATTTCTGAACTAAAATCTACACAGGCACAATTGGTGCAGTCCGAGAAAATGGCTTCCGTTGGGGTTCTGGCTACCGGGGTGGCGCACGAAATCAACAACCCATTGGCATTCGTCAGTGCCAACGTGAGTATCCTGAATGATTATGTACCCTCACTGTTACGCCTCTACCAGAATGCTTCTGAGCTTGTTCCAGGCGGACAACAGGAACATTTGAGCAAACTGGAAACTCAAGAGCGCTATGTGAATATTACCGATAACATAGGTGATTTGCTGGCTGACTCGATGGAGGGCGTCCGCCGTATCCGTCATATTACCGAGAGTCTGCTGGAGTTCTCCCACTCCGGTGATACGGCATGGCAGGCCTGTGATCTGAACCACTGTATCGAAACTACATTGGTCATCTGCCATTACGAGTACAAATATAAGGCCAAAGTCGAAACTCGACTGGATCCGTCACTGCCACAGATCAGGGCTGTGCCAGCACAGCTTAACCAGGTGATCATGGCATTGGTTGTTAATGCTGCCCAGGCTATTCGAAGCGATGGCTGCATTCGTATAGCCTCAAGTCAAACTGAAACAAATGTAATATTCGAAGTTTGTGACAGCGGCTGTGGTATTGCTCCTGAGAACCTAAATCATATCTTCGAGCCTTTTTTCACAACCAAAGAGCCCGGTGAAGGAACCGGACTGGGGCTTGCGGTCGCATATGGCATCATTAGTGCCCATGAAGGCCGTATTGAGGTTGAGAGTACTCTTGGTGAAGGTAGCTGTTTCAAGGTGACGTTGCCAAAGTCTCATGAAACGCGGACTTCCGATTGATGGTTGCTGTGTCACAATCGTGTGAACATACACTTTGACTGGATTTAATACTGGTGATTTTTATTAAAAGTCCGCTATTTAAAACAATGGTTTAATTGCATTGTTTAGGCAGGCTTGCGTCTTTGAAGTAACAGTTTGGCAGCCATCATCTTGCATTGGGTCAATAAAACAGTCTCCATTTATGTTGTGTGATAGCGACATTGATAAGATGATGGAAACAAGGCTTTCATAGGGAATCTCCATGTGAGTGCTGCGTTGAGTCAGAGAGCCTGGAGGGTGCTCTGTACAAGTTTCTGCAATTACGCGGATACCAGGAGTGAATATTGTTTGAACTGAATACAAATGATGCAGGGGTAAGCCGCATACTGGTAGTGAATGATGATCTTACCACGAGGCTGACACTGACCAAGATTATTCAGAAGGAAGGCCACGAAGTATTTCAGGCCTTGAACGGCCAAGCCGCGCTTGAATGGCTTGAAGCGCACTCTATCCCCGATCTTGTGCTGCTGGATGTAGTGATGCCTGACATGGATGGCTTCGAGGTCTGTGAACATATCCGAAGATTGGATGCCAACGTGCCCATTGTTATGCTGACAGGGCTGGATGATGTCACGGCAGTAGACAATGCCTTTGCTAAGGGAGCAACCGATTTTATAACCAAGCCCATCAATTGGGCGTTGCTTATCAGACGGGTTCGATATTCATTGCGAACCTATCGCATCACCTGTGCATTGGATCAGGTGCGCATAATGCAAAACGAAGCACAGGAGGTTGCTCAGCTGGGCTTTTTTGAATGGCGCTCAAAAACCGATACCCTTGCTTGGGCACCTGGGCTGATTGAGTTGTTTCAATTACCTGAAACCGTTTCGCAGATGGGACTGGAGGGGTATTTACAGCGAGTTGAGTCTGGGCAGCGAGAGCATGTGCGACAGCAGCTTGAAAAACTGCTGACAGACGAACATGAAAGAGCAATGTTGGGCCATGGATTCAAGGCTGGTGATGGCGATCGCCATGTTCGTATGACAGCCCGCAAAACTTCAGAGAATACGATCCTCTGCGTATTGCAGGATGTCACAGACTTTTGGCAGGCTCGGCAGACAATTGAATTTCAGCGTCATCATGACAACCTGACACAGCTGTCAAATAGGAAAAGTTTTCAAGCATTGCTGGCCAAGCAACTGGAGCAGGCTCAGCCCTGCGCTGTGGTGACACTTGATGTTGCTCGTTTTCATATGATCAATGATTCCTTCGGCCAGGTTGAAGGTGATAAGTTGCTGCAGCTCTTTTCTTTACGGCTGCAAAGTGCTACCCAAGGGCTATATCCAATGGCTAGGCTGGGCGCAGATGAATTCGCTATTCTCATACCTGAGCTTGATGATCAACAGGTACTCATCAACTGGATTGCTGATCTACAACTGCGACTTGGAGCAGTCTATGAATTGGGCGGTCAGCCGATATTCATTGAAACCAGTGTGGGCATCGCTATAAGTCCTGATCACGGCTCCGAGCCCAATCAACTGATCAGTGCTGCGATTCAGGCACGTCAGGTTGTCAAAAAAGCCGGGGGCAGTCGCTACAAAATTTTTGATGAAAGCTGTCAGGTCGACCACGCTCGACGTCTTTATATTGAGTCAGAACTCAGGCATGCGCTTGAGAAGCACCAATTCAAGCTTCTCTACCAACCCCAGCTGGATGTACATTCAAATCGTATAGTGGGTGTTGAAGCCTTGATTCGTTGGATTCATCCTGAGATGGGGATGGTTTCTCCGGCTGAGTTTATCCCTATAGCCGAGCAAATGGAGCTAATTCACAGTATCGGTTACTGGGTCGCGGAAGAGGCGATTCGGCAAGCGTCTGAATGGTGTCGTGAAGGACTTGGTTTACGTGTAGGTATTAACCTCTCTGGCCGACAGTTCATGGATGGTGACTTGGCCAGTAAGCTGGGTCATATGATCCGTTTGTCAGGTTTGCCGCCAAAACTGTTGGATTTGGAAATCACGGAAAGTGTCGCCATGGATAACCCTGACCAAGCGCTGTTTTTGCTCAGTGAATTGAAACAGTTGGGTGTGACGCTCGCGATTGATGACTTTGGTACCGGTTATTCATCGTTGGAGTATCTGCAAAAATTTTGCGTTGACTTCATCAAGATTGACCGAGCGTTTATCAAAAATCTGGTTCATAACCCGGCCGACCAGGGGATTGTCAAAGCTGTATTGGGTATTGCTGAAAGTCTGAATATGCGCGTGATCGCCGAGGGCGTTGAAACCGCCGAAGAGCTCTCACTTCTGACCGCTTTTGGCTGCGATGAAATTCAGGGGTTCTTCATCAGTAGGCCTGTTCCAGCTGCCGAAATTCCTGGCGTATTAATGCATTATCATTCCAAATAAATTATTAGTTGTATCTTTGAGGCTTGTAAGTTTTTACTGGGTCTTAGACATCACCAAAAAGAGGAAGAGTTCAAAGTACAGTTGCAAGCCGAACATTTGAAGGAAAAGCAGAGTTTGCAAGCGTTGTGGCACAGAAAGAGCGCCAGTCGTGCCTGTACTCATGACTTCAAAGGCGTGTCTGCAGATCACGCAATAGGCTGCGAAGCCCTTCTTCCAGCACCGGGTGATAGTAGGGCATCGCCAAAAGATCGCTAACGCTCAACTGTTGCTGCATGGCCCAGGCCAGCAGGTGGGCTAGATGCTCAGCGTCAGGCCCGAGAATCTCGGCCCCGAGCAGGGTTCCACTGCCGGTTTCAGCCCATACCTTCATTAAGCCTCTGTCTCTGCCCAGTACCTTGGCGCGGGCCTGATAAGCGAAGTCATACACGGCTTCTGCAAAGCGGCCAGAAAACTGCTCGTGGATATTGGCAGGGCGCATGCCGATCGTCGCAATTTGCGGATCGGAAAACACAACGGCCAACGGGACTGTGCGATCTCCCGGCTGTACATCGGGCAGCAGGGCGGCATTACGGCCTGCAATGCCACCTTCATCCGCAGCCTCATGGAGCAGGGGCAGATGGTTGTTGGCATCACCGGCGATGAATATGTGTTCGACCGAACACTGCAACGTTTGTGGATCGAAAACAGGCACGCCACGGTCATCCAGCTGCAGATGAGTCTGATCAAGTCCCAGTCGATCCACGTTGGGCCGCCGCCCGGTTGCCGCAAGCAGATAGTCAAAGTGCTCGGTCAGAGGCTTTTCATCGGTATGTATGAAAGTGACCTCGACAGCTCTGTCCGTTTCACGTATCTCTTTTACCTGGGCATCGGGGTCAAGCGGGAATTCAGCGCTGAAACATTGAACAGCTGCCTGGCGAATCTCATCATCACCGATTGGTCCTACGGCTCCACCAACGCCGAACATGCGCACCCGTACCCCAAGGCGGAGCAGGGCCTGCCCCAGTTCCAGCCCGATCACACCGGGACCGAACACGGCAACTGACTCAGGCAAAGTATCCAGCTCAAACAGATCATCATTGAGCAGCAGCCGCTTGCCGGCTTTTTGCAGAAATTCCGGCACAGCAGGGCGTGATCCGGTGGCGATTACAATTTTTTCCGCTTCAATGAGCTGTCCGTCAGCCGTTTCCAGCAGATGATCAGAGATAAAACGCACGGGTTTATGCAGCATATCCTGTTCCGGAATTGACTCCATTCCCTCCAGTACCTTGCCGACAAAACGATCGCGCATCCGGCGGACACGCTGCATCACTTTGTGGCCATCCACCTGAATGTCGGCCGCACTCACGCCGAACATATCCGCGTGGCGCATATGCCAGGCGGTATCGGCCGCGGCAATCAACAACTTGCTGGGCATGCAGCCGACACGGGCACAGGTGGTGCCCAGCGGACCTGGATCGATCAGTAGTATCGAGTCCGTATGCTTTCGGGCTGCCCTATAGGCGGTAAGGCCGGCAGTTCCGGCACCAATAATGGCAACTGTTACCTTGCGCATGTTAACTCCTTGTCAATTGCGAACAGGTGATTAGAAATTCATGGCCGTAAATCCAGCCTTGGCTGAGTACGCTCATCTCCGCGCAACGCGCAGAACTCCTGCTTACGACCATTACTGTAGCTGACCTGCACGTTGAAGCCCATTCCGGGACCGTGGTTCAGCGCCAGTGTGCGTACTTCCCCCGGCTCAATGCGAAAAGCCTTAATACTGGACTGTGTATCGGCACTGCCAAAATCCAGCTGTATGGATTCAATTGTCACGTCGCTGACGTTGCGAAAACTGACTTCCAGGCCCAGCACTGGTGCTGTAAGCCGACCCATCAACCAACCACCTGCCAGTGCGAGCAGAACGCTTAAGACAATGACCCGGCGGACGGTTGGAGTAAACAGAGAGGATGAATCCATTATGATTCCTAGCTGGTCATAGTGTTACTGGCTACTGCATTGAGGCGATCTGCACTGATTTGTGGCGCAGCAATCGGCCGCTCAGGCGTAACAGAGCTGCCAGTGTTAGCAGCTGAACGAGGGCCAGCAGTGTGATGCCGAGCCAGTAGACCGCTCCAAAAGCCGTGACAATGCCGCTTTCAACCCAGACCAGATGCCACCAGAACATCCCCATCACGAACAGGGCGACTCCAGGGCAGATCAGACCAAAGCTGACCGGGTTGCGTTCAGCACCTTTAAGGTGAGCTTTGAGGTAGCCGTTGAGCTGCATTACGCGAAAACCCAGCAGCATAACGCCAAGCTGCAGCATGAAAATGGCCGATAACACCACAAACAGGCGGCCCTGCTCTACCGGTGCCGAAAAGTGATGACTCAGTCCGTGCTGCATCCGTACCCACTCAATCCCCAGCAGGGTCATGATGGGAACCAGCATCCAGATGCTGGGGGTAGCCTGATTCTGCAGACCGTGTTGCAGCATCGCCTGCAGGCCGGAGATCAGGACCAGAATGCCGGTGACGACGGCCACCACCAGAAACAGAATCGACAAAGTACCGGCGAGGGCCGCCAAGACTTGATAATGCGACATGGCGGCGGGTGCCGCAAAACCGACCGACAGCATGGAAAAGGTAAAAACGGCAATCAAAGGGGACAGGTGGTTATGCTCTTCACTGCGGTAGCCACCACTGACCAGCATGCGAGTGATGTAGCGTCCGTACAGTTTCAACGCCCAGATGCCGATGGCAGCGAAGGCTAACAGCGCCAGCGGAAAAAGATACTCAACGATTGACCAGAGGCCGGGCACCAGCAGAGCGCCGAGAGCAAAGCAGACATTCACCGTCATCGCCAACGTCAGTGGCTGGGTCATCAACTGTACTTCTGCCGGTGAACCCAGAAGTCTGCTGTAGCTCTCTGTGCTCCGTGCTGCACGGTGTTCACGGAAATTCCAGATCAGCAACACTAAGTGCAGTGCCGCCAACAGTAACATCAGCAGGGTAGCCAACAGTGCGACGGCACGCACGCCAGCTGGGAGTGAAGCCTGTCCGCTCAGAACAGTTTCAAGATGCTGCCAAGTCGGCATGGGGAAGCCCGGATGGGGCACCAGCCACATCAGGTACATAAAGAAAGAGACCGAAAGACCGCCCGCGCCCAGTGACGCCAGCCAGTAACTTGGGTGCCAGGGCTGTGCGGGATCACGTCTTAGCATCGGTAATATCCTTACCCAGCCCGGCTATCAAGGTAGTGTTTGATGGCTGCATCAGGATCGGTCTCCGATGTGACCTGTGCTTCTGTCCCCTTGCGAGCCATACGTTGTGCCAGGCCCGGTCCCATTCCACCGGTCAGCAGAACATCTACACCATCCAAAGGATGAGGTGCGTTGCTGTCGCTGTCATGGAAGGACTCTTCCTTGCTCAGCTCCAGTAGCGTTTTGTCGGCTACTTCGCCGCCATCGACTGTGTAGATCCAGAATCGCCGGCATCGGCCGGCATGTCCAGTAACGGTTTTACGGTTTTGGCTTGTGACAGCAATTTTCATTTCAGAGAACCTGCCTGTTTGCGGTTATCGGCGGTGGAGTGTTCGTCTTCTTCAGACTCATAGCCGGTGATCATCGGTTTGATCAGGCTGAACACGGTTTTGCCCATGGTGGCCATGTAGACGTGGGCAATGACAAAGATCAGCATCATGAAAGCGGCACCGGTGTGGATAAGTGCCACCCATTCCAGAGGCAAGCCGGACAGTCCCAGCGAATCCCACTGGTTGTAGAACAGATACAGCAGACCCGAGATCCAGATCAGTGGCGAAATCATCAGTTTGAACCAGAGATAGGCCAGTTTCTGCAACGGGTTGTGTTTGGCATGTGTGGTTTTCTTGAACGGATGCGAAGCCCCGGTAAAGGTGCCGACGGCATAGTAGTGGATTACCGCCCCCAGCTTGTCGGTAGTCGGCAGGTACTGACGCCACTCGCCGGTGGTGAAGTGCCAGAAAATGGCCAGTACCCAAAGGCCGATCAGCAGCCAGGCGGCGGTGGTGTGCAGCGATACCGCACGGCCGAAGCCGAACAGACTGTAGCTGCCGTGGATCTCAAATCCGGTGGTCAGCAGGAAAAAAATCAGCGCCGCCTGCGACCAGTGCCAGAAACGTTCAAAGCGTTTGAAGACCATTTCCCGTTTCATTTTTTTCTCCTTCTGCGCACAGTCGCAATCACACGGCCGCCGGCATGCAAGAGGCTGCCGGCCAGTACCAGTGCAGCCGCACTCCAGCCGGCGGTATCCAGCCACTGATGACGGTCACGGGCCGGGATGTAGATACCTTCAATACCGTCCATGCGGCCACTGCGGGCGTGGCAGTCACTGCAGTGCAGAGCATTTTCAGCCGGCGCGACCATATGGGCGATCGGCCAGTACATCTGGGTTTCAATGAAGTCGAACTCACCGCTGTAGGGCTGACCGGCACGCTCGGTACCGGCCTTGAGCGCCTTGGCCCAGTCAAAGTTGGTCCACAGCGCCGAGTCATCGTCCGGGCTGAACACATGGGTGACCAGCAGGGTCTGATGGACCTGGTCGTAGGGCTGCTTGCCGCGCATGATCTTGAACGGCCAGATGCGGCTGTCCGCCTGATCGGCGCTGCCACTGATGCGGTTGATCTGAATCGGCGGGTTGGCGATATCCAGCTTTTCATCCTGCAGGGTGTACTCCACCACACCGTTGAACCAGCGGTATTCAGGCATGGCGTTCTCGGCATGCTCGAAATTACCTTTGGTACTCAGGTAAGACACGTGCCCCTTGTCGTCATAACGGGTGATCGGCTTGCCGTTTTCATCCAGCTGTCCGGCAGTAGACCAGTCCCACCAGGTTTTGGTGGCGATGCCACCGCGGGCAAACTCGGGGATGTGGCAGGTCTGGCACGCCACACGGTCCACATGCTCATTGATCTTTTCTTCCTTGTGCGGCGACATGCCGTGGCAGGACTCGCAGGAGGCTCGGCTCATGTCAGTATGACCCGGCACATCAACGCCCAGAGTATCGCGGGCATTGGTCAGGTAGCGACTGCCGGTGACGCTGTGTGCGCTGGTGGTGTGGCAGTCGGCACAGCTGAAATTAGCTCCGTCAGCGGACATGTGCACATCCAGACTGTGGGCCGGGTTGATCAGCGAGGAGTCCAGATCACCATGTTTGACACCATCGGCACCGCCGCCATTGAAGTGACAGGCACCACAGTTGTGACGACCGCTGCTGCCCACCTGTTGCGCGATGGCGGCCAGATCCGGCGGCGACTGCCACTGACCGCTGCCCGGCGGCACCTCACGGGCGGTGTAGGCCGGATGACCGGCCTGATCGGGCAACTTGATATAGTCACCCGTGGTATCGTGGCAGGCCAGACAGTCTACGGCGGTTTCGGCCTGAGGTGGCGGCTGGCTCATGTCTTCCCAGCCATAGCCGGTGTGACAACTGGTACAGCGCGGCTCATTGGAGGTCACCGAACCGCAAAAGCTGTTGATCACATGACGCTTGCCCAGCGTCTGACCAGTGACCGGATGGTCATATTCCCAAGTCCAGTGCAGACTTTGCTGCAGCTGTTTGGCTGCTTCGGTATGACAGTGCAGGCACGCCTGAGTTACCTCGGGCCCACTGCTGAAGGGGCCTTGCAGTGCCTTGAATTGAGTGTGGTCTGCCGTTGAAGCCTTGTCACCCAGGGGCAGACTCGCTCCAGCCTTGTCCACCGAAGCCGGCACCAACATCACTGATAGTGCCAATACAAGGCACATTCTTAACAGACTATCCATATTCTCCTCCCGAGATCAGGATCAGCCGCAACCGGCCTCTGCCGAAACACGTACACTTTTGAGACTAGCGGGTAAGTCCCGATACTGCTACCACTTGTCCGTAACAGGGCAAGTCAGATGCCGCTTCTACTGTCATGGGTCATGCCGTTGCAGGCTCCGCTGTCTGAGCAAGCACCTGCCAAGCCTCATAGGTACTCATGAAGACGCGGCCATTCAATTGCGCCGGGAATTCAACCAACTGCAGTCGATCCATCACCGGGCCTTTCACTTCCGCCAGGTGCAGCTGGATACCTGCATCCTTGAGCCGTTGATTAATCGACTCCAGACTGTCCAGCGCCGAGGCATCAATATGGTTGATCGCCTGACAGCCAAGCACCAGATGCTGCATCTGCGGATTCTGACTGACCAGCTCCAAGACGCGATCTTCCAGGTAACGGGCATTGGGGAAGTAGAGACTCTCATCCACCCGCAACAGCAGCAGATGCGGATCGGTTTCTACCTGATGACGTTCCACATTGCGGAAATGCTCAGTCCCGCTCAACCGCCCTACCACGGCACTATGCGGGCGACTGGTGCGATACAGGTGCAGCGCCAGAGATAGCCCGACTCCTGCCAGAATACCGGCTTCCACTCCCTGCAGCAGGGTAATGACAATGGTAGCCAGCATGGCGGAAAAATCGGCTCTTGAGTAACGCCAGGTATGTTTGATCGCATGCAGATCCACCAGCGACAGCACGGCAATGATGATTGTTGCCGCCAGGGTGGCGATCGGCAGTGTCGCAAGCAGCGGGGTGAACCAGAGGATCACCACCAGAATGCCGACGGCCGTAAAGGCACCGGCGGCAGGGGTGCGTGCCCCAGCATCAAAATTCACCACCGAGCGCGAGAAACCACCCGTCACCGGCATGCCGGCACTTAAAGCCGAGCCAAGATTGGCGCAGCCCAGCCCGACCAGCTCCTGATCCGGGTCAATACGCTCACGTCGTTTGGCGGCAAGGGTTTGCCCCACCGAGACCGATTCGACAAAACCGACAATACTGATCAGCAGCGCACCAACCCAAAGCTGCTGCCAAAGCCCGGCATCAGCGGACGGCAGGGTCAGCGGCGGCAAACCCGCCGGAATATTGCCCACGACGGCTAGACCGGTTGCCGCCAGATCAAAGGCTGCCGCAATCCAGGTGGTGACGACAACCGCAAGAATGGGGGCTAGACGCCCCAACCCGCCAGCCAGCCCCTTGCTCAGCCCTAGGCGTTGCAGCAGTGGCACTAGCCAGCGGCGGGCGCCGTACAGAAACAGTAAAGTACCGGCACCGATCATCAGGGTGGTCAGGTTCAGATTCGGCAGATTGCTCACCAAATCGGCTAACAACTCGGGCAGATTGTGGCCACTGGCGGCGATGCCCAGCAGGTGTTTGAGCTGGCTGAAGGCGATGATTACGGCCGAGGCGGTAATGAACCCGGAAATCACCGGGTGACTGAGGAAGTTGGCCAGAAATCCCATTTGGAGCAGCCCCATCAGCGTCAACATCAAACCGGAGATGAAGGTCAGTAGAATCACGGTCGAAAGATATTCGGCACTGCCCGGTGCGGCAATGGCACCGGCAGCTGCTGCCGTCATCAGGGCAATGACGGCCACCGGCCCTACCGACAGGGTACGGCTGGTGCCAAAGACCGCATAGAGTATAAGCGGTGCGATACTGGCGTAGAGTCCCACCTCGGGTGGCAACCCGGCCAGCATCGCGTAGGCCAGCGACTGCGGGATCAGCATGACGGTCACGATCACCGCGGCCAGAATATCCTGATTAAAGGTTGTCAGGCGGTAGCTCGGCAACCATTCAAGAAATGGAAAATACTTTCGAATGTTCACTCAAATCCCTTGAGACCTGAGTCAGGTCATCGCTTTATGAACGTATCTTTCTGCTCATGCAGGTCGTGCCCTGCGGCATGGGCTGCCTGCAGCAGGGGGCCTATGTCACAGGTCGCCTGTTGCATCTGGTTATGAATCCAGAGGGAGACGGCCCTGCGGCCACTGCGACAGAAAGCCAGTATCGGCGTCGGTAACGTTTCGATTGCTACACCAAAGGCTTCAACCGCTTCAGGCGTGTACTCACCAGGGGTTACTGGAATTTCAACCCACTCGATACCGATCGCTTTTGCAGCCTGGCGCAATTCAGCGTCGTCAACATGGTCTTCCGCCTCGCCAGGCATGCGATTACAGATGATCGCACGGAAACCTCGTGACTTCAGTTCTGCCATGTCACTTGGGTAGATGGCATGGCAGATCGAAAAGCCAGGTTCAAGTTCCTTGATATCCATGCATGAGTTCTCTTTATTTGAACAAATTAATTGGCACTTTCAGATACACCTGACCGTTGTCTTCGGCAGGCGGCATCTCACCGGCACGCATGTTGACCTGAACCGATGGCAGGATCAGAGCCGGCATTGCCAGGGTGGCATCGCGTTCGGTACGCATGCGTACGAACTCGTCCTCGCTGATACCTTCGTGTACATGCACGTTGTGCTGACGCTGCTCGGCCACCGTGGTTTCATGGCAGTACTCTTCACGGTCAGGTGCCTTGTAGTCATGGCAGAGGAAAATCCGTGTTTCAGCGGGTAGGCTGAGTACTTTCTGAATCGAGTGATACAGAGTACGGGCATCACCACCGGGAAAGTCGCAGCGAGCGGTGCCGTAATCCGGCATGAACAGCGTATCGCCGACAAAAGCGGCATCGCCAATCACATAGGTCAAACAGGCCGGAGTATGTCCCGGCGTATGCAGAACATGGCCCTCCAGATTGCCGATGGTGAAACGATCACCCTCTGCAAACAGACGGTCGAACTGGCTGCCGTCACGGGCAAATTCGGTGCCGGCATTGAACGCCTTGCCGAAGGTGTCCTGCACCACTGTTATCATGGCGCCAATACCGGTTTTGCCGCCTAATGCCTGATGCAGGTAGGGGGCTGCCGAAAGGTGGTCGGCGTGGACGTGGGTTTCCAGGATCCACTTGACCTGCAGGTTGCTGTCCTGCACGTAGGCGATGATGGCGTCAGCCGAACGTACATCCGTGCGTCCGCTGGCGTAGTCAAAATCCAGTACCGAATCGAGAATGGCGCAGGCATTGGAAGCCGGGTCACGCACTACGTAACTGAAGGTGTTGGTCGGCTCATCAAAGAAGGCCTTTACCTGAGGTATCTGCGGTGAAGTGTGGGTGTTGCTCATGATATGTCTCCACTACCTACAATATTAGTATTATCTAATAATAAGGGAGTATTTAACGTTGTCAGCCCTGCAAGGGTTGAATTTACCTATAGGCTCAATAGTCATGTCCCTCATACCAGGAAGGGGGGCGAAGAGAATGCTGGCCAGTATGTATTGCAGGTGCTGCCAGACAGGCATGGGAAAGGCCGGAGAGGCACACCGCCAACCGAGCCATCAGGGCGGTGTGCCATCCGGTCTGCCGAAGCAGACCGGAATCAGCACCGATGGGTATCAGAGCTGTTGGGTGCTATTGTTTCGAACAATAGTGACAGCCGGAATTAAGACGGCTGTTTTGTGGTACGCAGGTACGGCAGTTTGACGTCGATTTCGCCGAACTTGGCCTTGGCTTCTTCATCGTTCAGCGACAGAGCCACGATCACGTCATCACCCACTTCCCAGTTGGCGCCGGTTGCGATCGGCACCTTGTAGGTTGCCTGCAGTGCATCCAGAGCACGTACGACTTCAGCGAAGTTACGGCCGATGGACATCGGGTAGGTCATGGACAGCTGCAGCTTCTTGTCCGGGCTGAAGATGAACACGACACGTACGCTGGCAGAATCAGCTGCGGTTCGGCCATCCGGCAGGTAGGCATCAGCCGGCAGCATGTCCAGCGCCTTGGCAACGCCCATGTCTTCGTCAGCGATGATCGGGAACTTGGCCGGTGCGCCGGCGTATTTCTCGATATCGGCTTTCCATTCAACGTGCTCGTCCACGCCATCAACGGACAGACCGATCACCTTGGTGCCGCGCTTTTCCCACTCGGCTGCCAGCTGTGCTACAGCACCGAATTCGGTGGTGCAGACCGGGGTGAAGTCCTTCGGGTGGCTGAACAGGATCGCCCAGCTGTCACCGATGAAGTCGTGCAGTTTGAAGTCGCCCAGATCGGTTTTCAGATCAAGGTTGGGTACGGTGTCATTAATGCGAAGTGCCATTTTGTTTCTCCTGTTGTCATTCATTTGGCGCTGCTGCGCCCCTACTGAGAACACAATATTATAAGCTTATAACAAAATGAAATTTAACATGGCAATGGGGGTAATAGTAGAAGTTTATTGCTCTGTCCCCACTGCACGCCGAGGCCCAGCCTCAGTTGAGTGGCCGCTTCACTGTCATGGAAGTACGGGTAGATCAGCTGCACGGTTAACCCAGAACTGCGCCACGTTGATGCTGGAGTTCAGCCCAAAAGCATAGCCCTTAGGGCATGAAGGTTCCATTAAATTAGAGGTTTTTTATTTAATGGATCAGGGCTGCATTAAAATATCGGGTTTATTATCCGCAGCGCTATTCATGTATAATCTGCGCTCAATTTTTAACCCGTCATCAGTAGTAACTAACCATGCAGACCGATAGCCTCGATAAGCAGAAGAAAACCCGCCTCAATAAGCTGCAAAAGCGGCTGCGCCGTGAAATGGGGCAGGCGATCGAAGCCTTCAACATGATTGAAGACGGCGACAAGGTGATGGTCTGTCTGTCTGGTGGCAAGGACTCCTTTGCCATGCTGGATATTCTGATGAACCTGCAGAAAAGCGCGCCGATCCGGTTTGAGCTGGTGGCGGTCAATCTGGATCAGAAGCAGCCTGGCTTCCCCGAAGAGGTACTGCCGGCCTATCTTGAGTCTCTGGGTGTGCCGTTTCATATCGTTGAACGAGATACCTACTCCATCGTCAAATCGGTGGTACCTGAAGGCAAAACCACCTGTGGTCTTTGTTCACGCTTGCGCCGCGGCACGCTGTATGGCTTTGCCGATGAGATCGGGGCCAACAAAATTGCGCTCGGTCATCACCGTGATGACATTCTGGAAACCTTCTTTCTCAACATGTTCTTCGGTGGCAAGTTGAAGTCGATGCCGCCCAAGTTGGTGTCCGATGACGGCAAGAACATGGTGATCCGCCCGCTCGCCTATGCCCGTGAAAAGGACATCATGGAATACGCCGAGTTGCGTGAATTCCCGATCATTCCGTGCAACCTGTGCGGCTCGCAGGAGAACCTGCAACGTCAGGTGATCAAGGAGATGCTGCAGGGCTGGGATAAAGCCCATCCTGGCAGGATTGAGACCATGTTTCGCTCCCTGTGCAATGTGGTGCCCTCCCATCTGGCCGATCCACAACTGTTTGATTTCAAAGGCCTGCAACTGGGCTTTCCGCACGGTATTGGCCCGGCCATGCAGACCATGGCCGGGCCACAGGGTGAAGATGATGAAGCTGCAGTCGGTGGGTCGGGTGTACAGGTGATGGAGAAGATCGATATTCTCTCGGTCTGAAAAACCGGCTTGACCTGCTGTTCCCTTTTGACCGATATTCGGGTAAACCCGAATAACAACAAAAAGGGAGTAACCGCATGACTCATTCATTACTGCAGCGTCAGGACCACGAAGGCGTGGCCACCTTGATGCTTTCCCGTCCTGACGCCTACAACAGCCTTTCCATGGAGCTGATGCAGGCGTTGCATGCTGAGCTTGATGCCATTGCTGATGACCTCACCATTCGCTGTGTGGTGATCAAGGGTTCAGGCAAAGGTTTCTGTGCTGGCCATGATCTTAAGCAAATGCTGGGTGAGGGCGAAGAAGACTACTACCGTTGTACCTTCCAGACTTGCGCCGGGCTTATGCAGCGCATCGTTAGCCTCGCTGTACCGGTGATCGCCCAAGTTCACGGCGTGGCGACGGCCGCAGGTTGTCAGCTGGTTGCCACGGCTGATCTGGCAGTGGCGGCGGATAATGCCCGTTTTGCTACCCCTGGTGTCAATATCGGCCTGTTCTGCTCCACACCGATGGTGGCGCTGAGCCGTGCCGTGCAGCCCAAGCATGCGATGGAGCTGCTGCTGACCGGCGAGTTGATCAATGCCCAACGCGCCTACGAGATCGGTCTGGTGAATCGTCTGGTGCCTGAGTCTGATCTGGATCAGGCGGTCGCTGAACTGGCCGGCAAGATTGCGTCCAAATCACGTCGCACGTTGCAGATCGGCAAGCAGGCGTTCCAGCGCCAGCGTGAGTTGCCATTGTCGGATGCCTATGCGGCCTGCAGTGAGGTGATGGTGGAAAACATGCTGACGGCAGATGCACAGGAAGGCATTGATGCGTTCATCAACAAGCGCAAACCGGAATGGACGCACCGTTGATCAGACGATAAAAAGGCGCCTGTGAGGGCGCCTTTGGGGAGAGATGATCATTTCGACAGTGACATCAATCTCTGTCGATATCTTCGGCCTCAAGCCACATCACGTTGATGATGCCGAATGCGCAGGCCAGAAGCACACCGAGAATCCAGGCGAAATACCACATGGCTGAATCTCCTTTAGTAGGATGAGTAATCGTTGTCCTGAATGTATTCCACCGAAATCTTGGCCCACAGGGAGCGGTAGCACCACAGAGTGTAGCCCAGAACGGTTGGTACGAAGATGATGGCGGCGATGGTCATCACATTCAGGGTCAGGTGACTGGAAGCAGCGTCCCACAGGGTGAGGCTGGAGTTCGGGCTCAGGCTTGATGGCATCACGAACGGGAACATGGAAACCCCCGCAGTGGCAATGATACCGGCCAATGCCAGTGCGCTGAACAGGAATGACCATCCTGTGCGCCCACGTCCTGCCATGAGGAAGACGCCAATCAGACCGGTGAAACCGGTGATGGGTGCCAGCATGCTGAGCGGGTAGAGGCTGTAGTTGCTCAGCCAGGCGCCGGCTGCGACTTCAACTTCCTTGGCCAGCGGGTTGGGCAGTGCATCCAGTGCGGGCTGGCTGATGATGCGATAACCATCGATGCCCATGCTGAGCCAGATGCCGGCCAGCGCAAAGGCCACCAGTGTCACCACGGACAGTAACTGGGCATAACGCTGGGCGCGCAGTTCTACCACGCCGTGACTGCGCAGCTGTACCCAGACGGCGCCGTGCATTGAGAGCATTGCGAGGCTCACAACACCGCAAAGCAGGCCGAAGGGGTTGAGCAAACCGAACAGGTTGCCAGAGTAGCTTGGGCGTAAAAGCTCGTCATGCTGAAAGGGCACGCCCAGCAGCAGGTTGCCAAAGGCCACACCGAAAACCAGTGAGGGAACGACACCTCCGGCAATCAGCCCCATATCCCAGGCTTTGCGCCATTTGGTATTGGTCAGTTTGGAGCGGTAGTCAAAACCGACCGGGCGGAAAAACAGTGCAAACAGCACCAGCAGCATCGCCCAGTAGAAGCCCGAGAAGGCCGCGGCATAAACCGCAGGCCAGGCAGCGAACAATGCGCCACCAGCGGTAACAAACCAGACCTGGTTGCCTTCCCAGTGTGGGCCTACCGTGTTGATTACCACACGGCGTTCGTCATCCGTCTTGCCCAAAAAAGGCAGCAGGGCACAGGCCCCCATATCGAAGCCGTCTGTAATGGCGAAGCCGACCAGCAACACGCCAACCAGCACCCACCAGATCAGTTTAAGTGTTTCATAATCGAATAGCATCGTATCTCTCCTCTTGCCTGATCAGGCCTTGGCCGGCTCGGAAGCGGATTGCTCATCCTGCTCGTGGTGGTAGCGGCCGGTTTGCAGGCTGCTGGGGCCGATGCGCGAGAATCTCACCATCAGGTAGATCTCAACAATCGCCAGCAGGGTGTACAGCACGATAAAGGCGGCCAGACTGCCCAGCAGGTCAGCTTTGGTCAGTACCGATGGTGCAACGAAGGTGGGAAGAATCTCACCGATCGCCCATGGCTGACGGCCATACTCGGCAACAAACCAGCCCATCTCGTTGGCGATCCAGGGTGCTGGAATGGAGAACAATGCCGCTTTGAGCAACCAGCGTTTGGTAAAGGCTGTGCGCTTGGCAGTGAAATAGAACGCGAGTGCAAATACCAGCAACATCCAGAAGCCACTGGCGACCATGATGCGGAAGGCCCAGAACATCGGTGCAACACTTGGGATTGTATCCCGGGCGGCTGCCTGAATCTGTTCTTCAGTGGCATCGACCACGTTTTCGGTATACCGCTTGAGCAGCAAACCGTAACCCAGATCGACTTTGACGCGATCAAATTCGGCCTCAAGCTCTTCGGTCACTTCACCATTGCGCAGTTTCTGCAGTACCTCGTAAGCGTAGATGCCGCGGCGGATACGGGCTTCATGCTCAACAATCAAGTCACGGATGCCAGTGACCTCTTCATCCAACGACCGAGTCGCGATGATACCCATCACATAAGGGATTTTGACGGCGTAGTCGGTGTTCATGGTCTCATCATTCGGCATGCCGAACAGGGTAAAGGCTGCCGGTGCCGCTTCGGTATGCCATTCAGCTTCGATTGCGGCCAGCTTGGTTTTCTGCACGTCACCCAGCTCATAACCGGACTCGTCGCCCAGCAGGATCACCGACAGAATAGAGGCCAGACCGAAAGCGGATGCGATCGCAAATGAGCGGCGTGCAAAAGCAAGGTCGCGCCCCTTAAGCAGGTAATAGGCACTGATGCCCAACACGAACATGGCTGCGGTGACATACCCTGCTGAAACGGTATGGACGAATTTCACCTGCGCCACCGGGTTGAGGAACACTTCGGCGAAGCTGGTCATCTCCATGCGCATGGTTTCGTAGTTGAACTCGGAACCGACCGGGTTCTGCATCCAGCCGTTGGCCACCAAAATCCAGAGTGCAGACAGGTTTGAGCCCAATGCGACCAGCCAGGTCACCATCAGGTGCTTGACCTTGGACAGTCGTTCCCAGCCGAAGAAGAACAGGCCGACAAAGGTTGATTCAAGGAAAAATGCCATCAAGCCTTCGATCGCCAGCGGAGCGCCAAACACATCGCCTACGTAATGCGAGTAGTAAGCCCAGTTGGTACCGAACTCGAATTCCATGGTCAGACCGGTAGTGACCCCAAGAGCAAAGTTGATGCCAAACAACTTGCCCCAGAATTTGGTCATGTCCTTGTAGATCTGCTTGCCGGTCATGACGTAAACCGACTCCATGATGGCAAGCATGAATGACAGTCCCAGCGTCAGCGGGACGAAAAGGTAGTGATACAGCGCCGTTATAGCGAACTGTAGCCGGGAAAGATCAACGATTTCCTCAGTGATCATTACCAGTCTCCTGTTGCAGGTTAAAACCGAGTGCGTAATGCGTGTGCCTGCAATAATGCAGGACCTGTGCCATATATTTCAATTTGTTTGTAAAGGGTAACATTTTTGCATAAATCAGTATTCATCAAGTATAGATTACAATAGTGACTGGAGTTTTACGCTGATCTTGGCGTTGGTGGAAGTGACAAAGTGTCGCGGAGCGTCAATAATGTCAGTCGTTGGTGGCGTGGCTGACATTTGTGGCGGTAGGGCTTTAGGTGAAATGTGGAGGTAGCCGATGCAACAAACCGGGCCGTTTGATCCTGCGACAATGCTGGAAGCAATACCCGAACCGGCAGCATTGCTGTCGACTGAATACAGAGTCATGGCAACCAATCAGTCTTACCGTGCCCTTTATGCGGGTGAACGGGAGGTGATTGGCCGCACCTGCTATGAGGTGTCACACGGTTATTCGGTGCCCTGTGACCAGGCGGGGGAGTCCTGCCCGTTGAAGGAATGCCGTCAGAGTGGTCAGCGTCAACGTGTATTGCATCTGCACAACACGCCCTATGGTGACGAGCATGTGGATGTGGAAATGATGCCGCTGACCGATGCGCGCGGGCGTCTGACCGGGTTTCTGGAAGTGATGCACCAGGTACGCGAAGCGCGGGCGCAGGTCAGTGATCAGGAAGGGCTGGTTGGGCGTGCGCCTGCCTTTACTCGCATGTTGTCATTGATCCATCGCGCGGCGCCCAGTGAAATCACTGTGCTGTTGCTGGGCGAGTCCGGTACCGGAAAGGAGTTGGTTGCGCGTGCCTTGCATGAGAGCAGCCCGCGTGCGCGTGCGCCATTCGTAACAGTGGAGTGCTCCGGCCTGAGTGAAGGGTTGTTTGAAAGTGAGTTGTTCGGTCATGAGCGGGGGGCGTTTACCGGTGCAGTCAGTCGCAAGAAGGGGCTGGTGGAAGCGGCCCGAGGTGGCACGTTGTTTCTGGATGAGATTGGCGAAATTCCGCTCAGTCTGCAAGTCAAGCTGTTGCGTTTGATCGAAACCGGCAGCTTTCGGCCCGTGGGCAGTGTTGAGCCACAACATGCCGATTTCCGGCTGGTCTGTGCGACTCACCGTGATTTGCGTCAGCAGGTGAGAGAAGGGCTGTTCCGTCAGGATCTTTACTATCGGATTTCAGCGTTTCCGGTACCCTTGCCGGCGTTGCATGAGCGTATAGAAGATCTGCCATTGCTGACGGCGTCGCTGCTGCAACGTCTGCCGGGCGGAGTGGGGGTGACGCTGGCTGCGCAAACGCTCGACCTGCTGCAGCACTATGCCTTTCCGGGGAATATCCGTGAGCTGCGTAACATTCTGGAGCGCGGGATTCTGCTGGCCGATGATGGTGTTATTCAGCCGGAGCACTTGCCACAGGAATGCCTGGAGATACAACCGCTGCCGCAGCAGGATCTGGATGCGTTGCCGCTGATGCCACTGGATCAACTTGAAAACCGCTATCTGGAGCAAGTCAGTGCCCGCTTCAGCGGTGAACGTCGGGAACTGGCACGGCGCCTGGGAGTCAGTGAGCGTACCCTGTATCGCAAGCTGCAGCGTTTGCAATTGGGCCATGAAACGGATTCAGGCAATGCTGATGCCGGCGGCTAGATCGGATAAGATAACTACACATTTTACGGTGACCCGAGGCTAATGTGCGCATCATCAAATTAACTCCCTTGCTGTTGAGTGCCCTGCTTTTGGGGTGTAATGCCACCAATCAGACGCGGCCGGAAAGCGCCTCTGACGAAGCCCCACAAACTCAGCAGGTGCGTGATGGTGCAAGGGCAGAAGCCTCTGGCGGTCAATCTGCCAGCGAAGATCGCTCACGTCCCGAACAGCAGCCACCTGCTGCACCAACGATTTCGAGCCAGTCCCAGTTTGATCAACTCAGTGGTCGCCTTACGCTCATTCAGGAGCAGATGCTGCAACTGCGCTCCGATAATCAGCGGCTGCAGGAGCAAAACCAGATGGTGCTCAATCGCTTGCAGCTGATCAGCAGCAGTACTGCAGCTACAAGTGAAGTGGATGTTGAATCTGAAGCCTCGGGAACAGCTGCCAATGGTAGTGAACAGCTGGATATGGCGATCGGGCAGCTGATGCAGGTGTTGAATTCGCTCGACAATACCGGTTCCTCGGATGGTGAATATGCACTCGGCACGACCTATACACGCAACGGCGACTGGATTCTGCTGCGTTACCACCGACTGAACGGTTCGACCTGGCTTGCGGACAGAGGTGAATGGCGTCCGCTGCAGGAGCAGCAAGCGCCATCGCAAGGGGACTATAAAGTGCTGCTGCACCGAGCGGACCAGGATCGCAAAGGGTATGTGGCGGTCAGGATTGATCGTAACACCGGCAGTACCTGGTGGCTCAACGATACCCGCTGGCAGGAGTACATCAGTGACTGAACCGGATTACCAGCCGCTGATTCGGCTGTTCAACCGCCTTTTTCTTCTCAGCTACAATACTGAACTGGTAGCGGGTGACGATGAGCCGATCTATCTGCCGGCCGATCAGGTTCATCCGCATCATCGCATCATCTTTGCGCATGGCTTTTATGCCAGTGCGCTGCACGAAATTGCACACTGGTGCGTGGCGGGTCCCGAGCGTCGTCTGCTGGAAGATTTTGGTTACTGGTACAAGCCGGATGGACGCACTGCGGATGAACAGGCCGAGTTCGAGCGTGTTGAAGTGCGTCCACAGGCCTACGAGTGGATCTTCAATATGTCCGCCGGACGCAAGTTTCACTTCAGTGCCGATAATCTCAGTGCCGGTATCGGTGCCAGCGATGGCTTCAGGCAGTCGGTACTGGCTGAGGTGCAGATGATACTGCAGCGGGGGTTGCCGCCGCGGGTCAGAACGCTGGTGGAGGGACTGCAGCAGGAATATGGCACTGAACCCCTTCAGCCGGAACAGTTCTGCCTCGAACATGACGAGTGTGAATATGCGTAACCTGATGATTCAGGCAACCGACTGGGCCAGTTGCCTGCCGGATGCGTCATGTGAACTGCCAAATCAGGAGCGGTTGCTGACGCTTGAGTGTGCCCGCTCTGACCAGTTTTACTACCAGCGCCTGGCGCTGAGTCGTGGGGCTGAGGTGTTCTGGTATCTTTATGCCTGGAATGAAGACGCCAGCTGGGTGCTGGGTGTATTTGATACCGCTGGGCAGGCAGACTTTTTTCTGGCTCTGCACACTGACAATCCGCTGAAAGTGCCTGCACTGGAGCTGGCTCGGTCAGGCCCGCCCGTAACGGTGGACGGCGGGAAGCTGACTTATGCGGATTATGCCGGTGTTTACCGGGTAGGCTTCAAGTCGTATCGGGTTGAGACGGACAAGCTGGATCCCGAACTGCGCAGCATGCACTATGTGGAAGGTTACAACAGTCAATTTTTGGGTGTGGCAAGCGAGAAGGAAGCCTGCCTGGCAATTTACAGCCATTTCGATGCACGCTTGCGCGGCTGCAAGATGTGCTGAACCGAAGCCTGCCGGCTCCGGTCCATTCCGGGCTCAGTGGCTACCGTGTTTTTGCTGTTGCATCTGCATGCCGGCCGGCATCGCCATTTGTACAGGAACTTCAACCTGCTGTTGGCTGCCATCTGCATATTCAAGGCTGAGGTCGATCTGACTGCCGGCCTGCAGCGGTTGCTTCAAGCCGATCAGCATTACATGCAGTCCACCGGGTTGCAGTACAGTAGTTTCTCCGGCGGGCAGTTCAATCTTCTCGATTTTGCGCATGCGCATTACACCTTCGTCATTGGTGTGCGTGTGCAGTTCAACCACGTCTGCCACGGATGACTTGGCTGCGACCAGCGCGGTTGTCTCGCCCTTGTTGACCAGTTGCATGAATGCGGCGCTGTTAGGCTGGCCCGGTGGTGTGGCGCGGGCAACAGGTTGTTCAACGCTGATATCGGCGGCAAAGGCCATGGAGCTGCTCAGGCAAAGGGCGGTCAGCAGAGTCGACAATCGAGTCATGATGTTATCCTTGTTCGGCGAGAAGTTGTTTAAGGTGCAGCGTTAGTTCATCCGGGGTGCTGTTGTGCAGCAGTGTGTCCACCAGCTGTCCTTCGCGATTGATCAGGTAAAGCCTTGATGAGTGATCCACTGCATATCCCAACGCAGAATCACGCATCTCTACGCGTCGATAGAAAGCGCCATATTGTTTCACCACCCTGTCGATTTCACTCTTGTTGCCGGTAACACCGATCAAGCGTGGTGAGAAGAAAGCGGTGTATTGTGCCAGCTTTTCGGGGGTGTCTCGCTCCGGGTCAACACTGATGAAAATGCCCTGTACCTGTTCGCGCTGAGTGTCATCCAGGTTGCGAAGTGCCTGGGTCAGCACGGCCAGCGCAGTGGGGCATACATCCGGGCAGGAGGCGTAGCCGATATATACAACGGCAACCTGCCCCCTGAAGTCGGACAGGGATACCGGCCCCGTGGCAGAAGTCAGGGTGAAATCGCCGCCAAGGCGGGTATCGCCCTGTGCAATGCGTGTCTCGACTGGCTGTGGTCGCAATACGAACGCGAGCGTAAGCCCCGCCAGTAGAAAGGCGGTCAGTAACAGCAATATCTTGAGTGTTTTCAGCTGTGTATTCATCGGGCATTGAACTCGAACCGGGCCTGTTTCTGCCCGGTGGCCGTTTCAAGCATCAGCAGAAGGTACCAGCGCATCTCGCCGGTGGTACAGATGGCGAGCTCGCTGCGTCCGCGCCATAGGTTGCTTTTACCGGGTTCAGCTTTGAGGTTGAAACGGTTCTGTCCCATATACATATCTACCCCCTGCAGCTCTGCATTAACTTGGGTAATATCCCGTTCACCCTGTACCTTCAGAAACAGCTCGAACGGCAGTAATGACCGCAGAGGTCTCGGTGTTGCTTCAAGCTGCATCAATACCCCGTCCAGTTCAAACTGGCACGGCCCCTGTTGCAGGTCACAGTCCACTGTTTGGGCATGCGTCCCACTGCTGAGGCTTTCTTGGATCAAGCGTGCACCCAGCCAGAAGCTGGCCAGCAGGCCGATCATCAACAGTGCCATCAGCAGTGGCTTCAGCCAGTCCATGGCAGTATCGGTGCGCGTATTCATTCGGGCTCCAGTTTAGGTGAGCAGTGGTAAGCCGTGAAGGTGACAAATTGTCGCACCTGATGGCCTGACAGGTCGAGACAATCTGGTCAGATGGCGCAGGATTGGTTATCGTGTCAGGCCCGACAGACTTTGTAACAACCAGATCAGGAAAGCCTCCCAATGAGTGCCAGCAGCACAGAACAAAAAACAGTACAGGCTGTAAACCCGCAACACCTGTATGCCCTTATGGACCAGTTGCCGGAGCTGATTCTGGTCCTGAGTCTGGATGGAACCTGCAGCTGGTGTAATCTTGCGTTTGCGCGTCTCACCGGCAAATCTCGTGAAGTGCTGCTGGGCAAGGCCTACCCGTTGCCTGTCTTGCGTGAACTGATGGTGACGGACGAGCGCAAGGATCTGGAGCGCTGGCTGGAGGTGCCTGATTCCAGCCCACGTCTGATTCGATTCGAGGTGACCCCCGGAGTTGGCGATGACGAGGCGATCGATTCGGTTCTGATTACTGGGCGTGACATGACACCGTTGTACCGCCTGCAACATCCGCTGGCACCTTTGAGTGAGGACAACTTGCCGCCGGCAGCAGACATGAAGGTGCGGGCACGCCTGGAGCACTCCCTGCAGCGCGCCCAGCGAGCTCAGGAGTATGTTGTGTTTCTGTCGCTGCAACTCAGCGGGCAGCAGCCGGAGCAAGCGGAGGGGTGCTACAACAACAGTCTTAGGCGGATGTCGCAAGTGCTGCAGGAGCAGATTCGCAAGGGTGATACGCTGGCGCGGCTGGACTCAGGCGCCTGGTTGGTGGTGCTGGAACAGATCGACTGCCCGGAAGCCATTGAGCGGGTGATCAACAAGCTGGCGGCGGCGCTGGAACAGATGCAGCAAGCGGATCTGCCGGGGCTTTGCATCAATATCGGCGTGGCGGTGAGCCCGGATGATGGTCTGACAGCGGATGAGCTGATCGACCGGTCAGAGCAGGCGCTGCACCGGTCGATCATGCTTGAAGAGCGGGTGTATTACTTCTAAAGGGGCGTTACAGCCCCAGTTTCTGTGCTACGTAGTCCGCGTCTTTGTCGCCACGGCCTGACAGGTTAACCAGAATGCACTGTTCCGGGCTTAGCTCTGGGGCCTTGCGCATCGCCCAGGCAACGGCATGTGAGCTTTCCAGTGCAGGAATGATCCCCTCCACACGGGACAGGGTCATGAAAGCATCCAGGCATTCGTCATCGGTGGCGGTTTCATACTGCACCCGACCCAAGTCTTTCAGGTAGCTGTGCTGCGGGCCGACCCCTGGGTAGTCCAGGCCTGAGGCGATGGAGTGTACCGGCATCGGTGTGCCATCTTCCTGCTCCAGCACATAGCAGCGCATACCATGGATTTCACTGGGCTTGCCCAGAGTCATGGTGGCGGAGTGCTTGTCGGTATCCAGGCCAAAGCCAGCGGGTTCTACACCGACCAGGTTGACGTTTTCGTCTTCCAGGAATGCCGTGAACATGCCGATGGCGTTGGAACCACCGCCGACGCACGCCGTGACATAATCGGGCAAACGGCCTTCACGTTGCTGGAACTGTTCACGCGCTTCCTTGCCGATGATGCTCTGGAAATCGCGCACCATTTTCGGGAAGGGGTGAGGGCCTACCACTGAACCGATGGCATAAATGAAGTTGTCAGGGTCTTTCAGGTACTCTTCAAAGGCGCTGTCGACAGCGTCTTTCAAGGTGGCAGTGCCGCGCGTCACAGGAATCAGTGTGCAGCCAAGAATTTTCATCTTGACCACGTTGGGATGTTCCTTTTCGATATCGACCTGACCCATGTGAATTTCGCAGGGGATGCCTACCAGTGCACAGGCGGTTGCCAGTGCAACACCGTGTTGGCCGGCACCGGTTTCGGCGATTACCTTGGTCTTGCCCATGTATTTGGCCAGCAGGGCTTCCCCCAGGCAGTGATTGATCTTGTGAGCACCGGTGTGGTTGAGGTCTTCGCGCTTGAGGAAGATGCGTGCTCCACCCAGTTTCTCGCTCAGGCGGCGGGCATAGAATACGGGGCTTGGACGTCCGACATAGTCGGTGAACAGATCGGCCAGTTCCTGCTGAAATTCGGGCTGGTGGCGGATCTCTTCATAGGCATGGTCAATCTCATCCATCACCTGCTTCAGCTCGGGCGGAATCAGCTGGCCACCGTATTCACCGAAGTAGCCGTTGGCGTCGGGCATCTGGGAAAACTCGAATCTGCTCATACTCTCTCCATGCGCTGAGGCATCTGGCTGCCATCAATCAGTCATATTGGTGCGGTCAGAGACTATAAAACGCAGGCGTGAGGGTGCCAAGGCTGAAGTGATAAAAACTCAACTGAAATCAAAGCCCAGTTGTTCTTCATGGGCGGCTGTACGGCGATAGCCTCGTTGACGTTGTTCGCGGCTGATCTGGCGCAGTAACTGCAGCGCTGCCTGATAGGAGGGGGTCAGGGTCTGGTGATAGCACTTCGGCGTTAACCGGTTGCCCTCGCATTGGGTCACGACCCAATCGCCAGCCAGATCACGGTAGATCCGGACAACAAGAAAATCATGATTTTTCTGCCAGCGCACAACCAAGGAAGCGTTACCGTTCAATGACCCGAAGGGGGGATAGTCTTATAATGGGGCGCGTGATTGAGCCTGATTCACTGGCATTTGTAAAGCCCCCGGCCTGATAAGGATAGGAACTTGAAGACAGCTGAACTGACAATTGTGACCGATGAGAACATGCCTGCGCTCGATTCCCTGTTTGGCGGCCTGGGCCGTCTTGTACGCCGCCCCGGCCGGGAGCTGTGTCGTGATGACCTGGTGGCTGCGGATATACTGTTGGTGCGTTCGGTGACGCAGGTGAATGAGGCGCTCCTCGCCGATACGCCGGTGCGCTTTGTGGGCACGGCCACCATCGGCACGGATCATGTTGATCTGCCCTGGCTTGAGCGGCAGGGTATTGGCTTCAGCAGTGCGCCGGGCTCCAACGCCGACTCGGTGGTGGAATATGTGCTCAGCAGTCTGTTGCATCTGGCCGGTGAGCGGGGATTCGATCTGTTTGACAAGGTGGTCGGCATTGTAGGGGTCGGTAATGTGGGTGGCCGGCTGCAGCAGCGGCTACAAACCATGGGTATCGAAGTGCTGTTGTGTGACCCGCCGAGGGTTGATCAGGAAGGGGAAGCGGGGTTTGTTGATCTTGCCACGCTGTTGCAACAGGCTGATATCGTCTCTCTGCATACACCACTGGTCAGGTCAGGGCCCTGGCCAAGCTGGCATCTGTTTAACGCTGAAACACTGGCGTTGCTGAAACCGGATGCGATTCTGCTCAATACCGGCCGTGGGTCGGTGATCGATAACCGAGCGTTGCTGGCGTTCAAGCGGCAGCGTCCTGACGTGACGCTTGTACTGGATGTGTGGGAACATGAACCTGAAGTTGATCCGCAGCTGGCGGCACTCTGTGCCGTAGCGACGCCGCATATTGCCGGCTATGCGCTGGATGGAAAGATACGGGGCAGCTGGATGCTCTATCGTGCGCTGTGTGAGTATCTTGGTCGGCCTGCGACTATTAAGCTGGAGAAGATATTGCCCGCCGCCGAGGTGGAATTCCTGGCGCTGTCACTGGATGCCGACCTGCTGACACCGGTGCGGCTGGTGTATGATCCCTTCCGGGATGATCGAGCCCTGCGCGCTACGTTGTCCCTGTCACCTGGACAGCAAGGTAAGGCATTCGATCAGCTGCGGCGCATGTATCCCGAACGCAGAGAATTCGCTACCCTGCGCGTTTCTGCCAGTGGGGTGCTTGAGCGTCAGCTGGACGCATTGGGTTTCACCATCGATAACAGCTTGGGACAACTGCAACAGACGACAGGTAACGCATGACCGATATGTCCGCCTTCTTGCCAGGCAAAACACTGAAAACGCTGGCTGAACTGAATCCGGTGATCGGTGAAAAGGTACGTTTGGAAGTGCGCTCACCGCGTCAGCGCTTTACGGTTCAGCTGATTGGCCTGAAGGAAAATCAAAGCCTGTTGGTGACGGGTCCGAAGCCGTCCGGCTCGGGGCTGGTACATGCAGGAACCCGTTTTACCGCTCGGCTGATGAGTGGCAATTATCTGTGTACCTTCGAAACCCGCCTGTTGCATATCCAGTCGCAACCGTTTCACTACTGGCATCTGGCCTACCCGCAGCAGGTCGAATTGAAAAAGGTGCGCCAGCACACCCGTGTAGCAATGAATCTGACTGTCAGGATTGAAGCGGATGAGTTTGCGCTGCCCGGCTCAAGCCCGGCCATTACGGCCTGCTGCCGTGACCTAAGTCTGTCAGGTGCACGTATTGATGCTGCCCGTATTCTCGGTCAGCCCGGTGACTCGCTCTATGTTACCGCACGAGTCAGTGTGGCCGGTATGGATCATATGCTGTTACTGCCGGCGCGTATCTGCAACCAGTATCAGTCTGCCGCTGGACTGCTCAATGCCTTCAGTCATGGTATTGAGTTCATCGACCTTGAGGAGGAGACACGTCTGATTCTGGCGGGCTTTATTTACCAGCAGCAGTTACTGGATACCGGCTACCTGGAGGAGATGGAAAGATGAGCTTCAGGCTGGGATTGATCATTAACCCGTTGGCCGGTTTGGGTGGCAGTGTGGCGCTCAAGGGGAGTGATGATGTTGCTGCACGTGCGCTTGAGCTGGGAGCGGTCCCGCGTGCCATTGAGCGTACGCGTGTCGCGCTGATGGCTGTCCAGGGCATGGAGATTGAAATACTGACCTGGGACGGTGATATGGGGGCTGATCTGGCGCGTGAGCTGGGCTTTGTCACCCGGGTTATCGGTAAGCCACAGACCGATCCCAGCACCGCTGATGATACCTTGGCTGCGGCGCGAGCCCTGAAACGGTCAGGTGCTGATCTTATCCTGTTTGCAGGAGGTGATGGGACTGCGCGTAATGTCTGCGAAGCGGTGGAAGATACAATTCCGGTACTGGGTGTTCCGGCGGGAGTCAAGATTCACTCCGGTGTCTACGCGATTACACCTGCCGCCGCAGGAGAGTTGTTGGCCATGCTGGTGCGTGGTGAGCTGGTCAGCCTGGGTGGGCAGGAGGTGCGTGATCTTGATGAAGATGCCTTTCGTGCCGGGCGAGTACAGGCTCGCTTTTTTGGCGAAATGAACGTTCCGGTCGAGCACCGCTATCTGCAGCATGTTAAAAACGGCGGTGGTCAGGAAGATGAGCAGCTGGTGCTTGATGATATTGCCGCCGGCTTTATCGAGCAGATGGACGCGGACGTGAACTATCTGATCGGTTCCGGTACCACCGTGGCGGCCATCATGGATGCGCTTGGGATTGAGAATACCTTGCTGGGTGTCGACCTTGTGCGCAACGGCGAATTGATTGCGTCTGACTGTACTGCCCACGAGCTGGAGCGCTTAACGGCAGATCAATCAGTGCAGATCGTCATCACTCTGATAGGAGGGCAGGGGCACATCATCGGCCGTGGCAATCAGCAGCTTAGCCCTGAATTGCTCAGGCGTGCTGGTCGGGGCGGTCTCTATGTGGTGGCGACCAAAACCAAGCTGAATGCACTTGATGGGCGGCCGCTGATCGTTGATAGTGGTGATCCTGAGTTGGATGCTTCGCTGGCAGGGCTGATTCAGGTGCATACAGGCTATCGCGATGCTGTGCTTTACCCCGCTGCGAAACCGGTAAATCAGTAGTCATACGGACAACTTTCCCTGAAGCTGAAAAGGCGCCTGTCGAGGCGCCTTTTCGGTTTTGTCTCTAGCGGCCGATCTGCTTCAGGTGAGCAATACGATCATCCAGCGGGGGGTGGCTGGCGAACAGGGCCATGAATCCCTGCTTCATGTGGCTGCTGATGCCAAAGGCGGTCAGCTGACCCTCCAGCTGATCAGGCATGCCGTACTCGGCTTTCAGACGCTGCAGTGCACCGATCATGGCATGGGGGCTGGCCAGCTGTGCGCCGGCTTCATCGGCACGGTATTCGCGGCGGCGAGAGAACCAGGCCACGATGGTGGAAGCAATAATGCCGAATATGATTTCGAACACGAATGTGGTGATGTAGAAGCCGATTCCAACTCCGCCACTCTGCTCGCCGCGGCGCAGGAAAGAGTCCACGGCATAACCGGCAATACGAGCAAAAAACATGACGAAGGTATTCACGACGCCTTGAATCAGGGCCAATGTCACCATGTCACCATTCGCAACATGGCCGATTTCGTGAGCCAGTACGGCGCGGATCTCTTCCGGGCGAAAGCGCTGCATCAGGCCTGCACTCACCGCAACCAGCGCATCATTTTTGTTCCAGCCGGTTGCAAAGGCGTTGGCCTGCTGTGCCGGGAAGACGCCGACATCCGGCATCTTGATGCCCGCTTTCTGTGACAGCTCTGCAACGGTATCCAACAGCCAGCGCTCCTGTTCGGTGCGGGGTTGCTCGATCAGCTGGGTGCGGGTGGACATCTTAGCCATCATTTTTGACAGCAGCAGTGAGATGATGGAGCCGGCAAAGCCGAACACGGCACAAAAGATCAGCAGTGAAGTCAGGTTAAGGCCTGTTCCACTGAGGTAGTGTTCAACCCCGAGCAGGTTCAGCGTGACGCTGGCAACCAGAATGACAGCCAGGTTCGTGGCCAGAAAGAGTGCAATTCTCATCATGGTGGTTAAATGTTCCTGAAGTTGGGTTAGCCCATTAGATGGGGGTGTTGTGCGTTAGTTTCAATCAGTGTGCTGTGCTGGACAAGAAAATTTTGCTTCCGCTTTGTCCCCCGAATCGTCACATAAATTGGTATCATGAGCTCCCGTTTGGAAGTTAAGCAGTTGGGAGCAGTGCGTGATCTGTATCGACCTTGAAGCCAGTGGTCTTGCCTCGGACTCCTATCCGATCGAGATTGCATGGGCCTGTGCCGAAACAGGTCGCAATGACAGTTTTCTGATTAACCCGGAATCTGTACCCGGCTGGACCTATTGGGATGAGTTTGCCGAAGAGCTGCATGGAATTGAGCCTGAGTTGCTTCAGCAGGAAGGCATCGATGCGGACGAAGCCTGTCGGCGCCTGAATAAGGCACTTAAGGGTGAGGAAGTAATCAGTGATGCGTTTGATTATGATGGTTTCTGGTTGCGTCGGTTATATCAAGCAGTTGGCATGCAGCCTTCGTTTCGGCTGGTAGGGCTTGATGCCGTGCTCAGTGGCGAGCAGCACATCCAGTATCAGTTCATCGCCCGTACCCAGTTTCGCAGGCATCGGGCGATGCGTGATGTGGAGGATCTGATCAGCGCCATTCGCACGGTGCTGTATGAGTCCCCCTAGCGCTCAGGGGTTGGCGACCTGCTGGTCGATCACGCCGCGAAGCTCTTCATAGGTATCCACGTTCTCGGGCGAGAAGTAAAGCTTGTAGTACTGTCGCTCCACCAGGCGGCCCTTGTTGCCGTTGATGGTTTCCTTGTAGGTCGCGTATAGATAGGTCATTTGCAGATGGATGACCCGTGTCTGCAATGGCAGCTCAATGTCGTGGCCTTCCAGATCCTGACGTACCTTGCGATCCTTGATGGTGTAGAAAGATGCTTCCGCAACCTGACTCAGGTTGAGCAGAAAGTTTGAGGTAACCGGAACCAGACGGCCTTTCTCAAGACCGTTGTGTTCCATCTGAATACCGCAGTTTTTCTTGATCTTGATAAACATGATGACTCTCTGTCATGGGTGGGTCTGTCTTGAGTATATGTCATTCAGGTGACATTTTGCTGACAACCCGAGCGGGTTGTCAGCGGAGGTGCATCACTGCTCGTAGGTACGCAGGAAGCTGCCGATGCGTTCGATGGCGTCGGTGAGTAGGTCCTTGGAGGGCAGGAATACAAGCCTGAAGTGTTGAGTGTCAGGGTAATTAAAGCCGCTGCCCTGTACGATCAGCACCTTCTGCTGCTGCAGCAAATCAAGCGCAAACTTCTCGTCGTTGCGAATCGGGTAGCGTGCAGGGTCCAGTTTCGGGAACAGGTACATGGCGCCTTTCGGTTTGACACAGGATACGCCGGGTATGTCGTTCAGCATCTCCCAGGCCAGGGTGCGTTGCTCGTAGAGGCGCCCGCCAGGCACGATCAGTTCATTGATGCTTTGATAACCGCCCAGTGCCGTCTGGATGGCATGCTGCGAAGGCACGTTTGCACACAGGCGCATGTTGGACAGCATCTCAAAGCCTTCGATCAGATCGCGGGCGCGGTGTTTCGGGCCGCTGATGATCATCCAGCCGGACCGGAAGCCGGCCGCACGATAGGTTTTGGAGAGGCCGTTGAAGGTGATGCACAGCACGTCATCAGCCAGTGAAGCCAGTGAGGTGTGTTGCTCGCCATCGTAGAGGATCTTGTCGTAGATCTCGTCGGCAAACACGATCAGCTTGTGTTCGCGGGCCAGCTCCAGAATCTCCAGCAGCAGCGATTCCGGGTAGAGTGCTCCGGTGGGATTGTTCGGGTTGATGACGACAATGCCACGGGTGTAGGGGGTGATCTTGCTGCGAATGTCGTCGATGTCCGGGTACCAGTCCTGCTGCTCGTCACAGATGTAATGTACCGGGTTGCCACCGGCCAGGCTCACCGCCGCTGTCCAGAGCGGGTAGTCCGGAGCCGGAATCAGCATTTCGTCGTTATCGTTCAACAGTCCCTGCATCGACATGACGATCAGCTCGGATACGCCATTGCCGATGTAGATGTCATCAATGCCCACATTGCGGATATTTTTGCGCTGACACTCCTGCATCACCGCCTTGCGCGCTGAAAACAGGCCCTTGGAGTCGCAATAGCCCTGCGAGGCGGGCAGGTTGAGGATTACATCCTGCACGATCTCTTCCGGTGCTTCGAACCCCCAGGGGGCCGGGTTGCCGATATTAAGCTTGAGGATGCGGTGACCTTCCTCTTCGAGGCGCTTGGCCTCCTGCAGGACGGGGCCGCGAATATCGTAGCAGACGTTGATCAGCTTATTCGATTTGCGAATGACGGACATCTTCTCGTTCCTGAGCTCCAGGCGCGACGGGCGGGCGTATGCATCTGGCCGAGCGTGGCACTGACTGGACAGCAAATTTAAAGTGACCAATCATACGCGCTCGGTACTGGTCGTGACAATGGCGCCCCGGTCCCGCTTGAGCAACAAACTGATCTGTTTTCAGACCTGATTTGAACAGGAGGTGGTGTCCATGAAGAACTGGTCGGAACTGTGTGAGCAGGCACTTAATTTACATCCGGAACGAAGACTTGATGAAATACTTGGACCGTTGCCTTTGGACTCAATGACTCTGGCTGCGCTGAATGATGACAGGGTGTTTTCCGTAATGACCCGGCGCATCTTTCGCGCCGGCCTTAAGCACTCGCTGGTTGATGCCAAATGGCCGGCATTCGAGCAGGCCTTTTTCGGCTTTAACCCGGAAGCGGTAGAGGAAATGAGTGACGAGGCGCTGGAGCAGTTGATGCACAACCCTCAGCTGATTCGTCATTTTGGCAAGATCAAGGCGACCCGCGCCAATGCAGTGCTGATGACCGACCTGGCGCGTGAGTATGGCAGTGTCGCTGGGATGATCGCTCAGTGGCCGGAAGACAACATCATTGGCCTGTGGCAACTGTTCAAAAAGCGCGGCAAACAGCTGGGCGGCAATTCAGGTGCTTACTTTCTGCGCATGCTGGGCAAGGATACGTTCATTTTAACCGATGATGTAATCGTGGCGTTGAAGGCGCAGGGCGTGGTGGACAAAAAGCCTACCGCCCAACGTGACTTGGAACAGGTGCAGGAGGCTTTCAATCAGTTGCGAGAGCAGTCAGGTCGTCCTCTGTGCCAGATTAGTCGCTTGCTGGCACACAGCATAGGCTGATCAGCTCTCCACGTCTGGCAGTTTCAAAGGCGTCAGCTGATCGAGGAAGTCGGCCAGACTGTCGGAGATTCGCTCCAGCGGTGCCTTGCCGGCTCGTTCCAGCCAGATGCTGCCATCCGTGTTGTCGACGCTGAAAAAACGATCGGTGTCCGGCTCCAGTGTGGCAAAAAACAGGGTGAGCGGGCGCTTCTGCTTCTGTTTGCTCAGGGCATGGCCGATCAGGTTGCCGCGCAGCCGCTCGAAATCCTCCCGGTTCCAGATCTGGAGCAGGCTGATTTCTCGCCCGTCGGGCAGCTGGGTCGGAATATGATCCGACCAGTAGCGGCTGTAGAAAGTGATAACGGAGGAGTGTATCGGTTGTTCAAACGCGTTGCTCAGTCCCTCAAACAGGTCTGTTCCGTCAGTATTGAGCACAGGGCGCCATAGTACCCGTACGCCGGTGGCGGCTTCCTGCTGGTAACAGGGGCTGGGCCAGTCGGGGTCGTATGGAGTGAGTGGCCAGCTATCGGGCTGGTGCAGATCAGTCAGGCGCTGCATGAATGCGTCCAACGCTCTTGCGGTATGATTATCGGCAACTGAAGTCATGGCTGTGCTTTCGATTGGTTTCTGATTTGGTCACACTCTGTCTTATGCCCGTCAGCGCTGCAAGCCGTCTGATCGCCTCGTTGAAACTCTATGCAGGTGGGTGGGCGGAAAATAAAAAAATCTCTGATAAACGATTGACAACGCAGGCGAACTCCTTAAAATGCGCACCTCATTCACGGGGTGAGTTTAAACGCACCGGTTTGTGAATGAAGTAAGTGGAGCGGTAGTTCAGTTGGTTAGAATACCTGCCTGTCACGCAGGGGGTCGCGGGTTCGAGTCCCGTCCGTTCCGCCAACCTCTTC
>NZ_FNRJ01000006.1 GCF_900107855.1 Marinobacterium iners DSM 11526 | reverse complement strand
CGATTATCGGCTCGAAAGAGCACCGATTGAACGCTTGTAGCAACAACACAGACAATCAGAGCAACGTGACATATAAGCACGAGGCTCAATCAGATCCGGTTTGTACCAGTTTCGCCTGGCGACCATAGAGACGTGGAACCACCTGATCCCATACCGAACTCAGCAGTGAAACGCGTCATCGCCGATGGTAGTGTGGGGCTTCCCCATGTGAGAGTAGGTCATCGCCAGGCACTTAATACCAGAAACCCCGGTCTCGTTGAGGCCGGGGTTTTTGCATTGGGGCGAAGCACAGGCAGGCGCCAGACAAAAGAAAGGGCCCGGCGCACTCCCTGCGGCGGGCCCTGTCACTGATCTCAAGCCGGTTGGGCGCGAAACTACGCCATCTCCTCGATCAGCCTCTCCTTCAGGGTCAGATAGTCATAATCGGTTGTCGACAGGAAGCGCAATGCCGGCTGGAGCTGCTCCAGCTGTTGAGCCGACTGAATACGCCAGTAGTAGCGGTATTCAGAGCTGATATCCTGTGCCAGAGCCAGCACGGCCAGCAGGTGTCGTGTCTTCTCGTCAGTATCAACCTTGTCTGCCAGAACATCATCCAGCTGAGGCTGTAAACGGATGGCATCTGCAACGTGCTGAGGCAGGTTCCAGCGCTCAGCCATTCTGGCACCTACCTGATAATGGCTGAAGCCAAAGCTATCACGCTCCTGTTTAGCCAGTTCTGTCACGTTGAAACCGGGTGATGACTGCAGGAACTCACGAAAGCCTGAAAAGGCCTGGATCATCAGTGGCAATCCACAGTCATGCAGCATGCCAAGGGTATATATATCATCCTTGTTCAGATGAAGACGCAGCTTGCGTGCAACACTTAGCGACAGCTGGGACACATCCTTGGCTGTGTCCCAGAAGCGCTCCATACGGCCTGTCTTTTTCAATGTGTTGCGCAGTATCGTTAGTCGTACCAGATTATATATCTGGTCTAGCCCCAGCAGACTGATGGCATGCTCTATGGAGGTTACGCTGACGCGCAGGCCATAGTAGGGGCTGTTGATGCTTTTAAGGACTACCGAATAGAGTGCCACATCGGACTTGATCAGTGTTGCGATGTGGGTCAGATCAGGGTTTTCGGCCTTAAGTAGCCGTGCAATGTCAATCAGTACTTCCGGCTGTGGGGGAATGAGTGAGTTAAAGCGGCTGTCATTCATTGTGAAAGTGGCTCTTGCAGGCGTCGTTAACAGAGCTTGTCTGTTCTGGTGGCCTCACAGTATAGTGCCTGCCCGTTCAGGATTCAGCAGGAGAGAGGGTGAAAATCGATAATCCCCCGCGCAAGCCCTTTGTCGCCAGAGGCTCGGGTGTAAAGCGTTGTGATGGTTGCAGGCTGCCGACTGATGTGTGTATCTGCCAGTGGCGCAAGGTTGTTCAAGCGCGCTGTGAATTTTGGCTGTTAACGCACCGCTATGAGTTGTACAAGCCGACCAATACGGGGCGACTGATCCTTGACTCAATTGCCAATACCCGTATCTTCGAGTGGTCACGTACCGAGCCGACTCAGGATCTGCTTGATGCACTTCAGAATGACCGCTATGTGCCCTGTCTGGTGTTTCCTGCAGGGGAGGACTACGAGCACCGAATGCTCAAGCAGGTACCGGCTGATGAGCGTATTCCGGTGTTCATTATTCTGGATGGAACTTGGCGACAGGCGCGGCGCATGTTTAGGCACAGCCGTTACCTGCAACACCTGCCGGTGATTGAGCCGGAAACTGATCGACTTAGCCGTTATCAGTTGCGACGCTCTACGGTTGAGGAGCACCTGTGCACGGCTGAAGTGGCGGTTGCGCTGCTTGAGCAGGCAGGAGATCAAGCAGCAGCAGAACATCTGGAGGGTTATTTCGAGCGCTTCAACGCCAGCTATATTGCTTCACGCCGGCGCTGGGCCAAACAGGAGCGGTGAGGTCACCGCTCCTGCATGCACTCAGTGAGCCTCTTCTGCTGCGGCAGCCTGTTGCTGCTGCATTTGCTGAGCATAGAGGGCATCAAAGTTCACAGGGGCGAGCATCAGCGGAGGGAAGCTGGCCTTGGTCACAAAGTTGTCTACCGCTTCACGTGCGTAGGGGAACAGCAGGTTCGGGCAGAATGCGCCCAGTGTGTGGTGCAGTTCAGGGCCTTCGATACCTGCAATCAGGAAGATGCCTGCCTGCTGTACTTCAACCAGAAAGGCGGTTTCATCAGCATTCTTGCCGGTGACCGTCAGAGTCAAAACGACTTCATAGTGTTTTTCGTCAAGTTGGCTGGTACGGGTGTTCATTTCAAGGTTGATTTCAGGCTGCCAAGCTTGGGTAAAGGCTTTGGCACCTGCCGGTGTTTCCAGCGAAGCGTCCTTGACAAAAACACGCTGCAGGGCGAACTGGGGCTGAGTAGCTTGCTGGTTGGCGGCTTGAGCGTCAGACATGAATAATTCCTTATTTGAAGATGGGTTCAGGCGTTGATCAGGGAATCCAGCTTGCCCTGTCGTTCGAGGGCGAACAGATCATCACAGCCGCCCACATGGGTTTCACCAATAAAAATCTGCGGTACCGTACGTCGACCGCTGCGCTGCATCATCTCCTGACGCAGGCTGAGGTCGGCATCCACATCAATGGCTTTGTATTCAGCGTTCTTGCTGTCGAGCAGTGCGATGGCACGGGTGCAGAACGGGCACCAGCGGGTCAGGTAAACGGTAATTTCAGGCATGGCTCTCACTTTATGATCGGCATGTTCTGGGCTTTCCATTCGGTCATTCCGCCAGACAGGCGCACAACATGGTTGTAGCCTGAAGCCTTGAGTTTCTTGGCGGCGCTGCCGGCAGCCTGGCCCAGATTGCAGACAACAATAACAGGCTTGTCGCGGAATTTGTCCAGTTCGTTGAGGCGGCGATCGAGGTCAGCAAAGGGGATGTGGTGTGCGCCGGTAATGTGGCCGGTATCCCACTCCTTGCGCTGGCGGATATCGAGTACCACGCCACTTTCTTTATTGATCAAGCGAGTGGCTTCTGCTGGTGATACTGATTTGCCGGCCTTGCGCTTCTCGGTCCAGAGCAGCACTGCCAGGGTCACAACCCAGGCAGCGACCAGATAATAGTGCTGTATTGCGAATTCGATCAGGCGTTCCATAGTCGTTCCGGTCAGATGAGCGGGATATCAGGTAAACAAGTATACAATGCTGCCGTGACAGGGATAAGGGCTGAGGCCAAATCCGCAGGTGCTCGGTTAGCTAAACCGACGCCAAGGCAGTAAAATGGCTGCCTGTTTTTTAACCGACCGGACAGAACTGCTGATCATGACAGACGCACGCGCAACCAAGGCACTGATTATTCTCGATGGTTTCGGAGTCGAGTCGACCCCCTCGTCTGCGGTGGATGCCGCCCGCACCCCGACCTGGGACCGTCTCCTGGCATCCAACCCGAACTCTCGCATCCAGACATCGGGCATGGCGGTCGGTTTGCCTGAGGGGCAGATGGGAAACTCTGAAGTAGGCCACATGAACATCGGTGCAGGTCGTACCGTGTACCAGAATTTCACTCGCATCTCCAAGTCGATTGCGGATGGTGATTTTTTTGAAAATCCGGTGCTTTGTGAAGCTATGGATAAAGCCATCGAGCAGGGACGAGCAGTGCATGTGCTGGGGCTGTTGTCGCCAGGTGGTGTGCACAGTCATGAAAATCACATGTTTGCACTGTTGGAAATGGCAGTGAAGCGTGGCGCCAAGCAGGTATATCTGCATGCGATTCTGGATGGGCGTGACATGCCGCCACGCTCCGCCGAGCCTTCCATCAACGCTGCCGAGGCGGTTTTTGAACGCCTCGGCACGGGTGCGATTGCGACGGTGGTCGGGCGCTACTTCGCCATGGATCGAGACAATCGCTGGGATAGGGTTGAACTGGCCTACAATGCCATGACCAATGGAGATGCACCGCAACAGGCAAACAGTGCATTGGAGGCGCTGCACAATGCCTATGCCCGGGATGAAAACGACGAATTTGTACAGGCAACCGTAATTGTCGATGAAACCGCTCAACCTGTTGGGCTGATTGCCGACGGTGACACTGTGATCTGTGCCAACTTCCGTCCTGATCGGGCGCGTGAAATAACACGCACTTTTGTTGACGGTGACGTTTTTACCGGCTTTGACCGCAAACAGCGTCCAGACTTGAGCGCCTATGTCATGCTGACCGAGTATTCGGCTGATATTGCTGCTCGGGTAGCCTATCCACCGGAGGCAATTCACAACGATCTGGGTGAGTACCTGTCCAGCCTTGGCAAGACGCAACTGCGTATTTCCGAAACCGAAAAATATGCACATGTGACTTTCTTCTTCAATGGAGGTCAGGAAGCTGTTTACCCCGGTGAGGAACGTATTTTGGTGCCGTCTCCTCAGGTCGCAACCTACGATCTGCAGCCGGAGATGAGTGCGCCTGAGGTGACCGACAAGCTCTGTGATGCCATTCGCAGTGGTCGCTTTGACCTGATCGTATGCAATTTTGCCAATGGCGACATGGTAGGTCATACCGGCAAGTTCGATGCAGCCGTCCAGGCGGTTGAGACCGTTGACCAGTGCCTGACCCGCGTACTGGCAGCACTGAAGGAGGTCGACGGTGAAGCGCTGATTACTGCCGACCATGGAAACGTGGAGTTGATGGTGGATCCTGACAGTGGTCAGCCCCATACCGCGCACACCACATGGCCGGTTGCTCTGATCTATGACGGACCGCGTACAGGCAGTGTAAAACTCAGTGATGGTGCCCTGTGTGATCTGGCACCCACACTGCTGGCATTGATGGGGCTGGAATCGCCCAAAGAGATGACTGGCCACTCACTGGTCAGTCTGGGCTGATTATCTTGAGACAACTCCGCCGTTTGCTGTACGGCCTGTGTCTCTGCCTGCCACTATCGCTGGCGGCACAGGATCCGGTCGCCACGGAAAAGCAGCTGCAGGCACTCAAGCAGCAGATCGAGCGTTTGCAGCAGCAGGTAGGCAAGCGCCAGGATGATCTCAAGAACGCCCAGTCAGAGCTGCGCCGTTTTGACCGTCAGATAGGCGAAGTGACGGCCGAGCTGGATCAGCTGCAGCAGCGACTGGAGCAGTTGGAGCAGCATCGCGGTAATCTGGGCGCGGATGAAAGCCGTCTGCTGTCCGGGCTGCAGGAGCGTGAGGCCCAGATCCGAACGTTACTGCAGGAGCAGTACCGGCTGGGGCGGCAGCCCGGTGTTCAGCTGATCCTGTCACAGCAGGATCCGCAAGAGCTGGCTCGCATGCTGCGCTATTATGATAGTGTCAGTTCAGGGCTTGCCAGTCAGTTGGAGCAGTTCAGGCAACAGCTTGAACAGCTGGAGCAAACACGCAGCGAGATTGCGCGTGCCGATACCGATTTGATAACGACCCGTGATGCGTTGGTACAGCGACGGGAAGCGTTGAAGCAGGCCCGTACCGGGCAGGCCAGCGCTCTGGCTCGACTGCAGCAAAGTCTGCAGGAAGAGCAGTCAAAACTGGGTAAGCTGCAGCAGGATCAGAAACAGCTGGAGTCGGTTCTGGCCGAGATTCGTCGGTCACTCGAGAAGATCAGGCTGCAGACAGACGGCCTTCAGTTCAGCCAACGCAAGGGCAAGCTGGACTGGCCGCTCAGTGGCTCTGTGAGGAGGGCCTTTGGCAGTCAGGTTGACAATGTCAGCTACGAAGGCATGCTGATTGCTGCTCAGGCAGGTACTCGGGTCAAGGCGGTACACCATGGACGGGTTGTATTTGCAGACTGGTTGCGGGGCTATGGACTGGTCTTGATCCTGGATCACGGAGGTGGTTACCTGTCCCTCTACGGTCACAACGACAGCCTGCTGCGAGAGCCGGGCGAATGGGTTGGTACCGGAGAGGCAGTTGCTCTGGCGGGCAGCAGCGGCGGTAACGGGGAAACGGGACTCTATTTTGCCATCCGACATCAGGGTCGCTCAATCGATCCAATCAGTTGGCTTGGCAAACGCTAATTCACCATGCAGGGAACACACTTATGAAGCTCTACGGGCGTACACCGCTGGCAACTGCCACAGCCATCACGGCGCTGAGTTTACTGCCTTTCTTTGGTCCACTGGCTCAGCAAGCGTCAGCCGAGCCCAGTGCTGCTGCAGAGACGACAGAGAAAACTCTGCCGCTGGAAGAATTGCGGATGTTTGCGGATGTATTTGACCGCATCAAGCAGGCCTATGTGGAGCCGGTTGATGACCGGCAGCTGCTTGAAGATGCCATCCGCGGCATGCTGGCAGGCCTTGACCCGCATTCCGCCTATCTGGAACCTGAGGCGTTCGAAAGCCTGCAGGTTCATACCCGGGGTGAATTTGGCGGCCTTGGCATCGAAGTGGGACAGGAAGACGGCTTCATTCGCGTGATAGCCCCGATCGATGATACACCTGCACAACGTGCCGGTGTACGCGCCGGTGACCTTATCATCAAGCTCGACGATGTACCGGTGCAGGGGATGGACTTGAATCAGGCCGTTGAGCTGATGCGTGGAGAAGTAGGTACCGGCATCCGCCTGACCATCATGCGTGATGGAGAGGACAAGCCGTTTGAACTGGAAATCGTACGCGACGTGATCAAGGTGACCAGCGTGCGTCATGAACTGCTTGAGCCGGGTTACGGTTATCTGCGGGTATCCCAGTTCCAGTCCCATACCGGTGAAGACCTGGTCAAGGCGATTAACGAGATGCAGCAGGCAGCGCCACTGCAGGGGCTGGTACTGGATCTGCGCAATAATCCCGGAGGGGTATTGCAGGCAGCGGTTGAGGTAAGCAATGCATTCCTTGACTCAGGCCTGATCGTCTATACCGAAGGCCGGCTGCCAAACTCCGAGCTGCGCTTCAATGCCAATGCCCAGACAGCGGCCGCCAATACGCCGCTGGTGGTGCTGATAAACGGTGGTTCAGCCTCGGCGTCTGAAATTGTGGCAGGCGCTCTGCAGGATCACAAACGTGCCATCATCATGGGGACAGACAGCTTTGGCAAAGGATCGGTACAGACCGTGTTGCCATTGGGGGGGGAGCGTGCGATCAAGCTGACAACCGCACGTTACTATACCCCTGGTGGGCGTTCCATTCAGGCGCAGGGTATTACGCCTGATCTGCGGGTAGATGAGGGCAAGCTCACCGGGATCCGTAAGGAGATGGGTGTAAAGGAGCGCAATCTTGCAGGGCATCTGGAAAATGGAAATGCGGAGAACGTTCAGTCAGAGCAGAGCTCGAGCAGTCGTGATCTTGCTGAGCGAGACTATCAGTTGTACGAATCTCTGAATCTGCTCAAGGCGATGCACATCCTGAAGCGGGAGCCTGCTGAGGCAGGCTCCGAGGGTTGACGCCCTTCGTTATGCCGAGGCGACGGGTGCACGGTACAGCCCGGTTCCCAGCCGCGCCCACTGCTCAGGCCAGAACTCGGTCGGACGGCGTTTGAATTCGCTGCGCACAAACTGACGGATACGACCCTCGGCTGCGGCCAGCATCAGGTTGGCAGCCGAGCCGGCAGGGATCTCCGTACGCAGCCCCTCACGCACCTCTGCCTCTCGCATGATCTGCTTCAACTGGGTTTCCAGTCGTTCGAACAACTGGTTGATGCGTACTCGCAGGCGCTCGGTTTCACCCGAAAGGGCGTCACCCGTCAGAATCCGGGCCATGCCCGGGTTCTTTTCCACGAATGCCAGCAGCAGGGTCAGAATCTGCTCACACTGGCGCACGCCGCCCACATCTGACTGAGTGATCAGCGTAATGCGCGAGAACAGAGTCTCTTCGATAAAGCCGATCAATCCTTCGAACATGCGTGCCTTGCTCGGGAAGTGGCGGTAGAGGGCCGCCTCAGACACGCCCACCTCACGCGCCAGGGCCGCGGTGGTGATCCGTTGCCCCGGGTTGTTTTCCAGCATCTGTGCCAGCGCCTGCAGAATCTGCTCGCGGCGTGAAATTTTCTGTTCCTTGTCGCTCATCATCCGCCTGTCACAGTGCCTTGTTGGTGATCAGAGTACCGACACCTTCATCGGTGAAGATCTCCAGCATGCAGGCGTGCTCGACCCGGCCATCGATGATGTGTGCACTGCGAACACCGCTTTTCACGGCGCTCAGGGCGCAATCGATCTTGGGCAGCATGCCGCCATAGATGGTGCCATCAGCGATCAGCTCGTCTACCTGCGCAGTGGTCAGTCCGGTCAGAACCTTTCCGTTCTTGTCCAGCAGGCCTGCGATATTGGTCAGCAGCATCAACTTCTCGGCCCTCAGTACTTCTGCCACCTTGCCGGCTACCAGGTCCGCATTGATGTTGTAGGCATGGCCGTCTTCACCCACACCGATCGGGGCGATGACGGGAATAAAGTCGGAGTTCTCCAGCATCCCAAGCACCTTGACGTTGACGCTCTCGACCTCGCCCACATGGCCGATATCGATGATTTCGGGCGCCTCCATTTCTGGGGTCTTGTGCTTGACCTTCAGCTTGCGTGCCCGCAGCAGTTCACCATCCTTGCCGGTCAGGCCGATCGCCTTGCCGCCGGCGGAGTTGATCAGGCCCACAATTTCCTTGTTGACCATGCCGCCCAGCACCATCTCAACCACGTCCATGGTCTTGGAGTCGGTCACACGCATGCCGTTGATGAAGTGGGACTCGATTTTCAGCTGTTCCAGCAGGCTGCCGATCTGCGGTCCGCCGCCGTGGACCACGATCGGGTTGATGCCGATCAGCTTCATCATCACGATATCGCGGGCAAAGCTGGCCTTGAGCTTTTCGTCGATCATGGCGTTGCCGCCGTACTTGATGACGATGGTCTTGCCGACAAACTGCTGGATGTAGGGCAGGGCGACCGACAGAATGTGAGCGGTCGACATGGCTTGTTCACGGGACAGAGGCATATTCTCTCCTTGCATATATAAGTGCCGGTCAGGCATCGGGAATCAGCAGACCGGGATCGATCGCGCTCAGGCGCGACTGGAATTCATGCTTGATACGGGACAGCGCCGCGTCATTCTCCGCCTCAAAGCGCAGAACCAATACCGGTGTGGTGTTGGACGCACGCATCAGGCCCCAGCCATCAGCATAGTCGACACGCACACCATCAATGTGACTGACATTGCCGCCGGGGAACGCCGCCTGCTGCAGCGCTTCAACCAGCGCGAACTTGTTGTCTTCACGCACCTCGATATTGATCTCCGGGGTGCTGATATCTTCAGGATAGGTGCTGAAGATGGCATCGGCATCCTCATAACGGCCGGACAGAATCTCCAACAGGCGAGCCGCGCTGTAGAGGCCGTCATCAAAGCCGTACCAGCGCTCCTTGAAGAAGATGTGGCCGCTCATCTCACCGGCCAGCAGGGCGCCGCACGCCTTCATCTGCCGCTTGATCAGCGAGTGGCCGGTTTTCCACATGGTGGCCTTGCCGCCGGCCTGCTCGATTACCTGCGGCAGCAGGCGGGAGCACTTCACATCGAACAGAATTTCGGCCCCTGGGTTGCGGCTTAAAACGTCCTCGGCGAACAGCATCATGACCCGGTCTGGGTAGACCACATGGCCGGATGGCGTAATCACGCCGACGCGGTCACCGTCTCCGTCAAACGCCAGCCCCAGATCGGCCTGATATTCCTTAACCGCCGCAATGGCATCCTGCAGGTTTTTCAGCTTGCCCGGGTCAGGATGATGGTTGGGAAAGGTGCCATCCACCTCACAGAACAGCGGAATAACCTCGCAGCCCAGCTGCTCCAGCAGTTCGGGCGCGATGCCACCGGCGATGCCGTTGCCGCAGTCCACCACCACCTTCATCGGACGCTTGAGGTTGATATCCTTTAGGATGCGCTCGCTGTAGGCGCGCTCGATCGCCAGCGGTTCGGCGGCACCGGTGCCGTCCACGTATGCCTGCTGCTCGATGCAGCGAGCCAGATCCTGAATCTGATCGCCGGACAGGGTTTCGCCACCGAGCATCATCTTGAAGCCGTTATAGTCAGCCGGGTTGTGGCTGCCGGTGATCATGATGCCGGTCTGGTCGTCACGCTGGTGCGCGGCAAAATACAGTACCGGTGTGGGTACATAGCCGATATCCAGCACCTGACAGCCGCTGTCGGTCAGTCCCTGAATCAGAATCTGCTTCAGTGACGGGCCGGAAAGACGACCGTCGGCGGCAACGACGACTTCACGAATGTTGCGTGCAGCGGCTGCAGCGGCAAAGGCGCGACCAATGTGATACACGGTTGCATCGGTCAGCGACTGACCAACGATACCGCGGATATCGTAGGCCCGAAAAATGTCACGGTCGAACTGCTGTAACGGATAGGGCATTGATACTGTTCCCTGTCGTGAGTAAGTGTTTACTGATTGATTCAGTGGCGACCGGAAGAGCCGAAGCCACCCGCGCCGCGCTCAGAGTTGCTGAATTCGTCGACAATCTCGAATTCGGCCTGCATCACCGGTACCAGAACCATCTGAGCGATACGCTCACCCGGCTCGATGGTGAAGGTGGTCTGGCCCCGGTTCCAGCAGGACACAAATAGCTGGCCCTGATAGTCAGAATCGATCAGACCGACCAGGTTGCCCAATACGATGCCGTGCTTGTGGCCGAGGCCCGAGCGCGGAAGGATCATGGCACACAGGCCCGGGTCCGCGATGTGGATCGCCAGTCCCGTAGGAATCAGCTCGGTCTGCCCCGGCTCCAGCGTCAGTGCCTGATCAAGGCAGGCGCGCAGATCGAGACCGGCGGAGCCTTCAGTGGCGTAGGCGGGCAGGGGGATGTCACGACCGATGCGGTCGTTCAGAATCTTGACTTGCAGTGCTTTCATTCTGTTCTCTGGCTCTTGCGGTGGAAATGCTCGGCGATCTGATCAATCAGCTGGCGTGCCAGCAACCGCTTCGGACCCAGTGGTAGGGTCAGGGTCGTGGCTGTACTGACCAGCGTAACGGCGTTGTCATCGCTGTTGAAACCGATATCGGGATTAGACACGTCATTGGCGATGATCAGATCCAGCCCCTTGCGTTCCAGCTTGCTGCGGGCATATTCGAGTACGTCACGGGTTTCGGCGGCAAACCCCACGGTAAAGGGGCGCTGCCGTTCCAGCCCGGCAACCGTGGCAACGATATCCGGGTTCTTGATCAGGCGCAGCTCCATGATCTCTTCACTGCCTTTCTTGATCTTGTGTTCGGCGACCGCCACCGGGCGATAGTCGGCCACGGCAGCGGCGGCGATAAAAATATCGCACTGCTCAACGCCGTCCAGCGAAGCGGCCAGCATCTGTTCGGCGCTTTCCACCTGAACACACTCCACTCGCGGGGGGGATGGCAGATTGACAGGACCGCTGATCAGGCGCACATCAGCACCGGCATCGGCAGCGGCTTCCGCCAGCGCATAGCCCATTTTGCCGGAGCTGTGATTGGAGATGAAGCGCACCGGGTCCAGGGGCTCTCGAGTGGGGCCGGCTGTGATGAATACCCGTTTGCCACTGAGTGCACCGTGCTGAAACTGCTCGGCGGTCAGTTCGGCTAGCTCTTCCGGCTCCAACATGCGTCCGGGGCCGGTATCGCCACAGGCCTGAGCACCAACCCCAGGACCAAACACCTTGACGCCCTGATGGCTCAGCTGCTGGATATTGTGCTGGGTGCGCGGGTCGCGCCACATCGCCTGATTCATCGCCGGTGCCAGGCAGATGGGTGCATCGGTGGCCAGACACAAGGTAGTCAGCAGATCGTCACCCATGCCGGCGCTGAAGCGGGCGATGAAGTCCGCACTGGCCGGTGCGATCAGAATCAGGTCGGCCCATTTGGCCAGTTCGATATGGCCCATGCCCGCTTCGGCTTCGGGGTCGAGCAGATGTTGATGTACCGGGTGTCCAGACAGTGCCTGCAGTGTCAGCGGGGTGATGAATTCGGTTGCCGCGGCGGTCATGACAATGCGTACATCGGCCCCGGCGCCCTTGAGCAGTCGGGTCAGTTCGGCACTTTTGTAGGCGGCAATGCCGCCGGTGATTCCGAGCAGAATCTGCCGGTTAGTGAGTCTGTGCATACCCTGAATGTCCGATAGTTTCTCATTCTGGTTTGGAGCGTTAAGATACCACTTCAGCCGGGCAATGCGTAGACGATTCAGCCCGGATTCACACTCACAGGGAGGTGAGCATGGCGATCAGTGACTGGCCGGCGGAAGAGCGGCCAAGAGAAAAACTGCTGGCGCGGGGGGCTGCTGCGTTGTCGGATGCCGAGCTGCTGGCGATCTTTCTGCGCACCGGTGTGCAGGGCTGCAGCGCGGTAGATCTGGCGCGACAACTGCTGGAACATTTCGGCGGCCTGCGACCGCTGTTGGAGTGCAGCCAGGCGGATTTCTGCACAGCTCATGGTCTGGGGCCGGCCAAGTATGTTCAGCTGCAGGCGGTGCTGGAGATGTCGCGGCGTCACCTGGAAGCTCAGCTGGTGCGGGAGTCGGCGCTGGAGAGCCCGACCATGGTGCGTCAGTACCTGGCCAGTCGTCTGCGGCATGAGCCGCGTGAAGTGTTCGCCTGTCTGCTGCTGGATAACCGCCACCGAGTGATCCGCTACGAGGCGCTGTTCTATGGCACCATCAATGCCGCCAGCGTACATCCGCGCGAGGTGGTTAAGCTGGCGCTGGCACATAATGCCGCGGCGGTTATCCTGGCGCACAACCATCCTTCCGGCGTGGCCGAACCATCGCAGGCCGATCGACAGATCACCGATCGGTTGATTCAGGCGCTGGGACTGGTCGATATTCGGGTGCTGGACCATATGGTGATTGGTGATGGCGAGACGGTTTCGTTCGCCGAACGCGGGCTGCTGTGACCGCTGGTGAAAAATTCAACAATTCGCTGGCGTGGTTGCATTGGCTTCTGTATGATATGCGGCCTTCTGTTCCTTAATGGTACGGTATTCTGTCCGGCTTATTCGTATGGGACGCTCCGCCTGAGGTCGCACCGGTTGTGTGGCCAATAAACATCGAACAGAAGTAAACATAACCCTTGTTAGAAAGGTTTAGTCACTATGTCTCGAGTTTGCATGGTAACGGGCAAAGGCCCGGTAACCGGGAACAACGTTTCCCACTCAAACCGTAAAACGCGTCGTCGCTTCCTGCCGAACCTGCATTGGCACCGTTTTTGGGTAGAGAGCGAAAACCGTTTCGTACGTCTGCGTGTTTCCTCCAAGGGCATGCGTATCATCGACAAGAAGGGTATCGATTCGGTTCTGACCGAACTGCGTGCCCGTGGCGAGAAAGTCTGAGGAGATTTGAATCATGGCTAAAGGCGCACGCGAGAAGATCCGTCTGGTATCCTCTGCAGGAACCGGTCACTTCTACACCACCGACAAGAACAAGCGTAACACTCCGGACAAGTTCGAATTCAAGAAATACGACCCGGTTGTTCGTAAGCACGTGATCTACAAGGAAGCCAAGATCAAGTAATTGGTTCTGGACTGGAGATCCCGGAACCCCGCAGTGCTGAATGTGCTGCGGGGTTTTTTATTTTCTGGCATGCTGTATATCCGACCGTTGTTGTAAGGTTTGTTTCCTGTGCAGAAGGCCCCTGAATGTCTGTTCCTCCCGCGTTGATTCGTTTTGTACCTCTGGCGTTTGTACTGCTGTGGAGTACCGGTTTTATCGGTGCCCGTTACGGCCTGCCGTACATCGAGCCATTCAACCTGTTGCTGATCCGCATGCTGCTGACGCTGGGCGTGTTCCTTGCGTTTATCTTCATATTCCGTGCCCGCTGGCCTTCGCCGTCGCAGGCGATGCATCAGCTCGTTGCAGGGGCGCTGGTGCATGGATGCTATCTGGGCGGTGTATTTGCTGCGATCAAATGGCAGCTGCCGGCGGGTGTGACCTCCATTCTGGTCGGGCTGCAACCGGTTCTGACAGCGGTTTTGGCCTGGATGATGACCGGGCAGACCTTGCGCCGGCCCCAGTGGGGCGGGCTGCTGCTGGGGCTTTTGGGGGTGGTGCTGGTGCTGGGCAGCGGGCTGCAGCCGGGCAACTTTGAGGTGCGCATTGAGGCTGTATTGGCAGCGATGGTGGCGTTGGTGGGTATTTCGATAGGCACGCTGTACCAGAAGCGCTTCGGGGCGGGGACGGACCTGCTGACGGGATCTTTTTTCCAGTACCTGTCCACGGCGTTGATGATGGCGCTGTTGAGTTTTGGTCTGGAAACGCGAGAAGTTGAATGGCACCCGGAGCTTATTGGTGCCCTGCTGTGGCTGGTGTTTGGTCTGTCGGTCAGTGCCATTCTGCTGCTGATGTTGATGATCCGAGAGGGCGAAGTGGCACGTGTGGCCAGCTACTTCTATCTGGTGCCGCCCGTAACGGCACTGGAAGCCTGGTGGCTGTTCGGTGAAGAGCTGTCGGTGCTGGCGCTGGGTGGCATGGCGCTGGCGGTATTCGGTGTTTATCTGGTACTGCGCCCTGCCAAGCCTTCACGGGAGAAGGGTCATGCCTGAGTTGCCAGAAGTTGAAACCACATGCCGTGGGATTGCGCCCCATATTGTTCATCAGCGTGTCACGCGGCTGGAGGTGCGTCAATCCAGACTGCGCTGGCCCATTCCCGAGCAGTTGGCACAATGGGTTGAAGGTGATGAGGTGCGGTGCGTCGAGCGGCGTGCGAAGTATCTGCTGCTGAGTTTCAGTCGAGGACAGATGATCGTGCACCTGGGTATGTCAGGCAGTCTGCGCATCCTGCCGCAGGGTACGGTTCCGGGCAAGCATGACCATGTGGATCTGGTGCTGGCGTCCGGGCAGCTGCTGCGGCTGACTGATCCACGTCGCTTCGGTGCCGTGCTGTGGCAGGAAAACGGTACCGAACACAGCCTGCTGGCCCATCTGGGGCCGGAGCCGCTGAGCGAGGACTTTACCGCCGAGTATCTGCAGACCGCCTGCAAAGGGCGCAGAACAGCAATCAAGGCACTGATCATGAATGCGCAGGTTGTGGTCGGGGTCGGTAACATTTATGCCAATGAAGCCCTGTATCGTGCCGGAATCGATCCACGCCGAGCGGCGGGGCGTATCTCTGCAGAGAGGCTGTCGGTACTGGTTGAAACCATCAAGACTGTACTTGCAGCCGCCATTGAACAGGGAGGCACCACTTTGCGCGACTTTGTGGGGGGCGATGGCAAGCCTGGCTACTTCAGTCAGGTGCTGGATGTGTATGGCCGAGGTGGTCAGCCCTGCAATGGTTGTGGCGAGCACCTTACCGAAATAAAGCTGGGTCAGCGCAGTACCGTATTCTGTCGCCGCTGCCAGCGTTGAGGAGTTACATGAACAGTTGCTATAACCCGCCCGTTGATCTTCAGCGTACCGAGCTGCGCCGAAAGCTGGGTATTGAGTCTCGGCTGGAACTGCGTCGATGTGTTCGTATCGGCACGTTACCGCTGCATACCGAGCTATACTCCTGTGCTGATGAGACGGCACCCCTGCTGCTGTTCATTCCCGGTATCGGCACGTATTCCGAGCTCTATGCCGAGCTGCTGTCCGATCTTTCCGCTCAGGGCCTCAATGTGGTCGGTGTGGACCTGCGTGGCCATGGCTACTCCGGTGGCGAGCGTGGCCTGTACACAGTAGACCAGGTCTGCACCGATCTGAGCGAGATCCTCGACTATTACCAGCAGACTTTCAGTGGCCCCGTATACTTATACGGCTACTCCATCGGAGCATTGCTGGGGCTGGCCTGTGCCGAGAGGGAGTCACGTATTGAACGATTGGTTTGCGGTACGCTGCTGGTACCCGAAATGGCACCGGATATGCTGCATCAAGTCGGCTGGTCATGGATCTGGAGCAGTGCGTTGCTGCTGCCGGGCTTACAGCTGCCGATGAAGAATTTCATCGACTACGATCGTCTACTGGCCGGTCACCCTGCCGGCGAAGAGATCAACAGCGATCCCCTGATTGTCTTCGACTATCCGCTACGCACCCTGTCCAGCCTGTTCACACACCGCTTCGGCAGCCTGTCGAGGACGTTCAACTTCCGCGGCCTGATCATCCACGGCAGCGAAGACGAGGTATTGCCACTGAGTTACTCCCAACGGGTACAGGAATGGCTAAAACAGCCATTTGAACTGATCAATGTGGAAGGGGAGGGGCATATGTTGCCCTGGGACAACCCGAATCGCCTGACGCAACTGATTACTGACTGGCTGCAGCACTGAGTGGCTGTCATTAAAGCTTCACCTTGATGTAACTGCACTTTCACCGCTTTGAACGAAAAATGATCACCTGAGTGCCAACAAGGGGTGGTCGCCATGAACCGTTTGCAGAAGCTTAACGCCTTCGATACCCGCGCCTTCTTCTGGTGCAACGGCTACGGTCAGCATGCACCGGTGATGGCGGGCAGCCGATGGATCTCCCGGCTTGGGGATGGCGGCCTCTATCTCATACTGGGCCTGACGCTGGCTCTGTGGGAGCCTGAAGATGGCCAGGCCTTTCTGCTGGTCGGGCTTTTGGCCTACGGCATTGAGTTGCCGCTCTATCTGCTGCTGAAAAACACCATCCGGCGTGACCGGCCCTGCCATCGTCTGCAGGGGTTTCGAGCGGCCATCGAGCCATCGGACAAATTCAGCTTCCCGTCCGGACATACCGCAGCCGCCTTCGTATTTGCCATGCTGCTGGCGCAATTTTACCCTTCACTAATGCTGCCTGGTTTTATTCTGGCACTGTTGATCGGTAGCTCCCGAGTGCTGCTTGGTGTTCACTACCCGACTGATATTGCCGCAGGTGCTTTGCTTGGCATCACTTCGACCCTGCTGGCGCTGGGCGTCTGGGAGTGGATCTGATGCGTATTCTGTATGGCGTGCAGGCAACCGGGAATGGACATATCACCCGGGCTCGGGTGCTGCTGCCTGCGCTGCAGGCGGCAGGCGTTGAGGTTGATGTGCTGCTGAGTGGACGGGCGCCTGAACGACTGTTCAATATGGAGTGCTTTGGTCGGTTTGAAACCCGGCGTGGTTTTACCTTTGTCACCTCTGCAGGGCGGGTGGGCTGGCTGAAAACTCTTAGGCAAAGTCGGCCAGTGCAGTTCTGGCGCGATTACCGCCAGCTGGATCTGAGCCGCTACGATCTGGTGCTGAGTGACTTTGAACCTGTCACGGCCTGGGCAGCACGGCATCAGGGCGTACCCTCACTCGGTATTGCTCACCAGTATGCTTTCCATCACCCCATTCCCGGGACCGGATTCAAACCCTGGTTGAAACCGTCACTCAAACTGTTCGCACCTGTGGATGAGGCGGTGGGTGTGCACTGGTACCACTTCGATGCTCCCATTTTGCCACCCTTGGTAGCCCCTCCGCCCTATCCGTTGACTGAGGAACCGGACAAAATTCTGGTGTATCTGCCGTTTGAGTCCATGGATGAGGTTATCTACTGGCTGAGTGCCTTTCCGAAGTATCGCTTTCGCGTTTATTGCAATATTGCAACACCTGAGCAGCGCGGGCCTTTGGAACTGCAACCCTTCTCGCGTGACGGTTTTCAGCGTGACTTGTGCAGCTGTGCCGGCGTGATCAGCAATGCCGGTTTTGGTTTGTGCAGCGAGGCGATTCAGGCGGGAAAAAAACTGCTGGTCAAACCGCTGCACAGTCAGGTGGAACAGCGCTCCAACGCCGCTGTATTGAAACAGATGGGGCTGGCCAATACCATGTCGGAGCTGGCGCTGGAGCCGGTAGAGGCATGGCTGGCACAGTCGTCTCCAAGTCCGTCGCCCTGGCCGGATGTGGCAACTGCACTGGCGCAGTGGATTGCCTCGGGTCGTCAACAGTCGCTGGATGCACTGGGGCGCGAGCTTTGGCAGCAGGAATATGTCCGTCAGTTTTCACCCTCTCATGCCAGGTTGCGCCAACCCCTGCTATAGTTATCTGCACTCGTCTGAAATGCCCGTTTAGTGACGTTATGAAGGAGAGAGCAGATGCGCGTATTGATTACCGGTGCCGGCAGTGGCATAGGCAAGGGGCTTGCGCTGGCGCTGGCGACCGAGGGCCATACCATTCTGGTGACGGATCTCAGGCAACAGGCTGCAGACGACGTGGCCAGAGAAATTCAGGCGTCAGGCGGAGAAGCCCGGGCGCTGGCACTGGATGTGTCGGATCACGGCAGTATTGAGGCTCTGAATGGCGAGCCTGTTGATGTGTTGATCAACAATGCAGGGCTGCAGCATGTAGCTCCGCTGGAAGACTTTCCGCCGGAAAAGTTCGATCAGCTGATACAGGTGATGCTCACCGGGGCCGCCATGTTGACTCGTGCGCTGCTGTCCGGCATGCGCCAGCAGGGATTTGGGCGCATCATCAATGTCGGTTCCATACACGCACTGGTCGCATCACCGTATAAAAGCGCCTATGTGGCGGCCAAGCATGGCCTGCTGGGCTTTTCAAAGGTTGTAGCGCTGGAAACGGCCGATACCGACATTACCATCAATACGGTCTGCCCATCCTATGTGCTGACACCGTTGGTTGAGCAGCAGATCGCGGCACAAGCCAGGGCCAACGGAATTTCGGAGCAGGATGTGATCGACGAGATTATGCTCAAGCCGATGCCCAAGGGCGCGTTCATCAGTATAGAGGAGTTGGCGGGCGTGTGTCAGTTTCTGATCAGCCCGGCGGCGCGCAACATGACCGGTCAGACCATCACGCTTGATGGGGGGTGGACGGCACGCTGAACAGCTGTCCATAGAGGCTTTTGCAAATCCCATAAAAAGCGAAAGGAGCCGATGATCCATCATCAGGCTCCTCTCTCTGGCATCCGTATCCCTGCAGTTGTAAAAGCGGCTTCTTGCCTGTGCACTCCGTGCGTCCTGAACTGCTGCGTGGCCGTCCTTGTATTCGTTCCCTGAACAGGAGATCCACAAGACCCATTATGCCGAGTCCAAAAATTATGGATATAGGAATTTTTCCTAATTTTGCGGGTCAAACCATTTTGATCACTTCATCCACAAGGCGATTGATTCCAGAAGCGGCTTCGCTGATTGAGCCTGCCAGCATATAGGCTGGGGTAGTCACGACCCGGTTGTCGGTATCGACCACGATTTGATCCACCGGGCAGTTTTCATGTATGCCACCCATGCTGTTGATCGCGCCGGCAACGCCCTCGTCACTGCCGATAGTGCAGCGGATACCGGTACCGAGCAGCTTCGGCGTCATGGCTGGCGCAATGCAGACCAGGCCTACGGGCTTGCCGGCGTCATGGATGGCACGGGCAAATGTGACCAACTGTGGGTTGACGGTGCAGTCGGCGCCCTTGACGGCAAAATCACTCAGGTTCTTGGCGGCCCCAAAGCCACCGGGGATGATCAGCGCATCAAACTCGGCTGGGTTAGCCTCGGCCAGATCCTTGATTTCACCGCGCGCCAGACGTGCCGCTTCAACCAGTACGTTGCGGCCTTCACCTTCGGCCACTTCACCGGTCAGGTGGTTGATCACGTGCATCTGCTCCACATTGGGGGCAAAACACTGATACGCCACGCCGTTATGCTCAAGGCGCAGGAAGGTAAGGACCGACTCGTAGATTTCGGAGCCATCAAATACACCACTTCCGGACAGAATCACCGCGATCTTTTTCATGGGCTGAACTCCTTTTGGCTGTAACCATCGATGCAATTGAGTGTTTTCCGTACTCGCCCCACAGGGGTCGTGTCGCACTGGTCACAGATTACGTTAAGATGAGACCAATACCAAACAGGTGATGTGCCGTGAAACGGGCCGTTGTCACCTGTATGTCATCTTTTTGTCGTCCAATGCACCTGAAAAAGGAATCGAGCCGTGGCTTTTACCAACAGTCAGCGTTTCTACCCTGAAACCCGCATGCGCCGAATGCGCGCCGACGAATTTTCGCGTCGTCTGATGCGTGAAAATGTCCTCACCACAGATGATCTGATCTATCCAGTCTTCGTGCTGGAAGGCGAGAACCAGGTGGAAGCGGTGTCGTCGATGCCGGGTGTGGAGCGCTACAGCATCGATCTGCTGGTGGAAAAGGCAAAATACTGGCATCAGCTGGGTATTCCAATGCTGGCGCTGTTTCCGGTTACGCCGGCCGAAGCCAAGAGCGAGTTTGCCGAGGAAGCCTACAACCCAGATGGGCTGGTACAGCGTGCGGTGCGTGCCCTGAAAGCCGCTGTACCGGAACTGGGTGTTATGACCGATGTGGCGTTAGATCCGTATACCACCCACGGCCAAGACGGCATCATCGACGAGACTGGCTATGTACTCAACGACCGTACCGTGGACACACTGGTGCAGCAGGCTCGGTCCCACGCCGAAGCAGGTGCCGATGTGGTGGCCCCCAGTGACATGATGGATGGCCGTATCGGCGTAATCCGTGATGAGCTGGAAAGCAACGGCTTCGTTAATACTCGCATTATGGCCTATTCTGCCAAGTATGCGAGTGCCTACTATGGCCCCTTCCGCGATGCGGTGGGCTCGGCAGGCAATCTGGGCAAGGGAAACAAATTCAGTTACCAGATGGATCCAGCCAACAGCGATGAGGCACTGCACGAGGTTGCGATGGATCTGGCCGAAGGGGCCGATATGGTGATGGTTAAGCCGGGGATGCCCTACCTGGATATCGTGCACCGTGTGAAAACCGAACTGAAAGTGCCGACCTTTGTCTATCAGGTCAGTGGCGAGTATGCCATGCACATGGCGGCGTTCCAGAATGGCTGGCTCGACGAGGAGTCGGTGATTCTGGAGAGCCTGACATGCATCAAACGCGCCGGTGCCGACGGCATTCTGACCTATTTTGCGATCAGGGCTGCCGAGTTGCTGCAGCGCTAAACCAACGAGTGAAACGAATGGACGACAGTATCAACCCGGGAGAAAGTGCAATGAATGATATCAGTCAGGATGTGACTGTGACGCTGGAGCAGAGCGAAGCCACCGCAGCCCTGCTGGAGAGCCGGGAGATACTGCCGACCATTGATCCGATCGAAAAACTGCCGGTGGATCTGAAAGCGCCCGAGCTGTACATCAACCGGGAACTGAGTCATCTGCAGTTCAACGTGCGAGTGCTGGAACAGGCGCTGGATGAAAGCTACCCCTTGTTGGAACGGCTGATGTTTCTGCTGATCTTTTCAAGCAATCTGGATGAGTTTTTCGAAATTCGGGTGGCGGAGCAGTTGCGACAGCTCAAGTATGGCCGTGAGGCGGTGGGGCCGGATGCAATGCACCCGCAGAGGGTGCTCGACAAGATTGCCGAGATCTGTGCCATCAATATTGAGCGGCAATACAAGATTCTGAACGACATAATGTTTCCGGCTCTGGAAGCAGAAAATATCCACTTCCGCCGCCGTAGTGACTGGACGGCGGAACAGTTGTCCTGGGTGCGGGACTACTTTGAAGAGAAAATCGTGCCGGTGATCAGCCCAATTGGGCTGGACCCCTCGCACCCCTTCCCGCGCTTGGTAAACAAGAGCCTAAACTTCATCGTTGAGCTGGATGGCAAGGACGCGTTCGGCCGTGAGACCGGCATGGCGATCATTCCCGCTCCGCGCTCGTTGCCGCGCTTGATTCGTCTGCCGGACGAGCTCTGTGATGGCGGTGACAATCTGATCTTCCTATCATCGATTATCCATGAGTTTGCCGAAGAGCTGTTCCCGGGGATGAAGGTGGATGGCTGCTACCAGTTCCGTATCACCCGTAACGCCGACCTCAGCTTCGACTTCGAGGAGATCGAAGATTTGGCCCGTGCCCTGCGCGGTGAGTTGCACTCGCGCAAGTTCGGTGATGCAGTACGGCTGGAAGTGGACAGCCGTACGCCCGAGAGCCTGATCAGCTTTCTGCAGGCAGAGTTCAACCTTCCGGACAGCCACGTCTATCGTGTTAACGGGCCGGTCAATCTGACACGCTTGATGGCGGTACGGGATCTGGTGGAGCGCTCAGAGCTGCGCTGGAAAAGCTTCACCCCAAACCTGCCCAACAAGCTGAAGAACAACGAAGACATCTTCAGCGCACTGCGCAAGAACGACCAGCTGCTGCTGCATCCGTTCCAGTCCTTTACTCCGGTGGTGGACCTGTTGCGTCAGGCGGCGAAAGACAACGACGTGATTGCGATCAAGCAGACCCTGTACCGTACCGGGGTCAAGTCCGACATCGTCAACGCGCTGGTGGAAGCGGCACGCAATGGCAAGGAGGTGACGGTGGTGATCGAACTGCGGGCGCGGTTCGATGAGGAGAGCAACCTGCAGCTGGCCAGCCGTCTGCAGGAAGCGGGCTGTCTGGTGGTGTACGGTGTGGTGGGCTACAAGACTCACGCCAAGATGATGCTGATCGTGCGCCGCGAAGGCAGCGAACTGGTGCGCTACTGCCACCTCGGCACAGGCAACTACCACTCTGGAACCGCGCGGCTCTACACCGACTACAGCTACATGACCGCCGACAACGAAGTGGGCGAGGACGTTCACAAGATCTTCCAGCAGCTCACCGGCATGGGCAAGATCCAGAAGCTGCAGAAGCTGTACAACGCGCCGTTCACGCTGCACGCCAAGATGCTGGAACTGATTCAGAACGAGATTCGCAACGTCAAGGCAGGCAAGCAGGGGCACATCATCATCAAGGTGAACGGTCTGACCGAACCCAAACTGATCCGTGCCCTGTACGAGGCGTCACAGGCCGGTGTGCAGATTGATCTGATCATTCGTGGCATGTGCCGCCTGCGCCCGGGGCTGGAAGGGATCTCCGAGAACATCCGGGTTCGCTCCATCATCGGTCGCTTCCTGGAACACACCCGCATCTACTGGTTCGCCAATGATGGTGGCAAGCCGGTGGTGATCGGCTCAAGCGCCGACTGGATGGAGCGCAACATGCTCAATCGGGTGGAAACCGGCTTCGAGCTGTTCGGCAAGAACGCCGAGCGCATTCGCAAGGAGCTGGACTACTATCTGCAGGACAACGCCCAGGCCTGGGAGCTGCACTCGGATGGCAGTTACACCCTGGTGCAGCCGAAAGAGGGTGAAGAGCGCTTCAGTGCGCAGCAGAAGCTGCTGGACGAGCTGGCGGTCTGATCACACTTTTCGCAGCAGCTCCGCGTAGCCACTACGAAAATCCGGATAGCGAAAGCGGTAGCCGCTGGCTCTGAGTCGGCGGTTGCTGCAACGCTTACTGCCGCCTCGACGCACCGCCTGCCGCTCACGAACTTCGACCCCCAGCTCAGCGGCAAGCCACTCCATCACCTCATGTATCGGCGTGGGTGCGTCATCGCTGGCCAGATACAGCGGTTTTAATGTCTGCCCCTGCAATGCCAGCTGCAGCAAGTGCTCAAGTACACCGGCACAGTCCGCGCTGTGAATGCGGTTACTGTAATGCAGTGGCTTACGGGGGGCGGCAATGCCGGATTCGACCAGTCGCTGCAGATGATTTCGTCCAGGGCCGTAAATGCCGCTGAACCGTACCACCGTGGCGGGTATGTCGCTGCTCAAGGCCAGCCGTTCGCTGGCCAGCAGAATGCGGCCGCTCTCGCTGTCCGGCCCGGTGACGGACTGCTCGTCCACCCACTCATGCTCGGTCTGGGCATACACACCGCTGCTGCTGGTCAGGAACAGGTGGCGTGGGGGCGTCGGCAAGGCGTCCAGCACATGTTTCAATCCATCGACATAGGTACGGCGATATATGTCGGGGTCACGACTCTTGGCGGCAGCAGTGTAAAACAGCCAGTCGCAGGCCGGCAAAGTCCCCAGCGTATCCGGATCGGTCATATCGGCGGCAATGCCATGGATGCCGGCGGGAAGCTGGTTTATAGTACGGCGAAGCCCGAACACCTGTGCTCCCTGCGTACTCAGCCTTACCCCCAGCTGGGTTCCGACATCGCCACAGCCCGCGATCAGCACTCGTTGTTCCTGCATGACTACCCCACTCATTGATTTACGTTCATCCTAACAGAGGTACGCGCCGATGACGCTGACGGAGCTTCGATATATTGTCACTCTGGCCCAGGAGCAGCACTTTGGCCATGCCGCCGAGCGCTGTTTTGTCAGCCAGCCGACACTGTCGATTGCAGTCAAGAAGCTGGAGGAAGAACTGGGGGTTGCGCTGTTCGAACGCAGCAAGAATGCCGTGCGGGTGACCCCGGTGGGCGAGAAGGTGGTCCGTCAGGCCCAGACTGTTCTGGAGCAGGCCGAAGCTGTGCGAGAGCTGGCGCGTGAAGGCAAGGACCAGTTGGCCAGTCCTCTTCGCATTGGTGCCATCTACACCATCGGCCCTTACCTGTTTCCGCAGCTGATCCCGCAGATTCAACGGTTGGCACCCAACATGCCGCTGTATATCGAAGAGAATTTTACCGAGAACTTGCGTACCAAAATTCGCAACGGTGAACTGGATGCGATCATCGTTGCACTGCCGTTCCACGAGTCTGATGTGCTGACGCGTCCGCTCTATGATGAGCCGTTTATGATGGTAATGCCCAAGGGGCATGAGTTGGCCGGACAGCAGGAGATCGACTCTCGACAGATGAATGAAATTCGCATGCTGTTGCTGGGTGAAGGGCATTGCTTCCGTGATCAGGTATTGGAAGCCTGCCCGACGCTGAACCAGTCCTTTCATGATCAGCATACAGTCACCGAAGGCAGCTCGCTGGAAACCATCCGCATGATGGTGGCGTCTGGGCTGGGAACCAGCGTGTTGCCGCTGTCAGCCATCGAAAATCACCCCACTACTGAACTGATTGAAGTCAGGCCCTTCAAGCAGCCCCAGCCGATGCGCACGGTGGCAGTGGCCTGGCGAGCCAGCTTCCCCAGACCTCAGGCGATCGATGTGCTGGTGGAAGCAATTAATCATTGCAGCGTCAAGGTCAGCAAGGACAAGGGTAAAGCGTGAGTGTGGCAGGCGGTGTGCCGGTTACTGAGCTGAAAGGCGTCGGTACTGCGCTGGAGCTAAAGCTGGAGCGGCTCGGCATCCGTACGGTGCAGGACCTGATTCTACACCTGCCCAATCGCTATCAGGACCGTACCCGCGTTCTGCCGATCGGCTCATTGCGACCTGGCGATGAAGGCGTTGTTGAAGGTACGATTCGTGCGGCAGATATTGTACAGGGGCGTCGACGCAGCCTGCTGTGCCGGCTGCAGGATGGTACCGGCACATTGACGCTGCGGTTTTTTCATTTCAATGCGGCGCAGAAAAACAGCCTGTCGACAGGTAAACGACTGATCTGCTTTGGTGAGGCTCGTCCCGGCCCCGCCGGGCTGGAAATGGTACACCCTGAATACCAACTGCTGAAAACTGAAGGCGCTGCGCGGATGGCTGAAAGCCTGACGCCTGTGTATCCGCTGACGGAAGGGATGACGCAGAACCGTGTCCGTTTGTTAATTACATTGGCACTGGAATGGATGGAGCGGGAGGGGCTGGATGACCTGCTGCCTGAAGCCTTGCGATCGCGCTGGCAACTGCCCGATCTACAGCACTCAATCCGCTATCTGCATCATCCTCCGGTGGATGCGGATCAAGCATTGTTGCTGGAAGGTAAGCACCCCGCGCAGCGTCGGTTGGCGCTGGAGGAGTTGTTGGCGCACCATCTGTCACTGCAAAAAATACGTCGCCAGGTGCAGCAGCAGGGGGCGCCTCAGTTGCGTGCTACGGGTGAGTTGAGTCGCCCCTTTCTTGATCAGCTGCCGTTTTCACTCACGGCGGCACAGCTGCGAGTGGCCAGAGAAGTTGCCCGCGATCTGCAAAAACCGCTTCCCATGCTGCGTCTGGTACAGGGCGATGTGGGCTCCGGCAAGACCGTCGTTGCTGTGCTGGCGGCACTGCAGGCGGTGGAAAACGGCTTGCAGGCGGCGGTAATGGCGCCCACCGAAATCCTGGCTGAACAGCATCATCTGAATTTCAGCAATTGGCTGGAGCCACTGGGGATTCGAGTAGCCTGGTTGGCGGGCAAGGTGAAAGGCAAGGCACGTGAGGCTCAGCTGGCGGCCATTCGCACCGGCGAAGCACAGATCACCGTTGGCACCCATGCCCTGTTTCAGGAGGAGGTGGTGTTTGCCGATCTGGGTGTGGTGGTGATTGACGAGCAGCACCGTTTCGGCGTGCATCAGCGCCTCAGTCTGCGTGAAAAGGGGCGTAACGGAGAACGCAGTCCGCATCAATTGGTCATGACGGCAACGCCCATTCCCCGCACGCTGACCATGAGCGCCTATGCCGATCTGGACTGCTCCATCATTGATGAGCTGCCACCGGGACGCACACCGGTTCAGACTGTGGTGATTGCCGACTCGCGCCGGGATCAAGTGGTCGAGCGGGTGCGTCAGGCCTGCGAAGAGGGGCGACAGGCCTACTGGGTCTGCACGCTGATTGAAGAGTCGGAGGCACTGCAGTGTCAGGCGGCGGAAGTGGCGGCCGAGAGCCTTAAGGAAGCGTTGCCACAGTTGCGCATCGGGCTGGTACACGGTCGCATGAAGCCGGCCGAGAAGGCCGAGATCATGGCCCGCTTCAAGGCTGCCGAACTGGATCTGTTGGTGGCGACCACTGTGATCGAGGTGGGTGTGGATGTCCCCAGCGCCAGTCTGATGATCATTGAAAACCCTGAACGGCTGGGGCTGGCGCAACTGCATCAGTTGCGTGGGCGGGTAGGGCGTGGCAGTGTCGAAAGCTTCTGTGTCCTGATGTACCATGCGCCGCTGTCGAAACAGGGGCGTGAGCGGCTGGCTGTGATGCGAGAGACCACCGATGGGTTTCGCATTGCCGAAAAGGATCTGGAACTGCGCGGGCCGGGCGAAGTGCTGGGTACACGTCAGACTGGCATGATGCAGTTTCGTATTGCTGACCTGCAACGTGATGCCGACCTGTTGCCCAAAATACACCAGCTGGCAGCTGATCTTGAACAGCTGCCAGCACTGAATGAAAGCCTGATCCGGCGCTGGTTGGGCAGCGGAGAAGACTATGCACAGGTTTGATACCACCCGAACGCAACCGACCCCGGAACAGCTGCTGCTGATTGAGCGCCAGATCGGACGCACGCCTCGAGGGATTGAGGCGATCGCCTGCCAGACAGAAGCGGGTATTCCACTGGTATTGCAGATGCGCAGCCTGCTGGGGGATACCCCTTTCCCGACGCTCTACTGGCTCAGTTCGAAGGACCTGGATGTGGCGATCAGTCGCATTGAGGCGAATGGTTGGGTCAAACAGATCGAGGAAGAGCTGCAGCAGAATGAAACACTGCGCGAGGCCTTTTACGCCCAGCAGCAGCGCTATGTGGAGCGTCGGCAGGCGTTGATGCGACCGAAAGATCGGGCGCGCATAGAGGAAAAGGGGCTTGCCGAGCTGTATACCCGCTATGGCATTGGCGGTATTGCACAGTGGGACAAGGTACGCTGCCTGCACATGCAGTATGCACACTGGCTGGCGGAAGGGGACAACGTAATCGGTGAAAGGCTGGAGCAGGAATTTGAACTCAGCCGGACCGAAATCCGGCTGTAAACAATGCTGCGGGCGTGTATGAACTCACGCCCTGCACCTGACCTCAGTTGCCGGTCAGTTTGTGGTACTTGTCCATCAGCATGTCTTCGGTTTCGACGTGGTCCGGATCTTTCGGAATACAGTCAACCGGGCATACTTCAACGCACTGCGGCGTGTCATAGTGACCGACACACTCTGTGCACTTGCCCGGGTCGATTTCGTAAATTTCATCACCCGGAGAGATTGCCTCGTTGGGGCATTCCGGCTCGCATACATCACAGTTGATGCATTCGTCAGTAATCATCAATGCCATGACTGGCTACCTCACTCGCTCTGACAGGTTCGTTATTTCTGGCTCTGGTGCTGCTTCAGTGCACTGGCAACCGCCGGGTGTACAAACTGATCCACATCGCCACCCAGTGCCGCAATCTCGCGGATCAAGGTGGAAGAGATATAGGATAGATGCTCCGCCGGTGTCAGGAACAGGCTTTCAGCCTGAGGGGCCAGCTTGCGGTTCATGTTGGCCAGCTGAAACTCGTATTCGAAGTCGGATACGGCTCGCAGTCCGCGCAGGATAATGTTGGCCTGTTGATCGCGGACCAGATTTGCCAGCAGACAATCGAAGCCGATCACCTCCACATTGGGCAGGTGGGACAGCGCGGTTTTGGCCAGTTCAACCCGCTCATCCAAAGACAGCAACGGTTTTTTCTTGGGGCTGGCGGCTACAGCCACCACAACCCGGTCAAACAGACGCGAAGCGCGCCCAACCAGATCGGAGTGGCCATTGGTGATCGGGTCGAAGGTGCCTGGATAGATCGCCGTATTCATATCGGTTGCTGACCTTTGCATCATGTGGCAACACTGTTCGAGCGGATGTTAGCCCAATTGCGGGGGGCACACAAATAGATTAGAGGAATGAGAGATAATAAAAAGGTTATTAAAATTCACCTTTTTATTTTTAAGGGTTATATACGTCCATGTCAATTATGACGCTTTTGTTAAACCCTTCGTAACCGGCTTGCGTGCCAGTACGACTACACTTAGGTTAGCTTGTTATCCATACCCCCTCAAATGTAAAAGTGTCAGGGAGCGGTACAACGACCATGGCCAGGCGTACACCGGAAGAAGCGGAACAGACGCGGCAGCAGCTGCTGGCAACGGGGCTGAAGCTGTTCAGTGAACAGGGGGTTGAAGCCACAACCCTGAAGCAGATTGCACAGGTAGCGGGCGTGACCCACGGAGCCTTGTATTGGCATTTTCGCAATCGAGCTGATCTGCTGCAGCAGATCCACCATGCCTGGATGCTGCCGTTCGAGCCGGTCTGGCTGGAGCAGTGTCAGGCACTGCAACAGGATGCGCTGGCGGCCCTGAAGCTGTATCTGCTTGGCGTGTTGGATGGATTTGAGCAGGATGCCGAAGCATGTGCCCTGTATCGAGTGTTCTATCAGCCGGTGGTGCTGTGTAATGACCTGAAGCCTTTGTTTGACTCTCTGGAACAGAATCGTGAACTGTGGCTTGACCAGCTGCGCCGATTTCTGAAACAGGCACGCAAGCAGAAGCAGCTCAGAAAAAAGCCAGACCCTGTCGAGCTTGCCTTCACCCTGCAACAGGCCATGAACGGTTTGCTGCATGAATGGTTAAGAACCGGTCGCAGCTTTGGGCTCAAGGCGCGGGGGGAGCAGTTGGTAGAGCTGCTATTCGCTGGGCTGCCTTACAAATAGACGATAGGCGACCTGGCCGGCGGCTTTTTCCCGGTGTATAACCCAATTGGCCGGCAAAGTATCCAGTGTCAGCGATTTTTCCGTCTCAATATAAATCATCGCTTCTTCACGCAGCAGGCTGCGACGTTCCAGCATTTCACAGATTGGTGCCACCAGCCCCTTGTGAAAGGGCGGGTCCATGAATACCAGGTCGTAGCGGGGTTCCTGATCCGGCTGGCACCTGTCGAGCCAGTCGAGAGCCGATGCGGCGATGATCTCGGCGTTTTGCGCCTTGAGCAGATTGATATTGCTTCTAAGTTGACTCACCACTTCCGTGGCCTGATCCACAAAGGTTACCGAGGCGGCACCCCGAGACAGAGCCTCGATGCCCAGCGCGCCGCTGCCGCTGAAAAGGTCCAGGCAGCGTGCCCCCGGCAGGTAGCCCTGCAGCCAGTTGAACAGGGTTTCTCTGACCCGATCCGGTGTTGGCCTCAGCCCTTCTATATCGGGAAAATGCAGTTTGCGTCCGCGCCATTCACCGCCAATGATACGCACCGTGGATGTATCGGTAACTCTGGTTTTTTGTGGGCGGTGGTTGTTGCGGCGCGGCATGGGCAGAGTCCTTGAAATTTAGTGCGGCAGAGAAAGGGTGTGATAGTAATCAGACAGCAGCTGTGACTGCAACCACTGCTGCATGGCGGACAATTCCAGTACTTCCAGCTGTGTGGGCAAGCGCTGCAGGCTGTCCGGAGGCAGTTGATACAGGGCCAGCAGGTCCATCCATTGCTGCTGCCCAGTATTGCCCTCCAGCTGTTTCAGCAGGGTCTGGCGTGCTGTTTCCACATTTTCTGGCTGTAGCTGCTGTGGCAGCCAGGCAGGGATCTCGGGCCACTGTTCGCCTTGCAGCAGTAATGTCACGAGCCCGCCGCTTTGAGTCGCTTCCCAGCGCAGGCTGTACCCGGCCTGATGAGCGGGTGCGTCTGCCAGTTGCTGTTTCAACCATCGTGAAAGCGGCTGGACAACCAGCTCCCGCCCCAACAGCAGTTGTGCGAAGTCCTGTATCGACTTCACCTGAGGCAAAGTCCAGCGGTGCAGCTGTAGCTGGGCGTTTGCGGCTGGCGTAACCGGCAGCGGCTTCGGGCTCAGCATCAAATCCTCAAAGGGTGCCGATGATGGTGCCGGGTCAAATATGACGGACGACAATGACTGGTATTCAGGCCCGGTCAGTGTTATTCGCCAGTCTGACGGCTGCAGCTGCCGTGCATAATCAGCCAGCGGATCCAGCGAAAGGTGCTCATTGCTTGAAGGTGGACTGGCCAGCCAGACCTCTGCATTCTGCCTCATCATGTACTGTTCGGCCTGGGTACGCTGCAACAGCGCTGACCAGTCAACTGTGGGAGGTGTTTGCAGTTGCTGCAGCAGTTGTCGCACGTCACTATCGGCAAAGGGTCTGCCGCTTTTCAGCTGCAGCAACCGGTAGCCGGCATTCGACTGCACCTGTACCTCCCAGCCCTGAGCTGACAGCCAGTCACCCAGCTCATCCGGTTTTTGCAGGCGCATGATGCAGGCCTGTGTGATCAGACGCTGTCGCAGCTGGGTACTGGCGTCGAGTGCGGGTGGGTGCGGAGCGATCAGGTGCAGGCGGAACAGTGTCTGCTGTGGGATTACCTGCTGATAGATACGCCGATCCGAGTCGGCACTGATGACAGCTTCTGGCTGTGATTCTGGTCCCAACAGGGACAGCAACAGGATAACAACCGGCAGGACCCAGATCAGCAGTCGCAGCTGGCCCCGGCTTAACAGGGCTGAACGGCGGGATTTGCTTTCCATCATGCATCTCCGGGTTTGTCGGCGTTGGCTCTGTGCTAAGATAGCCAGCCTTGTTGATTCGTTTCATTCATGCCCGTCAGACGGGCTGTTACGGTGGATATTACAGACTATGGAAGCGCTCTACACCTGGATGGCCGATCGCGGTCTTGACCCTGCCACTTTGCCCTGGATTGCAGGGGTTTTTCTGGTCGTTTTGGTACTGGTGATTGCTCAGGTTTCAAAACGCCGCACGCAACGGCTGGAGCAGCAGGCTCAGGAGGATGCTCAGCGCAGGATTGAAGAGACCCGTGCCGCCGAAGTGGCAGAAGCCGAGAAGGTTGCGAAGCGTGAGGCCGAAGCGGCTGAAAAGGCCGAGCGTCAAAAGGCTGAACAGCAGGCAGCAAAAGAACAGGCTGCTGCCGAGGCGGCTGCAGAGGCTGAGAGCCGTGCGGCCGAGAAGGCCGAAGCGGAGGCCAAACAGCAGGCAGAGCAGGCTGCTGCAGAGGTGGCGCTCAAGGCAGAAGAGGAGGCGGCTCGACAGGCACGTGAAGTTGCGCGTCAGCAGGAAGCTGAAGCAGTGGCTCGTCAGGCGGAAGAAGCTGCTTGGAAGGCTGCAGAAGTCGCCGCCGAGGCCGAGCGCCAGGCGGCAGCTGAGCGGGCTGCGCAAGCGCAAGCGGAAATGCAGGCCGAAGAAGAGCGTCAGGCTGCTGCGGCTGAAAAGGCCGAGCAGGAGCGGAAGGCCGCTGAGGCTGCCGAAGAAGCAAAGCTGACGGCAGAAGCACCCGAACAGCAGAAAAAGCGCCTGTTTGATCGCATCAAGTCTGGCCTTAGCCGTACCAAAGCGAACTTGACCGAGCAGCTGGGTGATCTGTTTCTCGGTGCCAAGGAAATTGATGACGACCTGCTCGAAGAGATCGAAACCACCCTTCTGATGGCGGATATTGGCGTTGAAGCCACCACCGAAATCATCGAGCGTCTGACGGATCGCGTCGAGCGCAAGCAGCTGAAGGATGCCGAAGCCCTGAAAGAGGCGCTCAAGCAGGAACTGGGAGAGCTGCTCGGTGGTGTTGAGCATCCGTTGCGTCTGCCAGAGAAGAAACCGGCTGTCATCCTGATGGTTGGTGTCAATGGCGTAGGCAAGACCACCACCATCGGCAAGCTGGCGAAAAAGTATCAGACTGAAGGCAAGTCGGTGATGCTGGCTGCGGGCGATACCTTCCGCGCTGCTGCCGTGGAGCAGCTGCAGGTATGGGGTGAACGCAACAGTGTTCCAGTGGTTGCTCAGCACACCGGTGCCGATTCCGCGTCAGTGATCTTTGATGCGTTGCAGTCCGCTCAGTCCAAGGGAGTCGATGTGCTGATCGCGGATACGGCGGGTCGACTGCAAAACAAGGATAACCTGATGCAAGAGTTGCAGAAGGTGGTACGCGTCATGCAGAAACTGGATCCTGATGCCCCGCACGAAGTGATGCTGGTGCTGGATGCCGGTACCGGTCAGAATGCCATCAGCCAAGCCAAGCAGTTCAAGGAGTCGGTGGGCGTGACCGGTATCACGTTGACCAAGCTTGATGGTACCGCCAAGGGTGGCATCATCTTCGCCATTGCCAAGCAGTTTGGCCTGCCGATTCGATTTATCGGCGTGGGTGAGCAGGTCGATGATCTGCGCCCATTTGAAGCGGACGAATTCGTACACGCTTTGTTCGATTGAGATTTCGCGATGGCAGCTATCCGGTTCAGTAACGTTTCCAAACGCTATGCCAGTGGTCAGGACGCCCTGCTCAACCTGGACTTCGAACTGGAGTCCGGCGAGATGGCGTTTCTCACCGGGCATTCAGGGGCGGGCAAAAGCACCCTGCTGAGGTTGATCATGCTGATGGAGCGGCCCAGTCGAGGTCAGATCTGGGTGGGACAACAGGACCTGTCCCGCCTGCACCGCTCGCAGATCCCCTATCTGCGGCGCCAGATCGGTGTGGTGTTCCAGAATCACCACCTGCTGTTTGACCGTTCGATCTTTGACAACGTGGCACTGCCGCTCCAGATCAGCGGCTATGACCCTGCCGATGCGGCCCGTCGTGTCAGGGCGGCACTGGACAAGGTTGGGTTACTGGCACGAGAAAAACACAATCCGATCACGCTATCGACCGGTGAACAGCAGCGAGTGGGCATTGCCCGTGCAATTGTGCACAAGCCCCGGCTGCTGCTTGCGGATGAGCCCACCGGTAACCTGGACCCACAACTGTCGGAAGATATCATGCGCCTGTTTGGCCAGTTCAATCAGGTGGGAACCACTGTTCTGATTGCCAGCCATGATCTGTCGCTGATCAACCGGATGAAACATCGCATGCTCACACTCAGAAACGGCAGGCTGGTGGCAGATGGCTAGAAAAGAAACACAGGCCCAACCCCCTCGACGCGGTGCGCAGCAGCACCGTATTCAGTTTGCCGACCGCAGCCGCAGTTGGCGGCGCCATCATGCACTTGTAGCGCGTCAGGCACTGGTGCGTTTGCGACAGACACCGGTGGCTTCGTTGATGACACTGGCGGTACTGGCGATTGCACTGGCACTGCCGGGGTTTTTGTTTACGGCACTGAGCAACCTGCAGACGCTGACCTCAGGCTGGGACCCGGAGCCACGAATTGCCCTGTACATGCAGACCGAGTTGAGTGATCAGTCGATCGACAGTTTCAGTCGTGAGCTGTTGCTGCGGGATGATTTGAGCTCGGTTGAGCTGATCAGCCGGGACAAGGGGCTTGAGGATTTCCGCAGTTATACTGCCTTTGCCGACCTGCTGGACTATTTTGATCACAACCCTCTGCCGGCGGTAATCATGGTGACGCCCCTGTCCAGTGACCCGGTCCAGCTGCCGCTGCTGCAGGCCGAACTGCAGGCGTTGCCGGGCGTGAATGAAGCTCAGCTGGATATGGAGTGGGTGCAGCGCCTCAATGCGATCATCGCCCTGGCCAAGCGCGGCAGCTATGTCCTTGGCGGCCTGCTTGCAATGGCGGTTCTGCTGGTGGTGGGCAATACCGTGCGCATGACCATCGAGAGCCGCCGTGACGAGATCATCGTCAGTAAGCTGGTTGGGGCGACCGATGCTTGGGTACGTCGGCCTTTCCTGTACAGTGGTTTTTGGTACGGCCTGATCGGAGGCCTGTTGGCCTGGCTGCTGGTACAGCTGGCGCTGCTGATGCTGACCGCACCGGCGCAGGCCCTGGCCGATCTGTATCTGAACCGGTTTGAGGTCAGAGGGCTGGGATTGGTCGGGACGCTGAGCCTGTTGGCAACGGCTGCACTGCTGGGGCTTACCGGGTCATGGCTTGCGGTCACGCGTCACCTGAACGAGATCGAACCGGGAGATAACTGATCGCGTCTGGAGCAGGTCTGCAGGGCTTGCTCTGCGGACCATTTCACGTTAAGTTTTTCGGTCGCTTGTTCATGGCAGTGGCACAGTGGAACTTTCGCGGCTATAAAAGGTCACTGTAACGAGCAATCAATCCTTGGGATTAACGTATTTTGCGAGGTCATTCCTAGATGGGCACAAGCTTGCAAGTTATTGAACATCTGTCACCGGGCCGTAATATCGATGCCTATGTTCAGACTGTGAGTGCGATTCCGATCCTCACTGCAGATGAGGAACGGGAGCTGGCGGAGCGTCTCCATTACCAGAGCGATCTTGAAGCGGCACGTCAGTTGGTCATGTCGCATCTGAGGTTTGTCGTACACATTGCACGCAGCTATTCCGGTTACGGTCTGCCGCTGGGTGACTTGGTTCAGGAAGGCAATGTGGGCCTGATGAAGGCCGTGAAGCGTTTCGACCCCACCATGGGTGTTCGTCTGGTGTCCTTTGCGGTGCACTGGATCAAGGCCGAGATGCATGAGTTCATCCTGCGCAACTGGCGCATCGTTAAAGTGGCGACCACCAAAGCGCAGCGCAAACTGTTCTTCAATCTGCGCTCACAGAAGAAGTCACTGAGCTGGATGAATAACGAAGAAGTTGATGCCATCGCAGCTGATCTGGGTGTTGATGCCAAGGTAGTACGCCAGATGGAAGGCCGCATGGCCTCCAATGACACCGCCTTTGACGCGTTGGCAAGCGAGGATGAAGACAGCCGTTACCTGGCCCCGTCTGCTTACCTGGAAGACCACTCGGCGGATCCTGCCATGCAGCTGGAAGAGTCCAACTGGGAGCAGGAGTCCCAGCGCAGGCTGATGAGCGCCATGGAGGGGTTGGACGAGCGCAGTCGCAATATTCTGGCTCGACGTTGGCTGGCTGACGAAAAGGCCACCCTGCATGAGCTGGCAGCTGAATATGGTGTGTCGGCCGAGCGCATCCGCCAGCTGGAAAAAAATGCCATGAAGAAAATTCGCGGTGCGATGCTGGAGGCCTGAGCCCCGGTTTCGTGTCCATCTTAAAGCCGCCGCTGTGCGGCTTTTTTCATTTCAGGCAGGTGGCGCCAAACCGTTATAATGCCTGCTCAGGAGAGTCCGATGTCCGCGCGTTTTACACTGACAATAGCTGCAGTGCTGGGGGCTGTGGCTGTAGCACTGGGGGCTTTTGCCGCACATGGCCTGCGCAGTCAACTGAGTGAGCGTCTGTTGGAGGTGTTTCAGATCGGTGTGCAGTATCAGTTCTACCATGTGTTCGCACTGTTGCTGGTGGGGCTGCTGTTGCAGCGACGGGACAGCCGAGGTCTGCGCTGGGCCGCTGCGCTGTTCCTGCTGGGCATCCTGATTTTCAGTGGCAGCCTGTATGTGTTGGCATTGAGCGGCGTACATTGGCTGGGAGCCATTACACCGCTTGGCGGCAGCGCCTTCATTGCCGGTTGGCTGGTACTGGCCTTTTCGATCTATCAACAGGGTAAGAACAATGCAGATTCAGGTGAACGGTGAACCGCTTGAGGTGGCAGAACAGTCAAATCTGAGTGATCTGGTCGCTCAACTGGAGCTAAGTGGCAAGCGTATCGCGATCGAGCTGAATCTGGAGATCATTCCACGCAGCTCACATGCGGATACGCCACTTAAGGCGGGTGATCGGATCGAGATCGTGCATGCGATCGGCGGCGGCTGATGCAATAACCTTGCAACGGCACAGTACATAACCATTTTCATATCAGGGTACAGATGATGTCAGAACTGGAACACAACGATCCGCTGATCATTGCAGGACAATCCTTCAACTCCCGTTTGCTGGTTGGGACCGGCAAATACAAGGATATGGCTGAAACCGGTGCGGCGATTGCCGCCAGTGGTGCCGAGATCGTCACCATGGCCGTACGCCGCACCAATCTGGGCCAGAACCCGGACGAGCCCAACCTGCTCGACGTGATCAGCCCCGAACGCTACACCCTGCTGCCCAATACGGCAGGCTGCTATACCGCTGACGATGCCGTTCGCACCTGTCGTTTGGCCCGTGAACTGCTGGACGGCCATGATCTGGTCAAGCTGGAGGTGTTGGGTGATCAGAAAACCCTCTACCCCAACATCATCGAAACGGTGAAGGCGGCCGAAACCCTGGTCAATGATGGCTTCAAGGTGATGGTCTACACCAACGACGACCCGATTGTGGCAAAGCGCCTGGAAGAGATCGGCTGTGTGGCGGTAATGCCGCTGGGCTCGCTGATCGGCTCTGGACTGGGGATCCAGAACCCGCACAACATTCGCCTGATCATGGAGGAGGCGCGGGTGCCGATCCTGGTCGATGCCGGCATCGGTACGCCTTCGGAAGCGGCCATGGCGATGGAAATGGGCTGTGCCGGTGTGCTGGTTAACTCCGCCATTGCGGGTGCACAAACCCCGATACTGATGGCAAAAGCGATGCAGAAAGCGGTGCAGGCCGGTCGTGAAGCTCACTTGGCTGTGCGTATGCCGCGTCGAGCCTACGCCAGTGCTTCATCACCGCTGGATGGCGTGATCAGCAACTGATACCGAATCCGGGTGCCTGCAGGGGCGCCCGCAACAGACAGATACAAAATGACTGAAGAGCAGAAACCGCTGCGCCGTGTGCGCAGCTTTGTGGTGCGTGCCGGGCGCATGACCGAAGGTCAGCAGCGTTCACTGGATCAAAACTGGCCCCGTTATGGACTTGAGCTGGCGGATGGTCGCCTGGATTATGCCGAAGTGTTTGGTCGCGAGGCACCGGTGGTGTTGGAGATCGGCTTTGGCATGGGAGATTCCCTGATCGAAATGGCACGCCAGGCTCCGGAGAAGGACTTTATCGGCATTGAGGTGCATCCACCAGGTGTGGGACGCCTGCTGGCCCGTGCGGCCGAAGAGGAGCTGAGCAATATTCGCGTGTACTGCGATGATGCGATTGAGGTGTTGGAGCGCTGTATCCCCGATGCCAGCCTGGATACACTGCAACTGTTCTTCCCTGACCCATGGCCGAAAAAACGTCACCACAAACGCCGCATTGTACAGCCTGAATTTGCGCAGAAAATCCGGCAGAAGCTGACAATCGGTGGCTGTTTTCACATGGCCACTGACTGGGAAAACTACGCCGAGCACATGATGGAGGTGATGTCTGCAGCCGATGGATATCGCAATGCCGCCGGTACAGGGCAGTATTCACCTCAGCCGCAGTGGCGGCCGGTAACCAAGTTTCAAAGCCGCGGTGAGCGTCTGGGACATGGTGTCTGGGATCTGATCTTTGAGCGCGTCGATTGAGCGCAGTACGGGAGAGCAATGATGAGCGAAAATCTGACCGTCAACCGAGCAACACTGGACTATCGTGCGGCATTGAAGGCGGTTGCGGCCGCTGCCGAGCAGGCCGAAGCGCTGGGCGTGAATGTGAGCATTGCTCTGGTAGGGCGTTCCGGCCAGCCGCTGGCGCAGTTGAGCCTGAACGATGCACCGCCGCAGACGTCGTTGCTGGCGCTGCGCAAGGCGAGAACATCCGCCGGCTTCAAGGTGCCAAGCAACTTTTTCCGTGACAACAACTCGGATGATGTACATCTGCTGGCGGCACTGGATACCCACCCTGATCTGCTGATGTTGGGTGGCGGTCTGCCGATCATCCTCAATGGCGAATGTGTCGGTGCCGTGGGTGTATCGGGAGCCTCTCAGGCAGAGGACATCGCCTGCGCAGAAGCGGCGCTGGGGACGCTCGGAGCGAACGCCGACTGAAGTCGGCTTCGCCTGGATCAGGGAGGCTTATTCAACTCCCCGACCGTGATATCCCTTGCCATTGTGCCGATCACTTCGATCACGCATCTGCTCTAGTTTCTGCTCCTGCTCCGGGGTCAGAATGTCATACAGTGCTGCCTTGTGATCAGCGCGAGCCTGCAGGTGCTTCGCCATCTGCTGCTGTGCCTGCTCAATATGCTGCTGCACCTGGCGGTCATAGTTATCGGCATTCGGATCCAGCCCTCGCAGCCCGTTGCGTGCCATCGCCGAACGTTCTGGTCTGGTCTGCTGCTGCCACAGTGTCTTGATGGCGGCCTGCTGATCAGGTGTAAGTGCGAGCTTTTCGGTCATTCGCTCAAGCCGTTTTTCCGCCCGCTGCTCTTGTCGGCTGTCACGGTCACAGTTGCCCTTCTGGCCTGCAAACACCGCGACACTGCTGCCCAGCACCAGAGAGCCGGCGATCAGGCTGGTAATCAAGGAACGTGCTTTCATGTTTGTTCTCCACTTGTTGCATTCAGATGGCTGCAGTATGGCGCTGTGACAGGCAAAGTTGTGTGCCTGAAGCGTAAAGTTGGGTAAAGCTTTTCCGGTTGGCAGGGCGGGGGCATTATGATGTCAGCAGGAGGACAGGATGATGCAGTCGAAACAGATATTGCTGGTTGATGATGATGTCGAGCTGTGCGAGCTGCTGGCGGACTACCTGCGCCATGAAGGCTTTGAATTGGAGTCGGTGAATGATGCCGAGGCGGCACTGGCGAGGCTGGCACAGGGCGTGCCTGACCTGATGGTGCTCGATATCATGATGCCCGGCCAGAGTGGGCTGGAGTTGCTGCAGCAGATGCGGCCACGCTTCAAACTGCCGGTGATCATGCTGACCGGGCGCGGCGATGATATCGACCGTATTGTCGGTTTGGAGATGGGTGCCGATGACTATCTGGCCAAACCCTGCAATCCGCGTGAACTGCTGGCTCGCATACGGGCTGTTCTGCGGCGCAGCCAAGGTAGCACAGCGACCGGCAGTATGCCGCAACACGTATTGTCGATGCAGGGGATCTGTCTGGACCCGGGCCTGCGTGAAGTAAAAGTCAATGATGAGGCGTTGGAGTTGACCAGCACGGAATTCAACCTGCTGGCACTGCTGATGCAAAACGCCGGACAGGTACTGGGCAAGGAACTGCTGACAGAACGGGTACTGCACCGCAAGTTGACGGCCTATGACCGGGCGATGGATGTTCACGTCAGTCGGGTTCGACAGAAACTGGCGACGGGCTTTGGTGAGGAGTGCGATCTGATCAAGACAGTACGCGGTCAGGGCTACCAGTTTGTGCGGGAGGAGCTGTGACAACCCTCTTTCAGCGTCTGCAGTCTGGCCTGTCGCGGGTCTTGGCCAAAGGCTGGTTTCGGCAGCTGTTCTGGAAAATGTTTCTGGTGATCTGGCTGGTGAGTGCAATCGGCATGACCAGCGTATTTCTTTACCTCAGCAGTCGGGTGGACTCGGTGCATCGGCTGGAGGTGCTGGAAGCGCGTGCCCGGGGTCAGGCGCAGCTGATGCTGGAGCGGTATGAAGAGAATGACCCACGCTGGCTGCGAGAGGGGCGGGACCACCATCGTGTGCGGTTGTGGATCTATCCGCAGGGCAGTGATCAACCGATCACAACCTGGCGGCGTGAGCCACCGGCGGATGCTTATGTGTTCAACCTGACATCGGACGCCGGGAGGGAGTACCGCGTGCATGTGCCACGACCTCCCGATGGGGTATTCGCTGACCGCCTTCTGGGACGCCTGTTTTCGTTGCAGATGGGGTTGATACTGGTAGTTTCTTCACTCTCAGGGCTGTTGTTGAGTGCACTGGTGGTTCGACCGATCCGACAGTTGAGTCGACATGTGCATAACCTGCACCGGCAACAGGACCTGAGTCTCAGGGCCGATGACCGACTCAGTCGGCGCCGAGATGAACTCGGTGAACTGAGTCGCGAGTTTGATCAGATGGCGGAATATGTTGAAACGACACTACTGAACCAGCAACGACTGTTGCAGGACGTGTCACATGAATTACGGGCACCCCTGGCCCGGCTGCAGGCTGCGGCAGGGCTGGCTGAACAGCGCCTTGGCGATGACAACCCTCTGTCACGTCGAATCAACCGTGAGTGTGAGCGCTTGAATGGACTGATTGCGGAAATTGTCGGCTACACCCGACTGCAGCAGGCAGACAGCAACTTTGACACAGAGGTGTTCAGTGTAGAGACGTTGTTTGCCGAACTGGCTGCGGATGTGCATTTTCGGCAGCCTGACCGTCCCGTGCAGATCGCAGTACAGCCCCCGCAACTGAAATTGCACCTGCAACGCTCGCTGCTGCAAAGGGCCCTGCACAACGGGATTGATAATGCACTCAGGCATACACCGGAAACGGCGGCACTGAGGATCAGCGCCAGCCTTAACAATGATACGGTCGAAATTCGGCTGCGAGACCGGGGGCCAGGTGTCAGCCCCGACTTGCTGCCGAAACTGTTTGAGCCCTTTGTGCGGGGCAGTGGGGGGCATGGCGAGGGCTATGGGCTGGGGATGAGCATTGCTCAGCGAGCCATCGTGCAACTGGGCGGAGAGCTGCAGGCGCACAATCACCCGGACGAAGGTCTGGAGCTGATTATCCGCCTGCCCCTGAGTGTGCTGGCAAACTGACCAGCCTGACGGTTTCGCCAGCCTCTACCTCCAGGCAGGCCGCCAACTCGGGGCTGACACGGACCCGGTTAAGGCTGGGATTAAGGCGTGCCTGAGTACAGCGAAAGCCTTGGCAACGGGTATTGCTGATCAGAAAATCGCGAGCATCAGGCGGTACCGGAGCCGTATCAATGAATACTTCGGCTCGGCGGCTGCGACGGATGGCCCGTACTTCGTTCGGCCGGGCCGCCAGTGTCGGGCCAGCATCAAAAATATCTACGTAGTTTTCATAACGGAAGCCTTCAGATTGCAGCAGGCGGCAGGCCGGTTCGGTATTGGGGTGTACCCGACCGATTACCGCCTGAGCCTCTTCAGGCAGCAGGTGGATATAGATCGGGTGCTTTGGCATCAACTCGGCGATCACCACCTTATTGCCAGAACCGGTCAGGAAATCTGCCTGCTGGTACTGCATGGAGAAAAAATGCTGCCCCAGCCCCTCCCAAAAAGGGTTTCTGTCATGCTGATCGGTAAAACCGCGCATCTCGGCAATGATCCGATCGGCAAAGCGCTGCGGGTGTTCGGCCATGAACAGAAAGCGGGACCGCGACAACAGCCCGCCGCCGCCACGGCCTCGGTAATCCGGTCGAAGGAACAGCGAACACAGCTCGCTGCTGCCAGTGTAGTCATTACACAGATAGAGGGTCTGAAATTCGTTGTGGATATTGAACTGGTGTGACGCATGCACAATGGTACCAATGTGATAGTGATACCAGGGTGCGTCCAGACCAACAGCGGCGGTGACGCCACAGGTACCGAGTACCTCGCCGGTGCCGGTTTCCTCCATTACGAACAGGTAGGTGACCGGCAGCGGCTTTTTCTCCGTGCTGCGCAGAGCCTCGACCGAGCGTTCGATTTTTTGTGCCAGCAGTTCAGCATCATTGGGCAACGAGGTGAACCCCGTGCCTGACTCGGTTGCCACGGTTTGCAGCAGTGCATGGTCATCCATGTCGATGGGTCTTATTCTGAGCATCGAGCCTCCAGCATGGTACCGTTCAGCCTGAGTATAGTCAGCCTGGACACAATGGTCAGGTCCCTGCATGGTGCATGGTGCAGGGGGCTTGGGGGCGCTATGATAAACAAGACTGCAGCAAGAGGATTCACTATGCGCAAAACAATACTTGGCATGCTGTTCGGTGCTTTATTGGTACTCACTAGTGCCAGCGCACTGACCGCTTGCAGCACCATTGAGGGTGCAGGCAAGGATATTGAAAAAGCCGGTTCGGCAATCAAGGAAGCCGCGCGCAAGTCTCAGTGATGCTTGGTCAGGTCCCGTGTGACCAACGTTGTTGTAGCTGGCTAAAGGGCACGGGGCGACTGAAATAGAAGCCCTGTCCCGTGCGGCATCCTTGCTGCAGCAGGAACTGTTGCTGCTGTTCGGTCTCGATACCTTCAGCGATCACGTCCAGCCCCAGCTGGCGGGCCATCAGGATGATGGTGGAGGTGATCGCCACGTCATCACGGTCCCCCGGAATATCCTGCACAAACGAGCGGTCGATCTTGAGCTGGTTGACCTCAAGCTTCTTCAAATAGTTGAGTGATGAGTAGCCGGTGCCAAAATCGTCCACCGCGATGGTAATACCACGACGGCGCAGTTGGCGCAGAATATCGTTGATATGACCGAAATTGTTGACCAACAGGCTCTCGGTAATCTCCAGCTCAAGATAATTCCCGGGCAGGCCCGTATCAGCCAGGATCTGGTCGACCTGCAAGATCAGTTCAGAGTCTTCAAATTGCCGTGCCGAAAGGTTTACTGCCATGCGAAAGGGGCGCGTGTACAGACGGCGGATGCGCGCGGCGGTCTGGCAAGCCTGCTCCAGTACCCAGCGCCCGATGGGCAAAATCATGCCGGTTTCTTCGGCGATGGGGATGAACTCGTCAGGGGGGATGTTGCCATCAATCGGGTGCTGCCAGCGCAGCAGTGCTTCCATACCGATTATCTGTCCACTGCTCAGGTCAACCTGAGGCTGATAGTGCAGGTGTAACTCGCCCTGTTCCAGTGAGTGGCGCAGGTCATGTTCCAGTGTCAGCGTACGGCGTGCTTCCGTGTTCATGCTGTGATTGAAAAAGGCAAAGGTGTTGCGACCCGCACGTTTGGCCCGGTACATGGCCAGATCAGCGTTGCGCAGCAGTCCGCTGTTATCGCAGGCGTCGATACCGATCAGGGTGATGCCGATACTGGCACTGGTCTGCAGCTCATGGGTACCGATATCCATCGGCTGCGACAGCAGCGCGATCATTTCACTGACCCGCTCGCGGAGGGTATCGAGGCTGTCCAGATTATCAATCAGAATTGAAAACTCGTCGCCGCCAAGGCGGAATACCCGGTCCTGCTCGGGAATGCAGAAGCGCAACCGGTTGGCCACGGTTTTCAGCATCAAGTCACCCGCCTCATGTCCCATTGTATCGTTTACCTTCTTGAAGTGATCAAGATCGATCAGCAGCAGAGCACGATACTGCTCTGAGGGCTGCTCCAGTATCTGATCAAGATTCTGGCGGAAGGCGCGGCGATTGCCCAATTCTGTCAGTGGGTCAAAATAGGCCAGCTGCTCCAGCTGACTCTGGTACTCTTTCAGCTGGGTGATGTCATCCCCTACGGAAACCAGGTGTGTAATGGAACCCTTTTCATTGCTGATCGGGGCAATCGACTGCATCGACCAGTACAGCGAGCCATCCTTGCGTCGGTTACGCAGGGTGCCGCGCCACTTGCGATTGGCGCGAATGGTGCGCCACAGATCACGATAGGTGGTGGGGTCGGTTTCGCCCGAGCGCAGGAGTGCCGGTGTCTGGCCCAGTACTTCCTGCAGACTGTAGCCGGTGATGTCACAGAAACGGGAATTGACGTACTCGATGCGGCCGCTGATATCCGTAATGACCACGGCACTGCCGCTGTTCTCGACCGCGCTGGACAGCTGGCGCAGCTCCAGCTCACGCTGATGATACTGCTGTTCGTCAATCGCCAGTACCAGGCAGCCACACACTTTGCGCTGCTCGTCGTACAGCACGGAAGCATTTAGTTGAAGAGAAAAGCTATGGTGCTGATGCCGACCGCGAAACAGCGACAGGGAAAAGGCGTGCTGGCGACCGCTGGCCAAATGGGCCAAGTTCTTTTTCAGCAACGATCCCAACGGTGCCTGCAGGAAAAGATCCTGTGGCAGCTCGCCCTCTGTATGGTGCAACAGACGCCGCAGTGTGCGGTTGCTATAGTGGCAGCGGCCATCAAGGTCGAGCAGACAAATGCCGGCTGGTGAGTGCTCCAGAGCCGGCAGTAGCTGTGCGACAAGCGCCGAGTTACAAGGTAGCGTGTTGGCCATGACAGGGCGCCATTTGCTGCTGGTCCATCAGAATACCCCTAGTCTTTGTATAAAAAAGCATCATGGCAGGAGAAAGCGGGGTTGGCAACGGTTATGGTGATTCAGAATGGAGACGTTTATGAGGAGGGATGATCTTGGTAGTGTATTGAATGCCCGACAATAATGCCGGGCATTGGTTATCAGAGAGCGTCCGGGCCTGCTTCACCGGTACGGATACGGATCACCTGCTCCAGCGGCATGACAAAAATCTTGCCGTCGCCAATCTTGCCGGTATTGGCGGTTTTGCTGACCGCTTCAATCACTTGATCCAGCATGTCGTCATCAATGGCCACTTCAATCTTGACCTTGGGCAGGAAGTCGACAACATATTCGGCGCCTCGGTAAAGCTCGGTGTGGCCCTTCTGGCGGCCAAAACCCTTGACCTCGGTGACGGTCACACCCTGAATGCCGATATCGGACAGGGCTTCACGAACGTCATCCAGCTTGAACGGCTTGATGACCGCGGTGACGAGTTTCATCATTCAAGTCCTCATGATCTGTGGTAATCCCACGGAGCTCCGGCCGAAAGGTCGGCGGAGAAACCAGTGGCGTCAGTATACCCATAATCAAAAGGCCGCGCATATCGGCGCAGCCTGAAAAACACGCGGGAGGCATGCTTGCCTCCCGGAGTTTTGATCTTATTTCTTGCCACCGGAGAACTCGGGGTAGGCTTCCATGCCGCACTCGGCCAGGTCAACCCCTTCGTACTCTTCCTCTTCGCTGACACGGATGCCCATGATCGCCTTGAGGATGAACCATACCACCAGACTGGCGATGAAGACCCAGCCGAAGATGGACACGATACCCAGCAGCTGTGCACCGTAGCTGGCATCAGCGTTGCTCAGCGGTACCGCCAGCAGACCCCAGATACCCACTACACCGTGAACGGAGATGGCACCGACTGGATCGTCGATACGCAGCTTGTCCAGGGTTACGATGGAGAACACCACCAGTGCACCACCGACCGCACCGATCAGGCTGGATGCCAGAGCGGACGGGCTCAGCGGATCAGCAGTGATCGCTACCAGGCCAGCCAGTGCACCGTTCAGCGCCATGGTCAGGTCAGCCTTGCGGAACCACAGGCGGGCCAGGATCAGGGCTGCAATTACACCGCCGGCAGCAGCTGCGTTGGTGTTCACGAAGACCTGAGCGACTGCGTTGGCTTCACCCACATCAGACAGTTTCAGTTCGGAACCGCCGTTGAAGCCGAACCAGCCCAGCCACAGGATGAAGGTACCCAGCGTGGCCAGCGGCAGGTTGGCACCCGGGATCGCATTGATCTCGCCGTTCTTGCCGTATTTGCCTTTACGAGCTCCCAGTACCAATACACCAGCAAGTGCAGCGGAGGCGCCTGCCATGTGTACGATGCCGGAGCCAGCGAAGTCGAAGAAGCCCGCTTCACTCAGGAAACCGCCACCCCAAGTCCAGTAGCCGGACGTCGGGTAGATGAAACCGGTCATGACCACAGCGAAGGCCAGGAATGCCCAGAGCTTCATGCGTTCTGCAACAGCACCGGAGACGATGGACATGGCTGTAGCCACGAACACCACCTGGAAGAAGAAGTCGGAGCGGGCTGAGTAGTAGGGCGCATCATCGCCACCGGCCAACACCGCATCAACACCGTTCTCGTCGCCGATCAGGGCGCCAAGGCTTGGAATGATGCCGCCTTCGTCAGAGCTGTACATCAGGTAGTAGCCACACAGCAGGTACATGGTACAGGCGATGGCATAGAGCGCGATGTTTTTGGTCAGAATCTCGGTGGTGTTCTTGGCACGCACCAAGCCCGCTTCCAGCATCGCGAAACCGGCCGCCATCCACATCACCAGTGCACCGCACATGAGGAAGTAGAAGGTATCGACCGCATATTTCAGCTGGGTCAAATCCCCGGCTGTCGCATTGAGTAGTTCTTCCATTGTTTTATCCTCCAGAGAGATAAAAAACGTCGATTGTCAGGCAGGTTCAGAGCGCGTCGTGACCGGACTCGCCGGTGCGGATGCGGATCACCTGCTCCAGACTGGTGACGAAGATTTTGCCGTCGCCGATCTTGCCGGTCTGAGCTGCCTTGGATATCGCCTCAAGTACCTGATCGACAATGTCATCTGCTACGGCTGCATCAATGCGAACCTTGGGCAGGAAGTCGACCACATACTCTGCGCCGCGGTAGAGTTCGGTATGACCTTTCTGACGGCCAAATCCTTTCACTTCGGTGACGGTGATGCCCTGCACACCGATTTCCGAAAGTGCTTCACGAACATCATCGAGCTTGAACGGTTTGATGATGGCTGAGATCAGTTTCATGTTTTGGGTCCTCTTCTCAGTACTCATAAGGCCTGCGTCCTCGGGAGCGGGTTGTCAGGCCGTGTGTACTGACTAAGCGAAGCTTGTGCCAATTTGTTTTTATCTTTTTAAAACAGAAGGTTGCGATTTGTATTGAGGACTGAAAGGGCATTTTCGAATGATATGCGGGTGATACAGGTCTGTTTTTATGCACTGGTTTGGTGCAAGTGCTCTTTTGGTGCACGTTCTGGAATCTGACGCCGAGGCCGATCTGGTTTATAGTAGCGGCATTGAGATGCAACCTTGTGCAGGAGCCCCGGATGATCCACCAGAAATTGATCGATAGCCTCTCCGGCCAGTTTAGCCAGCTGCTGGCCGGACGCCCGGACCTTCCCGGTCAGCAAGAGCTGCAAAGCCAGGTGCGCAGCATGCTGCAGGGAACCTTTGCCAAACTGGATCTGGTAACCCGGGATGAGTTTGAAGCACAGCAGGCGGTGCTGATGCGCACTCGCGATAAGCTTGAACAGCTTGAGCAGCGCCTGGCGGCACTTGAACCGTCGGTGGAGAACCCTGCTCCGGCAGCGACGGATAACGATACTCAACTCTGAACCCTTTCCAGCGACACAAGGATCGTGTCATGTCACTTGCTGTTATTCATACCCGAGCCCAGCTCGGAATCGAGGCGCCAGCGGTCACCGTTGAGGTGCATCTGTCGGGTGGCCTGCCCTCAATGTCGATCGTTGGTCTGCCGGAAACGGCGGTCAAGGAAAGCCGTGAAAGGGTACGCAGTGCCCTTATTACGGCCGGATTCGACTTTCCTCAGCGCCGTATCACCATCAACCTGGCACCGGCTGATCTGCCCAAGGAAGGTGGCCGTTATGATCTGGCGATTGCCGTGGGTATCCTGCTGGCATCCGGCCAGTTGAAGCGCTGGAAGGGCAGCGAAGCAACCGAAATGATCGGTGAGCTGGCGCTGTCCGGTGCGGTACGACCGGTAAGGGGAGTTCTGCCGGCTGCCGTGGCGGCAGGTCGCAGCGGCCGCAGCCTGATAGTGGCACTTGATAATGCGGCTGAAGCAGTGATGGCACAGCGCACGGAAGTGTTTGCGGTGGGCCATTTGCTGGAGTTGGTGGCGCATCTGACCGGCAAGCAGCGGCTGGAGCCGGTGCTGGGCTCGCTCTCTGTTACACCTGTTGAGGAGGGGCCTGATCTGGCCGATGTGAAAGGCCAGCTGCAGGCGCGTCGGGCGCTGGAGGTGGCAGCTGCGGGGGGACACAACCTGTTGTTTTCCGGGCCGCCCGGCAGCGGTAAAAGTATGCTGGCGGCACGGTTGCCGGGATTATTGCCGCCACTTGAGACTGAACAGCAGCTTGAAGTGGCCGCAATCTGCTCCGTTGCCGGGCATGATGTTCGACCAGCCTGTCATGGCGTGCGCAGTTTCAGGGCACCACACCATACGGCCTCGGCGATTGCGCTGGTGGGTGGTGGCAGTCACCCCCGTCCCGGTGAAATATCGCTGGCGCATCAGGGGGTTCTGTTCCTGGATGAATTGCCCGAGTATCCGCGCCGTGTACTTGAGGTCTTGCGTGAGCCACTGGAAACAGGCGAGATACTGATCTCCCGTGCAGCGCGGCAGACCCGCTACCCGGCCCGATTTCAGCTGGTGGCGGCGATGAACCCCTGCCCCTGTGGCTATCATGACGATGGGACGGACCGTTGTATCTGCACCCCCGACCAGATTCGGCGCTACCAGCAAAAGATCTCCGGCCCTTTGCTGGATCGGATCGACCTGCAGCTGCAGGTGCCGGCACTGCCACCCGAAGCACTGCTGCAGCCGGATCAGCCGGGGGAATCCAGTGCTCGTGTGCGTCAGCGGGTGGTAGCAGCCCACGTACGGCAGCTGGAGCGGCAGGGCTGCATGAACCGAGAACTTGGAGGCCGTGATCTCGAAGCATATTGTGCGCTTGATGATGCGACTCGCGCCTTGCTGGTCAGGGTGATGAAGCAGACCCAGCTTTCGGCCAGGGCCTGTCATCGTTTGTTGCGGGTGGCCAGGACGTTGGCAGATCTGGCGGGAGAAGAGCGAGTGGGTCAGGAACAACTGCTGGAGGCACTGGCTTTCAGGGGGCTTGCTGGCGCTGACTGCGACTGAGCAGGGTCAGAAACTGCTCTTCGCAGATGGGGCGGCTGAAGAAGTAGCCCTGAACCTGATCACACTCATGCCGAATCAGAAACTCCAGCTGCTCGCGGTTTTCGACCCCTTCTGCAATCACCTGTTTGTTCAGGTTGTGAGCCAGGCTGATCATGGCACGCACGATCTCCTCATCGTCCGTGTTACCGGGTATGCCGGCAATGAAGGACTTGTCGATCTTGAGCGTGGCGACCGGCAGCTTCTGCAGCAGGCTGAACGAAGAGTATCCGGTACCGAAGTCATCCAGTGAAAATTCCACGCCCAGCGCGCTGAGTTGGGTGATCGATTCACGTACATGTTCTTCGTCACTGCACAGTGCCGTTTCGGTCAGCTCAAACTCCAGGGTTCGGGTATCGATCAGGTGCTGTTTGATCAGGCGTTCAATGGTGGTCGCGAGAAAGCGGTCCTGAAACTGTCGGAACGACAGGTTGACACCAATACGACCCTTCAACCCAGAGGCCAGCATGTTCGGCAGTGACTTGCCCACCTGTTGAATGACCCAGTAGCCGAGTGGCACCACCAGCCCTGAAGCCTCGCAGTCGGGAATGAAATGATCCGGAGTGAGCAGACCGCGCTTGGGGTGCTGCCAACGGATCAATGCTTCGGCGCCGCAGATACTGCCTTCGTGCAGGTCGATGCGTGGCTGATAGAAGAGCACAAACTCTTCCCGCTGCAGAGCGCGCCAGAGTTCGGGGTTATAGCTGGATGTGGGTTCAGGGTTCTGCAGGTGCTGCAGCTGTTCCAGCTTGCGCAGCCGATCATGGCACTGCAGCAGGTTGCTGCAGTAGCGCAGCACGCGGTGCAGGGTGGTTTCACAGGCTCCGGAGGACAGAATGTGATCGTTACAGGGGTCCGTCAGCAGCGCCTGCCAGCGCTGGTCAGGCGGCTCTTTCAGCAATAATACAGAAGGGGCAATGGGGCAGTGCTTGCGTAGGTGGTTCAGTGTGCGGCTGGCGTGCTCGGGGCAATCGGTTTCCAGCAGGATGATCAAAGAAGAAAACTGTTGCAGGATGGGGACGGCGTCTTCTGGGGAGCGGCAGCGATACAGGTGCCCCTGCCACCAGGGTTCCAGCCAGCTTCGCCAGCTTGTTTCCAGTACATCAGACTCGCTGATCAGTACCAGAGCTGGGTGTCCGGATTCTGTCGGGTTTAGCGGCTCATCATCTGCCAGCATGGTACTGCTTCCCCTTTACACCTGAATAATACCTCCGCAGAGGGTCTGAATTTCATCAGGGGGCCATGTCATAATAGGCGATTGCCATGATCGACGTTCGAGGTTATCACGCTTTGGTGATGGCCAGAAGTACGCGATCCAGCCTTCTGTTTGCAGTATTACAGCAAACAGCTGTATCAAAACTGTATCGGCCGGTATCGATCCGGATTTAATTTTTTCGAGGTGACATGAGCAGACTCAATCCACGCCAGCGCGAGGCGGTGCACTACATCGGCGGCCCTCTGCTTGTTCTGGCCGGTGCCGGATCTGGCAAAACCAGTGTGATCACGCGGAAAATTGCCTGGATGGTGCAGGACGCTGGCATCGAAGCACGTCGCATCGCCGCCGTCACATTTACCAACAAGGCCGCGCGTGAAATGAAGGAGCGCGTTAGCCAGTTGCTTGGCAAGCAGGAAGGGCGTGGCCTCACCGTGTCTACCTTTCATACTCTGGGGCTGTCGATCATTCGCCGTGAACGTAAGCATCTGGGACTGAAAAGCGGATTTTCGCTGTTTGATGATCAGGACAGCAAGGCACTGCTGCGTGATCTGATGCTGCAGAATGACGAAGATACCGACCAACTCAATGAGGTGCAGCACCGGATCTCCAACTGGAAAAATGACATGCTGACGCCGGATCAGGCGCTGGCAGAGGCTCAGCTGCCACAGGATATTCTGGCAGCCCGCGCCTACGAGGCCTACGACCGCCATCTGCGGGCCTACAACGCGGTGGACTTTGACGACCTGATCCTGCTGCCGGTGCAGCTGTTCAGCAACCATTCCGATGTGCTGGAACGCTGGCAGCGCCGTATTCAGTATCTGCTGGTGGATGAATATCAGGACACCAACCTGTCCCAGTATCGTCTGGTACGCCTGCTGGTGGGGCACCGCAGCGGTCTCACCGTAGTGGGGGATGATGACCAGTCGATCTACGCCTGGCGCGGTGCTCGGCCGGAGAACCTGGCCCAGCTGCAGACCGACTTTCCCAGCCTCAAGGTGGTCAAGCTGGAACAGAACTACCGCTCCACCAGCCGCATTCTGAAAGCGGCCAACACCCTGATCGCCAACAACCCGCATGTGTTCGAGAAAACCCTGTGGAGCGAGATGGGTTACGGCGACCCGATCCGGGTGATTCATACCCGCAACGATGATGCCGAGGCGGAGCGAATCGCCACCGAGATTCTCGACCGTCATCTGCGTGAACGGATCGGCTTCCGTGATTTTGCCGTGCTGTATCGTGGTAACCATCAGGCACGTCTGATTGAGATGAAGCTGCAGCACTATCAGGTGCCCTACAAACTCAGCGGTGGGACCTCCTTCTTCGCCCGGGCCGAAATCAAAGACCTGATGAGTTACTTTAAAGTGTTGATCAACCGCGATGATGACAACGCTTTCCTGCGCATCATCAACCTGCCGCGGCGCGAGATCGGCCCCAGTACCCTGCAGCGTCTGGGCGAATACGCGTCCGGGCGTGAAGTCAGTCTGTTCGACGCCTGTGGCGAGCTGGGGCTGGAGCAGGTCTTGCCGGCACAAGCGGTGGAACGGCTGCGCCGCTTCTGTGATTTGATCGACCGTTTGTATCAGCGCTGCCGTGACGGTGACCCCATTGCTGCCATCCATGAGCTGGTGGACGAGATCGATTACCCTGGCTGGATCCGTCAGAATGCCTCCAGCGATGTAGTGGCCGAGAAGCGGATGCAGAATGTCTACTTTCTGATCGAGTCACTGCAGTCCACGCTGGAGCGGCTGCAGGAAGAAGATGAAGGCGCAGGTATCGAGGACGCGATTGCTCGGCTGGTGCTGCTGGACATGCTCAACCGGCAGGAGGAAGAGGACGATTCTGATCGGGTACAGCTGATGACCCTGCATGCCTCCAAGGGTCTGGAGTTCCCCCATGTATTTCTGCTCGGTATGGAAGAGGAGCTGCTGCCGCACCGTAACAGCATCGAAATGGATACCATCGAGGAGGAGCGCCGGCTGGCCTACGTGGGTATTACCCGGGCGCAGAAAACACTCACCATGACGCTGGCCAAACAGCGGCGGCAGTTTGGCGAGTGGATGGACTGCACACCCAGTCGATTCATCGATGAATTGCCGCAGGAAGATCTGGAGCGTGAGGGGTTGGGTGAAGCGAGCCCGGAACAGAACCGGGCCCGCGGTCGTGCGACGCTGAACGGGCTCAAAGGGTTGCTGGATGATCTGTGACCGAGACCGGAATGTCTATGGTAAAGCATGTTCCGCCGTTTTGAGTACTGCTCACCTGTATGCTGCCCATGAGTGTTTGTGTAACCCACTGTTGTACAAGATGTAACCCAAGACCTGTGTGTCCTTTGCCTCGGCCTGCGGTTACAAAAGGATCGAATAATTTGGGATGTATTTCAGGTGCTATGCCGCAGCCATTATCCTGGACGCTCAACTGTATGGTGTGACCGTCCTCCCTTAATACCCCACGTAGAACAATTTTCCCACGCTGATCTGGTTTAAAGGCATGACTGAGCGCATTGCTGATCAAGTTTTGCAGAACCTGAGACACAATGCCTGGATGACTGAACATTTCACATGGGGGGATGTCACTTTCCAATGATACAGGTGAATGCTTGAGCCTTGGGTTTAACGTGAGTATTAAGTCCTGAACACAGCTTTGCAGGTCGAAATGTGATGGCTGATCTTGGTTCCGATCAATGGCTAGGCGCTTAAAGCTTTTAATCAGCTCGATGGACTTGCCGAGATTCTTCTGAGCAAGAGACAACCCTTCGTCAGTGTGCTCGAGAAAATTCTGCATTTGTTCTCGTGTCAAGGTTCCGGCCTGAACAGAATTTTTAAGCTGCCGATGGGCGGTTGAAAGTGTGCTGAGGGTGACGAGGGCTCCCCCTGTGGGTGTATTCAACTCGTGAGCAACACCCGCCACCATCATGCCCAGCGATGACAATTTTCGTGTTTCCACCAACTCGTCCTGAAGTTTTTGCTGGCGTGATAGAGACTGCCACAGCTCCTCATTGGTATGTTGAAGCTCTTTCTGCTCCGCTTTGAGTTGCTCTAGCAGCGCCATTCTCTGAGCTTCCCCTTGCGCAATTCGGTACAGCACGCCACCCAATAGCAGCATGACCAACAGGCTACCTGAAAGGGTTGGGAGTAATACAGACCGACGCAGTGATGCAAGCAGGTCAGGTGGTGTTGTGAGTACCAGGTACCAACCGGAAGGAGAGAGCGTTTTCTCCTGTGTATGTGCTGTAATGTGAGCGTAGCTCCATAGGCGCTCATCGATCCTGAGGCCTCTGGCGCTGGACGATTTGGTCATATGCTGCCACAGGCTTGGATACTCATTTTGAATCACCAGCTTGGGTTGATGATATATGAACCCCCACTCACGCCAGAGCTCGGGATGCAAAAGCCAATACCCGTCTGCGTTGACGATCTCTGTTTGAGTGTCTGCGCTGTGCAACTGGCGCACCTCATCAAACAGCTTTCTCAGGCTGAAGTTCAACACCAGCAAGCCATTGTGTAAACCGTCGTTTACCCCGGTGCGTACACTGGTGCGCAGTGTCGGGTTGGGGGGCATTTCCAATACGCCATTCTCAATGTTCAGGTCTAATGGCGAATAATAAACCTCATCGGAAGATACCGATGAGCCTGACTGAAAGTAATAACGGTCTTTTTTGTTTTGCAGCGTATGCTCAGGAGCCGTGATGGCGACACCGTTTCTGACATTGACACGAATCCGTTCCTGTCCAGCACTATCCAGCCAACGCAGCTGAGATATGAGCGATGATGCGCGACTGAAACGCACCAGTAGCCGCTCAAGTGCATCTATATCCGGGGGAGCGGTTTGATCAAGACCACTTTGTAAGGGGCCACTTCGCTTCAGCAGCATTGTCAACTGGCCGAAATATCCCAGCTCGCGACTGAATCGATTGCTTATCTGATCAATTAGCTCATTGTGACGTGTTTCGATGGGCTCCAGCTTGAGGCGGAACAGTTCGGAGTAGGCAAACCATGCACTAACCACAATGGTTGCGGTCAATGGCAACATGAGGATGAACCAAATTGACAGCACTCTGCGCTTTGAGACCCGCATGATAGGCCCCTCTATGGATTCAGAATGTGGTGCTGAGCCCACTCAAGTGCCTGTGCGACCGGCATGGGTTTTGCGAACAGGTAGCCTTGGCAAACGACACACCCTTTTGCAATCAACAATTGACGTTGCTGCTCGGTTTCGACCCCTTCGGCAACGACGTGAAACCCGAAGCGATCACTAAGACGCATGATCATTTCGATGATATGGTTCGCGCCTTCTGACTGCCCTAGCCGTGCAACAAAAGTTTGATCTATCTTCAAAGTAGAGGCTGCCAGCTCTGTGATGTGGGCCAATGATGAGTAACCGGTACCAAAATCGTCGATGCTGACCTTCATACCCAGTTGCAACAACTTCCTCAACTGTGTGGCAATATGCTGGTATTCGATCATCGCCTGAGTTTCAGTTACTTCCAGCTCAAGCAAATTGAAGGGCAACCCCGATGCCGTAACCATTTTCAGCATCTCATCAAAATAGCCAGGGCGGAGGAGGTCGTTTGATGAGGTATTGAATGAGATGGGCAACCTCAGGCCTGCTTGAATCAGTTGATGTGCCGCTTCCAGTGTTTTTTTGAGAACGAATAGATCCAGCTCACTGATTAGCCCCGCGGCTTCTGCAACAGGGATGAACTCGCTCGGTGGCGTCATGGAACCATCATCTTGCTGCCAGCGAACCAGCGCCTCGAATCCTACAGCTGCTCCCGTGACGATATCGACTTTAGGTTGGAGAGCAATGCTTAGTGCTTCCGCTTGTAAAGCCTTTCGCAGTTCATCCAGCATGTGGTAGCGCTGGCGCATGACCTGTTGTTGGGAATCATCATATTCGATAAAACGTTTACCGTCGTGTCTGGCTGACTCTACAGACAGTTCGGCCAATCTGAGAATCTGTTCGGGCTCTCTCGTGTCACAGCCTGACAGGGGCAGCAAAGCAGTTGCGTATGAGATCTGATGCTCACCGCCGTCAATCAGCAATGGTTCAGGCAGTATTGTAGAGAAATCATGCAGGGAGTGTGACGTATTCTCTGGGATTAAGATGGCAAATACATGCCGATCAATACGCGCGAGTAGCAGCTGTTCGGTGATGGACGCCTGCAAGTGCCGGTGAACACTTTTCAGTGTGCTGTTGCAGAACGATTCACCAAAATACAGTGCAACTTCGTTCAAATTGTCCAGTGATATTACGAGCAATTGATGTTGGCACAGCGTGGAAGGGGATAAAGCCCTCAGTGTGCGTTTCAGGTAGTTACGATTAGGGATATTCAGCAACGAGTCTTGATAGGCAATACGTGTCAGCCGGTTATAAAGCGACAGGTTGGTGAACCCGTTGTTGATATTCTCACAAAAAACTTCCAGCATGCTGACTTCGGGTGACGTGAGTTGGCGATCCGTTTTGACTAGCACCAGGTAGTCATCTGTCTTATTGCTGCCAGCATAGTCATCTGTCTTATCGTTGTCGGCAGGAAAATACAGCAGCGTGTAGTGCTCAAGGTACAGGTGCTGTCGCTGGGAAATCGCTATTGAGCAGAGCTGTTGCAGGTCTTGATCTTCCAAACGGTCCAGCGTGTGCCCCTTGAGATGCTGAAAAGCACCACAGGCCGCTAGCGTATACGTTGTGTTCTGGTGCACAGAAGGTGAGAAGCGCAGCCTGCATATGAGGCCACCTGTGTCGATGTTGAGCAGTTTCAGCAAAGAGGACAAAACGGTTTGTGTATAGCTGTCTAGATCCCGACGTTTGCTGAGTGCCTGGGAGGCGTCAACAATCAACTGTAATCCTTGTCGGGCCTTTTCCAGCTGGGCTGTACGTTCCCACACACGCAGGTTGCCGGTAATGACCGACAACAGGTGCTCGTGGGTCAGCTCCGATTTGCACCAGTAATCGTCAATTTCAAAGTGCTCCAGCAGGTCCTGGCGAGGAGGTGTCATCCCCGGCTGCCCTGTCAAAAGGACTATTCTGACCTGGTTATTGCCGATGACATCACGAATGGTACTGACCAAGCGCAGGCCTGCGTCATCACTTTCCATTACGACATCGAGCAGGATAAGTGCAATGTCTGCATGTTCTGGAAGTACTCGTGCAGCATCAAGGGCCGACTGTGTGCAAATGACCTCCAGTGGTCGACCGGCAACCCTGATGCAAGACAGAGCGTGCACCAAGGATGCCTGGTAGACAGGATCATCCTCGACACTCAGCACTTTCCACGGCCTATATGCCTCTTGGGAGACAGTAGAGGGCTCAAACTTGAATAGATCATCCGTCGGCATGGCTTCAATCCTTTTCCTGTGACGCCCAAGTGGTCAAAAAACAGGCAGCTTCAGCATGGTTTACAAAAATCCGTTTGTAAATGCTGCTTGCGTCAGATGATCATGAGAAATTATCCATATACGAGTTTGGGCAGCCAGGTAGCCAGCCCGCTCTGCCAGGAAATCAGCGCGAGTACCAGCAACTGAATCATGATGAACGGCACCACACCCTTGTAGATCTGTCCGGTGGACACGCTGTCGGGCGCCACCCCGCGCAGATAGAACAGGGCAAAGCCAAATGGCGGTGTCAGGAAAGATGTTTGCAGGTTGATCGCCAGCATGACACCCAGCCAGATCGGGTCCAGCCCCATGCTCAGCAGAATCGGCGCCACAATCGGCACCACCACAAAAGTGATCTCGATGAAGTCGAGGAAGAAACCGAGCAGAAACACGATCAACATCACCACGGCCATGGCGCCAACAACGCCACCGGGCAAGTCGGTGAGGAAGTCGCTCACCATCTCGTCACCGCCGTAGCCACGGAATACCAGCGAAAAGATTGATGCGCCAATCAGGATCATGAACACCATGGAACTGACCTGAGTGGTGGAGCGCATTACTGCGTGAAGGGTTTTGAGGCTGAATGCCCGACGCATCATCGCCAACAGAATGGAACCCACAGCACCCACCGAGGCGGCCTCGGTGGGCGTCGCAAAGCCGCCCAGAATGGACCCGAGTACCAGCCCGATCAGCAGCACAGGCGGCAGCAGAGCCTTCAATGCACGCATCCAGAGGTTGGTGATCTGGTTTAACTCTTCAGCGGGAATGGCCGGTACCGCCTTGGGGCGGGTGATCGCTACAAACACCATGTAGCCGATATAGGCGATCACCAGCAGTAGGCCCGGAATCAGCGCGCCAAGGAACAGATCTCCCACGGTGACAGTATCCGGCGAGAAAATGCCCCGATCGATCTGCGACTGTTGATAGGCAGACGAGATCACATCCCCCAACAGCACCAGTACGATTGAGGGTGGAATGATCTGGCCCAACGTGCCCGAGGCGCAGATGGTACCGGTGGCAACGGCCGGGTCATAGCCCCGGCGCAGCATGGTTGGCAGCGACAGCAGCCCCATGGTCACAACCGTAGCGCCCACGATGCCGGTACTGGCGGCCAGCAGCATTCCCACCAATGTCACCGAGATGCCGAGACCGCCGCGCATGGAGCCGAACAGCGCCGCCATGGTATCCAGCAGCTCTTCGGCGATCTTCGATTTCTCCAGCATTACCCCCATGAATACGAACAGAGGCACCGCAATCAGGACTTCGTTGTACATCACACCGAAGATGCGGTTGGGCACAGCCTGCAGAAACACGCTGTCAAAGTGACCGGTCAAAATGCCGACGCCGGCAAACAACAGGCCTGTGCCGGCCAACGCGAAGGCAACGGAATAGCCCATCAGCAGAATTAAAATGGCGCCGACAAACAGCAGCAGAGGCAAATACTCGATCACAGTGCGTGCTCCTCTTCAGCAGCGGGCAGATGGGCGTTGCCGCTGATCACCAGAAGGCTGCGCAGCAGTTCTGCCAGTCCCTGCAGGATCATCATGGCAGGCATGACGAGTAGTGCGGTTTTAAGTAGATAGCGATAGGCCAGACCGCCTGATTCTTGCGAGGCTTCCTTGATGGACCAGGATGATGCTACATAGTCCCAGGACATCCAGAAAATGAAAATGCACACCGGCATAAGCAGAAACAGGGTGCCGAACAGGTTTATCCAGGCCTTGCCCTTCTCGCCCAGCGGACGATAAATGATGTCCACGCGCACGTGGCCGTCGTGCTTCAGGGTGTAGGCAGCTCCCAGCAGAAACACCAGGCTGTGCATGTAAATGATGGATTCCTGCAGTGCCGTATTGCCCTGATTGAACACGTAGCGCTGTACGACGACAACGAAGGTACCCAATACCATCAGCAGGGTCATCCAGGCGACCGTGCGCCCGGTCCATTCACTGAAGCAGTCCAGGCAGCGCACCAGCACTGCAGCGGGATGAGATTGGCTCATTGTATTTCTCGATTCTGTGAGTGTGACAACGGTGCGAAAGTATATCAGTAAAGTCTGGTATGGCATTAATGCAGATGACTACAGCTTGAGCCGGCTGTGCCGTACAATAGACCTCAACACATCCCAAGCGGAGACACTGATGAGCGAAATGCTGAACCTGGAGCGCGAGCTGGAGACATTTGAACCCTGGCAGTTGACCGCCTTTTCCGCGGCACTGACGGAGCGTATGTTCCCCAACTTTGCCCTCTTTGCCCGGCTGGTCAACTTTGGTGACCCGGCTCGAATGCGTCTGCTGCTGGATGGCGTTTGGGATAGCCTGGCTGGCACCGGTGCCAGGGTAAACTTTGAGGTCCAGCTGGATCAGGTGGAAGCCAACATGCCGGACCTGGATGAGTACGACATGTATGGTGCCCTGCCGGCACTGGACGCGATCGTAGCACTGAATGCCACTATCAACTGCCTGCTGGAAAAAGACCGCTCAGAGGCTGCTAACGTGGGCCAGCTGTCCCGCGAAAGTGTGGCGACCTTTATCGAAGTCACCGAAAGTGATGACGAGCTGTCTGACGAGGATCTGGTCAGGCTAATCAATACCCATGAGCTGATGCAGGCCGAAGATGGCTTTCGTGACGAAGTGATCGAACGGCTGCAGAATCAAAAACAGCCGAGTGCAGCATTTGTGCGCGAGTTGCGTGAGTTGGCGCGCAATGAGGGTGTCAGCAACATCGGCATCAGCGACGAAGACGACTGATCATGCTCAAGCTCGGTCTGTTATTGCTGGTGTTGCCGGGTATGCTGCTGATGGGTGCTTACCTGTATGACCTGTCGCTGGTCGAGGCCTGTCTCGACAGTGGCGGCTCTTGGGACTATATCGAAGCGCGCTGTGACACCGAACGGCAGCACCCTTTTGTACCCTATATGGCGCGGCACCCACTGCTGGTTAACGGTGGCATGCTGCTTTCAGTGCTGGGGCTGCTTTTGTGTATCGCAGGCCTGTACCGGCGTCGTTAATCCTCAGGAGTTTCTGCATGTGGAAAAAAATTCTGCTGATACTGGTCGTGCTGCCCCTGCTGTTCGTTCTGTTTTTGTGGCAGGTCAACCCGAGCTGGTGGCAGTCGATGAAGGCCGAGTGGCTGGCCGAATTCAATGCCGAACGTGCCGAGGCGGCTGCCAACTGGCGCAATGATGGGCTGGCGTTCGGTCGATTGAATAATCAGCAAACCTGTCTGGAGCAAAGCCTGAGCAACTTTGACGGCTGTACCGGGTTTGACTGCACTGTCAACTATGGCCGCTTTCTCCGGGCCTGCCTGGAAACCGCACAGATCAGCGAGGGTTTCTGCGAAGCGGTACCGGGTTTTCGTGAAGAGCCGACCGAAGATGACAAGGCCTGGGCCAAGGATGAGTGTTGGGGCCGCAACATTCGCGGCGAAGGCTGCCGCCTGCTGATGCGTCAGCAGCAGCTGTTCTGTGGCCCGGCAGAAGATGAAACGGCGGCATCCCTGCCTAAACCCGAATCAGATGGTTAACACCAGTTTGCCGCGCACATGCCCGGTGGCGCTCAGGCGGTGTGCCTCGGCTGCCTGATCCAGCGGCAAGTTGTCGGTCAGGTTCAACATCACCTTGCCGCTGGACGCCAGCATTGCCAGCTCATGTAACTGGCCGGCATCCGGTCGGGCACGAATGCCGCTCACTTTAAGCCCCTTGGCCTCACCGGCCGCGATCACCTCGGCAGCCGTGACGGAAGGCAGGGTGATCATTTTGCCATGGGGCTGCAGACAGCTCAGAGCACGGATGGCCGTTTCACCGCCAACACCATCGATAATCAGGTCAGCGTCATGAATCAGGTTGTCTACCTGCTGACGCTGGTAATCGATGATGTCGTCACAGCCCAGGCTTTGCAGGAATGCCTTGTTGCCATGTGAAGCTGTGCCGATCACATAGGCGCCTTTCCACTTCGCCAGTTGTACTGCCAGATGGCCGACGCCGCCCGCAGCTGCGAGTACCAGAACCGACTGACCTCCTTTTAGCTCACCGGCTTCAAACAGGGCTTGCCAGGCGGTCAGGCCCGCCAGTCCGAGTCCTGCTGCGGTTACCGAATCCAGTGCACTGGGGCGCTGACAGATCTGGTCAGCCGGGGCGATCAGATACTCGGCATAGCAGCCGGCCGGCTGCGGAAAGCGGATAAACCCCATGACTTCATCACCCTGACGCACGTTGTTGACGCCGTCACCCAGAGCTTCAACACGGCCGGCGAACTCCCAACCGGGGCAAAAGGGCAGGGCTTCAATGAAACTGCTGGCGCCACCACCGGAGCAGGTTTTCCAGTCGATCGGGTTCACTCCGGCCGCGTGGTTGCGGATCAGTACCTCACCCGGCCCCGGTTGTGGCTGTTCCAGCTCGTTGAGCTGCAGGTTTTCGGGCCCGCCAAAGGCGTGGATACGGATCGCTTTCATGTGTACTCTCCCCGGATTGTTCGGCTGGTGTGAGCCGCCGTCATCAAACGTTAACTGATACCAAGAGTAAAGTGATCCTGCCATGTCGGCAAATGCTATGTGATCACCTTCAGGAGGCAAGATGAAGGGAAACCCCATACGTGGCGGCAGTTATCTGCTGCGTGGAGCGGCCATGCTGCCGCAACCGGGTATTCGGCGTTTTGTGCTGGTACCGCTGCTGATCAACCTGTTGCTGTTTATTGCCGCCATTTGGCTGCTGATTCAGCAATTCACCCACTGGGTCGAGTATGGGTTGGGATATCTGCCGGACTGGGCCGGTTTTCTCTATTGGCTTTTCTGGCCCCTGTTTGCCCTGGTGGTGATGGTGGGGGTGTATTACGGCTTTTCCATCGTGGCCAATCTGATAGCAGCGCCCTTTAACGGCTTTCTGGCCGAAAAGGTGGAGCATAGGCTGCGCGGTGCCCCGCTGGTGGATGAGGGCTGGGGCGCGGTGCTGGCGATGATTCCACGGGCGCTGCAGCGGGAGCTGCAGAAGCTGGGCTACTATCTGCCACGCTTTCTGCTGTTGCTGTTGATTACGTTTATACCGGGCCTGAATCTGCTCTCGCCACTGCTTTGGTTTCTGTTCGGGGCCTGGATGATGTCGATTCAATACTGCGATTACCCGATGGACAACAACAAGGTCAGCTTTCCACAGATGAAGCAGTTGATGAAGGCGCGTCGAGTAACGTCGATCGGGTTTGGCGGGCTGGTTCAGCTGGGTATGCTGGTGCCGGTGCTGAATCTGTTTTTGATGCCGGCGGCGGTTGTGGGCGCGACTATTTTCTGGGTGGAGGAGTATGCCGCCGAAGCCAGGGATATCAATCCCGGGGCGGCACTACCAGCTCAGCGGGGAAATGGCAGCTGAAGCAGCTGCCCCTGCCGGGCTTACTGTCGATCTCCAGCCGGGCGCCAAGGCGCATCAATACATGCTTGACGATGGCCAGCCCAAGCCCGGTACCGCCACTGGCGGACGAGCGGCTGTCGTCCACGCGATAGAAACGCTCGGTGAGGTGAGGAATGTGGCGTGCTTCTATCCCGATACCGCTGTCAGTCACACTGAAATGGCCGCCTTTGGCATCAGCCCACCAGCGGATCAGGATATGGCCCTCATCGGGCGTATAACGCACGGCATTAAACACCAGATTGGACAGCGCACTCTGTAGCTCTGCCGGAACACCCAGCAGGTCATGTTGTGGATCTATCTGCAGCTCGAATTGATGCTGACGCTCTCCTGACAGGGTAACGGCATCTTCATGGATATGGCTGATCAGGCTTTGGATCAGCACTGGTTTGAGCGTGGCGGCCTGACGTGAGGTGGCCTCCAGTCGCGACAGCAGCAACAGATCCTGGACCAGGTTTTCCATTCGTCGCGCTTGCTGTTGCATTTGACTGAGCCCCCGCATCAGCGGTTTGGGCAGGTCCTGATCGAGGAAGGTTTCAAGGTAACCCCGAATGACCGTCAGTGGGGTGCGCAGTTCATGCGATGCGTTGGCCACGAAGTTCTGCCGAGTCTGCTCCAGCTGGGTCAGTCGGGTGATGTCACGGGCCACCAGCAGGCGATCATCCGCGCCAAAAAGGCTGATCTGATACTGCAGTCGGGTATCGCCGCCCAGCGGTGATGGCAGCTCCAGCGGCTCCTGATAGCGGCCCTTGCGGTAGTAATCCACAAATACGGGATCACGTACCAGATTCAGCAGCGGCTTGCCTCGGTCGGATGCATGACGCAGCCCAAGCAGCCGCTCGGCGGCCAGATTCCACCATTCCAGGTTATTGTTGCGATCGATGATGATGACTGCATCGGGCAGGGCCGCTGAAGACTGCTGAAAGCGTGAGATGACGTTGCGCAAAGAAGCTTCGCGTGCCTGAGTGCGCTTTTGCATGCGTGCCAACGCGTCCAGAATTTCGCCCCAGGCACCGGGCAGCTCGGGTGGCTCTTCAGATGTATCGCCGACCAGCCACTCACGCAGGACATTGAAGCGACGGATCTGAATCACGGCCCACACGATCATGCCAAGGGTGATGCCGGCAATCGGGAAGCCCAGCACCGCACCCAGAATCAGGCCCAGACCGGCACTGAGCAGCAGGCTCATCAGCAGCGAGTGCCGCGCTATGTGCATGAAGTCATTCCATTCCGATCCTGTGAATGTGGTGACCGAAGCCGATCAGGCCACCTGTGCCGAGAAACGATATCCGGTGCCACGTACCGTCTGTACCAGATAGTCGTGACGCTCGCCCAACGCCTTGCGCAGGCGGCGAATGTGGACATCGACGGTACGCTCTTCCACATATACATTGCCGCCCCACACCATATCCAGCAGCTGGCTGCGGGTATAGGCACGATCCGGATGTGTCATGAAAAACTGCAGCAGGCGAAATTCGGTTGGCCCAAGCTCCAGCGGTCGGCTCTCTGCAGTAACGCGATGCGAAACAGGGTCCAGAGTCAGACTGTCCACCGTGACCGGCTCTTCCACCCCCTTGGGTGTGGCGCGGCGCAGCACGGCCTTGAGTCGTGCGACCAGCTCACGTGGCGAGAACGGCTTGGTGATGTAGTCATCCACACCGGCTTCCAGCCCCTGAATCTTGTTGTCCTCATCGGCCTTTGCAGTCAGCATGATGATCGGGATGTCAGCCGTCACTTCATCCTTGCGCAGGCGGCGGGCGAACTCGATACCGCTGGTACCGGGCATCATCCAGTCCAGCAACAGCATATCGGGTTTGTTATCGACGATGCGGGCATGAGCGGACTGGGCACTGTCTGCCTCATCACATTCGTAACCTGCCATCTCCAATGCTACCGCAATCATTTCGCGGATCGGTGCTTCGTCATCAACGATCAGTACGCGTTTGGACGCAGACATGTTTCTGCCTCTTTTACAGACATTTAATCAGAGTCTGGTATTACAAGACGTTTTGGTTACACAAATATGACATTGGCAGATTTTCTTTCACTTGTCAGTGTCGGCTCAGGTGCGCAGCGCGTATTCCAGTATCAGGCCGAGCAGCACCAACAGCTCGGCATAGTGGTTGTTGAGGAAGGCGCGGAAGCAGGGCATCCGTTCGCGGGCGCGGATCAGCCAGTGCTGGTAGACAAACAGGGTGGCGGCACCGGCCAGCCCCAGCCAATACCAGAGCCCCAGTTGCTCAATCTGACCTACCCAGAGCATCACTACCAGAGTGGCCAGTTGCAGCAGGGCGATGATGAGACGGTCGTGGCGGCCAAACAGCACTGCAGTGGATTTGACGCCAATTTTCAGGTCATCGTCACGATCCACCATGGCATACTGGGTGTCATAGGCCACGGTCCAGAGCAGCTTGGCCAGGTAGAGCAGCCAGGCGGTCAGCGGCAGTGCTTCCTGAGTGGCGGTAAACGCCATTGGAATGGCCCAGCCAAAAGCCGCTCCCAGCACCAGCTGTGGCAGGTGAGTATAGCGTTTCATGAACGGGTAGATAAACGCCAATGCAAGGCCGCCGAAGGACATTAGGATGGTCATGCCGTTTGTCATCAGCACCAGCAGAAACGAGACCAGCATCAGACCGCAGAAAAGATAGATCGCTTCACGCTCACGGACTCGGCCTGATGGCAGTGGACGATTGAGGGTGCGTTTGACGTGGCCATCAATATGTCGGTCGGCAAAGTCGTTGATGACACAGCCGGCAGAGCGGGTCAGGAACACACCCAGACAGAAGATCAGCAGCAGATCCAGCGCCGGCAGGCCTTCCGATGCGATCCAGAGTGCCCACAGGGTCGGCCAGAGCAGCAGGTAGGTGCCGATCGGTCGGTCGGCACGCATCAGGTGCACATAGGCCTGCAGCTTCTGCTTTAATGGGTGCTGTGACGGGGTCGTTGCCTGCATGATCACTCCTGAGCGGTCAGAGCGGGTATTGTACGTGCTCCATGGCCGGGAGAAAAACCTCGCATACCAGCAAGGGCTTGTGGTGCAGACGGAACACGGAGCGTCGTGCCCAATAGTGCTGCCCGCCGCTGTCTTGCAGCCGGCAGGCGCGCAGCGGGGCACGTTCAAGGCTGGGGTCACGGAACAGGTAGGAACCGAGGGAGCGCGAGCCCAGTCGCAGCAGGCGTCGCTCCACCCCGGTCAGCGTGGTGGCGGGAATGACCGTTCGAGCGAACACCCAGGGTTCGGCATTACGGCCCAGCAGCTCAACCTCCCGAATCAGGGCGCGACGTCGCGGGCTGATCCCGAGTGCCCGTGCCTCGTCGGCGCTCGGATACTGCCAGCATTCGCTCAGCACGCGAACGCTGAACTCGCCCCCGGCCGCACGCTGCAGGCGCTGGCTCAGCGAGCCCGAGTCATACAGCCAGGGACGCCAGTGTGCCGGCACCTGGAAACTGCTGCTGCCCGCAAGCAGCCAGTGCCGGTGGGGAGAATGGATGAGCAGAGATTCGCGTGCTGACACCTGAAGGGCTTCCGTTAGTGAGACGGCCCCAAGTCTAGCATTTTCACCCACTCAAGTGCTGTAGTGCGGGTTACTCTTCTGTGCTGCTTTCATCGCTCAGCAGTGTGTCGGCTTCGTCCTCAACGGTCTGGCGGATCTGCTTCAGGCTGCGGTGGCGCACGTCGGTACCGCTGACCTGATAGATCAGGTGCTCGGCCAGGTTACGGGCATGGTCACCGATGCGTTCAAGGCTGCGAAGAGCCCAGATGACACTCAGTACGGAAGAGATCGCACGCGGATCTTCCATCATATAGGTCACGAGTGAGCGCATGGCCGTGCGGTATTCACGGTCCACTTCCTTGTCCTGTTTGGCGACCAGGTAGGCCATCTCGATATCATTGCGAGCGAAAGCGGTCAGGACGTTGCGTACCATGTCGCGCACCAGATTGCCGATGTGGCGCACTTCTTGATGACCGCGTTGCGAAGTGCCGCTCTGTGCCAGTTCGATTGCTTGTCTGCAGATGCGGGACGCTTCATCACCAATGCGTTCGAGATCGGATACGGCACGGCTGATCGACACGATCAGACGCAGGTCGCTGGCTGCCGGCTGACGCCGGGCGATGGTAGTGGTGCAAAGATCATCGATCATCAGCTCCATGGCATTGGTCTGCTGGTCGACCTTGCGTGACGCCTCGGCACGATCCACATCCGCTGTCAGCAGCGCTTCGATGGCGTCATTGACCTGATGTTCCACCATGCCGCCCATGGTCAGCATCTGGGTACGGATGGTTTCCAGCTCTTCGTTGAACTGCTGGGAGATGTGGGTTGAGTAGTTGTCTTTTTCCAGTTCCACAGTGTTTGTCTCCGTTACGGACAGCTGGCCTAGCCATAGCGTCCGGTGATGTAATCTTCAGTCTGTCGTCTGGACGGCCGGGTAAACAGCTTCTCGGTCTCGCCAAATTCGATCAGACGCCCCTGATGCAGAAAGGCGGTGTAATCGGATACGCGGGCAGCCTGCTGCATGTTGTGTGTGACAATCAGGATGGTGAAGTCACGTTTCAGTTCATGAATCAGTTCCTCGATCTTAAGTGTCGAGATTGGGTCCAGTGCCGAGGCCGGCTCGTCCAGCAGCAGGACCTCGGGGCGAATGGCGATGGTGCGGGCGATCACCAGGCGCTGTTGCTGCCCCCCGGACAACCCCAGAGCACTCTCGTGCAGTCGGTCCTTGACCTCGTCCCAAAGTGCTGCCGAACGCAGCGCCCACTCAACGGCTTCATCCACCACTCGCTTTTTGCGGACGCCCTGAATCTTGAGGCCGAAGCTGACATTTTCATACACCGAAGCCGGAAACGGATTGGGCTTCTGGAACACCATGCCGACCCGACGTCGCAGCTCTGCCACATTGACTGATCGAGCGTAAATATCTTCATTATCCAGCAGAATTGTTCCAGAAATATTACAGTCCGCTGCCAGCTCACTCATGCGGTTGAAACAGCGCAACAGAGTCGACTTGCCGCAGCCGGACGGGCCTATAAAAGCGGTTACTCGGTTGCCGGGAAGATCCAGATTGATATTGCTCAGCGCACGGCTATCGCCATAGCGCAGGCTGAGGTCTCGCACTTGCAGCCGGGTGTCCGGGAGGTCAGATTCAGGGCTGGTGGTAGCCGGATCGGCCGATATCTGTGTGTCCAGGCGTATCAAGGCATAGCTCCGTTGATGAAGGTTGCACGCTAGAGTTCCGGTTCCAGTGTTCTGAATCGGGCCCGCAGATGGTTGCGCATCAGGATCGCTGACAGGTTCAGCAGCAGGATCACCAGCAACAACAGCAAAGCGGTAGCATAGACCAGTGGCTGAGCGGCTTCAGTGTTGGCGCTGTGGAAACCGACATCATAAATGTGAAAACCAAGGTGCATGAATTTCTGGTCCAGGTGCAGATAGGGGAAATGTCCGTCTACAGGCAGCTGGGGGACCAGCTTGACCACTCCTACCAACATCAGTGGTGCGACCTCACCAGCAGCCCTGGCGATCGCCAGAATCACTCCCGTCATCATGGCCGGGCTGGCCATGGGCAACACAACTCTCCACAGGGTTTCCGCCCGGGTTGCACCCAGTGCCAGGGCGCCTTCGCGCAGGCTGGACGGAATGGTGCGCAACCCCTCTTCGGTGGCCACGATCACCACCGGCAGTGTCAACAGGGCCAGGGTGGCCGATGCCCATAGCAGGCCGCCAGTGCCGAAGGTCGGTGCTGGCAGGGCTTCCGGGAAAAACAGCGCATCGATACTGCCCCCCAGAAAATAGACGAAAAAGCCGAGCCCGAAAATGCCGTATACAATGGAAGGTACCCCGGCCAGGTTGTTGACGGCGATGCGAATGATTCGGGTGAGCCGTCCCTGATAAGCGTATTCATGCAGGTATACGGCGGCCAGCACGCCGAATGGCGTGACCAGCAGTGACATCAGCAACACCATCAGCACGGTGCCGAACAGAGCGGGAAAGACGCCGCCCTCGGTATTACCCTCGCGGGGTGAGTCAGACAGGAACTCCCACAGCTTGATGCCAAAGTGTTCCAGCCTGTCGACAAGGCTCATGCCGTTCGGGCGGTAAGCGCGAATAACGTCCACCATGGCGAATTCCAGCACCCGTCCATCAGCCACTTCAACGTGGAAGTGGTCACGGGTGACCTGCTGTTGCAGGCGGGTCAGCCGTTTCTGCAGCAGATGATAGTCCTGCTCCAGGTCGGCCCGTTCACGGGCCAGAACCTCCAGTTGAGGCACCTTCAGTGGGCCGAGCAGCTCAAGCCGGCGCTGCTCCAGACGCAACTGTTCCAGCGTGCGGTTGATCTGCCCAAGCATGTTGCTTTCGATGCGATCAATTTCCTGCTGCAGTGCCTCGGTACGCTGCCGGCGCTGCTCGAATTCACGCCACAGCATGTCCTGGTCGATGTCCGGGCCCTGCTGCAGCAGGGTGCCGTTTTCGCTCAATCCACGCAGATAGCCATACAGCTGTCCCCAACGAGTGCGCTCGAATACAGCCAGATGATCGGGGTAGTGCCGATCTGACAGGGCATTGTCCAGTACCCAAAAATAGTCACTGTCGCTGAATTCCCGATTGCCGCTGTGGATCAGGGTGCGCTGTACTTCAGCCTGTTCCGAGTCGAGTGACAGGCCTGCCTCCTGCAGCTGGCGTACGCTCACGTGCTCATGCCGGATGACTGCACCAATGACGCGCCGACTCTGACTGTCGGCCGTCACCTCTGCCTGCACCAGGCCTTTGGGCCAGAAGTGGGCCAGCCCCTGAATACTGATCAGCAGCAGAATACCCAGCAGGGTGAGCAGACATAGTGCAACGGCACCGGCATTGAGCCAAACCCAAGGGGTATCGGTATGAAACCATCGCATCAGTCGGTTATCAGAGCGCACGGTATTTCCTCCGCAGCTGCTGACGGATCAATTCGGCGATGGTGTTAACGACCAGTGTGAACAGGAACAGCAGCAGTGCGGTCAGGAACAGCACGCGGTAATGGCTGCTGCCGACGCTGGATTCAGGCATTTCGATGGCGATATTGGCGGCGAGGGTTCGCATTCCCTCGAAGATGTTCATCTCCATGATCGGGGTGTTGCCGGTGACCATCAGAACGATCATGGTTTCACCGATGGCACGCCCGAAGCCGATCATCAGGGCCGAAAAAATACCGGCGCTGGCAGCAGGCAGGATCATCCAGGTCAGCGCCTGCCAAGGGGTAGCCCCCAGTGCGAGAGCACCGTTACTGAGGTGGCGCGGTACGGCATGAATGGCATCTTCGGTGAGGGAAAACAGGGTGGGAATAATGGCAAACCCCATTGCAATACCGACGATCAGTGCGTTGCGTTGGTCATAACTGATACCCACCTGATTGCCGAGCCAGAGTACCAGCTGACCATCAAAAAGCCATGCCTCAATAGGCACTGCCAGTAGGAAGGCCAGCCAGGCCACCAGCGGAATCACCCCCAGCAGCAGGATCACGTCCCAGCCTTCAGGCAACAGGAAACGGATGCGTTGCGGCATTTTCTCCCACCCGAAGGCGAACAGCAGAATGCTGATCGGCAGCAGAAGGACCAGTAACAGGATGGCGGCCAGATGAACCTGCATGAACGGCGCCAGCCAGAGACCGGCGAGAAAACCCAAAACCACAGAGGGAACGGCGGCCATCATTTCGATCATCGGCTTGATTTTGCGGCGCAGGGCCGGCGCCATGAAATAGGCGGTATAGATGGCGCCGCAGATCGCCATGGGGGTCGCCATCAGCATGGCATAGAGTGCAGCCTTGAGCGTACCGAATACCAGCGGCACCAAGCTGTATTTGGCGGCTGAGTCCGTGCCATTGGTGGATGACTGCCAGATGTAGCCCGGCTCGTCGTAGTCTTCGTGCCAGATCTCGCTCCACAGGCTGCTCAGCGTGATTTCGGCGTGGGGGGCCTGCAGCTGCCAGCTGCTGACCCGGTTGTTGCGCTCCATCAGCAGGAAGCTGTTGTACGCAGACAGCGCCAGCGCGTCAGGCTCGTCACCGAGCAGATTGGTGCGCAGCAAGGCGCGGCTGGATGTCAGGCTGTACACACTTAGTGTTCCGTTCTGTTCCAGCGTTATGAAGCTGTTGTCCTGCTCTCGCCCGGCCAGCCGCTTGGGTGCTGACTGCAGGGGGTCATATTGACGGATCTGCTGCAACTTCAGGCTGTTATATTCATCCGGAACGAAAAACCACTGTGACAAGGCACCCGATTGATCACCCAGCATCAGGCTGCGCCGCCCCGGCAGCAGCTCAAACAGCGTTATCTCCTCCCGAGCGGCGCGGATTACTTCGTAGGTTTGGCCCTCTCCCTGCAGGGGGATTACACCAATGCGACCCTCAGGGCCCAGTGCAAGCAATCGGGATTGCTGTGGCATCAACAGCAGTTTGCGTGGCTCGAAACCAGGTGTGGGCAGACTGACAGACTGTATAGGGGTAGGCCCGGGTTGGCTCAGATCAAAGTGGAACTGGTGTAATTGGCCGTCATGGAAGCTGATCAGCAGCAGCTGTTTCTGGTTAACGGCCGCCGCCAGCGGGCCGGCGGGAGCCGGTTGCAGGCTCAGGGGTTCGATACCCAGTGGGTAGTGTAAAACCGGTTGAAGATTATTCGTGCCAGAGTACTGTCGCTGCACCGGCAACACGCGTCCGTCACTCAGTGCCAGTACCATCAGGCCGTCGCCGGCATCGGCCAGGTCGGTAATGTGGCTGTTGTCGGGCAGGGCAATTCTCTGTTGTTGCAGAAGCGCGCCGCTGGCTGGTTGAAAAAATTGCAGCTCACCTTGTTGCGTGAGCCGTACGCCGATCCGACCTTCGGCATCCAGGGCCATGTACAGACTCTGCCCCGTCAAAGGCTGCTCGATCTGCTGTTGAAGCGGCACGATTCGGGCCGATGTCAGCAGAGGAACCACCTGATACAACAAATAGAACAGGATCATCAACACCGACAGGATCACGCCCAGTCCACCGAGCATGATGAACAGCGTGGCCAGTCGATCCTTGTAGCGGCGCAGCTGTAGCCAGCGCTTGCGCAGTGGTGTCGTGAGACGCAACTCTGGAGGCGGTGGCAGCGGGCTAGTCGACATCCGATATCTTCCCCAGCTGACGAGCGATGGCACTGGCGGGCAATGGTGTGTAGCCCTCTTTCAAGACCACTTCCTGCCCTTCACGTGACAGCACCAGATGCAGAAACTCCCGCACCAAAGGGTGAAGTGGCTGCCCTGGTGGTCGGTTAATGTACATGTACAGGGGACGAGCCAGCGGATAGCGGCCATCAATGAAGCTATCTGGCTCAGGTACGACATAATCATTGCCCAGCCGTGCCAGCGGTAACACGCGCACCGAGGCGTTGCGGTAGTTGATGCTGGAGTAACCGATCGCGTTCAACGCCGTTGCCACCGACTGAACCACCGAGGCCGACCCCGGCTGTTCGTTGACTCGACTATGAAAGTCGCCGCGGCACAATGCCTGTTCACGGAAAAAGCCATAGGTGCCGGACACGGCATTGCGGCCGTACAACAGCAGTGGCTGGGTTGCGAGTTGCCCCTCTACACCCAGCTGTTGCCAGCGATCAATCCGGAGCTTTCCCCCGCAGCGCCGAGTGGCTGAAAAGATCGCATCCAGCTGCTGCAGGTTCAGACCTGCTACCGGATTGTCCTGATGTACGAAGATTGCCAGAGCATCCATTGCGACGGTAATCGCTGTTGGGGGGTAGCCGTGTCGGCGTTCAAATGCCAACAGCTCTCGCTCCAGCATGGGGCGGCTCATGGGGGCAAGGCTTGCGGTCCCTTCGATCAGGGCTACCGGAGCCGTTGATGAGCCCGGGGCCTGCAGCTGAATATTCACATTGGGATACAGACGATTGAATTCCTGTGACCAGAGCAGCATCAGGCTGGCCATGGTATCGGAGCCGACACTCGACAGGTTGCCGGAAATGCCGGCAACGCGTTGGTAAGGCTGCAGTTCGGTGGCCGTATTGCTCACGTCCGCGCGGGCTCCTGTCGCCAGCAACAGCAGGCCCAACAACAGTAAGAGTCCGGAGTGCTTCAATGTCTGAATCCTGGCTGGGTCAAGTCAGTGGCTGATTGTACAGCACTGGCCGCAGGCAGCCAGGCTGTACACTTAGCGGCACCGCCGGATCAGCCGAAACGACCGGTGATATAGGCTTCGGTCATATGGTGCTCCGGTGCGGTGAACACCTTCACAGTATCGTTGACCTCAACCAGATGGCCAAGATGGAAATAGGCTGTACGGTCTGATACACGAGATGCCTGTTGCATGGAGTGGGTCACGATGACGATGGTATAGCTCTCGGACAGCTCCGAGATCAGCTCTTCCACTTTCGCCGTGGCGATCGGGTCCAGTGCCGAACAGGGCTCGTCCATCAGTACCACTTCCGGGTTGACCGCAATGGTACGGGCAATGCACAGGCGCTGCTGCTGACCGCCGGACATGCCGGTGGCAGTGGAGTCCAGACGGTCCTTCACCTCATCCCACAGACCAGCCTTGCGCAGGCTGTTCTCGACGATTTCGTCCAGATCCGACTTGCGGTTGGCAAGACCATGAATACGCGGGCCATAGGCCACGTTGTCGTAGATCGACTTGGGGAAGGGGTTAGGCTTCTGAAACACCATGCCTACGCGGGCACGCAGCTCAACCACGTCCTGGCGCGGATCATAGATGTCCTGATCATCCAGCTGCAGGCTGCCCTTGACCTTGCAGATGTCGATACTGTCGTTCATTCGGTTCAGGCAGCGCAGGAAGGTGGACTTGCCACAACCGGATGGACCGATGAAGGCAATGACTTCATTCTTGCCGATATCCAGGCTGACATTTTTGATTGCCCGATCTGCGCCGTAAAATACTTCCACGTCACGCAGCTTGAACTTTGGCTCCTTGGCAGCATAGGGCTTGCCAACGGTTTTGCCCTCTTCAATACCGGCATCCGAGCTGCTCTCGATGGCAGTGGACTCAGTGGCCGTGGCTGTAGTCTTGGTCATGGCTGCGTTATCACTCAGTGTTGCGGTCATGTTCATATCTGTTCTCCTTACCAACGGCGCTCAAGACGCTTGCGCAGCCAGATGGCCAATGCATTCATTCCGATCAGAAAGCTCAGCAGCACCATGATGGCGGCTGAAGCACGTTCAATAAAGGCAAGTTCAGGGCTGCCTGCCCAGAGGAATACCTGTACCGGCAATACGGTGGCCGAGTCGAAGAAGCCACCGGGCACGTCAACAATAAAGGCCACCATGCCGATCAGCAGCAGCGGGGCGGTTTCACCCAGTGCCTGCGCCATGCCGATGATGGATCCGGTCAGCATGCCCGGCATCGCCAGCGGCAGGACGTGGTGCAATACCACCTGCATTTTCGAGGCGCCAATCCCTTCCGCCGCTTCGCGGATCGAGGGCGGTACGCTCTTGATTGCGGCCCGGCTGGAAATGATGATGGTGGGCAGTGTCATCAGAGTCAGCACCATGCCGCCCACCACCGGAACCGAGCGGGGCATGCCGAACAGATTGATGAATACGGCCAGACCCAGCAGACCAAAGATGATCGACGGCACCGCTGCCAGGTTATTGATGTTGACCTCAATAAAATCGGTCAGACGGTTCTTGGGAGCGAACTCTTCCAGGTAAATTGCCGCGGCCACGCCGATCGGGAACGACAGCACAAGCGTGACAAACATGGTCAGCAGCGAGCCGACTACGGCGCCCATGATACCGGCCTTGGCGGGGTCACGAGAATCGCCTCCCTTGAAGAAGACATCGTTGAACGAGGTCTCGATCACGCCCTTGTCCTTCAGCATGTTCACCCATTCCTGCTGCTGTGGCGAGAGTTTGATCGAGTAGGCCTTGTCACCGGCGTGCTTGGAGTAAACATCCACGTCGCTGTGAGCCAGGAAGCTCATCTTGCGAGTGGTGTTCAACCATTCCGGATTCTCTTTTAGCGCATCGCGCAGATCGGCAGACGCATAGGGGTTGATCAGCTTGCGTACCGCTTCACGGTTGGCGTCGGTTGCGTTCGGAATTTCACGCATCAGGGCCTGAACCAGCGGCTCGACGAAGTCGGCCATTTTTACCTGACGAGGATCTGTCGGGTCATCCAGGTACATTACCTCGCCATCCAGCACCACTTCCAGGTTCAGGCTGGTCTTCATGAAACCGCTGTACCCCTTGCCGATGATGTCGGTGAACAGAATCAGCAGGGCCGACAAGGCGATGGCGATCGCAAGAATGCCGTAGGCGCGAAAGCGCTTCTCCTTGCGGTAGCGTTTTTTCAATGACTTGCGGACGATTTCCGCCTGTGTAAGTTGCTTAGTCATACTGTTCCCGATACTTGCGTACGATATGCAGGGCGATAATGTTGAGGACCAGTGTTACCAGGAACAGCATGGCGCCCAGTGCGAAAGCCGCCAGCGTCTTGGCACTGTCGAACTCCTGGTCCCCGGTCAGCAGGGTAACGATCTGCACGGTTACCGTAGTCACGGTTTCCAGCGGGTTGGCGGTCAGGTTGGCTGCAAGGCCTGCTGCCATCACCACAATCATGGTTTCACCGATGGCACGGGATACCGCCAACAGAATGCCCCCCATGATGCCGGGAAGCGCCGCCGGGAAGACAACCTTCTTCATGGTTTCCGACTGGGTTGCACCCAGCGCCAGCGAGCCGTCGCGCAGTGACTGGGGTACGGCGTTGATGACGTCGTCCGACAGGGAAGATACGAACGGAATGATCATGATGCCCATGACCGCACCGGCAGCCAGAGCGCTCTGTGATGAGGCTTCAATGCCAAAGGATGCGGCCAGGTTACTGATGAACGGCGCCACTGTCAGCGCGGCAAAAAAGCCGTATACCACGGTTGGTATGCCGGCCAGCATCTCCAGCAACGGTTTGACCACACCGCGAACTTGCGGGTTGGCATATTCCGATAGATAGATGGCTGACATCAGCCCCACGGGAACGGCGACCAACATGGCGATGCCTGAGATCAGCAGAGTACCGGTAAACAGGGGGATCATCCCGAACGCACCCTGAGACGCGACCTGATCCGCACGCAAGGCGGTCTGAGGGCTCCAGTGAGAACCGAAAATAAAATCAATGAAGGATATCTGCTGGAAAAATCGCAGTGTCTCAAAAGCGACCGAGAAGATGATACCGACGGTGGTCAGAATGGCCAGGCCGGCACAGGCAAAGAACACCCACTTCAGAATGATCTCGACCTGAACCCGGGCGTTAAGCCGCGGATGGATACGCAGCCAGGCCAGAAAACCGGCCAGCACTGCGACGGCCACTACCAGCAGGTTCATGTACAGCCGGCTTTGTTCGCGTAGCTGTACCAGACGGTCTGCTGCTTCGACAATAGCGGGCTCAGCAAAGTTTCGCGGCAGGGCGCCACTGGCCACGTTACCGATCTGACTCAGCAACAGACTGGCCTGGCCCGCACTGTCGGGGATCATCTCCTGTGGCAGCGAACTGACGACCAGTGTCTGGATTACCTTGCCCTGAAAGCCGACCCAGAGCGCCAATATGATCAGTGCCGGAATACCGCACCAGAGTGCGGCGCGGGCACCATAGTAGAACGGAAGTGATTTGAGGTGTCGAATTCCGCCCAGTGGCATGGCCAGCGTGCGCGAACGGGTATATCCCAGCCAGTAGGCGATCGCAGCGAATGCCAGCGTGAAAAGAAGCAGATTTGCCGGTTGCATGAGTGTTCCTGTCTGCGATTTTTCGGTAAATGAATCGAATATTGTCCAGACGTGCAAAGGGGCGCGACCCCGTTTTCAGGACCGCACCCCGAGTTTTGCCTATGCGACCCGCTTACTTGAGCTCGTCAATGGTCAGGTTCGGCATGTTTTCGGCCTTGTCCATCAGCACGGCCAGCTGGTCACGCGGCGGAATGATCAGACCCACATCCTTGAGGTAGCCGTTCTGGCCCAGCGCAGAGTTGCTGGCAAACTCACCCACGTATTCAGCGATGCCCGGAACCACGCCAACGTGTGCCTTCTTGACGTAGAAGAACAGTGAGCGAGCTACAGGGTACTTGTCCGCTGCGATATCTTCAGCGGTCGGTACCATGCCATCGAGTGTAGCGGCCTGCAGGCGGTCAGCATTTTCTTCCAGGAAGCTGAAACCGAACACGCCATACATGCCGGTATCGCTGATCAGTTTCTGAACGATCAGGTTGTCATTCTCGCCTGCTTCAATGAAAACGCCGTCTTCACGAATGCTTTCGCAGATAGCCTTGTGCTCGTCCTTGCTCAGATCCTTGGCTTCCGGCAGTTTGTCACAGCCAGCGGCAAGTGCCAGTTCATTGAAGGAGTCACGGGTACCGGATGTCGGCGGCGGACCCATTACGCGGATCGGCTTGTTCGGCAGGCCAGCGTCGATGTCACTCCAGTTCTTGTTCGGGTTGGCAACCCATTTGCCATCGACCGGCACCTTTTCACCCAGCGCCAGGAACAGTTGCTCCAGGGTGAGATTCAGGTTCTCGGCATCCTTGGAGCTAGCGATAACGATGCCGTCAGAACCGATGCGGAATTCAGTGATATCGGTCACGCCGTTCTTCTGGCACAACTCAAACTCGGAGGTTTTCATACGACGTGAAGCGTTGGTGATGTCCGGGTGCTGGGTACCGATACCCTGACAGAACAGTTTCATGCCGCCACCAGAGCCGGTAGATTCCAGCTTCGGCGTGTTGAATTCGGTGTTACTGCCGAAACGTTCGGCAACTACGGTTGCGAACGGGTAAACAGTGGAAGAGCCCACGATGCTGATGGTGTCACGGGCGGCAGCCGGTGCGGCCAGGCTGATGCCGGCAGCGGCAGTCATGGCAAGTGCAAGAGCTTTGGTGCGCAATTTCATTGAGTTACCCTCTCTGAACTGATCGTTTTTTGATGTGGCCCACTATAGGGGGCAAAGATGACTGATTTATGACAGTTGTCACAAAGCGTAAAAAAGTTTTTCAGAGAGCTTGAGCTAGTGCCGTTTGCGGCCAGATTCTCTATTATGTGCACTGCAGCAAAGAGCGCGTCGTTCGCTCTACCGAATAATAAAAGGAGACAAGCATGAGTTGCAGTGATGACACAGAGGTGCTGAAACCCGCAGGGGAGCTGACACTGCAGCTGCCTGCCGGTCATGAGGCGGTCAACATGTTTGGTGATGTGTATGGCGGTTGGGTAGCCTCACAGCTGGTGCTCGCCAGTGAGATCCGTGCCGGTCAGGAGGCGCAGGGCCGCATTGCCACGGTATCGGTTGGACGCATGAGCTTCATGTCGCCGGTGATGTGCGGCACGGTGCTGAGTTTTTACACTCGGGTATTGGAGCGGGGTAACAGCTCGTTGCGGATTCAGGTTGAAGTCTGGGGGCGCTGCCCGGACGGCAGTGAGTTGCGCAAAGTGACCAGCACCGAATGTGTACAGGTCGCCATCGATCGTCAGGGGCATATCCGCAGCTTGCCCCAGCAGGACTGATGCAAGGATCCGGCTGCCACTGCGACAGCCGGATCTGGCCGGTCAGATCAGGAGGCTGGCGCCGCCTGCGATGATCGCAATCATCATCACGTTGAGTACCATGCCTGCGCGCATCATTTGACCCTGAGGCAAAAATCCCGAGCCATACACGATGGCATTGGGGGGGGTTGCCACCGGAAGCATGAAGGCGCAGGACGCGGCCACGGCAATGACCACCGCCATGATTTCGGTGGAGAGGCCCATGGAGCCGGCAATACCGACAAAAATCGGCACCAGCAGTGCGGCACTGGCGGTATTGCTGGCTATCTCGGTCAGCATTACCACAAAAGCCGCGACGACCAGAATGAACAGCGGAGCCGATGCACCACTCATCAGACTGCTGACAGTCTCGGCCAGGAACAGGCTGGCACCGGTGGTCGACAGCATGGCCGACAGAGTCAGCCCTCCCCCGAACAGCAACAGTACGCCCCAGTCGGCCGTTTTCTCGATCTGCTTCCAGTTCACCAGCTGCAGCATGCACAACAGCAGAATGGCGAACATTGCCACGATCGAGTCAAAGCCGCCCTTGATGCCCAAGAAGCCTGATACCGGCTTGCTGAACAGCCACAGTGTAACGGTCAGCGCAAATACACCCAGCGTCATCCACTGCTTGCTGGTGAGTGGCTCGTGGCGGTGGATCGCCGGGAAACGGTGGTTCAGTTCAGGCCGCAGCAGCGCCCAAAGCACCACAATCATCAGCGGCAGTGACAGTGCAACGGTCGGAATACCGAACCGGAGCCAGTCGGCAAAGCTCAGACCCACTTCAGCGGCGGCGATGGCGTTGGGGGGCGAGCCGACCAGCGTACCGATGCCGCCGATATTGGCGGAATAGGCCACGCCCAGCAGCACGAACCAGTAGGTACGCTCATGCCCTTCATAGGGCAGTTGGCGCAGCAGGCCCAGTGCCAGTGGCAGCATCATGGCAGCGGTTGCAGTGTTGGAGATCCACATGGACAGGCCCGCGGACGTCAGGAACAGCAACACGGCTGCCATCCCCAACTTGCCTTGCGCCAGACGGATCACATGACCGGCGATGTACTTGTCCAGCCCCTGTGCGCTGAGTGCCGCCGCGAGGCCGAAACCACCCAGGAACAGGAAGATGATCGGGTTGGCGAAACTCTTGAGCGCATCGGAGACGCTGAACACGCCCGCCACCACAGTCAGCACCGGAATCAGCAGTGCCGTTACGGTAATGTTGAAGGTCTCGGTCATCCACAGAATGGCAATAACGGCCAGAATGGCCAGGCCGGTACGCAGCTGAGGCTCAAGTGGCGCCAGCCACCAGATACCGGCACCTGCCAGTACCGCCAGCAGGAAGGTGATCCACTTTCCGGGCATGGGTGTCTCCAGGGTTGATTGCAAAAGAGCGCGGATTTTACACAGTTGTCTATCAGTGGGCTACTTTAGTCGCAGGGCCTTGTTGGAAGTGTAGAAAGGCTTAGCCAAAAAACCAGTAGCCACAGGCGATGGCAGCCGTCACCCCGGCCAGGTCAGCGCTCAAGCCACACAGCACGGCATGCCGTGTACGCCGGATGCCGACTGCACCGAAATAGACCGCCAGTACATAGAAAGTGGTTTCGGTAGAGCCCTGCACGATAGAGGCCACCTGAGCGGCGAAGGAATCAACGCCGTGGGTGTTCATGGTTTCCAGCATCATGGCGCGGGCACCGGAGCCGGACAGGGGTTTCATCAGTGCCGTGGGCAAAGCATCGGCAAAACGGGTGTCCAGGCCGAGCAGGCCGATTCCTTCGCGCAGCAGCCAGATGAAGCCCTCCAGGGCACCGCTCTCGCGCAGTATGCCGATCGCCACCAGCATCGCCAGGAGGTAGGGGATGATCATGATGGCGGTTTCGAACCCCTGCTTCGCCCCCTCGATAAAGGTTTCATACACGTTGACGCCGCGTCGCTGCGCCAGCAACAGGAACAGGATGATGACGCTGAACAGCAGCAGGTTGCCGGTCAGTGCTGACTGGCGCTGCAGCTCTTCGGCACTGAGCGTGGCGAAATAGCCGACGAAGGCGAGCAACAGGGCTGAGCCGACCCCGAACCAGAGCAGCAGGGTGCGTTGCAGCAGGTTGATGCGCTGAATCCAGCAGGTGACCAGCAACCCTACCAGCGTTGAGCAGCTGGTGGCGATCAGGATCGGGATAAAAACGGCGGTTGGGTCGCTGGAGCCCTGCTGGGCGCGATACAGGAAAATGGTGATCGGGAACAGGGTGACCGCCGAGGTGTTGAGCACCAGAAACAGGATCTGGGCGTTGCTGGCGGTTTCCTTGTCAGGGTTGAGGCTCTGCAGATCCTGCATCGCCTTCATCCCCAGGGGGGTGGCGGCGTTGTCGAGACCGAGAAAGTTGGCGGACAGGTTCATGGTCATGGAACCGATCGCCGGATGTCGCGGCGGCACCTCCGGCATCAGCCGGGTAAACAGAGGGCCGAGCAGACGAGCGATGCGATCTACCAATCCCGAGGCTTCGGCCAGTTTCATCATCCCCAGCCAGAACGCCAGCGTACCGATCAGGCCGATGGACAGCTCCACGGTGAGTTTCGACATGTCGAAACTGCTCTGGATCAGGCGCTGGAACACGGCAGAGTCACCCATGACCAGCCACTGCCAGAGGGCCGCGACAAAGGCGATCAGAAAGAAACCGAGCCAGATCCGGTGCAGCATGGGGGACGTCCTGTGGAAAACCTGCCTCGATTCTAGCGACCGAAAGCAGGTCTGGCCACAGGGTTAGTCATTAACCCCGTAAACGCCAGCAGGTAACCTCCGACAGCGTATGCTGGAACTTGCGCCGGGTTTCGCGAATTACGAACGGGACAGCCTCAGGTTCGCGGATCAGTTCGAAGTGCTCGTCCAGCACTTCATGCAGACCGTCCAGTGTGGTGACATTCTCACCGTCACGCTTGAAACCTCCCAGCCACTCCTCTTTTGGGGTGTGTTCCTCCAGCCAGGTGTAGGGCGAAGCGATCAGCAGCAGGCCGCCGGGGTTCAGACGGGTATGCACCTGTGACAGGAACTGACGCGGGCTGTAAAGACGGTCGATCAGGTTGGCGGCCAGAATCAGGTCATAGCCCTTCAGGATCGGCTTGAGGTTGCAAGCATCCCCCTGCATGAAACTGACGCGATCAGCCGTATCAGCCAGCCCCAGTGAAGTCAGGTCTCGCTCGTGATAGCTGACCAGTTCACCTTCGTCTGGCAATGTATAGCGCAATCGGCCCTGCTGCTGTAGCTGTACGCCCAGATTGATCAGGCGGGCAGAGAAATCGACACCGTCTACCTGCTCAAAATGGCGCGCCAGTTCGAAGCTTGCGCGCCCGGTGGCGCAGCCCAGGTCCAGAGCCTTGCCGCTGCGTTGGCCAACCAGCTCAATCGCCAGTCGGGCCAGCGCCTGCGGAAAGTTGGCAACACCGAACTGCTCGTCACCGTAGTGGAACTCGGCGTACTGGGACGCCAGTGCATCGCTTTCATACCGTGATGAGGGCACTGCCTTTGGAGGTGCGCCGGCCACATAGCGGAAACCGGCATGCTGAAAGAAGTGGCGTCGAAAGGCGTAACGGGCGCTGCGCAGGCTCTCGTTGCCACAGGAGATCCAGCTGCCGCCCTTGATCAGGTTATGGCGATCGTCAAAGGTGGGTGTGGTGAAATCATCGTAGCAGGGGTGCACTTCAAACCCCTCAAACGGGTAGATCGGTGTTTGCGTCCACTGCCAGACATTGCCGCTGACATCGTAAAAATCACCCTGGGCAAAACGATACACCGGGCAGGATGACGCGAAGTGGTCCAGATGCAAGTTGGCATTAACCGACGCTGTGCTGTCCGGCTCGGCCACGCGGGCTAAATCGTAGAGCCGATACCATTCATCCTCGCTGGGCAGACGGATCGACTCGCCGGTCTGCTCCGATTTCCAGCGGCAGAACGCCTCCGCCTCGTGACAGTTGACCTCGACTGGCCAGTCCCAGGGCATGTAAACCTGCTCGCACATGAGGCGCAGTTGCCAGCCGTCCTCCGATTCAACCCAGAAGGTCGGATATACGGCACCGGTGAAGTCACGCCAATTCCAGCCTTCCTCACTCCACCAGCGGCGTTCGGTGTAACCGCCTGCCTCTACAAAGGCCAGAAACTCCTGGTTGGAGGTCAACATCTGTGCCGCCTTGAAGCTGTCCAGCATGATTTCGCGATGGCCGTATTCGTTATCCCAGCCGTAGCGGGAGTCTTCACGTGACTTGCCCAAAACTGCCTTGCCGGCCGGCACTTCAATCAGCTGATTTGCAGGTGCTGGCCCTGAGTCGCGACACACTGGCCAGGCAGGGTGGGGCTGTACGTACCTGAGTTCGTGCTGGCGGATCAGCACGGATGAGGTTTCCAGGTGGATACGCTCGTGCTCGATCCCCATCATAATGGTCCACCAGGGATGGTTCCAGTTGATCGGGGATGTCAGCGGCGTTTCACGAATGATCCGATCCAGTGTCTGACGCACCTGGTCACGGTAGGCCTTTACCTCAGCGACTGACGGCCAGTTATAGTGATCATCGTTCAAATCATCCCAGCTCATCTCATCGACGCCGATGGCGAAGATCGACTCGAAGTGAGGATTGATTCGCTGTTCCACCAGTCCGCTCAGCAGTAACTTGTTGATGAAAAAGGTGGCGGTATGGCCATAGTAGAATATCAGCGGATGGCGCAGGGCGATCGGCTTGACGAAGAAGGCTTCGTCACAGGTCAATACCTCGAACAGCTGCTCGTAGCGATCGAAGGTGGTATGGAAATAGCCCAGTATCTCGTGACGCAAGGTGTCACTGTCCGGGTTGTCCAGCCGAGGGGTACGGTTAAGGCGTTCCATGTGCAGTCCTGATCCGGTTAACGACGGTAACGTCAGTTCAGTATAGACAGCCGGATAAGGGGGGAGGACAGGTGCCGGCTGCAAAATATGGGTCTTGTTACTGCCGACAGAAGGATTTGGACCAGTGGAAGACATCGGCAGGCGGGTGCCTGCCGACGGATAGAGCGGGGTTGGGCTTAGTCGAGCATACTCAGGTCACGCACGGCACCCTTGTCGGCCGAAGTGGCCAGCAGTGCGTAGGCCTTAAGGGCTGCAGATACCTTGCGTGGTCGCTCTTCGGCCGGCTTCCAGCCCAGCTTGTCCTGCTCGGCGCGGCGGATCGACAGCTCCTCATCGGGCACCAGCACGTTGATGGTGCGGTTGGGGATGTCGATGCGGATGCGATCGCCGTTTTTCACCAGACCGATGGCACCGCCTGCAGCGGCTTCAGGCGAAGCGTGTCCGATGGACAGGCCGGAGGTACCGCCGGAGAAACGACCGTCGGTCAGCAGAGCACACTCCTTGCCCAGTCCCTTGGATTTCAGGTAGGAGGTCGGGTACAGCATCTCCTGCATGCCCGGGCCGCCTTTCGGGCCTTCGTAGCGAATTACAACGACATCACCGGCCTTCACCTCATCGTTGAGAATTTTCCGGACCGCCTCGTCTTGTGATTCCATCACGTTGGCGTTGCCTTCGAACACTAGAATTGATTCATCGACACCGGCACTTTTCACCACACAGCCATCCAGCGCGATGTTGCCGTACAGCACGGCGAGGCCTCCTTCCTGAGAAAAGGCGTGATCGATGGAGCGGATGCAGCCGTGCTCTCGGTCACCGTCCAGTGTTGGCCAGCGGGTGGCCTGACTGAACGCTTCCTGAGTCGGGATGCCGGCAGGACCTGCCTTGTAAAACTCGATCACCTCTGGCGTGGGGTTGCGCATAATATCCCACTGGTCCAGAGCGTCTTTCATTGTCGGGGCATGGACGGTGGGTACGTCTGTGTGAAGCTTGCCGGCACGGTCCAGTTCACCCAGGATCGCCATGATGCCGCCGGCGCGGTGTACGTCTTCAATGTGGTACTTCTGAGTATTGGGTGCCACCTTGCACAGCTGGGGAACGGTGCGAGAAAGCCGGTCGATATCCTTCATGGTGAAGTCGATCTCCGCTTCCTGGGCGATGGCCAGCAGGTGCAGGATGGTGTTGGTGGAACCGCCCATGGCGATATCCAGAGTGATGGCGTTTTCGAACGCTTTCAGGCCTACGGCTCTGGGTAAAATTTGAGCATCATTCTGCTCGTAGTAGCGTTTGGCCATCTCAACGATAGAACGGCCGGCACGCAGGAACAGCTGTTTGCGATCCGCATGGGTCGCTACAACCGTGCCATTACCCGGCAGCGCCAGCCCCAGCGCTTCAGCCAGACAATTCATGGAGTTGGCGGTGAACATGCCGGAGCAGGAACCACAGGTTGGGCAGGCGGAGCGCTCGACAGCCTCGACCTCTTCGTCAGACGCATTCGGGTCCGCAGCCAGTACCATCGCATCGACCAGGTCCAGTTTGTGCTCGGCAAGTTTGGTCTTGCCGGCTTCCATTGGTCCGCCGGTCACAAAAATGACCGGGATGTTCAGGCGCATGGCGGCCATCAGCATCCCCGGGGTGATTTTGTCGCAGTTGGAGATGCACACCAGCGCATCGGCGCAGTGGGCATTGACCATGTATTCGACTGAGTCGGCGATGATGTCGCGGCTCGGCAGCGAGTAGAGCATGCCGTCGTGGCCCATGGCGATGCCGTCGTCCACGGCGATGGTGTTGAATTCCTTGGCTACGCCACCGGCTCTCTCGATCTCACGAGCAACCAGCTGGCCCATGTCCTTCAGGTGGACGTGGCCGGGAACGAACTGGGTGAAGGAGTTGGCCACGGCGACGATCGGCTTGTGGAAATCTTCATCCTTCATACCGGTGGCGCGCCACAGTGCGCGGGCACCCGCCATGTTGCGGCCGGCGGTGGAGGTCTTGGAACGATACTCAGGCATGGGGCTCCCCTCGGAATTCGGTTGTGCAAACAAGCCTGAGTATATCAGATAAACGCCTAGCGCCGAGGGAAGTAAAAGCCGAGTCTTTTCAGCTAGACTGAAGAGCAGAACTCAGAGCACAAAGGAGAGAAGGCCATGCGAGTCGGTGTGCCTAAAGAGATCAAGAATCACGAGTACCGGGTGGGAATGACCCCCATGGGCGTGCGGGAGCTGACCGAGCAGGGCCATCAGGTGCAAGTGGAGCAGAATGCTGGTGCAGCCGTTGGTTTCAGCGATGCGGATTATGAGCAGGCCGGCGCCGTGATCGTGGATGATCCACGTGCCGTGTTTACCTGGGCCGACTTGATCGTCAAGGTGAAAGAGCCGCAACCCGATGAATGCAGTTGGCTCAGTGCCGATCAGGTGCTGTTTACCTACCTGCATCTTGCCGCAGATCGCCAGCTGACGGATGCCTTGTTGGCCAGTGGCTGTACCGCCATCGGATATGAAACCGTAGAAGATCAGCACGGAGGCCTGCCACTTCTGGCGCCGATGAGCGAGGTCGCCGGGCGAATGGCTGTGCAGGCGGGTGCTCACTGTCTCGAAAAGGCACAGGGCGGACGTGGTGTGTTGCTCGGCGGTGTACCGGGCGTGAGCCCGGGGCGGGTGATGATTATTGGCGGGGGAGTAGTGGGTGAAAACGCGGCCCGAATTGCGCTGGGTATGGGCGCACAGGTATGCCTGCTGGACAAGTCCATTGCCCGACTGCGGCAGCTGGATGAGCGTTTCAACGGAGAGCTGATCACCCTTTACTCTACGCAGGAAAATATTGAGCAGCAGCTGGCACAGGCCGATCTGGTTATTGGGGCCGTGCTGCTGCCCGGTGCGGCAGCGCCGAAGCTGGTGACACGCGGTATGCTGGGGCTGATGCGGCCAGGTGCAGTATTGGTGGATGTGGCGATCGATCAGGGTGGGTGTTTCGAAACCAGCCGCCCGACAACCCATGCCGACCCGGTGTTCGAAGTGGATGGCATCATCCATTACTGTGTCGCCAACATGCCGGGGGCGGTTGCCCGTACCGCCACGCTGGCCTTGACCAATGCAACCCTGCCCTATATCGAAGCACTGGCACAGCATGAGTGGCGCCGGGCCTTGCAGGATATCCCGGGCTTTATTCACGGGCTGAACATCCATTCGGGTCGTGTTGCCTGTGCCGGGGTAGCCGCGGCCTTTGATATGCCCTTTAACCCGCCCCAGATTGAACTGGGCAGCGCTTGAACCAAACCGCCGGCGGCTCTATGCTCGACACAGATATAAGGAGTATCTGATGCAGGAAAATAACAGGATCGGCTCTGATATCTGGCTGCGACGGTTGATGAAAACCGGCATTCCATTGGCATTGATCTGTATTCTCAGCCTGTGGCTGGGGCAGACATTTGGTGTACCGGCGCTGGGTTGGCTGTTTGTGCTCAGTGCACCGCTGGTACTGCTGATCGGATTTGCCTATAACCTGAGGTATCTGCTGCTGGTACAACGTCGGAAGCGTACCCGGCAGAGCTGAAATATCATCGAGGAGACTGCAATATGGAACGCAATATCGGTGTACTGGATCAACTGGTGCGAATCCTGATTGGATTGGTGCTGATTGTACTGATCTTTTTTGGACCTCAGACATGGTGGGGGTTGATTGGCGTGCCGATCATCGTGATCGCCATCTCCGGAACCTGCCCTCTTTACAGCCTGCTGGGCATGCGGACCTGTCGTAAGTGCGGCTGACGTTCACGCGCGATTCAGATCAGGATCTTTAGCCTACGCATCCATTGACGGGTGAAATCGGTTGCGGTTCAGCCGCAGCCGTTCGCCGACCATAGAAGGTCACATGAGGTAGAACCATGCTAGCCGAGCGTCATCACCGCTCTGTACATACCGCTGTGATTACAGCCCTGTTGATTACCCTGCAGCTTTGGAGTGTAAGCCCATTGCTGTCGGCGGAGCCTGTCGAGGGTTCCGGTGCTCGTACCCCTGTGGCGGTTAATTTACTGCAGGCTTCCAAGCGTGTACGCGATGAGCTGGGAGGGGAGGTGATCAAGGCGGAACTGATTGAACACGAGGGGTTGCCTGTTTATACCATCCGCCTGCTGGAACAGGGACGTATCCGTGAAGTACTGGTGGACGCCGCCAGTGGCAAGATGTTGTTACCTGATGAGATAGCGGAGGCAGCTGACTGATGAAGGCCCTGATAGTTGAAGATGATGCCGACCTGAGAAGGCAGTTGTGCAACCTGCTGGAGCAGCGGGGTTACACTATTGAGCAGACCGGCAGTGGTCGTGAAGCGCTTTATCTCGGTCAGGAGTATGAATACGATATCGCGGTGGTTGATATCGGCCTGCCGGAGATGTCCGGTCTGGACCTGATTCGGCAGTGGCGGGAAGAGGGACACACCATGCCCGTACTGGTTCTGACGGCGCGTGGTGATTGGCAGGACAAGGTCGAAGGTCTGGAGGCCGGTGCGGACGATTATCTGGCCAAACCCTTCCACACCGAAGAGCTGTTGGCGCGTCTGAATGCATTGGTGCGCCGTGCATCCGGCCATGCCAGTCCGATATTGCGCTATGGTCCGCTGGAACTGGATACCGCAGCTCGGGTGGTGAGCCTGAACGGCACTGAGGTCAGACTGACCAGCTACGAGTACCGCACGCTTGAGTATCTGATGCTCAACGCCGGCAAAACCATCTCCAAGGCAGAACTGACCGAACATCTTTACCATCAGGACTATGACCGAGACAGCAACGTGCTGGAGGTGTTCATCCGACGCTTGCGGCAAAAGCTGGATCCGGATCAAAGTCTGCAACCGATCACCACCGTGCGTGGCCTGGGCTATCGCTTTGCCCTTGGAGGCGGATCCGCCGCGTGAGTTCAGAAGCCGCCGTATCCCTGTCACTGCGTGCACGTTTGCTGCGGGCCTCGGCGGTTATACTGCCGCTTGTGATTATTTTGGCGGGGGTGGCGCTGCTTAAAGCCTTTCATGGCAGTCTTGAAAATGCTGAAGCGTCACAGGCGCGGCTGCATGTCTACCTCTTGCTGGGGGCTGTTGAAGTGGATGGCAACCAGCTCAAACTGCCCAGCACTGTGCTCGAACCAGGGTTCAGCCGTGATGGCTCGGGTGTCTATGGCTTTATTCATAACGCAGACGGCAGTCTGCTATGGCGCTCCCGCTCCAGTCAGAGCATCGATCCGGATGTGGTGCAGCGGCTGCCGAGTTCATTGTTGCAGCCGGGACAGGCACTGTTCAGTCACCTGCCACAGCAGGGGTTGTATCTGTTCCAGTATCCGGTGATCTGGGAAGCAGACGGTACTGATATTCGCTTTCTGGTGTCGGTATTGCGCAGCGATAGCCATGTAGTCTCCGAGATGAAAGCTTTCAGCCTGCAGCTTTTGGGGTGGCTCAGCGGGGTTGGGTTGGTGGCACTGTTGGCGCAATATTTCATCATGCGATGGGGGTTACGGCCACTGGATCAGCTGGCGGCTGACCTGCAACGCATCGAGGTGGGCACGACCGATCATCTGGATGGACGCTACCCGGAGGAAGTGCAGGGAGTGACGCAGAGCCTGAATCGGTTGATTGAGTCCGAGCGGCGTCAGCGCGAGCGCTACCGCAATACGCTGGCCGATCTAGCCCATAGTTTGAAGACCCCTCTGGCGGTGATACGCGGTGCAGGTGACGACTGCGCCGATCAACACAGCTATCGCCGGCTGGTGGAAGAGCAAACCCAGCGCATGCAGCAAATTGTACAGTACCAGCTGTCTCGAGCCGTCAAGAGTGAGGGGCGGGTGTTGGCACAGGCAGTGGCAGTCGCTCCTTTGCTGGAAAGACTGGTGCGGGTGATGGAGAAGGTATACGCCGCCCAGCCGGCAGAAGTTAGCCTGTCGTTGCAGCCGGATGCAGGGTTTGCCGGTGACGAACGCGACCTGATGGAGCTGTTGGGAAATTTACTGGATAACGCCTTCAAGTATGGCAATGGACAGGTGGCGGTTGAGGCGGGTCTGGAGGCGGGCCAGCTGGTGATCAGCATCAGCGACAACGGTGCTGGTGTGGCACCGGCACAGCGGCAGGTGATTCTGCAGCGCGGCGCCCGTCTGGACAGCCAAACCCCGGGGCAGGGGATCGGGTTGGCCGTGGCGCTGGATATTGTCAGCAGCTATGACGGTGCGCTGGAGGTCAGCAGCTCAACGCTGGGTGGTGCCTGTTTCCGGGTTGAGCTGCCGGGTGGGCCGGTCAGCCAAGACGCTTGAAGAACACCTTGGAGTTGCGCTGGAAGTTGTAGAGCGCCTTTTTCTCGCCCGGCAGCTCATCCAGCGGTGCATTGCCAAAGCCCCGTTCAAGGAACCAGTGGGCTGTACGGGTTGTGAGTACGAACAGTCGCTTCAACCCCAGCGCAATGGCCTGATCCTCGATTGCTTCCAGCAGCATGTCACCACGCTGTCCGCCCCGGTAGGTCTGGTCGATGGCGACACAGGCCAGCTCTCCAATCGCTTCTTCCGGGAAGGGGTAGAGCGCGGCACAGCCGATGATGGCGCCATCACGTTCTACGACCGTGAAGCGCTCGATCTCGGCTTCCAGTCGCTCGCGGGAGCGACGCACCAGCACTCCTTTCTCTTCCAGTGGGGCGATCAGTTCCAGAATACCTCCCACATCTTCAATATTGGCGGGTCGCACCTGCTCATAGGAATGACTCACGACCATGGTGCCCTGGCCGTCGCGGGTGAAAAGCTCTGCCAGCAGTGCTCCGTCGTCGTGGTAACTGATCAGGTGGCAGCGCGCTACACCCTGCTGGCAGGCGGTCGCGGCGGCTTCCAGCAGGCAGGCGGTTTCACTGTAAGGCTGTTCGGGGTCATCCAGTTTGGCCAGATATTGCTGTACCAGGCGCGCGGCGGTTGACGCCAGCAGTTCGCTGCGCAGCTCACCCTGGCTGTCCTGAATGCCGGGGCGGGAACCGAACAGAATCAGTTTGTCGGCCTTGAGGGCGATCGCAGCCTGAGTGGCGACTTCCTCTACCGATAGATTGAATACTTCGCCGGTAGGCGAGTAGCCCAGATTGGACAGCAATACGATCTGATTCAGGTCCAGCAGGCGGCGCACACCTTCATGATCGATCCGCCGCAGCTCGCCGGTGTGGCCCATGTCTACGCCATCCAGTACACCCACCGGTCGGGCCGTGACAAAGTTGCCGCTGCAGACACGGATACGTGCCCCGTGCATCGGCGTGTTGGCCAGCCCCATTGACAGTTGGGCTTCGATTTCGGTTCTGAGGCTGCCTACGGCCTCGATCACGCACTCCAGTATTTCCGGTGTGGTGACGCGCAGGTCGTGGTGCAGTCGTGTTTCCACCCCGCGTGCCTGCAGCCGCTGCTCCGCCTGCGGACGAGCGCCGTGCACCAGCACCAGTCGTACGCCGAGGCTGTTGAGCAGAGCGATGTCATGCACCGTGTTGGCAAAGTTGGCATCGGCAATCGCCTCGCCACTGAGCATCAGTACAAAGGTCTTGCCCCGGTGCGCATTAATGTAGGGTGACGAGTGGCGAAACCAGTTAACGTATTCGGAAGTCACGGCGCTCAAGTCAGGCTCCTGCTGTTCTGTATTAAAGGCAGTAGTGGGCAATCAGGTTGCGTAACAGCGCCACCGTGGGGCTGATCTGATCCAGTGCCAGGTATTCGTCCGGCTGGTGGGCCTGATCAATACTGCCTGGTCCCATCACTATGGTATCCATCCCCAGCGATTGCAGGAAGGGGGCTTCAGTGCCAAAAGCTACCGCTTCGGCGCGGTGGCCGGTCAAACGTTCGGCCAGCCGTACCAGCTCCGAGTCGGCTGGTGTCTCGAAGGGTGGAATGCCCGGAAACTGGGAGTGGGTCTCGATTTTAACGCCAAAACGGTCATTCAGCGGTCGCAACCGCTCACTGATGGCGTTGCGCAACCCGTCAATGGACATGCCGGGCAGTGGCCGCAAATCATACTCCAGCTCACAGCGACCACAGATCCGGTTGGAGCTGTCGCCACCATGAATGCAGCCCAGGTTCAGGGTGGGTATGTCGACCCGGAACTGGGCATTGCGGTGTTTCTGTTGCAGCTCGCTGCGCAGGGTCAGCAGTTCGCTCATCACTGCATGCATCGCTTCCAGTGCGTTGGCACCCAGTGAAGGATCGGACGAGTGGCCTGATCGGCCCTGTATGCGCACTGACTCCATAATGATTCCCTTGTGCATTCGGATCGGCTGCAGGCGGGTGGGTTCGCCGATCACGGCGGCACGGGCCAGCGGGCGACCCGCTTCGGCCAGCGCGCGGGCACCGGACATGGAGCTTTCCTCGTCGGCGGTGGCCAGAATGATCAACGGCTGCTTCAGGGGTTGATCGAGGAAGTGCTTGGCGGCCTCAATGGCGAGGGCAAAAAAACCTTTCATGTCGCAGGTACCCAGCCCGTACAGCCGGTTGTCACGCTCGGTCAGGAAAAAAGGGTCCGAGCGCCACAACTCCGGATCACAGGGGACGGTATCGGTATGCCCTGACAGCACCAGCCCCCCCGGGCCGCTTCCCAGAGTGGCGATCAAGTTGGCTTTTTCAGGATGTCCCGGCACCGGCATCGCTTCAGTGTTAAAGCCAAGCGCTTCAAGCCATTCATGCAGCTGTTCGATGACAACCAGGTTGCTCTGGTCATGGTGTACAGATGCAGAGCTGACGGAGGGCGCGGCGATAAGCCGGCGCATCATTTCAAGGGTACTGAGCGAGTGTCGGGTCGAGTGTGTGGTCATGATGGGCTCCACTGTTTGGCCCATTTTGCTACCTTTGCGGTTGCGGGTCCATGAGTGTGAAGCGAGGGGTGGTCAAATTGACCACCCCGGGCGAGCTGTCAGGAGAACATGCCCTTGAGCATGAAGAAGAACATGATCGACAGGATGGCACCGGCCGGCAGTGTCACGATCCAGGATACAAAAATGGTGCCTACAACGCGCAGGTTGAGCGCAGCCATGCCACGGGCAAGGCCCACACCCAGCACCGCACCCACCAGCGTATGAGTGGTGGAGATCGGCAACCCTGTACCTGAAGCGACCACCACGGTGCTGGCGGCCGCCAGCGTGGCCGCAAAACCGCGGCTCGGGGTCAGCTCGGTAATGTTCTGGCCGACGGTGGCGATCACCTTATGACCATACATCACCAGGCCAGCAACAATGCCAGCACCACCGAGCAACAGAATCCAGGCGGGCATGGCCGCTTTTTGCGCCACCTCACCACCTGCATTGACAATGCCGACAATGGCGGCCAGCGGGCCGACGGCGTTGGCCACATCGTTGGAGCCGTGAGCAAAGGCCATGGCGCAGGCGGTGAACATCATCAGGACGCCAAATACCTTTTCCACGCTGGTGAAGTGGAAGTCGCGATTGGCTTCGGGGTCAAGCTTGATGCCGCGCTGCATAAATATGCCGATACCCATGGTGACCAAGCCGATCAACACCGAAACCGCAGCGCTTTCGCCCCAGCTCAGGTGCAGGCCTACATGCTTGAGGCCCTTGGTGAAGGTCACCATGGCGATGATGAAGCCCACCAGGAAAATATACATGGGTACATAGCGTTTGGCATTGGCGAAGGGATTCTCGGTATCAAGAATCAGCTTTTGTACACTGCGGAACAGGAAGAAAGCGATGACGCCGGCCGTGACGGGCGATACTACCCAGCTGGCCACAATATTGCCGACCTTATTCCAGTGTACGGCCTCCATGGAGATACCAACGGCTGCAAAGCCGACAATGGAGTGAGTGGTGGAAACCGGCCAGCCAAAGTGGGTCGCAATCAACAGCCAGATGCCCGCTGCCAGCAGCGAGGCCATCATGCCGAAGACCAGCAGTTCCGGGTTGGCACTGAGCATGGAGGGCTCGATAATACCTTTACGGATTGTGTCGGTTACGGCCCCGCCGGCAAGATAGGCACCGGCGAATTCGAACAGGATGGCGATCAGAATGGCCTGTTTCAGGGTCAGGGCGCGGGACCCGACAGAAGTCCCCATCGCGTTGGCTACATCGTTGGCACCTACACCCCAGGCCATGAAGAAGCCGAAGATACAGGCCATAACCACCATGATGGTGCCGTACTGAGCAATGATTTCCATAGGTTTAAGCCTTGGTCGTCTGTGTAGTTAACGGGCCAGCAGCAGCTGCAGTCGGCTGCCAACCTGCTGGGCACGGTTGGCAAGATCGCCAACCCACTGGATGATCTGATAGAGAAACATGACATCGATCGGCCAGAGGTCGCGTTCAACACGGAACAGTGATGCACGCAATTCGCGCTCATGCTCGTCGGTCTTGTGCTCCAGTCGGTCCAACTCGGTAATCAGGCGTTCAACGATATCCACTTCATGGCCGCGGAAACCCGCTGCCAACAGCTCGTCCAGCTCACTCAGTGCCAGTACGGCCTGTTCAATCGTTTGCAAAGCGGTGCGGAGCAGCTCGCGCAGCTCGTCCTGGATCGGTTCCGGGACCTGCATCTGGCGACCCAGCATCAAACCGGCAATATCCTTGGCTCGGTTGGCGATCTTGTCCTGCATGCGCAGAAGATCGAGCAAATCGGTGCGGGGGACAGGCAGAAAAATGCTGGCAGGGAGACGCTGGCGGATATCTCGTTTCATGTCATCCGCTTCACCTTCAATGACAGCGATACGGTGCTGACATTCGGATGCCGTGTTCCAGTCGTTCGCGATCACCGCATCGAAGAAGGGGATCAGTTCTGCGGCGCTTGCCTGCGCCTTGATGATGTGCTCCTGCATCGGCTTGAACGGGGAACGGGCGAACATCTGCATAATTGGGCTATTAACCATGTTGCGTTCCTGTTGCAGGTGGAAAAAACTGGGCGCAAGTATACGTGCTGCTGTCACAGATCTGTAGTGATAGTGTCATAAAAAGCGTCACAAATTTTGCGCGAATCTGATGATGATCAGGACACTGGATTCGGTACACTGGTGAAAGATCAACAAGGTGTCTGAACGATGGCAACAGAAACAGAACTCAAGCTGCTGATCGAGCCGGCAGCAATGGAACGGTTGAGCCGGCATTCACTGCTGTGCCATGCAACCGGGCAAGCGGCCCGCCTGCTGCATAACACTTACTATGATACAGCGGCCCTTGACCTGGCCCGGGCAAAGGTGGCACTGCGGGTTCGGCGTCAGGGAGAGCGGTTTATTCAGACGCTGAAAACACGGGGGCAGAGCATCGATGGCCTGCACCAGCGGGGTGAATGGGAGTGGGATTTGACCAGCGAACATCTCGATCTCTCCCTGCTTGAAGCCGACATCTGGCCCGCCGAGCTGATTGCGCCGGATCAATTGGCGCTGATACCGGTGTTTACCACTGACTTCACGCGACGTCTCTGGTGGCTGACTTTTGAGGGGGCCGAGATTGAAGTGGCACTGGATCTGGGTGAAGTGGTGTGCGACTGCGGGGATGGTCGTCACCTGACCGATCCGATCAGTGAGTTGGAGTTGGAGCTCAAATCAGGCCCTGCCGATGCTCTGTTTGCGCTGGCACATCGGTTGGCCGAGCAGGCAGAACTGCAGCCTGGCGATATCAGTAAGGCACAGCGCGGCTATCGACTGTTCAGTCAGTGTAGCCAGCACTCAATGGATTGCAGGGGAGACGCATGAATGTCGATTGATGAACAGAAATTGCAGAACGTGCCGGAACAATTGCGGCCTTTGCTGCAGGATAACCTTGCCCGCATCGAAGCCGCCCTCGGTGAGTTGCAGGATCAGCCGGATTGGCTGACGGTTGAGTTGCAGCGAACACTGATTGGCAGTGATTTTGTTGCCGAGCAGCTGCAGCGTCACCCTGACTGGCTGGCTCAGCTGATTCAAAGCGGAGACCTGCAACAGGCCTACGGCGAAACTGAGTATGCCGAACGACTGCAGGCGTTGCTGACACCGATTGAAGATGAGAAGGAACTGCACCGCCAGTTGCGTCTGTTCCGTCAGCGGGAAATGATCCGCCTGATCTGGCGTGATCTCAACCGGCTCAGCGACATGCGCGGTACTACCCGCGAGCTGTCATGGCTGGCGGATGCCTGCATTGATCGCACATTGGAGTGGTTGTACCAGCAGGCCTGCCAGCGCTGGGGCGTGCCGCACTCGCGCCCGGACGCCAAAGGTCAGCGTCATCCACAACGGATGGTGGTGCTCGGGATGGGCAAACTGGGTGCGCATGAGCTGAACCTGTCATCCGATATTGATTTGATTTTTACCTTTCCGGCCAATGGCGAAACTGACGGCGAGCGCAAGAATCTGGAAAATCAGGATTTCTTCATCAGGCTGGGGCAGAAGCTGATCCAGGCGCTGGATAACCTGACCATCGATGGCTTTGTGTTTCGTGTCGACATGCGCCTGCGGCCCTTTGGCTCGGCTGGCTCGCTGGCGTGCAGCTTTGGTGCCATGGAAAGCTATTACCAGGATCAGGGTCGCGATTGGGAGCGTTATGCCATGATCAAGGCGCGCGTTGTAGCCGGTGATCAGGAGGCCGGAGAAGAGCTGATCCAGCTGTTGCGTCCCTTTGTGTATCGCAAGTATATCGACTTCAGCGCCTTTGAGTCACTGCGCGACATGAAGGGCATGATCAACCGTGAAGTGCGCCGCAAGGGGTTGAGTCATAACGTAAAACTGGGAGCCGGTGGCATCCGCGAAGTGGAGTTTATTGCGCAGGCGTTCCAGTTGATACGCGGCGGTCGCGATCATGAGCTGCAGCAGCGTGAACTGCTCAATATTCTGCCGCAGCTGCCGGAGAAGGTGGGTATGCCTGAAGCGGCCGTGACCGAGCTGACCGATGCCTATACCTTCCTGCGCAATGTAGAACATGGTATTCAGGCGATCGCCGACAAGCAGACGCAGGAGTTGCCGGAAGATGAAATGGGCCGGGAGCGTCTGGCCTTTGCCCAGGGTTTTGCCGATTGGGATGCGCTGGACCAGGCGTTGCAGAAATGTCGGGCGGATGTGTCGCGTCACTTTGCCGATGTGATCGCTCCGGTGGACGAGGGAGAAGAGCAACCGGATGACCTGCGCGGTGACTGGCTGGCACTCTGGCAGGGGTTGATGGAGGATGCCAGTGCGCTGGAATTTCTGGCTGAGCAGGGGTATCAATCCCCTAAGCAGGCACTGAAGGCGCTGCAGGATCTCAAGGGGTTGCGCACGGTACAGATGCTGCAGAAAGTGGCACTGGAACGACTGGAAGCGGTATTGCCGGCACTGCTGGAGAATGTTGGCCAGTGCAGTAACCCGGAGATTACGCTGGAACGGGTGCTGGTGTTGATTCAGGCGGTATTGCGCCGGTCCGCCTATCTGGTGTTGTTGAACGAAAATCCGGCGGCATTGAAGCAGCTGGTTCAACTTTGTTCCGCTAGTGCCTGGTTTGCCGAGCAGCTGTCGAAACAGCCGGTTCTGCTGGATGAATTGATCGATCCACGCACTCTTTACACGCCGCCGAACCTGACGGCGCTGCGTACCGAGCTGCGCCAGCAGTTGCTGCGTATACCGGAAGATGACATCGAGCAGTTGATGGAGACCCTGCGCTACTTCAAGCATGCCCACATGTTGCGGGTGGCGGCGTCCGATATTACCGGAGTATTGCCGTTGATGCGGGTCAGTGATTATCTGACCTGGCTGGCGGAAGCCGTGCTTGAAGCGGTGCTGGACATCGCCTGGCGCAACCTCACCGAGAAACACGGCGTGCCACAGAAAAGCCCCGGCGTGCCCTGTGATCCCGACTTTATCATCATCGGTTATGGCAAGGTGGGTGGCATAGAGCTGTCCTATGGTTCTGATCTTGACCTGGTGTTCCTGCACGATGCGGCTGGTAACCTGGAAACCGATGGTGGCAAGCCCATCGCCAACAGCGTCTTCTTCAACCGGTTGGGGCAGAGGATCATCCATATCCTCAACACGTTCACCCCATCCGGGATTCTGTATGAAGTGGACATGCGCTTGCGCCCGTCCGGCAACTCCGGCCTGCTGGTCAGCTCACTGAACGCCTTCCGGGAGTATCAGCAGAAGGAAGCCTGGACCTGGGAACATCAGGCGTTGGTTCGGGCGCGTGTGGTGGCCGGCAGCCCGGCCCTGGCGGAGCGGTTCCAGTCCGTGCGCCGTGAAATATTGGGACAGCCTCGGGAAGAAGCAAAACTCAAATCTGATGTGACCACGATGCGCGAGAAGATGCGCGGGCATCTGGGCAGCAAACCTGCGGCCGATGAAGAAAGTCGTGTATTCCATCTGAAACAGGACCGTGGCGGTATCGTCGATATCGAGTTCATGGTGCAATATCTGGTGCTGCGCCACGCAGCCGAGATGCCTGCTCTGATGCGTTGGACTGACAACATCCGCATTCTGGCCAGTGTTGAAGCCGAAGGGTTGCTGGCATCCGATGAGGTGGAATTGCTGCGGGAAGCCTACAAGGCCTATCGTGCCGCCGGCCACCGTCAGACGATGCAAAACCTCTCCGGTGTGCTGGGCGATCAGGAAATGGCCGCCTATCGTGAAGGTGTGGCCGAACTCTGGCAGAGGCTGCTGGCGCCGTAATTTGGCATTAAAAAGCCGACCCGGTGTAAGCCGGGCCGGCTGTTCAGAATCAAGAGTCGTGCTGTTCGATCAGAGGCTGGTCAGCCAGCTGTGCTTGTCCTCGGCTCTGCCCCACTGAATATCATTCAGAGCCCGGCGCAGGAGCAGGGTAGTTTCGCCAATGCCGCCGTTACCGACTTCATACTCCTTGCCTTTGTAAATGAACGTGCCTACCGCGGTCAGAACCGCAGCGGTACCGGACAGCGCGGCCTCGCATCCTGGGCGTGCACTGCGCTCAAGCAGCTCTTCAACGGTGAGCTGACGCTCGGACACGGTCATGCCCATGTCTCGAGCCAGTGTCAGGATGGAATCGCGGGTGACGCCATGCAGGAAAGTCGAATCCAGCGCTTTGGTGATGATCTCATCGCCATCGATCAACAGGAAGTTGGCCGCACCGGTCTCCTGAACATCACCGCCCGGGCAGAACAGTACCTGATCGGCCTGATACTCCGCTCGCGCCTTCATGATCGGCTGCAGTGCGCTGGCATAGTTGCCACCGCTCTTGACCACACCCATGTGCGGTGAACAGCGCATGCCCTCGTCGTCCAACAACAGGCGCAGCGCCTTGTCACCGCCGGTGAAGTAATCACCTACTGGAGACAGCAGCACGTAAAGGCATGAAGTCAGTGACGGTACAGCAGCCTTGCCGATGGCGGGCTCGGTACCGATATGAGTTGGGCGAATGTACATGGAGCCAGGCGCCTCAGGTACCTGGTCGGCGAAACGGGTGACGATATCAACAATCATCTGCTCCAGCTGTTCCGGTGCAAATTCCGGCAATGCCAGAATGTCAGAACTTTGCTGCAGGCGGGCGATATTGCGGTCCATGCGGAAAATCTTGACCGAGCCATCCTCATGGCGAAATGCCTTCAAGCCCTCGAAGCAACTGCTGGAGTAGTGCAGCACGTGTGCCCCGGGGTGCAGCTGAATACTGTCGCTCGATACCACCTCGGCGTTGCTCCACTGTGAGCCGTCGAACCAGGAAATTGCCATTTCAGGCATGAAAACGGAACCAAAAGCAGACATATCACCTTCCTAACAAGCTGGGCTAAGACCGAAGGCTGGCGGGGCGGAGCCAGCAGACACGAGCGATCCGAGAAATTCAGACCCTTAGATTGTATGCATTCAGCGAAAAAATGGAATTGCCTGGCGGATAAATAGTGTTGCAGCCTTCGTTGCACAGAGGCTGCAATGGTATCATTTGATGCCTATGGCAAGCGTCTGGTCTGTTGGGCCGAGCGTATTGGAAACAGCAAAGTGGGTGCGCGTGAAACAGATCCTGATTATCAGCGATGGCAAGCCCGGGCATCGCAACCAGTCAATGGGACTGGCCGAAGCGATTGCCCGCCGTACTTCGGTGGAGATCAGCGAGCGCGAGCCAATGGGGCGCTTTGAGGCACTGAGGCTCTTCCTGGGCGGCGCCTTGCCGCAACTGGATGATTGCCCTGATCTGCTGATCGGTGCAGGACACGACACGCACCTGACCTTGTTGGCGCTGCGCAAACTGTACCGTGTACCCGCCATTGTACTGATGAAACCGTCTATACCGATGGGGTTCTTTGATCTCTGTCTGGTGCCTGAGCATGACCAGCCTCCGAAACGTCCCAATATCATTGTCACTCACGGGGCGCTCAACCGGATGCAACCGGGCAAGAAGGCTCCAGGCAGCGGTGTCATACTGATCGGCGGGCCGTCAAAACATTACAACTGGGATGAAACCGGCATGCTTGTACAGGTGCGTGCACTGCTGGAACATGCGCCGCGCAACTGGCTGATCGGCTCGTCACGGCGTACGCCTGCCAGCACTGAACAGGCTTTGTCAGGGTTGTGTGGGGATCGTTTTGTACCTGCCTCCGCAACCGGCCCTGACTGGCTGCCGCAGCAGCTGGCTCGTGCCGAGGTCTGCTGGGTAACGGAAGACAGCGCATCCATGGTGTATGAAGCGCTGACGGCGGGCTGCCAGGTTGGCGTTTTGCCACTGAGTAGTGAAGCGGACAACCGGATCGGCAAGGGTGTTGAGCAGCTGACAGCGCAAGGGTTGGTGGTGCGTGCACCGGACTGGTCGATGAACGGACTGGATGCAGAGAGCATCGTATTGAATGAAGCAGAGCGCTGTGCCGAGGAAGTACTCAGGAGGGAGTGGCTGTGAAGGTTGTACAGGTATTGCCAGCCCTTGAGCTGGGAGGCGTCGAGCGAGGTACGCTTGAAGTAGCCCGTGGATTGGTTGCCGCTGGCCATGAGTCCATTGTTGTGTCGGCCGGTGGGCGCCTTGTTGAACAGCTTGAACGTGAAGGCAGTCGCCATGTGCAATGGGAGCTGGGCAAGAAATCGTTGCTGACGCTGCTGCAGGTGGCCGGGCTGCGCCGTTGGCTGGCCGAAGAAAAGCCGGATATCGTGCATGTGCGCTCACGCATGCCCGCCTGGGTTGTATGGCTGGCCTGGCGCAAGATGAACCCGGAGACTCGGCCGCGCTTCATCACTACCCTGCATGGTATGCACTCTGTAAATCGCTACAGCGCCATCATGGGGAAGGGGGAGCGCGTGATTGCCGTATCTGAAACGGCCAAACGCTACCTGTTGGACAACTACCCGGAAGTGGACCCTGCCAAGGTAACCGTGATTCATCGGGGCATTGACCCGGAAGAATTTCCGCGTGGGTATCAGCCCACAGAGGAGTGGAAAGCACGTCTCTTTGATGACTGTCCTCAGGCCCGGAACAAACACCTGATCTGCTTTCCTGGCCGCATTACGCGCTGGAAAGGGCATCTTGATCTGGTCAAGGTAGTGTCAGAGCTCAGTCAACAGCGGCAGGACTTTCATGTCCTGATCATCGGCAGTGACCCCAAGAACAAGTTTATTCATGAGGTAAAAGCTGCCATTAGTACGGCTGGACTGGATGAATATTTCTCTTTCCTCGGTACCCGCTCGGATATGAAAGAGCTGTATGCCATTTCAGATGTGATGTTGTCCCTTACATCAACAACCGCAGAAGCGTTTGGGCGAACGGTTGTGGAGTGTTTGTCGATTGGTACACCGGTGGTGGGGTATGCCCATGGGGCAGTGGCTGAAACCTTGGGGGCCATTTATTCGGAAGGAAAAGTCCCTACAGGTCAATATTCACTGGCTGCTCAAAAGGTGAATTTCTGTTTGGATAGTAAGGGATGTGGTGACATGCTGGAGGGGCCGTACACACTTGATAAAATGATACAGAAAACTCTCTCGCTATATGAAAAAATATGAATCAAATTCTGACAGAAAAGACGCAAACGGCTCTCTTTTTTAGAATAATAGCCTGTTTCTTTATCGTAAATTACTTTGTTTGGCCAGGGCTGTACAAGGATTTTGTCTACCTTGTTTCCATTTTTTTTATTATTGGATTTTTTTTTGGTTTTAAAATTGATCTTCGGTTTTCGAGACTTTTTTCCATAAGTCTTTTGGTTTTTGTCCTGCCTGACATTATTAACATGGCAAGAGGTTATTCTTCAGTAAGTGATATTGAAAAAATATCACGTAATGTGCTCCTGGTGTTGCCGGTTGGTGCTATTTTATATTACAGGAATATATCGAATGATCTTCTGACGAAAGCGATTGTTCTGATGTTTTTCTATACATTGTTCTTTCTTTTTCTTCAGGAAGGAGGAATATTTGCAAGTCAGTCCGAACACTATGACGGTGAATATCCAGGCTTATGGTATAACAAAGGAACATTTTCAACAGCTGTCGTGTTTTTTTATTCTTTATTGGCAGGTATGTTTTTTGTTCCTGTGAGAAAGACGCCCTTTGGCTGGCTGTTGTCGGGATTCGTGGCGGTATCGGTTATTCTGGTCATGACTGAAGCCAGAGGACCCATTCTAGCCTTTACCATCATAAATATAATCATGGTTTTCATACATTACAGGTATAACCTGAAAAGTCTTTCAAATTTCAAGATGTTGTCATTTTTTGCTCTGATAATATTGCTTGTAATTTATTTTTTACTTTGGGATAGAATAACTCTTGCCTATATTGAAGCAAGCAATTATTTGGTGGCAGGTGACATATCCTTTGATAACTCTATAGCAGTAAGAATAGAGTCATGGCGGCTGGCATGGGATGTTTTTTTGCGCAACCCTATTTTCGGCTATGGTGTAAAAGAAGCCTTGGAAGTGAAAAAGGAAATCTTGGCATCAGGGAATTATCCTGATTATATGTTGAGTTTTCATACCCACTCTGAGTATTTTTATATGCTGGAGAGAGGTGGTATATTTGGACTGATCTGCCTTTTTTTGTTTGTATTGTTCCCCTTTTACATACTTCGTTATTACGGGGTTTCGCTTGTTGAAGCAGCGCCAACTTTTTTTGTGACAGTGTCTTTTTTGGTTATTGGTTTGACCAGTGCAACATTACGTAACAATCTCGGTGCTAACTCTTACCTTTTATGCTTGGCGTTATCAATGGCTTACTCCATCATTTCAGCGAATGGGAAAATGAAAAATGAGATCGCCAGTTAGGCTTTATTATCAGAACTCTGAAGGTAACTTCGGCGATATCCTTTCCAGAGAAATTACACAGAAAGCATCTGGCGCTGATGTTGCGTTCAGTGATTTGAAATATGCTGATCTGGTCGCGATAGGAAGTCTTGCCGAGCGTGTTGTCAAAAAGCGTTTCAAACGTTGGCTAATCAATCTTGGTCGGCCTTTGCATCTTTGGGGTACAGGCTTTTTGGCACCTGGAGAGTCAACATCTGGCAGGTTTATTCGTGCGCATGCACTTAGAGGTAAGCTGTCGGCGGCTCGCTTCAATATGGATATTGATAAAATCTGTTTGGGAGATCCCGGGCTGTTGTGCTCTCATTTCTTTCCGTCGGATCACCTGAGTAAAGGCCAGCACGTACTATGCCTCCCTCACCTTCATGACCACCACTCCGGTAAATGGATCGATACAATTCGTTGTAAATTTCCAAATGATAACGTTGTACAGATGAGTTTGGCTGATGATCATGTGACTATTATCGAAGCGATAGTATCTGCCAAGTTGGTGATTACGACAGCTATGCACCCTTATATAGTAGCCCACAGCTATGATGTCCCCACTGCTTATCTACAGACAGGAAGCAATATTCATGTTGGTGGCGACTATAAGATATATGACTACCTCTCGGTATTTGGCCGCGAGGCACTGTGCTCAGTTGACTGCTCGGAGCTTACAAAGGGGAGGATCACTGCTGAGCAACTGTATGATGTCGCGGAGAGTGATCGAGTCTCTGTTGAGGCAGTCAAGCGTATACAAGAAGAGTTGTTGGATTCTTTTCCGCAGGAATACAAGGCATGAAAATCGTACATGTGCTTTGTTCCAGCCAGAAAGGAGGGCTGGAAACGGCTTTTGTTAATATAAACAGGTTGCTGATAAGACTGGGCCACGAAGTTGAGGTGTGGCTACCGTTTGAATCACCCTATCGTGATTCTTTACAACGGGATAGCCACAGTTATTACGCATTTTCTCCCCGGGGCTATTATGATGTTTTTCGTATTATTCAGGCACACCTGCGCTTGAGGACAGTCAAGCCGGATCTGGTGCTAACGCATAACGCCCGTGCTACCAGTATTCTTGGTCTGGCCTTAAAAAGCCTGACGACGCCACTTGTTGGATTCTCTCACAGCAATAAAATACGGCGAATGCTTGAGGCAGACTACCTGATTGGTCTTACTGAAGACATGTGTCAGCGCTTTTGGGACGCTGGATACGAAAAGGATAGAACAGCGATTTTGCCCAACTTTGTATTTGAACGACCATCTTTTGTTAAAAGTATCAAAAAAGACACGGGCAATGTTGGGTTTGTCGGGCGTATGACAGCTGAAAAAGGGTTGGATACGCTATTAACGGCATTTTCTCAAGTGGTTGAAATAATGCCTGACACGCAGTTACATCTTGCTGGCAGCGGACCGGATAAAGAGGATATTCTTGCTCTTGCAGAGTCCCTTTCTATCCGTCACAAGGTTCATATTCATGGTTGGGTGGAAAATATTGGTGGATGGCTGCGTGACATTGATCTTTTAGTCGTGCCGTCTTTGAGTGAAACCTTTGGTATCGTTATATTGGAAGCGGCTGTCCATGGTTGCCCAGTCATAGCCAGTGATGTGTCGGGACCTGCCAGTCAGATCCAATCAGGCAGTGACGGCTGGCTGGTGCCCCCGGGTAATGCGCAGCAGTTGGCAGACGGTATTTGTGCTGCATTGCAGCATGCAGAGCATAGAGCATCTGTTGCCACAATGGCGTATAAACGCAGTGAAAGTTACACTGTAGAAGCAATTCAGCCCCGTTTGAAAGCTATACTGGAGCAGAGTATTTATCTAGGCCGAAAAAAATAATCGCAAAAGGGTTACTTTTTTCGCTCAGACTCATAAAGTTTTATCTGCCTTAAAAATCGGCTATACGCAAAGTTAACCGCATAGATATAACCCATCAGTCCGCCACGCCAGTAGCCGCGGAAGAAGTAACCCACGATAAAGGCGGTCCAAAACTCGGTTAGAATACGAAAAGTCGACGGCTTTCGGCCACGGGCCAGAAGGTCTTTTGCCTGCGCCTCGGTGTACTCGTTCATTTTTTCTATGCGATGGTGGAAAGACTTGAGCGAATCGTGTGCCATGCGACCCTTGAGTGCGGCGGTTTTCGCCCCTGCCTCCATCTGTACGCGATCATGTACCGGGCTGGTGCTGTAGCGCCCTTTTGACTTCCGATACAACCGTACCGGTTTGTAGGGTGTGTAAGCACTCAACCGGTCGGTGCAGTAAAGACGGTCGTGAATGGCAATGAAGTAGCCATCGGCATCGGGTGCCTGAGTAAACATGGCGACTATTTCCGCCTGCAGCTCAGGCAGGATACGTTCGTCCGCATCAATGTTGAAGATCCAGTCATTGCGGGCCTGATCTTCCGCAAACCGCTTTTGCAGGCCATACCCAGGCCAGTCATGATGAACGACACGCGCCCCCAGTGATGCTGCGATCTCCTGGGTTCCGTCAGTGCTGCCCGAGTCCACCACGACAACCTCGTCGACCCAGTTCCGCACACTTTCGATCGCCATGCCGATGCGGTCCGCTTCGTCCTGAGCGATGATGGTGACACTGATGGGCAGGGTGGTGTCGGTCATGTGATGCCTGTTGGTTTCAAGGGTCTGGAGGTTGCTATAATCGCGCTCTATTGTCGGGGCAAACAGGTTCGCCTGGCAAGTTTCGCACAACGACAGGAGTTCCCGTGAGCCGGATTCAAACGCTTCAGATCATCGGCAGCAAGAAACTGGGTGGCGCCGAAAGCTTTTTTGTTCGCCTTCACCGTGCGTTTAACCAGACGAGTGATTTGGGTTCAACCGCCATCGTGCCGCCTGGAAGTGAACTGCTCAGTAGCCTGTCTGCGCCTGTAGCGACCAGTGCCATGCGCAGTGTGTTCGACCCTCTGTCGCGTTTCAGTCTGGGGGCCTTGATCCGGCGTGAGCAGCCCGACATAGTCCAAACCTGGATGGGACGGGCGACGCGTCTGGTTCATCTGCGCCCAGGCAAGGGGCCGGTTCATGTGGCCCGGCTCGGAGGCTTCTACAATCCGGATCACTATCGGCATGTACATGCACTGGTTGGCAATACCCGGGGGATTTGTGATTACCTGATCAGGCATGGTTACCCTGCTGATCGCGTACACTACATCAGTAACTTTGTTCCTCGTCCTGAACCGGTTGAAGCTGAACAACTGCAGCAGTGGAAGATGCGGTTAAACCTGAAAGATGACTTGGTGATCTTTGCTCTTGGGCGGCTGCATACCAACAAGGCTTTTGACACGCTGCTGGATGCCTTTTCGGCCTTGCCGGAAGAGATCGGTGGGCGTCGTGTGCAGTTGCTGCTGGCGGGAGATGGTCCTCTGGCCGATCAGCTCAAGGATCAGGCGAGCAAAAGTACGGCCAGTAACCGCATCCATTTTCTGGGCTGGCAGTCGGATCCAGCTCCCTTTTTTGCCATGGCAGACCTGTTCGTTTGCCCCTCACGGCATGAGCCACTGGGTAATGTGATTCTTGAGGGTTGGGCGCATGGTGTCCCCGTTGTTTCCACACGCAGTGATGGTGCGTTGGAGCTGATGACGGATGGCATTGACGGTGTGCTGACAGAGGTCGATGCCTGTGAGGCGCTGACCGCCGCCATGCAGCAGGTACTGACCGCCTCTGATGATCAGAAAGCCGCGATGATAAGTGCCGGGCGTTGTACGTTGGAGCAGCGTTTTGGCCAAGAGGCCATTGTATCGGCCTATCACGCCTTGTATGAGCAGCTCTTGGCGGGAGCTCGCTGATGTGCGGAATAGCCGGCATCTACACCCCAGGGCGTGACATTGATGCTGAACTTCCTGCTCGGATGGCGGCTGCGCTGTCTCATCGCGGACCCGATGGGCAGGGCGTGTTTGCCGAGCAGGGGGTCGCCCTCATCCATACCCGACTTTCAATTATCGATCTGGAACACGGACAACAGCCTCTGTATTCACAAGACCGGCAGCGGGTCCTGGTCGCCAATGGGGAAATCTATAACCATGTGGAGCTGAGGCAGTCGCTGCAGGGGCGGGGTGAAAGATTCAATACCGGCTCTGACTGCGAAACCATTTTGCCACTGTCTGCATCAGACTCAGGCCCCGACGCAGACTTTGCGCATCAGCTGGAAGGCATGTTTGCCTTTGCGCTTTATAACCGCAGCAACGGTGAGCTGCTGCTGGTACGCGACCGCTTCGGTATCAAACCGCTTTATTACTGCGAATTGCCCGGCGGCATTGCTTTTGCTTCGGAAATCAAGGCGTTGGTCAGGGTGTTGCCGGACAAACTGCAGCCCAATCTGGAAGCGGTAGGGCGATTCCTGCAGATCAACTTTGCGTCTGGTGATGAAACGGCGATCAAGGGTATTTGCCGTGTACCACCGGGTGGATTCCTCAAGGTTTTGCCGGATGGAAATATTGAGACAGGCATCTGGTGGTCGCTGGAACAGTCGCTTAAAGAACAGCCGGTATTCAAGGGTGACGAGCAGGCTGCCCTGGAGACCTTTGATGAGCTGCTGCAGGATGTGCTGCAAAAGCATCTGCGCTCCGATGTGCCGGTGGGGCTCTTTCTGTCCGGAGGTGTTGATTCATCAATATTGGCTACAGAGCTCAGTCGTTGCAGTTTTGGTAAACAACTGCCCAAAGCCTGGAGTTTGGCCTTTAACAGCACAACCGTGCATGACGAGTCAGAGGCCGCAGGTGCTGTGGCCCAGGCCTGTAGCCTTGAGCTTGAGTACGTTAAATCAGAGCCGATCAGGCTGTTTGACCAACTGGTATATGCGATTTGGGCCAGTGATGAGCTGATGGGTGACTTCGCGTCGCTGCCAACGCTGGTACTGGCAGACAGGGCCTCGCAGAGCCACAAAGTGGTATTGAGCGGCGAAGGAGGCGATGAAGTGTTTGCCGGTTATGGTCGCTATCGCATGCCTGTGTTTCAGCGTTGGCTTGCTCAGCTGAGGGTTCCCGGCAGTGGTGGTTTCAGAACCAAAGGTCGTTTTAATCGGTCGCAGGCACTGGACCTGATCAAGCCTTCACAGCAGGCAAGTCTGTTTGGCCATTGGCGAGCGCCCTTTATCCAGAACTGGAAACGGTTTGCAGGCCTTGATCGTTTGACACGCATGCAGGCGACCGATATCGCGACCTGGCTGGCGGATGATCTGCTGGTAAAGGCGGATCGGATGATGATGGTCAAGGGTGTAGAAGGCAGGGTGCCTTTTCTGGATCATCGACTGGTGTTGTTCGGACTGTCGCTGCCGCAGTCGTTACGACAGCGTGGGCGAACCGGTAAATATCTGCCGCGCAAATGGCTTCAGGCACACCTTCCTCAGGTTGAGCAAGGGCGCAAAAAAGGCTTTTCCGTGCCGGTTGCCGACTGGATCAGATCACTGGACCCTGTCAGGCTTGAGCAGGCGCTTATGGGGTCCCCGTTGTTGGCCGAGATACTGGATAGAAAGGAGCTGCAGGGCCTGCTTGCCAAGCTGCCACAACTGGACAGGAAACTGGTAGAGCCTGTTGCTGCGCTGATTCAGCTGGCGATCTGGTATCGCCTGTTTGTTGAACAGGCGGGGGCCAGGCCGCCTGAAACCGTAGATCCGCTGGAGTGGCTGCTGAGCTGACTATGGCTGCCTGCGATACAGGTAATTCTTGCCCTGTGGGTGCGTTTTGAAGCGACGGTGCACCCACATGTACTGCGCTGGGTCCTTGCGGATGGCGCGCTCAATTTCGGCATTGACCCGGGCTGCATCGATCTCTTCATCACCGGTCGGGAATGGCTCGATTGCAGGGAACAGTTCCAGTTCGTAGCCCGAGTCGTCTGGCAGGCGGTGCTGTGCCAGCATCAAAATCGGTGAATTGTTCAGCTTTACCATGCGTGTGGTTGCGGTAATGGTTGCTGCAGGAACGCCGAAAAAGGGTGCATACACCGACTGGTGACTGCCAAAGTCCTGATCAGGTGCGTACCAGACAATGTGGTTGTTGCGCAGAGCCTTCAGGACGGTTCGAATCTCCGAGCGCTCAATCACCAGCTCGAAACAGCGTTGGCGGCAACGGGTAATGATCCGTTCCAGTAGTGGATTGTTGTGGCGGCGATACATGGCATCGACTGGGTAAAAGTCTGAAAACAGAAGTCCGCCCAGGTCGAGGGTCGAAAAATGTGCGCCCAATAAAATAACGCCCTTACCCTTGGCCAAGGCAGCATCCAGGTGCTCTTGCCCCTTGAGTGTAAAGTGACCCTTCAGCTTTTCCCGTGGAGTCCACCAGGCCATGGCTGTCTCGAACAGGCCGATGCCGTTGTTGGCAAACACCGAGCGGACCAGTTTCGCTTGTTCAACGTCGCTCAGCTCAGGAAAGCACAGGCGGATGTTGACCTCTGTCACATGGCGTCGGCGCGGGCTCATGTAAAAAAGCATATGCCCCAATACGCGGCCGAGACGGATCTGCCAGCGCCAAGGCAGGCGGTTAAGCAGCCATAAGAGACCGATACCGATTCGGGCAGGCCAGAATCGAGGGCTCATAAAGCGCTTGTCAGGTGCGGTGTGTTGGCTCACGGGCTCTCTTGCAGCAGGTCATGACAGGGCTGATTGTAAAGTGGTGACACCCAAGCGGCAAACCGATACGGGCTGTAACATCCCTGCCCGATTTTCTCATGGTATGATGCACCACTTATCTTCGGACCCGATAGCTGAAAGGTTATAGATGAAAATAGCAGTTGCAGGCACAGGCTACGTAGGGCTTTCCAATGCGGTATTGCTGGCTCAGCACAACGAGGTAGTAGCGCTGGATATCCTGAGTCATAAGGTGGATCAGCTTAATCGAGGCGAGTCGCCAATCGAGGATGTCGAGATCAGCCAGTACCTGGCCTCCGGCAAGCTGCAATTGCGGGCAACACTGGACAAGCACGAGGCGTATGCCGGTGCCGAGTTTGTCATCATTGCCACGCCCACCGATTACGACCCACAGACCAACTACTTCAACACCCGCAGTGTTGAAGCCGTGGTGCAGGATGTACTGGCGATAAACCCACAGGCGGTGATGGTGATCAAGTCCACGGTGCCGGTGGGCTATACCCGTGAGCTGGCACAGCGTCTGGGCACACACAACCTGATTTTCTCGCCGGAGTTCCTGCGCGAAGGCAAGGCGTTGTATGACAACCTGTATCCTTCACGCATCGTCGTGGGCGAACAGTCCGAGAGAGCCGAGCGCTTTGCAAGCCTGCTCAGGCAAGGCGCGCTGAAGCAGGATGTGTCGGTTCTGTTCACTGACTCCACTGAAGCCGAAGCGATCAAACTTTTTGCCAATACCTATCTGGCGATGCGTGTTGCCTATTTCAACGAGCTTGACAGCTACGCTCAGTCGCATGGCCTGAGTACCCGACAGATTATTGAAGGTGTTGGACTCGACCCACGTATTGGTAACCACTATAACAATCCTTCTTTTGGCTACGGCGGTTACTGTCTGCCCAAGGATACCAAGCAGTTGTTGGCCAACTATGATCAGGTACCCAACAACCTGATTCGCGCCATCGTGGATTCCAATACCACCCGCAAGGACTTTATCGCCAACTCCGTGATTGCGCGTAACCCGAAAGTGGTGGGAGTCTATCGTTTGGTGATGAAATCCGGCTCGGACAACTTCCGAGCCTCTGCCATACAAGGCGTGATGAAACGGATCAAGGCCAAGGGAATTGAAGTGGTGGTATATGAGCCTGTGTTGGATGAAGACTATTTCTTCAACTCCCGCGTGATTCGTGATCTGAACGAGTTCAAACAGATCAGTGATGTAATTCTGGCCAATCGGCTGGCGAACGAGATTCAGGATTGTGAAGCAAAGGTTTTCACACGAGATCTGTTTGGCAGCGACTCCTGAGGCGATACCATGAAAGTACTGGTCACCGGCAATGCCGGATTTATTGGTTTCCATACCGTGATGAAGCTGCTCCAGCGTGGTGATGAGGTGGTCGGTTTTGACAACGTCAACGACTACTATGACACCGGTCTGAAGGAGGCTCGCCTGAGCTGTCTGGAGCAGACGGCAGCAGATACCGGCTCAACCTACCAGTTTATCCGCGCCAATCTTGCAGATCGTGATGCGGTTGAATCCTGTTTTGCCGAACACCGGTTTGACCGAGTCATTCACCTGGCCGCTCAGGCGGGTGTGCGCTACTCAATTGAAAATCCTCACGCCTATGTGGAAAGCAATCTGGTCGGTTTTGTAAACGTACTGGAGGCGTGCCGACAGCATCAGGTCGGGCATCTGACCTATGCCAGCACCAGCAGTGTCTATGGTGCCAATACCCACATGCCTTTCAGTGAACATGACGGCGTTAACCATCCGGTACAGTTCTATGCGGCCACCAAACGCTCCAATGAGTTGATGGCGCACAGTTACAGTCACCTGTTTGGCCTGCCCACCACGGGGCTGCGCTTTTTTACGGTATATGGCCCCTGGGGGCGCCCCGATATGGCGCCTCATCTGTTTACCAGTCGTATTCTGGCCGGCGAGCCGATCAAGGTGTTCAATAACGGCAATCACTCGCGTGATTTCACCTATATCGATGACATCGTTGAAGGTGTGATTCGCGCCAGTGATCAACCGGCCTGTTCAAACCCGGACTGGGACAGCGATCATCCTGATCCGGCCACCAGCAAGGCACCCTTCAGGCTTTACAACATCGGCAACAGTGATGCGGTCAAGCTGGGTGATTTTATCGCTGCAATCGAAACGGCCACCGGCAAGAAAGCGCACAAGGAAATGTTGCCACTTCAGCCGGGTGATGTGCCTGATACCTCCGCCGACAGCAGTGCGTTGCAGCAGAGTGTTGGTTACAAGCCGGCCACGTCTGTTGACGAGGGGGTGAATCGATTTGTGCAGTGGTATCGGGAGTACTATGCAGTCTGACCAGACCTTGAAAAGTGAAAGTCATCCGGAAGTAGACAGCGCCTGGCAAACGTACAAACGCTTGCTGGTCTATGTGCGCCCGCTTTGGCTGATATTTTTGGTCAGCTTTATCGGTTTTGCCATCTATGGTGCAGGCCAGGCGCTCTCAGCCAAATGGCTTGAAATGGTGGTCGATACAGTACAGCGCAATGACTATGACCAGCGCTGGTTTCTGGCCGCTGCCGTGATGGGGATTTTCATTCTGCGAGGCTTGGGGGCCTTTATTGGCAACTACAGCATCGCTTATGTAGGACGGGAGGTGATCCATCGCCTGCGTACCCAGGTTTTCGAACGCCTGTTGTTGCTGCCTTCTCATTACTACAGCCACAAATCCAGTGGCGAACTGTTGGCAAAACTGACCTACAACGTCGAGCAGGTAACCGAGGCCGTAACCAATGCAATCAAGGTTCTGTTCCGTGAAGGCCTTACGGTTGCGGGGCTTTTGGGCTACATGTTTTACCTCAACTGGAAGTTGACCCTGATCTTCATTGCCGCCGGGCCATTGATCGGATTAGTGGTATCCATGGCCGCCAAGCGGATGCGCAAGTTAAGCCGCCGCATTCAGAAATCGGTGGGTGATATCACCGAGTCGGCCTCCGAATCGATCAAGGGCTATCAGGTGGTGCGCATCTTTGGTGGTGCCGAAGCCGAGCGGGGGCGCTTTGAGCAGGCCAGCCTGCACAACAAGCGTCAGTTCATGAAGCTGGTGGTGACCCAGTCGCTCAATACTCCGATCATTCAGTTGTTGGTCGCGCTGGCATTGTCGGCGCTGCTGTTTCTGGCGATGCACCCGGATGTGATGGGCAGCATGAGCACCGGTGGCTTTGTAGCGTTTCTGACCGCAGCCGGCATGATCACCAAACCGCTGCGCCTGCTTACCGATATCACGTCTATCGTGCAGAAGGGGATCGCCGCAGCAGAAAGTCTGTTTGAAGTGCTGGATGAGCCGGTTGAACAGGACAGTGGCAGCCGCACGCTGGAGCGGATCGGGGATATCGAATTCCGCCACCTGCATTTTGCCTATCCCGGCACGGACAAGGAGGTGCTGCAGGATATTTGCCTGAGCCTGCCGCAGGGGAGAAGTGTTGCTCTGGTGGGGCGTTCCGGCAGCGGCAAGACCACGATGGCCAGCCTGTTGCCACGTTTCAATGATGGCTGGACGGGTGAGTTGCTGGTCAATGGCGAGCCACTGGAATCGTTTACGCTGGATAGCCTGCGTAGCCAGATATCACTGGTGAACCAGAATGTGGTGCTGTTCAACGGCACTATCGCCGAAAATATTGCCTATGGCGCCATGGCCGGTGCCAGTGAGACCGCCATTCTGGCGGCGGCAGAAGCTGCTCACGTAACCGAGTTTGTCGAACGTCTGCCGCAGGGAATTCATACCCGAGTGGGTGAAAATGGTGTGTTGCTCTCCGGCGGTCAACGTCAGCGTATCGCCATCGCCCGCGCCATTTTGAAGGATGCCCCGATTTTGATCCTGGATGAGGCGACATCGGCGCTGGACAGTGAGTCTGAGCGGCACATTCAGGATGCACTGGAAGAGGTGATGCGTGGTCGAACCACGCTGGTGATAGCACACCGCCTGTCCACCATTGAAAAAGCCGACATCATCGTGGTGATGGAGGACGGTCGCATCATTGAACAGGGTTCTCACTCCGAACTGCTGGAACAGCAGGGGGCCTATTCCAAGTTCCATATTCTGCAGACCGATACGGAGTAGCAGGCATGAAAACCGCGCAGTCGATCTGTTACCGCGGGCTGCTGTGGCTGCTTGCACTGCAGTTGATCAGCTGGGCACTGCTGCCGGGTTTGCTGGTTGAGAGTCTGCCGCTCGATGTGGTGGAGGGTGTCTACTGGGGGCAGGAGTGGCAGTGGGGCTATTACAAGCATCCGCCGCTTCCGGCCTGGATTCTGTACCTGTTTGAGCTCGCCCTGGGTGATGTTGGTCCCTTTCTGCTGAGTCAGCTGTGCATCGGCCTGACTCTGCTCTGTGTCTGGCATCTTGGCTGCCGCACCCTGGATCGGGAACGTGCAGCTTTTGGCGTGTTGGCGCTGCTGGGCGTGTATTTCTTTACCTGGCCCACCATCGAATTCAACCACAATGTGGCACAGATGCCGATCTGGGCGGCGGCAGTGTTGTTTTTTCACCGCGCCATCAGCCAGGATCGCTGGCTAAACTGGCTGCTGCTCGGGTTGGTGTCCGGGCTTGGACTGCTCACCAAGTACTCCTACATCATGCTGCTGGCGCCCATGTTCTTGTGGCTGATTGTACATCCACCGCTGAGGAAGAAGCTGCTGAAGCCGCAGCTCTGGCTCGGTGTGCTGGTAATGGGGCTGGTTTTTTTGCCGCACCTGCTCTGGCTGGTGGCGCATGATTTTCTGCCGTTCAGCTATGCGGCGGCACGCTCGGCTGCAGCGTCTGCCACCGAATCCCGCTGGCTGGGGCCGCTGAAGTTCCTGCTGGTACAGCTTGTAGACCATCTGCCGTTGCTGCTCTTGTTATTGATGGCGGGCTTCTGGCGCCGGAGTTGCTGGCAGCGTCCCGTTGAAGGCGCCGCCTTTCTGTTCTGGATCGGGCTGATGCCGGCACTGCTGACGGCGCTGGGAGCCATGATCACAGGGGCTGGCACCCGTGACATGTGGGGCGCGCCCATGTGGAACCTGTCCGGCCTGATACTGGCATCGATAATTCCGCTGGAGGTGCTGCGAGAGCGCTGGAAGCGCCTGCTGTGGGCATTTGCCATTTTCCTGTTGCTGCTGAGCGTATTGATGCTGCTCTTTGTGGGCTTCAAGGATCAGGTTCGTGACAAGCCGTCTCGCACCGGTTGGCCGGATCAGGCATTGGCCAACACCCTGCAGCAACAATGGCTGCAGCATACCGACTGTCCGCTGCAACTGGTGGCCGGTGACTACTGGCTGGCCGAGACCGTGGCGATCAATCTGAGCCCACGTGCCTCAGTCATTCCGGATGGGGATCTGGCGCTGGCGTCCTGGGCTGATCAGGCGCGTTTAGAACAGCAGGGCGGGGTGTTGATCTGGGAAACGAAAGACAGCCGCTGGCAGTTAGCGCTGCCGGAAGCGGGGCAATGGGATTCCGAAGGTGAACTCAGTCTGCCCTGGCCACGTTTGCCTGATCTGGCGCCGTTGTCGATCAGTTGGCGACTGTGGTTGCCGCAAGCCGATTGCAGCCGATAGACGTTTCCAGCCAGTAAACAACGGCTCAATCCAGTGCAGGTATCACCGTAAGTGAGCGCTGACTCTGTTGAAGGGCGGCGCCGAAGGCGTCACCGGCGAGCCAGTCGCATTCCTGTTGCCGTGCACGGGCCAGTCCGGATTGGCCATCGGTGTGCCCCGGGTGGCACATGATCAACGCACCTTCGGGTAGCGTTTTCAGCCAGTGCTGCAGCATGAGTTCAAAACCGGCATCTGGTTGCAGCGAGTACATGCCGGCGAAACTTCGATTGCCGGCAACGGAGTGCTGTCGTCGCCGCTGCTCAAACCCCAGTCCCATCAGCCGCAGTACCACAGCCTTGAAACCGGCATCATGACCGCCGATTGCAGGGTTTGATACCCGAACCCAGGGGCGCTGCTGTTGATAACGCTGCTGCAGCGTCTGCAGCACAATATCGCGAATGCCCGGAAACATCTGAATGTGCTGGTGGCCGTCGACAAAGTCCGGTGGCAGTCCGGTTAACGCCTCGAAACGGTCCAGTTGCCGGTTCAATGCCTGCTGTACCCGTCCGGTATCCAGCTGCCCCAGCAGGCTTTGCTGCATCAGCTTCCCCAGAGGAGTGGCATTATCACCTTCGGTGAGATTGAAGTGCAGGCCCAGCGCTGCGCGGTCATGTCGTGCAATCAAAGCGGCAGCGGCGCCTTCTGTCCAGGCTGGCATGGTGGTCATGCAGCTGGTGGCCGACAGGCGACCAAGGTCGATCAGCTCCAGAATGGCACGGTTGATGCCGTCAGCCATGCCGAAATCATCGGCACACAGCACAAGTGATCGAGTCATGCGAACGCCCAGAACTTGCCCAGCAGATAGGTCAGCACGGCCACCGTGCCCAGTACCAGCAGCATGGCGATATCGTAGCGCATTGGGGTGAGAGTCAGCAGCGCCCAGTACATCGCCTCATTCACCAGAAAGCTGCTGGCCGCGACAGCCGCAAAGCGCGGCAGTGTCTGGCGGTGTGAGCGGTCACTTGCGCGAAAGGTCAGGTGGCGATGGCCAAAGTAGCTGACATTGAACGCCACCAGAAAGGCGATCACGTTGGCGATCAGCGGGTGCAGTCCGGCCAGAGGGACCAGTGCAATTACTACCAACCAGTGTACCAGCAGGGCACTGACCCCGACCGCGATAAAGCTCAGGGCTTCACGCGTCATCGCTGTTATCCCGAGTTTCGGCACGATCGCGGAAGGAAACCTGACGCCCAACCAGATACAGCGGACGCGCCTTCACTTCAGAGAAGATGCGGGCAATGTACTCGCCCAGAATCCCCACCGAAAACAGCTGAATACCGCCAAGAAAAGCGATTCCTGCCGCGATGGTGGGCCAGCCGGGTACGTCTGAACCGAAAATCAGTGTGCGCAGCACGATAATGAACGCATACAAGACTGACAGCACCGAGACCCCGGCTCCGATCAACATCCAGATGCGCAGCGGCGCACTGCTGAAGCTGGTGAAGCCGGTCAGGGCCAGGGACGACAAGTGACGCAGGCGGAAGTTGGTGCTGCCACCCATGCGCGGTGCGACTTGAAAGGTCACCGCCTTGCTGGGAAAGCCGACCCAGGCATACAACCCCTTCATCATGCGCGAGCGCTCAGGCAGTTGGCGCAATGCCTGCACCACCTTGCGATCGAGCAGGCGAAAATCACCGGCATCCGGGTGGATGTCGATCTCGGCACTGCGGCTGAGGATTTTGTAAAACAGATTGGTCAGATGACGCTTGGCATGGGACTCGTCCGAGCGATCTTCACGCACGCCATAGACCATCTCCCAGCCCTGGTGCCAGTGATGAAAGAACTGATCGACCACGGCAAGCGGATGCTGACCATCGGAGTCCATAAGCAGAACAACGTCACCATCGGCATGGTCTATCCCTGCACTGAGCGCTGCTTCCTTGCCGAAATTGCGTGACAGCTGCAGCAGCGTGACGGGATATTCATGGGTCAGGGCACTGACCAGGGCAGCAGTATCATCCTGACTGCCATCGTCGACCACCAGCAGCTCAATCTCATCGGAGAATTTCTGCAGGTACTGGCTCAACTCCGGGATCAAGTGACGCAGGTTTTCCGCCTCATTGAAGGCCGGCAGTATGCAGGTCAGACTTGGTCGCTTCGGCCGAGAGTCGGCCTCGGGCAGATGTTGAGTGTTATCCATATTCAGATCCGCTGAACGGTGGCAGTTGCCTGCATTGTCCCCGATATGCGCCGGGGGTTCCAGCGTTCGGCTGTATGCTCCGGCAGTGTTACACTGCAGGCTTTATTCAACCATGTATCGGCGCCCATGCGACAGCTCTACACTCTCCTGTTCTACCTGCTGCTGCCCATCCTGCTGCTGCGCCTCTGGTGGCGTGGTCGCAAGGCACCCGGGTATCGGCAAAACTGGTCTCAGCGGCTGGGGCTTGGGCCTGCCGTCGGCCAGCCGGTGATCTGGATCCACGCCGTATCAGTGGGTGAAACGGTGGCGATTGCGCCCCTGGTGAACCGCCTGCTGGCGCGTTATCCACAGCATCGGCTGTTGATCACCAATATGACACCCACCGGTGCGGCTCAGGTGCGCACGCTGTTCGGTGATCGAGTTGAACAGCGCTTCTGTCCCTGGGATCTGCCGCTGGCGCTGCGGGCCTTTTTGCGCCGCACTCATCCCGAGCTGTGCATCATTGTTGAAACCGAACTCTGGCCCAATCTGATCAACCAATGTGCCCGCGCCGAGGTGCCGGTGCTGTTGGCCAATGCGCGGCTGTCGGAGCGTTCGGCGCGCGGCTATCAGCGTTTTTCAGCCCTGACAAAACCGATGTTGCAGCAACTGAGCCTGATCGCCGCTCAGGCGCCGGCGGATGCGGAGCGCTTTGCTGTGCTGGGCATGCCACCTGAACGGGTCGATGTGACCGGCAGTATCAAATTCGATCTCGAGCCTGACGCCGGGCAAGTTGCGTCGGGGCGCACGTTGCGGGAACAGCTGGGCCTTGAGCGCCCGGTGCTGATCGCGGCCAGTACTCATCAGGGCGAGGATGAGATTCTGCTGCAGGCCTGGCAGCAACTCAAGGCGGTGCATCCCGAGCTGGCGCTGATCCTGGTGCCTCGTCACCCGGAACGCTTCGATGCTGTGGCGGAATTATGCCGTGGCTACAGCGACAGGCTGGTACGTCGCAGCCGTGGCGATCGGCCAGACGAACATACCGAATTGTATCTGGGCGACAGCATGGGCGAGCTGATGCTGTTCTACGCGGCGGCGGATATCGCCTTCGTCGGCGGCAGCTTCAGCGGTACCGGCGGGCATAATCCGCTGGAGCCGGCGGCACTGGGGCTGCCGGTGGTGATGGGACCGGACTGTTTCAACTTCCAGAGCATTACCGATGCGCTGAAGGAAGCAGGTGGGCTGGTGCGGGTTGCCGATGCTGCCGGGCTGCAGGCGCAGTTATCGATCTGGCTTGAAGGCGTGGACCGGCGGCGTGAAGCGGGGCAGCAGGCAGCGGCCTTTGTCGCCGCCAATCGAGGCGCGCTGGATCGGCTGGAGCAGGCGGTATCACGCCTGCTCAGTCAGGGCTGAAGGGCAGTGACCCGTTGAATCGAGAGGGGCACTGTTGCCGGGGCTGCCCCGTTTCACTCCCCCCAAGCAAATCCGACTTCACTGAAATCAGACGCCCTTAAAATCGAAGCTTTCACCTGCCTGTTCGGCAAAGGCGCCCGCCAGCACCTCGGCCAGAGTCGCGCCATCGGTATCGCGCAGCCACTGTTCGCCATCATGGTCAAAATGGAAGCCGCCGTTGCGGGTGGCAACCCAAAGCTGTTTCACCGGTGGCTGGCGGGTAAAGATGATCTGGCTGCCGTTTTCGCATTTCACCGTCATCATGCCGCCCTGGCTTTCGTAGTCCAGATCGCTTTCGGCGTCGTCCAGGATCTCTTCGATCCGTTCCAGTGTTGCATCCACTCGGCTCATGAATTCGGATTCGGTCATCGGGTCACTCTCTGCAGGTGTGTATGGGCGATGAGTATAACTCAGCCTGCAGCGGTACTCAGCCCCCGTGGCTAAGGGTATAATTGCCGGTTAAATACTGCCCTTGGTGGGTGGTCAACCGATTAAAAAGGGATTGATGATGCTGAAACGCTGCTGGCCCGCACTCCTGCTGGGCGCTCTGCTGCTGTCGGGCTGTGGTCAGAAGGGCCCGCTCTATCTGCCGGACGAGACGGCGGCTCACCACATCAGTCACAACGAGAGTGTCCATGGATAACTTTGAATACCGCAACGGTCGCCTGCACGCCGAAGAAGTGGCACTGAGCCGCATCGCCGAAGAGTTCGGTACCCCGACCTACGTTTACTCCCGCGATGCGCTGGAGCGGGCCTATCTGGATTACGCCCAGGCACTTGAGGGGCGTGATGCGCTGGTGTGCTACGCCGTCAAGGCCAACTCCAACCTGGCGGTGCTGAACGTACTGGCGCGTCTGGGTGCCGGTTTCGATATCGTCTCCGCCGGCGAGCTGGAGCGCGTGCTGCGTGCCGGCGGCGATCCGCGCAAGGTGGTGTTTTCCGGTGTCGGCAAGCAGCCCGCCGAAATTCGCCGCGCGCTTGAAGTGGGTATTCTCTGCTTCAACATCGAATCCGATGCCGAGCTGGATCGCGTCAATGCGGTCGCCGGGGAGATGGGCGTCAAGGCACCGGTCTCCTTCCGCGTCAATCCGGATGTGGATGCGGGCACACATCCCTACATATCGACGGGGCTGAAAGAGAACAAGTTTGGCATCGATATCGATACGGCCGCTGATGTCTATCGCCGCGCTGCGGCGCTGGAGCATGTGGACGTGGTGGGTATGGATTGCCACATCGGCAGCCAGCTGACCGACGTCAGCCCCTTCCTTGATGCCATCGATCGTCTGTTGGCGCTGCTGGATACATTGGCCCAGGAAGGGATTCATATCCATCATCTGGATCTTGGGGGCGGCCTTGGGGTTTGCTATACCAATGAAACACCGCCGGCACCAGGCGCATACATTGCCGCAATACTGCAAAAGCTTGCAGGGCGTGATTACAAACTGATCTTCGAGCCGGGTCGTTCCATCGCTGCCAATGCCGGTGTCATGCTGACACGGGTCGAATTCCTCAAGCAGACCGGTGACAAGAATTTTGCCATCATTGATGGTGCCATGAATGACCTGATCCGCCCGTCTCTGTACGGTGCCTATCAGGAGATCATTCCGGTCGAGCTGCGTGAAGAGGGCGAAAGCAAGCACTGGGATCTGGTGGGCCCCGTGTGTGAAACCGGTGACTTCCTCGGCAAGGATCGTCAGCTGAACCTGCAGCCAGGTGATCTTTTGGCGGTATGTTCCGCGGGCGCCTACGGTTTTGTGATGGCGTCCAACTACAATACGCGTCCGCGCCCGGCGGAGGTGATGGTAGATGACAATCAGGCCTGCCTGGTCCGTGCGCGCGAAACGCTTAATGATCTGATGCGCGGCGAACAGCTGTTGCCTGAAGCCTGACGGAGTCTAAGCATCATGCTGGTTCGCTTTACCAAAATGCACGGCTTGGGTAACGATTTCATGGTGATCGATGCGCTGTCACAGCGGGTTCGTCTGACACCCAAAATCGTGCGCAAACTCGCCGACCGCCATACCGGTATCGGCTTCGATCAGCTGCTGCTGGTGGAGCCGCCAAGCCGACCGGACATGGACTTCCGTTACCGCATTTACAATGCAGACGGTTCCGAGGTGGAACACTGCGGTAACGGCGCTCGTTGTTTCGGTCGTTTCGTGCGCGAGCGTCGGCTCACCGTGAAGGACGAAATCCATGTGGAGACGGCTCGCGGTCAGGCCATTCTGTATCTGCTGCCTGACCGTCAGGTGGATGTGGACATGGGTGTACCCGAGCTGCGTCCCGCCGAGGTGCCGTTCAGCGCCGAGCAGCAGGCGGTTGTCTATCCAGTTGAGGTTGATGGCGAGACGATTGAGTTGAGCGTTGTCTCCATGGGGAACCCCCATGGTGTGCTGTTGGTGGATGATGTGGATACGGCGGCGGTGGAAACGCTGGGGCCGGCACTTGAAGCCCATCCGCGGTTCCCGAAAAAGGCCAATATCGGTTTCATGCAGGTGATCAATCGGGGCGAGATTCGCCTGCGCGTGTATGAGCGTGGCGCCGGGGAAACATTGGCCTGTGGTACGGGGGCCTGTGCCGCTGTGGTGGCTGGGCGTTTGCGTGGGCTGCTCGATGAAGAGGTATTGGTACACCTGCCTGGTGGTGAGCTTCGCATCCGCTGGCCGGGTGAAGGCTCGTCATTGCGCATGACCGGCCCGGCAGCAACCGTTTACGAAGGACAGATCTACTTATGAATGATGCAAGCAATGTGCTGGAGGCACCCACGCTGAGCGCCGAACAGGTCGCTGACTATCTGGCGAGTCATCCGGATTTCTTTACCGAACACACCTGGCTGCTGGAAAAGCTCTATGTCCCGCATCAGCGTGGGACGACGGTGTCTCTGGTGGAACGCCAGACCTCGTTGCTGCGTGAGCGCAACCAGCTGTTGCACGGTCATCTTGCCGATATGATCGATGCCGCACGTCACAATGATGTGCAGTTCGAGAAGACCAAGCGCATGGTGCTGGCGCTGCTGGAGGCCTGGACCCTGGATGATGTGGCTGTGGCGGTTGAAGAGAGTCTGTGCCACGATTTCTATGGTGATGAAACCGCACTGCTGCTGTTCAGTGAGCGTTCGCTGGAGAGCAACAGCATCCGTACCCTGGCACGAGCCGAAGACTCGCTGGTGCAGCCGCTGATCGAGACCAATCTGCCCAGCTGCGGTCAGCTGTCGGAGGCGATGAACCGTTTCCTGTTTCAGGACCGCGCGGTCAAGGTACAGTCTGCGGCAGTGGTACCGCTGGTTAAGGGTGATACCCTCGGCCTGCTGGCGATCGGAAGTTATGATCCCAATTACTTCCAGAGCAGTCAGGGTACCCTGTTTCTGAGTTATGTGGGGGAGGTCCTCAGCCGCATCATCTTCCGCATTCTTCAGGAACAGCGGGGCTGACATGGCGGCTCCGGGCGTACATGGCTGGCCCGATACCTTTCTGCACTACCTGCGGGTGGAGCGTCAGCTCTCCCCGCACACCCTCAAGAATTACCGTCGCGACCTTGAAACCCTCCATGCCGAGCTGAGCCGCACCCACCACGAGTGCTGGGACCAGCTGACCGAGCCGGTGCTGCGCCGCGCCATTGCAGGATTGCATGGTCAGGGCCTGTCAGGCCGCAGCCTGCAGCGACTGCTGTCGGCAACTCGCAGCTTCTACCGTTTTCTGGCGCGTGAAGGTTGGGTACAGAGTAATCCGGCACTGGCTGTGCAGGCCCCCCGGGCAGGACGTCGTCTGCCGCAGACACTGGATACCGAACAGGTATCGGCACTGCTGGAGGTGGAAGGGGACGAACCGCTGGATATTCGCGATCGAGCCATGATGGAATTGATCTATTCGTCCGGCTTGCGTGTATCTGAACTGGTCAGCTTGAACATGCGCGATATCGATCTTGCTGATGCCAGCCTTGTGGTGACGGGCAAGGGTAACAAGATGCGCCAGCTTCCGATTGGTCGATTGGCGGTACAGGCGATACGCCAATGGCTGGGGGTGAGGCAGGGGCTGGCCGCGCCGGATGAAACGGCACTGTTTACAGGCCAGCGAGGCAAGCGCTTGACTACACGTGCGGTAGAGCAACGCCTGCGCAAGCGCGGTGAGCAACAGGGCACGCAGGGGCGGGTCTATCCGCACCGCCTGCGTCACAGTTTTGCCAGTCACCTGCTGGAATCCAGCGGTGACCTGCGTGCGGTGCAGGAGCTGCTCGGGCATGCCAATATCAGCACCACCCAGATCTACACTCATCTCGACTTCCAGCATCTGATGGAGGTCTACGAACAGGCCCACCCGCGGGCAAGGCAGAAAACGGATGATTAAGTGCGTAACCTTCGACCTGGACGATACTCTCTGGGCGGTCGACCCGGTGATCCATCAGGCAAACCGTGAGCTCTGGGATTGGCTGGAACAGAATGCGCCGCTGTTTACTCAAAACCATGTGCTGGCCGATCTGGCCGAAGGTTCGGCCATGCGTCAGCGATTGCTGCAGCAGGAGCCGGATATTGCGCACAGCATGACTCAGGTGCGCCTGCGCCTGCTGGAACAGGGGTGCCTGAGTGCCGGTTATTCTGATGATCAGGCTCGGCAGATGGCGGCAGCGGCCTTTGATGTGTTTATCCGTGCCCGCCATCAGGTTGAGCTGTTTGAGCACGCCCAGGCGATGCTGGAGCAGCTGCGCCGGGATGGTTATGTGATCGGTGCGCTGAGCAACGGTAATGCCGATGTAGGCCAGACACTGATCGGCAGCCTGTTTGATTTCCAGTACAACGCCGACGGGGTCGGTTCGGCCAAGCCGCATCCCGGCATGTTCGAGAAAGCGCTGGAACATACCGGGTTGCGGCCGGAGCAGGTGGTACATGTGGGTGATCACCCGATCAATGATGTGCAGGCGGCTCGGCAGGTAGGCATGTGGACAATTTGGGTGAATCTGCCAGGGCAAAACTGGCCACAGCCGGCTCGTGCGGATGAAACAGTAAACTGTCTGTCTGCCATTCCGGCTGTGGTGTCACAGATGGGCTTGCGTGCCAACAGTCGCGCTACACTGTAGCGCGATGGCGAGAGTGCTAGTCGAGAAACAGCTCCAGCAGGTCATTCAGGAACAGTCGCCCCTGTAACGTAGGTGCCAGCCGGTTTGGTGCTTCAACCAGTAAGCCTCGCTGGCGCGCCTGCTGCAGCAAAGGCTCGATATGTTCCAGTGACAGGCCGGTCCGCTCACGGAACAGTTCGGCGCTGACGCCATCCGTCAGGCGCAGGGCATTGAGCATAAACTCGAACGCCAGCTCGTCTGCCGTAATCACCTCCTGACCTGCCAGTCGCAACGCCGGATCAAAATAGCCCTTGGGCTGGCGCAGTTTGTGACGGCGTTCGATGATCAGTTGGCCCCCTTCATACCGACTCAGCTTGCCGTGGGCTCCCGCACCGATACCGATGTAGTCACCAAACTGCCAGTAATTCAGGTTGTGTCGAGCCTGCTGTCCAGGCCGAGCGTAGGCTGAGATCTCATACTGCCGGTAGCCGGTCTTTTCCAGTAGTGCCTGCCCCTGCTCCTGAATATCCCACAGTGCTTCATCCAGTGGCAGACTCGGTGGGCGGGCGTGAAACTCGGTATTGGGTTCGATGGTCAGCTGATACCAGGACAGGTGACCGGGGTTGATTTCCAGTGCCTGCTGCAGATCATCCATGGCTTCGGCCGGTGTCTGCTCCGGTAGTCCATGCATCAAATCCAGATTGACCCGCGGAAAAATTTCCACTGCGGCACGGGCCGCGGCAAGGGCCTCGACCGGATTGTGAATGCGTCCGAGGCGCTGCAGATGCTCGGCATTGAAGCTTTGCACACCGATGGAAAGGCGGTTGACGCCAGCGTTCCGGAAACCCTCAAAGCGGGCCAGTTCAAAGGTGCCGGGGTTGGCTTCCAGAGTGATCTCGATATCGTCGGCAAACGGTATTCGGGCAGCAACACCCTGCAGGATCTGTCCGATGGCCTGTGCGCTGAACAGGCTGGGTGTACCGCCACCGATGAAGATGGACTGCAAGGGCCGCCTCTGTATCAGTGGCAGTTCGCTGTCCAGATCATCCAGCAGGGCCTGCACATAGGCATCTTCCGGCAGCTGCTCTGGAGCGGCATGGGAGTTGAAATCACAATAGGGACATTTGCGTACACACCAGGGGATGTGTACGTAGAGCGACAGAGGCGGCAGGCTCATGCGTGCTTGAGCCAGGGGCCGATCTGTTCGATGAACTGGCGCACCGCTTTGCCGCGGTGGCTGTATTTTTGTTTCTGCTCTGACGAGAGCTCGGCACTGGCGCAGTTGAGTTCGGGAACGAAGAACAGTGGGTCATAGCCGAAACCATTATGACCGCGTGGAGTATCCAGAATGACACCTTCCCAGCTTCCCTGACAGATCAGAGGGGTCGGGTCCTCTGCGTGACGCATGAACACCAGCACGCATTGGAAGCGGGCACTGCGCTGCTCGGCGGGCACTTGTTCAAGCGCCTGCAGCAGCTTGCGGTTGTTCTCGTCATCGCCGCAGCCGGCGCCGGCGTAGCGCGCCGAGTAGATCCCCGGTGCACCATTCAGCGCATCCACTTCCAGCCCTGAGTCATCAGAGAGTGCCGGCAGGCCGGTAGCCCGAGCAGCGTGTCGTGCCTTGATGATGGCGTTCTCGACGAAACTGAGGCCTGTCTCATCGGCATCCTGCACCGCAAAGTCGGACTGGGGCATTACGTCGATCTGCAGCGGTGCAAAGATTTCGTTGAACTCTTTCAACTTGCCGCGATTACCGCTGGCCAGCACGATTTTGTTGATCATGTACTCATTCAATCCGTGTAAAAGGTCTGTTCAAATTCAATATTGTAGGGAGACTCATTCGGATCAGGCTGTACTTCCAGGCTGATTTTGAGACGCTCTTCCTCAGTAAAGCGGAAACTGCCGATGTAATACAGCGCATTGCCTTCGTCGATCTTCTGAAATTCCATCTGTTGAGCCTGCCCCAGTAGATTGGCGACCTGCCCGTTCACGATAGCGGTGACCGGTGTCTTGCTGCCATCCTCCTCAAACTTCAGTACCGACACATTCACCAAAGCGCGGTATTTGCTTCGGGTAATATTGTTGAGCTGCGCCACTTCAGGGGTGATGAAGCTGGAGTTGAAGGCGTTGTAATGAATTTCATAACGGCCATCAGAGATCATCTGTTCCGCCAGAGCCGTCGTGCTCAGCAGCAGTGTGCTGCTCAATAGCAGCCGGGTCAGGTGGGTGGTAATCAGGTTCATGTCAGGCCTCCTGTCAGCGGGTAATACGGTAGATGGCGATTTCGCCCAGCATGTTGGGCCACAGCTTGATCCACCAGCGATGGCGATGCGCGTGGTCAACCACGGTCCGCTCCAGGATTTCGATATTGCGGTCAACACACAGTTGCTCGAAATCCTTGAAAGTACAGAAATGAATGTTCGGTGTGTTGTACCAAGTGTAGGGCAGAAACTTTGAAACCGGCATCTTGCCCCTGAAGGTAAGATAGCCACGCGCACGCCAGTGTGCAAAGTTGGGGAAGGTCACAATGCACTCGCGACCTATACGCAGCATCTCGTCGACGATGAGATCCGGGCGGTGCATGCTCTGCAATGCCTGGGTCATGATTACGTAGTCGAAACTGTTGTTGCGAATGCTGGTCAGGCCATCGTCGATATCCTTCTCGATCACGCTGACGCCGCGCTCGACACAGGTGGTCAGATTGTCGTGGTCGATCTCAAGGCCGTAGCCACTGACCTGTTTGTGCTGCACCAGGTGCGCCAGCAGCTCACCATCACCGCAGCCCAGGTCAAGCACCCGTGAGCCGGGCTGAATCCACTCGTCAATAATTTCCAGATCAGCGCGCATTCAGTTCTCCTTCGGCCGGTGTCAGACTGTTGGCGATGCGGTTCATGTAGCCACCGAACACCTCCATGTAGCGCGGAATCGGAATCAGGAAGGCGTCGTGCCCCTGTGGTGCGTCAATTTCGGCATAACTGACCGGCTTGCCAGCGGCGATCAAACCATCCACCAGCTCACGTGAGCGCTCTGGTGAAAAACGCCAGTCAGTGGTAAAGGAAACCACCAGGTAGTTGCAGCGGGCCGGTGCCAGGGCCGCGGCCAGGTTGTCACCCTGTTCACCGGCTGGATCGAAGTAGTCCAGCGCCTTGGTCATCAACAGATAGGTGTTGGCATCGAAGGAGGATGAAAATCGCTCGCCCTGATATTGCAGGTATGACTCCACTTCAAACTGCGGGTTGAAGTCGAAACTGAGCTTACCGTCTTTCAGTTCACGGCCAAATTTTTCACGCATACCATCGTCCGACAGATAGGTGATATGGCCCACCATGCGAGCCAGCATCAGCCCGGTACGCGGCACAACGCCTTCCTCATAATAGTGGCCGTTATGGAACTCCGGGTCCTTGCTGATGGCCTGCCGGGCAACCTCGTTGAACGCGATGTTCTGGGCACTCAATTTGGCAGCCGAAGCGATCACGACGCAGTGGCGCAGCCGCTCGGGGTAACTGATCGACCACTGCAGGGCCTGCATGCCACCCAAGCTGCCGCCGACCACGGCGGCCCACTGAGTGATGCCGAGCCGGTCCGCCAGTCGTGCCTGACTGTTGACCCAATCCAGAACCGTCATGATCGGGAAATCGGGGCCATAGGGTTTGCCGGTGTCAGGGTTGAGGCTGTTCGGGCCGGTGGAGCCGTGGCAGCCACCCAGGTTGTTAAGGCTGACCACAAAAAAACGGTTGGTGTCGATGGTTTTGCCGGGGCCAATGGCCGAATCCCACCAGCCGGGCTTGCGTTCATCCATGTCGTGGTAGCCGGCGGCGTGGTGGTGGCCGGACAAGGCATGGCAGATCAGCACGGCGTTGGATGCATCGGCATTGAGTTCACCGTAGGTTTCCACCATCAGGTCCCACCGTTCAAGGCTGCGGCCGCAGCTCAGCGCCAGTGGCTGATCGAAATGGATTTTCCGAGGTGTAACCAGACCAACGGAATCTTCAGGGATTACAGCGGGCATTTTTGTCTCTCAATCGATTTCAGAACGCCAGCAGTCGACCCAGCTGGGACTGCAGGATCTGGATCACCAGAAAAATAAGAATCGGCGATAGATCCAGTCCGCCAATCGGCGGGATTACCTTGCGTGCCAGTGCAAACAGGGGTTCGGTCAGCTGCAGCAAAAGCTGTGGTGCCGGGTGATAGCTGTCAGGCGAGATCCAGCTGATGATGACGGCACCAATCACCGCCCAGAAATAAATTGTCAGAATGGTATCAATCACCTCGACGGCAGAGAAGATCAGTAGCTGCAATGGATTGATCGATGCCTGGGCCAGTGCGCCGGCGAGCTGGAAGATCAGCAGCAGCGTTACGGCCTTGACCACCAGTGCAACGATCAGTGGCGAGGCATCAAAGCGACCACGCGGGCGCAGCAGCATTTGCAACGGACGCACCGGTGGTTGTGTCAGGCGTACCACGGCCTGGGATATCGGATTGTAATAATCAGCTCTGGCCAGCTGCAGCAGAAAGCGCAGCACCAGCATGAAGACATAAATCTCACCCAGCGTGCGAATGATGAGGGTGATCGGGTCCTGTCCCATAATGGCTCCTGTCTCGGTAATCAGTCTTGGCACAGCTCACCGGCCAGCTCCACAGAGCGGTCACGGCAAGCGGTGAGTGCGTTTTCAACCAGTGCGTCGAAACCTTCGGCCTGGAACGTTTTGATGGCGCGTTCAGTCGTACCGTTGGGCGAGGTGACGCGGCGGCGCAGCTCGGTCGGGTTCACCTCACTGTTGCTGGCCATACGTGCGGCACCCAGGGCGGTCTGAAGAGTCAAGCCGCGCGCGGTCTCTTCGCTGAGACCCAGTTTGACACCGGCAGCGGTCATTGCTTCCATCATCAGGAAATAATAGGCCGGGCCTGATCCTGATATGGCGGTAACGGCATCCAGTTCAGCCTCACTTTGTACCCAAAGTGCGATGCCGACCGCTTCCAGCACGGTGGTGGCCTGCTGGCGTTGTTCGGCACTGACACGGCTGTTCGCAAACAGGCCACTGGCACCGGTTTGTACCAGTGATGGAGTGTTGGGCATGCAGCGCACCAATGCGATCTCGCCGCCAAGCCAGCGATCAAGCGCATCCAGGCTGATACCGGCGGCGATCGATACCATCAGCGGCTGACGAGACTGGACAGCGCTTGCCAGATCAGTGACAACGGCCTTCATCACCTGTGGCTTGACTGCCAGCACTACAATATCGGCGGCGGCAACCGCGGCACGGTTGTCGCTGGTCACATTAAGGCCACGCTCGGCCAGATCCTGCAACCGCTCGGTATCCGGCTCGGAGGCCCAGAGGTCAGCGGCAGCAAAGCCGTTTTCCAACAGTCCGCCGATGATGGCGCGGGCCATGTTGCCGGCGCCGATGAATGCAATTACGGGTGACTGGCTCATAATGTCTGTCTCAATCCTGTAGGTGGCTTAACGGGTTGAAGGCGGGTTGCGTGGACCAAACAAGGCGGTACCGACACGTACCATGGTCGAGCCTTCCAGTATGGCTGCCTCTGTGTCAGCTGACATCCCCATCGACAATGTGTCCAGCGCAGGTTGAGTGTGCTGCAGCTGCTCCAGCAACTGCCTCACCTGTGCAAAGACCGCTCGCTGGCGCTGCGGATTATCTTCCGGTTTCGGGATTGCCATCAGACCACGCAGGCGCAGATTCGGCAACCGGGCAACGGCGTCGGCCAGTGCGGGCAACTCATCTGGTGTACAGCCGGACTTGCTTGCCTCATCACTGATATTCACCTGCAGGCAGATGTTCAGAGGTGGCAGCTGTACCGGACGCTGTTCTGAAAGGCGGCTGGCAATTTTGAGCCGATCCACGCTGTGTACCCAATCGAAGTGCTCGGCAATCGGGCGTGTCTTGTTGGACTGTATCGGGCCGATGAAGTGCCACTCGAGATCCAGGCCAGACAGGGCGTCAATCTTGTCCAGTGCTTCCTGCAGATAGTTCTCGCCAAAGGCACGCTGGCCACAGTGGCTCAGTTCGCGTACTTCATCGGCACTGCGCGTTTTGCTCACGGCCAGCAGTGCTACGCTGTCAGGGCTGCGTGCGGCATTTTCACATGCCAGCCTGATCTGCTGGCGTACGGCTGAATATTTGTCTGCTAACATAAGGCTGTATGAATACTGACGACTGTCATTGGCAGGCTGTACCTATTCTGCTAGAACAGTAAAGTTTAAAGGAAGCTGCTGCGGATCTCGACTGATTATGGATATTACAGAACTTTTGTCATTTGCCGTACAACAGGGCGCATCCGACTTGCACCTGACCTCCGGCATGCCGCCCATGATCCGTGTAGACGGTGATGTGCGCCGAATCAAGTTGCCGGCACTGGAGCACAAACAGGTGCACACGCTGGTGTACGACATCATGAACGACAAACAGCGTAAGGAATATGAAGAGAATCTGGAAGTGGATTTCTCGTTCGAAGTTCCCAAGCTGTCCCGTTTTCGTGTCAACGCCTTCAACCAGCACCGGGGCGCGGCTGCGGTATTCCGAACCGTACCCAGCAAAGTGCTCACACTGGATGATCTGGGTATGGGCAAGGTGTTTCAGGATCTGGCGGAACAGGCGCGCGGCTTGGTACTGGTCACCGGCCCCACCGGCTCCGGTAAGAGTACCACCTTGGCGGCGATGATCGATTACGTCAACGATACCCGCTCCGACCACATTCTGACCATTGAAGACCCTATCGAGTTTGTCCACGAAAGCAAGAAGTGCCTGATCAACCAGCGTGAGGTCCATCGTGATACTCACAGTTTTGCCAACGCGCTGCGTTCGGCGCTGCGTGAAGACCCGGACGTGATCCTGGTGGGTGAGATGCGAGACCTGGAAACCATCCGCCTGGCGTTGACCGCAGCGGAAACCGGTCACCTGGTGTTCGGCACCCTGCACACCACTTCGGCGGCCAAGACCATCGACCGTATCATTGACGTGTTCCCGGCGGCGGAAAAGGACATGGTGCGTTCCATGCTGTCGGAGTCACTGCAGGGGGTTATCTCTCAGACTCTGCTGAAAAAACCGAAGGGTGGACGTGTCGCGGCGCACGAAATCATGATCGGTACTGCTGCAGTACGTAACCTGATCCGTGAAGACAAAGTGGCGCAGATGTACTCGGCGATTCAGACAGGTGCCGCCTACGGCATGAAGACGCTGGATCAGTCGTTGCTTGAACTGGTTCAGAAGGGCCTGATCTCGCGTGAAACGGCCCGTGAAAAGGCGAAGACCCCCAGCTCATTCTGAGCCTGATTCAACAGGAGCAATACAGTGGATTTTACTCAACTGCTGAAGGTAATGGTGGACCGGGGGGCATCGGATCTGTTTGTCACCGCAGGTGCCGCCCCCTCGATCAAGGTAGACGGCACCATCCGGCCGCTGACCAAGGAAACACTCAAACCCAGCCAGACACGCGCTCTGGTGTACAGCACCATGAACGACAAACAGCTGGCCGAGTTTGAAGGCACCAACGAGTGTAACTTCGCCATCAGTGCGCCCGGCATTGGCCGTTTCCGTGTCAGTGCATTCATGCAGCGCAATACGCCGGGGATGGTGTTGCGTGCCATCAACAACCATATTCCCACCATGGATGAACTGAAGCTGCCGAACGTGCTGCGTGAGCTCTCCATGACCAAGCGTGGACTGATTCTGTTCGTGGGTGGTACCTCGACCGGTAAGTCTACCTCGCTGGCATCAATGATCGACTACCGTAACGATAATCACGCTGGTCACATCATCACCATCGAAGACCCAATCGAATATATCCACAATCACAAAAAGAGTATTGTCACTCAGCGTGAAGTGGGGATCGATACAGAATCCTTTGACGTGGCACTGAAAAACACGCTGCGTCAGGCACCTGACGTGATTTTGATGGGTGAAATTCGCTCGGCTGAAACCATGAAATTCGGCCTGCAGTTCGCCGAAACCGGCCACCTGTGCATGGCAACCCTGCACGCCAACAACGCCAACCAGGCGCTGGATCGCATCATCTCCTTCTTTGGGCCCGAGCATCATGACCAGATCTGGATGGACATGTCACTTAACCTGAAGGCGATTGTGGCGCAGCAGCTGCTGCCGACCGTGGATGGCAAGGGGCGTCGTGCGGCAATTGAAGTAATGATCAACTCGCCGCTGATCCAGGATCATATCCGCAAGGGTCAGGTGCACGAGATCAAGGATGTGATCAAGAAGTCTACCAACCTGGGTATGCGCACCTTCGACCAAGCGCTGTTCGAGCTGTATCGCGATGGTGTCATCACCTACGAAGCGGCACTGGCTCACGCCGACTCGGCCAACGACCTGCGTCTGATGATCAAGCTGGATGAAGAAACCAGTGGCAAGGCCGATGGTGCGGCGGATGACATGCCCAGTTTCACGCTGCAGGATGAAGACGACAGCCTGAACTTGAAGGGCAATGTGGACGTGAAGGGGATGTAATCCTGCTTCAGGGAACAAAAAAAGCGGGAGTCTCTATCCGGGAGGCTCCCGCTTTTTGTTGTCTGCAGCTGTCAATTTGATCCGTTAACGCCGGAACACGATGCGACCATCCATCAGGGTGGCTTTGACCTGTCCCTTGAGTGTCTGACCGAGGAATGGCGTATTCTTGCCGGCGGACCTCAGGCTGTCCTCGCTCACAGTCCATTCGGTTGCAGGATCAAACACGCAAATATCGGCCTGAGACCCCACTTCCAGTGTGCCGGCATCCAGACCCAGAATGCGGGCAGGGGCAATCGTCAGTGACTCAATCAGCTGCGGCAGCTCCAGCAACTGCTGTTCCACCAGTCGAAGACTCAGCGGCAACAGGGTTTCCAGCCCGCTCATGCCCGGCTCGGTCGCGGCAAAGGGTGCCTGCTTGGCGATGGGGTCATGCGGCTGATGGTCGGAGCAGATGGCGCTGATGGTGCCGGTGACCAGTCCCTGGCGTAACCCGGCCCGGTCAAGCTGGCTGCGCAGCGGCGGCTGCACATGATAGGCCGAGTTGAAGCCGTTGACGCTTTCATCGGTCAGCAACAGGTTCTGGATCGCCACATCGGCGCTGACCTGCAGACCGCGCTCACGGGCGGCTTCGATCATCCGTACCGAGCGTTCGCAGGAAAGCTGACCGAAGTGGGCGCGCACACCGGTCTGCTCCACCAGCAGCAGGCAGCGTGATACCTCGATGGTTTCGGCCGCTTCGGGAATGCCGTTCAGGCCCAGTCGGGTACTGGTGGTATCGTCATGCATGCAACCGTTGGCAGCCAGTGCAGCATCCTGTGCCTGGAACACCACCAGCAGGTCGTGGGTAGCAGCATATTCAAGGCAGCGCAGGAGAATCTGGCTGTTACCGAAGGGACGGCGCAGGTTGGTAAAGGCGATGCAGCCGGAGCTGGCCAGTCCGTGCAGCGGTGCGAGCTGTTCACCGTGCAAGCCCTGGGTTAGAGCCCCCATGGGCAGGACTCGGGCAAAGCCGATATCGGAGGCGCGATCCTGGATCAATTCGGCCACGGCAGCGGTTTCCACTATCGGACTGGTGTCGGGCGTCACGACAAGCGTGGTGATGCCACCGGCCGCGGCCGCGGCGGTTTCGCTGGCAATGGTGCCCTTGCGGGTCTGGCCCGGCTCGCGCAGGGTAGTGCACAGGTCGATCAGGCCGGGGCAGACGATCTGACCTTCAGCATTGATCACCTCATCGGCATGAAAACCTTCGGGAGCGGCGCCAATGGCGCAAATTTCACCCTGGCTGATATACAGGTCGGTGATCTGGTCAAGCGATTGAGCCGGATCGATCACGCGGCCATCGGAAATCAGAATATTCATCAACTCAGGCCTCCCGTGATGCATTGTCAGTGGCGGCTCGCTGGGACAGCTGACCGCTCATCGCTTTGGACATGACAGCCATACGTACGGCGATGCCATTGGTTACCTGATCCAGAATCAGCGAGCGCGGGCCATCGGCGACCTCGGACTCGATCTCGACGCCGCGATTGATCGGGCCGGGGTGCATCACCACCGCATCCGGCTTGGCATAGGCCAGTTTGTCGCGGTTCAGGCCGTAGAGCTTGTAGAACTCGGCTTCACTCGGCAGCAGGGCGCTCTGCATGCGTTCCTTCTGCAAACGCAGCATCATGATGACATCCACATCGCGCAGCCCTGATGCCATCTCGGTATACACCTTAACGCCCAGTGCCTCAATGTGGCGCGGCAGAAGGGTTTTGGGCGCGATAACGCGTATCTCGTGTACGCCCAAGGTGCGCAGGGCATGGATCTGCGAGCGGGCCACGCGGGAGTGCAGAATATCACCCACAATAGCGACCTTCAGCGGGGCGAATTCCCCTTTGTGACGACGGATGGTAAGCATGTCCAGCATCGCTTGAGTCGGGTGGGCGTGACGGCCATCACCGGCGTTGATCACGGCAACATTGGGTGTCACGTGCTGAGCGATGAAATGGGCGGCGCCGCTGTCGGCATGGCGAACAACAAACATGTCGGAGTGCATCGCCTGCAGGGTCATCAACGTGTCCTTCAGGGTTTCCCCTTTCTTGGTGGACGAAGTGTTGATGTTCAGGTTCAGCACGTCCGCCGACAGGCGTTTGGCGGCCAGTTCAAAGGTGGACAGGGTACGGGTGCTGTTTTCGAAAAAAAGGTTGGCAACGGTTTTGCCACGCAGCAGCGGGACTTTCTTCACCTGCTGCTCGCCCATGTCGACGAAGGAATCCGCTGTGTCGAGAATCTCGATCAACAGCTCTCGCGGCAGCCCCTCGGTGGTGAGGAAGTGCCGCAGCTGACCGTCAGCGGTCAGCTGAATGGAGTTCGGGTCATTGGCCTCAAACATGGATGCAGTCTCTTGTCGGTTCAGTCACGCTGACGGATGGTCAGGGTAAGGGGTTCCGGGCCGTTCAGCTTGACCAGCTGGTCCGGTCCCAGTGCCAGAGTGCCGCCGATCACATCGGCCTGAATCGGCAGCTCACGGCGCTGCAGATCCAGCAGGGTAATCAGGCTGACGGAAGCGGGACGGCCATAGTCAAACAGTTCGTTCAAGGCGGCGCGAATGGTGCGGCCACTCATGATGACATCGTCCACCAGCAGAATGTCCCGGCCTTCGGTGGCGCAGGGCAGTTGGCTGGGCTGTACTTTCGGGTTGATGCCCACCTGAGTGAAATCGTCACGGTAGAAGCTGATATCCAATACGCCCAGCGGGCTGGTCAGTTCCAGCTGCCGGTGCAAGCGCTCTGCCAGCCAGACACCGCCGGTACGGATGCCGATCATCAGCGGGTCCTTGAGATCGCGACGGGTGATCAGGGCGCGGGTTTCGCTCGCCATCTTGTCGAGCAGTGCATCAACACTCAGTGTTCCCGATACCATAGAGGTCCTCCAGTCGGGTGTGGCTGGGAATGCGGTCGGGACTGTTGAACCAGTCCTCCAGAATCAGGCGGGCGGCGATACCGTCGATCGATTCTTGCTTGAAGTTGGTGCCGCCGCCGGCGTCCAGGTGAATGCGTTTGGCTTCTGCGGTGGTCAGGCGTTCGTCACAGAGATAACAGGGCAGCTGGTAGCGATCCTGAATCCGGTTGGCGAACTTGCGTGCGCGGCGTGCCATCTCGGAGATGGTGCCGTCCATGTTGAGTGGAATGCCCACTACCAGTGCGTCAGGCTGCCACTCGGCAATGGCAGCATCCAGTTGTGACCAGTCAGGCATGCCGTCGCGAGCCCGCACTGGCTCAATCGGGGTGGCAGTGGCGGTCAGGCTCTGGCCGATGGCCAGACCTATGCGTGTGGTGCCGAAGTCAAACCCCAGCACCTGTTGGGTGTCGCTGCTCATCAAGTCCGTTCAGTCAGGCGTGTCCGGCATGGGCCGGCAACAGGTTCAGGTTGATACCCAGAGTCGCGGCAGCCGCCTGCAGGCGGTCTTCCAGCGGCAGATGGAAAAGTATATCTGAATTTGCCGGACAGCTTAACCAGAGGTTGTCGCACATTTCCTGCTCCAGTTGCTCTGGACCCCAGCCTGCGTAGCCCAAGGCGACCAGAAAGGTATCAGGGCCCTCGTTGCGTGCGATCGCCTCCAGAATATCAAGTGAAGTGGTCAGACTGATTTCGTCATTGATGGGATGGCTGGATAGCCACTGCTGCTGTGGTTCGGTGCGGTGCAGTACAAAGCCGCGATCATCCCGTACAGGACCGCCATTGAAAACCGGGCGTTCGGACCAGAGTCCGGTGTTGTCTTCCAGCTCCAGGTGTGATAGCAGGTCACACAGGCGAATACCGCTGGGACGGTTGACGACAATCCCCATGGCGCCGTACTCGCTGTGGTCGCAGATGTAGACAACGGTTTGGGTAAAGGTCTCATCATGCAGGTGCGGCATGGAGATCAGGAAATGATCACGAAGTGAGGTAAGGGTGTGGGACATGGTGAATCTCTCTTCGCCGCTTGGGTATGGTTAAGGCTTAGTACACCCGTGTCTGTTTCTCAAATTTCCAGGTACGAATGATTTCAAGTCGATCCACGTCCTTACGCAGCTCAATGGGAAAACTCTGGAACGGAGAAGCCAGCTGTACGATGCGAATGGCACCCTCATCAAGTGCTCGGTGGCCGGAGGACTGCAGAATTTCGATGTTTTCGACACTGCCGTCAGGGCGCAGTGCCACCAGCAGTCGCAGTTTGCCCTGCAGCCCCTGATTGCGGGCCTGCTCCGGGTAGTTCAGGTTGCCCACGGTCTCGACTCGGCGACGCCAGTTATCCAGATAGCTGGCATAGGAATGTGCCTGGGTAGAGGCTGATGTCAGGCGCAGGACACGAGGCTTTCTGGCACGCGTTTCACGCTCCAGATCCAGCTGTGTCTGCAGGCTGGCCATTTCCAAAGCCCGGTTTAGCAATGAAGTGGAGTTGGCGTTGACCGGTGGAGGAGCAGCCGCGGCCTGTTGTGGCTTCGGCTCGCTGGCGCGGGGCTTTTGCTCGCTTTGAGTGGCGACAATAGCCTTCTGGCCCTGTGCCTGGCTCTCCTGCTGTTCGGGGCTGTTGCCCGGCTCGGGTTCCGGTGCCGGGGGTTGCTCAGGTTCTGGCGGTGCGGGTGCCTGCTGAGCGGCCTGCTCCTGAGGTGTTTCACTGGCCAGTGGCGCCATTTCAGTGGTAGCCGGCGTGGTAGCGTCATCATTGCTCCCGCTGCCCATTTGGTTATGTTGGGCAATGAAGTCGGCCTTGTCCGGTGCGTCCTGCTGCGGATACTGCGCCAGGGTGACATCCAGTGTCTGGCGCGGAGGTTCTCGTTCAGGGAGTGAGAAGCTCAAGGCAAGCAGGAGCACACCGTGTACTGCCGTGGCAATGAACAGCATGAAGCCGAAGCGATCTCTGTTCATAATATGCCAAAGCGGCAGGTGCATGCCCCTTTTGATCATCGTGTTTTCAATACCTCATCAATGCAGTCCATCAGCTGCATGCCGATATCCAGATCAAACTGCTGGTCCAGTTCGCGGATGCAGGTAGGGCTGGTGACGTTTATTTCGGTCAGGTAATCGCCGATCACATCCAGACCCACGAACAGCAGGCCCTTTTCTTTCAGCGTTGGGCCGACCTGTTCACAGATCCAGCGATCGCGATCCGTGAGTGGGCGGCCTTCGCCACGACCGCCGGCGGCCAGGTTGCCACGGGTTTCACCGGCCATGGGAATACGGGCCAGCGCATAGGGTACAGGCTCACCGTTGATCATCAGGATGCGTTTGTCGCCGTCCTTGATTTCGGGGATGTACTTCTGCGCCATGATGGTCTGGGTACCGTGGGCGGTCAGGGTCTCGATGATGACGCCCAGGTTGGTGCCGTCTTCACGAATATGGAAGATGGACGAGCCGCCCATGCCGTCCAGCGGCTTGAAGATGACATTCTTGTGCTCAGCGTGGAACTGGCGCAACAGATCGGCCCGGCGTGTCACCAGTACCGGCGGGCAGCATTGTGGAAAGTGGGTGGCAAACAACTTTTCATTGAAGTCACGCAAGCTGCCGGTACGGTTGACGATCAGGGTGCCCTCGGATTCCGCCATCGCCAACAGGTGGGTGCTGTAGATGAATTCGTTATCGAACGGAGGGTCCTTGCGCATCAGGATCACGTCCAACTCGGCCAGGTCGCGTATCACATACTCGCCGCGCTCAAACCAGTTGTCCGGGTCCATGGCCACCTTCAGCGGTGCCATCTGCCCCTTCACCTTGCCGTCACGCAGGAACAGGTGCTGCTGTTCCATGTAGTGCAGCTCCCAGCCCTTGCGTTGCGCGGCCCAGAGCATCGCCAGTGAGCTGTCCTTTTTGTAGGTGATCTGCTCGATGGGGTCCATCACCACGCCGACTTTAATCGTCATCTGAAAAATTCCTGTGCTGAATGTGCGTTCAATCTTAACCCAGATCGCCCCAGAGATACTGCAGAATGGCGCAGGCGGCAACCGGTGCGGTTTCGGTGCGCATCACCCGCGGGCCAAAGGCGACCGGTTCGAAGCCGGCGGCCAGTGCCGCGTCCACTTCGGCTTCGGTCAGTCCGCCCTCGGGGCCGATCAGCAGCGCAACCGAGCCGGGCGCTTCCATCGTCTGCAGCGGGCGAGCCGTGTGGTGATGCAGTACCAGTTTGAGATCGGCTTCGACGGTTTGAATCCAGTCCAGCAGCGGGCTGACTTCGGCGATCTCGGGTACCCGAGATCGCTGGCTCTGCTCGCAGGCACTGATAGCTACCTGCTGCCAGTGACGCAGACGCTTGTCTTCACGTTCGGCCTTGAGTTTGACCTCGCAGCGTTCGCTGGTCAGCGGTGTAATACGACTGACGCCCATCTCGGTGGCTTTCTGTACTGCATAATCCATCCGCTCACCGCGGGACAGGGTTTGGCCGACATGAATCTGCAATGCTGATTCGACCGTCGGTGTCAGTGCCGGTTCCAGCGTTGCCTGGGCCGAGCGTTTGTCGACCTGAGTCAGCACGGCAGGGTATTCATGACCATCGCCGTTGAACAGGCAGATGCGATCGCCTTCGCGCAGGCGCAGGGCACGGATGACGTGCTGGATGGTGGTATCGCCGAGGTCGATACAGAGGCCGGGGGCCAAAGGCTGTGGTTCATATACCCGGGGGATACGCATAGCGGTCCTGCTGACTGAAAGTTCAGCCGCTATTATGGCGCAGGGCAGGTGGGGGATGCCAGTTGTAGGGGGATTGTCCGGTCCGAAACTGAGGCTTTGGTCAAGGCAGGCTGATGGCGGTGCTTGTGGGTGACCGTCTGCCGCCTGGCCGAAAATTGCTCCTGCATTTTCGGCATTTCCGCCGTCCATGGCGGTCAGAGGCGGCAGTCGAGCGGTCATGGATGACGAAAAGCGTGTCACCCACAAGTGCGGCCATCAGCCGGGGATGGGCTGAAATCAGATTCCAGCCGCCGCACGCAAAGCGTCAGCCTTGTCGGTCATCTCCCAGGGGAAGGCCATGAAGGTGTCATCACCCACAGTCATCTCGAAGGGATCACGACCGAAGTGGCCGTATGCCGCGGTCTGACGGTACATCGGGTGCAGCAGGTCGAGCATACGGGTGATTGCGTACGGACGCAGATCAAAGTGCTCGCGCACCAGTTCGATGATCTTGTCGTCGCTGATTTTGCCGGTGCCGAAGGTATTGATCGATACCGAAGTCGGCTCGGCCACGCCGATGGCGTAGGAGACCTGAATCTCGATGCGGTCGGCCAGGCCGGCGGCAACGATATTCTTGGCTACGTAGCGACCGGCGTAGGCAGCGGAACGGTCTACCTTGGACGGGTCCTTGCCGGAGAACGCGCCACCACCGTGACGGGCCATGCCGCCGTAGGTGTCCACGATGATCTTGCGGCCGGTCAGACCACAGTCGCCCACCGGGCCACCGATGACGAACTTGCCGGTCGGGTTGATGTGATACTGGGTGCCCTTGTGCAGCAGTTCTGCCGGCAGTACGTGCTTGATGATCAGCTCCTGTACCGCTTCCTGCAGGTCGGCCTGGGACACGTCCGGGTTGTGCTGGGTAGACAGTACAACTGCATCGATCGCCACCGGCTGGCCGTTTTCATAGCGGCAGGTCACCTGTGACTTGGCGTCGGGACGCAGCCAAGGCAGCAGGCCAGACTTGCGTGCTTCGGCCTGACGTTCCACCAGGCGGTGAGAGAAAGTGATTGGCGCGGGCATCAGCACGTCGGTTTCGTTGGAGGCGTAACCGAACATCAGGCCCTGGTCACCGGCACCCTGATCTTCCGGACGGCTGCGGTCAACGCCTTGGGCGATATCCACGGACTGCTTGCCGATGATGTTGATCACGCCGCAGGTTTCGCCATCGTAACCCACGTCAGAAGAGGTGTAGCCGATATCACAGATCACGCCGCGTACCAGATCTTCCAGGTCGATCCAGGCCGAAGTGCTGATTTCGCCGGAGACGATCGCCACACCGGTCTTGACCATGGTTTCACAGGCAACACGGGCATACTTGTCTTCCGCGATGATGGCGTCCAGGACGGCATCGGAAATCTGGTCGGCAATTTTGTCCGGGTGCCCTTCAGACACGGACTCGGAGGTGAACAGGCTATATTCGCTCATTTCCGGTAATAATCCTCACACAGTGGTTAGGAGCAGCCGGGGCGATGCCGGGCTGATACGGTTTGGGTTGAATAAACCGCACATTTTAACGTCAGCGCAGGGGTTGTGCATAACATCTGGTTCGATTTTGGCTGAAAATTTTGCGATGACTGCATGAAAAACACTCCATTTGCACAAATGGATTTGAAGCTGGTCGCTATCTGGGCGAAAATTGCGCCTTTATATTCCGATTCCGTAAACCTCAAGGTTGGGTCCAGCCCCAGGAGTAGATTGATGTCCTCTCGCCGAGAACTTGCCAATGCCATTCGCGCATTGAGCATGGACGCCGTACAGAAAGCAAAATCCGGTCACCCGGGTGCCCCCATGGGCATGGCGGATATCGCCGAAGTGTTGTGGAACGACTTCATGAAGCACAACCCCGGCAACCCGCACTGGTATGACCGTGACCGCTTCGTGCTGTCCAACGGCCATGGCTCCATGCTGATCTACTCGCTGCTGCACCTGACCGGCTACGATGTCAGCATCGATGATCTGAAGAACTTCCGCCAGCTGCACAGCAAGACTGCCGGTCATCCGGAATACGGCTACTGCCCGGGTGTTGAAACCACAACCGGTCCGCTGGGTCAGGGTGTCACCAACGCCGTGGGCATGGCGATTGCCGAAAAAGCGCTGGCGGCCCAGTTCAACCGTGACGGTCACGACATCATCGACCATTACACTTACACCTTTATGGGCGATGGCTGCCTGATGGAAGGGGTCTCTCACGAAGCCTGTGCTCTGGCCGGTACTTTGGGTCTGGGCAAACTGATCGCATTCTGGGATGACAACGGCATCTCCATCGACGGCGAAGTGGAAGGCTGGTTCACTGACGATACTCCGGCACGTTTCGAAGCCTACGGCTGGCAAGTGATCCGTGACATCGATGGTCACGACAGCGACCAGATTCGTGCTGCCATCGAGAATGCTCGTGAAAACACCGAGCAGCCGACCCTGATCTGCTGCAAGACTATCATCGGTTTCGGTTCGCCCAACAAGCAGGGCAAGGAAGAGTGCCACGGTGCGCCTCTGGGCCATGACGAGATCATGCTGGCGCGTGACGCGTTGCAATGGGCACATCCTGAATTTGAAATCCCCGAAGAGCTGTATGAGCTTTGGGATGCGCGTGAAGCTGGCTCCAACGCCGAAAATGACTGGAATGAGCGACTGAGCGCCTATCAGACCGCGTACCCGGAACTGGCCGAAGAACTGCTGCGCCGTCTGTCCGGCGACCTGCCGGCCGACTTCACTGAAAAGGCGGATGCTTGGATCGCCCAGGTGGCCGAGAAGGGCGACACCATCGCCTCGCGCAAGGCCTCGCAGAATGCCATCGAGGCCTTCGGTCCGATGCTGCCGGAATTTATGGGCGGCTCTGCCGATTTGGCCGGTTCCAACCTGACGCTTTGGTCCGGCTCCAAGGGCCTGAGCCGCAATGATGCCAACGGCAACTACATCCACTACGGTGTGCGCGAATTCGGCATGAGCGCGATCATGAACGGTATTGCCCTGCACGGAGGTTTCATTCCTTACGGCGCCACCTTCCTGGTATTCATGGAGTACGCCCGCAACGCGGTGCGCATGGCCGCCCTGATGAAACAGCGTGTGCTGTTCGTCTACACCCATGACTCCATCGGTCTGGGCGAAGATGGCCCGACGCATCAGCCGATCGAGCAGATCGCCAACCTGCGTCTGACCCCGAACATGGAAACCTGGCGTCCCTGTGACGCGGTGGAATCCGCCGTGTCGTGGAAGTCTTCCGTGCAGCGCACCGACGGCCCCAGCGCGCTGATTTTCTCGCGTCAGAACCTGCCGCACCAGAACCGCGATGCGGCTCAGATCGACGCCATTGAACGCGGTGGCTACATCCTGCGTGACTGCGCCGGTACTCCGGATGCGATCCTGATCGCCACTGGCTCCGAGGTCGGTCTGGCCATGGACGCAGCCGATGCGCTGAGCGCCAAGGGCAAGCAGATCCGTGTAGTTTCCATGCCCTGTACCGAGCGTTTTGACAAGCAGGATGCGGCGTACAAGGAGCAGGTACTTCCCGCCGCCGTTACCGCTCGCGTTGCCGTGGAAGCGGCTCACGCCGATTTCTGGTACAAGTACGTGGGCCTGAACGGCGCCATCGTCGGCATGCGCAGCTTCGGCGAATCCGCCCCGGCCGGCGACCTGTTCAAGCACTTCGGCTTCACCGTCGAGAATGTGGTCAGCACTGTTGAAGGCCTGCTGTAAACCGCTGCAAAACGTACTGCCGGGCACTCTGTGCGCCCGGCGGCATGTTGTTGCAGTTCTGGTCAGCATGAGCGCCGGATGAGCTACAGAATCGCGATCAACGGCTACGGTCGTATCGGCCAGGGCGTGCTCAGGGCGGTCTATCAACGCGGCCTGCAGCACCAGTTGCAGGTGGTGGCGATCAATGAGCTGTCGGATCTGGACACGCTCACCTACCTGACCCGTTATGACACCACTCATGGGCGCTTTCCCTGTTCTGTCGAAAACGATGGCGAAGCCCTGCTGATCAACGGTGACCGTATCCGGGTATTCAGCTTGGCAGAGCCCGAGCAGATTCCCTGGGGCGAGCTGGATGTGGACCTGGTGCTGGAATGTTCCGGCGCCTTTCGCACTCGAGCCGATGCCGAGCGTCATCTGGCCAGCGGTGCCAGGCGGTTGCTGTATTCGCACCCGGCGCAGGCGGATATCGATGCCACAGTGGTATTTGGCTTTAACGAGTCCAGCCTCAAGGCAGAACACCGCATCGCCTCGGCGGCCTCCTGCACCACCAACTGTGTGGTGCCGGTGCTGGATCTGCTGGATCGCCACTTCGGCATTGAAAGTGGGGTGACGACTACCATCCACTCGGCGATGAATGATCAGCCGGTGATCGACAGCTATCACCGCAGTGACCTGCGCCTGGCGCGCAGTGCCATGCAGTCGATTATCCCCGTGGATACCGGCTTGAGCCGTGGAATTGATCGCCTGTTGCCGCATCTGGCGGGGCGCTTCGAGTGTCTGCACGTGCGGGTGCCGACCATCAACGTTTCGCTAATGGACCTGTCGGTGAACCTGCAGCAGGATACCGACCCGCAACAGATCAACACTATGCTGCGCGCAGCGGCCGACAATGAACTGGCCGGGCTGTTGGGCTATACCGAAGAGCCGCATGCGTCGGTGGATTTCAATACGGATCCCCGTTCGGCGGTGGTTGACGGTACCCAAACGCGGGTGTCCTGTGGCCGACTGCTGAAGCTGTTGTGCTGGTTTGACAATGAATGGGCGTTTGCCAACCGGATGCTGGATCTCTCCCGGTACTGGCTGCAGCTCAAGGACTGATTGACTGAACTAACAAGAAACAGGAATCCCTCTGATGAGCGTTTTGAAGATGACTGATCTGGATCTGGCCGGCAAGCGCGTGCTGATCCGTGAAGATCTCAATGTTCCGGTCAAGGATGGTCAAGTGACCTCCGACGCCCGTATCCGTGCTTCTCTGCCCACCATCGAAGTGGCACTGAAAGCCGGTGCCAAAGTGATGGTAATGTCCCACTTGGGCCGCCCCACCGAAGGCGAATACGAAGAAAAGTACTCGCTGGCGCCGGTGGCCGAACATATCAGCAAATTGCTGCAGCGTCCGGTACCGCTGGTCAAGGACTGGCTGGACGGCGGCTTTGAAGTGGGTGAAGGTGAACTGGTCCTGCTGGAAAACGTACGCTTCAATCCGGGCGAGAAAAAGGACAACGAAGAGCTGTCGAAAAAGATGGCGGCACTGTGTGATGTCTACGTGATGGATGCTTTCGGTACTGCCCACCGCGCTCAGGCCTCGACCCATGGTGTTGGCAAATTCGCTCCCATCGCCTGCGCAGGTCCGCTGCTGGCCAATGAACTGGATGCGCTGGCCAAGGCGCTGGACAACCCGGCTCGTCCGATGGTTGCCATCGTTGGCGGCTCCAAGGTGTCCACCAAGCTGGAAGTGCTGAATGCATTGTCCGAGAAGTGCGATCAGTTGATCGTCGGTGGCGGTATCGCCAACACCTTCCTCGCGGCAGCTGGTAAGCCGGTGGGCAAGTCCCTGTGCGAACATGATCTGATTCCGGCGGCCAAGGCGCTGATGGAAAAGGTCAACATCCCGCTGCCGGTTGATGTCGTTGTTGCCAAGGAATTTGCCGAGACCGCTGAAGCGGTGATCAAGTCCGCTGACGACGTAGCCGACGACGAAATGATTCTGGACATTGGCCCCGAATCCGCCAAGAACTTGGCTGCCCTGCTGAGCAGCGCCGGCACCATTATCTGGAACGGACCGGTCGGCGTGTTCGAGTTCGATCAGTTCGGCGAAGGCACCAAGGCATTGTCACTGGCGATCGCTAACAGCGCCGGTTTCTCCATCGCTGGTGGTGGCGACACGCTGGCTGCGGTGGATAAATACGACATCGCTGATAAGATCTCTTACATCTCCACTGGCGGTGGTGCCTTCCTGGAGTTTGTGGAAGGCAAGGTACTGCCGGCGGTTGCCATGCTGGAACAGCGTGCAGCCAAATAAGATTTTTGATGAACCAATTCAAAGGGTGAAACCATGGCTTTGATCTCCATGCGTCAGCTGCTGGACCATGCCGCCGAATATGGCTACGGCATTCCGGCGTTCAACGTCAACAACCTGGAGCAGATGCGTGCGATCATGGAAGCGGCGGCCAAGACCGACTCGCCGGTGATCGTTCAGGCCTCTGCCGGTGCGCGCAAGTACGCCGGTTCCAACTTCCTGCGCCACATGATTCTGGCGGCGATTGAAGAGTTCCCGGACGTGCCGGTGTGCATGCACCAGGACCACGGTACCAGCCCGGCAGTCTGCCAGCGTTCCATCGCCATGGGCTTCTCCTCAGTCATGATGGACGGCTCTCTGGGCGAAGACGGCAAGACCCCGACCGATTATGCCTACAACGTCGACGTCACCCGTCGTACCGTTGAGATGGCGCACGCCTGTGGTGTCTCCGTTGAAGGCGAACTGGGCTGCCTGGGCTCGCTGGAAACCGGACAGGCCGGTGAAGAGGACGGTATTGGCGCTGAGGGTATCCTGACCCACGACCAGATGCTGACCGATCCGGATGAAGCCGCCGACTTCGTCAAGGCCACCAACGTGGATGCGCTGGCGATCGCATGCGGTACCTCCCACGGTGCCTACAAGTTCACCAAGCCGCCGACAGGCGATATTCTGGCAATTGACCGCATCCGTGCGATCCACGAACGTATCCCCACTACCCACTTGGTGATGCACGGTTCCTCCTCCGTTCCTCAGGAATGGCTGGCGGTGATCAACCAGTTCGGTGGCGAGATTCCGGAAACCTACGGTGTACCGGTGGAGCAGATCGTTGAAGGCATCAAGTACGGTGTGCGCAAGGTCAACATCGACACCGACCTGCGTCTGGCGTCTACCGGTGCCGTGCGTCGCTTCCTGGCCGAAAACCCGGCCGAGTTCGACCCGCGCAAATTCCTCAAGGCCACCATGCAAGCGATGACCGAGATCTGTGTCGCCCGTTACGAAGCCTTTGGTACCGCCGGTCATGCCAGCAAGATCAAGGCGATCTCGCTGGAGCATATGTCCGAGCGTTACGAGCGCGGAGAACTGGACGCAAAGATCAACTGATCGGAGCGCACATGCGATACCCCAGAACCCGGCTCAGGCCGGGTTTTGTCTTTCTGGACGTTGGGTAAATGTGTGTTGCAAAAAAGATACGCCATAAGTCATTGATTTTAAATAAATAGGTTCTTCACGTCACAATATGTCAAGTATTCTGCGACACTTTTGGCAGTATTGCCTTCTGCCAAACCCCGAACGCTTATGATCTTCGCTTGATTTTTTTCGTAACCCATTGATATTAAATTATTTTGATTAATATGGCACAGCTTTTGATGTTGTTTGTTCAGAAACGATTCAAGGAGAACGTCCATGCTGCGTCTGATTATGATCCTGACAGTTATACTGACTTTTGCCGGCTTGCCTCAGGTCCTGCAGCCCCTTTTGATGAGTGGTCCGCCTCGGCTGGTCATGTTCAATACTGAAGAGGTGCCGCATGTAATCAATCCACATGCCCCGCAGCGTGTGCAGACACAGAGCAGCGCAGTGGAAGAGGCCGACAAGGTGACAGGGCCGGATCTGACATCGACCCAGTCATGGGCCGAGCTGGTAATGCAGCCGCGCTCGCAAAGTTGAACCGCTTGCTACCAAGCAGGTCTGCTCAAGGGATAAAATCCAGTATGCTTGCGGCGTAATGCCATCATGCTGGAGCATATGAATGAACTACCTGATTGCCGTCACGCTGCTGTGGGCGGTGTCTTTCAGCCTGATCGGTGAGTATCTCGCCGGTCAGGTGGACAGTTACTTTTCAGTCCTGACTCGCATTGTGCTGGCGGGGATGATATTTATCCCGCTGCTGCGTCCTGCCCGTTTTGCACCCGGGTTTATGGTCGGTGTCACGCTGGTTGGGGCGCTGCAATTCGGGCTGACCTATACCTGTCTGTATCTCTCGTTTGAATATCTCAGTGTGCCGGAGGTGCTGCTGTTCACCATTTTCACGCCGCTCTATGTGGCACTGGTGGATAACGCACTGAAACGTCGTTTCAGCCTCGGGCCCATTATCTCGACGCTGGTCGCTGTGCTGGGCGCGGCAATTATCCGCTACGATGGTGTCAGCGAGGCGTTTATTACCGGTTTTCTGATTCTGCAGTTGGCCAATCTTGCCTTTGCGGCGGGTCAGGTCGGCTATGCTCATTTGGTGCGCCACTATTATCCTGATGGGCAAAATCTCTGGCAGGTGTTTGGCTTTTTCTTTATCGGAGCGTTTGCACTGGTACTGCCCGCCTTTCTGATGCTGGGTAACATGGAACGTCTGCCTCAGACGACAACACACTGGACAGTGTTGAGTTGGCTTGGGCTGGTGGCCTCAGGGCTGGGGTTCTTCTTCTGGAACAAGGGTGCGACTCAGGTGGATGCCGGTACGCTGGGCATCATGAATAATGCACTGGTGCCGGCCGGGCTGGTCGTCAACCTCGTGATCTGGAATCGGGATGCGGACATCCCGCGTTTGCTGATCGGTGGCGCGATTATCCTGTTGTCGCTTTGGGTGAATGCTCGCTGGCGTCAGTGGACGCGGGCCGAGTTGCGGGCAGGGTGACTCAACCCGCTGCTCTGTGCGTATACTGAGTACCAGACATGTTGCTGGAGCGGTGAATGGAACGCTGGAATCTGGCCGGTACCACCGGCATGAAACTGTCAGAGCTGATCAGTGCATTGTCGCATGCGCTGGACATGACCGAGGGGCAACCACCGGGGCATTGCATGCGCTGTTGCTGGATTGGTATGCATCTGGCGGATCAGCTGGGCCTGGATGACGCTGCACGCTGGGAGCTGTATTACACGCTTTTACTGAAAGACTTGGGCTGCAGCAGCAATGCCGCGCGTATCTGTCAGCTGTATGGCACGGATGATCTTGGCTTCAAGCGTGACTTTAAATGGGTTAACGGTAGCCTGACGCAGGTGATCAGGTTTCTGCTGCAGCATACCGGGCGTGATGCCGGTGTTGCCGAACGTTTCAAGCGGCTGTTGAATATTGCCCGCAACGGTGAATCTATTGCCACTGAGCTGATTGCGACCCGCTGTGAACGGGGTGCATCCATTGCGCGAGATCTGGGTTTCAGTGAGTCGGTAGCGGCCGGTATCCATTCATTGGATGAACACTGGAGCGGAACAGGTCAACCCGAACAACGGTCCGGTGAGGCCATTCCGTTGTATTCACGCGTGGCGCTACTGGCGCAGGTGGTGGAGGTGTTCCATGCCGCGGCCGGGCCTGATGCAGCACTGGATGAGGCGCGAGCGCGCAGCGGCCACTGGTTTGATCCGGCATTGGTGAAAGCCCTTGAGCAGGCAGCGGAGTCGGCTGACTTCTGGTCGATGCTGGCCAGCCCAGAGCTGCCTGAACGCGTGCTGGCTCTGTCGCCGGCAGGACATGAAATTGAGGTGAATGAAGACTACCTGGACCGAGTGGCTGCAGCCTTTGGTCAGGTAGTGGATGCCAAAAGTCCCTACACCGCCGGTCACAGCGAGCGAGTGGCTCTCTATACCGATCTGATAGCCGAGCAATTGGATATCGAGCCGCAACGGCGCCGCTGGCTTCGACGTGGTGCACTGCTGCACGATATCGGTAAGCTGGGCGTGAGTAACAGCATTCTCGACAAACCTGGCAAGCTGGATGCGGATGAATGGCAACAGGTACAGAATCATGCCCGCTTTACGGAAGAGATTCTGTCGCGTATTGGCGTATTCAGCGAATTGGCACAGGTGGCTGGCGCTCACCATGAACGGCTGGATGGCAAGGGATATCCCAAACAGCTCAAGGCAGAACAGATCACGCGGGAAACCCGGATTATCACAACCGCAGACATCTTCGATGCCATTACGGCTGAACGCCCCTATCGAGGAGCCATTCCGGTAGCACAGGCACTGGAGATGATGGCGGAGAACTTGCACACGGCAATCGATGCCGACTGTTTTGCAGCGCTGAAAGCCGCGATTCAGGAACTGGATGTCGCTGAAGTGAATGCAGGAGCGGGATTGTGACCCGCTCCACAGTCTACTCTGTCTCAGTTAACCAGCGCGGTGGCACCTGCCAGCGGACGACGCGGTTTCAACAGGCGAGCAACGCGGCGGTACAGTGACGCGATTCCCTGCATGATGAATTCAGCACGCTCACGGCGAGCTTGTTCAACATAGTAATCCACGTCTACCATTCCATTTTGTGTCATTACCATGCGATTGAAGTCGGACATTTTCGAGTAGAGCTCCTCAAATGGGGGTTAATTTTCAGGCGTTATACTAAGGTCTATGCTGCATTGCCACAAAAGATTGTTTTTCAGGCTATAGTTGAAAAAAACTAAACTATAAGAGGAGCGCCACCATCCGCCGTCTGCCACCGCTCAACGCCCTGCGCAGTTTCGAGTCTGCCGCGCGAAACCTGAGCTTCAACGAAGCTGCAGAGGAACTGTTCGTGACCCCGTCTGCGATCAGTCATCAGATCAAGTTGCTTGAAGAATTTTTGGGCTTGAAGCTGTTTCGGCGCGAGAAACGCAAGGTCAGTCTGACCGCGGCCGGCGAGCGCTACCTTCCTTCCGTACAGCTGGCGCTGGATGAAATTGAAAGTGCAACGCGGCGTTTGATGACATCACCGAACCTGAGTGCGGTCAACATCAGCGTAGCGCCTGCGTTTTTGACCCGCTGGCTGGTGCCGCGCATTACCCGGTTTCAGGAGCAGTACCCGGACGTGGAGCTGCGCTTCAGTTCCACCACTGGCTTTATCGATTTCGAACACTCCGATACCGATATGGCGGTGTATTACGGCGAAGGCAACTGGCGGGGGGTGGATATCCATTTTCTGCGCTATCTGGTCTCGACGCCGGTGTGCAGCCCCAAGTTGGCAGAGGGGCTGAACAGCCCTGAAGATCTGCTCAAGCGAACGCTTATTCACGTCAGTGGACGGAGGCAGGAATGGCAGCAGATTCTGCAGCAGCTGGGCGTCAGAGCCAACACATCAACCCGAACCATGTCTTTCTCCAGTACCGCACTGGCCGTGTCGGCGGCCATTGAAGGGATAGGTGTATCACTGGCTGATCGGGCGCTGGTGCAGCGAGAACTGGAAGCGGGACAGCTGGTGGTGCCGTTTGATATCACGCTGGACAAACCAAGGGCGTTCTATCTGGTCTATCAGGAGAAGCGCCAGCTCACCTATGGCATGCAAGCGTTTCGTGACTGGATTCTGCAGGAGATGCAGCAGGACCTGACACCTGTGTCCGAAGCCTGACGCTGACTCATTCCTGGATGAGTCAGCGTCAGCTATAGTGGGTCAGTTGTCCTGGATGTACTTTTCGAATTCCTTCATGGTCAGCATCCACCAGTCGATAGTGTCATCGAAGTTGCTGCTGCTGACGCCATATTTCAAATTAACGGGCATGTCGATGTTCGGGTCGCCGTCTTCGTCCAGGTAAGCCGTGCCAAAAAGCTGTGTCTCGTTCCACTCATTGATTCTCTGCAAGGATACAGGCTGGTCAGCCCAGGCAGCGGAAAATACGATGTTTTCACAGTCTTTGTTGTCTTCGCAGTTGTAGAAATAGATACCATATTTGTTACTGTCAATCCGGCCCGTAATAAGCGGGTCACCATAGTCATCTGTTCCCAAAGTGGCGGAACCGAAGCCACGGGCCAGTTGAACGATCTTCTCCGGATCGGAGGCCTCAACAAGAGAAGACGCCTGAACGCCGGTAACATTGCTCATGGTGCCAACTCCTGCTGCCAACAGCAGAATGGATGCTGCTTTCATAACTATCTCCATGTTTTAAGTTGAGGTCCTTTATTGTACACCTTCCCATTCGGTTATACCTTCAGTGCCGTTGGACTGATGTGACATATGGCATTTCCTGCAATTACAGAACCTGATCTTTCCTGGTAAAAGAGCAGATTCATAATAAATCAAGGTGGTTTATCTTTGCATACCAAGTCATCCTAGCGATTCTTAAGTGGCAAATGATGATACTGGAATGCCGTTCTATCTGACTCGGGGTGACTCATGCAGCAAGAAAATCTCCAACCGTTCTACCAGTTGACGCCCGATACTGTGATTGATGCGGTGGAGTCGATGGGCTACCTCAGTGATGGCCGTATTCTGGCACTGAACAGCTACGAGAACCGCGTCTATCAAGTGGGTATAGAGGAAAGTGAACCACTGATCGCCAAGTTTTACCGCCCCTTGCGCTGGAGTGATGAACAGATCCTGGAAGAACATCAGTTCTGTTTTGAGTTGGTTGAGCAGGAGTTGCCGGTGGTAGCACCCTTGACCAACAGTGCCGGTGAAAGCCTGTTCCATTTCAAGGATTATCGGTTCTCCCTGTTCAAGCGCCGAGGTGGGCGCGCACCGGAGCTGGATGACCCCGACCATTTGTATCAGCTGGGGCAGACTCTGGGTCGAATCCACCTGGTCGGAGCTGTGCGCCCCTTCGTGCACCGTCCGGCGCTGGATATCCAGACCTACGGTCGTGACAGTGTGGCATTGATCAGTGAAGGCTTTATTCCGTCTTCACTGCGTGAGGCGTACACCAGTCTCTGCGCCGATCTGCTCGACGGGATCGAGGCCTGCTTTGCCGCCGCCGGTGAGGTGAAGCTGATTCGCGCGCATGGCGACTGTCATGGCGGCAACATTCTCTGGCGTGATGATACGCCCAACTTTGTCGATTTTGATGATGCGCGCATGGCCCCGGCGATTCAGGACCTGTGGATGCTGCTGACCGGCGATGACCGCGTGCAGCAGCAGCTGCAGCTGGCTGAGGTGATCGCGGGATACAGTGAGTTCGCTGATTTTGATCCGCGTGAGCTGCATCTGGTAGAGGCGCTGCGCACCCTGAGAATGATGCATTACAGTGCCTGGCTTGCTCGACGCTGGGAAGACCCGGCTTTTCCGCACAACTTCACCTGGTTCAACACCGAACGCTACTGGGGTGAGCATATCCTGCAGTTGCGCGAACAGCTGGGCGCGTTGCAACAGCCGCCGCTTAAACTGTTGTAGGGTTCAGTGGGGCGGGTCGATCTGGTTGTTGATGCTGGTATTGACCCGGAACCAGCCGGCGATGCTGTAGCGATCGGCACGTGCCGGCAGCACTTCATGCGGAAAACGCTCGCTGAGGAAAAGAACCAGTGTGCCCATCTGGGGCACCACCCTTTCGACCACCTCTTCGCTGTCATGGGTCGGCCAGATCAACAGTTCGCCCCCAAGCTCAGGTTGCCAGTCAGGGTTGAGGTAAAACACCGTTGTCAGCACGCGGTTGGTTTGGCCACGGAAGGCATCCAGGTGCCGTTTGTAGAACGCGCCTTCAGGATAGTGGGCGAAGTGGGCCTCATAATCGAACAGCCCCATGAACAGCCGCCGGTTCAGCCCTTCACGCAAATCGTTCATCCACCGCAGATACTGTGCCTCGATCAGTGACTGATGGCTCAGCCAACGGATCTGATCACGGCGGATCTCGCCGTGCAGCTGGTGATCCTGTTCACGACCGATACCGGCGCGACGAAACTGCTCGTCATCCATTGCCTGCAGGTGCTGACGCAACGCATGGCCAAGTGATTCAGGCAAGGCAGAGGGCAGAATGATATAGCCCTGCTCAACCAGTGCGTCAGCGATCTTATCGTACAGGCTTTGGGTCAGGTCGAGATTAAGTTCGGGCGGTGAATACACAGGGGTATCCTCCATAACAGAGATGATGCTATATACCCCCGGTTAGTGGTAAAGTCACGCAAAAGATTCGATCAGGGTGATAAATGCCATCTTCTTCATACAAGTGTCTGCTCTTCGCCGGTGGGTTGCTGCTCTCGGGCTGTGCCGAATCGGCACCTGAGCAGCATGCACTTGATGTCAGGGCGTCCGCCTATAACTCGGTACCTGAGCAAACGGTGGGGAACCCGGCGATTGCCGCCTGGGGTGATCGCTTGAAACCGGGAATGAAAGCGATTGCCGTGTCACGTGATCTGCTGGAAGAAGGCCTGGATTACAACATGCAGGTACAGATCGAAGGCCTGCCGGGCACCTACCGGGTACTGGATAAGATGCACCCCCGTTGGGAGCGCAAGATCGACATTTACATGGGCGAGGATGTTGGGGCCGCGCTCGACTGGGGTGTTCGCGATGTCACCATCCGCTGGAAGCCGGTTTCAGACGAAGGTTGAGGCCCCCGCTACCGCATCAGGGCTGAATCAGCTGACCGTCCCAAGCAAACACATTGCCTGAATCCATTGGTGTCAGGCCATCGATCACCTGCAGCAGTGAGCGGGCCGAAAACTCGGGCGTAAACAATTTTCCTTCCGGTACACGGGCCTGGAACGGTTCTGACAGCGGTGTATCCACGGTGCCTGGATGCAACCCCGCCACCACCAGTTTGGGCCAGCGCCGTTTGGCTTCAATCGCGGTACAGCGCAGCAGCATATTTAACGCCGCCTTGCTAGCGCGGTAGCTGTACCAGCCACCGAGCCGGTTGTCTCCGATACTGCCTACCCGTGCCGACAGCGCCGCAAATACTGCTCGTTGATCCTTCGGCAGCAGTGGGATCAGATGTTTGGCCAGCAAGGCCGGTGCCAACGCATTGATCTGCATCTGCTGCTGGAAGTAGTCACTCTCCAGGTTGCGCCAGCTTTTCTCCGGCAAACTCTCCTCTGAATGCAAAAGCCCCGAGGTGATCAATACCAGATTTGGGGTTACGTCCTTGAGCTGTTCGGCACAGGCGATGATGGAGCCTTCCTGACTCAAGTCGATGGGGTGCAGGCTGAGCCGATCCGGATTGCGTTCCGTCTGTTGTTTCAGTGGCTCGGGAATCCGGCGAGCGAAAGCGTATACCCGGCTGACCCGTGGTTCGTCCAGCAGCTGTGCCAGCACCGCCTGGCCAATGCCGCCGCTGGCACCGATCAGTACAGCAGTGATGGGGGAATCGAACGAACTCAACAGGCTCACGAAAGCTCCCGATAGCGATTGAAGATGACATGAACATCGACGTTGGCACCGAGCTGGGAGGCGAGCATGAACAGCCCGCCCATCTTGCGGTGCAGAAACAGCACATCTGCCGGTGGTGTATGCCAGGCGTCCGGGTCGCTGCTGATTGCCATGCCGCGCTGATGAATCCGCTGGGCCAGATCTGAGTTGCCAAAATCATAGGCCCCCGGCGTGCGCAGCGGCTCGGTGGCTTCCATGAAAATGTCCAGCACAACCTGGCGGTTGGCGGCATCATGACGCTGACTGAAAAAGCCTAGCGTTTCCAGTGCCTGCGCCAGTTCCGTCTGGTTACGATCGGTGGCGGCACAGATGGCATGGTGATACTGCAGTACAAAGTCGATCGAGAAACGGCGCACGGCGCCAAAATCCAGCAATACCAGCCGGTCCTGCTGCAGGTTGTACTGGTAGTTGGCCGGGTTGGGATCGGTCTGCACGCAGTGCAGTTGAAACAGCTCACAGAAGAACAGCTCCAGCAGCAGGGCGGGGATATGATCCTTGAGCGCGACTTGTTCAGCGGCCGCCTGTTTCAGACTGACCCCCTCGATGAAATCCATGCACAGGATCTGTTCTGTGGATAATTCGGTGTCGACGCCGGGCAGTGCCAGGGCATCATAATGACGAGAGCCCAGCAGCGCCGCATCGTAGGCCAGCAGCTGTTGCTGCTCATGCAGGTAATCCGTCTCCAGCCGCAGCTGCTGCTTGGCTTCAGCCACCAGCGGGTCGATGTCCAATTCTCGCGGCAGCAGACCGCTGAGGCGCAGCAGGGAAACAACATTGTCGATATCGCTGTCGATGCTGCGACGCACACCTGGATACTGAATTTTGATCGCCAGCTCGCGTCCGCCATGGGTGCGGCCCTTGTGTACCTGCCCGATGGAGGCGGCGGCCACCGGATCAAAACTGAACTGCGCCAAGCGCTGATCCCAGTCGCTGCCCCAGTTGCTTTCCAGTACGCCGACCAGCTGAGCCGCGGGCATGATCACCGCATCATCACGCAGCCGCTCCAGTACCGCTGCCAGTTCCGGTGGCAACAGCGCCCCTGAGTCCATGGAGATCAGTTGGCCAAGCTTCATCGCCGCCCCGCGCATCCGTGCCAGCTTGTCGGCGACCTGCTCCAGGTTCTTGCGGCTGAGCAGCAGCTCGGACAGCGCCGGTCGTCGGCCCTGCATCCACTGCTTGCTGCCTTCGGTAACCAGATTGCCGGCCACCCGCCCGGCCAGGCCGGTCAGGCTGGCCATGCGTGAAAAACGGCTGCTGGGCACTGCTGCAGCACGGCGGGGTTTGCTGTGGGTGTCGGTCATGGGATCTCCTGGGACATCCGGTCCCGGTTCAGGTGGTGTACTATTTCCATCTTACGCGCGTCTGGCGCGAGTGGATGCATGAGTGAGACAACGCGATGGAATACGAATTCAGACGAGACCTCTACGATCAGCCCGAAGCGATCGTCGAGATGGAACAGGCGCTGTTTGGTCGCTGGCTGAGCGAGGCGCTGGGTGATAACCGGGGCGAAGCCGAACGTATCCTGCAGCGAGTCGAAACCCTGCTGAGTGATCGTCGTGGGCAGTTTGATTGGCATGGGCAAGAGTTGAGTCTGCAGCTGGACAGTGAAAGCGCACGCGTCTGGCTCCAGGCTGAAGGCGATCTGGATGAGCTGGGAGGAGGCTTTGGTCTGGCCGATGAAGCCTGCGAGTCGGGGCTGGAGGATTTTATCGGTCTGCTGCGTGGCTGGATTGACTATCTTGATGAATAGGATCTGCTACAATCCCGAGTAAATCAGTCAACAATAACGCTGTGGAGAGACCATATGAGCATCCAGATCGGTGACACTATTCCCAATGTAGAACTGCGCGTGATGGGCAAGGAAGGGCCGGAAGCGGTTCAGACCGCTGACCTCTTCGCCGGCAAGAAAGTGGTACTGTTTGCGGTACCGGGCGCCTTTACTCCGGGTTGCTCCATGACCCACCTGCCGGGCTTCGTGGTCAAGGCTGACGAGATCAAGGCCAAGGGCGTGGACAGCATCATCTGCACCGCGGTCAACGACGTGTTCGTAATGGACGCCTGGGGCAAGGATCAGAACGCCGACGAAATTATCATGCTGGCCGACGGCATCGGTGAATTTGCCTCTGCCATGGGCCTGGATCAGGACCTGTCCGGCATCCAGTTCGGCAAGCGCAGCCAGCGCTACGCCATGATCGTCAACGACGGCAAGATCGAGCTGCTGAACATCGACGAAAAAGGCATCGACAAGAGCAGCGCCGAGACCGTTCTGGCCGCGCTGTAAGTGTTGAGGTTCTGAGCCTCAATAAAAAACGCCGACTTGCACTCTGTGCAGTCGGCGTTTTTTTATGCTGATATCAGGCCGATATCAGCGCCCTGGCATGATGGTGCAGGTGGTCTTCGATAAAGCTGGCGATGAAGAAGTAGCTATGGTCGTAACCCGGCTGCAGGCGCAGCTCCAGCGGGTGCCCCGCCGACGCACAGGCTGCTTTCAGTGCTTCCGGCTTGAGCTGTTCCTGCAGGAAATCATCCGCCTCGCCCTGATCCACCAGAATCGGCAGCCGTTCTTTCGCGGTTGCGATCAGTTCACAGCTGTCCCAGGCTTTCCATGCTTCGCGATCAGTGCCCAGATAGCCTGAAAACGCCTTTCGCCCCAGGGGCAGTTGGTCGGATTACTGATCGGCGCGAAAGCCGATACCGATACATATCGGCCCGGATTCTTCAAAGCACAGATCAGCGCACCGTGGCCGCTCATGGAGTGACCACTGATGGCGCGTTTTTGGGTTACCGGAAAATGCTGTTCGATCAGTGCCGGCAGCTCGTCGGTCACATTGGTTTCTCAGGTCGGTGCCACGCGGACTGGTATTAACCAGTGAGCCCTCTTTCAGAAGAACACCGATCTCAGATAGCCATTGAGTCACTTCTTCAAAAACCTGTTGGGCCATATCATGGCGTTCGAGCAGATGCCGGAACTTCAGAATGGTGGTGTGACCGGGGATCGCTTTATCCAGTGTCAGCCTGCAAACAGCCGTATTGAGGGTATCTTGTACAGTGCGTCTTCAATGACTGGATCACTGAGGTTATACCACTGTTGCATGCAGTGAATACGAAGCATGGTGGATAAAAGAGTATGGCCGACGGCCATTACCGGCCTTGGGATCGTGGGGCTTTATGACGGCCTCGAGACGTGTCCATGGGATCAACTTATCTATTCGGCCCAGAAATTTCTCCTTGCGGGTCTGACGGCGCTTGTTGCTGAACTCGCTGTCAGCAAATGTAAGTTTCTGATCTATCTCTGCGTCCTTAATCGTATGCAGTAGGCATTATCCCACGCGGCGGACTTATTCGCAGCTTTCCTAGTTCAACCGATATGATCGAATATAGAACGGATAAGAAATGATTTTTTCATTACAGCAATAATGTTTTGCTTTGCACTGGGCTGGTTGTGATTGCATTAAGGCGCTTTATCGGGATGGTAGAGTTGTTCAAATGAAGAAATCGGACTTCTGAATTTCTCATATGAAAAAATTTAATTTGAACAAAGTTTTTTCAAATTTAGTTTTACTGCTCCTTTCATGTGTAGATGTCTTTCAGGATTATGTTTTTAAAGATAATTTTTGGAAATTAAGCACCTATTCCCTGATTGGAATGAGTATTGCTTATCATCTACATGCCTATCGGGCTCCGAAGATAAAAAATGTATTACCTATAACAAAAAAGGACAGTTCTAAATGAAAAAGGGCGTACTAAGACCGGGACATATGCAGATTCGCGTACTGGATCTGGATGAAGCAGTTAAACACTACACCGAGGTGCTGGGTCTAATTGAAATGGACCGAGACCCGCAGGGTCGTGTCTATCTTAAGGCTTGGACCGAGGTGGACAAGTTCTCTCTGGTATTACGTGAAGCCGATGTTCCTGGGTTGGATTTTGTCGGTTACAAGTGCCTGAACGAAAGCACCGTTGATACTCTGCGTCAGCAGCTGATTGAGTACGGCTGCACGGTTGAAGATATTCACGAAAATGAACTGAACGGTTGCGGACGTCGTGTGCGTTTTGACTCGCCCACAGGCCATGTATTCGAACTGTTCGCGAGCAAAGAGCAGACCGGTCGCTGGGGCGTCAGCAACCATAACCCGGAAGCTTGGCCGCGTGGCTTGAGGGGCATGAAAGCGCAGCGCCTGGATCACTGTTTGCTATATGGTCCCAATATCGCCGGTACGGTGGACCTGTTCCGCGAGGTGTTGGGTTTCGATCTGGTGGAACAGGTTTTGGATGGCGATACCCGCGTGGCCGCGTTTTTGACCTCTAGCATGAAAGCGCACGATGTTGCATTCATAGAGTGTCCGGAGCCGGGGAAATTGCACCACATCTCGTTCCTGCTGGAGTCTTGGGATGAAGTGCTGCGTGCTGCCGACCTGATTTCCATGACCGATACATCTATCGATATCGGTCCGACTCGCCATGGCATCACCCACGGCAAGACTATTTATTTCTTTGACCCCTCCGGCAACCGCAATGAGGTGTTTGCTGGTGGTAACTACTTCTACTCCGACCATGAGCCGATTACCTGGGATGCGGAGCAACTCGGCAAGGCTATCTTCTACCATGATCGCGTACTCAACGATGCTTTTCTCAGCGTGTTGACCTGATCCACATTCTTCGCAACCAATCGGCTCACTCAGTTGGTTGGTTGCCTTCTCTTCCGGTGCGTAAATCTGAATTACCGTTTTTATTAACAAGTTGTTAGACAAAAAAGAGCCGGAACTATCTGATTGGCTCCGGCTAAAATATGTACAGACGGGAAAATTAACGAAGTAGATACCAAGTTTGCTCAGAGTTTCACTGTCAAGCTAGGAGTGAGTGCGCGTGAGCAACAGGGTGTGAATCTAAGATTTTCCAGTCGCTCCTTATCGGTAAAGAATGCATCATGATGGTCGGGAATGCCGGCAATAACATCGAGTATGCAGGTACCGCAGATCCCCTGTTCACAGGAGCAGGGTATCTCATAACCTTTGCGTTCAAGCGCTTCCAGGGCAGTTTCATCTGCTGCAACCTCAACTTGGTCACCGGTGCCGTCGATGATGAGGGTGAATGCCTTGCCGTGCCCTGTTTTACCGCCCTCGGCCTTCTGAAATGACTCATAGTGGATACGCTCTTTGGGCCAGCCCGCTTCCTCCGCGCTACGCTTGATGAACTCGATAAAGCCTTGGGGGCCGCAGACATAGAGACGTTTGTCTGGAATATCGATCTCAAGCGCGGTGGGGTCGAAGCGCATAGCTTGGTCATCAAAATAGAATCGTGTGCGATCGGCATAGGTGGAGCTTTCGATACGATCACGCAGTGCAGCAGCCTTAGCGGAACGGGTGCAGTAGTGCAGGGTGAAGGGCTGGCCTTGGTGTTCCAGGTAATCGGCCATCGATATAATTGGCGTAATGCCGATACCGCCGGCTATCAGCACCGAGAAATCGGATCGTTGCAGAGGAAAGGCGTTTCGTGGCGGACCGACCTTGACCTTGTCACCCGGTTGCAGGGTGTCGTGTACCTTGATGGAGCCGCCGCGGCCATTGGCCTCGCGCAGGATCGCGATCTCATACGTATGCCCACCATCGAGACTATTGATCAAGGAGTACTGACGAATCGTCTTATCGTCGATATGCAAGTCGATATGGGCGCCGGGTTCAAAGGGAGCAAAGCCTTTTCCCCGGCAGTCTTCCAGTACCAGATGAACGATGTTGTCGGCAATGGTCTCTTTTTTAATTATTGTGGCTTCGGTCGTCATAATGGTGCACTCAGGTGTGAAAACCTGGCCCTTATAGTGACCAGGCTTTGGTCTGTTTAAGCAGATTCGATTTCGAGTAGTTCGGCGAGCTTTCGACGTACGCGGATACCGCCTGCGTCGCTGGAGAGCAGAATCGGGTTCAGCTCCCAGAAACCGGCCTCGCCCATCTCCTGCTGTTGCGCTTCGATCATCGGTTTATCCTCTTCGACAAACGCCTGCTTCATACCGGCCATCTTGGCGGCGTTGTATTCGGCGTCATCCTCCAAATAGTTGCGGGCGGAGGCGAAGAAATAATGGGTGGAGAACTCCGATTCGGGAGTCATGATGTGGTAGTCATAGAGCATCCTCCCGTCGTTTTCGTAGTCCATGCTGTCCTGTACCGCAGCTACTTGTAGGTGCATGTTGGAGGGGGCATGCCAGTTGACCTGGAAGAACTGGTTGGCCTGATCTTCTGGGCGCTCCAGATGTACCGCGAGCAGTTGCATGGCAGGCTCGGCGAGCCAGTCCCAGCGTACAGAGACTACAGAACCGTTCTCCTCTACTTTGGGTAGCAGTGGGCTGAGTTTGCCGTTTGTATTGATGAGCGGTCCATGCAGGTGATCGATATGGCTCAGGTCCATGATGTTGTCGGTTAACAGCTGGTAGTTGCACTTGTTGTACATGTAGATGTAGCCAACGGCACTTTCCGGTTTACGGTTTAGTATCGAACAGTCCATGATCTGGGTAGTGTCCGCTTTCTCCTGATTGCCCATCCAAATCCAGATAAAACCGTCCCGCTCCTCCACCGGGAAACTGCGAACCTTACATGCTTTAGGGATCTTTCCGCTGCCGTGGGAGCTATGGGTACACTGACCGTCTGAGTTGAATTTCAGACCATGGTAACTACAGGTGATTTCATCTCCATCGCGAACCCCTTTGCTCAGCGGTGCAAATCGGTGGGGGCAGCGGTCGCGAATGGCGGTCACTTCGCCATTCTGTTTGCGGTAAAACAGCAGGGTTTCGCCGATGATTTTTCGACTGAGCATGGTGTCGGCGTCAATTTCGGTTGTGAGTGCCGCCACATACCAGGTGTTCTTCAGAAATGAAGTATCTTTCTTATTAATCAGTTCCATGTTTAAACCTCGTCTTGGATTTGAAAAAAGAGGGGTGTTACTGGTGCAAGCACCTCTCAAAGGTCTCGGGCTGTCCATGTCCACGGGACCGGTGGTATTCGTTATTGTTTAGTTGCCTGAGCTATGCATGTTTTGCACCGTGAACTTGTCTTGTGGGCTCATGTCGGGGTCGACAATCCCTTTGAACTGGCCAGTGGTGCAGTGCTGTGCCTGGACATCGACCATGGTGAGCGAGTCATCAATGGACACACAGGTGTCTTTGTTCACCGGCAGATGGTGATCCGGATGGGCCTGGCCGGTGGCCCAATAGCGGCCATCGGGGGCGCAGGTCAGGTCGAGCAGGTTCTCCAGGGTGGGGGTGGAGAGCGCCTGCCGGCTCGTGCCATCGTCATCGCTACGCCAGAGCTGCTTGTCAAAGCCCAGCGCGATTACACTGCTATCGGCGCAGGCCTCGCTGCCGATGGTGCGGGACAGCACCAGGCCATCGACACCGGTCAAATTCAGTGGGGCTTCGCAAGCGCTCAGCAGCAAGATGGCTGCTAGTGTCAGTGTGACGAGGGCGGGATTTCCCGGTCGAAGCCAGGAAACGGCGTTCTCTTTTCTTCTTATTGGGGTACGCATAGTGACTGTCTATCTTTATTTTTATTGACAGTCATGACTAAGCATTTAGCAGGCCAGTATTGAATAAATGTTTAAAAACAAATAGTTGAATTTATTTAGGTGATTTTCGAAGTGTTTTCAATACGCAGGTTTTTCTATATGACGAAAAAAAACAGAATGTTTTCTTGAAATCAGAACTAAAATAAAAAGAGCCGCGTAATGCTGTTCGGTTAAGACTTGCTGCTGACCGAAGGCTCTAAGAAAATCCGGTATTCTTCATTGGATACCGGATTTTTTGTTTGCCCGGTGAAGCCGGCAAAAAGGAGGAGTCGCCCTGACTGAGGGGAAGACAACCCGGTTGGCAAGGGTGTTGCTGGCCAACGGCAGGGTCTGAAGGAAGCCATAGGAGGTTAACGGTACACAACGCAAGTGAACCTACTTCGGCAGTGCAGGTGGGTAAGCGTGCAAAATAGCGCGAAGCCCGATACTCGGTCAGACCTGTGCTGTGCTTGAGGGTGGAATCGTTGACAGGGAGCCGGTGCAGTAACCGGGGAAGCCTGACACTCTATCCGGCCCGACCGGACGTTGAGGCTCAAGGTAAAAGCCAAGGCCACAGCGGGTGTGAGGTGGCAGATGAAGCTGTAGTAGTGATGAAGTTCCCGCCTGAGAAGCCTGGCAACAGTATGGAGGATAAAACCGGAACGACCGGAGTCGTCATCCTAAAGCTGAGCAGGTATGAGGAAATACTACAGTTTTTACGGACAGTTGCTGTCGATGCGGCGTCTGTATCAAGCCTTCAAACACGTCAAACTCAACCGAGGTGCGGCCGGAATCGATGGGTAGAGCCTGATTGAACCGATCTTTGGTCCGGACTTTCATCCGTCGTATCGTCCGGGACGCAGTGGCCATCACGCGATAGGCAAGGCGACGCTGTTTATTCGTCGTTATCGATGTGAGTGGATCGTGGACATGGACCTGTCGAAATACTTCGACACGTTAAACCATGACTTGATCATCCGCCAGTTCAGCCGACGGCTCACGGACGGCAGTGTCTTGTCACTGTTGCGCCAGTTCCTTGAGAGTGGGGTAATGGCGGACCATTAGTTTGAAAAGACAGAGTTGGGCAGCCCTCTTAAACCGGCCTATCAATATATCGCGGCTCAGTTAATCGTGATGGCGGCTGCGCAGCCGGTATCGAGAACGGGAGTAAGGTTCTCGGAACTGAGAGCTGGAGTGGCCAGCCTGTTTCTGGATAACCGTTCTCGCTCCTCAAGGCCGAGGGCGGTCAAGATTTCCGAAACCCGCTATCCCGTGAACCGAAAAGTTGCTCCGCTTAAGTGAACAGCATTACGTGTAATGCGGCACTTGTAGCGGTTTTCTTCGGGTGGGATAGGCTTAGTTGTCGGCATTCTGATGCTTTTTCAGTCGGTACTCAAACTGGCCCCGTCTTAAGTTCAGGTATCGTGCGGCAGCCGATACGTTGCCGTCATTGCGCTCAAGGGCATGTTTTAGTATCAGGTCTTCGATCTCATCGAAGGAATTAATGCTGGAGATCAGGTGGTCGATCGCAGATTCTTGTGTGATCGGGTTCGGTGTATGGCTCTGAGCCAGTGCGATATCGTCGTTGTCGATCATCAGATGATGGATGTCGATGTTGCCGTCATTTTCCGCAAGAATAACCGCGCGCTCACAGACGTTTTCCAATTCTCGTACATTTCCGGGCCACTCATGGTTAAGTAGCCGGGTAAATGCCTTTCTTGAAATGCCGGTAATATGCTTGTCTATTTCATTGGCAAAGCGGTTGATAAACAGGTTGACCAGCAAGGCGATATCGCCCTTTCGCTCCCTTAGCGGTGGAATCTTCACCGGGAAAATATTGATTCGGTAGTAGAGGTCGGATCTGAACTTGCCATGCAACACATCCTCTGACAGGTTGGTGTTGGCGGCGGCCACGATTCTCACGTTGACCTTTTTGGTATTGGTTCCGCCTACTCGCTCGATCTCCCTCTCCTGGAGTACGCGCAGCAGTTTGCCCTGTGCTTCCAGGGGTAAGCTGCTGATCTCATCAAGAAACAATGTGCCGCCGTGAGCACGCTCGAAGCGCCCCGGACGGGATTCGACAGCGCCGGTGAAGGCTCCTTTTTCCACACCAAATAGTTCGGATTCCACCAGATCAGCGGGTATTGCCGCACAGTTAACTGAGACAAAGGGGCCGTCAGAACGTTTGCTGATGGAGTGTAGAGCGCGAGCGAATCGCTCCTTTCCAACCCCGCTTTCACCCATCAACAACACGGTAGAGTTGGTCACCGCTACTTTTTTTAATTGTGTGGCCACCTCATTAAATTGGCGTGATGAACCGATGATATCGGGCAGGACTGTCTCGCTGTCGTCGGCCTGTAACCTCTCTAATTGCAAGCATCTGCTGGACTTCGGTGGTGAGACGAACTCTTCTATCCGCATGAAGCTGAGATGTTCGCCGATGTCCTCTTCATCTTCGAGAGGTACTCCGACAACCCGGCAATGCTTGTGACCCATGGCCACGCATTCGACCTCTTTCCACAGAATGGGGCGTCCCATCACGGTTGTGGTGTAGCCGCATGCGTATCCCGTCATCAACCAACAGGCGGGAAAACCACTGACGCCAAGGTGCTCCAGATGGGCCTTGGACTCCCAGGAAGATTCCCAAATATAGTCACCCCAGAATTTGCCTGTGTCCTCATCGTACTGCATCCGTTCTACAGCACGGTTCAGTACGAAACCCTCCATCTCCCGGATCTTGGGGCCGTAATAGAAAAGTTCATCCAGATCCTTGACCCCCTTCTGCTTAAGCTTCAAAGCATCTTCGGCACCCTGCTGGTAGCCCAGTCTTGTGAATATCTCCCGGGTGGTTTTGAGCCCGGCGTGTTCGATGAACTCACGTCGCAGGTTGGCTAAGGAATAGCCATGGAGTAACAGCATGCGTTGATTGAGAAGATAGATTCTGCCCTCTTCGGTTTTGTCCAGAATCTCGTCTTCCAGTAGCGGGTGGCCTAGAAGGCTTTTTAATGAATCCATTTTTATAGTTATTCTGAGTTAAAAAGGTGCCGATTATCAGCGCTTTTATATATTAGTGTTTTCTCAACCAGCTATCCCCGCTGGTAATAAATGCCACGATCTCATTCTCATCTTAGGGTTCCTGAAGTCGATTATCTAGTGCCCCAATAGCGCCGCCATGGTATTTTTTATTGCAGTACAGCAATAATCTGTATAGGAAAGATGAATGCGGCGGCGGAATGCAATCGAGGCCTATGTGGCTGTGGTTCAGGAAGGCCGTTTCCAATCCGAACCCTCCGGCAAGTTGCGCATCACCTGTGCCATCACCTTCGGTGAACGCTTTCTGGCGCCCCAGTTCAACGACTTCATGAGCAATGCCCGAAATCAGCCTCGACCTGTACCTGACCAACCGCCAGACGGTTCTGATTACCGGAGGCTATGACCTGGCCGTGCGCATGGGCACGTTGAAAGATTCTTCGCTGCTGGCGCGTCGGCTCTGGGTCTGAAGCTGGACCTGGACCTGGCCGGTATCCAGTTTGGCAAGCGCAGCCAGCGCTACGCAATGATCGTCAACGACGGTGTGGTTGAGTTGCTGAACGTGGACGAGAAAGACTAGTCGAGACTAGCGGCGCTGAAGCGGTACTGGCAGCGCTCTAAGCGTCACGCGAAAGCGTACGAAAAACGCCGACTGGCTTGCACGGGTCGGCGTTTTTGTGCCTGTTTCAGGCGGCGCTTCAGCCCAGGCCCAGCGCCCGGGCATGATGGCGCAGGTGGTCTCCGATAAAGCTGGCGATGAAGAAGTAGCTGTGGTCATAACCGGGGCGCATGCGCAGCTCCAGCGGATGTCCCGCCGACGCACAGGCTGCTTTCAGCGCTTCCGGCTTGAGCTGTTCCTGCAGGAAATCATCCGCCTCGCCCTGATCCACCAGAATCGGCAGCCGTTCTTTCGCGGTTGCGATCAGTTCACAGCTGTCCCAGGCTTTCCATGCTTCGCGATCAGTGCCCAGATAGCCTGAAAACGCCTTTTCGCCCCACGGGCAGTTGATCGGATTACTGATCGGCGCGAAAGCCGATACCGATACATATCGGCCCGGATTCTTCAAAGCACAGATCAGCGCACCGTGACCACCCATGGAGTGGCCACTGATGGCGCGTTTTTGGGTTACCGGAAAATGCTGTTCGATCAGTGCCGGCAGCTCGTCGGTCACATAATCGTACATGCGATAGTGAGCAGATCAGGGCGTCTCGGTCGCATTCACATAAAAACCGGCACCGGAGCCGAAATCGTAGCTGTCATGCTCGCCGGGCAAGTCGGTTCCACGCGGACTGGTATCCGGCGCAACAATGGCGACGCCCAGTTCGGCGGCAACGCGTTGGGCACCGGCTTTCTGCATGAAGTTCTCATCCGTACAGGTCAGGCCCGACAGCCAGTACAGTACCGGTACCGGCTGCGTTTGTGCCTGCGGTGGCAGGTAGATGGCAAACACCATCTCCGTGCCGGTCGTCGTCGAACTGTGTTTGTAGCGCTTGAGCCAACCGTCAAAGCATTTGTTGCTGGCGACCAGCTCGGGGGCTGCTTGAGTCATGGGACTCTCCTTGATTACTGATCGAACAGAATCACCGAGCGGATGCTCTTGCCTTCGTGCATCAGGTCAAACGCCTTGTTGATGTCCTCCAGACCCATGGTGTGGGTGATGAACGGATCGATCTCGATCTTGCCGTTCATATAGTCCTCAACGTAGCCCGGCAGCTGGCTGCGGCCCTTGACGCCACCGAAGGCGGAGCCTTTCCAGACGCGACCGGTCACCAGCTGGAACGGACGGGTGGAAATCTCTTCACCGGCACCGGCAACACCGATGATGATGGATTCACCCCAACCCTTGTGGCAGCACTCCAGTGCAGAACGCATAACCTGAACGTTACCGATACACTCGAAGGAGTAGTCCACGCCGCCGTCGGTCATGTCGACGATCACCTGCTGGATCGGATCGGAGAAGTCTTTCGGGTTGACGCAGTCGGTGGCACCGAACTGGCGTGCCATCTCGAACTTGTCTTCGTTAACGTCGATGGCGATGATGCGTGCCGCATTGGCCATGCGGGCGCCCTGGATGCAGGACAAACCGATGCCGCCCAAACCAAAGATCGCGACGGTGGAGCCCGGTTCAACCTTTGCTGTGTTCAGCACTGCACCAATACCGGTAGTAATGCCGCAACCCAGCAGACAGACTTTCTCCAGTGGCGCATCGACATGGATTTTCGCCAATGAAATCTCCGGTACCACGGTGTACTCGGAAAAAGTGGATGTACCCATGTAATGGAACAGCGTTTTGCCGCCGATGGAGAAACGGCTGGTGCCATCCGGCATCAGGCCCTGGCCCTGAGTGGCGCGTACTGCCTGACACAGGTTGGTCTTGCCGGAGAGGCAGAACTTGCACTTGCCGCACTCGGCGGTGTACAGCGGGATTACGTGATCACCTGGCTTCAACGTGGTGACGCCCGGGCCCACTTCTTCCACCACACCGGCACCTTCATGGCCCAGAATCGATGGGAAGATCCCTTCAGGGTCCGCACCCGAGAGTGTAAAGGCATCCGTATGGCAAACGCCGGTGGCAACGATTCGTACCAGCACTTCACCGGTCTTGGGGCCCTGAACGTCCACTTCTTCGATAGTGAGGGGTTTGCCCGCTTCCCAGGCAACGGCTGCGCGTGACTTCATGGTGATCTCCCGAGTCGAATACAGATGTTGAGATAAACGCGATGGTTCAAGTGTAGCCCCTGAACTGTTCCATGATAATGACAGCAATCGAAAATTATTTTTGCTCAGCTGCAATAATTCTGGCATACAGGGTCTATATCAGACGGGCGGGGAACACAGAATGCGGCACTGGGAAGCTATAGAAGCCTTTGTCGAGGTAGTACAGCAGGGCAGCTTTTCGGCGGCGGCACGCAAGCTCAGGGTCTCGCCCTCGCATATCAGCCGGCTGGTAGCCCGGCTGGAGGCTGAATTGAGTACGCCGTTGTTGTATCGCACCACGCGCAAGTTTCGGCTTAGTGAAGCGGGCGAGCACTACTTTCAGCACTGCCGTGAACTGCTGCAGGGCTTCAGCGCGGCGGAAGAAGAGCTGTCCAGTTTTCAGGCAGAGCCTTCCGGTACGCTTCGCGTGACCTGTGCCACCACCTTCGGTGAGCGTTTTCTGGCGCCGCAGCTGAACGACTTCATGCTGCAGTACCCGAAAATCAGCCTCGACCTGCACCTGACCAACCGTCAGACCGATCTGATCAGCGAAGGCTATGACCTGGCCGTACGCATGGGCACGCTTAAGGACTCCTCTTTACTGGCGCGACGCCTGTGCGATCGGCGCGAATACCTCTGTGCCAGCGCCAGTTACCTGCAGCGTCACCCTATGCCACATACACTGTCAGAGCTGGGGCGACACAACTGCCTGATGGGGTCCAACAGCTTCTGGCTGTTCAGTGAAAATGGCCAGCGCAAGGAGCTGAAAGCCAGCGGCAACTGGCGTTCCAATTCTGGCCCTGCGTTGCTGGATGCGGTCAGCAAAGGGTTGGGGATCGCCCAACTGCCCGACTATTACGTCGAGCCGGCCCTGAGGCGTGGTGAGCTGATCTCGATGCTGGAACAGTACCGTTACCCCTATAGCGGCGTCTGGCTGGTGTATCCACAGGCGCGACAGCGCTCGCCACGACTGCAGCTGCTGTGTGATTTTCTGATTGAACGTTTCAAGGGCGGATTGCCGTGGTGACTGAACAAAAAAACCGCCCCGAAGGGCGGTGGAAGTCAGCAAAACGCTGAAGAGAGATAGAGTTCGCTTTGAAGGGGCGATCAGTTGCGGATCAGGTGATCGAAGGCACCCAGCGCAGCCGTTGCACCTGATCCCATCGAGATGATGATCTGCTTGTACGGTGTGGCGGTCACGTCACCCGCCGCGAACACACCCGGCATGGAAGTGGCGCCGTGGCTGTCGATCACGATCTCGCCGCGCTCGGTCAGTTCCAGTGAATCCTTCAGCCATTCGCTGTTCGGTACCAAACCGATCTGCACGAAGATGCCGGCCACATCCACCACGTGAGACTCATCGGTCTTGCGGTCCTTGTATTTCAGGCCGATCACCTTGTTGCCGTCACCCAGAACCTCGGTGGTCATCGCCTGCTTGATAATCTTGATGTTGGGCAGAGACTCCGCCTTCTTCACCAGCACGCTGTCGGCGCGCAGGGTGTCGGAGAATTCCAGCACGGTCACGTCTTTAACAATACCGGCCAAGTCGATCGCCGCCTCGATGCCGGAGTTACCTCCTCCGATTACCGCCACGCTCTTGCCCTTGAACAGCGGGCCGTCGCAGTGCGGGCAGTAGGCCACGCCCTTGCCGCGGTACTCCTGTTCGCCCGGCACGTTCATTTCACGCCAGCGCGCACCGGTGGCCAGGATCACGCTGCGGCTTTTCAGCGTCGCACCGCTGGCCAGCTCCACCTCGATCAGCTCGCCCTTGCGCAATTTGGCGGCGGACTGCTCGGTGATCACCTCGACTTCATATTCCTTGACGTGCTGCTCCAGGCTGGCGACCAGTTTCGGGCCTTCTGTGTAAGGCACTGAGATGAAGTTCTCGATGCCGACCGTATCCATCACCTGACCGCCGAAACGCTCGGCGACCACACCGGTACGGATGCCCTTGCGTGCGGCGTAGATCGCAGCAGAGGCACCGGCCGGGCCACCGCCCACCACCAGCACTTCGTAAGGCTCGCGCTCGTTCAGCTCGGCTGCCTTTTTCTCGGCGGCGCCGGTATCCAGCTTGTTGACGATCTCCGGCAGCGTCATGCGGCCCTGACCAAAGTGTTCGCCGTTCAGGTAGACGGACGGCACGGCCATGATCTGACGTTCTTCAACTTCCTGCTGGAACAGCGCACCATCGATCATGGTGTGGGTAATGTTCGGGTTCAGCACCGCCATCAGGTTCAGTGCCTGTACCACGTCCGGGCAGTTCTGGCATGACAGCGAGATGTAGGTCTCGAAGTGGAATTCGCCCTTCAGGTTGCGGATCTGCTCCTGCAGTGCGGCATCGGTCTTGGACGGATGACCGCCGGCCTGCAGCAATGCCAGTACCAGCGAGGTGAATTCGTGGCCCATGGGGATACCGGCAAAGTTGACCCGCGGTGTCTGACCGGCGGCGCCAACGGCCATGCTCGGTGCGCGACGATCGCTGCCAGCCTTCACACTGATCTGGTCAGACAGCTCGGCGATCTCATGTGTCAGATCCGCCAGTTCCTTGGACTTGTCGCTGTCATTGGTGGTCAGTGTCAGCTCGATCGGGGTAACAATGTTCTTCAGGTAGGTGTTCAACTGCTGCTTCAGATTGGTATCCAACATGTGCGTCATCTCTCGGTAAAGTTATATGTTGCGACCGTCCGCCTGTCCTGTAGATCTCCCGTTCGGCGTTGGGCGCATTTCGAATATGGAGCTATGGTATCGAGCGGCAATGAATGTGTGAAATTAATCGTAATTAATGGTTCGATAGCTTTTATATATTACAGGCTCTGGCCTGGCCAAGATGACAAGAAGGGGCCGTTGGATGGATCGAAGGTTAGGCTGTGCCAAGGGGACAAAAGCCTGCAAGGTGCAGGCTCGAGGGGCAAACTCAGTACACTGATTTAATGAGGCAGGCTGCAAATCCGACCGGCCAGCATCTGCATGCGCTTGGGCAGCACATAAATCAGCGGAAACGCGATCGGCCAGGCAATCAGAATCGCCATGCCCCAACGTGACGAGAAGCCTTCGGTGAAACCGGTGTTGATGGCGGTGATCACAAACGTCATCAGGGTAACCATGACCATCGACATCAGTAGTGTGGTGACCAGACGGGTGTAGCGTTGTGACAGCACAGTAAGCTCCTGCTTGGTAAAGTAATGAACCGATTTGATTAGCTACGGCGTGACTATTGCGTTGGATTACTTATTAGTCGTTATGCATATTCTAATGTGAGTGACTGACAAACACAAAACAGCTGGGCAGGGCGTAACGCGATAGGGCTCGTTTAACGTTGTTTATGGGACATTAATATTCGATATATTAATGGGCTGGCGCTCATGATTGCCGGCTCCTTGTTCCTAGTGCTGCTACCTGTGAATACTAAACACGTTGTTCACGCAGCTTCGGTATTCGAGACACCGG
>NZ_FNRJ01000032.1 GCF_900107855.1 Marinobacterium iners DSM 11526 | reverse complement strand
AAAACGAGCATGCGCGTTTTGCAGCTTTGCCGTGCGTGTTATCCTGCAACGGCCAGACCATAGTTACCTGATACTGAACGATTTTCCCGCCTGTTACCAGTCACAAACGAGCACAGTCACGTGACAAAACAAGCATCCTAGGTTCGTGGCCTTCAATACACTGTATGTAACCACAGAAACTTAAAGCAGCTTATCCACAGGCCCTGTGGTGCACGGAGCGGCCGGCTGCTTCCTGCGAATGTCCGCAATGTGCGCTATGTGCGCAGGGCAGACATTTGGGCTTTAGCATCACATCATCCTTAGGCAGCGTGTGACACTTAGGAGTCCATCTTTGATTCTCAAAGATATGAATCTTACGGTGGGTTCCTGTAGTTGCCCCCGCTAAAGCGAACACCCCACCTGGGCTTTAATTTTGCCCACACACTACCGGCCCCATTACGCTCACATCCCTCTGATTTCAAAGGATTTATGATTTAATATCAGAACGCGTATTCCATTGGTCGTACCCAACCCTGCGCTCGCAGCATACCGTACGTCTCTGTACATAAAAAACGCCGCTTTACTTGCTGCCCTGCACTTTCTCTTCTAGGGTGAAGTTGCAGGGCTGTGCAAGCCTGTACGTTTTCCGCTAACACTCAATTGAACATCTCAGCTGTACATCCACCCGGTGACTCACCGGCAAACACATAACAGTCCGAACTTTGGCAAGGCCCCTGCCTTGCCTGGCTCCATTTCACAATTGGCTACACAAGGAGATCGACATGGATCTGTTTGAAAAATGGGAATCCGAAATCCGTGGCTACTGCCGTGCCTACCCAACCGTGTTTGCAAGCGCATCCAACGCCCGTCAGGTGGATGAACAGGGGCGAAGTTATATCGACTTTTTTGCCGGGGCCGGGGTGCTGAACTTTGGCCATAACAACCCGCACATGAAGGAAGCCCTGATCGACTTCATCCGCTCAGACGGTGTTGCCCACAGTCTGGACATGAGCACGACGGTCAAGCGTGAATTCATCGGCGCCTTTGTGGACACCATTCTTGAACCACGCCAGATGAACTACAAGCTGCAGTTCATGGGCCCCACCGGCACCAACGCGGTGGAAGCCGCGCTGAAACTGGCACGTCGCGTCACCGGTCGTACCGAAGTTATCGCCTTCACCCAGGGGTTTCATGGCATGACGCTGGGCTCGCTGGCCTGTACCGCCAACCAGGTGTTCCGCAAGGCTGCAGGCGTACCCCTGAATCACGTCACTCATGCACCATTCGAGACCACTTCCGGTTGCGGCATGGGGTGTCTGAACACCCTGCGTGAAGCACTGGAGAACAGCTCCAGCGGTTTCGAGCAGCCCGCCGCGTTTATCATTGAAACCATTCAGGCAGAAGGCGGGGTCAACATTGCCAGCACCGAGTGGCTGCTGGAGCTGCAACAGCTGGCACGGGACACCGGTGCCCTGCTGATCGTAGACGACATTCAGGTGGGCTGTGGTCGCACTGGCAGCTACTTCAGCTTTGACAACACCGGGCTGGAGCCAGACATCATCTGTCTGGCCAAGGGGATCGGCGGTTTCGGCACACCACTGGCGATGAATCTCGTCAAGCCTGAGCACGATGCCCACTGGCAGCCTGGCGAGCATACCGGCACCTTCCGAGGACAGGGGTTCTCTTTTGTGGCCGGGCGCGAAGCTCTGCGCTACTTCGAAGATGACCGGCTGATGCAACTGACCCGGGAGCGCGGTGAAATGATTCATGAGCGCTTGCAGTCACTGGCATCACGCTTCCCCGACGCCGGCTTTGCCGTGCGTGGACGCGGCATGATTCAGGCACTGGATGTGGCCGATGGCGCACTGGCCAAAACCATCGCCCGTGAGTGCTTTGACACAGGCCTATTGGTAGGGCCCTGTGGTATTGGTGGTCGGGTCATCAAACTGATCCCTCCCCTGACCATTCCCGATGAGGATCTGGAAACCGGTCTCAACCGGCTGGAAGCCGCCGTCATAAAAATCATGGAGGCTGCCTGATGCGCAAACGCGATGATATGACGTTCCCGTTCGAGGAATATGAGCGCCGCATCGATGAGCTGCGCCAGCGCATGTCAAAACGCCTGCTGGATGCGGTGATCATTTCGGATCCCGAGAACCTGATGTATCTGACCGACTACCAGACCACCGGCTACTCCTATTTTCAGGCGCTGGTGGTACCACTGGAAGACGAGCCATTCATGATCACCCGGATGATGGAGGAGTCTAACGTTCATGCCCGCACCTGGGTGGAAAAAACGCGGCCCTATTCCGACACCGGCGATGCAATCCAGATGCTGATCGAATCGCTGCGAGAGTTTGGCCTGTCAAAAAAGGTGCTGGGCTATGAGCGTAACAGCTATTTTTTCCCGGCCTACCATCAGGATTACTTTCGCACGGCCTTCAAGGATGGGCGGCTGATGGACTGCTTTGGCATCGTGGAGGAAGGCCGCAAGTGCAAGTCCTCGCATGAACTGGATGTGATGCGCATCTCCGCCCGTGCCGCCCGTGCCGGGATGGAGGCCGGCATTGAGGCCTGTCAGGCGGGTGTGACCGAAAACGAGATCGGTGCTGCCATCAGTGCCGGCATGTTTCGGGCCGGCGGCGATTTTCCCGCCGTGATGCCCTACGTCACCTCTGGCCCGCGCACCATGATTGGCCATGCCACCTGGGAAGGACGTGAAGTTCAGGCCGGTGAGCATGTATTTCTGGAAGTGGGCGGTTGCTACCGTCGTTATCACACCGCCCTGATGCGCACGGTCATCTGCGGTGAGCTGAGTGAATCGATGTACAAGGCCCAGGAAACCATGAAATGTGCTCTCAAGCACATCAGGTCTGAGCTGAGGCCTGGGCTTACCGTATCTGACGCTGACCACATTGTGCGTTCCATCATTACCGAAAACGATGTAGGTGCCCGCCTTATCACCCGATCTGGCTACTCCATCGGCATCGCCTTTCCGCCCAGCTGGGATGAAGGCTACATCATGAGCCTCAAGGGTGGTGACAGCTCGGTGCTGGAGCCGGGCATGACCTTCCACCTGATCCCCTGGATGTGGGGTGTGGATGGCGACAAGACCTGTGGCATATCGGATACCTTCTATATAACCGATGACGGCTGTGGCTCGTTTTTCGAGGACATGCCACAGGACTTTGTGATCAAGCCCGGTGCAGCGGGTGCCAGCGCAGCGACCAAGACCGGGGAGCCCGTCATGACGGCTGCGAGCTCTGCCCCACCGGATACGCCTTGCCACACCAAAGGCAAAAAGCATCCATCGAAGCAAAAATCCGGCAAGAAACACTAAGGAGAGCCACATGCTCAGAGTGATCAATCCCACCAGCGGTCAGCTGCTGCATGAATATCCCGCACTGGATCGCGACAGCATGAACAGCCGCATCGACATGGCGAACAGGGCCTTTGCCGACTGGCGCACACGCAGCTTTGCGGAGCGTGCCGAGGTTCTGCATCAGGTCGCCGCTCTCATGCGGGCCGAAGAAGTTGAACTGGCCCGTCATATGACCGACGAGATGGGGAAACCGGTTAAGGAAGCGCGGGGTGAGGTGCTCAAGGCTGCCTGGTGTGCCGAACACTATGCCGGGCATGCCGAAAGCTACCTGCAGCCCGTGAGTCTGGCCTCGGACGCAAGCCACAGTTATGTCCAGCACCTGCCTCTTGGGCCGGTGCTGGGGATTCTGCCCTGGAACGCTCCGTTCTGGCTGGCGTTCAGATTCTGTGCACCGGCCCTGATGGCGGGCAATACATGCCTGCTCAAGCACGACCCCCATGTGCCCGCCTGTGCTGAAGCGATAGTGGATCTATTCGCTCGTGCAGGAGCACCAGAAGGCATCATGCAGAATCTGCCCCTGCAGACACCGGATGTGGAAGCCGCTATCCGTCACCCCGGTATACGGGCTGTATCCTTTACCGGCTCAAGTGCCGGGGGCAGCAAGGTCGCCGCAATGGCCGCATCCGAGATCAAGCCTGCTGTAATGGAGTTGGGCGGCTCTGACCCGGCCATCGTTCTGGCCGATGCAGACCTGGAGCAGGCCGCGGACCTGATAGGCTTCTCCCGCATCATCAATGCGGGACAGTCGTGCATCGCGGCCAAGCGCATTATTGTCGAGGCTTCGGTTTATGACCGCTTTGTGGAACTGCTCAAGACCCGGCTGGAGAAGCTCAATCAGGGCGATCCGGCCGACCCGGAAACCGACATAGGCCCCATTGCACGAGAGGATCTGCGCAACGAACTGGCGCGTCAGGTGGATGAAACCATTGCCGCCGGGGCCCGTTGCCTGCTCGGTGGGAAGCTACCGGAGGGCACGGGTTTTTTCTACCCCGTGACCCTGCTGGTGGATGTAACCAATGACATGACCGCCTGCCGGGAAGAAACCTTCGGCCCGGTCGCCGTGGTACTCAAGGCCGATAATGCAGAGCATGCTCTGGCACTGGCCAACGACACCGAATACGGTCTGGCCAGCTCAATCTGGACCGAACAGAGCCGTGGCGAGGCGATGGCCCGAGAAATTGAGGCCGGTCAGGTGGTCGTCAACGGACTGGTCAAAACCGATCCTCGGCTGCCCAGTGGCGGTATCAAACGATCGGGACTCGGACGAGAGCTTGGCCCCCACGGCATCCTTGAATTCGTGAATATTCAACAGGTCTGGGTCGGCCCAAAACAGGAATAACCCCTCCCCTTCACCGGCCGGATCCACCCGGCCGGTATCATTTCACATCCAGCCACTTCCCAGCCTTGCATTGATCCAATTTAGCCACTCAATCATCTCCATAGTCCCAAGGGGGTTGGCAGAGTGTGCAATGAGGATTAGTATCTATTAATATATTATAAGAATATAACTATTAAGAATATACGCGGGGTTTATTATGCAACCGATCGTTACAGCCTTTTTTGATGAACCGACCTTCACCTACAGCTATGTGATTCAGGACCCGGATTCTTCCAGCTGCGCCATCGTCGACTCCGTACTGGACTTCGACTATGCCGCCGGCAAAACCGATACCCGTTCAGCCGAAGCCATTCTGACCTTCATTGCCGAACAGGGCCTGACGGTGGAGTGGATTCTTGAAACTCATGTTCATGCCGACCACCTGTCAGCAGCACCGTTTCTGCAGGAAAAAACCGGTGCAAAACTGGGTATCGGTGCACACATCACCACCGTGCAGGACACCTTTGGCAAGGCGTTCAATGCCGGAACCGAGTTTGCCCGTGACGGCAGCCAGTTTGATGCGCTGTTCAACGATGGCGACAGCATTCGCATCGGCACTCTGGAAGGCAAGGCGATGCATACCCCCGGCCACACGCCGGCCTGCATGACCTATGTCTTTGGTGATGCCGCCTTTGTTGGTGACACTCTGTTCATGCCGGACTACGGTACCGCCCGCTGTGACTTCCCCGGTGGTGATGCCCATATCCTGTTCCAGTCGATTCAGAAAGTCTTTACTCTGCCGGACGCAACACGTCTGTTCATGTGTCACGACTACAAGGCACCGGGCCGTGATGAATACGCTTACGAAACCACCGTGGCTGAAGAGCGCGCACACAACGTCCACGTGCACGAAGGGATCAACGAGGCTGATTTTGTCCGCATGCGTACCGAACGCGATGCCTCTCTGGATATGCCGCGCCTGATTCTGCCCTCCGTGCAGGTGAACATGCGTGCCGGCAAGATGCCGCCGGCAGAAAGCAACGGTCAGGTTTACCTCAAGGTACCGATCGATCTGTTCTGAGTTTAACCGTCCCAACTAAACCGATAATAACAACAGTACCGCGGGAGAGTTTTATGGAAGTTCATCAGCTTACGCCTTTTCTCAGTGTCAGCTCCCAATTGACGGCCGCCGATGTGGGGCTCGCCGCCTCCATGGGGTTCAAGGCGATCATCTGTAACCGGCCTGATCAGGAAAGTCATGACCAGCCGGACACCGACGACATCCGCGCCGCTGCCGAACGGCATGGGCTGGAATGGCGCTATCAGCCTGTGGTTTCAGGCCAGATAACCGATACGGATGTAGCTGCGTTTCATGAACTGATGAACAGCCTGCATGGACCTGTACTGGCTTTCTGCCGTACCGGTACTCGCTGTACCACCCTGTGGGCGCTGGCAGAAGCCCCACGTCTGGATGTGGACGCCATTCTCAAAACCACGGCAGCAGCCGGATATGACCTGACTGCACAGCGTGATCGCATCAAGGCTCTGGCGGGTACTCACAGCCATGCTGAGGCCATGCATACGGCCAGCCGCAAGCGTCATGATGTACTGATTGTAGGCGGCGGCGCTGCTGGTCAGTCAGTCGCCGGCAGCCTGCTGCAGCGCCAGCCGGATCTGGATATTGCCATCATTGAACCACGTTCTGAACATTACTATCAGCCGGGCTGGACGCTGGTCGGAGGTGGTGTATTTGAACGCCGTGAGACCGTACGTCAGATGGGCAAAGTCATGCCCGACAGCGTCAAGTGGTACCATGCGGCCGCATCAGGGTTCCGCCCCGAACAGCAGCAGGTTCTGCTGGAAGACGGCGAACAGATCGGCTATCGCATTTTGGTGGTCGCGCCCGGCCTGACGCTGGACTGGGACGCAATACCCGGGTTACGTGAAAGCCTGGGTCGTAACGGTGTCACATCCAACTACCTGTTCGACCTCGCACCCTATACCTGGGAGCTGGTACAAAGTACTCGAAAGGGGCGTGCCCTGTTCACTCAGCCACCGATGCCTATCAAGTGTGCAGGCGCACCGCAGAAGGCAATGTATCTGTCCTGTGACCATTGGATGCGTCAGGGCGTGCTGAAGGATATCGAAGTCGAGTTCTGTACGGCAGGTGCTGCCCTGTTTGGGGTAGCCGATTATGTGCCGGCTTTGATGAAATACGTGGAGAAGTACGGCATCAACCTGAACTATCAGAACAATCTGATTCAAGTGGACGGACAGGCCAAAACTGCCCTTTTCAAGGTTACGGATGCAGAAGGCAACAGCCAAGAGGTCGAAAAACCATTTGATATGTTGCATGTCTGCCCGCCTCAACGCTCACCGAAACTGATCAGCGAGAGCCCGCTGGCGGATGCTGCCGGCTGGATTGAACTGAATCCGGAAACACTTCAGCACAGCCGCTTCGGCGATATCTTTGGGCTTGGCGACGCCGGAAACACCCCCAATGCCAAAACTGCCGCTGCCGTGCGCAAGCAGGCACCGGTCGTGGCCGAGAACATTCTGCTGGCGCTAAAGGGAGAAGCGCCACGAGCCATCTACGACGGTTACGGCTCCTGCCCACTGACAGTGGAGCGTGGCAAGATCGTGCTGGCGGAATTCGGCTATGGTGGCAAACTGCAGCCGAGCTTTCCGCTCTGGCTGGTCGACGGCAAGGAACCCAGCCGCTTTGCCTGGCTGTTGAAGGAAAAAATGCTGCCCTGGATCTACTGGAATGCCATGCTAAAAGGGCATGAGTGGATGGCAGGGCCCGAGATTCTCAATCACCGACCCGCCGATCACGAGGCCACTCAGGCTTGTGACTTCGGTGATCGGAAATAACACCTATACAGCCCCCTGACTCAGGAAGCCTGATTGATGTTGCAACGCTACTTGCCCATATTACAGTGGCTCAAGGTCTACAACCGTGAAACCCTGACCAGCGACCTGGTGGCTGCCGTGATCGTCACGATCATGCTGATTCCTCAGTCGCTGGCCTACGCCCTGCTGGCCGGGCTGCCGCCTGAAGTCGGCCTGTATGCCAGCATCCTGCCGCTGGTGGCGTATGCCATTTTTGGTACCAGCCGCACCCTGGCGGTGGGGCCTGTGGCGGTGGTTTCACTGATGACTGCCGCTGCGGTGGGCAATTTGGCGCTGGCCGGTACAGCTGAATATCTGGCAGCGGCCATCGCACTGGCATTTTTGTCCGGTGTCATCCTGATCCTGATGGGGCTGTTTCGTCTTGGTATTCTGGCCAATTTTCTCAGCCACCCGGTCATCTCGGGCTTTATCACCGCCTCCGGCCTGATCATCGCAGCCAGCCAGCTCAAACACATACTGGGTGTCGATGCCGGCGGTCACAATCTGCTTGATATCCTGATGGCGCTGGCGGGCCAGCTGGCGCATATCAACTTGCCAACGCTGATCATCGGGGTGAGCGCCACCGCCTTTCTGTTCTGGGTACGCAAGCAACTCAAGCCTCTGCTGGTGAAAGTGGGGCTGGGTCCTCGCCTTGCCGACATTATCGCCAAGGCAGGGCCTGTGCTGGCTGTTGTTGCCACTACACTGGCTGTCTGGGGACTGGATCTGCAGGCACAGGGCGTGAAGGTTGTCGGACAGGTGCCTTCAGGGCTGCCAGGGCTGACCCTGCCCTCTTTTGATCTGGGACTTTGGAAGCAGCTGTTTGTATCCGCACTTTTAATCAGCATTGTCGGCTTTGTTGAATCTGTTTCAGTCGCGCAAACGCTGGCAGCCAAACGACGTCAGCGAATCGACCCGGATCAGGAGCTGGTGGGGCTTGGCGCATCCAACATTGCGGCTGCAGCGTCCGGTGGCTTCCCTGTAACCGGCGGTTTCTCACGCTCAGTGGTCAACTTTGATGCCGGTGCCGAAACACCCGCCGCGGGTGCCTTCACGGCAGTCGGCATCGCAATGGCTACACTGGTACTGACACCCCTGATTTTTTTCCTGCCCAAGGCAACGCTGGCGGCCACCATCATCGTAGCAGTCCTGTCATTGGTTGACCTGGGGGCACTCAAACGAACCTGGGCCTACTCACGCAGTGATTTCGCTGCCATGCTCGCCACCATTGTGCTGACCCTGGTACATGGCGTTGAGCTGGGCATCATCGCCGGTGTCGGCCTGTCTGTGCTGCTTTACCTGTATCGCACCAGCAAACCACACAGTGCCATTGTGGGTCGAGTACCCGGTACAGAGCATTTCCGTAATATCGACCGACACCAGGTCGAAACCGAGCAGCACATCCTCACCCTGCGTGTGGATGAAAGCCTCTACTTTGCCAATGCCCGCTATCTGGAAGATCTCATCTATGATCAGGTGGCACGTAACCCGGAGCTGCGACACCTTGTACTGATGTGCCCGGCCGTCAACCTGATCGACGCCTCGGCACTTGAAAGTCTTGAGGCGATTAATCAGCGCTTGATGGATAGCGGTGTGAAATTCCACCTGTCGGAAGTCAAGGGGCCGGTTATGGACAAGCTCAAGGACACTCACTTTCTGCACGACTTGAGTGGTGAGATTTTCCTGAGCCAGTATGCAGCGTGGGAGAAGTTGCGGGCAACGAGCCAGCCATGCGACAACAATTGATCCAAAACATACACATATGGACTTTACGTGGACTGATATATCCCGTTGTTTAATATGAATTCTATCTGAAATAGATTCAGCCTAGTCACTATATTGCCTATAAGCTGTATACTCATATCATTTGGGACAGTGACTAGGGATCAATCAGTACTATGGCTACCAAGCGCTTATCACGCAACGACTGGATAAATGCAGCCACTAAAGTGCTTGCCACTAGTGGCATAGACATGGTGCGCGTGGACAATCTTGCCAAGAAGCTGAAAATTACGCGCGGCAGCTTCTACTACCACTTTGACAGCAGAAAAGAACTGCTTCAAGCGATACTGGACACCTGGAGGCTGAAAGCAACTGAAGCCGTCATCGATAGCCTGAAACAGAAATCCCAGGACAGTAAAGAGCAGCTGATGGAGCTGATGTCACTTCCCTTGAAAGGCGATAAAGCCCAGGAAGCCGCATCAATTGAAATATCCCTTCGGGCCTGGGGTCGGCGCGATGAAATTGCACGTGCTGCCGTGAATGAAGTGGACAGCTACAGAATCGGCTTCATCGAAGGATTATTTATCGACCTTGGCCACACCAGCAGTCAGGCGAATGATCTCGCACACCTGGTATATTCTTTCCTGATTGCCACATCTCTGGTCGATCCCTTCTCTTCTGAGGAAGTCCGCAAGGAACGGGCTCAGCGCATAGCCCACTTTCTGGCAGACAACTGCCCGCTGTCTGACTGCAAATTCAGGAACCTCTAACCTGCTACAAAAAAGCCACCTCATTGAGAGGTGGCTCGGTTCCAAAACCATTGGCGTCGCAGGAGCTACATCATTTCAACCAGAACCAAAGAAAGCGCAGGGAACAGAATAATAAGTGCCAATCTTAAAATATCAGCGATAAGGAACGGGAACACCCCTTTAAATATCACTTTAAGATCAACGTCAGGCACTACTGACTTGAGTACAAATACGTTCAGCCCTACCGGGGGAGTAATCAAGCTGATTTCTGTTGCAATTACCACAATGATACCGAACCAGATAAGGTCCATCCCCATTCCTTCAACGATGGGATAAAAAACCGGCACTGTTAACAGCAGCATTGAAATGGATTCAAGAACAGCTCCAAGAACAAAATAGATCATCAGGATTAAAAGCAGGACGCCCATCAGACCCAGGTTCAGACTTTCCATCCATTGAACGATGGTAAATGGAAGATTGGACACATTAACCAGGTTTGCAAATATCAGCGACCCGATCAGAATAGCCACAAGCGCAACTGTAGTTGCGGCTGTATCCTCAAGAGCATCTCGCATTTTCTGCCAACTCATTCGTCCTCTGATCAACGTAATCAGTATGGCGCCGACAGATCCCACACCAGCCGCTTCTGTCGGAGAGAAAAGCCCAAAGTAAATCCCACCCAATACGATAAAAATCAATAGAGTGAAGGCCCACAACTGCCGAATGGCCAACAGCTTCTCTTTAAGTGTCGCTTCACTCGCATCCGAACATTTATCTTTCAGAACATGAACGACAAAAAGTACAGCTGCAACGTAAAAGATGACACCTAGAATACCAGGTATAACACCTGCCACGAAAAGCTTGCCAATATCAGTTTCGGTAATAATACCGTAGAACACCAGCGCAATGGAGGGTGGTATCAGAATACCAAGAGTCCCGCCCGCAGCAATGGATCCGGTTGCAAGGCCATCGCTGTAACCGAATCTTTTCATCTGAGGGTATGCAATACGCGTCATGGTTGCAGCTGTGGCAAAACTGGAACCACAGAAAGTACTGAAACCACCTGATGCACCTATCGTCGTGATTGCAAGGCCTCCTTTAAGATGACCTACCAACGCATGAGTGGCATTGTATAACTCATCAGCCAGGCCTGAGCGACTGATGATGTTACCCATAAGAATAAATAACGGAATAACCGAAAACTCATAGGAAAGTACCGTTTCCGTTGCAATCATGCCCAGCTGGCTCATTGCTGGCGACCAACCCTGATAATATGCCAGGCCAAGCACACCGACTACACCCGTCGATATTGCTATAGGTACACGAATAAACAACAGGAAAAGAAGTGAAAGAAAAGCTATAAGCATTACCATAATTTCGCCTGTTATTCCTGATTATTATCGGGGTAAACAACCAAAAGACTGATCAATGCAACCATTGCAAAACCAGCCATAACCGCCAATATTATCCACTTTTCCAATCCAAGGAACATGAACACATCCCCAAACAACCTGGACTCTTTAGCCTGTATATAAACCATATAAACAAGAGCCGAAAAGAAAACGACCTCTATGATATAACTGAACCATGCGAGAAATATTCCAGTTTTGCCCTTGAATATCTTCTCAAGCAAATCAATCTTGACATGCTTTCTTTTCTTATGGACATGATACAGGCCTGAGTAAAAACAAACCGCAAGGCATATACCTACCACTTCATAAGCAAAACCAATGGGGCTATTGAAAAAAACACGTCCGAATACATCTGCAAAGGTTATCCCGGCCATAACAACAAGAGATAACATTGATATCTTCGAACAGATGTAATCCAACACCTTCAACAAGGACATACTCATAAGAAACCCTGTATAAGGGCCATGCTCCAGCATGGCCCTTATCCTCATTTAGAGTTCAGACGTTTAATCTCGTTCATGTAGAAATCAAAAGCTGCTTTACCATCAACACCATTGGCTTCCGCCTTATCGAACCAATCAGCGCGCACCGGTTCAAAAGCCTTGTCGATTGCCGCATTCAGCTCTTCGCCTGCTTCTTTATAATTTTCACCCAGCCGCTCCTTAAGCTGTGCACGTGCCAGAACATCGTTTTCATGCCAAAGAGATCCCATGCGCACGGCCAGTTTCTCTCCGGAAATATCCATAATTGCTTTCTGGTCAGCAGGGCTTATCTGGTCCCACTTGTCTTTGTTCACAATTACAAAGGTACTATTTGTAAATATGCCGCCCGGTATTTGTGTAATGTGCTCAACGTAGTTATCTACTTTGAACCCAGTCAGCAGCTCATCCGAGAGTGTAGTTCCGTCAATAATTCCTCTGGACAGAAACTCCCGAAGCTCTGACAAAGAGCCCGAAATGGGCACCGCACCAAGCGTGGTCAAGGCATCGCCTACAACACTGGTCTGGACACGAATTTTTTTACCGCTAAGGTCTGCAGGATTAACAACCGGGCTCGACTTCATATGTAGATTGCCGCCGGATGTCACATGTACAGCCAGCGTATGCACATTGTCATGCATCCCTGCTGCCTTGAAATACTTTTCATATGCACGCCAATATGCTGCCGAGCTGACGCCTGCATCAATATTGGTGAACGGAAATTCAACCATCTCAGTCAACGGGAAAGCACCCGGCGCATAGCCATGAGGCCCCCAGGCCAGGTCAGCAATGCCAGATACAACGGCCTGGTAGTTACGAGTCGGAGGGGCCAACGGCTTGGCGGATGGCTGTACCTTGACACGCCCTTCTGTCACTTTTTCGATCTCTTCAAAGTACTTATAGAGGCCGTCTTTCTGTGACCAGTGCTGCGAAGGGAACCACTGGTTGTAACGCAGGGTCACCTCTGCCGCAAAAGCTGTGGAGGTCAACAACGCACCAGTAACAGCAATGGTGGCTTTGAACAGCGTGGATTTTTTCAATAATGACATCGCTATGGCTCCGTTTGTTTTTATGTTTTTTACATACAGTACAGTACTGTATTTTCTACATACGCACCATTAATGCAACACTAAGTTCACTATTTGATAATCAACTTTGGTTCAGGTGCGAGATAATGGGATCAGTCAAAACCGCTATACGAAGGCATCTGCAAAGAAATTGCTTTCCTGCAGACCACATTGAGCTGTGAAATCGCGTCGAGCTGAGTCGATCACTACAGGTGCGCCGCAGGCATACACCTGATATGAAGACAGATCCGAATAGTCCTCAATGACAGCTGCATGCACAAATCCCGTACGGCCACTCCACCCGGATATATCATCTGACAGTACAGGTGTGTACTCAAACCAGTCCAGTTCAGCTTGCCATTGACGGCAGAGGTGGTCCATGTACAGATCCTGCGCAGCACGCCCACCCCAATACAGATGCACCCGACGCCCGCTGCCGCTGGCGATCAACTGTTCCATCAAAGCCTTGATCGGTGCAAAACCGGTTCCACTGGCCAAAAAGATGGCAGGGGCATCACTGTCACGCAGATAGAAGGTGCCGAACGGCCCCTCGATTGTCACCACGTTCTTGAGCTGAACCTCTTCAAAGATCATCGGCGTCGCCTGACCTCCCGGCACCAGCCGCACATGCAGTTCGATACAACCATCCACGGCCTCAGCAGTTGCCATTGAATAACTGCGTGTGACGATATTCTTGATCGTCAGATCGACATACTGTCCAGGTACATAATTGAATACGGTTCCCGGTGCCAGCTTGCAGGTCAGCTTCACCACGTCGTCTGCAAGTGGCTCTTTACCCATCACACGAGCAGCCACTTTCTGCACCGTCACGCCTTCGAAGCTGGTAACTTCAGGCGAGTGCAACACCAGATCACTGAGCGGCCGAGCCTGACAGGCCAACACGGTTGTACCAGCCCTGTCGGTTTCGCTCAGTTCCAGCCCTTCCGGGTATTCCACCTGTCCTGACTTCAGCTCCGTGCGACACTCACCACACTGGCCATCACGGCAGCTGTGCTTGAGCACAACACCAGCCTTCAGTCCGGCATCCAGAATACTGTCGCCTGCATGTACATCGAAGGTTTTTCCAGCCGGATCAACAGTAACGGCATGACTCATTAGATCAACCCCTTTTCTTTCGCCATGGTCAGTGCCAGGTCTTCAATCATGTCTTCCTGTCCGCCTACGGTGCCGCGACGGCCCAGCTCGACCAGTATGTCGCGCGCCGAGATGCCGTATTTTTTCTCCGCACGTTCCGCGAACAGCAGGAACGAGGA
>NZ_FNRJ01000007.1 GCF_900107855.1 Marinobacterium iners DSM 11526 | reverse complement strand
GCCACTCCCTTCACGCTCGCCCCACTCAGATGGGTCAGCTTAACAGCTTTGGCCTTGAACTCGTTCGTGTACTGTCGCGTCTTTTTTGGGTTCTTGTACGCTGGCATATCTCACCTCGTCTGAATTAGATCGAGGTGTCCACTGAACCGGGGGAACTACATTTGTCCCTGTGCCTGGATCGATTCTTTCATATAAGAAACAAGTGTCTCGAAATCCTCCTGCTTCTCATCCCATCGATCCTCAATCTTTCCCAAATAGCCATCCCGCGCATACCTCAATAGCATTGCTTGGTCAGGGGATGCTTGCTTTTCCGCCCACTCCGCAGCCGCATCTTTTGGAGCAATATTACCGGTAGCAGCGGTCAGCCACATACGTGACAAGGTGAGAACGACATTGCGTTCATCTCCCTTTGCCTCGGCCAGAAGACTGGGCAAAGAGTCATGGATTGCCCGTCGGATGTCACTCATTGGCACCGGATCGCGGTCTGGTTCCGGAACACTTCCAGCCTCAAACTCCTCTCGCAACCACTCACCGTATACAAACTCAGCCCTAGGCGGGAACTGCCAAGGCACGACATCAGAAATCGTCATCACAGTTAACTCTAGTGGCCTGATGGCTTGCCGATTCCCAATAGCGCCGGATACGTTCATTAACTGAGATACCAAGGCCTTTCTTTGTTCAAAGGTAGGCGAGTCAGAGACTGCGACCAAGATATCTACGTCGCTGTCGCGCTTTAAACCACCAACAACGGCAGAGCCGAAGAGAAAAATGCCGACGATCGAATCACCAAGCACACCTTCAACGACTGACTGTGCCTGTCTCGCTTCATCTGGTATCTCTATGTTTGCCATATTCTCCGGAAGTTCCTTTCGCCCTAACGCTTTGCACACCGGACGAAATAAGCGTAGCTTATTGAGGTCCGAGCCGCGTAGCGGCTGAAGTGCTGCAACTTGTTAGAGGTTTTTATTGAGTGGAGGAAAAGAGCCTTCGTACCTCCATTTACTCATTAAACCAGCTTCTTCAATTGTAAGATCGGTTCCTAATGCCTCTATTGGCACCAAAAAGTCTTCACCATTCCTCTCAATATAAAAGTCTGCCCCTTGCCAATCAGAGAGCTTACTTTCATCAAATTTTATTTTCACTTCCCCATCTTTAACTTCGTATTCAGTATTCATCACAACCTCCCTTAAATACGGCTTTATTTTTATACCGCAATCAGGATGTTTCAACTCAGTCCCGAACTCGTCCGAAAATCGACTAATTCCGGAGATAATGTTGCTGAAAATATACCTCATTATTCCAAGAAAGTAGTTTCCCGATCCCAAATCCCCTTTCGTATACATCACTATCGCTGTATAGAGTGTATTCAATGCATCAAATGATAGTTCAACGAAAAAATTCGTGCCTCTGAATTTATATTCAACGTTAAGATTGCTATTGGAAAATTCAAAAGATGAGGGACTATGAATAATTGAATTTCTTATTAATTTTGCAATTCTAAATAACTGACTGAGTATTAAATCCATATCATTGTCAGACGGAATATTTTTATATTTCTGTAAAAATGAAAGACCTTCCAGTTCTGGATAACAGGAATCAATGTAAACATCGAAGATCGAAAAAATCATCATGAATTTCATTTTTTGATTCTGTTCGATGCTTACTCTATTACCAATTCTTTCACAAATTTTCATGTGCACGTTTTTCGATCCATCATTATTAACTGTGGCATGATGGAAATCAGGATATCCAACAGACATTCCCATATCTTCGAGCATCATAATAGCGTGATAAATGAATGAGTTCATATGACCTCTAACGCCCGCATTTGGGGCCGACTGAAAGGAGGTCCCAGGCCGCGAAGCGGCTGATCAACATGCGCTTGTTAAAAGTCTCCATCGCTTCCCCCTGTTGTATCGTTACTGGAGCCATTACCTGATTCGTCATTACTATCTTGAGTTGGCGCAAATACGCCAGCTAAGAAAATGTAACTTAACAATGGAATAGCATGTTTCTTTTTCTGCCGAGCAAAATCATTCCCAAGCGCCGCAACAGTAATGGCCGGACCAACTAAGGGAATCAACCAGGCCAACAAATAGATTGCGCGCTTCTGATTAACTTCAAGTGAGTCGGACCGAGATACATGATACGTAACGAAGCTTGCCGAATAGACCACCAGGCTAGCCAAGATGATAAGTAAGGTAAGTCCAAAATAACTCATAGTCATCCTTAACTTTTAACGCCGCGTTAAAGGGCCGGAAAAGCGTAGCTTTGGAGGTCCCAAGGAGCGCAGCGACTGATTTTGAACGCCTTGTTATGATTCAAAATACTTGCTATAAATCTTATCTTCATATTTAAAAATAAATAATATTATCAATACGGCTGATATAAAACCTAGCACAGCCGTCCAACCTATACTAATGCACAGTGTAAATATACTTAGAACAAAACTAAATACACCAAATCCCCAAATGACACTTATAGAGGAAAATGATTCCTTATCAATATCATCGATAATCCTATGGCCATTATCATCGATTAGCTCTGGGTGATCTTTTAACTCATTCACTCCAGACATCGCAGCTATCAAATAAGTTGAAAATATGAGAAGCAAGGTTGACATTGCTGTCACAAACAGACTAACCCCAACCCATAAATTTAAATCTCTACTAGCCATAATGGCCATAGATGCCAGATTAAATCCACCGAATATCCCTGTCAAATACCGTGCTTCATTAAGAAGTACTGACATTATTCTTTTGTCGCGAATAAACTTCATACCGAACTCACATTCTGTAAATCATAACAGCTAATTATACGTTTTGGCGTGCAGCTTCATACGCCTCTTCTAATGTTTTTACTCCAAGCCTCTGCAATATTGTACTTTCATAACTATGCATTAATGGGGTAGATATATTTTGCCGCTTCAAGGAAATTAGATAGCTTATTCCATCCTTCCTATCTGCACCCGCACCTCCTCGAGCACTTTCTATTGCTAGGGTAGCGAGCTTAACAGCTGTTGGAGCGTCAATGTTCGCACCAATCTTAGTGAATAGTACTAGATCGACACCATGGAAATCTCTTACTTCTTCCACCACTACCTGATTCACAGTTGGATTAACTGGATTAGAATAATGCTTTTTAGATTTTTCGTTCCGTGTTTCTCGTCGCCAGAGAAGGTCTTTAGCAGCATCTACATCTAGATCGTTTGATAACATAAGTATTACGGCAGACACCGGTGAACCGATATTCTCAACCGGAACAACCGTTGGTGCTCCACCACGGGAAGAACTAGTCCGTGCAAATTCAATATTAAATGGAGTTTGTATACCTTCTTTTCTTTCGAATATTAAAGGTTCCAGTTCAATACCTGGGTCTTCAATTAGAGATCCGTATGCGAGAATTCCGATTGTGCTCATGTTCTTCCTTTACGTATAACGGCGCAAATCACCGGCGGTAAAAAGCAGAACGACGAGGAACGAGGAGCGGCGATTTTTACCGTCCGAGTGCATTTGCTTTGTTAGCCATAATTACTTGCTAGACATATTTACCAACGATATTTTTTCACCTATTCGTTCTAATACATCTTTTGTTGTTTTCTTAACAGAAGCCGCTATAACGTTGCTTACAGCAGCGCACATTTGACCCGAACTTCCATCTGCACTGCGCTGGGAGCTAGCATGAACGTATTTTCTCTTACCTTCTGGGTAGTGCACCAACGTTACTGTTAACGACAAATCAGTATTAGCTGTGCAATATCCTTCGATTTGCCCAATTGAACAGTTAAATTTTGGATAAAATTCATCTAACTTGATGATGGCAGCACCAGACAGCCCTTCTTCAACAGCCGAACTTGATGTTGGAAGAGCCTTTCGAGGTAAAGTGTTTTCAAATATTTGCTCCATAGCATTGCTAACTGAGGATGAAAGAGAATCTCCAGCGTTTACGGGATAGGTATGGAGACTACATGCGTGAGAAGATGCCTTTATTTGGCGTGAAGCGGAGGTGACAGAATCATCTATAACATAGACCCACGTACCTGGTATTTTACCTCCATCTGATGTGTAGACATTAATTCCTGTTACCGGATCTGGACGAGTCATGTATGTTTGCGCTTGATAACATCCTGATATGGTTGCAATCATCATCAATAGGGCCACAATTCGACTTACCATTCTTGCTCTCCTTCCTTTAGTATTGGCTAACGCCGCAAATCACCGGGTGCCAAAAGCTGCGAAGCGAGGAACGAGCGGCGCAGCTTTTGGCAGTCCGAGTGAATTTGCCTTGTTAGGCTTCTTTATCTTCGGTATAGCCAAGGCTAGGTTCTTGCCAAAGAGATTCTGCTATTTCAACAATTTCTTTCTCTTCACCAAGAGACTTGGGCATTGAATAACCAACCTCCAATTTAGCTTCCCTGCTATTACAGTGGCTCCAGCTGTAAAACTGAACCTTGACCCAACGAGCATGTTCTGTTGTTCCTTGGCCACGACCCTCAGCTCTACACCACCCCATGGGCTCGCGGCCATCAAGCGGTGCTTGAACCCATGCTGAACTACCTAGAGTGCATTGCCCTTGCCCCCATGGAAGATTACGTATGTATGCACGAACCCATTTAACATTAGCAACCTGTGGGACGTATGTTGTAAGAGTAATGCTCGCAGCTCTGGTGTGATGGTTGGCTTTACCAATCTGCTTTGGTCCTTCAACAGAGACCTGAACATCATCATTCTTTTCATCAGTTGTCATTTCTTTTCTCCATCGTTTATTTTTTGAAAGCCTAACGCCCGCATTTGCGGCTGGTTTGGAGCGCAGCGGAAAACCAGTCCGACAACATGCGCTTGTTACGTGTTTTGCTTATAGATAACTTGAAGGCGTTTATAAAGCTCATTACTTAGATTCCTTAAACCTTCTTCATTTGGATAGTATTTTAGTGCCCTATGATGCCCTAAGTCAGAAGGTATATCGTCAAGGGACTGAGTAATTGGAATAACCGTTTTACCAAGAGTATGAGCGATTCCTGTTTCATACATGACATTTGGGTTTTTACCGGTGAAATCAACCACCACAACCTTAGAACAAAATATCAAATCAAAGATATCTTGTATAAACGTCGAATTGTCCCAAATATCATCAGCTCGCTTGCATTCCAAACTCATATAATCCGCTACCCTAGTTATTGCTGAGTAAGTGCCATTAAATCCCGCATTAAATGGCATCATCACGGAAATTAGTTTTTCGTTTAACTTTTTAGCAGGAACTTGAAATACACTAGGTTTAAACGTAATTACTCGCTCGGTTGGAATTTCTTCAAAAGAGGTTGATACAAACTCACCATTCGCAGGAAGTAACCGAACTGTTCCGTTCGCCTGAACAGAAATTGTTAAGTCATTTGTTTTTAGCGATGAAGTAACAGCTTCTAAAGCCTTGTCACGGTCAACTTTATCATCAAATAGAAAGTGATCTGGATGTAATAGATACTCAATTACCTTAACCATTTCTGGTGATGGCATATTGTCTGGAGATTGCCTCCTATTGAGTTCGTCAAGAACTTCCCTAACCCAGACTCGCCTAGTTGATCCATCATGGACATAATCAAGGTCTAAATCGACAAAAAATCGCGTAAGGTAAGACGAACTTCGATATGGAAAGAATTGAAATGGTTGATCACCACATATCATTTCAGCAATTTTCGCGATTGCTGCTGCTCCAATTTGCATTAATTAAAACTCCTCAATGTGATGACACGTAACGCCCGGCTCAGCGGACAGTTTTTGCGCAGCGAAAACTGATCCACTGCAGCTGTTTGTTAAATTGCTAACTCAGTTCTTCAATATCACCAGATAAGAACTGATCAAACTGGATATCTTTTATGCTCTGTAGTTTTTCTTGATATTTCTTTGTGTCGAGAAACCAGAAGCTTCTTCCACAAGGAGTGCCTGAACGGCTTGGTTTTGTGTTGAACTTTGTCTCTAAGAAATATTTTTCACCGAGTCGATAGCCTGTAGCACTAACTACTCGCTTGTCATTTTCCTTAGCAAGTTCGTCCAATGTTTCCTGAGTTGCTACCTTTTGTAGTCTTGAGCTTGTTTCCCAATTAACAGGCCAAGCCTTACCGGCCTGATCTACTACTTCAACTTTATATATCTCAGTGATGGCTATACCATTTGGAAGTGAAATACCAATTTCCGTTTTTTCACCTTCACCAAGTTTTATTTTTTGTTTCGGCTCTTGATGCCAAAGCCAGCGTCCTTTCTTGTGGTGCCAAGACTTGATAAGCCTTTGCTTCCAATCTCTTGGCGTAATGAAGTATTTAATATTATCAATTGAAACTGGTCTTCTACCGATGGAGCGTACAGTTAATTTGTGCAACGTCCGACTTGGCGAGTCAAAACCAAAAGATGACTCACACAGCAGTTTGGCCTTATCCAAACCGTGTTGCCTAAATCTCAGCCAAAGCCCTAATAGGCCAGCAACGGTGCCTATTGTCCCGGTCACCGCACCCCATATTGCGAGCACTTCGGTTTGACTCATAACTCTCCTTGCAATTTAACGCCCGCGTAATAGGCGCGAGCTTGCGAGCGTCCTAATTGACGCGTTTGTTAGAACTTTACGCACTCTTTCTCAGTTTGAAGAGTAACCCTTCGACTCCACGACGATTCAACTGCCCGTCATCATCAATCATGCCAACATGCTCTAAATCTTCAATTGCTTCGGGGTGTAAATCGTCCCGGATGTTGTCGAAAATCTCTATTAACATGCTAGCTCTAGGCGTCCTTTCCCAGCCAGGAGGTATTTCTTCGCTAATTCTATCTACTAGGTATTCCATTACTCGTCGCTTTCTTTCAGGGTCAATATTAAGTTTAAGACGCTCATGCTTCATCATGTTTCTCTGCATTCGCCTGAGATCACTCTTTGCTGATTCGAGCTCTTTATTCGTTTTTTCCATTTTATTAAAGAGATCTTCTTTTTCAGCCTCGGCCAGTTGCGCTTTCTGAGCCAAACTCTCAAGAAGGTTATTTTGCTCTTTCTTTTTCTTTTCTATTTCTTTTTTCTCCGCCTCAATCTCTTCCTTTGCCTTATTTGCATCAAAGGGAAGCTGGTCAAATCGATCTCTAATTCCTGCATAACCTTCATCTATATGTTTTAGTTTTTCTCCGAATCCGGCCTCAATGCGTCCCAATATTTCAGATATCTCTTTAGTGAACTTATAGGAGTTGTCGTAAAAACGATTGCTCGTATCTGTTGCCTTAAAGTAAAAGGCTATAGATAAGGCGATTGCAAAGAATGAAACAAATATCGATAGTAAGTCGGTGAACGTGAACTCTTTGATAGAGATTGATATGTCAGAGTTGATCAACTTCCAAGTTACAACCCCAATCAAACATATCACTATTACATCACGAGCATTTCGCAACGTTAGCAAGGGTTTGTCATATTTTTCTTTTTGATCTGACACCTATCTCTCCTTAAGTTCTAACGCCCGCTTCACCGGACAACTTGTAGTTGCGGAAGCAACGGAAAATTGTTCCGGTGCAAGCGTTTGTTATATTTTATTTATCCGGGCGTACCGACAACAACAGAATCACCCCAGCGCCAGCCTTGATACAACTGCTGCAAAGAGTTTACATATGTTTGCCCAGTCCATGGATCGGACACAATAATACCTCTCGATATTGGATCAATGCCCTGTAAAACTATGAAGTGGCCGACTGCGCCATTTGATGGCCTCACAAATGCGATTAATTTCCAACCACTGCTTAACGAGCCATAAAGCTCTTGCGGTGATCCAGGGCGCCCCGCTTGCCATGCGCGGAACCCATATGATCTTAATAAAAGTACAAGCTCTTGAGTATATGCAGGTCTATCTCTTGGCCACCCATCTAAACGAGCGGCGATTTGCGGCTGTGTTTGATAAAAGCCAGCTTGAGCCATTACATCTTGTACTGAAGCTGCCCAACACCAGTTTTGAGCTTGCTGCCTTTCTATAGCAGAAGCCATTAATGATACTACCGAAAGGAAAATAACAAATATGAGTTTAAACAACGTATTCATTTCTTCACTCCTTCGAGTTAATGGATGATTAGGCTAAAAAAACATAACAGCCTATTTATGAGGTAAACCTCATAATAATTATTAGCGGGTATACCTTTTAATTCCTTCATCCATCACATAACCAACTGATAGATAAGGTTTTTTTTTCGTTGAACTGACAAAAAGGTATACCCGTTCGACAGAGGGCCACTCAGCAGATAGCATCATCAACGGCAGCCGGGAAGGGATCAGAGGAAAAACTTGGTGAGGTTTGGTCATACCTGATACTCCTTCATTACGTGCTGAACGCCGCCGTGCTGCGCTGATCTGCACGGTACTCCCTGTCATCCATTAACAACACTATAGCCAGCACAGTCTGAACTGACCACCCAACCAAAGTAAAAAATCTATCACCCTGGCTCTGCACTTCCTCTCCTGGGTAGCCGTGCATCGGTTCACTACCAGTTTCAGTACCCGAAAAGCAAAAAAGCCCACCGATCGCTCGGCAGGCCTTTGCTCCCAACATGGTGTGACAACCTGAGATTACCTGAAGGTAAACTCTCCGGCCTCCACATCCACCGCGATCTTGCGACCGGGCTCGTACTCGCCGGCCAGCAGCCTCTGCGCCAGCGGGTTTTCGATCCACTGCTGGATCGCCCGCTTCAGCGGACGGGCGCCGTAGATCGGCTCGAAGCCCACATCCACCAGCTTGTCCATGGCGGTGCTGGTGAAGGTGATGCTCAGCTCGCGCTCGGCCAGGCGCTTGCGCAGACGGTCCAGCTGGATCTCGGCGATACCGGCCACCTGTTCCTTGCGCAGGCTGTGGAATACCACCACCTCGTCGATGCGGTTGATCACTTCGGGGCGGAAGTGAGTACCCACAGACTCCATTACCGCCTGTTTCATCAGGTTGTAGTCGTCGTCATCGCTGTAGTTCTGGATCAGGTCAGAGCCCAGGTTAGAGGTCATCACCACGATGGTATTGCGGAAGTCCACGGTGCGGCCCTGGCCATCGGTCAGGCGGCCATCTTCCAGCACCTGCAGCAGGATGTTGAACACATCCGGGTGCGCCTTCTCCACTTCGTCCAGCAGCAGCACGGAGTACGGTTTGCGGCGCACCGCTTCGGTCAGGTAGCCGCCCTCTTCATAACCGACATAGCCCGGAGGCGCACCGATCAGGCGCGCCACGGAGTGCTTCTCCATGAACTCGGACATATCGATTCGCACCATGGCGTCTTCGGTATCGAACAGGAAGCTGGCCAGCGCCTTGCACAGTTCGGTCTTGCCGACACCGGTCGGGCCGAGGAACAGGAAGGAGCCGTTGGGGCGGTTGGGGTCAGACAGGCCGGCACGGGAACGGCGCACGGCGTTGGACACAGCCACCACCGCTTCGCTCTGCCCCACCACGCGCTGGTGCAGGGCATCTTCCATACGCAGCAGCTTTTCGCGCTCGCCTTCCAGCATCTTGCTGACCGGTATGCCGGTCCAGCGGGCAACCACTTCGGCCACTTCCTCTTCAGTCACCTTGTTGCGCAGCAGCTTGTGCTCTTCCGCCTGTTGCTCAGTGCTGTCGGCAGCCTGCAGCTGTTTTTCCAGCTCGGGAATGCGGCCATACTGCAGCTCGGACATCTTGGCCAGGTCACCGGCGCGGCGTGCCTGTTCCATTTCGACACGGGCCTGATCAAGCTGTTCCTTGATCTGCTGCGAACCCTGCAGGCTGGCCTTCTCGGCCTTCCACACCTCTTCGAAGTCGGAGTACTCTTTCTCCAGCTTGCCGATGTTGTGCTCAAGCTCTTCCAGACGCTTGCGCGAGGCTTCGTCCTTCTCTTTCTTCAGCGCTTCGCGTTCCATCTTCAGCTGGATCAGGCGACGGTCGAGACGGTCCATCTCTTCCGGCTTGGAGTCCATCTCCATGCGGATGCGCGAGGCGGCTTCGTCGATCAGGTCGATCGCCTTGTCCGGCAGCTGGCGGTCGGTGATGTAACGCTGACTCAGCTTGGCGGAAGCGATGATCGCGGAGTCGGTGATATCGACGCCGTGGTGTACTTCGTAGCGCTCTTTCAGGCCACGCAGGATGGCGATGGTGTCTTCTTCGGAGGGCTCATCGACGATCACCTTCTGGAAGCGGCGTTCCAGCGCGGCGTCCTTTTCCACGTACTGACGATACTCGTCCAGGGTAGTGGCACCGACACAGTGCAGCTCGCCACGCGCCAGCGCGGGCTTGAGCATGTTGCCCGCGTCCATGGCGCCTTCGCCCTTGCCGGCACCGACCATGGTATGCAGCTCGTCGATGAACAGGATGATCTGGCCTTCCTGTTTCGACAGTTCGTTCAATACCGCTTTCAGGCGCTCTTCAAACTCGCCACGGAACTTGGCACCGGCGATCAGCGATCCCATATCCAGCGACAGCACTTTCTTGCGCTTGAGCCCTTCCGGCACTTCACCATTGACGATACGCTGCGCCAGCCCTTCAACGATGGCGGTCTTGCCCACACCGGGCTCACCGATCAGCACCGGGTTGTTCTTGGTGCGGCGCTGCAGCACCTGAATGGTACGGCGAATCTCGTCATCACGGCCGATCACCGGGTCCAGCTTGCCGGACTCGGCGCGCTCGGTCAGGTCGATGCAGTATTTGTCCAGCGCCTGACGGGTCTCTTCCGCGTTGGGATCGTTCACGCTGTCGCCTCCGCGCATGTTGTTGATGGCGTTTTCCAGTGACTGGCGATTCACGCCGCAGTCTTTCAATACCTTGCCGGCATCACTCTTGCCGTCCAGCATCGCCAGCAGCACCAGTTCACTGGCGACGTACTGGTCGCCACGCTGCTGCGCCAGCTTGTCGGTGAGGTTGAACAGGCGCGCCATGTTCTGGGACAGATGGATCTCGCCATCGGGGCTGCTCACCACCGGCAGGCGGTCCAGTGCTTCGCCTACCTTGGCGGTCAGGCTCATCCGGTCGGCACCGGCCTGACGCAAAAGCGGCGCCACCGAGCCGTTCTGCTGCTGCAAAAAGGCAGCCAGCAGGTGGATCGGCTCCACCATGTTGTGGTCCTTGCCGATCGCCAGTGACTGGGCGTCGGACAGGGCTTCCTGAAGTCGTGAGGTAAATTTGTCGGGTCGCATGAGGTCTCCTGTGGATCTCTCGGTGCCGCTGGTCCGACATAGGGGGTCAGACGGTTCGGCTGTTTCTGTTACCCCTATAGATAGGGGCCAGCAGGGGCGGCTTCAAGATCTGACAGCAATTAAATTAGTTATTTCTTATACAGCAGTACACTTTTCTTAATTCTGTAATAGCACACTGCTACAACATGCACCTGCATCCCGGTAACCCAATACAGGACAGGTGACATGAATCAGATTGAGCATTTTGATCCCGAAGATCATCCGGAACTGGAACAGACCGATTTTGACCGCATGACGGCGAAAGGCATCAGCCGCCGCAACTTCCTGCGTGGTGGAGCCGCTGCCATGGGCCTGTTCCTGGCCGCCAACCCGCTGGCACAGGCAGTTGCAGCCGTAACCCGCCCGGAACCCAGCAAGCTGATGGGATTCAAGGCCGTACCGGCCAGCACCGCCGATACTTTTGTGGTGCCCGAAGGCTATGTAGCCAAGCCGCTGATTTCCTGGGGCGATCCCATCCTCAAGGGTGCGCCGGCGTTTGACGCATCCGGTACCCAAAATGCAGCCGCGCAGGCCGGTCAGTTCGGTGACAATACCGACGGCATGAGCTTCTTCCCGCTGGACGAAGACCGTGCATTGCTGGCAGTGAATAACGAGTACATCAACCCGGAATACCTGTTCGCCCACCAGGGCAAGCAGGACCTGACCGCCGATGAGGTGAAGAAGTCCCAGGCGGCACATGGCGTGTCTATCTTCGAAATCCGCCGTAACGCCAAGGGCGAGTGGCAGGTGAACCGCGATTCCGACCATAACCGTCGTATCACCGCCTACACACCGATGGAGCTGACCGGCCCGGCCGCTGGCCATGCGCTGATGAAAACCGCCGCCGATCCTTCAGGCCGCAAGCCGCTGGGCACATTCAACAACTGCGCCAACGGCGAAACGCCCTGGGGCACCTACCTGACCTGCGAAGAGAATTTCCACAAGTACTTCGCCTCGGCTCAGGATGACGTTGCACTGCCGGCACGCGATACACGCTACGGCCTGAAAGCGGGCAACCGTGACTACCAGTGGTACCGCCATGACGAGCGTTTCGATCTGGCCAAACACCCCAACGAGCCGCACCGTTTCGGCTGGGTGGTCGAGATCGATCCGATGGACCCGACCGCTACACCGAAGAAGCGCACCGCTCTGGGCCGTTTCAAGCATGAGAATGCCGCTCTGACCATCGACCCGTCCGGTCATGTGGTGGTGTATTTGGGTGATGACGAGCGTGGCGAGCACCTGTACAAGTTCGTTTCCAAGGCCAAATACAACCCGAACAACCAGCAGGCCAACCGTGACCTGTTGGAAGAAGGCACCCTGTACGTGGCACGCTTCTCCGCCAATGACGGCGAGATCAAGGGCCAGGGCGAGTGGATCGAGCTGACTCACGGCAAGAATGGCCTTACCGCCGAGAACGGCTTTGCCGACCAGGCGGAAGTGCTGATCTTTGCCCGTGAAGCCGCCACGCAAGTAGGCGCCACCACCATGGATCGCCCGGAGTGGGTAGCTGTTCATCCGGACAACAAGGCAGTGTTCTGCACTCTGACCAACAACAAGAACCGCGGCAAGGAAGGCCAGCCGGTGGGTGGTCCGAACCCGCGAGCCAAGAACAACTACGGCCAGATCGTGCGCTGGTGGCCGCATCAGGGCAACCATGTGGACAGCCGCTTTGACTGGGACCTGTTCGCCATGGCCGGCAACCCGACCGTTGCCGAAGGCCTCTACGCCGGCAGCGACAACATCACTGCCGACAATATGTTCAACAGCCCGGATGGTCTTGGCTTTGATGCTGCCGGCCGCCTCTGGATTCAGACCGACGGCAAGTACAGCAACGAGGGCGAGTTTGCCGGCATGGGCAACAACCAGATGCTTTGTGCCGACCCGCAGACCGGCGAGATCCGCCGCTTTGCCACTGGCCCCATCGCCTGTGAGATCACCGGTCTGGCGTTCTCACCGGATCAGCGCACGGTCTTCATCGGTGTGCAGCACCCGGGTGAAGAGCTGGCACCGTCCCACTTCCCGGGCGGTGGCAACAGCAAGCCGCGTTCCACCATTATGGTGGTACAGCGTGAGGATGGTGGTGTGATCGGCGCCTGAAACCCATAAGCGCCCTGATAAAAAGCCCGGCTGAGCAATCAGTCGGGCTTTTTGTTATTGGCAGCCGAGGGGCTGACATTCGTCTGGTTACGCTTGCCGCACCCACCACTGCAACCGGCACAAGTGGAGGTATCCGTGCTGCAGCAGCCGACCTTAAGGCTGGAGCGAATACGGTACAGCAGCCAGATGCTGACCAGTAACACCAGACCGACCAATATGACCCAATCGAACACAGTCATCGTGCTCACAGCAACCACTGCCCTACATGAAAGGTTATCCAGGCACACACCCAAGCCAGTGTCAGCCCAAGCAACAGTGAAACAACAGCCCAGGCCCACCGCCCGGTTTCACGCCGAATCACTGCCAGTGTTGCCAGGCAAGGCATGTAAAGAAGGGTGTAGACCATAAAGGCCAGCCCTGCGCTTGCCGGCAGTACCTGGCCTATCGCCTGCTGCAGCTGGGCAGTATTCTCGCTGTTGGCCTGATAGACAACCGCCAACGATGCCACGATCACCTCTTTGGCGAGGAAACCGGACAGCAGTGCAACCGTTTCATGCCAGGTGAATCCCAAAGGAGCAAAGAGCGGCGTCAGGGCATGACCGAACTGTTCCAGCAACGGTTCACCACCACGCGGGAAGGTTTGCAGCAGCCAGATCAGAATGGAACCGATCAGAATCACGGTGCCCGCCTTGGTTATAAAGTCACGGCAGCGATCCCAAAGATGCAGCAGCAGTGAGCGGCCACCAGGCATACGCCAGGGCGGCAGTTCCATGATGAACGTTTCGTCATAATGCGCCGGCAGCACCCGTGCAAAGATCGCGGCACATGCAAGCGCGATCAAGACCCCAAGCCCGTAGACTGCAAACAACACCGTACCCGCGTTGTCCGGAAAAAACACTCCGGCAAGTAACAGCAGTACCGGCAACCGCGCCGAGCAGCTCATAAAGGGGTTGATCAGAATGGTGATCAGGCGGGCGCGGGGCTCTTCTATGGAGCGGGTCGCCATAATTGCCGGTACGTTACAGCCAAATCCCATCACCAGAGGCACCAGCGCCTTGCCATGCAAACCCACTCGACTGAGCAGCCGATCGACCAGAAAGGTGGCACGGGCCATGTAGCCACTTTGCTCAAGCAACTCCATGAACAGGAACAGCAGCACCACGTTGGGCAGGAATACCAGCACACCACCGACACCGGCCATTATCCCATCGACTATCACTTCCCGCAGCAAAGACTCAGGCATGTGTTGTGCCACCTGTGTCGTAATCCAGTCCACGCCCTGAGAGATCCAGTCTGCAGGCAGCGCCCCTGCGGTAAAGGTGGTTTCGAACATCAACCACAGCAGTGCAACCAGAACCGGTAGCCCCAGCCAACGGTTCAACACAATACGATCCAGACGATCATCGGCCAAATTGCACTCTTCATGGCTCTGCCCCATGCGGTGCAGCAAGCCATGAACCCAGCCGTAGCGCCCTTCGGACACCAGTTCGGCAGCTCCGAGTGCGTGCTCGGCCTGGATGCTGTTCTGCCCCTCATCCAGCATGGCCTGCTGTTCATCCGTCAAGGCAAAATCCACATCGCCAGCGGACTCCAGCCAGCGCACACTCTGCCAACGCGGCAGTCCATGTGTTTCCAGACGATTCAACAGGGTATCAATGTGAGGTTCGTATTCGATTATAAGCGGTGGTACTGCAACCGGTTGCTGTAACCGGGTCACGACCGCGTCCAACAGTTTGTCGCAATAGAGTTTGCGTCGGCCATCGCTGGGCAGCACCGGAACGCCCAGTACCTCGGACATGGCGGCCAGATCCGGTCGAGTGCCGTTGCGCTCAGCCTCGTCCAGCATGTTCAGCGCCAGCAGCAGCGGTACGTTCTGTTCCATCAACTGACTGGTTAACGCCAAGTGCCGACCCAGGTTGCCTGCATCCAGCACGTTGATCACCAGATCCGGCTGCTCTTGCGTCAGGTAGTCTCTTGCGACTCGCTCTTCACTGCGGTTCTGACTCAGGGAATAGATACCCGGCAGGTCGACGATTTTCAGCCGTACCCCCTGGTGCACACATTCCCCGATACGACCACTGACCGTCACCCCTGACAGGTTCCCGGTACGCTGACTGGCCCCAGTGAGCTGATTAAACAACGAGGTCTTACCACAGTTGGGGTTGCCTATCAGGGCGAGCGTATAGCAGCGATCAGTCATCTTGCAATTGTATCCAAATATGTTGCGCCTCAGCGTTGCGCAGACAGAATTGCTGATTGCCGATCCGGTATGCACGCGGGTCGCCCCAGAGCGACTTGGTACGCAGCTCTACTCGCTGGCCACGCAGGATACCCAATGCTGCCAGCCGCTGCCGCAAGGACTGCGGCCCATCCAGAGCAAGGATAAGCGCAACTTGCTGAGCTTTTAAATCAGTCAGGTTCATTCAGCTGTCCCTGCGGCCTCCGGCCGCTGTTTCTAGCCAGATCAAACTCGCCATGCGACCGGTTACGCCGTCGCGACGATAGGAGAAAAACAGATCCTGCTGGGTGAAAGTGCAATACTCACCGCCACTGATCACGGTGACACCGGCCCGGTGCAGTCGCTGCCATGCCAGCTGATAAAGATCCGCCAACCAGCGGTTGGGGTGCAGTGGCGAGGGGACGAATGCCTGTTCCGCCGCGGGCATCTGTTCACAGAATGCGGTCCGTACCTCAGGCCCAACCTCAAAGGCCAATGGCCCGATCGCCGGCCCCAGCCAGACCTGCACCCGCTCGGGTGTTTCAAAACAGTCCAGGGTGGCTTCCAGTACACCGTTCAACAGCCCGCGCCAACCGGCATGGGCAGCAGCAACTCGCTGGCCGGCCGGATCGGCAAACAGCACCGGCAGGCAATCTGCCGTCAGCACTGCACACGCCACGCCGGGGGTCGAACTCCAACAGGCATCGGCTTCGCGGACACGGCCATCGGCCTGAGCCTCGACCACTTCGATGCCGTGTACCTGCGACAGCCATTGAGGCTTGATGCTACCGAGCGCCTGCTGCAACTGCCAACGGTTGGCGGCCACGGCCTCCGGCTGATCACCCACATGGTCACCCAGATTCAGCGATGCCCATGGCGACTGGCTCACTCCGCCAATACGGGTGGTGACACATGCACCAATACCATCAGAGAGGGACCAGTCCGGCCGGATCAGTTTCATAGCTCGTAGTCGTATTCCTGTGCATCCCGTTTCAAAACGGTCAAAAGATGCTGCATGTCTTCGGGCAGATCAATTTCCCAGGACATCAGCTCACCACTGGTCGGATGATACAACTCCAGTTTTTTGGCATGCAGCGCCTGACGGTGGAACGCTTTCAAGGCACGCTGCATGGCACCACTGGCTCCCTTGGGCATGCGAAAGCGACCACCGTAAAGCGGATCACCCACCAGTGGGTAGTTGATATGGGCCATGTGGACACGGATCTGGTGGGTGCGCCCGGTTTCCAGCTTAAGCCGGATGTGCGTGTGCGCACGAAACTTTTCAAGTACTCGGTAGTGAGTGATCGCTTCCTTCCCAACCCCTACAACCGCCATCTTCTGGCGATTTTTGGAGTGGCGTCCCATTGGCTCCTCGACGCAGCCCCCACCTGTCATGACACCATTTACAACCGCTTCGTATTCCCGTCCCATGCTGCGTTCCTGCAGCTGGACCACGATATCGGTCTGGGCAGCAATTGTCTTGGCCACGACCATGAGGCCTGTGGTTTCCTTATCCAGCCGGTGCACGATGCCGGCACGCGGTACCTGAGCAATATCCGGGCAGTGGTGCAGCAGGGCATTCATCAGCGTACCACTGGCATGACCGGCGCCGGGATGGACTACCAGCCCTGAAGGCTTGTTGATCACCATGATCGATTCATCTTCGTAGATGATGTCGAGGGGGATCACCTGTGCCTCGTGATGCTCGATGCGCTGCAGCTCGGTTTTGACCTCGATCCGTTCGCCACCATTAAGCTTGTCACGGGGCCGGAGCACCTTGCCGTCAACGGTTAGAGTTCCCTCCTTGATCCAGCCCTGCAGGCGGGAACGGGAATAATCCGGGAACAGCTGCGCGACCGCCTGATCCAGTCGCATTCCGAACATTTCGGTCGGTACCTGTGTTTCTAACTCTAACTGTTCTGACATCAATATGATTCTTAATCGGCGGATGTTTTGGCATGGGCTCCGGTTATGTTTAAATAGGCCGGATACTATCTGGCCAGTATAACCGAATCCGGTCAGTCACGCCGAATTCGGCTCCCAGCATCAGGAATGATCGATCATGCGACCCTTGAAAATCTTGGCTACTCTGGCGCTTTTCAGCCTGCTCTCCGCCTGCTCATGGTTTGGAGGCGACAAGGTGGCACCGGATGTACCGGAGCAGCAGCTCTATGACGAGGCGCTCAGCGCTCTGGAAGCCGACAACTACGGCCTGGCGGTTGAAAAGCTGCAGCTGCTGGAAGCCCGCTATCCGTTTGGCCGTTACTCGGAGCAGGCTCAGCTGGAGTTGATCTACGCCTACTTCCGCAATTACGAACCGGAATCGGCCCGTGCCGCTGCCGACCGCTTCATTCGTCTGCACCCGAACCACGATAACATCGACTACGCCTACTACCTCAAGGGCCTGACCGCATTCGAGGAAGACCGCTCCTTCTTCGAAAAATACCTGCCAATCGATGTGAGCCAGCGCGATCCCGGTGCCGCACTTGAGTCTTTCGAGAGCTTCTCGACCCTGCTCAACCGCTACCCGCAGAGCGAGTATGCACCGGATGCGCAAAAGCGCATGCAGTACCTGAAAAACCGTCTGGCTACCCACGAGATCCATGTAGCGTCCTACTACATGCGCCGTCAGGCTTGGGTGGCCGCAGCCAACCGTGGTCGTTATGTGGTCGAGAACCTGCAGGAAACTCCAGCCGTTCCCGATGCGCTGGCGATCATGGCCGAGGCCTATACCGAGCTGAACATGCATGACCTGGCCAAAAATGCATTGGAAGTGCTGCAGCTGAACTACCCGGAGTATCAGATACGTCCGTTCAAGCAGGACAGTGCGACCCTGATGCAAGCCGCCAGTTTTGGTCTATTTGGTGGTGCCGAGCCGGCTGAACCGGCCCGCCCCACTCCGGCCGCTGATCGCCTGCGGGCCGAAGCGCAGGATCGTGCAGACGCTGAAGAGCAAGCCAACAAGCGCTCGCTGTTCAGTCGCATGACCTTTGGTGTATTTGATGATGAGGATGCGGCCGAATAAGCCAAGACTTCATCCTTACGCACATAAAAAGGCCGGCAAATTGCCGGCCTTTTTTGTTGCAGCGACAACCGGAATCAGATTCCGGCTTTCCAGCCTGACGTAATCGGATAACGCCGGTCGCGGCCAAAGCCGCGCTGGGTTACGCGTGGCCCGATCGGTGCCTGACGCCGCTTGTACTCGTTTATATCGACCAGACGCAGCACTCGGTTTACATCCTCTGCGGCAAAACCCTCGTCGATAATCGCCTGAGCGGAGTAATCACGCTCCACATACAGTTCAAGAATGCGGTCCAGTACATCGTAGTCCGGCAGGCTGTCCTGATCGGTCTGGTCAGGCGCCAGCTCGGCCGATGGCGGACGATCGATGACGCGCTGAGGTATCACCGGCGACAGCGTATTGCGATAGCGCGACAGCCGGTATACCAGCGTTTTGGGGATATCCTTGAGCACATCAAAGCCACCGGCCATATCGCCGTACAGGGTGGAATAGCCCACGGCCATTTCACTCTTGTTACCGGTGGTGAGCACCAGGTAGCCTTTCTTGTTGGAGATCGCCATCAGCAGCACACCCCGACAGCGGGCCTGCAGGTTCTCTTCGGTGGTATCCGGGTTCAGCCCCTCGAACTGGGGCGCCAGCTGCTGCATGAAGCTGTCATACAGGGGCTCGATGGAGATCACATCATATTGAATGCCCAGCGCCCGCGCTTCGGCTTCGGCATCCTCAAGGCTCATTGAGGAGGTATAGCGGAACGGCATCATCACCGCTTCTACCCGGTCGGCACCCAGCGCATCCACCGCCACCGCCACCGTCAGGGCCGAATCGATGCCGCCCGAGAGCCCCAGCACCACGCCGCGAAAACCGTTCTTGTTGATGTAATCACGCACGCCTTGCACCAGTACCTGATAGACCAGTGCGTCACTGTCCGGCTCGGCCACGCCAGCCTGCTCCGGTTTCAGTACGCCCGTAGCCGGGTCAAAGCTGCAGCTGTACAGCGCTTCTTCGCAATGTACGCCCTGAAACAGAATATCGCCCTGTTCCGAGGCCAGCATGGAGCCGCCATCAAACACCAGCTCATCCTGTCCACCGGTCAGGTTCAGATACACCAGAGGGCAACCCAGTTGCTGCGCCCGCTGATTCAGTACATCGCGACGCTGTGCCGGCTTGCCGATATGGAAAGGGGATGCGTTGAGGCTCAGTACCAGCTCTGCACCCTCAGCCCTAAGCTGTTCAACCGGCCCGGTGTGCCAGATGTCTTCGCAGATGCTCAGGCCGATTTTGATGCCCTTGTGCTCAAACATTCCGACTTCATCGCCCGCCGCAAAATAGCGCTTCTCGTCGAACACCTGAAAGTTGGGCAGGCACTGCTTGGCATATTCATGCAGCAGCTCACCGTCACGGATCACGCCGGCCATGTTGTAAAGCGCGCCCTCGCGATAGCGTGGGTAGCCCAGCACCAGCGTGACCCCCGATACGGCGGCAAGAATGCGCTGCAGCGCTTCCTGAACACGCAGCTCAAGGCTGGGGCGCAGCAGCAGGTCTTCAGGCGGATAACCGGTCAGGGCCAGTTCGGGGAACAGCACGAGATCAGCGTTCAGTTCATCTCGTGCCTTGAGGGCCGTATCGATGATACGGCCCGTATTGCCGGGGATATCTCCCACCAGCAGATTCAGCTGGGCCATAACGACCCGGATCGGTGTGCTCATCTCTCTCCTGCGACTGCTCAGAGTGCCTGTAAACGTCCAGCAGGAGAGTATGCCTCAGGATTGATGACGGGTGAACGCTCAAGCAGCAGATCGGACAACAGGCGCGTGGACGCCGGCGCCAAAACCAGCCCGTTGCGGTAGTGTCCGGTATTCAGGTGTAGCCCCTTCCAGCCGGGAACGGCACCGATAAAGGGAATACCGTCAGGGGAGCCGGGACGCAGGCCGGCCCAATGATGTTCGACTTCATATGCGGCCAGCTCGGGCACAATGCGGGTGGCGGTATCAAACAGGGAATGGCCAGCCTCTTCCGTGGTCTGCTTGTCAAAGCCCACATGCTCCAGTGTGCTGCCCACCAGTACACGGCCATCATTGCGCGGAATAACGTAACGTCCTTCCAGCATCACCACACGATTGACCAGCCCAACAGGGGCTCTGAACACCATCATCTGTCCACGCACCGGCTCGACCGGTAGCTTCAGCCCCAGTGAGGCCAGCAGCTCACCACTCCAGGCCCCACCGGCCAGAATCACCTCATCGGCTTGATGCTGGCCACGAGCCGTTTTCACGCCGGTCACTCGCTCACCGAAGGTGGTAAAGCCCACAATCTCGGTATCTTCATACAGGGTGATATTGGGGTGCTTCTGTACGCTTTCGCGCAAAGCGCGACCAAGGCGCGGGTTGCGGATACTGGCGACTTCCGGCATCCAGATGCCGGACTCGAAGCCTGCTGCCAGATTGGGTTCGGTTTCGTAGATGAATGGGGCTTCAACGCGAGTCAGGGGGCGGTGATAACGCCGCGCCCAGTCCAATGCTCGCTGCTCCTGTTCCGGGTCCACGTTGACCATCAGCATCCCTTTCTGGCGCAGTTCAGGGTCGCAGCCGGTTTCTGAGTAAAGGTCTTCAGCCAGATGCACATAGCTGCTCTGAGACCACAGCGCCAGCGCTGTCACTTCATCGCTGTAACGCCAGGGATACAGCGGCGATACAATGCCGCCCCCCGCCCAGGACGCTTCACGGGCACATTGGCCGCGTTCAATCAGTTTTACCTTGGCACCAGCCTGCGCAAGCAGACGGGCAGTCATCAAGCCAATAACACCAGCACCGGCTATCAGAAAATCGGACATGGAACGACGCTCCCTTGTTACGTTTTGTGGTCAGGCCCCCTCCCGGTGGAGCCCATGTTCGCTTCAGGGGTTGATCACCTCAGTACGCACACGGCCCAGTAAAGAGACCACCACCCGGTGCTCGATGGCCGTGCCCTCTGCCTGCAGGGAAAATGTGCCATTGGAGCCACCCAGAGCTGTACCGTCCGGTTGATAGATCAGAGAATCACCCCGATTCCAGATTATGTTCACAGCTGTGTGAAAGTTTGCAACGTAAAACACTGTTTCCCCTGCGCCAACCCTGCGATCCTGATCCAGATCAACGAACAGCAGGGCCCCTTGCCACTGCCTCTGACCGGCGCGACCGGTTCCGGCACATTGAGCACCATCCAGTGTACGACAGACTGTAACCCGGCGATTGCGTGTGAGCGCTTCCGAGCGGGCACTGGCCAACAACGAGCGAATTTCGGTTTGAGTCGACGCTAGCCGGCTGGAAGCCGGCAGGGAGTGAAAGCCGCCAGGGCCAATTGCAATCAGAATACCCAGTATGGCAATGGCCAACAGGCATTCGATCAGCGTAAGCCCCCGCTGGGTCGCCGGGGCAATATGGGTATGATCATCCATGATCCTGTCTCTTGCTGTACTTACCTTGTGCAGGCCGTTCTCATCCTGAGTCGGGCCTTTACAGACTGAACAGTCTGGCGGCGGGTGTCAAGCGGCCTCGACCGCCTCCACCTGCACTTCAAAGATAAGCGTCTTGCCGGCCAGTGGATGGTTAAAGTCCACTGTGACCTTGTCATCATTGAACTCGGTCACCATGCCCGGCAGCTCACCGCCCGGCTCCTGAAATGATACGACCAGGCCCGGCTCCAGCTCCATATCCTTGAACTGGCTGCGCGGCAGTATCTGGATATTGGAGGGGTTGTGCATGCCGAAGCCACGCTCGGGGGCGATGGTCAACTCTGTGTGCTCACCGGCCTTGAGACCGAGCATCGCCTGCTCAAATCCTTCCGGGATATTGCCGTCGCCGAAGGTGAAGCTGGCGGGCTGAGCATCGAAGTTGCTGTCGATGATCTGTCCGTCCTGCAGTTTAATTGCAAAATGCAGACTGACCCGAGTACCGGGACCGATTGCAGCGTCTGTCATTTCTGTTCCTCAACAGTTGTGTCGTTACGGCTGAACAGCATATCGACCAGCAGCGCGATGGTGCCCAGCGTGATGGCCGTGTCAGCGATATTAAAGGCCGGGAAGTAATAGCCTTCCCAGTGCAGCGATATGAAATCCACCACATGACCATGCACTGTACGATCATAAAGGTTGCCCAGAGCACCGCCCAGCACCAGCGCCAGTCCCACGCCCAACAGGTAATGTGACCGGGGGGTACGGTACATCCAGTGCAGCAGGAAGGCACTCATGCCCATAGCGATGGCCACGAACAGCCAGCGCTGCCAGCCACCGGCACCTGCCAGAAAGCTGAACGCGGCACCCGTGTTATAGAGCAGCGTCAGATCAAATACCGGCAGTAGAGGCACTGGGTTGGCATAGGTCAGCAGGCTGTCGGCCAGATACTTGCTGCCCAGATCAAGCACGATCACCAGCAGGCTGAGCCAAAGCCAGTGCAACGCACTGGCTCCTGTCTTGAGAGTCTTGGTCATCAGGCAAAATGGCGAGTTTCGCCCTCACCTTCAACGTTGCTGACGCAGCGACCGCACAGCTCTTCATGGCCGGCATGGCTGCCCACATCTTCGCGGTGGTGCCAGCAACGACCACACTTGGCATGACCAGAAGCCGCCACAGCCACCTTAAGGCCGTTCACATCCGTGGCCCGGGCATCACCGGCTTCGCTAAGCGGCTTCAGCGTGGCCTCGGAGGTGATCAGGACAAAGCGCAGCTCATCGCCCAGACGCTCCAGATCGGCGCTCAGACCGTCATCCACATACAGGATCGCCTCTGCCGCCAGTGAAGCCTTCACCAGCTTTTCGTTACGGGCATCTTCCAGACACTTGTTGACGGCGTCTTTCACCGCCATCACTCGCTGCCAGAACTCGCGACCAAAGGCATCGTCCTCAGCCAGTTCGAACAGTTCTTCATACCAGGTGGTCAGCAGAATCGAGTCCTTGTGCTCGCCCGGCAGCGCTTCATAGATCTCTTCAGCCGTGAAGCTGAGGATCGGCGCGATCCAGCGCACCAGCGCCTGGGCGATATGGAACAGCGCGGTCTGACAGGAACGACGCGCCAGCGAGTCCGGCTGGGTGGTGTACTGACGGTCCTTGATAATATCAAGATAGAACCCGCCCAGTTCCTGCACGCAGAAGTGGTGCACCTGCTGGTACACATCGAGGAAACGATAGCTGTCGTAGGCCGCAATTACCTTCTGCTGCAGACGCGCCGTGGCGTCTACGGCCCAACGGTCGAGTGCCAGCATGTCAGCAGCATCCACACTGTGGGTGGCCGGGTCGAAACCGTTCAGGTTGGCCAGCAGGAAGCGAGCGGTGTTACGAATACGGCGGTAGGAATCAGCTGTGCGCTGCAGAATCTGCTTGGACACGGCCATTTCACCGGAGTAATCGGTCGAGGCGACCCAGAGGCGCAGGATATCGGCACCGAGGGTATCGGTGACTTCCTGTGGCGCGATCACGTTACCGAGCGACTTGGACATTTTGTAGCCCTTTTCGTCGACGGTGAAACCGTGGGTCAGCACCTGCTTGTAGGGCGCGCAGCCGTTGATGGCGATGGAGGTTTTCAGCGATGACTGGAACCAGCCACGGTGCTGGTCGGAACCTTCCAGATACATGTCGGCCGGGAAGCTGAGGCCTTCGCGCTCGCGCAGGACCGCATGGTGGGTCACACCGGAGTCGAACCAGACATCCAGAGTATCGGTGACCTTGTCGTAGTCGGCCGCTTCATCGCCCAGCAGTTCGGTTGCGTCCAGCTCAAACCAGGCATCGATGCCGCCCTGTTCGATCTTCTGCGCGACCTGCTCGATCAGTTCAGCGGTGCGCGGGTGCAGCTCACCGGTCTGCTTGTGGGTAAAGACGGTGATCGGCACACCCCAGGTACGCTGGCGCGAAACACACCAGTCTGGGCTCTGCTCAACCATGGATTCAATGCGGTTCTGGCCCCACTCGGGGAACCACTGCACGCCCTTGATAGCATCCAGCGCCTGCGCCTTCAGCTGCTTCGCCTCCATGGAGACAAACCACTGCGGTGTGGCACGGTAGATCAGCGGCGTTTTGGTGCGCCAGCAGTGCGGGTAGCTGTGCTGGAAACGCTTCAGATGCACCAGAGTACCCTCACGCTCCAGTGCCTCGCACACCGGGCCATCTGCCTTGTAGACATGAACACCGGCAAATTCGCCGGCCGCGTCGGTGTAGGTACCGTCGGCCTGCACCAGGTTCAGTGTGCCCAGACCGTAGGCCTGACCGACCACAAAGTCTTCCATGCCGTGATCAGGCGCAGTGTGAACGGCACCGGTACCGGCATCGGTGGTGACGTGATCACCGAGGATCACCGGCACCTGACGGTCATAGACAGGATGCTTGAGCTGCAGCAACTCCAGCGCTGCGCCGTTGCAGGTTGCCAGCACTTCAAACTTGTCCACACCCCAGCGCGCCATGATGTCATCCACCATTTCGGCTGCCAGCACCATGCGATCCACACCCTGTTCGGTATGGGCCTCCACCAGAGCGTAGTCCAGAGCGCCATTGATCGACACCGCCTGGTTGGCGGGAATGGTCCAGGGCGTGGTGGTCCAGATCACCACCGATACCGGCGCCTCACCGGCAGTGGCGCCGAACAGTGCTAGCACCTTGTCCTGATCGATGAAGGTAAAACGCACATCGATGGCGGTGGAGGTCTTGTCCTGATATTCCACTTCGGCTTCAGCCAGTGCGGACTGACCGACCACACTCCAGTAGACCGGCTTGTAGCCCTTCACCAGATGGCCGTTGTCGATGATCTTGCCCAGCGCGCGCACGATGTTGGCTTCGGTGTCGAAGTTCATCGTCAGGTAGGGGTTGTCCCAGTCGCCCAGTACGCCCAGACGGATAAAATCCGCTTTCTGCCCGGCGACCTGCTCGGCGGCGTATTCGCGACACTTCTGACGGAATTCACGGTAGGGCACCTTATCACCGGCCTTGCCGATCAGGGTTTCGACCTTGTGCTCGATCGGCAGCCCATGACAATCCCACCCTGGCACGTAGGGGGCGTCAAAGCCGCTCAGAGTCCTGGACTTGATGATCATGTCTTTGATCACCTTGTTGACCGCATGACCGATATGAATATTACCGTTGGCGTAGGGAGGACCATCGTGGAGGATAAACGTCTTGCGTCCCTTGCCCTCTTCACGCAACTGACGATACAGGTCGATTTCATCCCAGCGCGCCAGACGAGCCGGTTCACGCTGCGGCAGGTTGCCGCGCATCGGGAATGCCGTTTCCGGCAGGTTGAGTGTCGCTTTGTAATCGGTCATAACAGGTCGCTTCCAGAGGTAAGGTCAGTCTCGGCCCGCCTGGGCAAACCAGGCGCGGACATGTTCAATATCGGCTTCTATCTGTGTCTTGAGCGCGTCCAGGCCATCAAAGGCCTGTTCGGGGCGAATGAAGTGCAGAAACTCCACCCGCATCAGGCTGCCATACAACTCGGCCCCTGTGTAGTCGAGCAGGTGCGCTTCCAGCACCGGCAGGCGGCCATGCACGGTGGGACGCAACCCCACATTACAGACGGCAGGCAAACACTGGCCATCAAAATGAGCCCAGGCTGCAAACACCCCTCGCAGCGGACAAGGGTAGCGGTGCATGCGCACGTTCGCGGTTGGCACACCCAACTGCCGCCCCAGTTTCTGGCCATGCATCACTCGGCCGGTAACGGCGTAACGCCAACCCAGCAGTTGCTCGGCCAGCTCAAAATCATTCCGCATCAGCGCAGTGCGAACACGCGTGCTACTGACACGCTCGCCCAGCAACGTGAAGGTGTGCGTGCCTTCAACCGTGAAACCGTGACGCTCGCCGGCTTCGCACAGCATGTGATAGTCGCCGCGGCGGTCGCAACCAAAACGGAAGTCATCGCCCACCACGAAATGCTCTACCGCCAGCCCTTTCAGCAGCAGCTCATTGATGAACGCTTCCGCCGACATCTGTCGCAGGCGTGCATTGAAGCTGAGGCAGACCACCCGGTCTACACCCTCGGCCGCCAACAGACGTACCTTTTCATCAAAACGAGTCAGACGGGGCGGCACGCTGTCGCCGCCAAAGAATTCACGCGGCTGGGGTTCAAAAATGATAACGACACTCGGCAGCCCAAGCGCAGCCGCCTTTGCCTTGACCTGCGCCAGCACCTTGCGATGGCCCAGGTGAACACCATCGAAGTTGCCAATTGTTGCCACGCAGCCACGGTGGCGATCACGCAGATTGTGTAAGCCTCGTATCAGTTCCATGCAGTTGCCGAGCCAGCGCCAGAATTTCGGACTGCGAAGTATATCGTACTCTGAACCCGGCGAGTACCGCTCAGAAAGTGTTCAACCGCGCAGATGGCGTAACCTGAGACCGGTCACCAGCAGCATCAGGAGATACGCCCCCGCTCCGGCCAGCACCAGCACTGTCATCCACTGCACTCGCAGCCATACACCTGCATCAAGCCAGTTCCCGGCCAGCCAATTCATGATCAGCAACAACACCGCCACCAGCGTTATGGAAGCGCTGACCAGCCGGAACAGCATCATGGCCCAGCCCGGTTGCCAGCGGAACACGCCTTCCTTGATCAGCCCATGCAGCAGCCAGCCCGCATTCATGAAGGCAGAAATGGATGTCGCCAGCGCCAGCCCCACATGGTCGAGCGGCCAGATCAGAATCAAGTTGAGCACCATATTAGCAGCCATCGCCTTGACGGCGATTTTGACCGGGGTACGGGTATTCTGACGAGCAAAATAGCCCGGTGCCAGCACCTTGATCAGCATGAACGCCAGCAGACCGAAAGCATAGGCGCGCAGGCTCATGGCGGCCATCTGCACATCCCGATCGGTCATTTCACCGTAATGGAACAGGGTAGCGATCAGCGGCTCGGCCAGCACCGCCAACGCCAGCGCAGCGGGCAGACCGATCAGCAGAATCATGCGGATCGCCCAGTCGAGGGTATGGGCAAAACGTTCCGGACTCTTTTCGGCATGAATGCGGGACAGGCTGGGCAGAATCACGGTAGCGATAGCGATGCCGAACACCCCCAGCGGCAGCTCCGACAGCCGGTCGGAGTAGTACAGCCAGGACACACTGCCAGTCTGCAGGAAAGAGGCCAGCACGGTATCCAGCAGCAGATTGATTTGCGCCACCGAGACGCCGAACAGTGCCGGCAGCATCAGCTTAAGAATTCGGCGCACCCCCTCATCCTTGAAATCAGCCTTCGGAAGCGGCAACAGCCGCAGCCGCGCCAGGAACGGCAACTGGAACAGCAGCTGTACACCGCCAGCCATCAGCACTCCCCAGGCGAGCGCCATGATGGGGGTTTCGAACCAGGGGCTGAGCCAAACCGCCGAACCGATCAAGCAAAGATTCAGCAGCACCGGGGTAAAGGCCGGAACGGCGAAGCGCTCGTAGCTGTTCAAAATGGCGCCGCAAAAAGCAGTCAGAGAGATCAGCAACAGATAGGGAAAGGTGATTCTGAGCATGTCGGCGGCAAGCTCAAACTTTTCGCCACCGGCCATGTAAAAGCCCGGCGCAAAAACAGCAGCCAGCACAGGCGCTCCTATCACCGCAATTACCGTGACCAGCACCAGCACCGAACCCAGCGCCCCGGCAACGCGATCAACAAGCTGTTTGACCGCGGCAAGATCTCGCTGGCTGCGATACTCGGACAGCACCGGCACAAAGGCCTGGGAGAAAGCGCCCTCGGCAAACAGACGGCGGAGGAAGTTGGGTATCTTGAATGCGACAAAGAAGGCATCGGCACTGCCACTGGCACCAAAGTAATTGGCAATCACCACATCACGCACCAGGCCAAGCACTCGCGACATCATGGTCATGATGCCCACAACGCCACTGGAGCGCAGTAGCCCGACACCGCCCCGTTTCGCCTTGTCTGTCACACTGACCCCTTTATTGAAATGCAAAAAATGTGCGCCGATCATATCCCCCTTTGCCAGACAGACAAAGTGGATTCAAGACGACGCGCGTAAAGGTTGACATTGACCGGCCTGACATGAATAATGTCGCGTCTAATTTTCGGCACTCGCATCGTCGTAATCTGATCAACCCAATTATCAAAGGAGCCGGACCGTGGCTAATTCCGCAGGATCCAAAAAACGCGCTCGCCAGGCGGAGAAGCGTCGTCAACACAACGCTAGCCTGCGCTCCATGGCGCGCACGTACATGAAAAAAGTAATCGCTGCCATCGACGGCGGTGACAAGGCTGCTGCTGAAGCAGCGTTCAAGGTCGCTCAGCCGATCATGGACAGCTCTGTAACCAAAGGCATCTTCCACAAGAACAAGATCGCCCGCACCAAGAGCCGCCTGACTGCTCGCATCAAGGCAATGGCATAAGTCACTACCTTGTCAGCATAAAAAAACCGGCAATTGCCGGTTTTTTTGTGCCTGTCATTCAGCCACTGTAATAACGCCGCGAGGTACCGACCTCAGGCCAGCACCAGGTTATCACGGTGCACCAGCTCTTCCTCGCCCATGAAGCCCAGCAATGACTCGATTTCGCGACTGGGACGACCGATAATTCGACGCGCATCCTCTACGCCGTAATTTGCCAGCCCGCGTGCAACCACACGCCCCTGCTCATCCATCATCATCACCATCTCGCCACGCGAGAAATCACCGCTGACCGAGCGCACTCCAGCAGGCAGGAGACTCTTGCCCCGTTCCGCCAGCGCCATCACGGCACCAGCATCCAGCACCAGCGTACCGCGCGCCTGCAGGTGCCCGGCAATCCACTGCTTGCGTGCCGCCATGGGCTCTCTCTCAGGCAACAGTAGAGTACCGATCAGCTCACCGCGGTGGAGCCGCAGCAGCACATCCGGCTCGCGCCCACTGGCAATCAGCGTCAGTGCACCAGAGCGCGCTGCCAGCTTGGCTGCACGCACCTTGGTCGCCATGCCACCGCGTCCAAGCCGACCACCATCTCCAGCCATGGCGACCAGTCGCTCATCCTCCGCCATCGCTTCACTGATCAGCTCTGCATCGGGATTGCTGCGCGGATCAGCGGTATACAGCCCCTGCTGATCAGTCAGCAGTACCAGCACATCCGCTTCGACCGCGTTGGCCACCAATGCCCCCAGCGTATCGTTGTCACCGAAGCGAATCTCACTGGTGACAACGGTATCGTTTTCGTTGACCACTGCAACCACACCCAGCTCGATCAGGGTACGCAGCGTGGAGCGAGCATTGAGATAGCGCTTGCGATTGGACAGGTCATCGTGGGTCAGCAATATCTGAGCCGTGTGCATGCCGTGACGGCGGAAGTTGGTCTCATAGGCCTGCACCAACCCCATCTGACCGACAGCCGCTGCCGCTTGAAGGCGGTAAATCTCGCGCGGACGCCCAGCCCAGCCCAGCCGGGTCATTCCCTCAGCCACTGAGCCAGAAGACACCAGCACCACCTCGACACCACTGCGCGTCAGCTCTACCAGCTGGTCCACCCAGTGCGCAATGGCGACCTGATCCAGCCCCTGACCATCATTGGTCAGCAGCGCACTGCCAATCTTGACCACCCAGCGCCCGCGCTGGGTCAGACCATTACGTCCCGCTGTCACCTTATACCTTCTCCGTCAGGGTACATACTCCACTTCGACATCGTAATCATCATCGTCGAAGTCATCATCATCGAGGCCATCATCCGCCATGCGACGAGCACGTTGCTCCATGCGCAGACGCTGCAGATTCTCACGCGCCTCTTCATCGATCAGTGCACGCGCATGCCTCTCCTGCTCGAGCAGTTCCGGGTCTTCCGCGATGGCCGCTGCACGCGCGTCCAGGAAGTCCTGCAGATCATGCACCAGCGGCGTCAGCCCCAGCTTGTTCAGCGCTGAAATTCGATACACTGGACCTTCCCAGCCCAACGCGTCGATTACGGCCTGACAGGCTGCATCCTGCTCCTCTTCAGGCAACATATCCAGCTTGTTCAGCACCAGCCAGCGCGGCTGTTGCGCCAGCGTCTGGCTGAATTTTTCAAGTTCGTTCACCGCGGTCACCGCCGCCTGCGCGGGCGTAGTTTCATCCCAGGGCGCCATATCCACCAGATGCAGCAGCACCCGGTTGCGCGCCAGATGCTTGAGGAAGCGAATCCCCAGCCCCGCACCCTCGGCTGCACCTTCGATGATGCCCGGAATATCAGCCACCACGAAGCTGCGATGCGCTTCGGTGCGCACCACGCCAAGGTTGGGCACCAGCGTTGTAAACGGGTAATCCGCCACTTTCGGCTTGGCTGCCGAGATGGAGCGAATAAGGGTGGACTTGCCCGCATTGGGCAAACCCAACAACCCTACATCGGCCAACACCTTCAGCTCCAGCCGCAGGTTGCGCAATTCGCCTTCACTGCCTTTGGTGGTCTGGCGCGGTGCGCGGTTGACACTGCTCTTGAAGCGCGTATTACCCAGGCCATGAAAACCGCCCTGAGCAATCTTGTCCTGCTGACCAATACGGGTTAGATCCGCCAACACCTCTCCGGTATCGACATCCACTATTGTTGTACCCACAGGCACCTTCAGGATGAGATCTTCCCCCTTGGAGCCGGTACAGTTGCGCCCGCTGCCGGATTCACCGTTCTGCGCCTTGAATCGGCGGGTAAAGCGATAGTCGATCAGCGTATTGAGCGATTCATCCGCCTCAACCCAGATCGAGCCACCATCACCACCATCTCCGCCATCAGGCCCGCCCTTTGGAATGAATTTCTCACGCCGGAAGCTCAGACAGCCGTTACCACCCTTGCCAGCTTCCACTGTGATGGTCGCTTCATCTACAAATTTCATCATTACCTCCAACTTTCATTCATCCCGGGATCAGAGGAGTACACCCCCTCAATCCGGGCGGGACAGCCGGACGCTTGCGCACGGCCGCCTGCAAACGAAAAAAGCCCCGCCTGGGCGGAGCTTTTCGATGCGAGTATCAGATCACTGCTCAGGCAGGAACGACGCTCACATATTTACGGTTGTTCGGACCCTTGACCTCGAACTTGACCACGCCGTTTGCAGTTGCAAACAGGGTGTGATCCTTGCCCAGACCAACGTTGGTGCCGGCGTGGAACTTGGTGCCACGCTGACGGATCAGAATGTTACCCGCGATAACGGCCTGACCACCGAAACGCTTTACGCCCAGACGCTTTGATTGTGAGTCGCGGCCGTTACGCGTTGAACCACCAGCCTTCTTATGAGCCATTATTCAATCTCCTAATTCGGTTGATCAGCCACTGATGCCAGTGATTTTAACTTCTGTAAACCACTGACGGTGACCCTGACGCTTCATGTGATGCTTGCGGCGACGGAACTTGATGATAGTGACTTTGTCACCACGGCCGTGAGCTACAACTTCTGCAGCCACTTTGGCACCTTCAACAACCGGAGCACCGACCTTAACGTCGTCGCCGTTACCGACCAGCAAAACGCGGTCGAACTCAACGCTGGAACCTGCTTCAGCAGTCAGTTTTTCCAGCTTCAGTGTCTGTCCTTCCTGCACACGGTACTGTTTACCGCCGCTTACGATTACTGCAAACATGCTTTTCTCCAAGTATTAACCTGCCCGGCTACTGGAAACGAAACCTACTTCTAATGGCCGAAGTCTGAAGACTTCTGGACACCCTATGGTAGGGAGCGATCGTGGACAGGTTTAAGGCGCGCAATTTTACCCGAGTCCCTCGTTACAGGCAAGCGCAATCCTTGCCAAATCCCCCGCCCCGACGCCCGTCTCCCAGCTCGGCTTGACACCCTTCTCCCAGCCCCCTAGCATGCGGCGGGTGTTCAGTCCACATACAGAACCCCGCCCATGCAGCCACACCAGCTTAATCCGACCATAGAGCCGCAGTTCGATGCGGTAACCGATTATATTCTTAACCACCTTGGGTCGACTGTGCCCCTGGTCGAGAAGATCGGTCACTATATTGTCGCCGGCGGCGGCAAGCGACTGCGCCCGCTGCTGGTACTGCTCAGCGCCAACGCTTGCGGCTACAGGGGCGAGCAGCATATCCCGCTGGCCGCCGTAATCGAGTTCATCCATACCGCTACCCTGCTGCACGACGATGTTGTGGATAACTCAGAGCTGCGCCGTGGCAATGCAACCGCCAATGCCAAATGGGGCAATGCGCCCAGCGTACTGGTGGGTGATTTTCTCTATTCCCGCGCTTTCCAGATCATGGTCGAGATAAACCGCATGGAGATCATGCAGGTGATCTCCAATGCAACTACCGTAATCGCCGAAGGTGAAGTGTTACAGCTGCTGAATCAGCGCAACCCGGACACCTCCGAAGAGTCCTACATGCAGGTCATTCTCGGCAAAACGGCGATGCTGTTTGAGGCTGCTACCGAAGTTGGCGCCATTCTCGCCGATGCCAGCGCAGAGGAGCGCGAAGCACTGCGACTGTACGGTCGCCACCTGGGTATCGCCTTCCAGCTGGTGGACGACCTGATGGACTATCTGTCCGACAGCGCCACCATGGGCAAGAATGTCGGTGATGACCTGGCGGAAGGCAAGGCCACCCTGCCACTGATCCACGCCATGCGAGTCGGCAGCGAGACTGAGCGCAAACTGATTCGTGGCGCTATTCGCGAAGGCGGTCTGGACGATCTGCAACCGGTACTGGATATCGTGCAGCGCACAGGGTCAATCGACTACACCCGTCAGCAGGCCGAAGCCGAAGTCAGTCGCGCCATTACCGCGCTGGAAGCACTGCCGGCCAGTTCTTTCCGTGAGACACTCACCACCCTGGCACAGATGGCAACCCGCCGCACCAGCTGATCCCTGAGCACGCTGCAGCTCGACTGCGGCGTGCAACTTGAGCCTTTGCAGCCGCTAAAATCCCCCATCTGATCCGATATCGATCAAATAAGGGCACACAGGCCGTGCCTGCAGGCAGTCAAATCGGTATAATCGGGCAAATTTTATGAAATGCCTTGGATATACGGTTTCCTATGACTAGACCCTCCTCCTTTGAACGTGAAGAGCTGCTCAAGTGCGGCCATGGCGAGATGTTCGGCCCAGGCAATGCCCAGCTGCCGGTCGGCAACATGCTGATGCTGGACCGCATCATCGAGATCAACACCGATGGTGGTCAGTACGGCAAGGGTGAGATCATCGCCGAACTCGATATCCGCCCAGACCTTTGGTTCTTTGACTGCCACTTCCCGGGAGACCCTGTCATGCCGGGCTGTCTCGGTCTTGATGCCATGTGGCAGCTGGTAGGCTTTTTCCTCGGCTGGCGCGGCAATGAAGGACGCGGGCGCGCACTGGGCTCCGGCGAAGTCAAGTTCACCGGTCAGGTGCTTCCCACTGCCAGCAAGGTGACCTATCACATCGAGCTCAAGCGTGTCATCGAGCGCAAGCTGGTTATGGGTATAGCCGATGGTTCACTGTCTGTTGACGGCCGTACCATCTATACTGCCACGGACCTGCGTGTCGGCCTGTTCAAGCAGACAGATAACTTCTGAGCCTGAACTTCGACCCGTTAACCTTGCCATATAATAAGACAGTATATTTCTGAACGATTGAAGAGAGGCTACACATGCGACGCGTCGTTGTGACCGGTATGGGGATCGTTTCCTGCCTGGGAAATGATCTGGAAACAGTTCTGGACTCACTGAAGCAGGGGCGCTCCGGCATCAAGTTTCAGCCGGAGTACAAGGAGCTTGGCTTCCGCAGTCAGGTTGCGGGCAGCATCGATATCGACCTGGACAGCCTGATCGATCGCAAGCTGCGTCGATTCATGGGCAACGCTGCGGCTTATGCCTACCTGGCCATGAAGCAGGCGATTGAAGATTCCGGCCTGAGCGAAGACCAGATCTCCAATGTCCGTACCGGCCTGATCGCCGGCTCAGGGGGTGCATCTTCAGCCGATATCGTTGAAACTGCTGATATTCTGCGTGAAAAAGGTGTCCGCCGCGTAGGCCCCTACCGCGTTACCCGCACCATGGGCTCCACCGTCTCCGCCTGTCTGGCAACTCCGTTCAAGATCAAGGGTGTCAACTACTCGATCACCTCAGCCTGCGCGACCAGTGCACACTGCATCGGTAGCGCCATGGAGCAGATCCAGCTCGGCAAGCAGGACGTTGTTTTTGCCGGTGGTGGTGAAGAGCTGCACTGGTCGCTGAGTGTCATGTTTGACGCCATGGGCGCGCTGTCCAGCAAGTACAACGATACTCCGGAAAAAGCGTCTCGTGCTTATGACGCCAATCGCGACGGTTTCGTGATCGCAGGTGGTGCCGGCATGCTGGTGCTCGAAGAACTGGAGCACGCCAAAGCTCGTGGCGCCAAGATTTACGCTGAGCTGACTGGCTACGGCGCTACTTCCGACGGCTACGACATGGTTGCACCGTCCGGTGAAGGCGCCATTCGTTGCATGCAGCAGGCGATGGCCACCGTAGATGGCCCCATCGACTACATCAACTCCCACGGCACCTCCACTCCGGCTGGTGACATTCAGGAGCTGAAGGCGATGAAGCAGACCTTCGGTGACAAGATGCCGCCGGTCAGCTCTACCAAGTCACTCACCGGTCACTCACTGGGCGCCACCGGTGCACAGGAAGCGATCTACTCGATCCTGATGCAGCAGAACAACTTCATCTGTGCGTCGGCCAACATCGAAGAACTGGATCCGGAAGCGGCCGGCATGCCGGTTGTCACGGAACGCAAGGACAACATCGAGCTCAAGCGCGTCATGTCCAACAGCTTCGGCTTCGGCGGCACCAACTCAACTTTGGTGTTCGAGAAATACGAAGGCTGATACTGCGGCCAGCCCCGTTGGCTGGCCCATAAAAAAGCCGCTCATAATGGAGCGGCTTTTTTATGGGCCGAATTCAACCTTAGCTTACTCCAGACTGCCCTGCTCTCGCATGGTCTGCTCCAGCCAGCCTGCTACTTCAGCATGCACTTCATCCACACTGCGCCCTTCCGTCTGGATCGCGGGACCTACACTGACCTGCACGGTGCCGGGATACTTGACGAACGAGTTACCGGGCCAGTAAAGACCCGCATTATGTGCCACCGGTACAATCGGTACACCGCGACTCACGGCCAGCATCGCACCGCCCTTGTTCAGCTTGCCCATCTGCCCCACAGGTACACGTGTACCCTGCGGAAAAATCAGCAATGGAATACCGCTGTCCAGCCGCTGCTGCCCCTGCTCCAGCAGCTGTTTCAGCGCACCGCGCCGCTTGCTGCGATCAAGCGCGATCGGACGCAACAGTGCCAGTGCCCAGCCGAACAGCGGGATTCGTAGCAGCTCGCGCTTGAGCACCACGGCCTGAGGCCGAACGAGTGTCTGGAAGTACAGCGTCTCCCACTCGCTCTGATGATTGGCCACAACCACATACGCACCTTCTTTTGGAAGATGCTCACGCCCCTTCAGTTCAACTCCCAAACCACAGCAGATGCGCAACCAGTCGATATAGAAGTAATTGATCAGGGTCAGAAACTTGAACCGGGCCCGAAACGGCAGCAATGGGCCAATCAGCAAACAGGGAATCGCAAACAGCATGGTCAACGGGTAAAAGCCAACTGCATAGAGCAAGCCGCGCAGATACAGCCACATGCTGCCAGAGCGTTGAGCAGGCATCAGCTCTCCCCCTGGCTGGCATTGTGATGATTGATGACCGGGTTGGCGTACATCTGACGCAGGAACGGCCGCTCCTCATCGCTCACACTTTCAAGGCGCGCGTCAAAGGCCTGCTGCTGCTCGACACTGACCGCCTCGCCGGCAGCAGCAAGATTGCTTGGGTGCAGCCGGTAATTGAGGTGGATTTGACGATCGATCTCAGCGGCAATCTGCTCAGGGGTTTCAAACTCGCCACTCAGCGGAGTACCAAAAGCGATGTAAACCTCCCCCTTGTCGCCGGTAATGCCTCGGACAATACTGCTGATATCCTCGTATTCAGACTTCTCGTATGCACCGTGCAGCGCAACAGCGGCCAGCTCACGAGCCTTGAGCTCATCACAGGGGTCAAGCTCATAGGCAATGGATACCGGTACAATGTTGAGCCGCCCCACCATCTCGCCCAGGCTGCGCTGCTTGCGGTGCGACATGTAGAACATTTTCATCAATGCCGGATCTGTACGGTCATTGCCATCTTTCGCCCGCCCCTCGCGCTGCGCGATCCAGATAGAGTGGCCATTGCTGATGCTGTGATCGATGTAGGAAGAGAGTTGAGTCAGCGCCGACATCATCTCTCGCCCCTTGGCAGAGCGATTAACGATGAAGCTTTTATTAAGCCGCATCAGGTCCGACACATAAGGTTTGCGCAGAAGGTTATCACCGATCGCAATGCGCACCGTCGACATGCCAGCCTTATAGCGAACCCAGTTCACAAACGCCGGGTCCATGGCGATGTCACGGTGATTGGATACGAACAGATAAGCTTCGTTGGGGTCCAAACGCTCAATACCCGAGCAGCTAACCCGCGTTGTGGTGCGTCCGATCATTTTCTGCATGTAATCGGCCACCAGCTGCTGGAAACCATCTATGCTTTCGATCTCGCCAACTCGTGCTGCCACAGCAATGCGCACCAGTGGACGCAGCAGCCAACCCAGCGGGCCGGAAGCCCTGGGAAACTGGTAGCGTGTCAGGGCCGAGATACATTCGTCGTCGCGCACCAGCCGCTGAAGTACCGCCTCGACTTCATCATCCCTGTAGGGGCGGATGGACTGATAGGGATCCGGTGTCAGAGTCTGAGCATTCATTCGCGTATATCACGCCTCTAGCGGCTGCTGAAAAGTTGCACATTTTACCCTGTTACTGCCCGTTTTACAGTGCAGCGGAAGGTAAAACATTACCCTGCAGGCAAAGGCGAATTTCAAATCAGACATGCCGCAGGTATAGTGAAGCCCATCCAACACCCACCCGCCTGCAATAGTTGAGGAAACCGGCATTGAATACTTACCTGATGCTTAAACATGCACACCTGACCATGGTCGGACTGAGTATCATCCTGTTCATGTTGCGCGCAGCACTTATGCTGGTTTGGCCCAAGGCGCTCAATGCTCGCTGGCTCAAGATTTTCCCCCATGTGATCGATACGTTGCTGCTGGTCAGTGCGATCGGCCTGATGCTGGTGCTGTCGCAATACCCGCTCACCCATCACTGGCTCACAGCCAAGATACTGGGTCTGGTCGGATATATTGGTTTTGGAACGGTTGCGCTGAAGCGTGGCAAAACAATGAAAACACGCCTGCTGGCTCTGGTCGCGGCACTGTTGTGTCTGGGGTATATTCTGGCAGTGGCTTTGACGCGTTCTGCCAGCCTTGGGCTGTTTTAAAATGTGAAGGTATACGGCGAACATTTAGAGTTCGCCGTAATGCTCCCGAATGACGCGCTGCAACTCACTGCGCCAGGGACGCTGACGAATACCGAAGGTACTGAGCAGCTTACGGCACTTGAGCACAGATGAAGCCGGCCGCTGTGCAGCAGCCGGATAATCAGCCGATGCTACGGCACGAAGTTCCTGTACAGCAAGCTCCTCATACTGCCGCGCCGCGGCCAGAATCGCCTCACTGAAGCCATAACGGGAGGTGATTTCAGCACCGCAATAGTGATAGGTTCCCCACACATCAATACCGCAGGTCAGCTGGCGCAGGATGGCTAGGATGACACGCGCCACATCTTCAGCCGAGGTAGGGCAGCCACGCCGGTCATCAACCGCCTCAATCATGGCTTCATGCCGCGCCTGCTCCAGTGTACGCAAAAGATAATTGTCACCACGGGCACTGAACACCCAGCTCACACGCAGGATAAGATGTTGAGAGTGCAGGCTGCGCACGGATTCTTCACCTTCCCACTTGCTGCGCCCAAATACTCCCAGCGGGGAGGCAGCGTCATCCTCACTGTAGCCACTGGCATAGTGGCCATCGAAGACATAGTCCGAGGACAGGTGCAGCAGCGGGATACTGAGCAGCGCACAAGCGGCAGCAAGGTTGGCCGCGCCGGCACTGTTCACGGCCAAAGCCTGATCAGGCTGCCGTTCGGCATCATCAACCCGGTTGAAGCCGGCACAGTTGATCACATAGTCAGGCAGGTGTCGTTCAAGTTGCTGTCGGATCTGCTCAGGGTCGGTCACATCAAGTTTGCGTCGTCCCAGGGCGATACACTCAAGCCCCTGCTGTTGCAACAACAGCTCCGCCAGAGCATGACCAATCTGGCCATCCGCTCCGCAGATGAGAACCTTGGCTGATGTTGTATAGGCGCTGGCCACCATTGACGGGATGTTCACCTGTTACTGGAATGAAAGTTCGGGGGCAAGCCCGGTTCATTTCGAGCATACCGCAAACTCTGCCCCTGCACACCTGCCCGATATGAAAAAAAGTGCCCTGCAACAGACACAAAAGCCCCGCGTTGCGGGGCCTTTGAACAGGTATTGCTGCAGTCGCGTGGATCAGCTCTCAGAACGGGATGTCATCATCAAAGTCATCAAAACCCGGGGCTGGCTGCTGAGGTTGTTGCGCAGGCTGTTGTGCCGGCTGCTGACGCGGAGCCTGCTGTGGCGGTGCCTGATTGTATTGTTGTGGCTGACCATAGCCCATGTCGCCGCCCTGAGGTGCATAACCGCCACCCTGTGAAGGTTGCTGGTAACCACCACCCCCTTCACCACCGCGTCCATCCAGCATCTGCATCTCGCTGGCTACAATTTCAGTCGTGTAGCGATCCTGGCCATCCTGTCCCTGCCACTTGCGGGTACGCAGGGAGCCCTCAATGTAAACCTTTGAACCCTTACGCAGATACTCGCCCGCAATTTCAGCCAGACGGTTGAAGAATACGACCCGATGCCACTCGGTACGCTCCTGCATCTGGCCGCTCTGTTTGTCTTTCCAGCTATCACTGGTGGCAAGGTTCACGTTGGTGACCGCATTGCCAGATGGCATGTAACGTACTTCGGGATCAGCTCCCAGATTACCGATCAGAATTACCTTATTGATACCGCGCGCCATCTCACTCTCCCGTTATCCTGTTAGCCTGGGCCACCGCATCCTGCATGTGGCCGTACGCCCATGAGGATACCACAAGCACAGCTGTTTTTGCTGTCCCGCTATAGGCTCTATAATAGTCCTTTTTGCCAGCCAAGGCGGAGCCGCAATGGACAAGATTCTGGTACGGGGTGCACGCACCCACAACCTGAAAAATATTGACCTCGATATCCCCCGCGACCAGTTGATCGTCATCACAGGGCTGTCGGGATCAGGCAAGTCCTCACTCGCCTTCGACACTCTCTACGCCGAAGGACAGCGCCGCTACGTGGAATCCTTGTCCACCTATGCACGCCAGTTCTTGTCGATGATGGAAAAGCCCGATGTAGACCATATCGAAGGACTGTCACCGGCCATATCGATCGAGCAGAAATCCACATCGCATAATCCCCGCTCGACAGTTGGTACCATCACCGAGATTTACGATTACCTGCGTCTGCTCTTTGCCCGAGCAGGCGAACCGCGCTGCCCTGAACATGACTTGCCGCTGGCGGCACAGACCGTCAGCCAGATGGTTGATCAGGTGCTCGCACTGCCCGAAGGCACACGCGTAATGCTGTTGGCTCCCGTCGTACAGGGCCGCAAGGGTGAGCACTTACATATCATCAGCCAGCTGCGCAGCCAGGGCTTCGTCCGCGCCCGTATAGATGGGCTGGTGGTCGATCTTGATGATGCCCCAACACTGGACAAGAAACGCAAACACGATATTGAAGTGGTGGTTGATCGCATCAAGGTTCGAGAGGACCTTCAAACCCGCTTGGCAGAATCATTTGAAACCGCTCTGGAGCTGAGCGATGGCATTGCCAGAATTGCCCCCATGGATGAGGGTATGGAGGAGATGGTATTTTCGGCACGTTTCGCCTGCCCGACCTGCGGCCACAGCATTCAGGAACTCGAGCCTCGTTTGTTCTCATTCAACAACCCCCACGGCGCCTGCCCTGCCTGTGATGGTCTTGGGGTACGACAGTATTTTGATCCAGCCAAACTGGTACAGGACGCATCACTGACACTTGCACAGGGTGCCATACGTGGCTGGGATAAGCGAAGTCTCTACTATTACCAACAGCTGCAGGCGGTAGGTCAACACTACGGCTTTGATCTGGATACCCCGTTTGAGAAACTCAGCGAACAACACCGCAATATCATTCTGCACGGCAGTGGTGATGACAGCGTAGACTTTCACTACCGTAATGATCGAGGCGAACGCGTTAAGAAGGCGCACCCCTTTGAAGGCGTTATCAATAATCTGGAGCGGCGCTACCGGGAAACCGAGTCCGAAAGTGTACGCGAAGACCTGGCTCGCTATCTCAACATGCATGCATGCCCCTCATGCAATGGCAGCCGATTGCGTGCTGACGCGCGCCATGTATTTATTGACCAACGCACTCTGCCTGATCTTGTACGCCTGCCGATTGGTCAGGCAAAAGAGTACTTTGAACAGCTTCAACTCGGAGGCAAACAAGGCGAGATCGCCGACAAGATTCTAAAAGAGATTCGTGAACGCCTGAGTTTTCTGGTCAATGTAGGACTCGACTACCTATCGCTTGAACGCAGTGCTGATACTCTTTCAGGTGGTGAAGCTCAGCGCATCCGACTGGCAAGTCAGATTGGTGCAGGTCTGGTCGGTGTCATGTATGTACTGGATGAGCCATCCATCGGACTGCATCAACGCGACAATGAACGTCTGCTCAAAACTCTGGAACACCTGCGTGACCTGGGCAATACCGTCATCGTAGTTGAACACGATGAAGATGCCATCCGCATGGCGGATTATCTGATTGATATCGGCCCCGGAGCCGGCGTACATGGCGGGCGTGTCATCGCCGCGGGCCTGCCCCAGACCATTATGGACAATCCCGAATCGATCACAGGCCAGTATCTGTCCGGCAAACGGTCGATTGCGATACCGGAACAACGCAAGCCGGTGGACAGTGACAGGATACTGCGTCTGATAGGCGCCAGCGGCAACAACCTGCAGCAGGTGACGCTCGAAATTCCTGTTGGACTGATGACCTGTGTGACCGGCGTGTCGGGTTCAGGCAAATCCACATTGATCAACAACACGTTGTACCCGGTTGCCGCCACGGCACTTAATCATGCGACAACGCTGGACGCAGCACCTTATGAGCGGATTGAAGGATTGGATCTGTTTGACAAGGTCATCGATATAGACCAGAGTCCGATTGGACGCACTCCACGCTCCAACCCCGCGACCTATACCGGTATTTTTACACCGATCCGTGAACTCTTTTCCGGGACCCAGGAAGCACGCTCACGCGGCTACAAACCGGGACGTTTCAGCTTCAATGTAAAAGGTGGCCGCTGTGAAGCCTGCCAGGGGGACGGCGTAATCAAGGTGGAGATGCACTTCCTGCCGGACATCTATGTGCCCTGCGATATTTGCAAAGGGAAGCGCTATAACCGTGAAACCCTGGAAGTGAAATACAAGGGCAAGAGCATTGATGAGGTGTTACAGCTGACGGTTGAGGATGCGCGTGAATTCTTCGACGCCATACCGGCGCTGGCTCGACGATTGCAGACGCTGATCGATGTCGGTCTCAGTTATATCCGCCTCGGGCAGGCCGCCACCACGCTGTCTGGCGGCGAAGCCCAACGTGTCAAACTTGCACGCGAATTAAGCAAGCGTGACACCGGCAAGACCCTGTATATTCTTGACGAGCCCACCACCGGACTGCATTTCTATGACATACAGCAGCTGCTCAATGTCCTTGATCGCCTACGGGACCACGGCAATACCATCGTAGTGATTGAACACAACCTGGACGTAATCAAGACCGCCGACTGGATCATAGACCTGGGCCCGGAAGGTGGCAGCGGTGGTGGCGAAATCATTGCCACCGGCACACCCGAGACCGTTGCAAACGTGCCACAGTCACATACCGGACGCTTCCTGAAACCCATGTTGAAACCTGTCTGACCTTGTGCGGGCTGTCACCAACACTACAGCCCGCCTTCACTAAATTACAGGCGAAAAAAAACCCGGTAACCAAAGGCACCGGGTTTTTTTAACAGTTCAGAAGAGTATTAATCTTCTGCACTCTCATCTGCAACAGTCTGACCAACCGGACGATCTACCAGTTCAACGTAGGCCATGGGAGCCTTGTCGCCGGCACGGTATCCGCACTTGAGAATGCGGATATAGCCACCGGGACGAGCCGCGTAACGCGGACCCAGTTCGTTGAACAGTTTACCTACAGCATCGTTGCTGCGGGTACGGGAGAACGCCAGACGACGGTTAGCAACCGAATCGATCTTGGCCAGAGTGATCAGCGGCTCAGCAAAGCGGCGCAGTTCTTTAGCTTTAGGCAGAGTAGTCTTGATCAGTTCGTGTTCGAACAGAGACACTGCCATATTTTTGAACATCGCTTTGCGGTGAGCACTTGTACGATTTAAGTGTCGACCAGATTTACGATGACGCATTTTCTAAATCCTTTGCAACTTAGGGTTAGAAGTCAGACTCAAGAGGCAACCTTGTCATCGCCTTTCAGACTGGCCGGGGGCCAGTTTTCCAGACGCATGCCAAGCGACAGACCTTTAGATGCCAGCACATCTTTGATCTCGGTCAGAGACTTCTTGCCCAAGTTAGGAGTCTTCAGCAGCTCTACTTCGGTGCGCTGGATCAGATCACCAATATAATAGATCTGCTCTGCTTTCAGACAGTTCGCGGAACGTACAGTCAGCTCCAGGTCGTCGACCGGGCGCAGAAGAACAGGATCAATCTCCGGCTCATTCGGCTCGGCGCGAGTCTGTTCACCCGCGTCTTCCAGATCAACAAACACGACCAGCTGCTGCTGCAGTATGGTAGCCGCACGACGGATGCACTCTTCCGGATCGATAGTACCGTTGGATTCGATATCGATCACGAGCTTGTCCAGGTCGGTGCGCTGTTCTACACGTGCACTTTCAACTGCATAGGACACGCGCAGAACAGGGCTGTAGCTGGCATCCAGCTGCAGACGTCCGATGGCACGAGTTTCATCCTCGTCGCTGTTACGTGAGTCAGCCGGCACATAGCCACGGCCGCGTGTCACGCGCAGCTGCATGTTCAGTGCAGCACCCGGATTCAGGTGAGCAATCACATGTTCGGGATTGGCAATTTCAACGTCCTGAGTCAGCTGAATATCGCCAGCCGTGACAGAACCTGCCTCTGACTTGGAGAGTGTCAGAAGCGCCTCATCACCGTTGTGCAGAGCAATGGCAACACCTTTGAGGTTCAGCAGGATCTCGATGACATCCTCCTGCACCCCTTCTATGCTGCTGTACTCGTGCAACACACCCTCAATCTCAACTTCCGAAATTGCACAACCCGGCATGGAAGAGAGCAGGATACGGCGCAGCGCATTGCCCAGGGTATGGCCGAACCCTCGCTCCAGTGGCTCAAGAGTCACCTTGGCGCGGGTTTTGCTAATCTCCTGCACGTCAATGTGACGCGGGTAAAGAAACTCGTTTACTGAACGCTGCATAGTTCCACCAGTCAAGAGTTCAAGAATTACTTCGAGTAGAGCTCGACGATCAGGTGCTCGTTGATGTCGGCTGAAAGATCGCTACGTTCCGGCAGGGACTTGAAAGTACCTTCCATCTTCGAAGCATCAACTTCAATCCATTCAACGGGAGCACGCTGAGCAGCCAGATCCAGTGCGTGTTTGATACGCAGCTGGTTTTTGGCTTTTTCGCGAACTGCTACTACGTCGCCAGCCTGTACCTGGTAGGAAGGAATATTAACTACCTGACCATTGACAGTGATCTGACGGTGAGACACAACCTGACGTGCTTCAGCACGGGTAGAACCATAACCCATGCGGTATACAACGTTGTCCAGACGGCCTTCGAGAAGCTGAAGCAGGTTTTCACCTGTAGCACCCTTGCGGCGTGCTGCTTCTTTGTAATAACCACGGAACTGACGTTCCAGCACGCCGTAAATGCGACGTACTTTTTGCTTTTCACGCAGCTGCAGACCGTATTCAGACAGGCGACCGCGACGGGCACCGTGAACACCGGGTACTGTTTCTGCTTTGCACTTGCTGTCAAGCGCGCGGACACCACTCTTCAGGAAGAGATCGGTGCCTTCACGACGGGACAGCTTGCACTTTGGTCCAAGATAACGAGCCATATTACCGTCTCCAGATTAAACGCGACGCTTCTTCGGCGGACGACAACCGTTGTGCGGAATCGGGGTCACGTCCGTGATGTTTGTGATTTTGTAGCCACAGCCGTTCAGTGCACGGACTGCTGACTCACGACCCGGTCCCGGGCCTTTCACAAACACGTCGAGGTTTTTCAGACCGTATTCCAGAGCTGCCTGACCGGCACGCTCAGCTGCCACCTGGGCGGCAAACGGGGTGCTCTTGCGGGAACCACGGAAGCCGGAGCCACCTGAAGTTGCCCAGCTCAGAGCATTACCCTGGCGATCGGTAATAGTGATGATAGTGTTGTTAAAAGAGGCGTGGATGTGCGCGAGCCCATCCGCTACCTGCTTTTTAACCTTTTTACGAGTGCGATTACCTGGCTTAGCCATATTCGGAAATTCCTATCGCTTACTTACGGATCGGCTTACGCGGCCCTTTACGGGTACGCGCATTGGTCTTGCTGCGCTGACCACGCACCGGCAAATTACGACGGTGACGCAGGCCACGGTAGCAACCGAGGTCCATAAGGCGCTTGATGTTCATGTTGACTTCACGACGCAAGTCGCCTTCAACGGTCAACTTGGCAATTTCACCACGAACATTATCGAGCTGCTCTTCAGACAGATCACCAATCTTGGTGCTAGGCGCAATGCCAGTAGCATCACAGATCTGTTGTGCAGTCGTGCGGCCTATCCCGTAAATGTAAGTCAGAGAAATTACCGCATGCTTATTGTCAGGAATATTGACGCCAGCTATACGGGCCATTCAATGTACTCCATATTTATGTCCTGGGAGAAATGCTCACCAGAACCAATCATTCTTTAGTTCGTGGAAGGCGCGCAATGTTACACCCTGATCAAAAATAAATCAAGGCTACGCACCTCCACTCCCGGCCAGCTGTGGATTAACCCTGGCGCTGCTTGTGTCGGGGCTCCACTTTGCAGATCACGCGCACGGAACCGTTGCGTCGTACGATCTTGCAGTTACGGCAAATCTTTTTAACAGATGCACGTACTTTCATGATCCACCTCATTAGGCTTAGCGCAGCAGACCTGCGCCGCCTTTAAGATTCGATTTTTTCATCAGGGACTCATACTGATGTGACATCAGATGCGACTGCACCTGCGCCATAAAGTCCATAACCACTACCACCACGATCAGCAACGATGTACCGCCGAAGTAGAATGGCACGTTCCAAGCTACCACCAGAAACTGGGGCATCAGCGAAACGGCCGTGATATAGAGTGCACCAAACAATGTCAGGCGACTCAGCACGGAGTCGATATACCGTGCGGACTGATCACCAGGACGAATCCCTGGAATAAAGGCACCTGATTTCTTCAGGTTATCTGCTACATCACGTGGATTGAAAACAATCGCAGTGTAGAAGTAGCAGAAGAACACAATTGCCATCGCAAACAGCAGAATGTACAGCGGCTGTCCTGGCCCAAGAGCCAGTGCCACATCCTGCAGCCACTCCATCCCTTCAGACTGACCAAACCATTGGCCAACCGAAGCCGGGAAGAGCAGGATGCTGGACGCGAAGATCGGCGGGATAACCCCAGCCATATTGACCTTCAAAGGCAGATGACTTGACTGCGCGGCATAGACACGACGTCCCTGCTGACGTTTTGCATAGTTAATGGTAATGCGGCGTTGGCCACGCTCCATGAACACAACAAAACCAACAGTAGCAATGGCCATGACAGCAATCGCCAGCAGCGCCAGGATATTGAGATCACCCTGGCGCGCTGATTCGAAGGACTGACCGATCGCACCCGGCAAACCAGCCACAATACCGGCAAAGATCAGAATCGAGATGCCGTTGCCAATGCCGTGCTCAGTGATCTGCTCACCCAGCCACATCAGGAATACAGCCCCTGCAACCAGCGTTACGACTGCTACAAAGTAGAAGCTCATATCGGCTGCGAAGGCAACGCCCTGACTGGCCAGACCAACTGCCATACCAAGCCCCTGTACAGTCGCGAGAATGACTGTACCGTAGCGGGTGTACTGGCTGATCTTGCGACGACCCGCCTCTCCTTCCTTCTTCAACTGCTCCAGGTGCGGACTGACCACTGTCATCAACTGCATGATTATGGATGCAGAGATGTAGGGCATGATCCCCAGCGCCAGGATTGACATCCTTTCCAGCGCACCACCTGAGAACATGTTGAACAGACTGAGAATGGTTCCCTGATTCTGATCAAACAGCGCAGCAAGACGATCAGGGTTGATACCCGGCACCGGAATATGAGCCCCGATGCGGTATACGATGATCGCAATCAGAACGAATCTGAGACGAGCCCAAAGCTCTTTCAGTCCACTCTGCATGCCTGCCGGTATTTGTCCTTGCTTAGCCATTTACGCCTCGACTTTGCCGCCAGCAGCCTCGATCGCAGCCTGTGCACCTTTGGTCACTTTAAGACCTTTAACGGTGACTGCCTTTTTGATCTCACCAGACAGTATCACGCGTGCAGACTTGATCTCTTCACGGATGATATCAGCCTGTTTCAGCGCAGCCAGGTCGACAACGTCAACACCGGCAGCAGCCAGTTCGTTCAAACGAACTTCAGCTACATAGCGCGCCTGACGAGAGGTAAAACCAAACTTCGGCAGACGACGCTGGATTGGCATCTGACCACCTTCGAAGCCCGGGTTCACGCTACCGCCAGAACGGGACTTCTGGCCCTTGTGGCCACGGCCACCAGTTTTACCCAGTCCGGAACCGATACCGCGACCTACACGCTTGGGAGCATGCTTGGAACCGGCGCCCGGGCGCAGAGAATTCAAACGCATTGGGTGACTCCTTTTATTCGCCTTCTACACTAACCATGTAGTTGACCTTGTTGATCATCCCGCGCACAGCCGGAGTATCTTCCACTTCTACGGTGTGGCCGATACGGCGCAGACCCAGACCCTTCACACACTGAATGTGCTTGGGCAGCCGACCGATGGTGCTACGAGTCAGAGTTACCTTGATAGTATTCGCCATCGCTTAGCTCTCCAGAATCTCTTCAACGGACTTGCCACGCTTGGCTGCAACATCTTCAGGCGCCTTCATGACTTTCAGGCCGTTGATAGTTGCACGTACTACGTTTACCGGGTTGGTAGAGCCGTAGCACTTGGCCAGTACGTTGTGAACGCCTGCCAATTCCAGAACGGCGCGCATTGCACCACCGGCAATTACACCGGTACCTTCTGAAGCGGGCTGCATGTAAACACGGGAAGCACCGTGACGGGCTTTAACCGGGTACTGCAGAGTGTGGCCATTGAGCTGGACGCTAACCATGTTACGGCGCGCCTGCTCCATCGCTTTCTGGATCGCAACAGGAACTTCACGTGCTTTACCGCGGCCGAAGCCCACACGTCCGTTACCGTCACCAACGACAGTCAGCGCTGTGAAACCGAAGATACGACCGCCTTTTACCACCTTGGCGACGCGGTTTACCTGAACCAGCTTCTCTTGCAGTTCACCGTCTTTCTGTTCGTGATTTGCCATAATAGAAACCTTTAGAATTCCAGGCCGCCTTCGCGAGCAGCATCAGCAAGAGCTGCAACACGACCGTGGTATTTAAAACCGGAGCGGTCAAACGCTACCTTGGAAACGCCTGCTTCTTTAGCACGGCTGGCGATCAGAGCACCCACTTTCTTGGCTGCTTCGATATTTCCGGTAGCACCTTCACGCAGATCTTTTTCTACTGTGGAAGCAGAGGCCAGAACCTGGCTGCCATCAGCAGAGATAACCTGCGCGTAAATGTGACGCGGAGAGCGGTTCACGCAAAGGCGAACAGCACTCTGCTCGCGCATTTGCATGCGCGACCGACGCGCACGACGGATACGAGCTTGTTTCTTAACGTTCATGACCCTGCCTTACTTCTTCTTAGCCTCTTTACGGCGTACATATTCGTCAACATAACGAACACCCTTACCTTTATAAGGTTCAGGCGGACGGAATGCGCGAACTTCTGCAGCCACCTGACCAACACGCTGCTTATCAGCACCGCTGATAACGATCGTGGTGTTGTTCGGTGTTTCAGCTGTAACACCTTCGGGCAGTTCGTAATCGATCGGATGAGAGAAGCCAAGCGTCAGGTTCAGAACTTTACCTTTAGCCTGCGCACGGTAACCAACACCCAGCAAATTCAGGGTCTTGGAAAAGCCTTCACTTACACCAACCACCATATTGTTGACCAGTGCACGTGTAGTACCAGCCAGTGCCATGGACTGTTTGGCGCCATCACGCGGAGCAAAAACGAGCTGACCTTCAGCCTGCTCTACAGCAACTGAAGCATGAACATCCAGGCTCAGCTGACCGTTTTTACCTTTGGCTGTCAGAGACTGACCCGCCAGTTTAATCTCCACGCCTGCCGGTACTACTACGGGTTTCTTCGCAATTCGTGACATTGGAATACCTCTTAGAATACCGTGCAGATAACTTCACCACCGATGCCGGCCTTACGGGCAGCGCGATCGGTCATGACGCCTTTGCTGGTAGAGACAATTGCGATACCAAGACCATCTGCCACTTTCGGCAGCTCAGACGCGCTCTTGTAGATACGCAGACTGGGACGGCTTACACGCTTGATCTCTTCGATAACCGGCTTGCCTTCGAAATATTTCAGTTCGATGGACAGGACCGGCTTAACATCACCTTCAACGGAGAAGTCGGTGATGTAGCCTTCATCCTTCAGAAGATTTGCCACTGCAATCTTCTGTTTGGAAGACGGCATGGCAACATGGGCTTTTTCAGCCATGTGTCCGTTGCGGATACGGGTAAACATATCCGCGAGGGTGTCTTGCATACTCATGCTATTAACGTCCTCTTAAGTGCAGCGCAGTGCGGTAGCAGGCAAATTGCCTGCCCTGACCACTGAGCTTACCAATGACAAGCTTACCAGCTTGCCTTCTTCAGACCCGGAACATCGCCACGCATAGCTGCTTCACGCAGCTTGATACGGCACAGTCCGAACTTGCGATATACGCCGTGCGGACGACCTGTAACCTGACAGCGACGCTGCTTACGCACCGGGCTAGCATCACGCGGCAATTTCTGCAGCGCGACCTGTGCATCCCACACCTCATCTTCTGAGCTGTTCGGGCTTGCAATAATTGCTTTGAGCTCAGCACGCTTTGCGGCGTACTTGTTCACGAGATTCTCGCGCTTGAGCTCACGATTGATCATGGAAACCTTGGCCATTATTCAACCCCTGCCTTATTTCTTGAACGGGAACTGCAGAGCGGACAGCAGCGCACGACCTTCGTCGTTATTCTTCGCGGTAGTGGTGATCGTAATATCGAGACCACGCAGCTTGTCGACTTTGTCATAGTCGATTTCCGGGAAGATAATCTGCTCTTTGACGCCCATGCTATAGTTACCACGGCCATCGAAGGACTTCGGGTTCAGTCCACGGAAGTCGCGGATACGCGGGATGGAAACGTCAACCAGACGATCCAGGAACTCCCACATCTGCTGACCACGCAGAGTGACTTTGCAACCGATAGGCCAACCTTCACGAACCTTAAAGCCTGCAATTGACTTGCGAGCATTGGTTACGACCGGTTTCTGACCAGCGATTGCAGTCATGTCAGCAACAGCGTTTTCGAGCTGTTTCTTGTCGCCCAATGCTTCACCAACACCCATGTTCAGGGTGATTTTGGTAACACGGGGAACGGCCATGACGTTCGGGCAGTTCAGCTCTTCTTTGAGCTTCTGCTTGATTTCGTTTGCGTAAAGCGCTTTCAATCTGGACATTTGCACCAACCTCTCTTACTTAGCACCAACGATGGTTTCGCCGGTAGACTTGTAGAAGCGGACCTTGGTGCCGTCTTCGAGCAGCTTGAAGCCTACACGATCGCCTTTTCCGGTCTGCGCGTTAAAGATAGCCACGTTGGAGGTCGCGATAGCCGCTTCCTTCTCAACAATGCCACCCTGACGACCCAGCATCGGATTGGGCTTCTGGTGCTTCTTGATCATGTTGATGCCAGAAACGATCAGACGATCGTCCTGAAGCACGCGCATAACCTTGCCGCGCTTGCCCTTATCTTTACCTGCGATAACGATGACTTCATCGTCGCGACGAATCTTACGCATTATTTTACCTTGTCTTTTCCTGCTACCCTCTCATGCTCAAAAACGCCAAACCCTACTGGGAGTGGCGTTTTTAACAAGACACTGTTAATAAACAGAGTCTTAGAGCACTTCAGGCGCCAGGGAAATGATCTTCATGAACTTCTCATTACGAAGCTCACGCGTTACTGGCCCGAAGATACGCGTTCCAATCGGAGCGTCGTTGTTGTTCAGCAGAACCGCAGAGTTGGTATCAAAGCGGATCAGTGAACCATCTGGACGACGAACACCTTTACGGGTACGTACTACGACAGCCTTAAGTACCTGGCCTTTCTTCACCTTGCCACGCGGAATTGCTTCCTTGACGGTCACCTTGATGATGTCGCCAACGGATGCGTAGCGGCGGTGGGAACCACCCAGGACCTTAATACACTGCACACGCTTGGCGCCGCTGTTGTCAGCAACATCAAGCATCGTTTCAGTCTGAATCATGGTCTACTCCACAAACTGTATAAACCGTCACCACAACTGCCATTAGCAGCTGAGGTGAGCAGGCATAATGGAGCAAAGGCGCACTAGTTTACACCTTTGCTGCACGCTCTTCAATGCGAATAAGCGACCAGGTTTTGGTCTTTGAAAGCGGACGGGATTCGGCAATAGTTACCAGATCACCCATCTGACACTCATTCTTCTCATCGTGAGCATGCAGTTTGGTGGAGCGCTTTACAAACTTACCGTAGATCGGGTGTTTTTCCTTACGCTCAACCAGAACTGTGATGGTTTTATCCATCTTGTCACTGACGACCTTACCGGTCACAGTCCGAGTACGTTTTTCCGCGCTCATTTGGTCACCTGCATTTCGTTAAGTACTGTCTTAACGCGAGCGATGTCGCGACGAACCTGACCAAGCAGGTGAGTCTGCGCCAGCTGGCCAGTAGCTTTCTGCATACGCAGGTTAAACTGGTCCTTCAGAAGGCCCAGCAGAGCCTGCTGAAGCTCTTCAACGGACTTGTCACGCAGTTCAGTAGCTTTCATTACATCACCGTCCGTTTAACAAAAGTGGTTGATACCGGCAGCTTGGCAGCAGCCAGAGCGAAGGCTTCTGCAGCCAGCTCTTCGGGAACACCGCTCATTTCAAACAGCACCTTGCCGGGCTGAATCTGAGCGACCCAGTATTCCACGCTACCCTTACCTTTACCCATACGTACTTCAAGCGGCTTGGTGGTGATCGGCTTATCCGGGAAAACCCGAATCCAGATCTTGCCACCACGCTTTACGTGACGGGTCATGGTACGACGGGCCGCTTCGATCTGGCGAGCAGTGATGCGGCCACGACCGGTCGCTTTCAGTGCAAACTCACCAAAGCTGACCTTGCTGCCGCGCTGTGCCAGGCCGCGGTTGCGACCTTTCATTACCTTGCGGTATTTCAGTCGTTTCGGTTGCAGCATTGACGTCTACCTCACTTAGAACCTTTCTTCTTGGGCGCGTTCTTCTCGGCACGTACCTGTTCGATACCGCCGAGGATCTCACCCTTGAAGATCCAGACTTTAACGCCAATCACACCATATGTAGTGTGGGCTTCGTAGGTAGCGTAATCGATGTCTGCACGCAGAGTGTGCAGAGGAACACGACCTTCGCGATACCATTCAGTACGTGCAATCTCGGCACCGCCGAGACGTCCGCCAACCTGAATTTTGATGCCTTTCGCGCCCTGACGCATGGCGTTCTGAACCGCACGCTTCATGGCGCGACGGAACATTACGCGACGTTCCAGCTGACTGGCGACGCTCTGTGCAACCAGTTTTGCATCCAGATCCGGCTTGCGTACTTCTTCGATGTTGATGTGAACAGGCACACCCATCATCTGGGAAACGGCGTTACGCAGCTTCTCGACATCTTCGCCCTTCTTGCCGATCACAATACCCGGACGAGCCGTGTAGATGGTGATCTTGGCATTCTGTGCCGGACGCTCGATTTCGATGCGGCTCACAGATGCATTTTTCAGCTGCTGATCCAGGTACTTGCGAACCTGGAGATCGTTCAGCAGCCGTGCAGAGTATTCAGACTTGTCCGCGTACCACACAGAGGTGTGGTCTTTAACGATACCAAGCCGAATACCGGTCGGATTTACTTTCTGACCCATATTGAACTCTCCTAGCAGTCAGCTCTTAGTCGGCCACCTTGACGGTGATATGTGACGTACGCTTCAGGATGCGATCAGCGCGACCCTTGGCACGCGGCCGGATACGCTTCATGGTCATCCCTTCATCAACGAAGATCGTTGATACACGCAGCTCGTCAACATCAGCACCTTCGTTATGCTCCGCATTCGCGATAGCAGACTCGAGTACTTTCTTGACCAGGTGTGCACCTTTCTTCGTGCTGAACGCCAGGATATTCAGAGCTTCGCCCACAGACTTACCACGGATCTGATCAGCGACCAGTCGGGCCTTCTGGGCGGAGATGTTGGCGCCTACATGCTTGGCGATAACTTCCATCATCAACCCCCTTACTTCTTCTTGGCCTTCTTGTCGGCTGCATGACCGCGGTATGTACGTGTCGCAGCGAACTCGCCCAGTTTATGGCCTACCATGTCCTCGGTAATAAAAACCGGAACATGCTGACGACCGTTATGTACTGCAATAGTGAGACCTACAAACTGTGGGAACACAGTTGAACGACGTGACCAGGTCTTGATCGGACGACGCTCGTTAGCCTCGATTGCAGCCTCTACCTTCTTCAACAGGTGAAGGTCAATGAACGGACCTTTCTTCAGTGAACGTGGCACAGCTGTATCCTCTTATTTAGCCTGACGACGGCGTACGATCAGTTTATCAGTACGCTTGTTCGAACGGGTTTTGTGACCCTTGGTCGGCACGCCCCACGGTGTAACCGGGTGACGACCACCAGAGGTACGACCCTCACCACCACCGTGCGGGTGATCAACCGGGTTCATCGCCACACCGCGAACGGTCGGACGAACACCACGCCAGCGCTTGGCACCAGCTTTACCCAGCTGACGCAGGCTGTGCTCAGAGTTGCTCACTTCACCCAGGGTCGCGCGGCATTCGGACAGCACCTTGCGAGTTTCACCTGAACGCAAACGCAGTGTCGCGTAGGTTCCCTCACGGGCTACCAGCTGTGCTGAAGTTCCTGCTGAACGTGCGATCTGAGCGCCCTTACCCGGCTTCAGTTCGACACAGTGAACAGTACTACCCAGCGGAATGTTACGCAGCGGCAGAGTGTTACCGATTTTGATATCGGCATCATCACCAGACTGGATTTTGGAACCCGCAGTCAAACCTTTAGCCGCAATAATATAACGACGCTCACCATCTGCGTACTTCACCAGAGCGATGTGCGCAGAACGGTTCGGATCGTATTCCACACGCTCGATTACAGCGGGGATACCATCCTTGTTGCGACGAAAATCGACGATACGGTAATGCTGCTTGTGACCACCACCGATATGACGGGTGGTGATACGGCCGTTGTTGTTACGACCACCGGACTTGCTCTTCTTCTCGACCAGTGCGGAAAAAGGCTTACCCTTATGCAGATCAGCGCTGACCACCTTTACGAGATGACGACGTCCAGCAGAGGTCGGCTTTGCTTTAATAACTGCCATTGTTCAACCCCTCGTTATTCGCCTGCCAGGAAATCGATTTCGGAGCCTTCGGCCAGACGGACATACGCTTTACGAACATCGTTACGCTTGCCAAGACCACGCTGAGTGCGCTTGGTTTTGCCCTTGATGTTCAGAACGCTGACGCCCGCGACCTTAACATTGAAGAGTTCTTCAACGGCTCGCTTGATTTCCGGCTTGGTTGCATCTTTGGCCACACGGAAGACAACCTGTTCGCTGCCTTCTGCTACGATTGTGGCTTTTTCAGAGATGTGCGGTCCGAGCAGCACTTTATAAATGCGTTCCGGGTTCATGCCAGCACCTCCTCAATTTTCTTCAGAGCAGGGACTGTTACCAGGACCTTCTCGAAACCAACCAGGCTAACCGGGTCGATACCTGCAGCGTCGCGTACATCAACGTGCGGAACGTTGCGCGCAGCCAGATACAGATTCTGCTCGACGTTTTCGGTAATCAGCAGGGCATTGTCCAGCTTCAGCTCACCGAGCTTGGCAATGAACTGCTTGGTTTTGGGTGCTTCAAGCTGGAAGTCTTCAACAACAACCAGACGTTCCTGACGCACCAGCTCAGACAGGATGCAACGCATTGCAGCACGATACATCTTCTTGTTTACTTTCTGAGCAAAGCTACGCGGCTGCGCAGCGAAGGTAACACCACCCGAGCGCCACAGCGGCGAGCGACTGGTACCGGCACGGGCACGGCCAGTTCCCTTCTGACGGAAGGGCTTGGCACCACCGCCGGATACAGCTGAACGATTTTTCTGCGCTTTGGTACCCTGACGGCCAGCTGCCATATAGGCAGTGACAACCTGGTGAACCAGCGCCTCATTGAACTCTTTACCAAAAGCCAGATCGGAAACTTCAACCGATCCGTTGGCTCCAGTCAGATTCAGATTCATAACAATCCTCCTCAGGCGCGTGCTTTAACAGCAGGTTTAACGATGACATCGCCACCAGTGGCGCCCGGGATTGCTCCCTTGACGATCAGCAGGTTGCGCTCTGCGTCAACACGTACGACTTCAAGAGTCTGTACGGTGCAACGCTCGTCACCCATGTGACCGGCCATCTTTTTACCCTTGAAGACACGACCCGGGGTCTGGCACTGACCAATGGAACCCGGAGCACGGTGAGAAACGGAGTTACCGTGAGTCATATCCTGAGTGCGGAAATTCCAGCGCTTAACACCGCCCTGGAAACCTTTACCCTTGGATTGACCGGTAACATCGATCTTCTGACCTGCTTCGAAGCGCTCAACCGTCAGCGAATCACCAACGTTGATTTCCTCGTCACCATTCAGACGGAACTCCCACAAACCGCGGCCGGCTTCGACACCTGCCTTGGCAAAGTGACCCGCTTCCGGCTTGCTCAGGCGATTGGCCTTCTTGCTTCCGGTGGTCACCTGTACCGCTGCATAACCGTCAGTTTCGACGGTCTTGATGCTGGTAACACGGTTCGGTTCCATTTCGATGACGGTGACTGGCACGGACACGCCATCTTCTGTGAAGATACGGGTCATACCCGCTTTACGTCCGATAAGTCCTACAGACATGTTTATACCTCTTGCCAGTTGTGTACGGGGCTGTCACCCGCTATGGCTGCCCTTTTCAGGCGCATTCCACAAATAGCGCTTCATTAATTGAATAATTAGCGCAGTGCTTATTAGCCGAGGCTGATCTGCACTTCAACACCCGCAGCGAGATCCAGCTTCATCAGTGCGTCGACAGTTTTTTCTGTCGGCTCAACGATGTCCAGTACACGCTTGTGAGTACGGATTTCGTACTGGTCACGCGCGTCTTTGTTGACGTGCGGAGAGATCAGTACGGTAAAACGTTCTTTGCGGGTAGGAAGTGGGATCGGACCACGCACCTGAGCACCCGTCCGCTTAGCAGTCTCAACGATCTCCTGAGCAGATGAGTCGATCAGGCGATGATCAAAAGCCTTCAGACGAATTCTGATTTTTTGGTTCTGCATTCTGATCACGCATTTCCTGTAAGTTTTTTAACGGCAATAGCCGACCTCCCCTCGGATAAAGGGGACGCAAATTTTACCCAGTGGAGCCACCATCGTCAACCGAAAGTTTACTTTTTGACCAACCATGGTAACAGCTACAAAAAAGCCCTCCGAGGAGGGCTTTTTGACTCATGCTGTAATCAACAAGGATTACGCAATGATTTTGGCAACAACACCCGCACCAACGGTACGACCACCTTCACGGATAGCGAAGCGCAGGCCTTCTTCCATCGCGATCGGGTTGATCAGGGTAACGGACATCTGAACGTTGTCACCCGGCATTACCATTTCAACACCTTCCGGCAGTTCACATGCGCCAGTGATGTCAGTGGTACGGAAGTAGAACTGCGGACGGTAGCCCTTGAAGAACGGAGTATGACGACCGCCTTCTTCTTTGCTCAGTACGTACACTTCGCCTTCGAACTGAGTATGCGGCTTGATTGAGCCCGGCTTGCACAGTACCTGACCACGCTCAACGTCGTCACGCTTGGTACCACGCAGCAGCGCACCAACGTTCTCACCGGCACGACCCTGATCCAGCAGCTTGCGGAACATCTCAACGCCAGTACAGGTAGTCTTGGTGGTGTCGCGGATACCCACGATTTCCACTTCGTCACCCACGTTCAGGATGCCACGCTCGATACGACCGGTTACTACGGTACCACGACCGGAGATGGAGAATACGTCCTCGATCGGCATCAGGAACGGCAGGTCAATTGCACGCTCAGGCTCAGGAATGTACTCGTCCAGAGTCTCAACCAGCTTCTTAACGGCAGAGGTGCCGAAGCCGTTGTCGTCTTCACCGTTCAGCGCCATCAGCGCAGAACCTACAACGATCGGAGTGTCGTCGCCCGGGAAGTCGTACTGATCCAGAAGTTCGCGAACTTCCATCTCTACCAGTTCCAGCAGCTCTTCATCGTCTACCATGTCCGCTTTGTTCAGGAACACGACGATGTAAGGTACGCCTACCTGACGCGACAGCAGGATGTGCTCACGGGTCTGCGGCATGGGGCCGTCAGCAGCAGAACATACCAGGATCGCGCCGTCCATCTGGGCAGCACCGGTGATCATGTTCTTAACGTAGTCAGCGTGTCCCGGGCAGTCTACGTGCGCGTAGTGGCGAGTCGGTGATTCGTACTCTACGTGTGAAGTAGAGATGGTGATACCACGCTCACGCTCTTCCGGTGCGTTGTCGATACCGTCGAAGGCAACGGCTGCGCCGCCCCATACTTCTGCACAGACGCGAGTCAGTGCAGCGGTCAGTGTCGTTTTGCCGTGGTCAACGTGGCCGATAGTACCTACGTTAACGTGCGGCTTGTTACGTTCAAATGATTGCTTAGCCACGGTTATATCCTCTTAATTCAGCAATTGGCTTATCAGTTCTGCTTAATAACGGCTTCGGCAATATTCTGCGGAGCTTCGGAATAACCCTTGAACTCCATAGAATAGGTCGCACGACCCTGAGACGCAGAGCGCAGGTCAGTAGCGTAACCGAACATTTCACCCAGCGGTACTTCAGCGTTGATCACCTTGCCGGATGTGCTGTCTTCCATACCCTGCACCAGACCACGACGACGGTTCAGGTCACCCATCACATCGCCCATGTACTCTTCAGGGGTTACGACTTCAACTTTCATCATCGGCTCGAGCAGACACGGACTGGCTTCCTGTGCATACTTCTTAAGTGCCTGTGATGCGGCGATTTTAAACGCCATTTCGTTGGAGTCAACTTCGTGGAAGGAACCGTCGTACAGACGTGCCTTCAAACCGATGAGCGGATAACCGGCGATAACACCGTTCTTCATCTGCTCTTCGATACCTTTCTGTACCGCCGGGATGTATTCCTTCGGAATCGCACCACCCACGATCTCGTTGACGAATTCCAGTCCTTCTTCATCACTCGGGCTGAACTCTACAACAACGTGACCGTACTGACCGCGACCACCAGACTGGCGAGCAAACTTGTGGTTTGCCACAACAGGCTTACGGATTTTTTCGCGGTAGGCAACCTGCGGTTTACCGATATTAGCCTCAACCTTGAATTCGCGACGCATGCGGTCAACGATGATATCAAGGTGAAGCTCACCCATACCGGAGATAATGGTCTGACCTGTTTCTTCATCGGTTTCGACGCGGAAAGACGGGTCTTCCTGAGCCAACTTGCTCAGTGCGATGCCCATTTTCTCCTGGTCAGCCTTCGACTTCGGTTCTACTGCAACGGAGATAACCGGCTCAGGGAATTCCATGCGTTCCAGAACAATCTTCTTGTCCAGGTCGCACAAAGTGTCACCCGTGGTTACATCCTTCAGACCGATCATCGCCGCGATGTCACCAGCGCGTACTTCCTTGATCTCTTCACGGCTGTTGGCATGCATCTGCACCATACGACCGATACGTTCTTTCTTCTGTTTGACAGAGTTGTACACACTGTCACCAGAATTCAGCACACCGGAGTAAACACGTACGAACGTCAGCGTACCAACAAACGGGTCAGTTGCGATCTTGAATGCCAACGCCGCAAACGGGGCATCATCATCCGCTTCACGTGTTTCAACGGTCTCAGCCTTGTCGTCGAGAGTACCTTCGATCGCCTTAACTTCTGTCGGTGACGGCAGGTATTCAATGACGGCATCCAGTACAGCCTGTACACCCTTGTTTTTGAACGCCGAACCAGCCTGCATCAGGATGATCTCATTGTTCAAAGTACGTGCACGCAGGCCTGCCTTGATCTCTTCAACGGTGAGCTCACCTTCGTTGAGATACTTGTCCATCAACTCTTCAGAGCCTTCAGCAGCAGCCTCGACCATCTGCTCGTAGTACTGATCGACGGTATCCTGCATGTCAGCTGGAATATCACCTTCTTCGAAGGTCATACCCATATCTTCTTCGTTCCATAGGATCGCTTTGCCGCGCAGCAAGTCGACAACACCCTTGAATTCATCTTCCGCACCAATCGGCAGATTGATTGGAACAGGGGTCGCGCCAAGACGCTTTTTCAACTGAGATTCGACCATGTAGAAGTCTGCACCGGCGCGGTCCATCTTGTTGACGAACACCATGCGGGGGACTTCATACTTGTTGGCCTGACGCCATACAGTCTCGGTCTGCGGCTGTACGCCTGAGGAGGCACACAGTACAACCACGGCACCATCCAGTACACGCAGCGAACGCTCAACTTCAATTGTGAAGTCAACGTGCCCCGGAGTATCGATGATATTAACGCGATGCTCTTCAAACTGTTTCTGCATGCCGCTCCAGAAACAGGTAACGGCTGCAGAAGTAATGGTGATACCGCGCTCCTGCTCCTGCTCCATCCAGTCGGTAGTGGATGCACCGTCATGGGTTTCACCCATCTTGTGGCTACGGCCTGTGTAAAACAGAACACGCTCAGTGGTGGTAGTCTTGCCGGCATCAACGTGCGCACAGATACCGATGTTACGATATCGTGCAAGTGGGGTAGTTCGAGCCACGACTCAATTCCTCTGATGTTTAGAAGCGATAGTGGGCAAAGGCCTTGTTGGCTTCTGCCATGCGATGCACGTCTTCACGTTTCTTAACAGCAGCACCACGACCTTCAGCAGCATCAGCAAGTTCACCTGCCAAACGCAACGCCATGGATTTCTCGCCACGCTTACGGGCGGCGTCTACCAGCCAGCGCATGGACAGAGCCATACGACGGGAGGGACGTACTTCCACGGGCACCTGGTAAGTCGCACCACCTACACGGCGGGACTTGACTTCAACCAGCGGCTGAACAGTTTCCAGTGCTTTTTCGAACAACTCCAGCGGATCCTGCTTGGTGCGTTCTTCAATTTTGTCCATCGCACCATAAACAATGCGCTCAGCAACAGACTTCTTGCCGTGCACCATCAGGTGGTTGATGAATTTTGCCAGTGTAATGTTACCGAATTTGGGATCCGGCAGGATTTCGCGCTTCGCAGCGACGCGTCTTCTTGGCATTGGATAAGCCCTCTGTAATAAATTAAGGTCTTCAGGATATGCGGATTGTATTCACATCCGCCCTTACTCTTATCGTCTTTCGGTCTCGCTTTAACAGCTACGCAACCCTAAGCGGCCACCGGCTGGAACAGCTTCACCGTCGGAGCGACGGGATCAGGACTTGGGACGCTTGGTACCGTACTTGGAACGACCCTGTTTGCGATCGTTAACACCAGAGCAGTCCAGAGAACCGCGTACAGTGTGGTAACGAACACCCGGGAGGTCTTTTACACGACCACCACGGATCAGAACAACTGAGTGTTCCTGCAGGTTGTGACCTTCACCACCGATGTAGGAAGACACTTCAAAGCCGTTGGTCAGACGCACACGACATACTTTACGCAGAGCCGAGTTCGGCTTCTTCGGTGTAGTAGTGTAAACACGGGTACACACGCCACGACGCTGCGGACATGCTTCGAGCGCGCGAACGTCGCTCTGCTGCACCTTGCGCTTACGTGGCTGGCGTACCAACTGGTTAATCGTTGCCATTAAGCAAACTCCACGTTTGGTTTTTTACCATCTTTATGAGCTGAACTTTGAGTCCAGCACGAAGGGGCCGGAATTTTAATCAATTCCGGCCCCTGACGTCAATTATTGAGCAATATTTACTCAGCGTCCGGCGAAGACATGGATGCATTGAGTGCTTCGGTCAGTGCCTGCTGCACATCTTCTGCACTCACGGTCATACCTTCTGTTGCCATCTGACGTTTACGCTTACGCTCGCTGTGGTATGCCAGACCCGTACCCGCCGGGATCAGTCGACCTACCACCACGTTTTCTTTCAGGCCGCGCAGGAAGTCACGCTTGCCGGTTACCGCACCTTCGGTCAATACGCGGGTTGTCTCCTGGAAGGAGGCCGCGGAGATGAACGACTCTGTTGCCAGAGAGGCTTTGGTAATACCCAGCAGTACGCGCTCGTACTTGGCCGGAATTTTGCCTTCAGCATCAAGGCGCTTGTTCTGATCAATGATCGCGGCATACTCAACCTGGTCACCCGGGATGAAGTCGGAATCGCCGGTTTCATTAATCTCGGCCTTGCGCAGCATCTGACGCACAATTACTTCAATGTGCTTGTCGTTGATTGCCACACCCTGGAGGCGATAAACCTCCTGGATCTCGCTGACAATGTACTTGGCCAGTTCGGCTACACCCAGGATTCGCAGGATGTCATGAGCGTTGGACGGACCATCAGAGATGACCTCACCCTTCTCAACCGTTTCACCCTCAAACACGTTCAGGTTACGCCACTTCTGGATCATGATCTCAACCGGATCAGAACCATCCAGCGGGGTGATCACGATGCGACGCTTGCCCTTGGTTTCCTTGCCGAAGGTTACGGTACCTGAAACCTCTGCCAGTACGGCAGACTCTTTCGGCTTACGCGCCTCAAACAGGTCGGCAACACGCGGCAGACCACCGGTGATGTCCTTGTTGACCGAACCTTCCTGCGGAATACGCGCAAGAATGTCACCGATCTGAACATCAGCACCGTCGTTCAGGTTTACGATCGCCTTGGCCGGCAACAGGTACTGGGCCGGCATTTCAGTGCCCGGGTGGAACACGTCGTTGCCCTGCTCGTCTACCAGTTTGACCATCGGACGAATGTCTTTGCCAGCCTGCGGACGATCCTTGCCATCCAGGATCTCAATGGTTGAGAGGCCTGTCAGTTCGTCGGTCTGACGTTTGATGGTGATACCATCTTCCATACCCACGTACTGGATGCGGCCCGCCACTTCGGTCACGATCGGATGGGTGTGCGGGTCCCAGTTGGCAACAACAGCACCGGCATCAACCTTGGATCCGTCACGTACCTTGATAATGGCACCATACGGCAGCTTGTAACGCTCACGCTCACGACCATGCTCATCGGTTACACCGACTTCACCGGAACGGGAGGTCGCCACCAGGTTGCCGTCAGTACGCTCAACGTATTTCAAGTTGTGCAGGCGGATTTCACCACCGTTCTTGACCTGAATGTTATCCACAGCAGCAGCTCGCGATGCAGCACCACCGATGTGGAAGGTACGCATGGTCAGCTGTGTACCCGGCTCACCGATCGACTGGGCGGCAATAACACCGACCGCTTCGCCACGGTTGACCAGATGTCCACGACCCAAGTCACGGCCATAGCAGTTGGAACAGATGCCGACCTGAGCTTCACAGGTGATCGCGGAGCGCACCAGAATCTCGTCAATGCCGCTGTATTTCTCGTCATTTTCCAGACGATAAACCCAGGTTTCGTCAATCAGCGTACCGGCTTCGATCAGCGTTTCCTTGCCGCTCGGGTCAAGCACATCCTGAGCCACGACACGCCCCAGTACACGCTCACCCAGAGTCACGATCACATCGCCACCCTCGATCATCGGCTGTACCAGTACACCCTTGTCGGTACCACAGTCCGGCTCGGTGATTACAACATCCTGTGCCACGTCAACCAGACGTCGAGTCAGATAACCAGAGTTTGCGGTTTTCAGAGCGGTATCCGCAAGACCCTTACGCGCACCGTGGGTTGAGATGAAGTACTGAAGTACGTTCAGACCTTCACGGAAGTTAGCCACGATCGGTGTTTCGATGATGGAACCATCCGGCTTGGCCATCAAGCCACGCATACCGGACAGCTGACGAATCTGTGCGGCACTGCCTCGAGCACCAGAGTCGGCCATCATGTAAACGGAGTTGAAGGACTCCTGCTCGACCTTGTTGCCTTCGGCATCGGTGACAACGTCGACTTTCAGGTTATCCATCATCTTCTTGGCCAGCAGTTCGTTGGCACGAGACCAGATGTCGATAACCTTGTTGTATTTTTCGCCCTGAGTTACGAGACCATCAGCGAACTGACGCTCGATCTCTTTAACTTCTTTATCGGCCTCGGCAATGATCTCGACCTTCTCGGCCGGGATTTCAAAGTCGTTCACACCGATGGAGGCGCCAGACATGGTCGCCTGACGGAAGCCCATGTACATCAACTGGTCAGCGAAGATTACCGTGTCCTTAAGACCACAACGGCGATAGGCTTCGTTCAACAGGCGTGAGATCGACTTCTTCTTCATCGCCTGGTCGACCAGTTCGAACGGAAGGCCATCAGGCACGATATCGAACAGCATGGCACGACCTACAGTCGTATCCTGCAGCTCATGACGCTCTTCCACATTACCTTCAATGTCACGGATCACTTCAGGAATACGTACCTTGATACGTGCCTGAAGATGAACCTGACCGGCACCGTGAGCGCGCTGCACTTCTTTGATGTCGGAGAAGATCATGCCTTCACCCTTGGCGTTGATACGCTCACGGGTCATGTAGTACAGGCCCAGTACCACGTCCTGAGACGGTACAATGATCGGCTCGCCGTTTGCCGGTGACAGGATGTTGTTGGTGGACATCATCAGAGCGCGGGCTTCAAGCTGAGCCTCGATGGTCAGCGGTACGTGCACCGCCATCTGGTCACCGTCGAAGTCAGCGTTGTATGCCGCACACACCAGCGGGTGCAGCTGAATCGCCTTGCCTTCGATCAGAACCGGTTCGAACGCCTGAATACCCAGACGGTGCAGAGTCGGCGCACGGTTCAGCAGGACCGGATGCTCACGGATGACCTCGTCGAGGATATCCCATACCAGCGGTTCTTCGCGCTCAACCATCTTCTTGGCCGCTTTGATGGTGGTCGCATGGCCACGCAGCTCCAGCTTGGAGAAGATGAATGGCTTAAACAGCTCCAGTGCCATTTTCTTCGGCAGACCGCACTGATGCAGACGCAGATACGGACCTACCACGATTACGGAACGACCGGAGTAGTCAACACGCTTGCCGAGCAGGTTCTGACGGAAACGACCCTGCTTGCCCTTGATCATATCGGCCAGGGATTTCAGCGGACGTTTGTTGGAACCGGTAATGGCACGACCGCGACGACCGTTGTCCAGCAATGCGTCAACGGATTCCTGCAGCATGCGCTTCTCGTTGCGCACGATGATATCCGGCGCGTTCAGGTCGAGCAGGCGCTTCAGACGATTGTTACGGTTGATCACACGACGGTATAGATCGTTCAGGTCGGAGGTCGCGAAACGACCACCATCCAGTGGTACCAGCGGACGCAGATCCGGCGGCAATACCGGCAGCACTTCCATGATCATCCAGCCGGGATCATTGCCCGACTTCAGGAAGGCTTCCATCAGTTTGAGACGCTTGGACAGCTTCTTGATCTTGGTTTCAGAGTTGGTCTGCGGCAGTTCTTCACGCAGCTGTTGGCACTCTTCTTCCAGGTCGATTGAAGCCAGCAGTTCTTTAATCGCTTCCGCACCCATACGGGCATCGAAGTCGTCACCGAACTCTTCCAGTGCTTCAAAGTACTGCTCGTCGTTCATCATCTGACCGCGCTCAAGCGTGGTCATACCCGGATCGATCACTACGAAAGATTCGAAGTAGAGTACACGCTCGATATCACGCAGGGTCATGTCAAGCATCAGGCCGATACGAGACGGCAGTGACTTCAGGAACCAGATATGTGCAACGGGTGATGCAAGCTCAATATGAGCCATGCGCTCACGACGCACCTTGGTTTGAGTGACTTCGACACCACACTTCTCGCAGATGACACCACGGTGCTTCATGCGCTTGTACTTGCCGCACAGGCACTCGTAGTCCTTGACCGGACCAAAAATCTTGGCACAGAACAGACCATCACGTTCCGGCTTGAAGGTACGGTAGTTGATGGTTTCCGGCTTTTTGACTTCACCGTAAGACCAGGAACGGATCATATCCGGTGATGCCAGGGACACACGAATGGAGTCGAACTCTTCGGACTGCCCCTGGGACTTCAGCAGATTCAGCAAATCTTTCATTGTCTATAGCTCCTCGCGGAGTTCTCTGCGCCGGGACCCGCGGATCCCGGCCTGGTGATCATTCAGGTCTTACTCGCTCTCAAGCTCGATATCGATGCCGAGAGAACGGATTTCCTTGATCAACACGTTGAACGATTCGGGCATACCCGGTTCCATACGGTGATCGCCATCGACGATGTTCTTGTACATCTTGGTACGACCGTTCACATCGTCCGACTTCACGGTCAGCATCTCCTGCAGGGTGTAGGCGGCACCATAGGCTTCCAGCGCCCAGACCTCCATCTCACCGAAGCGCTGACCACCGAACTGAGCCTTACCACCCAGCGGCTGCTGAGTAACGAGGCTGTAGGAGCCGGTGGAACGGGCATGCATTTTATCGTCAACCAAGTGGTTCAACTTCAGCATGTACATGTAGCCAACGGTTACCGGACGGTCAAACAGGTCGCCGGTGCGGCCGTCATACAGACGTACCTGACCACTGTCATCCATATCAGCCAGACGCAGCAGTGCCTTGATTTCGCTTTCCTTGGCGCCATCAAATACCGGCGTTGCCAGCGGTACACCGCCTTTCAGATTAGCAGCCAGCTCCAGGATTTCAGCATCGCTGAAGCTGTCCAGCTCTTCCTGACGACCCGCAGTCAGACCGCCGTGGTCATCATTGTAGATCTGTCCCAGGAAGGTACGCAGCGCCTTGACCTTCTCAGCCTTGGCCTGCTCCTGTTCCAGGATACCGTTGATCTTGCGACCCAGACCCTTGGCAGCAGCACCGAAGTGCGTTTCCAGAATCTGACCCACGTTCATACGTGACGGTACGCCCAGCGGGTTGAGCACGATATCGACCGGTTCGCCATTGGCATCGTATGGCATGTCTTCAACCGGCATGATAACCGAGATAACACCCTTGTTACCGTGACGACCCGCCATCTTGTCACCCGGCTGCACGCGGCGCTTGGTGGCAACGTATACCTTGACGATCTTGAGTACGCCCGGAGCCAGATCATCGCCGGTCTGCAGTTTGCGTTTCTTGTCTTCAAAACGCTTGTCCAGGTTCTCGCGACGTTCTTCCAGGTGCTTGCGTGCCAGCTCCAGTTCTTCTGCTACCGATTCATCAGCCACACGAATCTTGAACCATTCGGACTTTTTCAGTCCGGAGAGGAACTCTTCGCTGATCTCTTCGCCTTTCTTCAGACCTGCACCGCCTTCAGCGGACAGACCGACCAGCTTACGCTGCAGACGTTCGAAGGTTGCCTGCTCAACGATACGGAACTCTTCGTTCAAATCCTTGCGAATGCCATCCAGCTCTGATTTTTCGATCGAGAGTGAACGCTCATCCTTCTGCACGCCGTCACGGGTGAATACCTGAACATCGATAACCTTGCCGATAGTACCGGTCTTAACGCGCAAGGAGGTATCCTTAACATCGGACGCCTTTTCACCGAAGATCGCACGCAGCAGTTTTTCTTCCGGCGTCAACTGGGTTTCGCCTTTCGGCGTTACCTTGCCTACCAGAATGTCGCCCGGGCCCACTTCAGCACCGATGTGAACAATGCCGGCCTCATCCAGTTTGGAGAGTGCAGATTCGCCCACGTTGGGAATATCGGAGGTAATCTCTTCCGGCCCCAGCTTGGTATCACGCGCCACACAGGTCAGTTCCTGAATGTGGATGGTGGTAAAGCGATCTTCCTGCACCACACGCTCGGAGATGAGAATGGAGTCCTCAAAGTTGTAACCGTTCCAGGGCATGAACGCGATGCGCATGTTCTGGCCCAGTGCCAACTCACCCAGGTCAACGGACGGGCCGTCAGCCATGATATCGCCACGCTGTACCACTTCGCCCGGACGGACGATGGAACGCTGGTTGATGCAGGTGTTCTGGTTGGAACGAACATACTTGGTGAGGTTGTAGATATCCACACCGGCATCGCCCGCCTGAACTTCATCGTCATGTACACGTACCACAACGCGAGCAGCATCGACCGACTCGATCACACCACCGCGACGCGCAACCACGCAGACACCGGAGTCCTGCGCCACATTACGCTCAATACCGGTACCGACCAGCGGCTTCTCGGCACGGAGAGTCGGCACAGCCTGACGCTGCATGTTGGAGCCCATGAGCGCTCGGTTGGCGTCATCGTGTTCCAGGAACGGAATCAGTGCCGCTGCAACGGATACCACCTGACGCGGAGACACATCCATGTACTGGATACGTTCTGGCGGCATTACGGTAAATTCGTTGAGGTGACGCACTGCCACCAGATCGTCAGTCAGACGACCGTTATCATCCATGGCCGCTGAAGCCTGGGCGATAACGTACTTATTTTCTTCAATCGCTGACAGGTAATCGATTTCGTCGGTTACCTGACCGTCCAGCACACGACGGTACGGCGTTTCAAGGAAGCCGTAGTCGTTGGTGCGGGCAAAAACGGCCAGCGAGTTGATCAGACCGATGTTCGGGCCTTCAGGGGTCTCGATCGGGCAGACACGACCGTAGTGGGTCGGATGCACGTCACGGACTTCGAAGCCGGCACGTTCGCGGGTCAAACCACCCGGGCCCAGTGCGGAAACACGACGCTTGTGGGTGATTTCCGACAGCGGGTTGTTCTGGTCCATGAACTGCGACAACTGGCTGGAGCCAAAGAATTCCTTGATCGCGGCGGCCACTGGCTTGGCGTTGATCAGATCCTGCGGCATCAGGTTGTCGGATTCGGCCATTGAGAGGCGCTCACGTACGGCGCGTTCAACACGCACCAAGCCGACACGGAACTGGTTCTCGGCCATTTCACCGACGGAACGGATACGACGGTTGCCCAGGTGATCGATGTCATCTACGGTGCCACGACCGTTGCGAATCTCGATCAAGGTCTTCATGACGTCCAGAATGTCGCTCTTGTCGAGCACACCGGAACCGGTTACTTCTTCACGGCCCAGTCGACGGTTGAACTTCATGCGACCAACGCCGGACAGGTCATAGCGCTCTTCAGAGAAGAACAGGTTCTCGAACAGACCTTCAGCCGATTCCTTGGTAGGCGGCTCGCCGGGACGCATCATGCGATAGATTTCAACCAGCGCTTCCAGCTGACTGCGAGTCGGGTCGATACGCAGAGTGTCAGACACGAACGGACCACAATCCAGGTCGTTGGTGTACAGTGTCTCGATGCGATCAATACCCAGCACCTGCATCTTACCGATCAGTTCTTCGGTGATCTCGGCGTTGCAGTTGGCAACCAGTTCACCGGTACTCGGATCGACCAGGTTGCGCGCCAATGCCTTGCCGATCAGGTATTCGGCCGGCACGTTCAGCTGCTGCATGCCTGCCTTGGCCATCTGGCGGATGTGACGCGGGGTAATACGGCGACCCGCTTCAACAATCACGCTGCCTTCAGGGTCCTTGATCTCGAACGACATGGTCTCGCCACGCAGACGCTCCGGGATCAGGTCCATCCAGATGGCATCCTGCTCGAGGGTCCAGCCGGTGGTTTCAAAGAAGGTTTCGAGAATTTCTTCCGCTTCAAGGCCCAACGCACGCAGCAGAATGGTCGCCGGCAACTTGCGGCGACGGTCGATACGCACGAACAGACTGTCCTTCGGATCGAACTCGAAGTCGAGCCATGAGCCACGGTAAGGAATGATGCGGGCAGAATAGAGCAGCTTGCCTGAAGAGTGTGTCTTACCCTTGTCGTGGTCAAAGAACACACCCGGAGAGCGGTGCAGCTGAGATACGATGACACGCTCGGTACCATTAACAACAAAGGTACCGTTCTCGGTCATCAGGGGCATTTCGCCCATGTAAACTTCCTGCTCCTTGATATCCTTGACCGCCTTCGTAGAAGAGTCGCGATCATAGATGATCAGGCGCACTTTGACGCGCAGAGGCGCTGCGTAGGTGATACCACGCTGCTGACACTCTTTCACGTCGAATACGGGTTCGCCCAGACGGTAACCGGCGTACTCGAGGGCTGCGTTGCCAGAGTAAGAGACAATTGGAAATACGGAATTGAACGCAGCGTGCAAGCCTTCGTCACGACGTCCATCGCTTGCGTTGCCATCCTGCAGGAAGCGACGATAAGAGTCGAGCTGAATCGCCAGCAGGTATGGCACATCCATAACCTGTCGCAACTTGGCGAAATTCTTGCGAATGCGTTTCTTCTCAGTATATGAATAAGCCATCAGTGTTCCCCAGCATCTGCACCCAGGTTGAGAAGCCAGTCCGTCGCATGCCTGCGATCGGGCTGTGTAGCCATTATTTATTTGCTGTCTATAAATAACGGAAAAAGGCCGGTGGCGTTTCGCCACCAGCCATACGCTTTCAAGCAGTTTTAAGCCGCTTTTTGCGCATCAACGCGATTACTTGAGCTCAACAGTCGCGCCAGCTTCTTCCAGAGCCTTTTTCAGCTCTTCAGCTTCATCTTTGGAAACGCCTTCTTTGATGGTAGACGGAGCGCCGTCAACCAGCTCTTTGGCTTCTTTCAGGCCCAGGCCGGTAGCGCCACGGACAGCCTTGATGACGTTTACTTTCTTGTCGCCGGCAGCAGCCAGAACAACGTTGAACTCAGTCTGCTCTTCAGCAGCAGCGCCGGCATCACCAGCCGGACCAGCCATAACAGCAGCAGCGGCAGTTACGCCGAACTTCTCTTCCATGGCTTCGATCAGAGTAACAACGTCCTTAACAGACATTTCAGAGATTGCGTTGATGATATCTTCGTGAGTCAGAGACATGATTCAAATCCTGATAATTGGGTAGAGCAATAGCTCGTTAAAACTTTCAAGAAACAGCCGAGAACGAATCTCAGGCAGCTTCCTGCTCTTTCTGGTCGCGAATGGCCGCAATGGTACGAACCAGCTTGCCGGCTGAAGCTTCTTTCAAGACGCTCATCAGCTTAGCGATTGCTTCGTCGTAAGTCGGCAGGCTTGCCAGCATTGTGATATCGACCAGTTCACCTTCGAAGGCGGCTGTTTTCAGCTCGAACTTCTCGTTCTTTTTCGCGAAATCCTTGAGGATACGCGCACCGGCACCCGGGTGCTCGGTGGAGAAGGCGATAATGGTCGGACCTACAAAGCTGTCCTGCAGACATGCGTAGTCAGTGCCATCTACTGCGCGACGAGCCAGTGTATTACGTACGACTTTCAGCCATACGCCGTTTGCACGGGCTTCTTTACGCAGAGCAGTCATGTCTTCTACAGTTACACCGCGTGAATCGGCTACAACTGCAGACAGAGCAGACTTGGCAGCTTCCTGGACTTCAGCGACGATCGCTTTTTTGTCTTCGAGTCCTAATGCCACGATTTACTCCTGGATATAGTCTTGCGACTGTTTACCAACCACCCCCTGCGGGGCTTCTGAGTACGGTGGTTTTGATTCATGTGAATCGCACCGTCTGCGCAGGCTGGTGTTTCCATTAAGATGCCGCAACCGAAGTGACGACATCACCTGCGGTCTTTGACGGCCTTCGTCTCTGTATTACAGGTCACGAAGACCCTCAAAAAACCTTTACGTCGATCAGAAGCTCAGAGAGGACTGATCGATCGCCAGACCCGGGCCCATGGTAGTGGACAGGGTCACTTTCTTGACGTAAACACCCTTGGCGGAAGAAGGCTTCAGCTTCTTCAGTTCAGCCAACAATGCTTCAACGTTCTGCTGGATAGCCTGAGCTTCGAAGCCCAGCTTGCCAACTGAACAGTGAATGATACCGTTCTTGTCAGTACGGAAGCGCACCTGACCAGCTTTGGCGTTGTTAACGGCAGTCGCCACGTCGGGAGTTACAGTACCAACCTTCGGGTTCGGCATCAGACCGCGCGGACCCAGAATCTGACCCAACTGACCAACAACGCGCATAGCGTCCGGAGTCGCGATCACAACGTCAAAATCCAGGTTACCGGCTTTTACCTGCTCAGCCAGATCATCGAAACCAACGATGTCTGCACCAGCTGCTTTTGCCTTCTCGGCATTTTCGCCCTGCGCGAAAACCGCAACACGAACATCCTTGCCGGTACCGTTCGGCAGTACGCTGGAGCCACGTACAACCTGATCAGATTTACGCGGGTCAACACCCAGGTTCACCGCAACGTCGACAGACTCGGTGAACTTGACAGCGGAAACTTCGCCCAGCAGAGATACAGCATCTGTTACTGCGTACAGCTTGCCGCTCTCGATTTTTTCACGAATCGCCTTCTGGCGCTTTGTCAGCTTAGCCATTATTCATCACCCTCTACAACAAGGCCCATGGAGCGCGCGCTTCCGGCGATGGTGCGGACAGCCGCATCCATGTCAGCCGCGGTCAGATCAGGCATCTTGGTGGTTGCAATCTCTTCCAGCTGAGCGCGGGTAACAGTACCCACTTTTTCAGTGTTCGGACGCGCAGAACCACTCTTCAGACCTGCAGCCTTCTTCAACAGAATGGCAGCCGGCGGAGTCTTGGTGATGAACGTAAAGCTGCGGTCGCTGTATACAGTAATAACAACCGGAGTCGGCAGACCAGGCTCGATACCCTGAGTCTGGGCGTTGAACGCCTTACAGAACTCCATGATGTTAACACCGTGCTGACCCAGAGCCGGACCTACTGGAGGACTCGGGTTAGCCTGACCTGCTTTTACCTGCAGCTTGATATAAGCGTTGATTTTCTTAGCCATTAAGCTACTCCTTTGGGTTCAAACGCCCTGAGGGCTCCCCATTTCCACAACAACGAAAACCGCCTGATGGCGGCTTCGTTACCAGAATCTCAGGCCTTTTCGACCTGAGTAAATTCAAGCTCGACCGGTGTCGAGCGCCCGAAGATGAGAACAGCCACCTGCAAACGGTTCTTCTCGTAGTTAACCTCTTCGACCACGCCGTTGAAGTCAGCAAAGGGACCGTCGATGACACGCACCATCTCACCGGGTTCAAATACAGTCTTGGGCCTTGGCTTGTCTGCACCGCTTTCAACACGCTGCAGAATTTCCTGAGCCTCTTTTTCAGTAATCGGTGCAGGCTTATCAGCCGTACCACCAATGAAACCCATTACGCGGGGAGTATTCTTCACCAGATGCCAGGTCTCATCATTCATGGCCATCTGCACCAGCACGTAACCGGGGTAAAACTTGCGCTCGGACTTACGCTTTTTGCCGTCACGAATCTCAACCACCTCTTCGGTGGGAACCAGCACTTCGCCGAACAGATCCTGCATGCCATGCAGTTCAATCCGTTCTTTCAGTGCATTCATGACGCGCTTTTCGTAGCCGGAGTAGGCATGCACGACATACCAGCGCTTCTTGTCCATGTCCATGCTCACACCTCTTATCCGATGGCGCCGGACACCAGCCAACCCAACAGGGAATCAAGCCCCCAGAGCGCCAGCCCGACCAACAGTACAGCAATCACTACAATTGCAGTTGTCTGCAGCGTTTCCTGGCGCGTCGGCCAGACAACCCTGCGAATCTCATTCTTGGCTTCTTTGAACAGCCTGAAGAATGCCTTTCCTTTCGCGGTCTGCAGTGCAACCAGCCCTGCAATCACCGCCAGCGCCAACAGCGCCAAAACACGGTACAGCAGTGACTCGCCAGCGAACATGGAGTTCCCTACCACACCAGCTGCAACCAATGCTACAACGACAAGCCACTTCAGGCCGTCGAGTTTAGATCCTTCGGAAGTCACTTTAGAGTTCACGCCAGGGCCTCGGAAAAATGAAAGCTTGCGCTTTGTGTGACGCCATTCCCGATTAGGAATGGCAGGCCAGGAGGGACTCGAACCCCCAACCTGCGGTTTTGGAGACCGCTGCTCTGCCAGTTGAGCTACTGGCCTGTTGCGTAACAGGGAGGCACATTATATGCACCTCCCCACACAGGTGCAACAGGTAATTACCGAATTTTATTCGATAATCTTGGCTACCACACCTGCGCCAACAGTACGACCACCTTCACGGATAGCGAAGCGCAGGCCTTCTTCCATCGCGATCGGGTTGATCAGGGTAACGGACATCTGAACGTTGTCACCCGGCATTACCATTTCAACACCTTCCGGCAGTTCACATGCGCCAGTGATGTCAGTGGTACGGAAGTAGAACTGCGGACGGTAGCCCTTGAAGAACGGAGTATGACGACCGCCTTCTTCTTTGCTCAGCACGTACACTTCGCCTTCGAACTGAGTATGCGGCTTGATTGAGCCCGGCTTGCACAGTACCTGACCACGCTCAACGTCGTCACGCTTGGTACCACGCAGCAGCGCACCAACGTTCTCACCGGCACGGCCCTGATCCAGCAGCTTGCGGAACATCTCAACACCAGTACAGGTGGTCTTGGTGGTGTCGCGGATACCCACGATTTCCACTTCGTCACCCACGTTCAGGATGCCACGCTCGATACGACCGGTTACTACGGTACCACGACCGGAGATGGAGAATACGTCCTCGATCGGCATCAGGAACGGCAGGTCAATTGCACGCTCAGGCTCAGGAATGTACTCGTCCAGAGTCTCAACCAGCTTCTTAACAGCAGAGGTGCCGAAGCCGTTGTCGTCTTCACCGTTCAGCGCCATCAGCGCAGAACCTACAACGATCGGAGTGTCGTCGCCCGGGAAGTCGTACTGATCCAGAAGTTCGCGAACTTCCATCTCCACCAGTTCCAGCAGCTCTTCATCGTCTACCATGTCCGCTTTGTTCAGGAACACGACGATGTAAGGTACACCTACCTGACGTGACAGCAGGATGTGCTCACGGGTCTGCGGCATGGGGCCGTCAGCAGCAGAACATACCAGGATCGCGCCGTCCATCTGGGCAGCACCGGTGATCATGTTCTTAACGTAGTCAGCGTGTCCCGGGCAATCTACGTGCGCGTAGTGGCGAGTCGGTGATTCATACTCTACGTGTGAAGTAGAGATGGTGATACCACGCTCACGCTCTTCCGGTGCGTTGTCGATACCGTCGAAGGCAACGGCTGCGCCGCCCCATACTTCTGCACAGACGCGAGTCAGTGCAGCGGTCAGTGTCGTTTTGCCGTGGTCAACGTGGCCTTTTTTCGTTCGCGAGTCAACCTGATCAAGTCGTTTCAAGGACGCAAATACAACAAAGGGTAGACATATCTCTATATCTACCCTTTGCGACAAAACTGGAGCTCATGGGCGGATTTGAACCGCCGACCTCACCCTTACCAAGGGTGTGCTCTACCCCTGAGCTACATGAGCATATTCGGTACATCTTCGTTGGAGCGGGTAGCGGGAATCGAACCCGCCTCTTCAGCTTGGAAGGCTGAGGTAATAGCCACTATACCATACCCGCTTGAACGGAGATGGTGGTGGGAGGTGGATTCGAACCACCGAAGCTCGCGCGTCAGATTTACAGTCTGATCCCTTTGGCCACTCGGGAACCCCACCAGCCTTTCAAACACTTCGTCGAGATGGTGCCGGCACGAGGAGTCGAACCCCGGACCTACTGATTACAAGTCAGTTGCTCTACCAACTGAGCTATACCGGCCTTGTCTCTCGAAGTGGTGCGTATCTTACTGATCCGACTGGGACTGTGCAAGCCCAGAACATAATTTTTTTTCAATTTTTATACCCGGCCATCCTCGCAGTAACAACTGACTGGGGGCAAGGCCAATTTCCGTTCCCGCTGACACCTCAACTTCAAGCAGAACACCCGTACCTGGCTGCATGACCGGCTGCAATTCACTGTTAAGTCCCAAGCCTTCCTTCAGCGCACGCTGCTCAACCGCTGCTTCTGCACGGGCACGATTACCGGTGAACGGCCCCAGCAGGAAGCGCCCCTGACGGGTTTGCGGTACCCACCCCGCAATCGCCAGCCGGTCAAGCAACTCACGTTGCGCCTGAGCCTGTGATGGAATCTCAACCGCCAGCTGATAACCCACCACCTCTTCCGGGGCGGGGAACTGTGCAACGGCCATTGCGATCGGCGCCAGCAGTTGGGCGGCCTGCCCAGCTTCATTCTCCGTTGCAAAAACGCCCACCTGATAACACTCGAGCTGAAGCGGGCGTACAACCTCCCCTCCGGACAACTCATGCAACAGCCGTAACCTGGTTACCTGATCCTGACTGAAGGCACTGCTGGCAGTTGCCGTCTGCTCACGCTGCGCGTACCACAAAAAAAGCAGCGCATTGCACAACAGCAGAATCAGCAACAACCAACGCAGCATGCCTTACTCCAGCGCCCAACGCAGTCCTTCAAGGACCAGATCAGGCACAAGCTCTCCCATACCCATAAGTTCGCAAAACAGAGCACCATCACCCCCGGTCACCAGCAAGGGCGCACCTGTCTGCTGCTGTTCCAGCCAACGCGGCAGCATTTGTGCCAGCGAGCTGAACATCAGATTTGTTCCATGAGCCACAGCACTGCTGGTATCACAACCCGGTTCAAGACTGAACACCTCGATGTCACGATCGACCAGTATGCCGGCCGTAGAGCCGGTCAACACCTGACGCATCAAGCGCAGGCCCGGTAGTATATAGCCGCCGAGATGTTCACCTTCGGCACCGAGCAGATCGATTGTAATTGCACTGCCACAATCAATGATGCAGCAGGCCTGCCCGCAACGCTGCCAGGCTGCCAACATCACCAACCAGCGATCAACCCCCATTCTGGCCGGATCAGCATAACTGTTACGCACACCGGCAGCCGCTGTAGCCGTTCGCGCAAATCGCACCGGCACACCCCAAACCGCTGCAACTGATGCAGACAACGCCTGCTCGAAAGCGACACCGGCAACCGAGCCTGCCAGCACCTGTTGCGGCACCTCAGGGCAGTCAGCCAGACTCGCAGCACTGAAGTCGCGCGTCAGCCAGCGCCCGCTTGCCGCTGCAGCGTCATTCCCCTGTCTGTAGCGCCATTTGATGAACGTATTACCCGCATCGACCTCAAGTATCATTGCAGTCGCACGCTCATTTCGCCACCATGGAACACTTCCTGTCCGGCACTCGTTTGCAGCCGCAACCCACCTTGATCAGTCACCCCCAAACAGACCCCTTCATACCGGCGTGGCCCTGAGGTCAGCGCCACCTCGCGCCCACGAAAGGCGTTGGCCTCCTCCCAGGCGGAACGCAGTGGCGCAAAGCCACTGGTTTCAAAGCGCTCCAGCATGTGGATCAGCTCACTCACCACAGTCGCAAGCAGCTGTGTTTTTGAACCGGAATATCCCAGCTGAGTCAGGTCCACACAGGGTTGATCCAGCTGCTCAACCATTGCTTCAGGCAATTGGACATTGAGACCTATACCAATAGCCACCTGACATTCACCCGCCGCATCGCCACTGAGTTCAATCAGAATTCCACCCAACTTGGCATCATTCACCAGCAGATCATTGGGCCACTTGAGACCGATATTCACTAGCCCCTCCTGTGCCAACGCCTGCTGCAGTGCCAACCCGACAGCAAGACTGAGCCCCTCAAGGGCGGCAGCACCACTGTTAAAGCGCCAGGCCAGAGAGAAACAAAGACTTGAGCCCAGCGGGCTGACCCATTGCCGCCCACGTCGCCCCCGTCCCGAGTGCTGATACTCGGAAGCGAACAGCCCAGTCGTGAGCCCCGCCTGCATGGCATCCAGTGCACGCGTATTGGTTGAATCCGTTTCCACCGTCAGCACCAACTGCCCAAGCCGGTCTCGCACAGGTTGCGGCAGCTGCTGCTGCAGGTCAGCTTCATCCAGCAGATCCAGGCCTCCGGGAATACGATATCCCCGTCCCTTCACGCTATACACCTCAACACCCAGCTCCTGCAGCCGCTGCATGTGCTTCCAGACAGCACTGCGACTGATGCCCAGGGTTCGACCAAGTTCACTGCCGGAATGGAATGCACCATCAGCCAGAACCCGCAACAGGTTATCCAGCATCATGCAGTCTTGCCTCCAGCACGATCCAGCACGATAAAACTGTAATCATAAGGATTGGGCTCAATGGCACTGAAGTCTTCCCGAGCCATCTCTTGCCACTGCGTGGGGTCGAGCGGCGGAAAATGCGCATCACCCTGCACCTCGGCATGAACCTGAGTCAAATAAAGGCGATCAGCCTGCGGCAGGGCAAGTGCATATATCTCGGCACCACCAATGACCAGCGACTCCTCAAAGCCATTGACGAGTGCCAGGCTCTCCGCCAGCTCAATCGCCTGTTGCAGACTGTGGACAACCCGGACCCCTGCACCATCATGAGTCCAGTCCGGATTGCGCGTGATGACGATGTTGGTGCGTCCCGGCAGCGGTCGACCAATCGACTCGAAGGTTTTGCGCCCCATGATGATCGGCTTACCCAAAGTCACCCGCTTGAAGTACTTCAGATCCTCCGGCAGATACCAGGGCAGCTTATTGTTATTACCAATTACTCGGTTTTGAGACTGGGCAGCAATCATCGCCAGACGCATGAGATCTCCTCGGATTCAGACAGCGATAGGGGCTCGAATGGCAGGATCAGGCGCATAGCCGATCACCTCGAAATCATCGTATTCATAGCTGAAGATATCCGCCGGGCGGCGCTTTATCTGCAGCTGAGGCAAGCGCTTGGGCGTACGCGACAACTGTTCGTCCACAATGGCCGGATCACTCAGATGATTTGCATACAGGTGCAGATCGCCAAAGGTATGCACAAACTCCCCCACCTCAAGATCACATTGCTGTGCGATCATGTGGGTCAGTAGCGCATAGGAGGCTATATTGAATGGCACCCCCAGAAAGAAATCGGCACTGCGCTGATACAGCTGGCAACTCAGCCGACCGTTTGCCACATAAAACTGGAACAGAGTGTGGCAGGGAGGGAGAGCTGCCTTGCCGTGCCGGGCATTCTCTTGCGGGCTGAGCGACTCATCCGGCAGATCCGCCGGGTTCCAGCCACTGACGATCAGGCGGCGTGAGTTGGGGGTGCGCTTGATCTGTTCAACAACAGTGGCGATCTGGTCGATACTGGACCCATCCGGACAGGCCCATGAACGCCACTGCTTGCCGTAGACCGGCCCCAGCTCACCGTTTTCCAGCGCCCATTCATTCCAGATACTAACCCCGCGCTGCTGCAGCCAGGTGTTGTCGGTGCTGCCTGAGAGAAACCAGAGCAACTCGTAGATCACCGACTTCAGGTGCACCTTTTTAGTGGTCAACAGTGGAAAACCTTCACTCAGATCAAACCGCATCTGGCGCCCGAACAGGGAACGTGTACCTGTACCTGTGCGATCACCCTTGTCAGTGCCCTGCTCCTTGATCTCACGCATCAGATCCAGATACTGCTGCATATGCGCCCCGCTCCAAAAACAAATGGACTTCATTCTAGGGCGTTTGGGTTGTGTAGACCAGATCGATCTATGTTTTGCGGCGGTAAGCCAGCAGCATCAGCAACCCTCCCAGCAGCAGCATTGGCAGCGACAACAACTGCCCCATGGTCAGCCAGTCAAACGCGATAAAGCCGAGATGCCCGTCCGGCTCACGCACAAATTCAACCAGAAAGCGGAAACTGCCATACGCCATCAAAAACAGGCCCGACACTGCCATGCGCGGGCGAGGACGGGATGAAAACCACCACAGCAATACAAACAGGACAACACCCTCCAACAGCATCTGATACAGCTGTGACGGGTGTCGTGCCAACATGTCACCGGCACGGGGGAAGATGACGCCCCAAGACTGATCCGTTGGCCGTCCCCAGACCTCCCCGCCGATAAAGTTGCCCAACCGGCCAGCGCCGAGCCCGATCGGCACCAGTGGCGCAATGAAATCCCCGATTTCGAAGAAGGTTTTCCCTTGTCGCCTAGCAAACAGCCATGCCACCGCGAGCACGCCCAGCAAGCCCCCGTGGAAAGACATGCCCCCCTCCCACACGGCGAACAGCCAGAGCGGGTCCTGCAGAAAATAGTCAGAATTGTAGAACAGGACGTAGCCTGCACGCCCACCGACGATCACGCCGACCGCGCCCCAGAATACCAGATCCGACACCTGCTGCTCGGTCCAGCCTGAACCTGGTTGACGGGCACGCCTATTGCCCAGCCACCAGGCACCGCCAAAACCGATCAGATACATCAGTCCATACCAGTGAATTTGCAGCGGGCCCAGCTCCAGCGCCAGCGGGTTGATATTATGAATCCACATAAAGCCTCACCAGAGATTACCGAGAATAAAACGCAGCGATACCGCGAGCAAAAACAGGGCAAAAACCTTTTTCAGCTTCGCCTGCGGCAGACTGTGTGCCAGCCGCGCACCGATCGGCGCCGTCAGATAGCTGGCCACGACAATACCGGCAAACGCCGGCAGGTAAACATACCCCAGACTCCACGCTGGCAGCTGCTGTTCACCCCAGCCGAGCCAGATATTGGTGCCGGCCCCCATCAGTGCGATTGGAAGACCACAGGCCGCTGAAGTCGCAACTGCCTGCTGCATATCGATCCGACGCCAGTTCAGATAAGGCACCGTCAGGGTACCGCCACCGATACCGAAAATCGCAGACGCCCAGCCAATCCCTGCCCCTGCTACCCCAAGCTCAGGTTTTGATGGCTGCGCATCACCTGCAGAAGGCTTGAGATTCAGGGCCATCTGGATGGCTACCAACAGCACAAAAATGCCGATGGTCAGCTGCAACACCGGGCCAGGCAGTTGTACTGCCGTATTCACGCCGAGCAGAGCGCCAAACAGAATGCCCGCCCCCAGCGGCCGGAACAGTTCCCAGCGCACCGCCCGACGCCCGTGATGCGCCCGAACAGAGCTGATCGACGTGACTACGATGGTTGCCAGCGAGGTTGCCACCGCCATATGGGTCAGTACAGCAGCGGATATTCCCTGCAGCTCAAAGGTAACGATCAGCACCGGCACGATCAGCAGACCGCCACCGATTCCAAACAGGCCGGCAACGACACCAGCCAGCGCACCCAGCAACAGATACAGCGCCAAAGTTGTTAACATGGTTTCAATCCTGGTACGAAAAAGTCGATTATATTAGTGACTGTTGCCCACAGATGAAACCGGAGGGGATGTGTGTCTGCTCACTATTGCCGTTAATGCCGATCCGGAATGGCCGCTGCTGCTGGTTGCCAACCGTGATGAATTTCATGCGCGCCCCACCGCACCCGTCGCCCCCTGGCCAGACCTGCCCATTTTGGGCGGTCGGGATCTGCAGGCAGGCGGCAGCTGGATGGCACTGGGGAACAACAATCGCTTTGCACTGGTTACCAATCACCGCGATGCACGGCGCCAGCCACCCGAGGAAGCCCCCAGCCGCGGGACGCTGGTTACGGAGTTCATTCTCTCTCAGCAATCGGCACAGGATTTCTGCCAAAGCCTTACAGCCGCACGTGCCGGCTTCAACCTGCTGCTGGCCGATGGCAAGGGACTTTGGCATTACAGCAACGTCAACGGTCTGTGTCAGCCGGTCATGCCCGGCATCCATGCATTAAGCAACGCGCTGTTGGATACACCCTGGCCAAAGGCACTGCGTGCCAGGGCAACCCTGGCACGCGCCATGGATAACTGTGAGCTGAGCGAAACCCAGCTACTGCGATTGCTGCACGATGAGCATCGCCCCAGTGATGAGGCACTGCCGGATACCGGTATCCGGCTGGAACGGGAACGGCTGCTGTCATCCTGCTTCATCCGTTCGCCGGATTATGGTACCCGCGCCAGCACTCTTTTGCTGCAGCACCGCAGCGGCCGCATGCTGTTTTTGGAGGAGGGATACGACCGGGATGGCCGCGCACTCAGTCTGCGCCGCTACAGTCTGGATCGTCCTCTGCTGGTTCCTGTTGATTGGGAAGGCGTGGCCGGGTCAGCTGCCCCAGGCCGAGATGCTTGAGGGTACGACGCAAATACCGGTGGATCTCTTCGGCATCATCCATGCGCAGCACTTGGCTGAGCAGTGACTGCGCTCTGGCCAGGCTTACACCACGAATGGCGGACTTGACCCGTGGAAGGTTGTTGGAGTTCATTGACAGCACTTCATACCCCATCGCCATCAACAGCAGAGCTCCGCCGGGGTCAGCTGCCATCTCGCCACAAATGGAAACCGGCTTGCCCTCCTTGCGGGTTTCACGGGCAATGTACTGCAGCGCGCGCAATACAGCGGGATGATAGGGTGCATACAAGCCGGCCACGCGCGGGTTGTTGCGGTCCACCGCCAGCAGGTACTGGGTCAAATCGTTGGACCCCACTGAGATGAAATCGACTATGCGTGCAAAGCGGCGCACCTGGTACACCGCGGCCGGAACCTCTACCATCACGCCGACCATCGGGCGCTCAACCGCGTAACCTTCATCCTGCAGCTCGGCCAACGCACGGTCGATCTGGCGCATCGCCTCTTCGACTTCGTGCACACTGGTCACCATCGGCAGCATGATGCGCAGATTGTTGAGCCCCTCGGAGGCGCGCAACATGGCCCGCACCTGTACCAGAAATATTTCGGGGTGGTCCAGGGTTACTCGGATACCGCGCCAGCCCAGGAAGGGATTGTCTTCCTCGATCGGGAAGTAGGGCAGCGCCTTGTCGCCGCCGATATCCAGTGTTCGCATGGTCACGGGCCGTGGTGCAAACGCTTCCATCTGACTGCGATAACTCTGCAGCTGCTCCTGTTCGCTGGGGAAGAAATCACGGATCATGAAGGGAATTTCAGTACGATACAGACCGATCCCTTCGGCACCACGCTCCAGTGAGCGGGTCACATCCGCCACCAGCCCGGTGTTGACCCACAGCGGCATGCGATAACCGTCCGTTGTTTCAGCCGGCAGGTCCCGGAGACCTTCCAGCCCGGCTGCCACCAACCGCTCTTCACGCATCACTTCACGGAAGGCTTCCAGCAACTGTTCCGAAGGGTTCACATAGATGCGACCGGAGTAACCGTCCACTATCACCTTGCGCCCTTCAAGGCGGGTAAAGGGCAGGTCGACCACCCCCATCACGGTGGGTATGCCGATTGAGCGTGCCATGATCGCTGCATGGGAATTGCCCGAGCCGGTCACCGATACCAGTCCGACCAGCTTGTTCTCCGGCACCATGCCCAGCATCGCCGGCGACAGTTCATCTGCGATCAGGATACTGTCATCGGGATAATCTACCTCCATCGGGCCTGCACTTTCCTGCAGATAGCTGAGAATGCGCCGGCCAAGGTCGCGCACATCGGTAGCCCGCTCACGCAGGTAGGCGTCTTCCATGGCGTTGAACTGCTTCACATGGCCAAGGATAACTTCGCGCAGCGCGCCCTGAACCCAGTTGCCGGCACGAATGTGCGCCTCAATTTCAGTCTTGAGCGCCGGGTCATCCAGCATCCGCAGGTAAACGTCAAACAGCGCCTGTTCTTCGGACTTCAGCCGCTGTGCCAGACTGCGTCCCGCGGTGCGGATATCATCCCGTACCGCTTCCATCGCCATCTCCAGACTGTGCAGCTCCTGCTCGACATCGTGTGGAGTCTTGTCTGGAACGGTTTCCAGCTCGGCGTCGATGGTTGCCACGACCACAGTTCCAATCGCCACTCCCGACGCGGCAGCCACACCATCGAAGCGACGATCATGCACCGCCTTCGCCTCGGCCTGGGGGTGCTGCTCCGAGTTGATTGAACCGGTCGCCTCTGCATGGGCGATAACCCCCGCCAACTGGGCCGACACCGTTACCAGAAAAGCCTCTTCACTTTCATCAAAGCGGCGCAGATCATGCTGCTGTACGACCAGTACCCCCAGTACACTGCGGTGATGGATGATCGGCACCCCCAGGAAGGCATGAAAGCGCTCTTCTCCGGTTGACTGGAGGTAGTGAAACGCCGGGTGACTGAAGGCATCTTCCAGGTTGATCGGCTCGGCTCGCTGTCCCACAAGCCCCACGATACCCTCTGTCATGGACAGGCTGACCTTGCCGACCGCTTCCTGATTCAGCCCCTGGGTTGCTCGCAGTACATAGCGCTTCTGCACTGAGTCCAGCAAAAAAATAGAGCACACCTCCGTCCGCATGGCACGCTGAATACGGCGCACAATCAGGTCCAGCACAGACTCCAGGTCCGGGGCAGTACTGACTTCCTGTACGATTTTGCGCAGTACACTCAACATGCTCATGGAGCGCTCCTATCTCTGCATCAGACCACGGCCTATAAACGTGCCAACCGCGGTGACAACTCCTTCATCGCTTTCCGATACACCTCGCGCTTGAAGGACACCACCTGCCCCAGAGGGTACCAATAACTTACCCACTCCCAGCCATCAAACTCGGGAGAGTCGGTATGGTCGATCCGCACGGCACTGTCTTCACTGAGCATCCGCAACAGGAACCATTTCTGCTTCTGGCCTACACACACAGGGTGTGAGTGGCGCCTGATCATGCGTTTGGGCAAACGGTAGCGCAGCCAGCCTCTCGTCACCGCCATGATTTCAACATCATGGGGCGACAAACCGATCTCTTCGCTCAGTTCACGATACATTGCCTGCTCCGGCGTTTCGTTCGACTGTATGCCCCCCTGCGGGAACTGCCAGGCGTTCTGCCCGATGCGTCTTGCCCAAAGAACCTGACCCTGCGAATTAACCAGAATGATTCCGACATTGGGCCTGAATCCATCTGTATCAATCACAATTCTGATCCCGATCAATATACGTTTTAGTTTTATTGTTCCACAGATCCGTGATTTGGCAAATAGCCACCGCTTCTCGGCAATTGCACGTACCTCCAGGCCCGTCTATGCTTGCGCTTTATTTTCAGCCGGCTCCGCCGGCAACCGACACTGAGGGAGTTAGCCGTGAGCCTGGCGATTTTTGATCTGGACCATACCCTGATCGGCGGCGACAGCGACCATGCCTGGGGCGAATTTTTGTGCCGCAAGGGCGTGGTAGACGAAACGGAATACCGCGCTGCCAATGACCGCTTCTATGAAGAGTACCTGCGCGGCGAGATGGATATCCACCAGTTTCTGAATTTTGCGCTGAATCCACTGGCTCAGCACTCACCGGAACAACTGGACAGATGGCACGCAGAATTCATGCAGGAGTGCATCGAGCCGATCATCCTGCCCAAAGCGGAAGCATTGCTGCAACAGCACCGAGAACAGGGCGACTTTCTGCTGATCATCACTGCAACAAACCGCTTCGTAACGGCACCCATTGCCCAACGGCTGGGTGTCGATGATCTGCTGGCCACCGATCCAGAGATGATCAACGGCCGTTTCACCGGTAAGGTCGCCGGTACGCCGTGTTTCCAGAGTGGCAAGGTGATACGCCTCCAGCAGTGGCTGAAACAGACCGGCCACAGCCTGAAAGACAGCTGGTTCTACAGCGACTCCAATAACGACCTGCCACTGCTGGAAGTAGTGGACAACCCGGTAGCTACCAACCCGGGTGAACGCCTGCTCACAACGGCAGAGGCACGTGGCTGGCCGATCCTGCAGTTGATGGAGTGATATCGATGGCTGCGCCGGGGTGACTCTGTTTCGGCGCGGCCATTCCCCATCAGAGGCGCGTGCGGCAGGCTTTCATGCTGGCATTAAGCGCACGCATGATGGAACGACGGCTAATCACCCCCGCCAGCCGACCGTCCTTGCCCACGACCGGCCAGGTTTTGGGTTTATCACCGCCCATTTTCTGCACCTGATCAATAATGTTCTCTCCGGGGCTGGCACACAGCGGCTCGCTGAACATGATATCGCGCACCTGAATCCGGCTATCACAGTGGTAACTGCCACTGATTAGATAACCGACACAATCATGCTCGGACACAAAGCCACACACCCGATGCTCATCATCAACCACGGGCAAACCGCTCTGGCCAGACTGCAGTACCAGATCCACCGCCTCGGCCAGCGTCATCTCCACGTGCAGCGGATGGGGTACAGGCTGCATCAAATCCTCTACGCGTTGCTGATGAATCATATTGACTCTCCTTGGGTCACCGGTCGTCTTTTGCGGCTATTATCTCAGATCGTTGCCTGCTTCTGTCTTGATTATAGTCAGGGACAGGGGTTGGGGTAGCGTTGATGGATCGCTTCAATTTCTGCCAACAGGTCGGAAGTCAGGGTCAGCTGCAGGGACGCGAGGTTACTGCGCAGCTGGGTCATGCGAGTCGCGCCAATGATATTACTGCCCAGGAAAGGCCTGCTGTTCACATAGGCCAGCGCCATTTGTGCCGGGTCCATGCCCTGCTCGGCCGCCAGCGCCAAATAAGCATCGGTGGCCGCAAGTCCCTGCTCGGTAATATAGCGCTTGTACTCGGGAAACAGCGCCAGACGCGATCCCTCAGGGCGGGCCCCTCCTGCGTATTTGCCGCTGAGCACGCCAAATCCCAGCGGTGAGTAGGCCAACAGACCCACCTTTTCACGCAGCAGCACCTCGGCAAGCCCTACCTCGGTCGTGCGGTTGAGCAGGCTGTAGGGATTCTGTACCGAGATGATCCGAGGCAGACCCAGCTGCTCGGCCAGCTGAAGGCACTTCATGGTACCCCAGGGGGTTTCGTTGGACAGACCGATGTAGCGGACCTTGCCCTCGCTTACCAGGTCCCCCAGTACACGCAATGTTTCAGCCAATGGCGTGCCATCGGCTGAAGGGTCGTGCTGATAGCCCAGCTGGCCAAAGAAGTTGGTCTTGCGATCGGGCCAGTGCAGCTGATACAGGTCGATATAATCCGTTTGCAAACGGGTAAGGCTGCCTTCGATTGCCGCACGCAGATTGGCCTCGTCATGGTGCAGATCAGGACGCAAATAGCTAACCATTTCGCCAGGACCGGCTGCCTTGGTGGCCAGTACGACCTGATCCCGACAACCGCGTTGTTGCATCCAATTGCCGATATACTGCTCCGTACGCCCCTGAAACTCTGCAGCGGTGGGCACCGGATACATCTCGGCGGCATCGATCAGGTTCACGCCCTGAGCCAAGGCATAATCGAGCTGTTCGAACGCTTCTGCCTCACTGTTCTGACGCCCGAAGGTCATGGTCCCCAGTGCGATACGGCTGACATTCAGCTCGGACTGTCCCAGCATTTGATACTGCATTGCGCTCTCCTCTGACTTTAGACCTGTTTAACCTGAAGGCAGCACGCGCATAAAGTAGGCTTTCAGGTATTCGGTTTCGGGAATGGCCGGATGGATCGGGTGATCCGAGCCCTGGCTGCCCTGCGCGAAGATCTGGCCGTTACGATCCAGCTCGCGGCTGTTCGCGCGCAGAATATCTACCAGACGGCTCTTTTCCAGATGCATGGAACAGGACGCGGATATCAGTGTGCCGTCCTTTTCCAGCAGCCGCATGGCCAGATTATTGATACGGGCATAGGCACGCTCGCCGTTGCGGATATCCTTGCGCCGGGCGATAAAGGCCGGCGGGTCCACAATCACTACATCAAAGCGCTCCTTGTCGGCGACCAGTGCCTTGCACAGGTCAAAGGCATCGCCCTGCAGGCCCCGGAAGCGGGTTTCACCCTCATTGATGCGCGCATTTTCGGCTGCCACTTCCAGCGCCGTCACCGAAGCATCCACACACACCACTTCGCGGGCACCGGCGGCCAGTGCCTGCGCCCCCCAGCCGCCAACGTAACTGAACAGATCCAGCACCCGCTTGCCCTTGACCAGCGTCTGCATGCGCGCCCGGTTCTCACGGTGGTCATAAAACCAGCCGGTTTTCTGTCCAGTCAGAATCGGCGCCAGCAGGTTCACCCCGTTTTCCATCAGCGGGGCAAGCTCCGGCACTTCGCCCTGCACCACTTCGACATAGGTCTCCAAGCCTTCGGTTGCACGCATCTTGCCGTCATTGCGGAACACAATCGCCTGCGGCTGGAACACTTTGTTAAGCGCATCCACGATTTCCTGCTGCAGCTGTTCCATGCCGGCACTGGAAATCTGCACCACAAAGATGTCGTAGAAACGGTCCACCACCAGCCCGGGCAAAAGATCGGCATCGCCAAAGATCAACCGGTAACAGGGCTGATCAAAGCACATTTCACGCAGTGACTGGGCCACCTTGAAGCGATGTACCAGCAGCGAGCGATCCAGCGGATAACGCAGATCCCGGCTCAGCATTCGGCCACAGATCAGTGTATTGGGGTTTACCGAGGCAATACCCAGCGCTTTGCCACGGGCATCCTGTACCACCACCTGCTCACCGGGCTCGAAAGCCTTCAGCGGTGTGGCCTGGTTGTCCACTTCGTTGCTGTAGATCCAAAGATGGCCAGCCCTAAGGCGGCGGTCTGCATTGTTCTGAAGCTGGAGGGGTCTGAGATTCATCGTATTCACATGCTCTGAAATGACTGTCCCGGCCTGAGCCGGGACAGTGGAATTATGCAGGCCCAACGGCCGGGTTCAGCTTTCGGACTCGCAGTGCGCTGCGTATCCGTCGGCATCCAGCAGATCATCGAGCTCTGCTGGGTCCGTCAGCTTGAGTTTGAAGAACCAGCCATCACCATAGGGATCAGAGTTGACCAGTTCTGGAGAATCTTCAAGTGCTTCATTGATTTCCACGACCTCACCACTGAGAGGAGCATAGACATCGGAAGCGGCCTTGACGGATTCCACCACACCGGCATCATCCCCGGCTGAAACTTCATCACCCACATCCGGCAATTCGACAAACACCACATCACCCAGCAGGTCCTGAGCGTGCTCGGTAATACCGATGGTCACGACACCTTCACCCTCTTCGCGGATCCACTCGTGGCTGGCGACATATTTCAGTTCATTGGGGATGTTGCTCATCTGGGCTTCCTATCGGTCTTGTTCAGGATTCAGGAAAAAACTTTTTCACCATGGCGTACGAACGGCGGTTTCACCACCTGCACGCGCACACGCTTGCCACGCACTTCGACTTCGGCGTCACTGCCGATACCTGCCGGCACCCGCGCCAGCGCAATGGAGTGTCCCAGGGTAGGTGAGAAACTGCCGCTGGTAATTTCACCTTCACCCAGCCCATCGACCACCACTTTCTGGTGGGAGCGCAGCACCCCACGTTCAGTCAGGACCAAGCCTACCTGGCGTTCGGCAACCCCGTCAGCCTTCTGTGCTTCCAGCGCTGCTCGACCGACAAAGTCGCGCTCTGCCGGTTCCCAGGCGATGGTCCAGCCCATACCAGCGGCCAGTGGTGATACACTTTCATCCATATCGGAGCCGTACAGGTTCATGCCCGCTTCCAGTCGCAGGGTATCACGAGCGCCCAGACCACAAGGAGCGACACCCGCGTCCAGCAAGTGCTGCCAGAAGTCTGCCGCCTCTTCTTCGGGCAGCATGATTTCCAGACCGTCCTCACCAGTATAGCCGGTACGCGCAATAAACCAGCCTTCCGATTCCTGGCCCACAAAGGGCTTCAGCTCGGAAATCAGGCGGGCACGAGACTCGCTTACCACCTGCTCCACACGCTGACGCGCTTTCGGGCCCTGTACAGCAATCATGGCCAGGTCGGGCTGCTCGGTCAGCGTAACGTCAAAGCGCACGGCCTGATCAGCCATCCAGAGCAGATCCTTGTCACGGGTACCACAGTTGACCACTACCCGATACCATTCACCGGATGAATCCGGTTCGGTCATCAAATAGACGATCAGATCATCGATCACGCCGCCCTTTTCGTTCAACATGCCGCTGTAAAGCGCCTTACCCTTCTGCCGCAACAGTGCCACATCGTTCGCCAGCAGGTGGCGCAGGTAACTGCGTGCCTGAGCTCCGGACACATCCACCACTGTCATGTGGGACACATCGAACATGCCTGCGCTCTGACGTACCTTATGATGTTCTTCAACCTGGGATCCGTAATGCAGTGGCATGTCCCAACCACTGAAATCAACCAGCTTGGCGCCCAGCGCATGATGTTGTTCGTAGAGTGCGGTCTTATGTCCCATCGGCAAACTCATCTGCAGCAGTGTTCGGAATTTGCAGCTTCAACAGCCACGTCGCAACCGGTTAACACAAAAAAAGGGAAGACAATGTATCGGCATTTACGCCGCAGTTCAATCTTTAACCGCCCGTCAAATAGTTGGACGCCACGCCAGCGCCGGTCGCTCACCCGAAAGCCCCATCGCCTGCAGCACCAAGTGTTGCTTAAGCGGCTCCAACCGGTCGGTTAGATTCATGCCACAGCTGCGTAACAGACGCACAACCGGCGGCCGGGGTGCAAACAGGCGACGAAACCCTTCCATGGCAGCAGCCATGGTCAGATTGGCGCTACGACGCTGACGCTGGAAGCGGCGCAACACTGCTTCATCGGTCCAGCTTTCACCTCGCGCCTTGGCTGCCAGCAGCACTTCAGCCAACGCGGCGGCATCCATAAAACCGAGATTTACGCCCTGCCCGGCCAAGGGGTGGATGGTATGGGCGGCATCACCCACCAGTGCAAGTCCCGTCTCGGCATAGCGGTGTGCGTGGCGCTGGCGCAGCACAATCGAGCGGCGTTCGTCACAGCCCTCGATGCGCCCCAGGCGGTGTTCAAAAGCGCGCCCAAGGGCGGTGCAGAAGTCAGCTTCATCCAACGCCATCAAGCTGGCAGCATGCTCGGGTGAAGTCGACCAGACAATTGACAGGGTACGATCATTCTTCGCGGCCAGCGGCAGCAGTGCCAGCGGGCCATCTTCGGTAAAGCGCTGCCAGCAGGTATCCGCGTGTGACTGTTCGGTGTGAACAGTGGTGACAATGGCGTGATGACCATAGTCCCACTCAGTGGCACCAATGCCTGACAACTGTCGCGTCAGGGATTCCGCTCCATCAGCCCCTACCAGCAACCGAGTCTCAATGCGACGACCATTACTCAACACCAGCTCGCGGTGACCATCGGTATCAGGAGCCGACAACTGCCTCAGGGATACATCGCTGATCAATTCCACATTATCAAACCGATTGAGCTGCTCATGCAGCGCCGCCAATATCACACTGTTCTCAACAATATAGCCCAGGCAGTTTTCATGCAGGGCATCGGCACTGAAATGGATACGGCCACTGCCCTCGCCATCCCAAACCTCCATATCGGTATAGGCTGCGGCACGCCTTGCCTGCACACCGCTCCAGGCGAACAAAGAGGTCAGCAGTTGAACAGATGCCAGATTGAGAGCACTGACGCGGGCGTCATGCCTGCCCAGAGTCATGGCAGCGTCGGCTTCTGCCAACCACTGCTGCAACGATCCGGGACGCTGCTCAAGCAGCTGAATCCTGACACCTGAAGGTGCCAGCGCACAGGCCAGTGCGGCGCCCACCATGCCGGCGCCACTGATCACAATATCGGTCATAGAGGATGAGGTCATGTTCAGCTCCGACAGGAAAGAGGGTCAGCGAAGCCGTGCGGCGGGCTGGTCAAGCCCCATGGCGGCACGGGCAAACAGGGTTTTGGCAGGAGGACAACTTTCAAGCAGCTGCAGCCCGCTGCCACGCAGGGCCCGCAGCAGTGGATTGTGGCTGGTAAACAGTTTCATGGTTCGATCACTGAACTGAATGGTACGAAACTGATCCTGACGCCGCTGCTCAACAAACTCCTGCAGCGCAGTCAGGTCACCCAGCGCAAGGTCGGCACGCTTGCGCGCGATGATCAAGTCTGCCAGCGCAACGGCGCCGCGCAGGGCAAGATTGTAGCCCTGTCCGGCAATCGGATGCAGGGCGTGCGCGGCGTTACCCAGCACCACCAGCCCGGCACGCACCTGCTCTTCTGCCAGCGACAGCTTCAGCGGGTAATGATAGCGCTCACCCACCGCGGTAAAACGGCCGGCACGGTAACCGAAGCGCTCCTGCAGGCGCGCCAGAAACGCCGCGTCATCCAGCGCCAGAACCCCGTCCAGCTCGTCATCACCCAGAGTCCAGACCAGACCGCAACGGTTGTGGCCGTTGATCGATTCGCCGGGCAGCAGCGCCAGCGGGCCATCCTGAGTGAAGCGCTCATAGGCTATGTTGCGGTGCGGCCGATCCAGTGACACATTGGCAACCAGTGCATGCTGATCATAGGACTGTACGCTGTAGCCAATTCCCAGCTGTTCGCGCAGGGACGAGCGACCACCGTCAGCCATGACCACCAGGTCAGCCTGCAGTCTCTGCTGCTCGCCGTTGACCTGCAGCTGCAGCCTGTTGCCGCCGGCACGCTGCTCCAGCGCAGTCACCTCGACCGGCGCCATCAGAGTCAGCCACGGACCGACATTGCGCTGTAGCTGGCTATTCAACACCTGACCCAGCCAATGGTTTTCTACCACATAGCCCAGCGCCGGGACGGCCTCATCCTCGGCCTGTAGCCGGGTGGTGCCGAAACGCCCGCGCTCGGACACGTGTATGGTATTGATCGGCGTCAGATGAGCCTGCAGCGCCTGCCAAAGCCCCATACGCTCATACAGGGTGCGCACACCCTGAGCCAGCGCCGTTGAGCGATTGTCGTAACTTGGGGTGAAAATCGGCTCATCCGCACCCGGCAAAGGCTGGGCTTCGACCAGTGCCATCCGCAGATTGAGCGCTTTTGCCGTTGGCAGCAGGGCGCAGGCCAGACTCGCCCCGACCATGCCGCCACCAATTATGACCAGATCATACTGCTGCATGCGCGTTCCTCACTGAGTCAGCGGCGAGCCATCAGCTCTTCGATGGCGGCAACGGTTTTGGGTACGGCCGAAGTAAGCACCTCGCAGCCCGCAGGCGTGACCAGCACATCATCTTCTATACGGATACCGATTCCGCGCCAGCGAGGCTCAACACTGTCATCATCCGGTGCGATATACAGCCCCGGCTCCACGGTCATCACCATACCCGGCTCAAGCGGTCGCCACTCGCTCTTCAATTTGTACTGGCCCACATCATGCACATCCATCCCCAGCCAGTGACCGATGCGATGCATGTAGAAACGACGATAGGCACCTTCCTCAATCAACGCATCACGCTCGCCCACAAGCAGACCCAGCTTAATCAGCCCATCGGTCAGACACTCAACCGACAGATCGTGAATCTTGTTCCAGGGGACACCAGGCTTCATCGCCGCGATGCAGGCTTCCTGGGTATCCAGTACCAGCTGATACAGCGCCTTTTGTTCGTCACTGAAGCGGCCATTGACCGGAAAGGTACGGGTAATATCGCTGGCATAGTTGTCCAGCTCACAACCGGCATCGATCAGCACCAGATCACCATCCTGCATCTGAGCGCTGTTTTCGATGTAGTGCAGAATGCAGGCGTTGGCGCCGGCGCCCACAATCGGTGAGTAGGCTTGAAAGCGGGCGCCCTGCTGCATGCAGTAGCCGGTAATCTCGGCCTCCAGCTGGTATTCATGCATCCCGGGGTTTGCTGCGCGCATGGCGCGGCAATGCGCTTCAGCCGAGATTTCGGCGGCACGACGCATCACCTCCTGCTCGGCTTCAGACTTGAACAGGCGCAGCTCATGCAGCAAATTATCCAACAGCACCAGCTCTTCCGGCGCCTGCGCACCCTGACGGGCTCGGCCGCGAATCTCGTTGAGCCAGCCGCGTACCCGACCATCCAGGGCTTCATCGCTGCCCAGTGCATAGTAGAGCCGGCTGGCACCATCCAACAGGCTCGGCACTGTCTGCTCAAGCTCTGTCAGCGAGAACGCCTGGTCCGCGCCAAAATCACGTACACAGCCCTCGGGGCCGGCGCGGTAGCCGGTCCAGATCTCCATCTGCGGGTCGCGCGGCGGACAGAAAAGCACAAACTCACCCTCGACTCGACCGGGAATCAGGAGCAACAAGGCGTCCGGCTCATTAAAACCGGTCAGGTAATAAAAATCGCTGTCCTGGCGAAAGCTGTACTCGGCATCGCGGTTGCGCGTTTTCAGATGGGCTGCACAGACCAGCGCCACACTGCCGGCCGGCAACTTTTCCAGCAACCTTTGGCGGCGACGGGCAAATTCAGATTGAGCAATTTTCATGCTGGCTTTCCTCCGCTCAGTGCAGAACAGGCGCTGTTTCGGCTGCAGCATCGCTCGGCTGCCCATCCGGCTCATTGCATTCACTGAACACCAGTAATGCCGCCATGCGTACGTATTCCTGCACTTCCATCAGGTCATTTTCGTCTTCTTCCGCTTCGGCATCGGCAGCCGTTGTGATCTGAACGATCTGAGCCAGGTCTCGCAGGGTTTCCTGGCCTTCGATCGACAACCCCTGGCTACCCTTGCGTTCCTGCAGGCCGAAACCGCTGAGAAAACCGCTGCACCACAAACCCAACGCATCTGCACGCCCCGCCAGTGGCTGGTCATCATCCGGCAGGACCAGTTCAAAGCTGAAGTCCGGGGCCTGCAGCTGCTGCAGCGTGGCCAGATACAGCTGCATGATGCCAGTACGCGTCAGCTCTCGGCTGAACGGCTCCAGATCCAGCAGCTCGCCGATACGGGCAAACAGGGTGACCGGATCAAACCGGGCACCGGCCGCTACCTGGCCGCACAGCAGTCCGTGCAGCTCAGCGGGGGAAAGGGTCAGCAATCCCTCTTCCACCAGCAGGTCAGCCAAAGTGTCAAAATCCGGCAGCTCGATTACGGGGGCCTGTTCATCTGTCATATTGATCTATCCGGTTCGGGTCATGTTTTTACAGAGGGTATCCGGAGAGGGCCGGCACTGCATTGATCTCTATGCTAGCATTTAGCCCTATACAGGGCCATGCGTGTCAGATTGACCCTGTCGCAACGGCTGTTTATAGTCAGCGCATACTGCATGGGGCCTGGCATGACCGAACATTATTTCAACGCACTGGAACACAAGATTGACCTGCTTCTTGCGCGGGTAGAACAGCTTGAGCTTGAAAACAGCACGCTGCGCGAACAGGACACCCGTCTGCGCGAAGAACGTGCTCAATTGATCCAGCTGAATGACCAGACCCGCAGCAAGGTTGAAGGCATGATACAGCGACTCAAGGCACTGGAGCAGAACTCATGAGCGCAGACGCACGCACTGTCACCGTCAAGTTGCTCGACAAGGAATATACCATCAGCTGCCCGGACGGAGCCGAAGCGGAGTTACTGGCCTCTGCCGACTACCTGAACCAGAAAATGCTCGATATACGTCACTCAGGCAAGATCATCGGCCTTGAGCGGATCGCTGTTATGGCCGCATTGAATATGTCGCACGAGCTGATCAAAAGCCGAGAGGAACAGCGTCAGGCAGTAGAGGTCAACCTGCGCCGATTGGGGCAGAAAATTGACCAGAGCCTGGCACGCAACAACACCTCCAAAGCGAATGAAAACTCTTCATCATCCTGAAAACACTTTATTTTCATAATTTTAAGCATCCTTAGCAGAAGCAGAAAGAATTACAAGAGCTGACATTCAGACAAGCACGCGTATAATGAAATCAGGTTCCTGGAGTGTTCGACAGTCGGTCAAGTCCCTCGAGCCGATAAGCAATACCCCGGCAGCGCTCAACTGGTATTGTGAGCATGTCCGCTTGACGGAAAGCCTGATATATCAGTAAGCGCTTCCACTCTGAACCTTAGGGTTCAGGGCCACGACCGACACCGGCACTCCGGGAAGCCTTTTACATCATGCAGGATCGCAAAACACTCCGCCGCGAAATGCGGGCCCGAAGACGGGCACTTACCCCCCAGCAACAGCGCACAGCCGGTCGCTGCCTTGCTCGAAACCTCGCCCGACAACTCTGGTTTGCCAAGGCTCGCCATGTGGCAATCTATCTGCCCAACGATGGCGAAATCGATACCCGACCACTGATAACCCTTTGCCGCACGCTTGGCAAAACGCTCTATCTACCGGTACTGCACCCGATCCGGCACAACCGACTCTGGTTTACCCCCTACGCCACAACGACCCGGATGCAGCTCAATCGCTACCGTATTCTGGAGCCTGTACTTCAGGGCAAGCCTGTTCGCCCTGCTGTAGCACTGGATCTGGTACTGCTGCCGCTGGTGGCGTTTTCAGCCGATGGTGGCCGCATGGGCATGGGAGGAGGCTATTATGACCGGACGTTTGCCTTCCGCCTGAAAGGCAATGGCATGCGCGGACCAAAACTAGTGGGACTTGCACACGAGTTGCAACGAGTAAATCAGCTACCGATAGAAAGGTGGGACGTTCCGCTGGACGCGATCGCGACAGACTCGCGGGTTTACGCCATCAACTGTTGAAAACCTGCTGCACCATGGCGGCCAGTTGGAGATCGCTCTGTGAGATGCCAGTCATTACGGCACCTACTATGAACACAATCACGAGTACCAATACCAGATCCGGGCTTTTATTCATGATCGTCAGCAGTTATCCGATGGTTGCAGTTAAAGTTATGCTTTAAGTGTCAGCATAATCATGTGACAAACGCTAGTCTTTCACACGCAGCTTTTTTTTCAACCCCTTTGGCGGCACTTTTCCGGATTTTAACCTCTATTTTTTATATCTTCAGGGATATGTCGCCAAACGTGCCGAAAAATGTATGAAATAAGGTATTTTTTGGCGACACTTTTAAAGAAGAATCAAAACTACGGGCAGCGTCAGCATTGAAATCATCGTCTGTGCCGTAATGATGCCCGCCATCAACTCGGCATCACCGCCCATCTGCCGGGCCAGAATATAGGCCGAAGTGGCCGTCGGTACGGCCGCAAATATCACTACTACACTGGTTGTCAGCAGGTCCAGCTGCCACAACCCGGCCAGCGCAAACGCCAGCAGCGGCAAAAACAGAAGCTTGATCAGACTGGCCGCGACCAGTGCCCTGCCGCCGCCACGCAAGGCCCGCAAGTCCAATCCGGCTCCCACCGCCAGCAGCCCCATTGGCAACGCCATACGCCCCAACAGCTCCAGCACCGAAGTTACACCCAAAGGCAAAGCAGCGCCCGAAAGGCTCAACGCAATACCCAGCAGACAAGCCAGAATCAACGGATTTCGAGCCAGTGTCATCAGCAGTTGACGCGGCGAAAACGCCTGCTCGGAAGTCAGTGCAAAAGCCAGGACGCTGAACAGGTTCAGCAGCGGAATCATCACGGCCGTTATCACCGCCGCCAGCACGATGCCCTCTGACCCGTGCAGCGCCGCAGTGACAGCAAGCGCAACATAGGTATTGAAGCGTACACTGCCCTGAAAAAAAGAGGTGAAGGCAGGTACCGTCAGACGCAACAGCGGTTTGCAGGCACAACAGAACAGAGCGGCCATAACCAACACAACCACAACCAGTGCCGCCAGCCGAATAGAATCGTCACCTGCCAGCTGGGCATTGGCCAGACGCTCCACCAGCAAAGCCGGAAACAGCACATAATAGGTCGCCTTTTCTGCCGGCTGCCAGAAACCTTCACCTGGAAATCCACTGCGACGAGCCAGAAAGCCGAGCAGCAGGAGCGCAAAAACAGGCCAGAGGGCGATGATTATCGGCTGCATCTGATATACATTCCCCTACAAGAGACGGCAACACAGGTTGCTCAACCATTACCAACAAAGGCTGCATATAATGCTGACATCATTGGTTCTTACGGTCATCGGACCGGATAAGCCGGGGCTGGTCGGACTGCTGTCCCGCACCATTGCCGAGCATCAGGGTAACTGGCTGGAGTCGGGCATGTCACGCCTGGGTGGCAAGTTCGCCGGCATTCTGATCACTCAAGTGCCCAACGAACAGGCCGAGGCACTGATCAGCGCACTGGAAGCGCTGCAAACACAGGGACTCAGAGTCACGGCGGAGCGCAGCGAAGACGCCCCACCCGTAGCCGAGATGCAGCCGATGACACTGGAGCTGGTGGGGCATGACAAACCGGGTATTGTGCGCGAGATTTCACAGGCACTGGCCGCACGACACATCAATGTAGAACGACTGAGCACCGAGCTGACCTCTGGCTCAATGTCGGCGGAAGAGCTGTTCAAGGCCGAGGCAGAACTGTTGGCCCCGGCAGACCTGGATCCTGATGATCTGCAGCAGGCACTGGAAGCGATCGCCGGTGATCTGATGGTGGACATCACCCTGCGCTGACAGCAAAACCAAGACTGGAGCCACCAAACTGGCGGCTCTTCGACCACCGCGTCATTTTCAGTCGGCACGCGCCGCCAACAGGTCACGACCGCGAATCACCGCTGCCCGCACCTGATCCGGTGCCGTGCCACCAATGTGGTTACGCGCCGCCACCGATCCTTCCAGCGTCAGCACTGCAAACACATCATCGGCGATCACATCGGAGAACTGCTGTAGTTCTTCCAGTGTCATGTCGGACAGGTCCTTGCCGGTCTTGATGCCGTAGGCGACGGACAGCCCGACAATTTCGTGGGCATCACGGAAGGCCACTCCCTTGCGAACCAGATAGTCGGCCAGATCGGTAGCGGTGGAGAAACCACGGCGCGCCGCTTCACGCATCTGATCCTTGCGCGACTCGATAGCCGGCACCATGTCACCAAAGGCACGCAGGCAGCCCTTCACCGTGTCCACAGCGTCAAACAGCGGCTCCTTGTCTTCCTGATTGTCCTTGTTGTACGCCAGCGGCTGGGACTTCATCAGCGTCAGCAGTGAGATCAGGTGGCCGTAAACGCGGCCGCTCTTGCCTCGTACCAGCTCAGGCACGTCCGGATTCTTTTTCTGCGGCATGATGGAAGAGCCGGTGCAGAAACGGTCAGGCAGGTTGATAAAGTTGAACTGGGCCGATGTCCAGAGTACCAACTCCTCCGACATCCGGGTCATGTGCATCAGCAGCAGGCTGGCAGCAGCGCAGAACTCGATGCCGAAATCACGATCGGACACTGCATCCAGGGAATTGCCCGCCGGAGCATCAAACTGCAGCAGTTCGGCGGTGTAGTGTCGGTCAATCGGATAAGTTGTACCGGCCAGAGCCGCGGCCCCCAGCGGCATGATGTTGACGCGCTTGCGGCAGTCGGCAAAGCGCTCATAGTCACGGCTCAGCATCTCGAACCAGGCCAGCAGATGATGGCCGAAGGTAACCGGCTGGGCGGTTTGAAGGTGCGTGAAGCCGGGCATGATGGTATCGGCTTCCTGCTCGGCCAGATTCAGCAGTCCTTGCTGCAGGCGGCTGACCTCGGCCAGAATCAGGTCGATCTCGTCGCGCATGTAGAGACGGATGTCAGTGGCGACCTGGTCATTGCGCGAACGACCGGTATGCAGTTTCTTGCCGGTGATGCCGATCTTCTTCGTCAGTGCAGCCTCGATGTTCATATGAACATCTTCCAGCTCCACCGACCACTCGAACTCGCCACGCTCAATCTCGACCCGGATCTCGCCCAGGCCACGGATGATTGCGTCGCGCTCTTCCTCGGTCAGCACCCCCACCTTCGCCAGCATACGTGCGTGCGCCACTGAGCCCTGGATATCGTGCCGATAAAGACGCTTGTCGAAATCAACCGAAGCGGTGAAACGGGCGACGAATGCATCGGTTGGCTCACTGAAGCGGCCGCCCCACTGCTGATTGGTCTCTTTGCTCATACACCTCTACCTCGCTGACGCTGAATCGGCCCAAACAAGCGGACCGGTGAATGTCGATGAGTTGATTATACAGCCCTTTCCGACCAACAGCATGGTCAATACCGATTCCGGTTGCTTGCCAGCCAAAACCACCCAACCACAATACTTTAGTATTATTTTGAGACTTTAAATCTCATTTTAATTGACATAACCTCAAGGCAATATCATAAATAACGAGACTTATAGTCTCAAAATAACAAAAAGGAACTGATATGAAACCGTTCACACGCTCCCTGACCAAACACTCACTCGCCCTGCTAACCGGCGCCGTGCTGGCGTCCAGTTTCAGTACCGCCATTCAGGCCGCCGACGACCAGGTGCGCTGGAAAGTTCAGGCGGTGTTCAATACCAACTGGCCGGGTTTAGGCAACCCCATTCGCTTGGTCGAGGAGTCCCTGAAGGAAGCCAGTGGCGGAGAAGCCCAGATCAAGGTATACGAGCCGGGCAAAATCGTGCCGTCCTTTCAAATCACCGAAGCGGTCAAGAACAAACAGATTCCCGCCGGTTTCGCCTGGCTAGCCTACGATCAGGGCAAGATGCCAGCCGCCGCTCTGTTTGCCGCCGTGCCTTTCGGCATGGATCCTATGGGCTACAGCGCCTGGTGGTACGAAGGCGGTGGTCATCAGCTGGCCGAAAAGCTTTACGCCCCGCATAACATCCATCCGATCCTCTGCTCCATCACCGGTGCTGAAACAGCTGGCTGGTTTCGCAAGGAGATCAATACGCCAGAAGATCTCCAGGGCCTGAAGATCCGTTTTGCAGGTATCGGCGGCAAGGTACTGCAGAAACTGGGCGCCTCGGTCACGGTCATCCCTGGCGGTGAAATTTTCCCGGCATTGGAGAAAGGTGCCATCGACGCCACCGAATTTGCCACGCCGGCGATCGACGAGATGCTCGGTTTTGACAAGGTCGCCAAACACAACTACTTCCCGGGCTGGCACCAGCCGTTTACCGCGTCCCATCTGGTGGTCAACACCGATGTCTGGAACGGCCTGAGCAAACAGAACCAGACCCTGATCGAGACTGCCTGTACCGCCGCCACTTTCCGCGGCCTGGCCTACAGCGAATCTCTGCAGGGCGAAAAACTGGCAGGCTTCGGCGCCAAGGGTGTAACACCGCACCGCTTGAGCCCTGCACTGATGGAGGCACTGGAAAACGCCACCAACGAAGTGATGCAGGAAACTTCGAGCACCGACCCGATGTTCAAGGAGGTGTATACCTCGATTCAGGACTTCCGTCAGGGATACGACCAGTGGAAAGAGCTGGGATCGCTGTAAGGCGCTGCTGAATTGCCAGCGAAGGGGCGGGAGCCGCCCGTCCCTTCCTACTGTTCAGGTATCACCGGAGTCCAGACATGAATCAACTGACAACACCTGCCCCGGTCTACGCCGACGAGGCACCAAGCCCTGACAACTTCGACATGGAACAGCTGATCCATCACACCGAGCTGCCCCATACACGTCTGTCACGCAGCTTCGACGCGGTTATAGGCACAATCTCAGCCATCGCTCACTGGAGCTGGCCACTGCTTATGTTGGTCATCATGATCAACGTGGTGCTGCGCTACGCCTTCGGTGAGGGCCATATCGAGCTGGAGGAGCTGCAGTGGCACCTTTACTCCATCGGCTGGCTGGTCGGCCTCTCCTTCTGCTATGTGCTCGATGACCACGTCAGGGTGGACCTGTTGCATGAACGCCTTGGTCTGAAGACCCAGGCCGTTATAGAGCTGCTCGGCATCCTGTTCCTGTTGCTGCCCTTTGCCCTGGTCGTACTCTGGTACGCCATCCCCTTTGTGCAGTACTCCTTCGAGATGAGCGAAATTTCCATGGCACCGGGCGGGCTGCCCTACCGCTGGGCGATCAAGGCGGTACTGGTGCTCGGCTTTGCGCTGCTGCTGCTTGCCATGCTGTCACGCCTGAGCCGTGTCTGCGCGCTACTGTTCGGTTTCCCCCGGACAATACGAATCAGCGAGGAGAAAGCCCGTGGAAATTAATGAAATTCTCGCCATCACCATGTTCGCCAGCTTTATTGTGCTGCTGTTCACCGGTTTCCCGGTTGCCTGGGTACTGGGCGGCGTGGCACTGATCTTTGCCATTATCTCCATGATGGCCGACCAGATGTGGGACGCCTGGATCGGCATCGACTGGGAATACGTTTCAATCACCGTCCCCCGCATCTGGAACGTAATGACCAACTGGGTGCTGGTTGCCCTGCCGATGTTTGTCTTCATGGGCCTGATGCTGGACCGCTCCGGTATCGCCGAAGACCTGATGACCAATCTGGTGCGCCTGTTCGGTCGCGTCCGCGGCGGGCTGGCGATCACCGTCACCTTCGTCGGGCTGTTATTGGCGGCCTCTACCGGCATTATCGGTGCGTCCGTGGTGTTGCTGGCGCTGCTTGGCATCCCGATGATGATGCGCCAGGGCTACAGCCACGAACTGGCCTGCGGCACAGTCTGTTCCACCGGTACCCTGGGCATTCTGATTCCGCCCAGTATCATGCTGGTGATGATGGGCGACCGGCTGGGCGTGCCGGTGGGCGACCTTTTCCTCGGCGCACTCTTTCCGGGTCTGCTGCTCGCCGCGCTCTATATCGGTTACATCTTTGCCGTGGGACTTCTGCGTCCCCAGGCCGCGCCAGCCCCGGACGACGCAGAGCCGGTGACGCCGCTGCTGGTTGCAAAGGTGTTTGTCACCGTATTGCCTGCTGCCGGTCTGATCCTGGCGGTGCTGGGTTCCATCTTCGCCGGTATCGCCACCCCCACCGAGGCGTCCGGCGTCGGTGCCGCCGGTGCAACCCTGCTGGCAGTAATCAAGAAGCGCGTCAACCTGCAGGTGCTCTATGAAGTCTGCCGCGAGACCACCAAAACCACGGCGTTCATCTTCGCTCTGTTGCTTGGCGCGACGGCATTCTCGCTGGTACTTCGCGGCCTGGGTGGTGACGAGCTGATCGAATCGGCGCTGACCGGTCTGCCGTTCAGCCCCACCGGCATCGTGATCTGCATTCTGCTGGTGACCTTCGTACTCGGCTTCTTCCTCGACTGGATCGAGCTGACCCTGATCATCCTGCCGCTGGTGGCCCCGGTGGTGTCCGGCCTCGGTTTCGATCTGGTCTGGTTCACCATCCTGTTCGCTGTCTGCCTGCAGACGTCGTTCCTGACCCCGCCGGTGGGTTTCGCCCTGTTTTACATGAAAGGCGTGGCCCCCGAGGGGATCACCGTCGGCACCATCTACCGTGGCGTACTACCCTTTATCGCACTGCAATTGGTAGGACTGTCGATCGTTTTCTACTGGCAGCAGATCGTGACCTGGCTGCCTTCCATGGCCTATTCAAACTGACCCTTTCGGAGAATAACAATGAGCAACCGAATCATTCTACCCCGCCTGATGGAAGTAGGTGCCGGCGCCAGCCGCAAGGCTCCTGAAGTACTGGCGGCTTTGGGCTGCAGCAACCCACTGATCATTTCCGATCCGATGATGGTCAAGCTGGGTTATGTGGATAACCTGCAGGCAGCATTGAGCGAAGCCGGCGTTGCCAGCGACCTTTTTGCCGACACCCTGCCCGAACCCACTGAAGCCTCGATTCTGGCCGGTGTGGATAAAGTCAAAGCGGGCAATTACGACGCGATCATCGCCCTCGGTGGCGGCAGCCCGATCGATTCAGCCAAGGCGATCTCGATCCTGGGCAAGTTCGGCGGCCAGATGCGCGACTACAAGTTCCCGCGTGATGTCAGCGAGCAGGGCCTGCCGATCATCGCCATCCCGACCACCGCCGGCACCGGCTCAGAAGCGACCCGCTTCACCATCATTACCGATGCCGACAAGGATGAGAAGATGCTCTGCGTCGGTCTCGGCTTCATGCCGACCGCCGCGCTGATCGACTATGAACTGACCCTGTCGGTACCGGCCCGCGTCACCGCCGACACCGGCATCGATGCCCTGACCCACGCCATCGAAGCCTATGTCAGTGCCAAGGCCAACCCGTACAGCGACAGCCAGGCACTGGCGGCGATGAAGCTGCTCGGCCCGAACCTGCGTACTGCCTATCACCAACCGGATAACCGGGAAGCACGCGAGGCGATGATGCTTGGTTCAACCCTGGCCGGCATTGCCTTCTCGGCTGCCTCAGTGGCGCTGGTACACGGCATGAGCCGACCTATAGGCGCCTTCTTCCATGTGCCGCACGGTCTGTCCAACGCAATGCTGCTGCCCACCGTCACCGCCTTCTCGCTGGACAGCGCGCCGGAGCGCTACGCCGACTGTGCCCGCGCCATCGGCGCCGCCCTGCAGAGTGATGACACCGATACCGCCAACACCAAGCTGGTAGCCGAACTGCGGGCCCTTAACGAAGAGCTTGAAGTGCCGAGCCCCGCCGCCTACGGCATTGATGAAGCACGCTACTTCGAACTGCGCGCCACCATGGCCGAACAGGCACTGGCGTCCGGTTCTCCCGGCAACAATCCCCGCGTGCCCAGCGTGGATGAATTGATCGACCTCTATGCCGCTGTCTGGAATCAGCAGTAACAATAATTTTTATAACAAGACTCAGGAATATACTCAGATGACCAACGTGACCAACTTTATCAACAACACCCGCACCCCGAGCGAGTCCAGCCGCACTGCCCCGGTCTACAACCCGGCCACCGGAGAACAAAGCGGCACCGTCACCCTGTCCACCGCCGACGAGACGCGCAGCGCGATTACTGCCGCCGAGGCGGCCTTCCCGGCCTGGTCCAAGACCCCATCCGTGGTCCGTGCCCGCGTCATGTTCAAGTTCAAGCAGCTGCTGGACGAAAACCGGGACAGGCTGGCCGAGCTAATCACCCTGGAACACGGCAAAGTGTTCTCCGACGCTCAGGGCGAAATCACCCGCGGCATGGAAGTGGTCGAATTCGCCTGTGGCATTCCCCACCTGCAGAAGGGTGAGCACTCGCTCAACGTAGGGCGTGACATCGACTCCGACTCGCTGATGCAGCCGCTGGGCGTCTGCGCCGGCATCTCCCCGTTCAACTTCCCGGCCATGGTACCCATGTGGATGTTCCCGGTGGCAATCGCCTGCGGCAACACCTTCGTTATGAAGCCGTCCGAGAAGGACCCGAGCGCCACCCTGTTCATCGCCGAAATGCTGGCCGAAGCCGGCCTGCCGGCGGGCGTATTCAACCTGGTCAACGGCGACAAGGAAGCAGTCGACGTGCTGCTCACCGATGAGCGCGTGCAGGCGGTCAGTTTCGTCGGCTCCACTCCCATCGCCGAATATATCTATGCCACCGCATCGGCCCACGGAAAGCGCTGTCAGGCACTGGGCGGCGCCAAGAACCACATGGTGGTCATGCCGGACGCCGATCCCGAACAGGTGGTCAACTCACTGATGGGTGCCGCCTACGGCTCCGCCGGTGAACGCTGCATGGCGATCTCGGTAGCGGTCTGTGTCGGTAACGAAGTAGCCGATAACCTGGTCGAGATGATGAAAACCGAGATTGGCCAGATGCGTGTCGGTCCCGGACTGGGTCAGGAGCAGGAGCCGCACATGGGCCCGGTGGTCAGCCGCGAACATCAGCAGAAAATCCTGGCCTACATCGATAGCGGCGTAGAGGAAGGCGCCACCCTGGTTGCCGACGGTCGCAACTTCACAGTAAACGGCCACGAGAACGGCTTCTTTGTCGGCCCAACCCTTTTCGACAACGTCACCACCGAGATGCGCATTTACCAGGAAGAGATCTTCGGCCCGGTGCTGGTGGTCGTGCGCGTCAACAGTTTCGATGAAGCCCTGCAGCTGATCAACGATCACGAATACGGCAACGGTACGGCCCTGTTTACCCGCGACGGCGACACCGCCCGCCAGTTCGAGGAGAACGTCAAGGTCGGCATGGTCGGCATCAACGTGCCGATTCCGGTGCCGATGGCCTTCCACTGCTTCGGTGGCTGGAAACGTTCCGTATTCGGCCCCCTGAACATGCACGGCTCCGACGGTGTACGTTTCTTCACCCGCATGAAGACCGTGACCCGCCGCTGGCCCACCGGCATCCGTGCCGGCGCCGAGTTCTCAATGCCGACAATGAAGTAACCGTTTGCAGCCAGCCACACCGCCTCTGACGGGAGACTGTGGCTGGCTGGTCGCCGCAGAGGCATGCAACCTGATATGCCTGCCACGACGACACATAAAGTGGATTGCCCTGTCCCAACAAGGTACTGCTCTTGCCGCCCATGAGGCGGCTTTTTTTATGCCCACCCGTTAACACGATATACTGAATACCTATTGCAACCTTGGACCTGACCAACATTATGAGTACCACACGCAGGGAAAAAGGCTCCTCGATTCTCCGGGTTCTGGAAATCATCGAAACAGTAGCCAGCTCCGGCCATCCGATGACCGCCGCAGAACTGTCGAAACAACTGGATATTCCCAAAGCCACCGGCCATCGTCTGATTCAAACGCTGGAAAAAGAAGGTTTTCTGCAGACCAACATGCGCGGTTTCGTCGTCCCCGGCGCACGTTTGCACCAGGTTGCGCTTGGTATCATCTACGCCAGCCGCCACAAGGCCCAGCGCCGCGCCATTCTGGAAGGGCTCTCCGGCCAGATTCGAGAAACCATCGGCTTGGCGATTCCCGATGGCACCGAGATGCTCTATTTCGATCGTGTCCAGACCAACTGGCCGCTGCAGATCAACCTGCCGGTAGGCAGCCATACCCCGGCCTGGTGCACCGCCAGCGGCAAGCTTTACCTGTCCAACCTGCCTGCCAGTCAACGCAAGTTGATGCTTGAAAAGCTGCCCATGCAACAGTTTGCGCGCAACACCCTGACCGATCCCGCAGAACTGCTCGACGAACTGAAGCATGTCGCCGAACAACAATTGGCCGTCGACAATGAAGAGTTCATCGACGGCATGGTAGCGGTGGCCGTTCCAGTCAAGGATACACAAGGTCGCCTGGTTGCCTGCCTGTTCACCCACGCCCCCGTGATTCGCAGCTCACTCGATGACCTGCTGCAATTCGAGCCGCTGCTGCGTCAGGCAGCACATGAACTAGAGCAGGTAATCAGCGTACCAGAGCAGAGCTGAGGCATCAGTCAACCGCTGTGCCACTTTCTGTTACACTGCCGATCATTCAACTCGATCCGGTGGAGCCCGCTCCGGCTCGGCTCCGCCTGCTGACAAGGATTCAATCATGAGCAGAACCATTCGCATCGCCACCCGCCGCAGCCTGTTGGCACTCTGGCAGGCCGAATACGTCAAGGCAGAACTGGAGCTCCACCACCCCGGTATCCATATCGAGTTGCTGAAAATCGAATCCCGCGGTGACAAGATTCTCGATACGCCTCTGGCCAAGATCGGCGGCAAAGGTCTGTTCGTCAAGGAGCTGGAAAACGCCTTACTGGAAGGCCGCGCCGACATCGCCGTACACTCCATGAAGGACGTGCCGATGGAGTTCCCGCAGGGACTGGGACTACCGGTCATCTGTGTACGTGAACAGCCTACCGATGCCTTTGTCAGCAACCAGTATGATAACCTGGATGCTTTGCCGGAAGGCGCCATCGTCGGTACCTCTTCCCTGCGCCGCGAAGTACAGATACGTGAGCGCCGCCCGGACCTGGAAGTGCGTTTTCTGCGCGGCAACGTCCAGACCCGACTGGCCAAGCTGGATGCAGGCGAGTACGACGCCATTATTCTCGCCACCGCAGGCCTGTTGCGACTCAAGTTACAGGATCGCATCCGCCATGAAATGTCACCAGAAGAGAGCCTGCCTGCTGGTGGCCAGGGTGCCGTGGGTATCGAATGCCGCAACGATGACGCCGAACTGATCAAACTGCTGCAACCGCTGCATCACACCGACACCGCTGATCGCGTACTGGCCGAACGTGCCATGAACCGCCGGCTCGAAGGTGGCTGCCAGGTGCCGATCGGCTGCTACGCCACCCTGAGCGAAGACGGGGATGAGATATTCCTGCGCGGACTGGTAGGTCGCCCGGATGGCAGCAAGGTACTGCGCGATGAAATCCGCGGCCCTCGCGAACAGGCCGAGGCAATGGGTATTACTCTGGCCGATCGTTTGCTGGCCGCCGGTGCTGACAAGATTTTGGCCGAGGTGTACAAGGAACGTGGCTGAACCGATACAACCCCTGTGCGGACAGAGGATACTGGTGACCCGCCCTGCACATCAGGCCGAAGGCCAGGTGGCGTATTTGCGCGGACTGGGGGCTGAGCCCGTCTGCCTGCCCCTGCTGGAAATCATGCCCACCGGAGAAGAAGACGGTGCCGACTACCAGCAATGCAAACGCTGTATGCTGGACTTGGATCTCTATGACGGCGTCATTTTTGTCAGCCCCAATGCAGCACGCATCGGGGCCGACTGGATCGATCAGTATTGGCCGCAGTTGCCGGTTGGCGTGCGCTGGATCGGTATAGGCCAGCAAACCTGTGACGCCCTGGAACAGTTCGGCATCCATGCCTGGCATGCCGAGGGTGGCTTCGACTCCGAGACACTGCTGGCGGACCCGTCCATGCAGTCCGTGGCCACGCAACGCTTCCTGATTGCGCGCGCCGATGGAGGACGAGACATGCTGGCCGATACGCTGAGCCAGCGGGGCGCTCGAGTCGACTATGCCCATATCTATCGGCGCGTCTGCCCAGCCTATTCGACCGACATTATCCAAAGTACTATTTATGCACAGCCGTTATCGGCTATCCTCATTACCAGTGGTCAAGCCTTGCAGAACCTGCTCACGCTGAGCGGAAGCACCGATGCAGGCCTGGCTGAAATCCGGATCATCGTTCCCAGTGCCCGCCTTGCCGAGCTGGCCTGTTCGCTGGGATTCACCCGAATCCGGGTAGCACAGGGACCGGACGACCGCAGTATCGTCGAAGCACTGCTACCCGCCTGACAATCGGAACCACCGGCATGAAAGAAACCCGCGACAATTCATCTGAACCAACCAATAAGCCCGCTGACGCACACGACGAGTCCAGCAGCAAGACAAAGGACTCCCCTGCTACGGATACCAGCAAATCAGCCGCTGAAACCACCAAAGAAAAACCGGAAGTAAATCAGGACGCTAATGCGGCCTCCAGCGCAACTGCCGACAAACCTGCCAAACAGCCTCCTCGCAAGCCGAAGGCTGAAAGTCAAAAACGCTGTGGCGCAACCTGGCCCGGCAAGCTGGCACTGGTGCTGTCGCTTATAACCCTCGGCGGCGGAGGCTATCTGGCTTGGGAAGGCTGGCAACTGAAACAACAGAACAGCCAGATGCAGGAACGCCTCAGCCAACAGGTCGAAACCGCCCTGGCCAATGGTCGAGCCGAAGTGGCCCAGACAGTCAGCAGTGTAAACCAGCAACTGGGACAGCTGCAGGCCCGCTCGGAAGCCGAAGCGCAGAATATCGCCGAGCTGCAGGATCGACTGACCCGGAGTATCCAGCAGGTCACAGCGAGCCGTGAGCTCAGCCGCAAAGACTGGTTGCTGGCCGAGGTGGAATATCTGTTGCGACTGGCCAATCAGCGCGTATTAATGGAACAGACTCCGAATGGCGCACTGACTCTCCTGAAATCGGCCGACACCATTCTCAGTGAAACTGATGACGTTACCATCTACGATGTACGCAAGGCGTTGGCCGCTGACATCGCAGCACTGGAAGCAGTGCCCAGACTGGATAGCGAGGGGGTATTCCTGCGACTGGGTGCGCTCAACCGTCAGGTGGACAACCTGCGCGTGGTACCCGTCAGCGAACGACGTGAGCTGCCGCAGATGCTGGAAGAGATCACACCCGAAAGTGTCAAGCAGTCCTGGGGCGACGGTTTCAAGACCAGCTGGAACAAGGCAGTAAACAAGTTTGAGCAGCTGATCGTGATTCAACACCGTGACGAGCCCATCAAGCCGCTGATGTCACCTGAGCAAACCTTCTTCCTGCAGCAAAACCTGCATCTGATGCTGGAACAGGCTCAGATGGCCTTGCTGCAGCGCAAGCAACAGGCTTTCGATAGCAGCCTGAGCAAGGCGCAGGAGTGGATTGCCACCCACTTCGACCCAAAAGATGCCACCACTATTGCCCTGCGCACAGGACTGGCTGAACTTTCCGAGGTAAACGTGGCACCAGAGCTGCCGGACATTTCCGGCTCCCTGAGCAGCCTCAAGGATTATCTCGGTCGCATGCAGCAGTTGCGTGAGGGAGGGCAGAACAGATGAAAAAACTGTTTATCATCCTTTTAATACTGCTGGTAGCCGGCGCCTGGGTTGGCCAGCTGATGGTGCAGGATCCAGGCTATGTACTGCTGTCATACCAGCAGACCACGGTTGAAACCAGTCTCTGGGTGCTGTTGCTGATACTGGTACTCGGTTTTGCACTGTTGCACTGGCTGTTCAACCTGGTCCATAACATACGATTGCCGGGTGATCGTCTGCGCAGCTGGCGCAGTGACCGCAACCACCGCTTGGCGCGCAGCAAAACCCTGAAAGGGCTTGTGGCGCTGTCCGAGGGCAGCTGGTGGAAGGCACAGCGCTACCTGACACAGGCGGCACAGCGCTCCGACCTGCCGGTCATCAATTATCTTGCGGCGGCCCGTGCAGCCCACGAGCAGGGCGACAGCAAATCATCCGATGACCTGCTCAATCGCGCCCGCCAGTCAACCCCCGAGGCCGAGGTCGCGATCAGCATCACTCAGGCAGAAATGCAGCTGGAGCGTGGTCAACTGGAACCCAGCCTGGCCACACTGCTCCATCTGCGACGCCAGGCACCCAAACATACCCATGTCATCCGCCTGCTCAAGGAAGCCTATCTGAAGCTGGAGGACTGGAAAGGCCTTACCGAGCTTCTACCGGAGCTAAAGCGACTGCAGGCGATGAAAGATGACGAGCTGGAACAACTTGAGCTGCAATGTCACCTGCATCAACTCGAATACAGCATCTCCAGCCTGCCGGACGGAGCCGATGCACAGGAACGCCTGCGCAGCCTCAGCCGCAGCTGGCAGTCCATTCCACAGCCACTGCTGCGCAACCCGGTACTGGTCAGCCGTTATACTGATCTGATGATCGAGATCGGCGCCGAAGTGGAAGTCGAGAAAATGCTGCGAGACCTGATCAAACGCCAGTGGGACGAGCACTTGGTCAGGTTGTATGGCCGCATTCAGGGTGAAAATGCCGAGAAGCAACTGAATATAGCCCGCGGCTGGCTCAAGCAGCACGCCGACAGCCCCGGTCTGGAGCTGACACTGGGGCGCCTGAGTATGCGTAACGCACACTGGGGCAAGGCGATCAATCACTTTGAACGCAGCCTTGAGCTACAGCCCGACGCAGAGACCTTCAAGGAGTTGTACCGCCTGTTGCATCACTTGGGCGAAGACAAGCGTACGCTCGATATGATGACACGCGAGTTGCAACAGCTCGATAACTCACTGCCGGCGCTGCCTCTGCCTGCACCGAACAGCGAGAGCCATTGAGCCTGCCCCAAACGAAAACGCCCGGCAAAGCCGGGCGTTTTCATATCACTGGCAGCAAAATGAACTAGGCCGGTCGCGGCGCCCAGGCAAACACGTCAGAATGAACCTGATTCTCTGCCACCCCTTTTTCCGTCAGTCGATCCAGCAAGGCATACACCATCCCAGGTGAGCCACAGGCATATACCGCCAGATCCTCGATACACTCCAGGTCTTCGGCAATGGCATCCGGCATAAGCCCGGTACGCCCGGTCCAGCCCGGACTGGTTTCGGGTTCGCTCACCACCGGCATAAAATGCACATTGGCATGTTCATGCGCCCATTGCTGTGGAAGCTTCTCCAGATAAAGGTCTGCCTCCATGCGCGCGCCCCAGTAAATATCGATCCGGTTGTGGGCCTGATTGGCCAGCAGGTGTTCGACCATGCTCTTGATCTGAGCAAAGCCAGTGCTGGCAGCCGCAAATACAAATCGGGTTTCAGGCGTTACATCAGCCATAGTCAGGCTTACAGCACCCTTGGGCAGCTCGATCTGGACGGATGGACTGGTCTGCAGATAACTGAGGATCATGGCATTGAACTCACTGCCCGGTACCTGGCGTATATGCAGTTCAAGGTCTCGCCCTTGATCCGGTGCCGACGCAATGGAAAAGGATGCCTTTTTCCCCTCCGGCAACAGAATATCCAAATACTGGCCGGCTCGATAATGCATCGACTCCGGGTCCACCGCTGTCAGACGCAGCCGAACCCGAAACACATCCTGATTCAGGGCTTCGAACCCTGTCACATCACATACTCTTGTTTCCAAAACATCACTCCTTGCTGCAGGCAACCGTAGCCGCCTGCCGGTATCAGTTGTCTAGAATACCCAGCTGATCCCAGATCTCGTCCACCCGTTGCTTCACGGCTGGGTCCATCTTGATCGGCTCACCCCACTCGCGAGTGGTTTCGCCTTCCCACTTGTTGGTGGCATCCAACCCCATTTTCGAGCCCAGACCCGAAACCGGTGAGGCAAAATCGAGATAGTCGATCGGCGTATTGTCGATCATCACCGTATCCCGCTGCGGGTCCATACGAGTGGTGATCGCCCAGATCACGTCATTCCAGTCGCGAGCATTGACGTCGTCATCGCAGACGATGACAAATTTGGTGTACATGAACTGACGCAAAAACGACCAGACACCCAACATGATCCGCTTGGCATGCCCCGGATACTGCTTCTTGATCGTGACCACCGCCATGCGATAGGAGCAGCCTTCCGGCGGCAGATAGAAGTCCACAATTTCGGGAAACTGTTTCTGCAGGATCGGCACAAATACTTCATTCAGCGCGACGCCAAGAATAGCCGGCTCATCTGGTGGCCGTCCGGTGTAGGTGCTGTGATAGATGGCATCCTTGCGCCGTGTGATCCGCTCTACGGTAAACACCGGGAAACGATCCACCTCGTTGTAGTAGCCGGTATGATCGCCGAACGGACCTTCGTCCGCCATCTCCTCGGGATCAATGTACCCCTCAAGAATAATTTCCGCGCTGGCCGGCACCTGTAGATCACTGCCGATGCACTTAACCACTTCGGTTTTGCCACCGCGCAACAGGCCAGCAAAGGCATACTCGGACAGGGTATCCGGCACCGGCGTCACAGCACCCAGAATGGTCGCCGGATCGGCGCCCAGCGCCACTGCAACCGGAAAGCGCTCACCGGGATGAGCCAGCTTCCATTCACGGAAATCCAGGGCGCCGCCACGGTGGGCCAGCCAACGCATGATCAGTTTGTTGCGACCGATCAACTGCTGACGGTAGATGCCCAGGTTTTGTCGCGGCTTGTCCGGCCCGCGGGTGATCACCAGTGGCCAGGTCACCAGCGGACCGGCATCACCGGGCCAGCAGGTCTGGATCGGAATACGGTAAAGGTCGACATCATCGCCCTCGATGACCATCTCCTGACAGGGCGCCTTACGCACCTGTTTCGGCCCCATGTGCAGCACCTGACGATACAACGGCAGCTTGTCCCAGGCATCCTTCATGCCGCGGGGCGGTTCAGGCTCCTTAAGCTGGGCCAGCGTCTTGCCGACCTCTCGCAGGGCCGCTACCGACGTCTCACCCATGCCCAGCGCCACACGTTCAGGAGTACCGAACAGGTTGCCCAGCACCGGCATGTCATAGCCCTTGGGGTTCTCGAACAGCAGCGCGGGGCCACCGGCCTTGAGGGTACGGTCGCAGATTTCGGTCATTTCCAGTACCGGGTCAACCGGCATCCGGATACGCTTGAGTTCGCCACGCGCTTCCAGCATCTCGATGAAGTCGCGCAGGTCCTTGTATTTGGGTGTCGACATGGGATCGCCTGTCCAAAGAATACGACTGGGTACATCCTGTACATAAAAAAGGGGTAAGTGATTAGCTTACCCCGCTTTCGTCGCCTTGGTTCACTACAGCAGGTGAATTCGGCTTACTTGCGCTTCATCGACAGGAAGAACTCATCATTGGTCTTGAAGTCCTTCAGTTTGTCGATCACAAACTCGGTAGCTGCGGAGTCGTCCATCGGATCCAGCAGCTTGCGCAGAATCCACATCCGCTGCAGCTCTTCTTCGCTGGTCAGCAGATCTTCACGGCGGGTACCTGAACGGCGGATATTGATCGCCGGGAATACACGCTTTTCAGCAATCTTGCGGTCCAGGTGGACTTCGGAGTTACCGGTACCCTTGAATTCCTCGAAGATAACCTCGTCCATTTTCGAGCCGGTATCAACCAGTGCGGTGGCGATGATCGTCAGGCTGCCGCCTTCTTCGATATTACGGGCTGCACCAAAGAAGCGCTTGGGGCGCTCCAGTGCGTGTGCATCAACACCACCGGTCAGTACCTTGCCCGAAGATGGGATAACGGTGTTGTAGGCACGCGCCAGACGTGTGATGGAGTCGAGCAGGATCACCACATCTTTCTTGTGCTCGGTCAGGCGTTTGGCCTTTTCCAGCACCATTTCAGCAACCTGTACGTGACGTGACGGCGGTTCGTCGAAGGTGGATGCAACCACTTCACCACGAACGGTGCGCTGCATGTCGGTCACTTCCTCGGGGCGTTCGTCGATCAGCAACACGATCATGTAGCATTCAGGATTGTTACGGGTGATGCTGTTGGCAATGTTCTGCAGCATCAGCGTCTTACCGGCCTTGGGCGGTGATACGATCAGGGCGCGCTGGCCCTTGCCCATGGGGCACACCAGATCAATTACACGCGCCGTCAGATCCTCGGTACTGCCATTGCCGATTTCCATCCGCATGCGCTGTTGTGCAAACAGAGGCGTCAGGTTTTCGAACAGGATCTTGTTTTTCGCGTTTTCCGGGCGATCATAGTTGATCTCGTTGACCTTCAGCAGCGCGAAGTAGCGCTCCCCATCTTTCGGCGGGCGAATCTTGCCCGAGATGGTGTCACCGGTGCGCAGATTGAAACGACGGATCTGACTGGGAGATACATAGATATCGTCAGGGCCAGCGAGGTAGGAAGAATCGGCTGAGCGCAGGAAGCCGAAGCCGTCCTGCAGGATCTCCAGCACACCGTCACCGTAGATGTCCTCTCCGCTTTTGGCATGTTTCTTCAGAATAGCGAAGATCACGTCCTGTTTGCGGGAGCGGGCCATGTTGTCGAGGCCCATTTCGATGGCGATATCCAGAAGTTCCGGAACGCTTTTTAGTTTGAGTTCGGTAAGATTCATAGTATTCAGAGAAGCAGCCCAGAGTCGGCTGGTTACGGATGGAAACCGGATGGTTAGTCGGAAGAAATAAGGTTAAGGTCTTACTTGTGACACCCAGACAATGGATCGCCGGGCCGGTATGTGGGACCACTATAAAAGGTAAAACGGGACCTGTCCAGCAGAAGCTGGTGGAAAAACGCGACCGTTGCGCAGCCTGCGTGTTTCCACCTGGCCAGGCTCACAGATTGGCGTCGATGAAAGCCGCCAGCTGAGACTTGGACAGCGCGCCTACCTTTGTCGCTTCCACATTACCGCCCTTGAACAGCATCAGAGTCGGGATGCCACGAATGCCAAACTTGGGCGGCGTTTCATTGTTTTCGTCGATGTTCAATTTGCAAACCTTCAGTTTGCCCGCATATTCCTTGGCGATCTCTTCCAGCACCGGGGCGATCATCTTGCAGGGTCCACACCACTCGGCCCAGTAATCTACCAGCACAGCGCCCTCAGCCTTGAGAACATCTTCTTCGAAGGAGGCGTCAGTCACATTGACGATATTTTCACTCATGGATCGATTCTCCAGTGCACGAGGTGCGTTTAAGACATTGGCAGGATGATAACACCTGCTACCCACGCCTGCCACATCCTGTCCGTCGTACACTGCAGTACGACTGTCATCATAAAAGGGTAGCATCCGGCCCCCGTTAACCGGTATTTTTGCATTCTTGACCGCTGTAAATTGGGGAAAATCGCTGATGTACGCACAGGACACGGCTGCCGTGGCGACCGCCGACACCTCTCTGTTGGCTGCCATCGATCTCGGCTCCAACAGTTTTCACATCATCGTTGCCCGCGTTTTTGCCGGCGAACTGAGCACACTGGACGTACTGTCGGAGAAAGTACAACTGGCTGCCGGGCTCGACGCCGAAGGCTGCCTGACAGAAAACGCAATGGCACGTGGGCTTGAGTGTCTGGGCCGCTTCGCCCAGCGGGTCGTGGACCTTCCCCGCCAATCGATTCGGGTAGTCGGCACCAACGCATTGCGCGAAGCTCGCAACAGTGATGACTTCATTGCCCGGGCCGAGGCCCTGCTGGGCACACCGGTTGAGGTCATCGCCGGTCGAGAGGAGGCCCGCCTGATCTATCTTGGTGTCTCGCATACTCTGGCCGATGATAGCGGCCGACGCCTGGTGGTGGATATTGGCGGTGGCAGCACTGAGTTCATTATCGGCTCCCGGTTTGAGCCACGCCTGTGTGAAAGTCTGCAGATGGGATGTGTGAGCTATACCGACCTGTTCTTTTCCAGCGGTGAAATTTCGGCTGCCGCCATGCGAGAGGCACGCACAGCAGCCCTGCAGGAGCTGCTGTCAATCCGGCGTGGCTATCGCCGCCTCGGCTGGAGCAGCAGTGTAGGAGCATCAGGCACCATCAAGGCCGCCCGTCAGGCCTGTATCTCTCTCGGCCTGAGCAATGACCAGATCAGTGCCAGTGGACTGAAACAGCTCAGCGAGTATCTGGTCAGTGTGGGGCATATTGATCGCATTCAGATTGATGGCATCAAGCCTGAGCGCTGTGCCGTACTGCCCGCCGGCATCGCCATTCTCGGCGCCATTTTCGAATCTCTGGGCGTCGAAAGCATGAGTTTTTCAGAGGGCGCCCTGCGTGAAGGCCTGTTATATGACATGGCAGGCAGACTGCGCCATGAGGATGTACGCGAGCGCACCATCACCGCACTGGCTCGGCGTTACCACGTGGATAGGCGTCAGGCCGCTCGGGTAGAGGCGACAGCACTGGCCGCTCTGGAACAGACAGCAGAGGCCTGGAAGCTGCAGGATATCGAGTACCGAGAATTGCTGAGTTGGGCGGCCAGGACCCACGAGATCGGACTCGCTGTAGCCCACAGCCAGTTTCACAAACACAGTGCCTACCTGCTGCAGCACTCAGACTTGCCCGGCTTCACCCGCCCCGAACAGCAGCAGCTGGCATTTCTGGTGCGGGGCCACCGACGCAAGTTTCCCAAGGATGAGTTTCGCAACCTGCCGCCTGCTCTGAAAGCATCCTGCCGCTACCTCTGTCTGCTGTTACGGCTGGCGGTATTGCTGCACCGCAGCCGCAGCAAGGCACGCCTGCCTGCTTTCAGGCTTAATGTGGACGGACATCGAATCGAGCTGGCACTCCCTCCGGGCTGGTTGGATCAACATCCCTTGACCCGGGCTGACCTGGAGCAGGAAGCCGGCTACCTGCGCAATATTGATTTCAAGCTCAAGATCAGCTGATGTATCGAGCCCTGCTGCATTCGATCAGAGAGATTCTGACTGACAGTTACAGGGTGATTCTGACCCTGTTCAAAGTGATGGTTCCGGCCATTCTCATTGTCAAGCTGCTGACTGAACTGGGGGCTGCTGAACTACTGGGTCATCTGTTTGCGCCCTTGATGGGCTGGATGGGGCTGCCGCCGGAGGCGGGGTTGATCTGGGCCAGTGCCATGCTGACCAATATCTACACCGGCATTATCATCTTCTTTTCCACCACCGGCACTGAGCACTGGAGCATCGCCCAGGCCACCATTCTTGGTACCCTGCTGCTCAGCGCTCACAACCTTCCGGTTGAGATTCGCGTAGCACAGAAAGCGGGCTGTCGTGTCATTCCACAACTGCTGCTGCGTATCGGTGGCGGCATTGTTCTGTCTGTGCTGCTGCACCAGTTCTATCAGCACAGTGAAACCCTGCAGGCCGTCAATCGCGTCCCTTGGGTACCTCAACCGGAAGACCCAAGCCTGCTCGGGTGGACACTAGGCCAGTTGAAAACACTGGCATGGACTGCGGGAGTAATCGTTCTGCTGCTGACCGCACTGCGCCTGTTGCGTCTGCTCGGCATCGAGCGTCTGCTGGAATGGTTGCTGCGGCCGTTACTCAAACTGATCGGCATCGCGCCCGGCGCTCTGTCAATCACTCTGATTGGCATGACTCTGGGTCTGGCCTACGGCGGAGGACTGCTGATTCGTGAAGCCGAGCGAGGCGACATCGCACCGGCTGATATCTTTGCCGCCATCAGCCTGCTCGGCCTGTGTCACAGCCTGATCGAAGACACCCTGCTGGTCATGCTGATCGGGGCAGATCTGTCCGGTATTTTCTGGGCACGGCTGGGATTCGCCCTGCTGGTCATCGCTCTGCTGAGCCGCACCCTGAAACACCCGTATTGGCAGAAACTGTTGGTACGGTCTGTCGTGCCGACCGCTGAACGCTAGTCCCGGATACAAGAACGCCCCGACATGCGGGGCGTTGCGTTTGGATCAAGTCCAGTTTCAGGCTTTGGGACCTGCCGCCAGAATCTCGGCGGATACACCATCAAACTTGGTGAAGTTGTTGACGAACTGCTTGGCCAGATCGGCTGCCGCTGCGTCATAGGCGGCCGGATCAGCCCAGGTATCACGCGGGTTAAGCAACTTGGTGTCAACGCCCGGAACCGCTGTCGGTACCGCCAGGTTGATCCCGTCCAACTGCACGGTTTCGCAATCCTTCAATGAACCGCTCTGGATGGCACTGATGATGGCCCGCGTAGTCGGAATGCTGAAGCGCTCACCGGTACCGAAGGAGCCACCGGTCCAGCCAGTGTTCACGAGGTAAACACGTGAGCCGTACTCTTCAATACGTTTCATCAGCAGTTCGGCGTACACATGCGCAGCACGCGGGAAGAACGGCGCGCCGAAGCAGGTGGAAAAAGTGGACTTGATACCACCACCTGACCCCATTTCGGTAGAGCCGACCAGTGCGGTGTAACCGGACAGGAAGTGGTATGCGGCCGCTTCCTTGCTCAATACGGATACCGGCGGCAGTACACCGGTTAGGTCACAGGTCAGGAACACGATTGAATCAGGTTCGTCACCCATATTGGTGGCAGAACGTTTGTCAACGTGATCGAGCGGGTAGGCACAGCGACCGTTTTCGGTCAGGGAGACATCGTTGTAGTCCGCCTTGCGACTGCCATCCAGTACCACGTTTTCAACGATGGCACCGAAGCGAATGGCATCCCAGATGATCGGCTCGTTCTTTTTGCTCAGGTTGATGGTCTTGGCATAGCAGCCACCTTCCAGATTGAAGACAACGCCCTTGCCCCAGCCGTGCTCGTCATCACCGATCAGGTAGCGTTCGGGGTCAGCAGACAGAGTGGTCTTGCCGGTGCCGGACAGGCCAAAGAAAAGGGTAGTGGAACCATCTTCGCCAATGTTGGCAGAGCAGTGCATCGGCAGTACGTCTTTTTCCGGCAGCAGGAAGTTCTGCACCGAGAACATCGCTTTCTTCATTTCACCGGCGTATCGCATGCCCGCAATCAGCACCTTGCGCTTGGCGAAGTTCAGGATGACGCAGCCATCGGAGTTGGTACCATCACGTTCAGGCTCACACTGGAAGCCAGCCACGTTCAGGATCTGCCACTCTTCTTTGCTCTTCGGATTGTATTCGTGCGGACGGATGAACAGGTTGAGACCAAAAAGATTCTGCCACGCGGTTTCAGTGGTCATTTTGACCGGCAGGTAATGACTGTGATCAGCCCCTACGTGCACATGAGAGACAAAGTGTTCCTTGTCAGTCAGATATTCTTCAACCCGGGTCCAGAGTGCGTCGAACTTGTCGGCGTTGAAAGGACGGTTGATATTGCCCCACTCGATCACGTCAGACGTGCTCGGCTCTTCGACGATGAAGCGATCCATCGGTGAGCGACCTGTACGCTGACCGGTGGTGACAACCAGTGCGCCGGTGTCCGCGAGGACGCCTTCGTTACGCTGAATCGCACGCTCGACCAGCTCAGCCGGGGTCAGATTCACGTGTACGCTAGTGACGGTTTCTTTGGTCATTACTGGATTCCCTTGGCTGTTCGCCAAACAATTACCTGAAAGCAAAAAAGGGCCACTGCGTTCCGGTTAACGCAGCTCGGGTTGTTATTTTTGGGGCCGTATTATTGCACAAAATCCGCCGGGATGGGACTGCCGGAATCATTCTCATTTAAAATCCTCCCCGATCCTACGGCCACCTTTCCAACTCACTGATTATTCAATGCATTCTACCATCTTCGTCGAGATAGCCCGGTTCGCTGAACAATGCACGGATGTCGGTTTCATCGAAATTATAGGTCTGATTGCAGAACTGACAGCCCACATCAATGATGCCGTTCTGCTCCTTGAGAATCTCCAGCAATTCCTCTTCGGTCATAAATTTCAGTGCCTCGGCGCTACGCTCGCGTGAGCAGTCACAGCGGAATCGAAGCGGCTGAGGCTCATACAGCCGACACTCCTCTTCATGGAACAGACGGAACAGCAGCGCTTCGTTGTCCAGCTGAAGCAGTTCTTCATCCTTGAGCGTAGAGGCCAGCATGCTGACCCGATTCCAGTCCTCATCTCCCCGCCCCTCGGCCGGCATAACCTGCAACATCAGGCCGGCGGCGCGCTGCCCATCAGCGGCCAACTGAATTGAGGTACCCAGCTGCTCAGATTGTTCGAAATATGCCTGCAGGCACTGCGCCAACGTCTCATTTTCAAGCGGGACAACCCCTTGATAGCGCTGACCCTTTTCCGGTTCGATAGTTAAGGCTATACGACCGTTCTGCAGCAGTTGATCAAAACTCAGATCATCGCCCAGTTCTCCATCATAGCGGGCGATGGCGCGCAGATCCTGATGCCGGTTGCACTCAGCCATCAGCATCTTAACCTGCCCTTCTCCTTCAGCCTGCAACAGCAGGCGGCCTTCAAACTTCAGTGTCGCGCTGAGCATGCCGACGGCCGCCAGCATTTCCCCCAGTACCCGCTGCAGTACCGGCGGATAGTCGTGCCGCGCCAGCACTTCCTGGTAACTGGTTTCAAGTCCGACGACCACGCCGCGGACATCAATCTGTTCGAACAGAATGCGCTGGATCTGATCTGGGTTGCTCATGCAGGATTCCCGGAGATTTCTGCTCGTACCGCGTGAGTCGGCCGAGCGGTGTTGCTAGAATAGTGGTTTCGTAATTCTAGCTGAATGGACCGCTGATGATCACCCCGGAACCTGTCTTTTCCACTCGTTGGCGACCGCTGGCATTCATTTCGACTCAGCTGGTGGCGGCTCTGCTGCTGCTCAGCTTTGCCAGCGATGCTGGTCGTGAAATATGGCGCAGCATCGACCGATCGGTATTTTTCACACTCAACGGCTCACTGTTCCACAACGAGCCTTGGGCTCACTTCTGGGCATGGATGAACACCCGCGAGGTTGACGCCCTTTCAGCGGTTGTGATGCTGCTGTTTTTGATCTTCCCCGGACTGGGGGGGCTCAGACGTCATCAGCTTCAGGCCGCATTTACCGGTTTTCTACTGTTGATGCTGTTGATGTTGCCGATGCGGGAGTTATTGTCTGAGTACGCACACAGCGCCGGCCTCAGTGGTCCAAGCCCGTCCCTGCAGTTACAGCCAGCCTATCTGTTCGGTGAACATCTGCCAGAGATCCCGGCCAAGGACAGTGCGTCTACCAGTTTTCCCGGTGACCATGCCAGTGTTCTGCTGGTCTGGGTCGGTTTTTTGCTGTTCATTCGGCGGAGCCCGGCAACTTTCTGCGCGGCGGGGCTAGGTATTTTTCTGATGTTGCCACGCCTGTTTGGCGGAGCCCACTGGTTCACCGATGCTGCCGTTGGTGGCATGTGTCTGGCGCTCACCACACTGGCATGGGCTTGGGCCACACCGGTTGCCGGCTGGCTCAACCGATGGCTGCTGATGGGGCTGACGCCCCTGTATCGACTGGCCGGCCGCATTCCGCTGCTGGGAAGGCTGCCGTTTTTCAACCCGGGCCGCTGATCAGTCCCAACTGCCCTTGATCCGCAGCAGCTCACGCCGACTTTTCTTGTTCGGCCGCTGCTCCGGCGCGCTGCCCTGGGTCTTGCGTTCCAGTGCCCGCTGTTCGCGGGCGCGGATGCTGTCTTCGGTTTCTCGATACAGCTTTTGTGCTTCCGAGGCACCGCGACGCTGATCCGACAGCGCCAGCACTTCGACTGTTTTTTCGTCATTCCCCTGCCGCAGGCGGATCAGCGCACCGATCTCCACATGTTTGCTGCACTTGCTGCGCTGGCCATCGTAATGCACTTTGCCACCCTCGATCATTTCCTTGGCCAGGGCCCGAGTTTTGTAAAAGCGGGCGGCCCAAAGCCACTTGTCCAGCCGCACGCCCTGGTGCGCCTGTTGAGACTTTTCGCGCTCCAGCTCTTCCTTATGGTGATGACTCATAGGGCTGCTATCACCTCGCTGAAATCATTGGTTGCATCGAATTCAGTCACTTGCCGCGCCGGCTGCTGCATGTCCGGTTGGGTGATCGACAGCAGGTGAGCGATACCGTACCGCCGTGCGGATGCCAGCACCGCCAGACTGTCATCGACCAATAGTGTGCGCGCCGGGTTGAAAGGCTCCACCTCCTGCAGTGTCTGCCAGAACGCCTGCTCTTCCTTGGGATAGCCGAAATCGTGCGAGCAGATCACCAGGTCCACCTGCTGATCGATACCGGTCACTTCGATCTTGAGGGCCAGACTGTCCCGGTGGGCATTGGTAGCGATCACGGTACGCCGTCCACTGCGGCGCAGCGCCTGCAGAAAGGCTTCGGCGCCGGGGCGGAAGCCGATTCGATCCATGATCTCCCGTTTCAGCTGGGCAATCGGCAGATCAAGCTGCTCGGTCCAGTAGTCCAGGCAGTACCAGCTGAGTGAGCCCTGCTCCTGCCGAATCCGCTCGTGCAGCCACTGGCGGGCATTCTCAAGCTCCAGTCCTCGCTTTTGCGCATAGCGTTGAGGCACCAGATCAAGCCAGAAGTGGGAATCGAAGTGCAGGTCGAGCAGGGTGCCGTCCATATCCAACAGCACAGTATCTATGGCTTGCCAATCAAGCATAATCAGGGAACACTCTGACAGGTAATAACAGTTTTCGGATATCAGTATGACCGCCAAGCCCGAGATTTTGAAGTTAACCAAAGTGGCCAGCAGCCGGCTGTTTCATATTGAAAGCATGCAGCTTCGTTTCAGCAACGGTGTTGAGAGGCACTATGAGCGGCTCAGAACCGGTGGTCACGGGGCGGTGATGATCGTCGCCATCAACGAGCGCGACGAGGTGCTGCTGATTCGTGAATATGCCGCAGGGTTGGAGGAGTATGTCCTGACACTACCCAAGGGATTGATCGACCCCGGTGAGGATGCACTGACAGCCGCCAATCGTGAGCTGCAGGAAGAAGCCGGCTTCGGCGCACGCGAGCTGAGCCATATACGCCAGCTCACGGCGGCACCCAACTATATGGGGCACCGGCTTGAGGTGATTCTGGCACGCGATCTGTACTCCAACAAACTGGAAGGTGATGAGCCCGAGCCACTGGAACTGGTGCCCTGGCCCATGTCACAGCTGCCGGAGCTGTTCGACCAGGCAGAGTTTTCCGAAGGCCGTGCGATCGCCGCCCTCTGCCTGGTACAGCAGCGCCTGTCTCGCGCGGGATAGGCCTTGTTTTTTTCCCCTGCGCCTCAACATACCCATTGAGGTGCAATTGGTACAGCCCGTCTGCACTTCATAATACTGCTACAAACTGTGCCATGATAAGACGCCTTTTCGGTGCTATCATCAGGGCACCCAAGAGGTTTGGCCCCTGTCTGGTCCAACCTCACCAACAACAATCGGTTTTATGCTGAACCTGTCTCAATAAACAAGGTGATTACTATGAGCTTCGAACTGCCTGCACTGCCGTATGCGAAAGATGCACTGGAACCGCACATCTCTGCCGAGACTCTGGAATACCACCACGGCAAGCACCACAACACCTACGTTGTGAAGCTGAACGGTCTGGTACCGGGAACCGAGTTTGAAGGCAAGTCTCTGGAAGAGATCATCAAGACTGCTCCGGCTGGCGGCATCTTCAACAACGCGGCTCAGGTGTGGAACCACACCTTCTACTGGCACTGCCTGTCTCCGAATGGTGGCGGCGCACCGACCGGTGATATCGCCGATGCCATCGCCGTAAAATGGGGAACTTTCGAGAAGTTCCAGGAAGCGTTCAACGACAAGGCTGTGAACAACTTCGGTTCCAGCTGGACCTGGCTGGTGAAGAACGCAGACGGCACTCTGGATATCGTTAACACCAGCAACGCCGGTACACCGATGACCGATGGACAGACCGCTCTGCTGACGGTTGACCTGTGGGAGCACGCCTACTACATCGATTACCGCAACCTGCGTCCTGAATACCTCAAGAACTTCTGGGCACTGGTTAACTGGGACTTCGTTAACGAAAACTACAACGGCTGATCAACCTCGTCGTTTTGAAAAGGCGCCTGCGGGCGCCTTTTCTGTTTATACTGTCTGCGTTTCTCGCTCGGGAAAGGACACCTGACTGATGCTCGGATCTCACAAGCTCACGGCCCTGCTGCTCTGGATACTGCTGACAGTGATGTTGCTCGGCTTGCTGGTTCAGCTTGATCTGAGCGGCCTGAGCCGTCACCAGAGTGCACTGCTTGTCAACCTTGAGCAGCGATTGAATCAGCGACTGAACAAAACCGAGCAGCTGTTGCACCACATGGCTATCCTGACCGCTCGCAGCAGTCACGACCTGAGCGGTCTGTCGCAGACGCTGGAAGAGCTTCTGCCGCTCTCACCCGTCATCCACCGCCTCCACCTGCAGCAGCTGGTCACGGAAGACGAGATTTACGCATTCGAGCGGCAAATGCGACTGAAGTACCCCGACTTTCTTCTGCACGGTCTCAGCGCCATTACACCCGCCAACACTGAAACATCAGGAGCGGTCATCTATCAGCCTGTTATCCTTGCGTTGCCGGCCGGGCAGAGCGACCTGCCACCGCTGGGCACCGACCTGAGCCTGATTCCCGCCCTCAAGACCGCCATCGCCACCGCTCGCAATCAGTCACTGATAGCCTATTCGGATGTATTCAACCAGGCGCGAGGAGAGCCACTGATCGCTGCCTTTCTGGCTGTACCACAGGATCCAACCCTGCTGCTGTCAGTCGCCCTGCGCGGCCGTGACCTGCTCGACACAGAAATGCTGCCACCGGGCAGTCGTGTCAGCCTGACCTTGCCACAGAACGGCCCCCAGACTTTGTGGCAAAGTACCACGCCTGAAGCGGTGCTGTTTTATCTGCCGCGCCAGCAGACTGTAGGCAATAAACACCTGCAGCTAAGCCTGCTACTGGAATACCCGGTACGACTGGCCGACTTCAGCTGGGGGCTGGTACTGATCACGCTCGTCCTCAATACCAGCGGCAGCCTGCTGTTTTACGCCTGGTTGCGTCAACGGCAGGCTGCCACCATCAGTTACCTTGAAACACTTGAGATCCAGCGTCTCAAGCAACACCTTCAGACCCATTCAGAAGAACTGCAGCAGCAATTGCAAGAAAACCAACAGCTCACCCATCGCATTCTGGATATTCAGGAAAGGGAACGGCGCCACCTTGCCCAAGAGCTGCACGATGAGCTGGGCCAATGCCTCACTGCAATACGTACCGATGCACGCATGCTGCTGCAGGATCATCCTGACAGCAGTGACAGCGTTAACCATCATGCCGAAAGCATCGATGCTATCGCACGACATATTTACGATGTCACCTATGATCTGATGCGCGCACTCCGCCCAACCCTGCTGGATGACCTGGGGCTGGTGGACGCAGTACGCGAGTTAATTCGCAGTCAGCACCTTGAACGACAGGGGGTTCAGCTGGAGTTGACCCTCAAGGGCGCCCTGAACGATATGGAGGAACGGCTCAACATCAATCTCTACCGCATGATTCAGGAGGCGCTGACCAACATCCAGCGGCATGCCAGCTGTACCGAAGTCCAAATCCGGCTACAACGCTCTGATGCCGACGAACCGTCCGACCGACTGGAGCTGGAAGTCCGTGACAACGGCTGCGGATTTGACCCATCCATCATCAGCCGCAAGGGGCGTTTCGGTATGCTCGGCATGCAGGCTCGGGCCAAGGCTCTGGGAGGAGATCTGACCATCAACAGTCAACCGGGTGACGGCACCCGGCTGCGACTTAGAATCCCTCTTTCTCAAGCAGAGGTCCGAGCTGCTTCCACACCGTCTGCAGCAGGATAGGCTGAGCATCACGATTGGGATGCAAGCCATCACGCTGCATAAGTCGCAGGTCAGTTGCCACGCTTTCAAGCAGGAAGGGTACCAGTGGCAGCCCAAACTCTTCAGCCAGCTGTGGATAGATTTGATAGAACCTTTCTGTATATTGAGGTCCATAGTTAGGGGGCAGGCGTATGCCGATGAGCAGCACCTGCGCATCCGCCGCTTGGCTTAGCTCGATCATCTGGCGCAGATTCTGTTCCAGTATGCTCAGGGGGGTACCGCGAAGGCCGTCATTGGCGCCCAATTCCAGCAGTACCAGATCCGGGCGATAGTCCTGCAGCAACCGAGGCAGTCGACTCAGCCCGCCGCTGCTGGTTTCTCCACTTATACTGGCATTGATCACCCGCCGGTGGCTGTCACGCTGTTTCAGCTCCTGCTCCAGCAGGCTGACCCAGCCATCGCTTTGAGGCATGCCATAGGCGGCCGACAGGCTATCCCCGACCACCAGCAGGGTTTTCGCCTGCAGTGGAGTGACGCAAACAAACAGCAACAGCAGACAAGAGACCAGATAACGCATGCAGCACCTCGACAGTGGTAAACCGATTATTGAGGCTCACGATGTCGCAAAAAGTTTCAATACACAAGCGGGAAAGGTAGAACTCTTCACCGGACTCAGTCTGAGTGTTGCACCCGGTGAAAGTCTGGCCATTATCGGCCGTTCCGGAGCAGGCAAGTCCACTTTGCTCAGCCTGTTGGCCGGTCTCGATACCCCGACTTCAGGCCATGTCATGTTTGCCGGTCAACCGCTTGACCAGTTGGACGACCCGGTTCGTGCCGATATCAGGCTGCGCCATTTGAGCTTCATTTTTCAGTCCTTTCATCTGCTGCCGGAACTGGACGCTCTCGACAATGTTCGCTTGCCGTTGGAGATTCAGGGTGCTGCAGATGCTGAACTACAGGCTCGCCACTGGCTTCAGGAGGTTGGACTGGGTGCCCGCATGGATCATTACCCCTCGCAACTGTCAGGTGGCGAGCAACAGCGCGTGGCGATCGCTCGCGCATTTGCGACCCGCCCCAGTGTACTGTTTGCGGATGAGCCAACCGGTAACCTGGATGACGAGACTGGACACCAGATTATTGAACAGCTGTTCAGCCTCAATGCCAGCCAGGGTACAACTCTGATCCTGATCACGCATGATCTGGAGCTGGCGCGGCGCTGCCGTCGACGCCTGCACCTTCATGCCGGCCGTCTGGAAGAGGTGGTAGAATGAGCCTGTTACCCCGACTGGCCCGGCGTCAGCTGCATACCCAGCTGCGCACCACTGAATGGCGTGCTTTGTTGCTGGCAACCTGGGTTGCCATCGCCCTGACGACTCTGCTGGCGGTCCTCGGCGATCGACTGGAGCGAGGCCTGCTGCGTGAGAGTGCCAGCCTGCTGGGAGCCGATCTGGTGCTGAGCAGCAGCCGTCCGATTACGCCCAAGCGGCTGGATCAGATAGACTTGTCTGATACACGCCACACTCAGGTTATCCAGTTTCCCAGCATGGTGGGGCAGGGTGACGAGCTGATGCTGGTTTCAGTACGTGTACTGAAGTCACCCTATCCCCTGCGGGGTGAGCTGGTCACTGAACCTGTGCAACAGGGCGAGATTCCGGGCCCCGGCGAGGTCTGGGCCGAACCCCGCGTGATGACTCAGCTGGGGCTTGAACTGGGCGGCCAGCTAGAGTTTGGCTACGCAAAACTGACGCTCACACACCGGTTGTTGGCCTCACCGGATCGGGGCTCGGGCTTTCGCAGCTTCAGTCCACATATCCTGGTCAATCACGCCGACCTTGAAGCCAGCGGCGTACTGGCCGAGGGCAGCCGTGCCGACTATCGCCTGCTGATCGCCGGCAGCAGCGAGCGGATACGTCAGCTTGATCAAAAGCTGCGGCCCACCCTCGCCGACCATGAACGCCTGCATGCACTGCAGGCTGACCAGCCCATGACCGGCAACGCGCTGGGCAATGCACTACGTTACCTCAAGCTCACGGCACTGATCGCTCTGCTGCTCTCTGCCATGACCATTGTGCTGGCCCTGCGCCGGTTCGCACTCGGCCAGCACACCCGCAGCGCCCTGCTGCTGAACTTGGGCCTCAAGCCGGGCCAGCTGGTTCAACTCTACCTCTACCAGCTGCTAATGGCCTGGGCCATAACCTCCATTCTCGGCTTTGTTACCGGCTACCTGTTACAGGCCGCTGTCTATCAGTGGCTGGCCGACCTTCTGCCACAATCGCTGCCCGCTGCCGGCTGGCTGCGCTGGCTGACTGGCCCGGCGTTGGGGTTGGCACTGCTGGTACTGCTCGGCCTGCCTCCCATTCTGCAACTGGCTCGCATTCCGGTCGCCCACCTCTTGCGCGGCGATCCGCCTCCACGGGATCGCATCGCCATGCTGCTGCAGGGGAGTTCTGCCCTGTTGCTGATCATCACCCTGCTGGCATTCCTGCAGGCACCGGCAGCGGCCATCAGCCTGCTGCTGTTTCTGATGATTGGCGGTGTACTGTTCGGCTGGCTGGCTCAATGGGCGCTGATCGCCAGCGCCAAACCGCTCGCTCGACGCCTGCTGTTGGGACGTCTGTTGTTGATGCGTCTGCGCCAGCAGCGTCAGTGGCACCGGCTGCAGGCCGCCGTGGTCGTTATGTTGCTCACTCTGCTCAGCGTCATCTGGATCAGCCGCTCCGACCTGCTGCAGCAGTGGCAGGCGCAGTTCCCCAGCGACACGCCCAACTATTTTGTGATCAACATTCAGCCCTGGGAAAAGGAAGCGCTGGACCAATTTCTGGATGAGCAGTCGCTTGAAACCGAGCTTTACCCGATGATTCGCGGCCGCTTCACTGAGTTGAACGGCGCACCTGTTCAACCCCAGCTCAACGAGAAGCAACAATCACACAACACCCTGCGTCGCGAGCTGAATCTGAGCTGGAGCACTGAACGCCCTGAACACAATCCGCTGCAAGCGGGTGAGTGGTGGTCGGCTGACAGCACCGAGCCGTTGATCTCCATCGAAGGGGAGATGGCACAGGAGCTGGGACTCAAGATCGGTGACCGACTCGGCTTCGACGTTGGCGGAGTGCAGATTGAGGGGCGCATCAGTAATATTCGCGAGGTAGTCTGGACCTCCTTCCGCCCCAACTTCTACATCATTTTCAGTCCGGGTGCGCTTGAGGGAGCGCCCTCAACCTGGATCACCAGCTTCCACCTGCCGCCAGAGCGACAACAGGTGTCGCGGCAGTTGCTGCAGCAGTTCCCCTCGCTGACACTGATCGACATTGATCAGCTGCTGTCTCAACTATCGCAATGGTTGAAGCGGCTGGCCGACAGCTCGGCTCTCATACTGGCGCTGAGCCTCGGCTGCGGCCTGATGCTGCTCGGCGTTACCCTGCTGCAAGCACTGGAGCAACGCCGGTTTGAGTCAGCCCTGTTACAGACACTGGGAGTGACCGCAGAGCAGGCACGCCGCCTTGATCTGCTGGAGTTTCTGTTGATTGGACTGGTGTGTGGCGTATTGGCCAGTATCAGTGCCGAAGCCATGCTGGCCAGCCTGCACCTGTATCTTCTGCAGATCGACCCGCGCCTGCACCCCCTGCTCTGGCTCAGTTTGCCACCATTCGCTGCCCTGTTATTCGTGCTGATTGGACTGTTGATTCGACGACCACTGCGGCTGGACCAATGCTACCGATTGCTGCGCTCAGGTTAGCCGGGTGCAGCAATAACCTTACAAAAAGAGCGCTTATTACCTTTGGCTATAAAAACCCTAACCCTTGAGCTATAATCGGCGGCCCTATGCTGATCATTAATTAAACAGTTCTATTGGATAAGGGTGAAACATGGCTCATCATGATGAAAACTTTCGTGACAGCTCCGGCTACGGCTGGATTCTGATCAACCTGGTCGCACTGGCCTGGGTAACCATGCCGGTGAGCATCGTGTTGACCAAGGTGGTTCAGTGGTAAACACCGGACTGGCCGCATGAGCTCACTCAAGATTGGTGAGCTGGCGCGCCGTTCAGGCCTCAGCGTCGAAACCCTCAGGTATTACGAGCGCCGAGGCCTGATCCCGCCCCCTGAACGCCTGCCTTCGGGCTATCGCGTTTACCCGCCTGCAATCCTGCAACGGCTGGCCTTTATCCGCCGCTGCAAGGGGCTGGGCTTTACACTCGAAGAAACGCTGGACCTGTTGCAACTGCAACAGCACCCCGAACTGGAATCGGCTGCCGTCAAACAGCGGGTCGAACAACGCATTGTTGATATTCGCAGCAAGGTACGTGACTTGCAGCAGATACTGGCAGCGCTGGAAGGACTGTCCGCCCTGTGTGACGGTGAAGGCTCAGCGGCAGACTGTCCGATACTGGCCTTTCTGGAGCAGGATAGTGACCCACCCCGGCCTTGCCCGCATGATGCAGACAAGACCAGACGCTGATATCAGCGCTTGAGGGTTTGGACCCCTTCGGGCGTCCCCATCAGAATCAGATCCGCTCCACGTTGCGCAAACAGACCGTTGGTCACCACGCCAACAATATTATTCAGCTGCACCTCCAGCGCTTTTGGATCCAGAATTTCCAGATCGTGCAGATCCAGAATCACATTTCCGTTGTCAGTCACACAGCCTTCGCGGTACACGGGCTGTCCACCCAGCGCCGCCAACTGACGGCCCACATACGAGCGTGCCATGGGGATCACTTCCACCGGCAGCGGGAATGCTCCGAGCAAGTCCACCTGCTTGGACTGGTCCACTATACAAACAAACTCCTTTGCCACGGCTGCAACTATCTTCTCTCGCGTCAGCGCACCGCCACCGCCCTTGATCAAGTTCATGTAGGGGTCAAACTCATCAGCCCCATCAATGTAGAACTCCATCTGGCTGACTGAATTAAGATCCAGCACGTCAATACCGTGCCCGCGCAGGCGCTCTGCTGTCGCTTCAGAACTGGCAACAGCCGCCGCAAAGCGGTCTTTCACCTGCGCCAGTGCGTCGATGAAACAGTTGGCTGTAGAACCGGTACCGACTCCAACTATGCTGTCATCACGCAGTCGGGGTTTAATGTAGTCAACGGCTGCCTGCGCTACCGCCAGTTTCATCTTTTCCTGTGTCATCTTTGTGCCCGTCGCTGATTCAAACTGAGTTCGGATTATAGCAACCATGGGTTGCCCTTGTAGACGTTGGGCAGTCAAGCCGATACCATTCTCTGATCCTGTGCCCTTTCGGGCCACCTGAACCGATGCTGATACCTGTCCCTATGCCACACCGATATATCAAGAAAATTCTCGAAGCGCGTGTCTATGATGCCGCCATCGAAACACCGCTGGACGAGGCCCGCGGCCTGTCTGAACGCCTCGGCAACCGAGTGCTGCTCAAGCGTGAGGACGAACAGCCAGTCTACTCCTTCAAACTGCGCGGCGCCTATAACAAGATGGTGCAGCTCACCGACGATGAGAAGGCGCGCGGCGTGATTACCGCTTCTGCCGGCAACCATGCACAAGGCGTTGCCATGGCAGCCCGACTGCTCGGTGTTAAGGCCACCATCGTGATGCCGCGCACGACACCGGATGTAAAGGTAAATAACGTGCGTCGCCTTGGTGGCAAGGCGGTACTGATCGGAGATGCCTTTGACGATGCACGCCGCCACTCGGAAAAGCTGATGGCTGAAAAGGGGCTGGTTTATGTCCACCCCTATGACGATCCTGAGGTGATTGCGGGTCAGGGCACCATTGCCATGGAGATCCTGCGTCAGGAAAGTGGGCATATTGATGCGATCTTCGTACCGGTAGGCGGTGGTGGCCTGATCGCCGGCATTGCCGCCTACGTCAAGTATCTGCGCCCGGAGACTCGGGTCATCGGTGTTGAATCGGTCGAATCAGCCTGTCTTTCCTTGGCAAAGGAGAAGGGCGAACGTGCAATTCTGGACCAGGTTGGCATTTTTGCCGATGGTGTGGCCGTTGCCCAGATAGGCGATCACCCCTGGGAGATCTGTAAGGACTATGTGGACGAAGTGATCACCGTCTCGATCGACGAGATCTGTGCAGCCATCAAGGATATCTTCGATGACACCCGCTCGGTGTGTGAGCCGGCCGGGGCTCTGGGCGTGGCCGGGTTGAAGAAGTACGTTGCCCGTGAAGGCATCAGTGGCCAGACACTGATCGCTATCGATTCAGGTGCCAATGTCAACTTTGACCGACTGCGGCATATCGCCGAACGCTCGGAGCTGGGCGAAAAGCGTGAGGTGATCATCGCCGCCAAAATCCCGGAACGCCCCGGTAGCTTCAAGAAGTTCTGCACCGTACTGGGCAAGCGTAACATCACTGAATTCAACTACCGCTACAGCGATGATGATCAGGCGATCGTCTTTGCCGGTGTTCAGGTACGGCCGAACAATGACGGGCGTGAAGAGCTGCTGACAGAACTGCGCGAGCACCTGGATGAGGTGGTCGATCTCACCGACGACGAGACCGCCAAGCTGCATGTACGTTACATGGTCGGCGGTCACGCCCCGCAAAGCGTGGACAATGAAGCGGTGTTCCGCTTCGAATTCCCGGAACGCCCCGGCGCCTTGATGAAATTCCTAAGCAAGCTGGGCGGGCGCTGGAACATATCCATGTTCCATTATCGCAACCACGGTGCCGCCTATGGGCGCGTACTGGTTGGCATGCAGGTCCCGCAGACCGAGCGCAGCCAAGTGACCCGTTTCCTCGAAGAGATCGGCTACACCTGGTACGACGAGACCGACAACCCCGCCTATCAGCTATTTCTGGGCTGAGCCCGCTCGCACCACCGGACTCGGCCCCACCGGCCGATCCGGTGTCTCCGGCGAGACATCATAGACATCACGTGTCAGCGCCTGCAGGGTGAACAGCGCCAGCGACGCCAGCCCCCAGCTCAGACCCAGCACCACACCCGCATCCACAATTCCGCGCCAGGGCTGCTCCAGCAGTCGCACCAGCAGTATCAACAGCACAATGCCGCTACTGAGGCAGATGGTGATGATCTGCCGACGCCGCTGGGCATGAAAGAATCCCATGCAGAACAGAGGTGCCAACAGCAGTCGCAGCGGCGTGACATGGCCTTTCAGATAGCGGATTCGCGCGGCCGTGCGGGGTGAAAAGTTCTGCTGAAAGCCACGGTAGCCCTCTGCAAATCCCATGAAGCCCAGGCACAGTACCAGCGCCACCCAGTGATACCAGTCAAAACTGTCCAGCGGCATATCAAGCGCCATGCTGCCAAGGCGCCAGACAGCACTGCCCAGCAGCAGGCAGATGCCGGTAAAGCCCCAGAATGCTGCGATTACTCCGAGCATCTTGTCTCTCTGTCGGATTCAAAAGGAGGGGCATTATAGCCTGAACCACCCGGTGGCAGAAAACAGCAACAAACGGGCGGCTTTCCACCCATTTCATCCATGACTACGGGTGACTCTCCGCCCATCTGGCGGTTTACCGGATCGCTTGCTCATCTCCCACCCCCCCGAAAAAGGCTGTTTGCCACAGATTGGCACGGAGCCTGCTTTACAGCTGTTACACGGCGCCCGGGCTTGCATCAGCCACTGCCGGATACAACAACAAGTAAAGGTACATCCATGGCGACCTACAACACATTGCTGTTCGCGACCGACTTCTCGGAAGGCGCAGAAAAGGCCGTAGAACATGCCCGCACCCTCGCCACACTGACCGGTGCACGACTCCATCTGCTGCATGTGATCACGGAGCTGTCCGACCAGCGCCGCAAGCGCATTCCCGCTGACGTGATCGATACGTTTATTCATGAGGTCACAGAGGTGGCCAACACGGATATGGAAGCCTTCTGCCAGCGGCATTTTGCCGATGCCGAATCTCAGGGCATTCAGCTGACCCATGAGGTGATGTTCGGCAGTGGCTACACCGACATCATCGAGGCCTCCAAACAGCTGGGTGCCGACATGATCATTCTGGGTACCCACGGCAAGACCGGTATCGAAAAAATACTGGTCGGCTCTACAGCCGAGCGTGTGGTACGCCACTCCCCCATTCCCGTTTTGACCGTCAGGTCCTGAGCCTTATCAGGTCACTGGAGCACAACCGCAAGACAACAAGCAACACAACAGGAGAAATACAATAATGAATATTCTGTCCAAGAAATCACTGGTTGCCGGCTGTATCGGCGCTGTCATGGCGACCACCGCAGCATTCGCCGAAGATCGCAGCGATTGGCCCAGCAGCATTACGGTGGGTACCGCAAGCCAGGGTGGCACTTACTACATCTATGGCGCCGGCTGGGCCAATATGGTCGGTGAAGCCCTGGGTATCTCGGCCGGTGCAGAAGTGACCGGTGGTCCGGTTCAGAACGCCACTCTGGTACAGATGGGCGAGCACGCCTTTGGCATGGTCACCACCGGGCCGCTGGTCGCAGCACTGCAGGGCAAGAGCGCTCTGGCACCGGGCATGTCCCATGAAGATGTCCGCGCTGTATTCCCGATGTATCAGACCACTCTGCAGATCATTGCCCTCAAGAGCTCAGGCATCGACTCCGTGGATGACCTGGATGGCAAGACCGTGGGTGTTGGCCCTGCCGGCGGTACCGCTGACATGTACCATCCGCAGCTGTTCAAGAAACTGGGGCTGAACGTCAGCACCCGTAATGGTGGTGCGGCCGATCAGGCCGGTCAGCTGCAGGATGGCCTGATTGACGCCTTTGCCTTTGCAGCCGGCGTGCCGATCTCGGCCTTCAACCAGCTGGAAGCCCAGGCTGATGTGAACATCTTCTCCTACTCGCCGAAGAACATCGAAAAGATCGCAGCTGATTACCCTGAGCTGAGTGCCGGTACCATCCCTGCTTCTGTTTACTCTTCACTGGATGAAGATGTATCTGCGCTGTCACTGTGGAACTTTGCCATCACCCATAAGGACATGCCGGAATCGCTGGTATACGGCGTAACCAAGACCGTGATGGAAAACAACGACCGCATGCTGCAGATCCATGGTGCGGCCAAGGAAACCCTGCCGGAGAACTACAAGTACAACACCATCGTGCCCTGGCACGCCGGTGCAGTCCGCTGGTTCGAAGAGAACGGCTATGAAATCCCGGCAAACATGAAGGATTGATTCGCTCAATAGGGACGTTTGCCCGCGCTGCCGGACCACTGGCCGGCAGCGCTCAACATGGCTTAATGCAGGTCCATATAACATGACAGACAAAACTCCGGCATCCGCCGATGCCGCAGCAGACAAAATCGGCGCAGAAGGCGTAGCCGATGTTCCGCTTGGTCATAACGAGCGGGATCTGAGTGGCGCAGTTGGCAAGATCATTTTCTTCACCTGTGTGTGCTACACACTGCTGCACCTCTACGCATTGAACGTATCCCCCATCGAAACCTGGGCATTCCGCATCATCCATGTCGCAGGCGGCCTGGTGGTGGGGTTTGCACTTATCGCAGCTTTTACCCTCGACCGACAGACACAACCAGCGCCGCTGTCGCCACTGCAATGGGCCGCCCGCGTGCCAACCAGTCTGGCTATCGTTTTAGCCGCCGCAGGCATCGCCTATGCGTGGTTCAGTCGTATGGTGCTGGGTGAACTACCGCCCAACTGGCTGTTGCCTCAGGTTGCCTGGGCACTGGCACTCGGAACCGGGGCCGCTGTCATCAGCAGCTGGATCTGGCGCACCGGCCATAACCGGCATATTTTCTGGGCTGACCGGGTTCTGATGCTGTCGGCCATTGTTGTTGCAGCCTACCTGTTGTTTGTTCTGGGTCGCTGGCGCATGGCTGCAGGCACACCGATGGCGGGCCAAACCGAGTTTCTGGTAGCACTGGCCGGTGTCGTTCTGATCATGGAACTGACACGACGTGTCGCCGGTCTGGCCCTGATTATCATCACGGCGGTATTTCTGGCGTACGCCTTTGCCGGCCCCTGGCTGCCGGGTATTCTGGAGCACCGTGGCTACTCCATGCAGCGTTTCTTCACCTACATCTACACCGATAACGGCATTCTCGGCCCAACCACCGCGGTATCATCCACCTACATCATTCTGTTCATCACCTTCGCCGCCTTTTTGCAGGCATCGCGTGTAGGTGATTACTTCGTCAACTTTGCCTTTGCCGCGGCCGGTCGCGCCCGTGGCGGCCCGGCCAAGGTGGCGGTATTCGCATCCGGCTTGATGGGCATGATTAACGGTACCTCGGCAGGCAACGTGGTCGCCACGGGCAGCCTGACCATCCCGCTGATGAAAAAGGTTGGCTACCACCCACGCAGTGCCGGTGGCATCGAAGCCGCCGCCTCCACCGGTGGCCAGATCGTCCCCCCCATCATGGGAGCAGGCGCCTTTATCATGGCGGAAGTGACCGGCATTCCCTACACCGATATCGCCATTGCCGCTTTGATCCCGGCTGCACTGTATTTCCTGTCGATCTATTTCATGGTTGACCTGGAAGCACGTCGCGAAGGGATGTCAGGCCTGTCGAAAGACCAGCTGCCAGTGTTCAGCCAAATGATCAAGCAGGTCTACCTGTTCCTGCCGATCATCATTTTGGTATCGACTCTGTTCATGGGTTACTCGGTTATTCGGGCCGGTACGCTGGCGATGGTCAGTGCCGCCGTTGTCTCCTGGCTGACCCCCTACCGCATGGGCATACGCGCGCTGCTTGAAGCCCTGTCGCTGGGTGCGCGCATGGCGATTCCGCTGATCGCTGTTTGTGCCTGTGCCGGTATCATTGTCGGGGTCATCAGCCTGACCGGAGTGGGCGCTCGCTTCGCCTCCATGCTTTTGGGGATTGCAGATGCAAGCCATATGCTGGCACTGTTCTTCGCCATGTGCATCAGCATCCTGCTGGGCATGGGCATGCCAACCACGGCCGCCTACGCCGTCGCGGCATCCGTGGTGGCTCCGGGTCTGCAGCAGATCGGCATTCCGCCGCTGGTTGCACACTTCTTCGTGTTCTACTACGCGGTACTGTCAGCCATCACACCGCCTGTTGCACTGGCCGGATACGCGGCTGCCGCGATTTCCGGAACAGACCCGCTGAAGACTGCCGTGACCTCGTTCAAGTTCGGTCTGGCTGCGTTCATCGTGCCATTCATGTTCTTCTACAGCCCCGCATTGCTGATGCAGGGCGGCTGGGGTGAGGTCCTGCGCGTGTTCATCACCGCTTCGGCCGGCATCTATCTGTTGGCCGCCTCGATTCAGGGTTGGTTCCTGAACGGCAGTGTCAACCGTGTCCAGCGATGCATGCTGCTGGTAGCCGCTCTGGCGATGATTGCCGGTGGCCTGCTCACCGATGCGATCGGTATCGGCCTGAGTGCACTGGTGCTGTTCTGGCAGCTGGCAACACGTCGCACTGCTCTGGCCAGCTAGCCCCTGGATCCGTGGTAATAGTCAAGGGCGCCCTGCCGGGGCGCCCTTTTTCATTTCAGGGCACAAAGCTCACAAATAGCTGTGTTAACGGGCCTGAAGTTGACCCGGCTCTGTAGCGGTTCAGCGTTTTTTCGCTTAGGATCTGGTAATGTGAATACACAATTAGTGTCTGCCCCCTGTCACATAACAACCTAAGATCGGAACGGGATACAGTGAAAAAAGGTCTGTCGATACAAAACAAGGTTAACCTCTCGCTGATTGCTGTATTTCTGATTATTCTCATCAGCTCTTTGACCACCATATATCGTAGCGAAACCTCACTGGTTGATAACGTTGTTACCCGTTCGACTCTTGACTCGGCCGATTCCTACTTCGACAGCATCAACATGCTGATGCTCAGTGGCGCCATGGCCAACCGTGGCACGCTACAGCAAAAAATTCTGTCCAACCCCGCCATCACTGAAGCCCGCATTATTCGTGGTCAACAGATCACAGAGGTGTACGGCCCCGGTACTCCAGATTCGATGCCAGTTGATGAGTATGATCAACGAGCCATGCGCGGCGAACAGGTGATTGAAGAACTTAACGATGAGCAGGGGCACCGCCTTACCGTCGTCACGCCAATGCGTGCCCTGTCTGATTACAAGGGCACCAACTGCCTGCTGTGCCATCAAGTGGAAGAAGGTGAAGTGGTCGGCGCCGTTCGTGTGACCTATTCCTATGAAGCGCTGGACAAGCAGATCAACAGCAATCTGATCAGTGTTGCCCTGATCGAGCTGGCACTGTTCGTTGCCGGCATCATCCTGATCAGCCTGCTTCTGCGTCGTATCGTGGTCACGCCGGTGAACCGCCTGGCCGAGACCATTCATGCCATTGAACGCGACAACGACCTGAACCAGCGCACTCCGGTCAGCTCCAGCGACGAAATTGGCGAGATGTCGGCTGCTTTCAACTCGATGCTGGAAAACATCCACGACAGCATGCAGCATGTTCGTCAAACCGTGGCACAACTGGCCGACTCAGGCAGCCGTATCAGCAAAGTCGCTACCGAATCGACCTCGGCTGTACATCATCAGCAAATGCAAACCAGCTCAGTCGCTTCGGCCATGGAGCAGATGGAAGCCGCCACGCGCAGTGTTGCGGCCAGTGCTGAAAACACGGTGTCCGCATCCAATATGGCGCTACAGGAAAGCAGTGACGGCGCGCGCGTTACTCAGCAGGCCATTACCGCCATTACTCGTTTGCAGCAGGATATAGACCGCGCAACCCAAGTGATCCAGAAACTGGACAGTCAAAGTCAGAATGTGGGGACGGTGTTGGAGGTGATTCAGAAAATCGCCGAGCAAACCAACCTGCTGGCTCTGAATGCGGCGATCGAAGCGGCTCGAGCCGGTGAACAGGGTCGTGGCTTTGCCGTGGTCGCGGACGAGGTACGGACACTGGCCAGCCGGACTCACAACTCTACCGAAGAGATCAATCACATCATTGCCGAGCTGCAAAATGATGCCAAGGAGGCCGTGACCGTGATGCAACAGGCACTGGCAGCGGCAGGCGACGGAGTCGAGCAGGTACAGAAGACCAACTCTGCGCTGACCAATATCACGGAAGAAGTCCGCGTGATCAACGACCTTAACCATCAGGTCGCCAGTGCCGTCCGCGAGCAGAGTGAAATGGCCAGCAGTGTGGAACGCAGCATCAGCGAGATCAGCAACAGTGCAGAAGACACCGCCGAGCGTTCCGAGCATCTGAACCGTGTTTCAGATGAGCTGGAACAGCTGTCAAAAGAGCTGGAGCAAATGCTCAGCCGCTTCAAGCTCTAAACCCCGCTGGTTGCCAGCCAAATCCATCAGGTTTGGCTGGCAACCGACTCTGATGTCGATCGATTACTGCTTGTAATCACGCTTGTCGAGGCCGTACTTTTTCATCTTGTCGTACAGTGTCTTGCGTGGCAGCCCCAGGCTTTCCTGGGTGTCCTTGATCGACCCTCCGTGTCGCCCAAGTTCGGTATGGATCAACATTTTCTCAAACCGCTCCACCTGCTGCGGCAGGCTCATCTCCCCGACCGAGTCAGGGTCGCTGATCGGACGATTATCGAAATCGAAAGTACAGCCCTCTCCCAGCAGAACATAGCGTTCGGCCAGATTACGCAACTCCCTGACGTTACCGGGCCAATCATGCAGCATCAGGCTATGCATGCGCTCGGCTGACAACGATGGCATTTCACGCCCGTACTGGGAAGATGCCACCAGAGCAAAGTGCTGGAACAGCAGCGGAATATCCTCTCGCCGCTCCCGCAAGGGTGGAATATCCAGTTTGACCACGTTAAGACGGTAGTACAGATCCTCACGGAAGCGGCCTGCCGCCACCTCCTGCCTGAGGTCCACCTTGGTGGCAGCGATGACACGCAAGTCCAGCGGAATCAGCGTATTCGAACCCAGTCGCTCGATGGCACGCTCTTCCAGCACACGCAGCAGCTTGATCTGCAGCGCCATCGGCATGCTTTCAATCTCATCCAGAAACAGCGTGCCGCCGCTGGCGTGCTCAAACTTGCCGATGCGACGCGTTTTGGCATCGGTAAACGCCCCGGCCTCGTGGCCGAACAACTCACTTTCAATCAGGTTTTCCGGCACGGCACCACAGTTGATGGCAACGAAGTTGTGTTCACGCCGCGGTCCGTGTTCATGCAAATAGCGCGCCAGCAGATCCTTGCCACAGCCGGTTTCGGCATGAATAAGGATGTCTGCCGGCATCCCGGCAACAGAGCGGCTGGTACGACGCAAGGCGCGCAGGATGGGGGTATTGCCAATGATACGCGGGCCCGGCACGTTCTGCGCTTCAAGTTCATCCCGCAACTGGCGGATCTCCAGTGTCAGATTGCGCTTGTCCAGTGCACGGCGCACAACATCCAGCAATAGCTCAGCTGCAAAGGGTTTTTCAATAAAATCGTAGGCCCCTTCGCGAATCGCGCTGACGGCCATGGAGATATCACCATGCCCTGTAATCAAAATGACCGGCAGGTCTGCGTCAACCTGATGGATGCGGCGCATCAGCTCCAGTCCATCGATTCCCGGCAGGTTGATATCCGTGATAACCACCCCTGGCCAGTCCTCGCTGACGCGCTCGAGAGCTGGCTCAGCGCGTTCCAGTGTCGTCACTTCATATCCGGCCAGCTCCAGCGTCTGTCCAGCCGCCACACGGATATGGTGTTCATCATCGATCAAAATAACCGGCAGAAGATCAGGCTTGTTCATTGTGAATCTCCATCCATGCCAGCCTCGGCGGGCTGGGCCAGCAGCAGTTCAAGGGTGAGCACGGCACCACCTTCGGGATGATTGGCCGCAGTCAGGTGCCCACCCAGGTTTTCAATAATCCTGTGGGAGATCGATAGCCCCAGACCCAGGCCCTGACCACTTTGTTTGGTGGTGTAGAAAGGCTCAAATACCTGCTGTGGATCTTCCGCCTCAATGCCAGGACCGGTATCGTGCAGCGAAAGCCTTATCCGCTCACCCTGCTGTTCCAGACCAACTTCGATTCGTTTGTGCACACACGACTCCATTGCCTGCATGGCGTTGGCCAACAGGTTAACCAGCACCTGCTCCAGTCTGAGCGTATCGCCCAGCACATGGATCCGAGACAGCCCTGCCGGCCAAACGATTTCAACACCCTGCTGGCCCAGGCGCCCATACATGATCGACATGGCTCCATCCTTAACGGCCTGCAATGACACCGGCATCGGACGGCCACTGCTTTTGCGAGCGAACTCTTTCAACGGGTGGATGATCCTCGCCATTCGGTCGGTCAGCCCGGCTATCTCTTTCAGGTTATCCCCAACCCGATCAAACCGTTCCAGGCGCAGGAAGGCCTGAGCATTATCGGCATAATTGCGGATCGCCGTCAGTGGCTGGTTCAGCTCATGATTAATCCCGGCCGCCAGTTGGCCCAACACTGCCAGCTTGGCGGTCTGTACCAGTTCGTTCTGGGTACTCTGGTGCTGTTCCATCTCTTCCAGCAAGCGGGCGTTGGTCCGTGTCAAATCGGCCGTTCGCTCTTCAACACGAGTTTCCAGTACATCCCGTGCCGCCTGCAGGGCCTGCAGTTCACGAACTTCAAATTCACGTCGCTGCCGCACAATACGCCAGCGAGCCTGAATAAACAGCACCAGCAATAACAACGCTATACAGACAAAACCCGCCAACACAACGGCCTGCAGCACGGCCCGATCCACGGGAGTGGTGCGCGCAAAGACCGCCACGTTCAGGCCAGTATCAGGCACCGGCTTGGTCAGCAGCAGGAAATCCTCACTGCGCTGGGCAACCGGATGGGATGCCTGATCACCTGTCCTTCGCAGGGTCACCCGTTCAGCCCGCCCTCCTTCCAGCGTTTGGTGGCGAACCAGATCCAGCGGCTCCAGTGGCTGTCCCAGATAGCGCTGGCTCTGTTGAATGCGCTGCAGATCCTGTGAAGACAAACCGCCCAGTGCATGGAACTTCCACTCCGGCCGAGTCGTGATGACAATAACGCCATCTTCATCGGTCACGGCAATATCGATGATCGGATCGCTCCAGTCCTGTTCCACCTCATTCAGGTCGATCTTGACCACGATCGCACCCGCAATCCGCTCACCGATCCTGACCGGCCAGGAAAAATAATAGCCACGCTGGCGAGAGGTCGTTCCCAGCGCGAAATAGTGTCCGGCCTTGCCTGCCATGGCATCACGAAAATAGGGCCGGAAGCCGAAATTCAGCCCGACAAAGCTGCTCTCCCGGTTCCAGTTGCTCGCGGCCTGGGTGACGCCCTGCGCATCCATCAGGTAGCTGTCTGATGCACCCAGGATACGCGTTACCTGTTCCAGATAGAGGTTCGTATGCTGAATAACATCGGGATTTTCCGGTTGGGCTAGTGCTTCCATGAAATTGGAGTGGGTTGCCAGCAGCCGTGGCAGATCCTTGTACCGATCCAGCTTCTGCTGCACACTCAGGGCATAGCGGTTCAGATCCGATTCGGCCCGACTTTGCAGTGCTTCCAGTGCTTGTCGCTGACTCAGCTGGGCCGTTTGCAGCAACACCAGTACCAGCACCAATAACCCCAGCAACAACGACAGGGGCCGGTGGCTGCTGCGCACGGCGGAATTCACCTGCCTCCCCCATAAGGGCAGTCAGCCACCGGTTGATTACCCGGCAGTGCTTGAAAAAACAGATGCAGAATCATACTTTAGTCGCAGCTCCCGTCCCATCCTCGACCATGAGACCCAAACAGATGCTTAAGCGTACCAAAATTGTTGCCACTCTGGGCCCTGCTACTGACAAAGCCGGCGTAATTGATGACTTGATCCGTGCCGGCGTAAACACGGTACGTCTTAACTTCTCACACGGCAGCGCAGCCGATCACCGCCGCCGGGTGGATGCCGTGCGTGCGGCCAGCCGCCGCACCGGTGAGTCCGTGGCCCTGCTGGGTGACCTGCAGGGCCCAAAGATTCGCATTTCCCGCTTCAAGGAAGGGCCTATCCAGCTGGCGATCGGTGATCGCTTTACACTGGATGCCGCCATGGATGAAACCGCTGGCGACCAAAACGCTGTCAGCGTGGACTACAAGGCACTGCCGCAGGATTGCAGCGCAGGTGACATTCTGTTGCTGGACGATGGTCGCGTACAGTTAAAGGTATTGGAGATCAATGGCAGTCGCATTGAAACCGAAGTAACGGTCGGCGGCCCTCTGTCCAACAACAAGGGGATCAACCGTCAGGGCGGCGGCCTGAGTGCCGCTGCACTGACCGACAAGGACCGGCACGACATCAAGGTGGCCGCCGAGCTGGAAATGGATTATGTCGCCGTTTCCTTCCCGCGTACCGCCGAGGATCTTAACGTCGCGCGTGAACTGCTGGAAGCCGCCGGCAGCCGCGCCGAAATTATCGCCAAGGTGGAGCGCGCCGAAACCGTAGCCACACCCGAAGCGCTGGATGAGATCATCAACGCCTGCGACGGTGTCATGGTGGCGCGGGGCGATCTGGGTGTAGAGATCGGTGATGCCGAACTGATCGGTGTGCAGAAACATATCATCAAGCGTGCACGCCAGCTCAACCGCGTGGTGATCACCGCCACCCAGATGATGGAGACCATGATTCTCAACCCGATGCCGACCCGTGCCGAGGTGTTCGATGTGGCCAACGCCATTCTCGACGGTACCGATGCGGTGATGCTCTCGGCGGAAACCGCCGCCGGCAACTACCCGGTAGAAGTGGTGCAGGCGATGACCCGTATCTGCCAGGGTGCCGAAAAGCATCAGCTGTCGCGTCCGGCCCCTGTAGCACCTGATCACCTGTGTACCCGCACCGACGAGGCGATTGCCCGTGCTGCCATGTACACCGCCAACGGCGTGGAGAACATCAAGGCAATCATCTGTCTGACCGAATCCGGTTCGACCCCATTGTGGATGTCGCGCATTCGCTCCGGCATCCCAATTTTTGCCCTCACCCGCAATGACCGTACCCTGCGTCGCATGGCACTTTACCGTGGCGTAATGCCGATGTTTTTCGATGCCACCGCCGTCAGTGAAGAGCGCCTGAATGACGAAATTCTGGCCGGCCTTCAGGCTCGAGAACTGCTCGGCAGCGGCGACCGCATCATCTTGACCCGCGGCGCCCGTCTCGGCGAGCATGGCGGCACCAACTCGCTGCAGATTCTGCAGCTCCCCTGAGTCTGAACACGAGCGCCCATGACAATCGAACAACAACTGGCTACCGAGCTGAGCATCCGCCCGGCTCAGGTAGCAGCTACGCTGGCCCTGCTGAACGAAGGCGCCACTATTCCCTTCATCGCCCGTTACCGAAAGGAGCAGACCGGCGCCCTGGATGATACCCAGCTGCGCCAACTGCATGAGCGGCTGGGGCAGCTGCGAGAGCTGGAAAGCCGGCGCGAAGCGATTCTTGGTCGTCTGCGTGAACAGCAGCAGCTGACACCGGAGCTGGAGCAGGCCCTGCTGACGGCCGACAGTCGAGCCCGCCTTGAAGATCTCTACTTGCCCTACCGCCCCAAACGGCGCAACAAGGCACAGGAAGCACGTGAGGCAGGACTGGAGCCGCTGGCGCTGGAAGCCCTGCAGCAAGGGCAATTGCCCGTAGGCAAGCTGGAGCAGTTTCTCAACTCTGAAGCCGGTTTTATTGATGCTGACACAGTGGCCGAGGGCGTGCGCCAGATCTTGCTGGAGACCCTGAGCGAGGATGCCGAGCTGATCGGTGTCCTGCGCCAACGACTGTGGCAGCAGGGCGAGTTGCAGGTTCGTGCAGCCCGTGGCAAGGCGGATCCGGACAGCAAGTTCCGTGACTACTTCGACTACGCCGAACCGATCGCGCGCGTACCTTCGCACAGGGCACTGGCTGCGTTGCGCGGGGTAGCCGAAGGCGTACTTAAGGCCAGCCTGCAGCTGCCGGAAAATCTTGCCGGCTGGCCGGAAAAGCAGATGGCCAAACGCCACCATCTACGTCCGGCCCAGCTCGACAGCTGGATGCTGCAAACACTGCAGCAGACATGGCAGAAAAAAATGCGCCCCTCGCTGGAGACCGAGCTGATCAAACGTCTGCGTGAACAGGCTGACCTGGCCGCCATTGAGGTCTTTGCCCGCAACCTGCAGGATCTGTTGCTGGCTGCTCCGGCCGGGGCCCGCGCCACCCTTGGGCTGGACCCGGGCCTGCGTACCGGTGTCAAGGTGGCGGTTATCGACGCTACCGGCAAGCTGGTCGACTACACAACCATCTATCCACATGTACCACAACAGCAATGGGACAAGTCCCTCCACACACTGACCACACTGGCAAAAAGGCACCAGATCGAGCTGATCGCTGTGGGTAACGGCACCGCCTCGCGCGAGACCGAGCAGCTGGCACAGGCAGTGTGCAAGGCATTGCCGCAGCAGAACATTCAGGCCGTACTGGTCAACGAGGCGGGAGCCTCCATCTACTCGGCATCCGAACAGGGGGCGGCTGAATTCCCCGATCTAGATGTCACCATCCGTGGTGCTGTATCCATCGCGCGCCGGCTGCAGGACCCTCTGGCAGAGCTGGTCAAGATCGATCCCAAGTCGATCGGCGTCGGCCAGTATCAGCACGATGTCGATCAGAGCCGCCTAAGTGATGCGTTAACCGGCGTGATTGAACATTGCGTCAACCATGTCGGTGTGGACGTGAATACCGCCTCGGCAGCCCTGTTAAGCCACGTGGCAGGCCTTAACCGCACCACGGCCGAGAACATTGTCGCCTGGCGCGATGCCAATGGCGCTCTACACAACCGACGCCAGCTGCTGAAGATTCCGCGTCTTGGACCAAAAGCGTTTGAGCAGTGCGCCGGCTTTCTACGCATTCGTGAAGGTGAAGAGCCACTGGATAACTCGGCGGTACACCCGGAGAGCTATCCTCTTGCCGAAGCGATTGCCGACAGCTGCAAGTTGTCACTCAAAGCCCTGCTGCAACAGCCGGAGAAACTTCAGCAGGTCGACAGAGCCCGGCTGGAAGCACAGGGTTATGGCACCTATACCCTTCGTGATGTGATCGCCGAGCTGGAAAAGCCCGGCCGTGACCCACGTCCGGAGTTTCGATCGGTACAGTATGCCGCCGGCGTCGAAACCCTGAAGGACCTACAGCCTGACATGGAGCTGGAAGGTGTCGTTACCAACGTGACCCACTTCGGCGCCTTCGTCGATATCGGAGTGCATCAGGACGGGCTGGTGCACATATCTCAGCTGTCCGACCGCTTCATCAGCGATCCACATACAGTGGTCAGCAGCGGCCAGATCGTACAGGTCCGAGTGCTGGAGGTAGACGAAAAACGCAAGCGGATTGCGTTGAGCATGAAGTCAGGCTCCAGCAAGCAGCCAACCGGCGCGACGGGACAGCCCGCCGCCTCGCCGCCTCGTCCGGCACCAGCTGCTGCAGGTGGAACTCTGGCGGACAAACTGCGCGCGGCCGGCCTCAAACAAGGCCGTTGACAGCAAGCGGATGCATTTAAACCGGGGCAGGGCGTATAATGCGCCCCTTCAACGCAAGTGACAGGAATGATGACGGTGCTGGCAACTCTGGAACACCAACTTGAACTTCTGGCCCGCCAGGGCTGTGCCAACCTCCTTACCCGGACCCTGCAGGGCATCGAGAAGGAGGGCCTGAGAGTGCGTCCTGACGGGCAGATCGCACAGACACCCCACCCTCAAGGATTGGGGTCGGCACTGACTCACAAGTACATCACGACCGACTACTCTGAAGCGCTGCTGGAGTTCATCACCCCGGTACACGAAAGCCCGGAGTCTGCACTGGCGTTTCTTTCCGATCTGCACGCCTTCAGCTGGCAGCAGCTCGGTGATGAGCAGCTATGGTGTGCCAGCATGCCGTGTGAAATTGCTGGAGAGGATGCGATCCCCATCGCCGACTATGGCAGCTCAAACGTGGGCAGGCTCAAGCACGTGTACCGTCAGGGGCTGAAATACCGTTACGGCAAGATGATGCAGACCATTGCAGGCATCCACTACAACTTTTCCCTGCCGGAAGCCTTCTGGCCACAGTGGCAGGCGATATGTGAAAACAGTGACAGCCTGCAGGAGTTTCGCTCTGCCAGCTACTTCCGTTTGATCCGCAATTTCCGTCGCTACGGCTGGCTGCTGCTGTATCTGTTCGGAGCCTCTCCGACACTGTCCGCCTCTTTCATGGCTGGACGGTCTCACCAGCTGGAAACACTGAATGCGAACACGCTCTATCTGCCATGGGCCACCTCCCTGCGTATGAGCGATCTTGGCTATTCAAACAAGGCTCAGGCATCACTGCAGATCTGTTTCAACCATCTGGACAGTTACGCCGACTCGCTGCAGCAGGCGATTCACACTTCGCACGCGGCATATGAAGACATTGGTGTCAAAGTCGATGGCGAATACCGTCAGCTGAACACCAACGTGCTGCAGATCGAAAACGAATACTACAGTGACATCCGTCCAAAACGGGTGACACAGTCCGGGGAAAAGCCCGTGCACGCCCTGATCAAGCGCGGGGTTGAGTATATCGAGGTACGTAACACCGATATCAACCCACTGCTGCCCCTGGGCATGGATCTGGATCAGGCCCGCTTCCTCAATGTCTTCCTGATCAGCTGTTTGCTGGGACAGGCCGATGACCTGGACGAAGCCGAGTGCCGGATGGTGGCTGAAAACCACAGCCGTGTCGTCAACCGCGGTCGCGAGCCGGGTCTCAAGCTGCTGACGCCCGCCGGTGAAGTCAGCCGTGAGGCGCTGGGCTACCAAGTGCTGGAAAAAGTGGCCAAAACCGCTGCGCTGCTGGACGATGCACAGGGCACCGACCACTACCGCCGATCTGTCTCGCTGCAGCGCGCCAAGCTGGAAGACTCCGTGTTGACGCCATCGGCCCAAGTGCTTAAAGCCCTGCGTGAAAGCGGCATGGGCTACAGTGAATGGGTACTGGCAATCAGCTCAGAGCATCGAGCCAATCTTGAGCCCCTTATCGACCCCGCCGTGAAGCAATCCCTGCTGGACGAAGCCGCTCGCTCGCTGACGGAGCAGGCTGAACTGGAGCAGGCCGAACAACCGCCGTTTGACCAGTTCCTGGCCGACTACGTGGCACGCTGAAAACTACTGGGTTACAAAGCTGGTAAAAAAGAGGTCGGCCACATGTGTGTTGCCGGTCTCTTCCTTCAACAGCTGCTGTACCGTCTGCAGGGCCCGTTCTGCCAGTACCTGCTGGGCGGCGATGCTGCCTAGATCTTCTTCCGTAACACCCGAAAACAGAAACACCAGATCATTGCGGATGTGCGCAACGTGAGCATTGACGGCATGATGCGCTGACGGGTCATCCACCTGGATCGTCACTTCAGCCTTCAGGAAACGAACCGGTCCCGGGCCACCGTAGTTGGTCACAAAAGGCTTGAGCTCAATGTAGTTGATGTAGTCTTCAGCTGTTTTTTCCGCCTGCGCAGGCAGGCTGACACTGGCTGCCAACAGCAGTAATGCCAGCATTTTGCTTTTCCACATCCCAAAACTCTCCGCATCGTGTGTGCAAAAACTCAGTATACCGCTGCACGGTGCGCAATCTCCATGCCTTCGGATGCTTGTTGCACCCGCTGGCTGCCTGGCAGTAGTATTGAGGCAGTCAATCGGGAGGGATCGAACATGCTGGAAAAATGCCGCGACGCCAAAGAACGCTGGGGTGGTGTCAGCACAATCATTGATCACTGGCTGGAGGAGCGACAGCAGCTGATTTCGGTGTTCGTTTCCCTGCAGGGTCAGGAGGCCGGTGCCCCGCTCAACAGTTCCCTGTCAGAGTTTTGTGTACTGCTGATGGACTACCTGTCTTCAGGCCACTTCGAGGTCTACGAGCAGCTGCTGCGAGAAGGCAGCGAATTCGCTGACGGCAGTCTCGAGCGCTCTCAGGCAATCTTTCCGAAAATTCAGCCTTCCACTGATGCATCGCTGGATTTCAACGATCATTATGGCAAGCTGGAACGCCCCACCCTGCGTCAATTGTGCCAACTTTCGAAAGATCTGTCGGCACTTGGCGAGGCCCTGGAAGAGCGTTTTGAGCTGGAAGATCAACTCATCGAAACGCTGCACAACGCCCACAAGGACATGGTGTAGCCGTGCAACGATCCGTCTGCCTGCTGCTGTCCGCATTCGCTCTTGCCGGCTGTGACGGCAGCGCTCACTCGCCAAGCCGCTGGCTTGAGCTGACCGAGCAAAGCGGTGCCTACAGCACAGCCATTGCCCCCGACGGAGGGCATGCACTGGTCGGTGCCGTGACCCATGGCGGCAGTCTCTGGGATCTGAATAATGAAGCGCGCCTGTATGACTGGAACCACCAGCCTGGCGTATTCTCGGTGTTACCGGCGGTGGACTTTTCCCCCGATGGCCGCTACGCCCTGACTGCAAACCCACAGGATCTTGTGCTGTGGAGCGTCGATACCGGCATGGCAGAAGGCTTCTGGAGCTCACCCGGCGAGATTCTGGCGGCCGATCTTTCCAGCGGCGGTGCCTATGCACTGCTTGGGCTGGCCAACCATGAGGCGGTCTACTTCGATATTCGCAACGGCGGTATCCGCACTAGCCTCCGCCACCAGGCGCGGGTACGCAGCGTCGCCCTCAGTGGCGACGAGCGCACGGCTTTGACCGGGGCTGATGACTACAGCGCCCGCCTGTGGGATCTAGACAGCGGCCAGATCCTGCAACAGGTGAAACTTGGCAATACGGTCGACACTGTTGCACTTTCACCCAATGGTCGCTTTGCGTTCAGTTCCGGCAGTTTGGATCAGGCACTGGTCTGGGATACATCCAGCGGCGAGACGTTGTTTCACCTCAGTGGGGGCGAGACCCTGTTTCCACGCAAGCTCAGCTATCTCAGCGCCCGTTTTTCGGACAACAGTGATCGCCTTCTGGCCGGACGTGCAGATGGTACGGTAGAGCTCTGGGATGTAAACCGGGGCGAGCTGATCAAACGCTGGAAGGGACACAAGCGAGCCGCCTACGGACCTACCAGTACCGGTATCATTGCACTGGCGTTTGGTGCGGACGGAAACAGCTGGCTGGCTGCAGGGTCCAACGGGGTCATGAACTGGCTCAGGTAGGACGGTACAGCTGGTGACAGGAGCAGCAGTGGCCGGCGAGCCCGCTGCCTCTGTCTGAAGGCAGCGGGCTCACCCTGACCGGAACAGCCTTACTCTGAAGGATTCACTTCCAGCAGCTCCACTTCGAACACCAGTGTCTCGTTCGGGCCGATCGCATTACCCATACCACCCGGGCCGTAAGCCAGGTCTGCCGGAATCACCAGGCGGCTTTTGCCACCTTCTTTCATCAGCTGCAAGCCTTCGGTCCAGCCCGGAATCACACCATCGAGCGGGAAAGAAACCGGCTCATTGCGGGCGTAGGAACTGTCAAACTCAGTACCATCAATCAGGTGGCCACGGTAGTGGACCTTGACGGTATCCGTGGTTTTGGGGCTTTTGCCCTCGCCGGCTGTCAGAACTTCATACTGCAGCCCTGAATCAGTGGTTTTAACACCTTCCTTCGCGCCATTTTCAGCCATGTAGGCGGCGCCCTTGGCGCTGTTTTCATCGGCCAGCTTTTCCATCGCCTGACGCTGTTCTTCCATCTTGCGACTCTGAAACGCCTGCATCACCTCGGCAACCTGCTGCTGATCAAGTGCCGGTTCCTTGCCGGAAAACACAGCCTCGACACCCTTGCTGAATGCAGTGATATCCAGCTCTTCAACATCCGCCTGGATACGCTCGCCCAAAATCAGCCCCAGGCTGTAGCTCAGTTTCTGCTGTTCAGTTTCCAGTGTCTGTGCCTGCACTGTTGCCGTTGTGGCCAGTGCTCCACTGAGAGCCAGTGCCAGCATGCTTTTTTTCATCATGTGAATCCTTAGTGTTGTTCGGACATGTTCTTGTTAGTACATCTTGCCCGGAGGAAAGTTCAGTCATCATCAAGCAGTGCAATCGCAGCCGACTGCAGTTGCAGCAGAAGCACACCTGAGACCCGGTTGTAGTGTTCGCCGAGCGCCTGCTGCAGGTTGTGCCGGAACAGCGCCGCGCCCACCTCACTGTCAGGTAACCAGCTCTGGCCATCTTGCCACAGCAGCATGAGCTCCAGCTGCTCTGCCGCCAGCTCCGCCTGACGTAAAGCTCGATAACAGGCTTCAGCCTCAGGCAGCGCGGCCAACCGCTCACGCACCCTGAAGCGCACTGCCCGCAATGGCCGGGTAACCTCAGGCTGCCAACGGTTGCCTGATTGGTGTAACCGATCATGATCAAGCTTGATGCCCTGACTGGCAAGCCAGCAGGCAAACAGGAGGCGATTGACTACGGCTCCCTGATCCTGCAACTGCAGGCAGCATTGTTCAACCCCCGACCGAGAATAAAGTGTCAATGCGTACTGCCAGAGAAGATTTTCCAGACTCATGCTGTGCTAAAATCTCGCGCCATGATTCAGATACAGAACCTAAGCTTACATCGCGGTACCCAACAGTTGCTAGCACAGACCAGCCTGACGTTTCATGCCGGCTGGAAGGTGGGTATTGTCGGCGCCAACGGCGTGGGCAAGTCATCCCTGTTCAAGCTGCTGCTGGGCCAGCTGCAACCCGACGGCGGTGAGCTGCAACTGCCCTCACGGCTTCGTATTGCCCATATGGCACAGGAAGTGGATACGTCCGAGCGCAGTGCACTGGACTATGTAGTGGATGGAGACCACCGTCTGCGTGCCGTTGAGGCCGCACTGGCAGTCGCAGAAGCGGAGCATCAGGCTAACCGGATCGGCGAGCTGCATGCCGAGCTGGATGCGATGGATGGCTATCGCGCCGAAGCACGCGCGCATCAGCTATTGGCCGGGCTCGGGTTTGCCCCGGATGACGCAGGAAGGCCGGTCAACAGCTTTTCCGGCGGCTGGCGCATCCGGTTGAATCTGGCCCAGGCCCTGATGTGCCCGTCCGATCTGTTGCTGCTGGACGAACCCACCAACCATCTGGATCTGGATGCCACCATCTGGCTGGAGCAGTGGCTGCGCCAGTATCCCGGCACCCTGCTGCTGATCTCCCATGACCGAGACTTCCTCGACAACGTGGTGAGCCATATCGTGCATCAGGCCCAGCAGACCCTGACACTCTATAAAGGCAACTACACCGCGTTCGAAGGCCTCCGTGCCGAAAAACTGTCACAGCAGCAGGCTGCGTTCGAAAAACAGCAGGCCCGCGTCGAACAGATCGAACAGTTTGTACGCCGTTTCCGGGCCAAGGCCACCAAGGCCAAACAGGCTCAGAGTCGGCTCAAAGAGCTGGAACGCATGGAGCAGATTGCGCCGGCTCATGTAGACTCTCCTTTTTCCTTCCGCTTCGATACCAGCGACAAGATCTCCTCTCCCCTGCTTACGTTGGCGGAAGCAGATCTGGGCTATCCGGATCGTACTATTCTCAAGGGTCAGTCTCTGAGTCTGATCCCCGGAGCCCGCATTGGTCTGCTCGGTGCCAATGGTGCAGGCAAATCCACCCTGATTAAGACCCTGGTGGGCGATCTGGAGTTGCTGATCGGCGAACGCCACGAAGGGGAGCATCTGCGTATTGGCTACTTCGCTCAGCACCAGCTGGAGGCGCTGGACATGGACGCCTCTCCCCTGCTGCACCTGCAGCGCATCAGCCCCGACGCCACTGACCAGGAACTGCGCAACTTTCTCGGCAGCTTTGGCTTTATTGGTGATGACGCACTGGACCCGGTGGGTCGTTTTTCCGGCGGTGAGAAGGCGCGTGTGGCGCTGGCCCTGATCGCCTGGCAGCAACCCAACTTGTTGCTGCTTGACGAACCGACCAACCATCTGGATCTGGAGGTTCGACTCGCTCTAAGCCTGGCACTGCAAGCGTTCGAGGGTGCGTTGATACTGGTGTCACATGATCGCCATCTGCTGCGCAACACAGTCGATCAATTCCTGTTGGTCGCCGATGGCCAGATCAGCGAGTTCGATGGCGATTTGGAGGACTATCACCAATGGCTGGCCCAACAGCGCCGAGAAGAGCAGAAACGCAGCGAGCCTGAGACCACCAACGACAGCGCCGCCGAGCGCTCACTCAGTGCCACCGAGCGCAAGGAGCTCAAGCGAGTCCAGGCTGAGCAGCGTGCTCGCTTGCGGCCGCTGAAACAGCAGGTCGCTCGCCTGGAGCAACAACTTGAGCAGGTCACTACCCAGATCGGTGATCTCGAAACACAGCTGGGGGATGCCGACCTGTACAGCGAGAACCGCAAGACAGAGCTGAAAACACTGCTGCAGCAACAAGCCGATCTGAAACAGCGGCAGGTACAGATTGAAACCGACTGGCTGGACCAGCTGGAGGCACTGGAGCAACTGGAACAGTCACTCGAGGATTGATCAGCTCACTGAACCGCTGAATAGATCGGACAGCTGCGACAGCCCTTCCGCATCGGCTTTCAGCACCAGCATGGCCTGTTCCAGATCCGCCTGCTGCAGGCCCAGCTCTTGCATCACCTCATCCGGCAGCGGCCCTGCCGGACCTGCACTCATGCCATGCTGACGCAGCAGCCGGCTGGCCAGATACAGCAGGCGCGCATACTCCGCATGTTCACCTTCAAAGCCGGGTTCATGCTGATAGCGTACCGCTACCGACACTTCTGCCGGTAGCTTCCAGCTTTCCAGCAACCACCCACCCACCTGCTCACGGGTCACATGTAACACTTCCTGCTCAATCAGGCTTTGCTCCAGCTGGGGGTTGGCCTCGATATGACGTGACAGGCGCGAAAAGTGGGGCGGGAACAGATGCCCCAACACCAGATAACCAAAGTTGTGCAACAAGCCAGCCAGATAGGCCAGCCCTGGACGGGGCCGTCGCTCCAGCGGAATGGATCGCGCCAGCTTTTCGCTCAGCGTAGCCGTATAAACAGCCTGCTCCCAGTAGGGCACTGTACCCCGTGGAGTATCTTCGGGCAGACGCAGTACCTGCCCCATGGCAACCCCCAGCGCCAGGTTGATTACCAGGTCGAACCCCAATACCCGAATGATCGCGTCCTCGATTGAGCGTACGCGTCCGGGGGCAGCATAATAGGGTGAAGACGCCCAGCCCATCACCTGTGCAGACAGACTCGGGTCCAGCTTCACGACCGGCACCAGCTCATCCACGCCGGCTTCCGGGTCGGAGCGCAGCATTACAATCTTGCGCATGGTCTGAGACAGACCCGGCAGACCCAGCGTATCTTCCAGTCGTTGCTGAACCCGCAAACTGGTGAATCGCTCAACGGCCCGGGTGATCACGGTCGCATCATCCAGCCCAGCGCTACCCATACCGCTGGTTGCCGGATCACAACTGACCTGACCGCGACTGACCTGGTCGTGCGTGGGCACGCTGCTGAGTGTAAAACAGAGACCGGAATGAAGCTCGTTGCAACGCAGTGGCGCTTCGCCAAGGCTGCTGTCGAGCAGCAACGGCAACGACAGCAGTTTTGCCTGACCGGCCTCTGTCTGCAGACCCGGCTGAGTAAAAAAGCGTCTCGCATCATCCACTCGTGTAGCCTGAAGCTCGCGCCCATACAGTTTCGCTACCGAGGTCAGGTCCAGCATCCGTGACGGAGGCAGCAGCGCCAATACCTTACCCTGACGATCATGCAGCAGCACCAGCCGAACCTGCTGTGCCGGGGTGCTCATCTCTGAGAATGTGCCGATATCTACAGACAAGACTTTTCTCCGCTGGCGGATTAGTTGGCGCTTTTGTGACACTATTCGATGCTTTAAGCTTGCATTAAGAATAACGGAAATAGAGGCTACAGGCATCCAATGCAGATCAAGATTCTGACAATCGGGGGCACAATCGACAAGGTCTACTACGATGCACTGAGTGACTATCATATCGGTGAGCCGGCGGCGACAGAACTGCTGGCACAGGCCGGTGTGAGTTGCCAATACAGCATCGAAAGCCTGCTGCGCAAGGACAGCCTTGAAATGGATGCACATGACCGGGCGCTGATTCGTGACCATATTGAAGCCGATACCTGCCGACATATCGTCATTACACACGGTACCGACACCATGGTTGATACAGCCCGTGCCCTGCAGGCGCTGAATGACCGCACCATCGTCCTCACCGGCGCCATGCAACCGGCCCGATTTCGCGACAGTGATGCGGCCTTCAATCTGGGAGGAGCCGTGGCCTTGGCCCAGACGCTGCCTGCGGGGGTCTACATCTTTATGAACGGACGTGTTTTCAACCCTGAGCACACCATCAAGAATCGTGCAGCCGGACAATTTCAGGTGTCCACATGAGCATTTTTCGCCAAGCAATTATCACCCTGCTGGCTTTGCAGATCCCTTTCCTCTGGGCCGCTGATGAGTCGATCGCACCGGAAAGCGCTACCGGCTGGCAACACCCCCAGCGCGTCATCGCTGAGGATTCGCTGGTGGTCACGGCTCACCCACTGGCGACTGAAGCGGGCTTTGATATGCTCCGCCAGGGCGGCACCGCTGTGGATGCAGCCATCGCTGTTCAGGCAATGCTGACCCTGGTCGAGCCCCAGTCTTCTGGCCTTGGTGGCGGTGCCTTTCTGCTCTACTGGGACCAGTCCAGCCAAACATTGCACGCCTATGATGGCCGTGAAACCGCCCCGGCTGACGTCACTGAAAATCTCTTCCTGCAATCTGACGGTAGCACTATGCCATGGCATGAAGCGCTTGTTGGCGGGCGCTCAGTTGGGGTTCCGGGAGTATTGCGGATGCTTGAACTGGCCCATCAGCGCCATGGCAGACTGGACTGGTCGGTGCTGTTTGACGCCAGCATTGCCCGTGCCGAGCAGGGGTTCCATATCGGTAACCGGTTACACAAACTGATCTCAGACAGAGTCAATCCCGGGCTGGATCGCTATGCGGCCAGTCGCCAGTACTTTTTTGACCACTCCGGTGCGCCGCTGCCTGCCGGAGCTCTGCTGCGTAACCCTGAACTGGCCGAATCGTTGCGACTGATCGCCGCCCAAGGGGCGGACGCCCTGTATCACGGTCCTATTGCAGACCAGATTCTAACCAGCATATCCGAGGCTAAAGACAACCCGGGCATGATCAGCCGAACGGATCTGGCGAGCTATGTTGCACGGGAACGCAAGCCGATATGTTTGCCCTATCGCGAATACCGTGTCTGTGGCTTTCCACCACCGACTTCGGGTGGTGTGACGCTGCTGCAAATACTGGGCCTGCTGCAGCACACTCCGTTGGCTGCACTGCCTCACGACAGTAGTGGCTTTGCTCATCTGTTTACCCAGGCCAGCCGCCTGGCCTATGCCGACCGGGGTCGCTACCTGGCTGACCCGGACTTTGTGGAGGTCCCAACAGCGGCGCTCCTCGATCCCACATACTTGCGCCAGCGCGCCAGCCTGATCAGCTCTGAGCACGACATGGGGCAGGCCCAGCCAGGCCAGCCAGTGGAACTGACCCGTGCCGATGACCGCTCGCCCGAGTTGCCGTCAACCAGCCACTTCGTCATTCGAGACAGATATGGCAACCTGCTGTCGATGACCAGCAGTATTGAGATGGCATTCGGCTCGACCCTGATGGCAGGGGGCTTTCTGCTCAACAATCAGCTCACTGACTTTTCCTTTATCCCCGAGATCAACGGCGTGCCAGTGGCTAACCGGGTTGAACCAGGCAAGCGCCCACGCAGCTCAATGGCACCGGTGATGGTATTCAACGCCGATAATCGCCCGATCGCTGCGCTCGGCTCTCCTGGTGGCAGTCGTATCATCAACTATGTGGCACAAACTCTCCTGCTGATGCTGCATACCGATATGTCACTGCAGGATATCCTCTACCAGCCCAATATAAGTAACCGTAACGGCGATACCGAACTGGAGGAAGCCACCTCCGCCGAGCAACTGCTGTTCGAGCTCAGGGATATGGGGCATCGCGTAAGCATTCGGGAACTCAACAGCGGAGTACACGCCATTCGTCAACGGTCCGATGGTCGCTGGGAGTCGGGGGTCGATCCGCGCCGCGAGGGAAAGGCACTGGGACGCTGAACTATCAGCCAGCCATATGTTTACTGGCGGTTTATGTGATTGACTGAACGCAGGCTGCGCAGCTTGCGAATCACCCGTGCCAGGTGCACACGGTTGTAAACCGTCAGCTCCATGTTCACGCTGAACAGCTGACCATCACGCTCGCCACTGTCGATTTTAAGCAGGTTGGCACCCATACTGGCAGCGGCCGTCGCCAGGTTGGCAATGATGCCGCGCTGGGATTCAACCTCAAGGAAAAGCCCGACCACAAATTCTTCTTCGTTGCTTTGTGGTGCTGACCACTCCAGATAGATGGTTTTTTCGGGGTTATCACGCAGGTAACCTATGTTGCGACAGTCGGTACGATGTACCACAAGCCCACGACCACTGCTGATATGCCCGATGATGCTGTCTCCGGGAATGGGGTGGCAGCAGCGGGCATACTGCATGACCATCCCCTCAGCACCCCGAATAGCCAGAGGCCGGCCCTGTTCAGTCAACCCTGGGTCCTGCTCAACATGCTCGGCAGGGCGCAGACGGCGCGCTACCACATACGCCATGCGGTTGCCCATGCCGATATCTTCCAGCAGGTCATCCAGCTGCTTGAACTCAGCCTCGTCCAGCAGCTGTGCCAACTGATCAGGGTCAATGTCATCAAGGCTTGCACCGTAGTTGCCCAAAAACTGGCTCAACAGTCGACGCCCCAATTCGATCGATTCATTGCGTTGTTGATTCTTCAGAAAGTGCCGGATGCTGGTGCGTGCCTTGCCGGTCACCACAAAATTGAGCCATGCCATGTTCGGCTGGGCCCGCGGCGTAGTGATGATTTCGACCGTTTGACCGCTTTCCAGAGGTTCCGACAGTGGCGCCAGGCGACGGTTGATACGGCAGGAAACACAGGAGTTACCCACGTCCGTATGCACGGCGTAGGCAAAGTCGACCGGTGTTGCGCCACGCGGCAACTCCAAAATCCGCCCTTTGGGGGTGAAGATGTAGACCTCGTCCGGGAACAGGTCTTTTTTCACGCTCTCGATAAATTCCATCGAGTCACCGGCACTTTGCTGCATCTCCAGCAGCCCCTGTACCCATTTACGAGCACGGTTGTAAGAACCCAGTGCGCTTTCAGTACTACCCTTGACCTTGTAATGACTGTGCTCGGCAATCCCCTGGCTGGCGACCGCATCCATGTCACTGGTACGGATCTGTACCTCGATGGTCATGCCCCGGGCGCCAAACAGCACCGTGTGCAACGACTGGTAACCATTGGCCTTGGGAATGGCAATATAATCCTTGAAGCAACCCGGTACCGGCTTGTACAGGTTGTGCACGGCCCCCAGAATACGGTAACAGTCATCAACGCTGCCGGTCACAATCCGAAAGGCAAACACATCCATAATGTCGGCGAACGCCTTACGCTGTACCTTCATTTTGCGATAGATGCTGTAGAGGTGTTTCTCGCGACCGGATACACTTCCGCTGAGCCCTTCCTGATCCAGCCGGGCCTGGATCGATTCTCGCACCTGTTCAATGATGTCCTTGCGCTGTCCGCGCGCATGCACCACCGCTCGCCGAATGCGCTTGGCTCGCATCGGGTAATAGGACTGGAATGCCAGATCCTCCAGTTCAACCTGCAGGTCTCGCATACCCAGACGCGCGGCAATGGGTGCATAAATATCGAGGGTTTCGCGGGCAATACGACGCTGTTTGTCAGGCCGCATGGCACCGAGGGTACGCATGTTGTGCAGCCGATCTGCCAACTTGACCAGAATGACGCGGATATCTTCCGCCATCGCCAACACCATTTTCTGGAAATTCTCGGCCTGGGCTTCCGCCTTGGTCTCGAACTCCAGATGGGTCAGCTTGGAGACGCCATCGACAATATCCGCTACAGAGGTGCCGAACTGCCCCTCAATGCCCGCATATTCGATCTCGGTATCTTCGATTACATCGTGCAACATGGCCGCCATCAAGCTTTGATGGTCCATGTGCATCCCGGCCAGTACATTGGCTACGGCCAGTGGATGAGTCACATAGGGTTCGCCGCTTTTACGGCGCTGACCATCGTGGGCCTGCTCGGCATAGAAATAGGCGCGACGCACCCGAGCAATCTGATCCTGTGTCAGATACTCTTCGAGGCGATGTGAAAGGGCATCAATGGTCGGCATCTATCACTCCGTCAGGCCAAGGCTGGCACTTGGGCCAGCCATATACCCTGATGATGCCGTATTACGCGTGCGGGGGAAAGATCAGCGCTGTACCTGCTCATCCAGCACGCTGCGATCGACCAGTTTTTCAGCGATTTCACGCAGGGCAACAACGGTGGGCTTGTCGTTTTCCCAATCGACCTTGGGGTCCTTGCCGCCAACTGCGATCTGGCGTGCACGCTTGGATGCGATCATCACCAATTCAAAACGGTTTTCGACATTTTCCAGACAATCTTCAACGGTTACTCGTGCCATTGCGGACCTCAGACAGGGTTGGAGCCAGAGAAAAGACCGATAAGTCTACGGGGGTTTCAGCGTTCAGACAAGAGCTCACTCAGCAGTTCAGCCTGCAACTGCTGCTGCACCTCCTGCCGCAACCGCCGTGCCTTGAAAAGACTGGCAAGCTGATCGAGTGCAACTTCGAACCGGTCGTTAATCACCAGATAGTCATACTCCGGGTAGTGGCTCATTTCGCTTACTGCAGCAGACATCCGTCCGGCGATGATGGCATCACTGTCCTGACCCCGGTTGGTCAGTCGCTCACGCAGAGCGGCTCGGCTGGGAGGCAGAATGAAAACCGTTACCGCTTCGGGCATCAAACGCCTGACCTGCTCGGCACCCTGCCAGTCAATTTCAAGGATTACATCCTGCCCTGCAGCCAGCTGCTCACGCACCCACTGCTGGGAGGTGCCGTATTTGTTGCCGAACACTTCGGCATACTCAAGAAACTGGCCCTGCTCGATCAGCTCGTTGAATGCATCCATGCTGACAAAATTGTAATCCTGGCCACCCACTTCACCAGGACGCCTTGCCCGGGTGGTATGGGATACCGATACCACCAGTTGGGGGTCCTGCTCCAGCAGAGCCTTGACCAGGCTGGTCTTGCCAGCGCCAGAGGGAGCCGAAAGAATGTACAGTGTGCCTGCGAGCTGAGTCATTGCCTGTTGTCCCGATGTCATCCTGATTGCGAACCGAAACTATAGCACGCAGCTCCAGACTGACCCAGCACCCTGCTTCCAATACCCTCAGCCAAACGCCAGGTCACGCAGGAACAGAGAGATCTGCGGGAAGATGATCAGCAAAGCCGCAGCCAGTATCAGCATGAAGACAAAAGGAGGAGTGCCTTTGATCACTTCAATATAGGGACGCCGGAATATGGCGATCGCGGTGAATATATCGCAGCCAAACGGCGGGGTAGCCGAACCAATGGCCACCTGCAGCGTAATCAACACCCCAACCAGCACAGGATCAAGCCCTGCCGAAGCGACCAGCGGGGCAAAGATCGGCACCAGTACCAGAATCACCACGATCGGATCGACAAACATGCAGCCGATAAAAAACGCTATACAGATCGCGATCAGCACCCCTGTAGGGCTGGCATCGGCCAGCCCCAGTGAGGCGATAATGGTTTGGGGTATCTGCGCGAAGGAGATGATCCAGGAAAAGGCCGCTCCGGCCGCCACCAGAATGAACACAACCGCCGTGATAAGACCGGTCGACTTGGCAATCTTGTACAGCTCAGCGGGTTTGAGAGCCCTGAACACGATGAATTCGAGGATTACGGCATAGAGGACACACACAGCTGCCGCTTCGGTCGGGCTGAATATACCGCCATAGATACCGCCCACAATGATGACCGGAAAGCCCAAGGGCCAAATCGCTTTGCGCACGGCCTGCCAGCGCTCGGGCCAGCTGGCCTTTTCCTCTGTGGGCACTCGGTTAATGCAGGCATAGATATAGCTGTAAAGTGCAAACATGCCAAGAATCAGCAAACCCGGCCCGACACCTGCGATAAACAGTTCAGAAATTGAGGTGTTGGATACCACACCATAGATGATCATGCCGATGCTGGGGGGGATAAGGAAAGCGATATCGCTGGCGTTGATGATCAGCGCCAGCACGAAGCTGTCTTTGTAGCCTGCCTTGAGCATTTTAGGGCGCAGAGGGGAGCCGACGGCGACTACGGTTGCCTGTGTTGAGCCGGAAACAGCTCCGAACAGGGTGCAGGCGGTCGCTGTGCTGATCGCCAGCCCGCCCCGTACGTGGCCAATGAACTTCATCACCATATCGATCAAACGATCAGCCGAGTGCCCTCGGGTCATGATGTCCGCAGCCAGAATAAACATGGGAACTGCGATCAGGGAGGTAGGACGAATGCCGGCCATAAACTGCTGGATCATGAAATCCATCTGATCAAAGCCGCCAAACATGCTGTAAAAACCGATGAAAGCCGCAACTATCAGCGGAATCATCATCGGAAATCCAAGCAGCAACAGCACGATCATGGTACTGACCATAATGGCGGTCATCTATCGACTCCCTTCCGTAGTGGCACCATATACAGCATCAGTTGCGGTCATACCCATCTCTCACTTCTGTCGATAGATACACCGCATCAGAGGAAACCAAATTTTTAAGTGCCGTCAGCAGATACTGAACCCCGGTCACGCTCAGTCCGACTGGCACCCACAGAAAAATCCACCATACAGGTACCTGCAAAGATGAAAGCACCCGTCCGGAACTGGCTACCGAACCGATGTAACGAATGGAAAAGAAAGCCAGTGCAAACATTACCAGCGACGTCACCAGCGCAATCAGCATCATCAGCCAACGTCTGCCGCCCGCCGGCAGCACATCAAACAGGGCCGACATGCGAATGTGACGCCCATGGCGTGCGGCATAGCCAATCCCCGCAAAGGTGATCATGACGATCAGAATGCGGTTCACTTCTTCGGTAAAGAAGAAGCTGTGCTGAAATACAAACCGCCCAACCACATTCGCGACGGTATTCAGTGCCATCAGCAACACTCCGGCACCCAGAATGAATGCCTCGGCACGCCCAAGCCAGCGATCCAGATACCCGAGAGGTCCGGGCAGAGCTGAAACAGGCTTACTCGATATATCAGTGTCAGCGGACATCCAGCCCTCCACTCAGCGATCAGCCAAGGGAGAGCCAAGGCCCTCCCTTGTTCATCACGGTTATTCAGCGGTTGCCGCTTCCAGATCCTGCTTGAACTGCTCCAGCAAGGCCTTGCCGCTGTCGCCTGTCATTTCGATGTATTTGGCTTCAACCTCTTTGGCTGCGGCACGGAAAGGCGCGCGCTGCTCCTCTGTCAGGCGCACGACCTCAATCTCGGGCTTCTGCTCAAGAATTTTCTCCAGTGACCGTTCACTGAGCCCCTTCTGGTACTCCATGATATGGTCGAACGCCACGTCCATCGCTTCATGTATCAGGGCTTGATCAGCCTCTGGCAGTCCATCAAAGAAGCGCTTGTTGGCCATCACGGCAGTGGTGAAGTTGTTATGGCCTGTAAAGGTAATCACGTCACTGACTTCATACATCTTGGCTGACTCAACCCAGAACAAGGGGTTTTCCTGTCCCTGGATGATGTTGGTCTGCAATCCGCCATACACCTCACCCCAGGCCAGTGGAGTGGGCGTTGCACCGAATGCCTTGTAGGACTCCACCAACAGCGGGTTGGTCATGACACGGATTTTGACGCCGTTAAGGTCAGCTGGCTTTTCAAACGGTTCCTGAGTGGTAATGACCACTTCACCTTCGGGAAACATTTTCAGCAATTCAAGGCCATGCTGTGCATAGATTTCCTTGAAGTCTTCATTGATCGCCTTGCTGTTGCGGAAAAAACTGTCCAGTGCTTCATGAGTTTCCGGCAACAGATAGGGAATGAAGAACACTTGAGCTTCGGGAATCAGAGAGCCGGTAAAACCCGGAGACTGATCAACAAACTGCAGCAGTCCTGCCTGGGCCTGTTCCATGGTATCGGCAGACTCCCCCAACGTACCGTAGGGAAACAGCTGGATATTGTGGTCGGAGTTGGCTTCGATATGCTCCTTGAACTTGGTGGCATAGACACCTTGTACATCGGTAATGGCCTCCTCGAAAGCGTATCGCCAAGTTGCCGCCTGAGCTGTAGCGGCCGTTCCGAGTGTTACCAGAGCCACCGTACAGGCGCCTACCAGTGTCTTGAGCTTGTGCATGATTTTGGTCTCCAATCCAGGGTTCGCAAAACGAGTGCTCGGCCAGATTATGGGTTCGAGGCACCGCCGCTCCCGTTACAGAATAGTTCCTTTTTAAATACTTAGCACATCTAAGCATCTTAACGCAAAAACAGGCCCCCTCTTTTGAGAGGCCCATACCCCCACCCAAAAAACCGCGAAAAATCGGCAAAAACTTAACTAAAAAACAACAAAAAACCTAATTGCGTTCTTTTTAAAGAAATAAAATTCCATCGAACAATGGCGTAATTTTCACAACTTTCGTTTCGTTCCTCATTGTATCGGATCTGACTTGGGTGCCATTTCGTACAGAACAAGGCTTTGGATGGAGAACATACAGTGAGCCTTACACTTTACTGGATAACCCAGGATCTGCGACTGGACGACAACCCGGCATTGCTCAAGGCCGTTGAGGACAGTACGGAGCTTGTATGTGTTTATTGTCTGGACAACCAATGGCGGCAACCTGATCGCTATCAGAGCCTGCCCATGGGCAGGCATCGCAGAGCGTTTCTCCAGCAAAGCCTGCTGCAGCTGGATCATGCATTGGCACTCAAGGGTCAGCGACTGCTGTTGTTGGAGGGTGACCCGGTTGAAAAACTGCTTTGGCTGGTGCGCGAACTGAAGCCCGAACGACTGGTGGTGAGCGAACAGGTTGGCCTGTACGAACAGCGACAGATCAACCGCGTCCGGGCCGCCCTGACCGAGATTGAGATTCTGTTAGTTTGCAGTCATACCCTGTTCAGCCCGAAGCAGCTGCCCTTTACACTGACACAGCTGCCAGACCAGTTCACACCCTTTCGCCATCAACTTGAAGCCGGACCCGATCCCACCAGCGCGGTTTCCGCCCCTGCGGCATTGCCACCCCCTCCGCATGGATTGCCCGGGGGTATGCTTCTGATGCCATCTATGGAGCTGCGGGACACTGCCTTTCGTGGCGGATGTACCGAGGCCATGGCACACCTGGAGCACTATTTCAGCCAGTCTCATGCCTCGATTTACAAACAGACCCGTAATGCGCTTCAGGGCTGGAGCAACAGCACCCGTTTCAGTCCCTGGCTAGCCAATGGCTGCCTGTCGCCACGTCGCATTCTGAGTCGACTGAAAGCCTACGAGCAGGCACAAGGCAGCAACGAGTCAACCTACTGGATCAGCTTTGAACTGCTTTGGCGCGAGTATTTCCAGTGGTATGCACTCAAGCACCGGGCGCGTCTGTTCGCACGCAGTGGCATAGCCACACGGACACCCCTGACCAGCTTTTATCCCGAACGTTTCAGGCGGTGGTGCCAGGGCACGACCCCCTGGCCACTGGTCAATGCCTGTATGCGTGAGCTCAACGTCACCGGCTTTATCTCCAACCGTGGGCGTCAGATTGCCGCCAGTTGTCTGGTAAACGAGCTCAACATCGACTGGCGCTACGGTGCGGCCTGGTTCCAGCAGCAACTGATTGACCACGATGTGGCCAGCAACTGGGGCAACTGGCAGTATATTGCCGGTGTTGGCGCCGGAAACCGCCAGCAGTGCTCTCGACAGCCGCGACGCCGCCGACTGGCCTGTTTGGGTTCGTCATCTCAACTGCAGAACCCTCATCTGAGCCTGCGTCACTGGCGCTTCATGCACGAATCAATCCGGTGGAGAGTGCGCAGCACAGGCTTGGTTGAACGAGTTCTTCGAGTTTCGTGGCAAGGAGTATGTCGCGGCCATTTCATTCAGAAATTCGAAACCGAATGCGCCATGGAGTTTCGTCCGGTCAACAAGGCCTATCTGGATTTTCCCTATCGACATGATGAGCAGGTCGAGGCTGATTTCAACGCCTGGTTCAATGGGCAGACTGGCTACCCCCTGGTTGATGCGTGCATGCGTTGTCTACACGCAACCGGTTACATCAACTTCCGCATGCGTGCCATGCTGGTGAGCTTTCTCTGCCACCAGCTCAACATTGACTGGAAACGGGGCGTGAAGCCACTGGCCAGACTGTTTCTCGATTACGAGCCCGGCATTCATTACCCCCAGTTCCAGATGCAGGCGGGCGTTACCGGGATCAATACCATTCGCATCTATAACCCGGTTCTGCAGTCGCAAGAGCAAGACCCGAACGGCATGTTCATCCGTCAATGGGTTCCCGAACTGAATGGACTACCTGACGATCTACTGCACATTCCCTGGGAAATGACACCGATGGAGGAGCAGATGTTTCAGTTGCACATCGGTACTGATTATCCTGCCCCGCTGGTTGAACTGAAGACCACGGCTGCCGCTGCCCGTGAGCGCTTGTGGCAGTGGCGTAACCGGCCCGAAGTACAGACCGAAGCCCGCCGCCTGCTGCGTCGGCATGTTCGCAACCCCGGCAAACCGACAGGACGCAAACATGCACAAAAGGCATCTGCCTGAGAAGATCTGTCGTGGCTGCAACCGCCCGTTCAGTTGGAGACGCAAGTGGGCGCGCTGCTGGGATGAAGTGGTCTACTGCTCCGAACGCTGCAGACGCAACCGCAAACACCCTGTCGACAAAAGCAGCTGAGGCTTATTCGATATTCTGGATCTGTTCTCGCATCTGCTCGATCAGAACCTTCAGCTCTACCGCACTGCGCGTAGTGGCCGCGACTATCGACTTGGAAGACAGTGTATTTGCCTCCCGATTCAGCTCCTGCATCAGGAAATCCAGCCGCCGTCCAACTGGACCTTGTTGTTTTAGCACACGGCGAACCTCCTGCACATGTGTCTGCAAGCGGTCAGTCTCTTCATCCACATCCGCCTTCTGCGCAATTAATACAATTTCTTGCTCAAGGCGCGCGGCATCCAACTCTGCACTAAGCTCCGTTAGCCGGGAACGCAAAGTGTCACGCTGTCCCTGCAGGATCTTCGGCATCAGGGTACGTACGTCCGACGTAATCTGCTCAATGGCAGTAAGCCGCTGCTGAATCAGCTCGGCCAGTTCAGTGCCTTCACGCTCACGTCCGACAATCAGATCCTTCAACGCCTGTGAAAACAAGAGCACTGCCTGGGCCCTGACCTCTGACATATCGATCGTTGATTCCTGCAGCACACCAGGCCAAGCCATTACCTCCATAGGGTTGATCGGCTGCGACTCTGGGATCAACTCGCTGACTTGGGTTAACGCTGATATGACCTCTTGAGCACGCACCTGATCAATGTGCATCGACTCAGTACTACGCTCCGGAATGAAGCGCAGCGTGCACTCTACCTTGCCTCTACTCAACAGCTGACGCAGCTGTTCACGAAGTTTGCCCTCAATATCGCGCAAGGATTCCGGTAAACGGAAATGCGGCTCCAGATAGCGATGATTCACCGATCGCAGTTCCCAAATGAGGGTCCCCCAAGATTGTTGCTGCTCTTGGCGGGTAAAGGCGGTCATGCTTCGTGTCATAATCAGGCGATCTCTATTAGAATTGCTACCTGATCCATTTTAACAGTCATCGGCCAGTCCTGCGCGGGCCATGACAGCGACCAAGGGTAGGTAACATGAGTTCCAGCTTCTCCGAACAGATACAGAACCTCGGGCTGAACAAAATGCGTCCAAGCGGCCGACAAGCGGATCAGATGCGTGATATACGCATCACCCGCAATTTCACTCGCCACGCAGAAGGTTCTGTTCTGGTGGAGTTTGGTGATACCAAGGTGATCTGTACCGCTACTGTGGACCGCGGTGTTCCACGTTTCCTTCGCGGCAGTGGCTCAGGTTGGGTTACCGCCGAATATGGCATGCTACCCCGCTCAACCAACACTCGCTCCGACCGCGAAGCCGCCCGCGGCAAGCAGACAGGTCGTACCATTGAAATTCAGCGCCTGATCGGTCGCTCCCTCAGGGCAGCGCTTGATCTTAAAAAGCTAGGCGAGAACACTATCACTATAGACTGTGATGTCATTCAGGCGGATGGCGGCACGCGCACGGCTTCAATTACCGGAGCCTGCGTGGCCCTGATGGATGCCATTAACGTACTGAAGAAGGACAAAAACGGCGCCATGAAGGGTAACCCCGTCAAGCAGATGATCGCTGCCGTATCCGTGGGTATTTACAGAGGTGAAGCAGTGCTGGATCTGGACTATGCCGAAGACTCAGCAGCGGAAACGGACATGAACGTCATCATGACTGAAGCGGGCGGTTTCATTGAAGTGCAGGGAACCGCAGAGGGTGCCCCCTACTCTCAGGAGGAGCTGAACGCAATGCTGGATCTGGCTCGCAAGGGCATTTCCGAGCTGGTTGAACTGCAAAAGCAGGCACTGGCAGGCTGAACAGCAAGCCGCCGGTTTCACGGCCGGCGGCTGATGCTGTCAGATATCGATGTCGTAATCGATTGTCAGGGGCGCGTGCTCCGAGAACCGTTGGTCACGGTAAATCCGCGCATTTTTTACAACCTTGCGCAGGTTTGCCGTTGTAATCTGATAATCCAAACGCGCACCTTCGTTCAGCGACCAGGCACGGTTATAGTCGGGCCACCATGTAAACTGTCGCTCAGCTTTATTAACCTCCCTGAAAGCATCGACATAGCCCATCTCATCCAGGACCTCTTCAATCCAGGTCCGCTCTTCTGCGAGAAAGCCCGAAACTCGCTGATTAACATACCAATTGCTCAGGTCGACTGGTCTGTGGGCAATATTGAAGGTTCCAGCGAAGATAAACTCTCTGCGTTTTCGCAGCGTTTTCTTCAGGTGCCCCATGAGCAGCTCCAAATACTCCATTTTTCCTGCCTGAGCTTCTTCACTGCGTAGACCGGAAGGGATGGTCATCGAGCTGACGCTGACCTTATCAAAGTCTGCCTGAATAAAGCGACCGTTGAAATCGCACTGCTCAAAGCCAAGACCAGTCATGATCGCCTTCGGCAGATGCCGTGTATAGATGGCTACACCACTGAAGCCATCTTCGAAAGCGTCAAAAAAATACGCATGATATCCATCCGGATGGTAGCGATCACCATCAAGCTGGTACTCTTTTGCCTTGAGATTCTGCAGACACACCACATCAGCATCCTGCTGGGCCATCCAGTCAAAAAAGCCATTATCTGCTGCCTGTTCAATACCCTGAGTATTGAAGGTAATAACACGCATACTGTCTTTGCCCCGTGAGCGTATTCGAACGAATCTGGGATGGAAGGTCAAAGCGGAATTGTACCGGCTGCGCACCGGAAATTGAAATTTTTCTACAGGCCTTCTCGTGGATGGGAACAGCCCCAGCAGGTATTATTAGCGCCACACTCACCTGCATGCGGAGAAAAAGATGCTCGACTACAAACGTGATTTTATCGACTTTGCCTTGAAAAAAGAGGTTCTTCGCTTTGGCGAGTTTACCTTGAAGTCAGGTCGTAAGAGCCCCTATTTCTTCAATGCAGGCTTGTTTAATACAGGATCTGCCTTGGCTCAGCTTGGCCGCTTCTATGCTGCAGCACTGCAGAATGCCGGCATTGAATACGACGTGATGCTTGGCCCTGCCTACAAGGGTATTCCTCTGGCAGCCGCCACTTGCGTGGCCCTGGCCAATGAATATGATCTCGATATCCCTTACGTATTCAACCGCAAGGAGGCCAAGGATCATGGTGAAGGTGGTAACCTGGTAGGTGCGCCGCTTACAGGCCGTGTTTTAATCATCGACGATGTAATAACGGCTGGCACAGCCATTCGCGAGGTAATGGCAATCATTGAACAGGCCGGTGCAGCACCTGCCGCAACACTGATTGCTCTGGACCGACAGGAGCGAGGCACAGGCGATTTATCTGCGATTCAGGAAGTGGAACGTGACTACGCCATGCCGGTCATCAGTATTATCAGTCTTGATGATCTAGTGCAGTACCTGCATGAACAAGGCAACATGCAACAGGAGTTGTCGGCTATTGAAGCCTATCGTGCCGAATATGGTATCAAAGACTGAGTACAACTGAGCTCTCGCAAGCTCAGTGACAGGAAAGTCAGAGAAAGGGCCCGCCGCAGGGAATGCGCCGGGCCCTTTCTTTTGTCTGGCGCCTGCCTGTGCTTCGCCCCAATGCAAAAACCCCGGCCTCAACGAGACCGGGGTTTCTGGTATTAAGTGCCTGGCGATGACCTACTCTCACATGGGGAAGCCCCACACTACCATCGGCGATGACGCGTTTCACTGCTGAGTTCGGTATGGGATCAGGTGGTTCCACGTCTCTATGGTCGCCAGGCGAAACTGGTACAAACCGGATCTGATTGAGCCTCGTGCTTATATGTCACGTTGCTCTGATTGTCTGTGTTGTTGCTACAAGCGTTCAATCGGTGCTCTTTCGAGCCGATAATCG
>NZ_FNRJ01000003.1 GCF_900107855.1 Marinobacterium iners DSM 11526 | reverse complement strand
TCACACCCATATCACCGGTTGCGATCCCTTTAACACTGCCGTCCTCGTTGTACAGTACCTCGGCGGCGGCAAAGCCCGGGAACACTTCTACACCCAGCTGTTCTGCCTGTTCACCCAGCCAGCGGGTGACATTGGCGAGGCTGACAACATAGTTGCCGTCGTTGTGCATGGTCTTGGGCACAAAGGCGTTGGGCAGTTTGATGGCACCGGTTTCATTCTTGAGCAGAAACACCTGATCTTCTGTCACAGGCGTTTTCAGCGGGGCACCATTCTCTTTCCAGTCGGGGAAGAGCTCATCCAGTGCGCGGGTTTCCATCACGGCACCGGAAAGAATATGGGCGCCGACCTCAGATCCTTTTTCAACTACACAAACGGTCAGTTCCTGCTCGGCTGACTTGGCCTGTTGCATCAGACGGCACGCTGCCGAGAGCCCGGCAGGCCCGGCGCCTACGATTACTACATCAAATTCCATCGATTCGCGATTCACGGTTGCTCCTCCATCGGTGCAGATGGTTTATTCTTCTACTTATTGTAAGTCATTATGACTGACTCTATTGTATGTAAATTAGTATAAGTGAAAACCCTTATTTCTGAAATTATCGATATTGATCCGGTCTGTCGAGGCTTTTGAATAGGGGTTATTGCTTATTCTGTGTGGCTGGTTATCATGCGTGACAATGCCCAAAAGAGGTGAAGTCGCCTCCGGTGACCCATAACAACAAGCAAAGGATATGACAATGAAGGTGCTGGTAACGGTTAAGCGAGTTATCGACTACAACGTCAAGGTCCGGGTTAAATCCGACCAGTCCGACGTTGATCTGAATAATGTAAAAATGGCAATTAACCCCTTCTGCGAAATCGCAGTCGAGGAGGCAGTTCGCCTGAAAGAGTCCGGTCAAGCCAGCGAGGTAGTCGTGGTCTCTCTGGGGCCTCAGACCGCTCAGGAACAGCTGCGCACGGCGCTGGCTCTTGGTGCCGATCGGGCCATTCTGGTTCAGAGCGATGATCCGCTGGAGTCTCTCTCGGTGGCAAAACTGCTGGCCAAGGTAGTCGAAAATGAGAAGCCTGATCTGATATTGATGGGCAAGCAGGCGATCGACTCCGACAATAATCAGACCGGTCAGATGCTGGCGGCACTGACGGGTATGGGACAGGGAACCTTTGCGTCCGAAGTAAAAATTGATGGCAACAAGGTCACTGTCACGCGCGAAGTTGATGGTGGTCTGCAGACCGTTGCAGTTAATACACCTGCAGTGGTGACGGTAGACCTACGGTTGAATGAACCGCGTTATGCTTCGTTGCCAAACATCATGAAAGCCAAGCGCAAGCCGCTGGAAACGCTTACGCCGGCAGATCTGGGGGTTGCGATCAAGGCTCACACGAAACTGCTTAAGGTAGAGCCGCCAGCTGAACGTTCAGCCGGTATCAAAGTGGCTGATGTGGCCGAGCTGATCGATAAACTCAAGAACGAGGCGAAGGTGATCTGATGAGTATTCTGGTAATTGCTGAACATGACAATCAGGTGCTGAAGCCTTCCACTCTAAGCACTTTGGCTGCTGCCGCACAGATCGGCGGTGACGTTACCCTGCTGGTCGCTGGCAACGGTTGTGCCGCTGCCGCTGATGCCGCAGCCAAGGCGTCAGGCGTCAGTAAGGTGCTGCTGGCGGACAATCCGGCGTATGACCATGAAATTGCTGAAAACATGGCAGCCCTGATCGTATCCATGGCTGAAGGATTCACGCATATTCTGGCACCGGCGACCGCCAACGGTAAAAACTTTATGCCGCGGGTTGCTGCATTGCTGGATGTGGGGCAGATCTCGGATATCATCAAGGTGGAGTCCGCCGATACTTTTGCCCGTCCAATTTATGCCGGTAACGCCATTGCAACCGTTCAGTCATTGGATGTGGTCAAGGTGATCACCGTTCGCGGTACCGCATTTGACGCGGTGGCGGCGGAAGGTGGCAGTGCAGCTGTTGAAACTCTGAGCCAGGTTGAAGATACCGGACTTAGCCAGTTTATCGGTGAAGAAATGGCGAAGTCTGATCGTCCTGAACTGACGTCGGCGCGTGTCGTTATTGCCGGGGGGCGCGGCATGGCAGACAGCGAACATTTCCACCTGCTGGAAAAGGTTGCCGACAAGTTGGGTGCCGCTGTTGGCGCTTCCCGTGCGGCTGTCGACGCTGGCTTTGCACCCAACGATATGCAGGTAGGGCAGACTGGCAAGATCGTTGCGCCAGAGCTCTACATCGCTGTAGGCATCTCCGGCGCAATCCAGCACCTTGCAGGCATGAAAGATTCCAAAGTAATTGTCGCTATTAACAAGGATGAAGAGGCGCCGATTTTCCAGGTGGCCGATTATGGCCTGGTGGCTGATCTGTTCACCGCGTTACCTGAGTTGGACAGTGCACTTTAATCCACGATAAAGCGTAGTCCAGAATGCCCAAACCGGAGCACAGCTGCTAAGCTGGCTCCGGTTTTCTGTTTTCAGGGGGTCGATTTTGTCGCCCGTTACGCTACACCTCAAACGACTTTCAAATGAACTGATTCAGCCGTTCGATCTTTCGATCGGGCCCGGAGAAATATGTTGTATCAGTGGGCAGTCCGGCAGCGGCAAAAGCCGCCTGCTGCGTGCCGTTGCTGATTTGGAGCCACACTCAGGCGAGGTGTCGCTGGATGGCTTGGAACAGCAGCAGCTGCCGGCACATCTGTGGCGGCAACGGGTACGCCTCGTCCCGGCCGAAAGCCAGTGGTGGAGTGAGCGCGTGGGGGACCACTTTCCTGCAGAGTTTAATGGCGAGGGTCTTGAAACCTTGGGCCTGCCGGTTGAAGCCCAGGAATGGGATGTAATGCGACTATCATCCGGTGAGAAACAGCGATTGGGCTTGCTGCGCGCACTGGCTTTTCCCTTGCAGGTACTATTGTTGGATGAGCCCTGCGCCAACTTGGATCCTGAAACCACCCTGCGAATGGAGGCAATGCTGCTGGATCGCATTCAAACAGAGGGCTGGCCAGTACTTTGGGTCGCACACGATGCTGCCCAGATGCAACGCGTGGCGGATTACCGGTTCCAAATCAGGCACGAGCAGTTGGTTGAGGTGACCGATGAGCGTGATTGATATCAGCTGGTGGCAACTGTCACTGGCCGCAGGGCTGGTACTGGTGCTGGCATTACTGGCCTGGCAGGCCCGCTTGGGGATCAGTCGCAGTTTGCTGGTCGCAAGCGCACGTACTGTAACGCAACTGTTTTTGATCGGCCTTGTGCTGGAGTTGCTTTTTTCTGTTGGGACACTGTTGTGGGTGAGTTTGATGGCGTTGGTGATGCTGTTGTTGGCCGGGCGCGAGGTAATGGCGAGGCAGCAGCGCCGCTTCAGCGGCGGCTGGGCTTATTGCATCGGCACCGCGTCAATGTTTGTATCATCCTTCAGTGTTGCGGTGATCACACTTCTGGTGCTGGTGGGGCCAGATCCCTGGTATCGGCCACAATATGCCATCCCGCTGTTGGGTATGCTGCTGGGCAATACCATGACCGGTGTGGCGCTCAGTCTGGATCGGCTCACTGAAACAGCGTGGCAGCAACGTGCGCAGATTGAAAACCGCCTGATGCTGGGGCAAAACTGGAAGCAGGCCTTGGGTCCCATTCAGCGTGATGCAATGCGTGCAGGCATGATGCCCAGCATCAATGCGATGGCGGCAGCGGGCATCATAAGCTTGCCGGGCATGATGACGGGGCAGATTCTCGCAGGTACGGCACCGGCACTGGCGGTCAAATACCAGATTTTGATCATGCTGATCATAACGCTGGGCAGTGGCTTCGGAGTGATATTGGCCGTGGTGGCAGGCAGCTGGCGCCTGTTTGATCAGCGCCAGCGCTTGCGAATGGATCGACTGGTGAAGCGGGCCGAGTAACCCTTCGTGGGTAAGTGGCCCTGCACAGCAGGAAATACTTAGGCTCTGGCATCACCTGATCAGGAAGCCAGCATCTGCTCTTGTGCCTTTTTTACCGGGTGGCTGGCGATGAAGTGACGCAAAGCGCCCGCCAGAAGTGCCTGCTTTTGGTGGTCACCACAGCGGCGTGCACGTTCAATATCATCCAGAATGAAACTCTGAATACGCTTTTCGCCATCATGTGTTACGAGATAATGCCCAAGGGCAACAGCTATCATCGGGTCCATATGTTCATGTTCGGCGATGGCGGCGATTTCGTCAGCCGAGAGGTCACTCATCTCCAGGCATTCTTCGTACGTCAGCATACCAATCCTCCTCGCATTTGAGGTTTTATGAAGGGGTCACCCGATAGCGGGAGTTTCAGTTTAGGCTTTTGGCACAGGTTTACGAGGGTGTCTGGCTGCAAGATTTTCATCCTTCAAGCCGATTTCTGCACTGTTGTTCATGTTGCACCTGCGCATCAAAATGGGTGCCAATGGCGCTGAATGGTATGCTGTGGCCCTTTAACGGCTTGAGCAGGAGCAATAATGATCATCGAAGCAAATCAGGTGAATTCGACCGAGATCTATCACACCTTGACCCAAGTCATTATTCCGCGCCCTATCGCCTGGGTGCTGAGCCCTAATGATGAGGCAGGCAGCAGTCATAATCTTGCGCCGTTTTCGTTTTTCAATGTGGTGTGCAGTGATCCACCCATCCTGATGCTTTCCATCGGCAGCAAAAGTGACGGCAGTATGAAAGATACCTGTCATAACCTGTTGGAATACAAGCGTTGTGTGATTCATATCGCAGCCAATCATCAGGCGCAGATGGTCAGCGACAGCGCGGCTGAACTGGCCCGAGGCGAGTCGGAACTGACGTTGACGGGGCAGACGCTAATGCCTTTCGATGGCACCGGATTGATGCGATTGCCGGATGCGCCGGTTGCGCTTGCCTGTCGGCTGCATCAACACATTGAGGTGGGCAATCGACCCCAGAATCTGTTGCTGGTGGAAGTGGAGCGAATCTGGATCGATGACGCTGTATGCAGACGGGATGCGAAAGGGCGGATGAGATTTGAGGCAGACAGAATCAAGCCGCTGGCACGATTGGGCGGTACCGAGTACGCAACACTGGGTGAGCTGTTCAGCATCCGCCGCAGCTGAGGTTTGACATCAATCCGTCACTGCTGCAGAGTGCGCGCTTTTTTCGTCTACCTTGAGCAGTAAACGCTGCAGGAGAAACTGACTGATGAATGCCGTAGTGGCCGCAGTGCTGGTGATGCTGGTGCTGAGTCTGGTGCGTACACCCGTGGTGGTGGCGCTGATTCTGGGGGCTTTGAGTGCGGGCCTGTTGGCGGGGATGGGGCTGGAGCAGACATTGGCAGCGTTCAGCGGAGGTATTGGTGGTGGCGCCGAAGTGGCCCTGAGCTATGCCATGCTGGGTGGTTTTGCCGTTGCCATTGCCCAGTCGGGCTTGCCTCATGCCATGGCTGATCTGGTGCAGCGCAAGCTGGGGCAAGATAATGGCAATACGCGAGTTATAAAATATGCACTGGTACTGGTGATTCTGGCGATAGCCATCTCCTCTCAGAACCTGATACCGATTCATATCGCATTTATTCCCCTGCTGATTCCACCATTGTTGCTGGTGATGAGCAAAATGCAGCTGGACCGTCGTCTGATTGCCTGCGTGCTGACTTTCGGCCTTGTGACACCTTACATGTTCCTGCCGGTGGGGTTTGGCGGCATTTTTCTCAACAATATTCTGCTGAAAAACATTGCCGATAATGGCCTCACAATGGAAGGCATCAATGTGATGTCCGCCATGTGGATCCCGGCAGCCGGCATGGTAGCGGGGCTGCTGCTGGCGATGGTCAGTTATGGTCGCAAGCGTCATTATGACCTGGCACCACTGGAGCAGGTGGAGCGAGTAAAGGTTGAATACAGTTCCACTCGCCTGGTAGCGGTCATTGTCGCGATGCTGGCGGCATTCGGTATTCAACTCTGGACAGGCTCAATGGTATTGGGCGCGTTGGCAGGCTATATGATCTGTACCGTCACCGGTATCGTGCGCTGGAAACAAGCCGATGGAGTACTGATCGACGGCATGAAAATGATGGCGATGATCGGCTTTATCATGATCACGGCGGCGGGTTTTGCCGAAGTACTGCGCCAAACCGGTGAAATTACCACGCTGGTGAGCAGCAGCGCCGAGCTGATTGGCCAGAATAAAGCGCTGGCTGCGCTGTTGATACTGGTGGTGGGGCTGCTGATCACGCTGGGCATTGGTTCTTCTTTTTCGACCATTCCGATCATTGCGGCGATCTATGTGCCGCTGGCGTTGTCGTTGGGTTTCAGTCCGCTTGCCATTGTGGCGCTGGTCGGTACTGCTGCGGCATTGGGTGATGCAGGCTCACCGGCTTCAGACTCCACGCTGGGACCCACTGCGGGGCTGAATGTGGACGGTCAGCATCACCATATCTGGGATACGGTGGTGCCCACCTTCTTGCATTACAACCTTCCGCTGCTGGCGGCGGGCTGGGCCGCAGCAATGATTCTCTGAGCCTTACTGAGCTTGCACGTCCGGCTGTTTGAATGGCAGCCAGCCGTGCAGTGCCTCCATCTGTTCCTGCATGGCGGGAGACTCCTGCTGCAGGAAGTCACGAATCGCCGCTTCAAACCTCGGGTGTGCGATCCAGTGCAATGACCCGGTCGCAATCGGCTCAAAGCCGCGCTGGATTTTGTGCTCCCCCTGGGCGCCCGGGTCAAAGCGGGCAAGGCCCTGCTCAATGCAAAATTCGATACCCTGATAGTAGCAGGCCTCGAAATGCAGGCAGTCATATTCCTCCATGCAGCCCCAGTAGCGGCCATAAAGCGTATCTTCACCAATGAAGCAGAGTGCAGCGGCGATGGCATCGCCTTCAAGCTCGGCCAGTATCAACAGCAGTTGTTCGGGCATGCTCTGATGCAGGCGGTGAAAAAAGTCCGGTGCCAGATACCCCTGTCGACCACGCTTGAGGTAGGTCATCTGATAAAAGCGGTAAAACAGATCCAGTTGCTCGCGAGTGATCGCCTTGCCCCGGATTCGCCGCAGACTGATGCCCTGTTGTTCGACTTTCTTGCGTTCACGTCGAACCGCCTTGCGCTTGCGTGAGCTGAAGCGGTCAAGAAAATCATCAAAATCACGATAATCCCGGTTGAACCAGTGGTACTGCACACCCAGACGGTGAAGTAATGGTTGCGGTGCGCACCGCAGCTCCGGTTGTGGCAAGAACAGGCCATGCCATGAAGAGGCGTGTGTCTGGCTGCACACCGACTGTACCAGCGCAGGCAATTGCTGCATTACTTCAGCAGGGCTGAGATGGGTGCCAAAACGTGGTCCGGTGGCGGGCGTGAAGGGTACTGCAGTCAGCAGCTTCGGGTAGTAGTTGAGTCCGTGGCGTTCATAGGCGTCGGCCCATGCCCAATCGAACACATATTCGCCCCAGGAGTGGGTTTTCAGATACAGCGGCACCAGCATCAGCGGATTACCATCGTCATCGAGCAGTTCTGCATGCATGGGCTGCCAGCCGGTAGCTGTACTGACGCTGCCGGAGGCTTCCAGTGCATGCAGGAACTCGTAACGCAGAAACGGATATTGGATGCCGCAGAGTGCATTCCAGCGCGGCTGACCGATCGACTCTATACTTTGATGCAGATTGACTTTAGCCATGTCGACCTATACTAATCAGTGTAACTGTTGGATTAAAAAGCATATTTAACGATTCAAGGAGCAGGGCAATGGATGAACTGGAGCTGGAGTTTGAGCTTGATCCCCGTCTGATCACCGATACGATTGCCATTGGTGACTATCCTCTCTGTCGCTTGCTGCTGATGAATGACAGCCAATACCCCTGGTTCATTCTGGTGCCTCGCCGGGCCGGTGTCACGGAACTGTACCATCTGCCGGCCAATGAGCAGCAACAGCTCATGCATGAAGCCAGCGATCTGGCTGAAACGCTGGCGGATATGTTTCAGGCACGCAAGATGAATGTCGCCTGTCTGGGCAATATGGTGCCACAGCTGCACATGCATGTGATTGTCCGCAAGGAGAACGATGCAGCCTGGCCCGGCCCGGTCTGGGGTAAGGTGCCTGCTGTTGCCTATACGCAGGAACAGCTTGATCGGGTCCGAGGCAAGCTGGAAGCTTTGCTTGACGGAGAAATGGCATTCGAACCGCATAACTGAGCGTTTACCGGTCTTATCCCTGTCGCCGGGCCTGTCAGGCCCGGCTAAATCGGTTATAATTCCCGCCTTTCATTTTCCTTGATGCACCCGGATACAGGAACAGGACAGTATGCGTAGCCATTATTGCGGCGATCTCAGATCAGAACATATCGGTGAAGATGTCACACTCTGCGGCTGGGTACACCGTCGCCGTGACCATGGCGGAGTGATTTTTCTCGACCTTCGCGATCGTGAAGGCATCACGCAGGTGGTGTTCGACCCGGATCGTGAAGACAGCTTCAATCTGGCTGACAGCGTCCGTAACGAATACGTGGTTGAAGTGCGCGGTACCGTGCGTGGGCGTCCGGAAGGCACCATCAACAAGGAGATGGGCACCGGCGAGATCGAAGTGCTGGGCAAGGAACTGGTCATTCTGAACAAGTCTGAAACCCCGCCGTTCCAGCTGGACGAGCACCAGCAAGTGGGTGAGGATGTGCGCCTGCGTCACCGCTATATCGACCTGCGTCGTCCGGAAATTCAGCGCAAGCTGCGGTTTCGCTCCAAAATCACGCATAACATCCGCAACTATCTGGAAGACAACGGTTTTCTCGATATCGAGACCCCGATTCTGACCCGCGCAACCCCTGAAGGTGCGCGTGACTATCTGGTGCCAAGCCGTACTCACGAAGGCAGCTTTTTTGCCCTGCCGCAGTCGCCTCAGTTGTTCAAGCAGCTGTTGATGGTGTCCGGTTTCGATCGCTACTATCAGATCGCCAAGTGCTTCCGTGATGAAGACCTGCGTGCTGACCGTCAGCCTGAATTCACCCAGATCGATATCGAAACCTCGTTCATGGACGAGGAAGGGATCATGGGCCTGACCGAAGGCATGATCCGCAGGCTGTTTATCGAACTGCTGGACGTGGATCTGGGCGACTTCCCGCGCATGCCATACTCAGAAGCGATGCACCGCTACGGCTCCGACAAGCCGGATCTGCGTATTCCGCTGGAGCTGGTGGACGTTGCTGACCTGCTTCAGGATATTGAATTCAAGGTATTTGCCGGTCCTGCCAAGGACCCGAAAGGTCGCGTAGCAGCACTGAAGGTACCGGGTGGTGCCGAACTGACCCGCAAGATCATCGACGAGTACACCAGTTTTGTCGGTATCTACGGTGCCAAGGGCCTGGCCTGGATCAAGGTCAACGAGCTGGAGAAGGGTGCCGAAGGCCTGCAATCTCCGATCGTCAAGTTCCTGGGTGAAGACGTGGCCATGAAGGTCATGGAGCGCCTGGAAGCCAAAAACGGCGACATCGTGTTCTTCGGTGCCGACAAGGCTACCATCGTCAACGAAGCCTTGGGTGCGCTGCGTATCAAGGTCGGCGAAGACATGAATCTGATCGAACGCGAGTGGGCGCCGCTGTGGGTGGTCGACTTCCCGATGTTCGAAGAGAACAGCGATGGCTCCCTGACCGCGCTGCACCACCCGTTCACTTCGCCGAGCTGCAGCCCGGAAGAACTGATCGCCGAGCCCGAAGGCAAGCTTTCCCGTGCCTACGACATGGTACTGAACGGCACCGAATTGGGTGGCGGTTCCATCCGTATCCATGATCAGACCATGCAGAAAGCCGTATTCAAGGTGCTGGGTATCTCCGATGAGGAAGCGGACGAGAAATTCGGCTTCCTGTTGAATGCACTCAAGCACGGCGCACCGCCTCATGGTGGTCTAGCGTTTGGTCTTGATCGTCTGGTGATGCTGATGACCGGTTCCACTTCAATTCGTGAAGTGATTGCCTTCCCGAAAACCCAGAGTGCTGCCTGTCTGCTGACCGATGCACCGGGTGAGGTGAGTGCCGCGCAGCTGCGCGAACTGAATATCAAGCTGCGCAAAACTCCCTGATTGCGCACCCGGGGCGACCATCAGTGTCGCCCCATTTGTTTACACGACCGATATTTGAGGATGTTGTATGGCAGGTCATTCCAAGTGGGCTAACATCAAGCACCGCAAGGCGGCTCAGGACGCCAAGCGCGGCAAGATCTTCACCAAGCTGATTCGTGAGTTGACCGTCGCCGCCAAAGAGGGTGGTGGCACTCCGGAAGACAACCCGCGTCTGCGTGCGGCAATGGACAAGGCGCTGGGCGCCAACATGAAGAAGGACACCATCGAAAAGGCGATTCAGCGTGGCGCAGGCGGTGGCGAGGGTGACAACTACGATGAGCTGACCTACGAAGGCTACGGCCCCAACGGCGTGGCCATTCTGGTCGAGTGCATGACTGACAACGTCAACCGTACCGTGTCTCAGGTGCGGGCTGCCTTCAACAAGGCGGGTGGCAACCTGGGTACCAACGGTTCGGTTGCCTATCTGTTTGAGAAAAAAGGTCAGATCAGCTTCGGTGAAGGCGCTGATGAAGACGCGATCATGGAAGCGGCGCTGGAAGCGGGGGCTGATGACGTCGTCACCAACGAAGACGGCTCCATCGACGTGTTTGCGCCTTGGCAGGAGTTCATGGACGTGAAACAGTCGCTGGTAGATGCTGGGTTCGAGCCGGTTTATGCCGAGGTTGGCATGATTCCGTCCACTACGGTTGAGCTGGATGTGGAAAGCGGTCAGAAAGCGCTGAAGTTGATCGACGCGCTGGAGGATCTCGATGATACCCAGAACGTGTATCACAATGCCGAAATCCCCGAAGAAGCGATGGAATAAACGCGCAGCATGATGGCTGATGGAAACCGGGGGCAACCCCGGTTTTTTTTGAGCAAAACACCTTACTTTAGTGTATAAATATACAGATATAGTCCGCTTAAACATTTACTGGAGTTTCGAGACAGGTCCATGCTGATATTGGGGATCGATCCCGGCTCAAGAATTACCGGCTATGGTGTCATTCGCGTGGCGGGTCCTCGTACCGAGTACGTTGCCAGTGGCTGCATCCGCATCAGTGGTGACGTTCTTGCAGATCGACTGCAGCAGGTGTATGCCGGCGTGACTGAAGTCATTGAGCGCTATCAGCCTCAGGAAATGGCCATTGAGCAGGTGTTCATGTCGCGCAATGCGGATTCGGCGCTTAAGCTGGGCCAGGCGAGGGGGGTGGCGATCGTGGCCGGTGCCAACCGCCTGCTGCCGGTATCCGAGTATGCGGCCCGTCGCGTCAAACAATCGGTGGTAGGCAATGGTGGTGCCGACAAGGCGCAGGTGCAGCACATGGTGATGCATCTGCTGAAGTTGCCGGGGCTGCCTCAGGCGGATGCGGCAGATGCGCTGGCCATCGCGCTCTGCCATGCTCATACCTGTGCGGGGCAAATTCAGCAAGCGCGCGGCAAAACGGCCGGGCGCTGGCGTTACTGATTTATCTTGGAGATGCAAAGCGCGTGATCGGACACCTCAGAGGTCGAATTCTGGAAAAGCAGCCGCCCTGGATGCTGCTGGATGTTAACGGTGTGGGCTACGAAGTCGAAGCCTCGATGAACACCTTTTACAAATTGCCGGAAGTGGGAGCTGAAGTGTCACTGCACACCCACTTTGTGGTGCGCGAAGACGCCCAGCTGTTGTACGGCTTTGCCGATCAGCAGGAGAAACTTCTGTTCCGCTCATTAATCAAGGTGAACGGTGTCGGCCCCAAACTGGCGCTTTCTATACTGTCCGGCATCAGTGCCAATGACTTTATCCGCAGTGTGCACAACGAAGACACAACGGCGCTGGTGCGGGTGCCGGGAGTGGGCAAAAAGACGGCGGAACGTTTGATTGTTGAAATGAAAGACCGCCTCAGTCAGCTGCAGCTGCCGACCTTGACCGAGCTGGAGCTGAGCAGTGGCAACCAGTCCGAGACGGTTTTGGTTCCGGAAGCGGACTACCGTGCGGAAGCCGAAAGCGCGCTGATCGCACTGGGTTACAAGCCGCAGCAAGCCACACGCGCGATTGAACAGGCAGTACAGGCGCTGGGCGAAGATGCGGTCACCGAAACGCTGATACGCCATGCCCTGCGTACCATGGTGGGTTGAGACAAATGCTATGAGAATTGAAGCCGACCGTTTTGTTACGCCCATGGGGGCGCCTGCCGAAGAGGTTCAGGATCGTGCCATACGCCCCAAGCTGCTCAAGGATTATGAAGGGCAGCCTGTGGTACGTGAGCAGATGGAAATCTTTATCCATGCGGCACGCAACCGAAACGAAGCGCTGGATCATACGCTGATTTTCGGTCCGCCCGGGCTTGGCAAAACTACACTGGCCAATATCATCGCTCATGAGATGGGCGCGCAGATCCGCACCACTTCCGGCCCGGTGTTGGAGAAGGCCGGTGATCTGGCAGCCTTGTTGACCAACCTTGAGGCTGGTGACGTCCTGTTTATCGACGAAATACACCGACTAAGTCCCAATGTTGAAGAAGTACTCTATCCGGCGATGGAAGACTACCAGCTGGATATCATGATCGGTGAAGGGCCGGCGGCGCGTTCAATCAAGCTGGATCTGCCGCCTTTTACCCTCGTGGGTGCCACCACTCGGGCGGGTTTGCTCACTTCACCCTTGCGTGACCGTTTTGGGATCGTACAACGGCTTGAGTACTACTCGATCCAGGATCTGACCGGTATCGTAATGCGCTCGGGGCAGTTGTCGGGTACCCATATCGATGAAGACGGGGCTCGAGAGGTGGCAAGACGATCGCGCGGCACACCGCGTATCGCCAATCGACTGCTGCGCCGGGCACGCGACTTTGCCGAGGTGAAGGGTGATGGCCGCATTACCAAGGAGATTGCCGATCTGGCGCTGAACATGCTGAATGTGGATGAGCGTGGCTTTGACCATATGGACCGTCGTCTTTTGCTGGCCATGATCGAAAAGTTCGGTGGTGGCCCGGTGGGGATCGACAGTCTTGCGGCCGCAATCAGTGAAGAACGCGATACTATCGAGGATGTGCTGGAACCCTATCTGATCCAGCAGGGATTCATGATGCGCACCCCGCGTGGGCGTGTAGTCACTGACCATGCCTATGTCCACTTCGGGATTGAAAGGCCTGACTGATATCAATAGTTTATTGATGTGTTAAGTCTCTCAAACAACTGACTGATAAAGATCAAGTCGGCAATGTGCCTGTCCGTCTACGATGATGACAGTCCACTAGCGGAGATCATCATCATGTCGGCCGTACTGAATCATCATGAGCTGGAAGGCTTCTCTGAGGAGCTGCATGAGCTGCTTACGTCCATGCAGGAAGAGGTTCGTGATGAGTTGCATGATATCGAGCATGTGCGTCAGCTTCTCAGATCGATCCCTCCCGGACAGACCGAGCTGCAGGCTACACTTGAAGTCGCCAAGCGATTGGATTTGGAGCATCTGCGCCATCATCTTGATGTCATTGGGCGCTGCAACGAAGCACTGGAGCGTATCAATCGAGGTCGCTACGGCAGCTGCTGTCGCTGTGGCGAAACAATCGAGCTGAACCGTCTCAGGGCTGATCCACTCACGGAGTGTTGCCTGACTTGTCAGGAGTAGCGTCTCCCCCCTTGTATTAAAATCTGCGGCTGCTATTGTTGTGTGCCATCTGCAACCTGATCAGGTCGACGGCATGCCGTTTCAGTGGCCGCTACGTGTCTACATCGAAGATACCGATCTCGGTGGTATTGTCTACTACGTTAATTACCTGAAGTTCATGGAGCGTGCGCGCACTGAGCTGCTGCGACAATGTGGTGGCTCTCAGCAGGCGCTGATGGCTGACGATATCATTTTTGTCGTAACGCGAACCGAGTGTCGCTACTTGTCCCCTGCACGTCTGGATGATGAACTTCTGGTCGAAGTGAGTATCGAACGGGCGAGCAGGGTGAGGGTATCCTTTCAGCAGCGCATTGTTTGTCAGGCGGATAATCGTCTGCTGTGTGAGGCTGATGTGGATGTTGCCTGTGTGCGCGCTTCAGACATGAAGCCGACACGATGGCCTGATAACCTGCTTCAATCCATGAAAACTGTTACCAAGTCACTGCCTGCTGTCGAGGAGAAATAATGGAAGGCAAACTGCCAATCTGGAGTCTCGTTGAAAATGCGAGCCTCACCGTTCAATTCATTATGGTGCTGCTGTTCCTGGCCTCGTTTATTTCATGGGTGATGATTTTTCAGCGCCACCAGGTGCTGCGCAAGGCACGCCGCTCCATGCGTCAGTTTGAGGATCGCTTCTGGTCGGGAGTGGATCTGGCTCAGCTGTTCCGTGATGTGAACCAGTCTCCCAATACGATTTGTGGGGCGGAGAATATCTTTCGTGCGGGCCTGCAGGAATTTACTCGGCTGACTCAGAAGGCCAACCGTGAGCCGGATGTGGTGATGAACGGTGTTCAGCGCGCCATGCGTGTTGCCATGGCGCGTGAAGAAGAAAAACTGGAACGCCATTTGCCGTTTTTGGCCACCGTGGGTTCAACCGCTCCGTATATGGGGCTGTTCGGTACCGTTTGGGGGGTTATGAACGCCTTCCGTGGACTGGCAACCGTTCAACATGCCGCCATCTCGGTAGTGGCGCCGGGTATTGCTGAGGCTCTTATCACTACTGCGATCGGTCTGTTTGCCGCAATACCGGCGGTGGTGGCCTATAACCGTTTTGCCTCCCAAGCCGAGTCTCTGTTGAGTAACTATGAAACCTTTGCCGATGAGTTTTCCAGCATTCTCTACCGGCGTGTGCACTCCGTCTGAGGTTTTAATCTATGGATTGGCGTCCACGCAAGCAACGCAAAATCAACGCGGAAATCAATGTTGTCCCTTATATTGAGGTGATGACCGTACTACTGGTCATTTTCATGCTGACTTCGCCAATGTTGACTCAAGGGGTAGATGTGAATCTGCCTCAGGCCGGTGCCGAGCCAGTGGAAACGGAAGACGAAGAGCCTCTGGTGCTGACGGTTGATCGTGAAGGACAGTATTACATCAACGTGGGAGGTGATGACCGGGTCCCAATTAGCCGTGAGGAGGTGGCCAGCCGTGTCGGAAAAGTGCTGGCCAGCGCGCCACGAAAACTGTTGCTGGTAAGAGGTGACCGGGACGCAAGCTATGATCAGGTAGTGCAACTGATGGTATTGCTGCAGCAGGAAGGTGCAACCAGTGTTGGCCTGGTGACGGAATAGCGCGGTGGAGATGCGAAGCTATATTTTGCCCTTTATGCTGGCTTTTGTTGTGCATGCGGCAGCATTTTCACTGATCAGCATGAACTGGGATCGGCCGGCTGAGCCGGTACGTTCAGCTCCCCGTCATATCCAGGCGGAGATGATAGACCTCAAGGCTCTGGCTCAGCAGCAGGCTGCACAGGAGCAGATTGCTCGCCAGCAGGCTGAGCAAAAGCGCAACGCGGAAGAGGCCCGTCAGCGTCGCGAACGTGAGGCGGTTGAACAGCGCCAGCAAGAACTTGCACGTAAGCAGGCAGAAGCCGACGCACGTAAGCGTGCGGAGCAGCAGGCCGAACAGAAGCGACAGCAAGAGCAGGCGCGACAAAAAGCGGAAGAACAAAAGCGTCAGGCTGAACTCGCTGCTCGCAAGAAAGCGGAGGCAGAAGCGGCGAAACGCAAGGCGCAGGAACAGGCTAAGCGTGAAGCCGAAGAGGCCAAGCGCAAGGCCGAAGCAACTGCCAGAGCTGAAGCAGAGCGCCGCAAGCAGCAGCAACAGGCGGAGGCAGATCTGCAGCGCAAGCTGGCAGCCGAGCGCGCGGAAGCACAGGCTCGCGCTGAGCAGGCTTCTCAGGCAGTAATTGGAGATATACAGTCCTACATTCAGGCTGTATTGCAGGACAGCTGGCGTATTCCGTCAACCGCTCGCAACGGAATGGAAGCAGTAGTGGCGATACACTTTCTGCCAAGCGGAGAGGTGGATCAGGCCTATATTCATACCAGCAGTGGCAATGCACAGTTCGACAGCTCTGCGGTGCAGGCCGTGCTGAGAGCACACAGCTTTCCGAGGGTTGCGGATGTCGATCCACTGCTGTTTGAGCGTCGATTACGTAAACTTTTAGTCAAATTCAGGCCGGAGGGGCTGAGGTGGTAAGGATCAAGCAACTGTTTGCAGCGTTTACATTGCTGCTCGTCGCGCAGCTGGTGCAAGCTGAGCTCATGGTAGAGGTAACTCAGGGGGTTGAGGCGCCGACTTCCATTGCTGTTGTGCCGTTTGGGAATAATACTGGCTCAGCGCTGGCGGAAGATGTGGCACAAGTGATCGGTCAAAATCTGGAGCGCAGTGGCTTCTTCAGTGCCATGCCGCGTGACAATATGCTGAGCTTTCCGACTCGCCGTGATGATGTGTACTTCAGAGATTGGCGCGTGTCCAAAATGGATTATGTAGTGATCGGGCGTATTGACTCAGTGGGTGACCAGCTCAGCTTGCGTTTTGAGTTGTACGATGTGCTGCGTGAGCAGCAGGTGCTGGCTGAACAGGTCAGTGCAACCGCCTCAAGCTTGCGGGATGCCGCCCACTATATGGCAGACAGGATTTTTGAGCAGCTTACAGGCCTTAAAGGCGCCTTTGCGACTAAGGTGGTGTACGTCACGGCGGAGCAGTTGGGTGATCAGAAGCAGCGTTATCGCCTGCAGCTGGCGGACTGGGATGGCGCTCGAGCGCAAACCATACTGGAGTCTGCCCAGCCAATCATGTCACCGGCATGGTCAATGGATGGCAGCAAGCTGGCATATGTGTCCTTTGAAACAGGGCGTCCTGCCATTTACGTACAATATCTTGCAACCGGCAAACGCGAGCGCATTCAGTCCTTCCCGGGTCTGAATGGTGCACCCGCCTGGTCGCCGGATGGTAACCGTTTGGCGCTGGTGTTGTCGCGTGATGGCAACCCGGAAATCTATCTTCTGGACCTGCGCAGTCGCCAGCTGCAGCGTCTGACTCAGCATTACGGTATTGATACCGAACCGGCATGGTCTCCAGATGGGCGCTCGTTGATTTTTACCTCTGATCGGGGCGGTCAGCCACAGATCTACCGCCTGGGGCTTGAGGATCGCAAGCTGGAGAGGCTCACATTTGACGGTAACTACAATGCCAGGGGGCGCCTGACTCAGGATGGGCGATTCCTGACCATGGTTCATCGCAGCAGTGGCGGTGGCAATGGCTTTAATATAGCGGTACAGGATTTGAAAACGGGGCGACTGGATATACTCACTCGCTCCGGCATGGCCGAATCACCCAGTATCGCGCCGAACGGCAGTGTGGTCATTTATGCCACACAGGAAGGTACGCGCGGAGTGCTGGCGGCCGCATCACTGGATGGTCGGGTTCAATTCAGAATGCCGGTTGACAGGGGTGATGTACGAGAACCTGCCTGGTCACCCTACTTGCAGTAGGTCGGCGCGGCAGCAAACTGCAACACAATGGCAATACACTCATTTAAACAGTCAAATCGAGGATTTATCATGCGGGTAGTCAATCTGAGCAAAGCGGTTGCCCTGACGGCAGCCATGGTGTGGGCTGCAGGCTGTAGCACCACCAGTACTTCTACTGACGCGGGTGGTGCGGCAGGTGATGGTACTTCTGCTTCTGGTGCCAATACTTATGGCACCTCAGGTAGTCGTGTCAGCGGTGCCATTGTGACAGCCGAAGATCTGCAGCAGCTGCGCACCGTGTTCTATTTCGACTTCGACCAGGCCGTAGTGCGTCAGGAAGGATTCTCTGATCTTGAAGCTCATGCCCGCTATCTGTCCCAGAACCCTTCGGCATCCGTACGCCTGGAAGGTCATGCTGATGAGCGCGGTACCCGTGAATACAACATGGCATTGGGTGAGCGTCGTGCGAAGGCCGTTGAGCGTCTGCTGGTTGTGAATGGTGCAGGCAATTCACAGGTAGAAAGCATCAGCTTTGGTGAAGAAAAACCGGCTGTTGTCGGTCACTCCGCTGACGCTTGGGGCAAAAACCGTCGTGTTGAACTGATTTACCAGAGCAAGTGATGAAAAGTGCCGCAACAGCCAAGGCTACCATCCTGCTGGTGCTGGCGTCATCCTGGTCGTATGCGGCCCCGGTGCCGGTGATAGAAATCACCGAGACACCGGTGGTTCCACGTACAGGAGGAACGCAGCCATTACAGGTGCAGAGTGCGGCTGGCTATTCGGTCCAGAATGAGCTGCTGTTCAGTCTGCAGCAACTTCAGGATGAAGTCAGGATGCTGCGCGGAGCGCTGGAAGAGCAGCAGCATAAGGTCGAACGGCTTGAGCAGCAGCAGCGTGAGCGTTACAGAGATATGGATCGTCGTATCAGCTTGCTGATGTCAGCGGTGCCGGATGACGCGCTGTTGGCAGCCCAAGGTAATCCAGAACAGCCTAAACAGGCAGCGGGTCTGCCCAATGTGACTGATAATGCTGAATTGAATGCCTCTGTAGAAGGTGTTGCTGCTGGTGATGCGGCAGCCTACGACAAGGCCTACAGTCATGTGCGTCAGCGTGAGTTTGATCAGGCGGAAAAGTCGTTTGAGCTGTTTTTGAACGACTATCCGAACAGTTCGCTTGTGCCCAATGCCTGGTACTGGCTCGGCGAAGTAAAGCTGGCTCAGGGTAAGGTTGAAGCGGCAACGAGCGCCTTCAATCAGGTGGTTACGGGCTATCCGGGTCACGCCAAGGCTGCCGATGCGCTCTATAAGCTGGGTGTGTTGTCTGAGCGTGGTGGTGATGGTGCTGCGGCCAGAGCGTTGATGAAGCGGGTGCAGGATGAGTATCCGCAAACGTCTGCGGCTGGTCTGGCTCGAAGTTTCCTCTCCAATCAACAGTGACTGGCTCAATCGAAATGAAACAAAGTGAAAAACGTGCAGTTGTACTGCTTTCGGGTGGTCTTGATTCGGCAACTGCATTGGCGATGGCCATGGAACAGGGCTATAGCTGTCATGTGCTCAGCTTCGACTATGGTCAGCGTTCTGTGACCGAGTTGAATGCGGCACGCGCGATTGCAGCCCAGGCTGGTGTCAGTGAACACAGAGTGTTGCGATTGCATCTGGAGGATTTTGGCGGCTCGGCACTGACCGATACCAGTATCGATGTACCCGAAGATCAGGCTGAAGGCGTTCCGGTTACTTATGTTCCTGCACGCAACACGGTTTTTTTGTCTCTGGCGCTTGGGTGGGCAGAGGTGCTGGATGCCGATGCCATCTTTATCGGTGTAAATGCAGTCGATTATTCCGGCTACCCTGATTGTCGCCCGGAGTTTATAGAAGCGTTTGAGCGCATGGCCAACCTGGCGACGCGACGTGGCATCAATGGCGACCCCGTACATATCGAAACACCACTGATGCATCTCACCAAGGCGGACATTATCCGCCGCGGCACTGCGTTGGGTATTGATTATGCGCTCACAGTTTCATGCTATCAGGCCGATATGGAAGGGCGTGCCTGTGGTCGGTGTGATAGCTGCCGTCTGCGTGCCAAGGGGTTTGAGGATGCAGGTGTTGTGGATCCGACCCGTTATGTTTGAATAAAATTCCGCTCAAGGGTTGCCTTTCACGCCTCGGCAGGTAAAATGCGCAGCCCATCGGGAGGGTCGTTAGCTCAGTTGGTAGAGCAGTTGGCTTTTAACCAATTGGTCATAGGTTCGAGTCCTATACGACCCACCATCCCTTCTTCACTGTATGCTTTTGGGCATCAGTCTTTGGGTCGTTAGCTCAGTTGGTAGAGCAGTTGGCTTTTAACCAATTGGTCATAGGTTCGAGTCCTATACGACCCACCATTTTATCCGGCCTTTTTCATTTGATACAGCTGATACTCAAGTCTGATGCTTTTGTGCCTGGTCGTTGTGTCAGTGCTTCACTTACTGCAGTGCAACTATGGTATAATCGGCGCCCCAAGATTTTGCCGTCCAAGGCATCCAACCAGCGTGATGATAAGAATCTGACTATGTTGAGCAAGCAGGACATCGACGATCGCATTCTGGTGCAGGAGCATTTTGCTCAGGAGCACCTGCCGCAGCAGATGGGATCTGCCGAGATTGAGCAGTACAAGAGCAGGATCCGTCAGCTCCTGAAAGAAAAGGATGCCTGTCTGGTGGCACATTATTATACCGATGACCTGATTCAGCAGCTTGCAGATGAAACCGGTGGCTGTGTCTCCGACTCTCTGGAGATGGCGCGCTTTGGCTCACGCCACCCGGCCTCAACTCTGATTGTGGCTGGTGTGCGTTTCATGGGTGAAACGGCCAAAATCCTGAACCCGGAAAAACGCATTTTGATGCCGACGCTTGAAGCAACCTGCTCTCTGGATATAGGCTGTCCTGCCGATGAGTTTTCGGCGTTCTGTGATCAGTATCCCGATCATGAAGTGGTCGTTTATGCCAACACCTCTGCAGCCGTTAAGGCGCGCGCTGACTGGGTGGTGACCTCGAGTATTGCGCTTAAGGTAGTGGAATATCTGGCCGATCAGGGCAAGAAAATCATTTGGGCGCCGGATAAGCATCTGGGTGAATACGTCCGTAAGGAAACCGGTGCCGAGATGATTCTTTGGGATGGCAGCTGCATTGTCCATGAAGAGTTCAAGGCAAAGGGGATTCTGGATCTGAAGCGGGTCTACCCGGATGCGGCGGTGCTGGTTCATCCCGAGTCACCGGACGCTGTGGTCCAGATTGCTGATGCCGTTGGCTCTACCAGTCAGTTGATCAAGGCGGCGCACGACCTGCCAAATGAAACTTTCATCGTTGCAACTGATCGAGGCATTTTCTACAAGATGCAACAGGCTGCTCCCGGCAAGCGCTTCCTTGAAGCTCCTACAGGTGGCTCAGGCGCAACCTGCCGCAGCTGTGCGCACTGCCCCTGGATGGCGATGAACGGACTGGATAATATCGTTGCCGCTCTGGAGCATGGTGTCGATGAAATCCACGTTGATGCGGAGCTCGCGCGCCGAGCGCTAAAGCCGCTGCAGCGGATGCTGGATTTTTCAGCCAGCTGATATCACGTTTCAGGAGGCGCTGCTTATCAAATGAGCAGCGCCTCCTGATCTCAAGTCTGCTTTTAAAACTGTTCCTTCATTTCCTGCCGCAGCGCTTTTGCTTCCTGCTCGCGTTGCTCCAATCTGGCCCTGTCTGAGTCGGTCAGATCCTTTTCCCGTGCGGCGTACTCAAGCTGTTTCAGTGCCAGATCAAACTGTGCCGTCAGCAGGAAATACTCTATTCGTGCTTCATGTACGGCAAGAATATTACCGGCAAGCCCTTCCGCTTCAGCCAGTTCAAACCAGATCAGCGTGTCGGTTGGGTAGTCACGAGTCAGTTGCTTGTAGATGCGTATGGCCTGCTGTAATTGGCCTGTCTCACGAAGTGCTCGTGCATGCAGGGTACGTACCGGGCGGCTGTCGGGGTAAAGTGCAATCAACTCCCTGGAAATCTCCAACGCACTGGCTGAATCGGCCGCTGCCAAAAAACGCTCAACTCGGCTCAACAGCAGCCATGGGTGTCGACGTGCAGAGGCGTCCAGTGTGTTCCAGGTTTTATCGGCAAGAGCAAAGTCGGCAGCCGCAATGGCGGCCAACATCAGACCATAACGATTATGCAGCTGGTCAGAATCTTGAGTTGCAGCGCGGAAAGTGGCAAGTGCCTTCTGCGGGGATTCGCTGTGATGAACCTGCATGCGGGCACGAATTAAATTGAAGTCGCTGTTGTCGGCATGTGACTGTACTTCCGGTAACTGGCTTGCACGGTTGAGCGAGTCGGCTATGCGTGACTCAGTCACGGGGTGTGTCAGCAAAAATTCGGGCGGACGCTGCCCATAGAAGCGATAGTTGCGCTGCAGGCGCGAAAACATCTGTGGCATGGTGTGTGGGTCGATGCCGGCCTCGACCAGCGTCTGCATGCCAACACGGTCCGCTTCCTGCTCATTGCGACGACTGAATGCCAACTGCCCCTGTGCATTGGCGCCCATGGTTGAAGACAGGACGGCCATACCGCCTTGGGTATCGGCTGCCGCTACCAGAATACTGGCAAGCAGGCCTGCCAGCATCAGCGGGCGGTTGCGTCGCTCCTCCTCAAGCCTCTGAGCATAATGGCGCTGACTCAGGTGGGCCAACTCGTGTGCAATCACCGAAGCCAGTTCGCCTTCGGTTTCAGCAGCCAGCAGCAGTCCGCTGTGGATGCCAATGATGCCGCCGGGAACGGCAAAGGCGTTAAAGGTTGGGTTATCAAGCAAAAACAGTTCAAGCCGGCGATCCTGCACCTGACTTTTCGGTAGCAAGCGCCACAACAGGTCTTCAAGGTACTGATAGCTGATCGGGTCGTCCAGCAGTGGAGCCTGAGCACGAAGAATGCGCGCCCAGTTGCGGCCCAAGCGGTATTCGGCGTCCAGGCTGACGGTTGCGGAGCTGGCATCATTCAATACCGGTAAATCGGTACTGGCAGTGCCGGTAGCGGGCAGGAGGGCGGTGGAAAAGCAGGTTGCTGCCACCAATAGTGTTTGCATCAGTCTTCGCATCATTCTACCGCTGTCAGAATTATCTTGCCGGATATTATGGTATATAGTGCTTGCCACCCAAGGCCAGTGATTTACGGGAGTTTTCTGCATGTCATCGCCGCCATTTGATCACGAACTGGATACCAGTGGCCTCAGTTGCCCCATGCCGCTGCTCAAGGCCAAGCTTGCCTTGCATCAGCTTGAGCCGGGGCAGGTTTTGAAAGTGATTGCCACTGATGCTGGTTCGCTGCGGGATTTTCCTGCCTATGCTCGGGTTTCTGACCATGAGTTACTGCAGACGTTCAGCGATGAGCAGTGTTATATCTATTGGATCCGGCGTGGAGCCGGCACCTGAGGAGTATCAATGCGCAAGATTTTCAGTAAATGGATAGATCGATACTTTTCCGATGAAGAGGCTTTGTTCCTGTTCCTGCTTCTCGCAGGCGGGCTGCTTGTTATTTTGTTTCTGGGACAGCCACTGGCCCCGGTGATTGCGAGTGTTATCCTGGCGTTTCTGATGCAGGGGGTGGTTGACTGGCTGCAACGGCGTGGAGTTGCTCACCTGCTTGCCGTCAGCGCGGTATTTGTGCTGTTTATCGGGTTTCTCAGTGCTTTTCTGGTTTTCGTGCTGCCGATCATCTGGCAGCAGATGGTTAACCTGTTCAATGAAGCCCCACGTATGGTCAGCGAGGTGCAGAACCTGCTTCTGGTCTTGCCAGAACGCTATCCAGAACTGATTTCCGAAACCCAGGTCAGGGAAATTATTTCGGCTGCCGCCACTGAGCTGAGCCGGCTGGGCCAATGGGTACTGACCTTTTCGCTTAATTCGATCACCAGTATCATAACCCTTTTGATCTATCTGATTCTGGTGCCGATACTGGTATTTTTCTTTTTGAAGGATGGTCGAAAGTTGATTTCTGGCTGGACTGCTTTTCTGCCTGAAAAGCGTCAAATGATGACCCGTGTATGGCATGAGATGGATGTGCAGATTGCCAATTATGTGCGGGGCAAATCGATCGAAATCTTGATTGTGGGTGGGGTGAGCTACATTACCTTTGCGCTGTTCGGCCTCAACTACGCGGCTCTTCTGGCTCTGCTGGTCGGCTTCTCGGTTGTGATTCCCTATATAGGGGCAACGCTGGCAACGCTGCCGGTATTTCTGATTGGCCTTTTCCAGTGGGGCTGGGGCAATGATTTGATGTATCTGATGATTGCCTATGCCGTCATTCAGGCGTTGGATGGCAATGTGTTGGTGCCGTTGCTTTTCTCGGAGGCGGTTAACCTGCATCCCGTCTCGATTATTGTGGCGGTGCTGATTTTTGGCAGCCTGTGGGGGTTTTGGGGTATTTTCTTTGCTATCCCGTTGGCAACGCTGGTCAAGGCGATTGTAAACGCTTGGCCAAGAGTGGCAGAAGAGCTTGATGCCCCTGCCGAAGAGGGCAGAGGCTGAGTCGATTCAGAGTGCCTGCACAGCCTGCATTACTTCTGCTGCATGCCCTTTGACCTTAACCTTGCGCCATTCCTGGCGCAGTATCCCTTCCTTGTCGATCAGAAAGGTGCTGCGTTCAACCCCCAGTGATTCACGGCCATACATTTTCTTCAGCTTTATGACATCAAACAGCTGACACAGGGTTTCGTCCTTGTCGCTGATCAGCTCGAAGGGGAAGGACTGCTTAGCCTTGAAATTCTCGTGGCTTTTAATGCCATCACGGGATACGCCAAAGATTTCTGTATCCAGCGCCTGAAACGCTTCATACAGGTCACGAAAATCCTGACCTTCAGTGGTGCAACCCGGTGTACTGTCTTTTGGATAGAAATAGAGTACGACGTTTTTACCGCGCAGTGTGCTCAGTTTGACTTCGGTGTCACTGGTTGCGTTGGCGGTAAAATCGGGTACGGCTTGGTCGATAACCGGTGTTGTCATGTTGTTCTGTCCTCGAAAATGAAAAAGTCACCCTCACTACTACGCTAGCCGGGCATAATTCGTTTAGAATGATCGGTCTATTACGATAGCAAAAAAGTGCTGGCTGGTTGAGGCTGTTTGTCTGGACCGGTAGCATGAAGCGGCAACCTGAGAGTTCTCAAATTCAAGATGGAGACAGAGATGATTCGCGGCAGTATTGTAGCGCTCGTGACCCCTATGACAGCCAATGGTGATATCGACTGGCCAGCGCTGGACAAAATCGTGGATTTTCATCTCGACAAGGGTACCGATGCCATCGTGGCAGTCGGTACCACAGGCGAGTCTCCTACGCTGGACTACGATGAGCACCTGGATGTGATCCGTGCGATCATCAATCGGGTCGGAGGCCGTATTCCGGTCATCGCTGGCACTGGTGCCAACTCCACTCAGGAAGCGATTGAGTTGACCGAGCGAGCTGCCAAAGCGGGTGCTGACGCCTGCTTGCTGGTAACCCCTTACTATAACAAGCCAACCCAGGAAGGCCTGTACCAGCACTTCAAGGCGATAGCCGAGGCCGTTGATATTCCCCAGATCCTTTATAATGTTCCGGGCCGCACAGCCTGCGACATGCTGCCGGATACCGTGCTGCGGTTGAGCCAGATCGATAATATCGTGGGTATAAAGGAAGCAACCGGTGATCTGGATCGCGCACGTGAATTGATCAACAAGGTGCCGACCGACTTTGCTGTCTACTCCGGTGACGATGCGACTGCAATCGAGCTGATCCTGATGGGTGGTCAGGGCAATATCTCCGTTACAGCCAACGTGGCGCCTACCGAAATGGCAGAGTTGTGTCGTTTCGGTCTGCAGGGTGATACGAAAGCGGCTCGTGAGCTGCAGGCGAAATTGATGCCGCTGCACAAGAATCTGTTCGTTGAGGCCAACCCGATTCCCGTCAAATGGGCCATGACTGAAATGAAACTGATCGACTCCGGTATCCGTTTGCCTTTGACGATTCTGTCTGAGCAGTATCACGAACTGGTCCGCAATTCCCTGCGTGAATCCGGCATCATTTGACAGGAATCGTCATGCATAATTTCCGAACCATTTGTTTTCCGGCAGGCCTGATTGCGCTGTTAGCGCTCTCAGGCTGCGGCATGGTCAAGAACAACCCTGTATATGGTGAAAACGGTGTGATCCGTGACCGCAGCCAGGATTACGAACTTGCCAGTGGCAATGAGCGTTTGCAGTTGCCGCCTCACCTGCGCGCCAAACAGTTGCAGGAACAACTGGTAGTACCTGATGTGGGTGTAACCGCAACCCGCAGTGACAGTGACTTCAGGGTGCCTCGCCCGGAGTTCTTTTACGCGGAGTCGGGCAGCGATTCGGTCAACTTCCGACGAGAAGACGGTGAGAAGTTGATTGTTGTGGATGAGCCGATTGCGGATGTATGGTTAAAGGCGCAGGACTTCTGGGCGTTCAACAACATTGACATCAGTCGTGCCGATCCTCGCCAGGGGGTAATGGAGACCGACTGGATTCGCTTGGATGGTCGCGAATACAACTTTGTTGACCGTTGGGTCAAACGGCTAACGTTGCAGAATATTGAAGGCCCAACCCAGAATAAGCTGCGCATGAGTCTGCGCCCCGATCCGGATGATTACGGTCGTACGGCTGTGCGGCTGAAGCATGTACAGTATCCGGATGGAGCCGATGTTGCCAATATCAACTGGGAACAGCAGGCACGTGATGTAGAGTACAAGTCGGACATGATGTTCGAGCTGCTGCGTTACCTGAGCAAGTCTACTGGACAGCAGACAGCCAACACCTACACGGCAATGCAACAGCAGCGTGCGCAGCGACCACTGCTCGGACGTGATTCCCGTGGCAACCCTGTATTGCGGATCAACTCTGACATTGACCAGGCATGGCAGCAAGTTAGTGATGCCCTGGATGGGGCCGAAGTGGATGTGGGTACTCGTGATCAGTCTGCAGGTCTGTTCTATCTTACCTACACCACGACTACCCCCTTTGATGATACCGAGAAGATGGGCTTTTTCGAATGGTTGCACTCTGACCGAGGCGATATCAAGCTAGACACCAGTGCGATCAGTGCAGCTTTGGGGGGCAGTGAGGAAGAAGGTGAGGACGGTATCAGTTACAGTTCGACCGGTGCGAGCCCCAGCAGTGATTCTGAAGACGAAGCACCTATGGACAATGACCTCTCCGATCCGAACAACCCCGCTAACCAGCAAGGTTATAAAATCTGGTTTGCCGGTAAGGTTGTCTATGTGTTCGGTAACGGTGACAGTGGAAACTACAATGCTGAAACCGGCAACTACGAGCATACCGGACGTTACCAGTTGCGACTCAACCGTACCCGGACCGGTGTATTCTTGTCGGTACTGAACGACCAGGGCCTGGAAGCTGCTCCGGTTGTGGCTGAAGAGATTCTCTGGACAGTGAAGGATCAGCTGCCACAGAACTGAGTAAGGTATGATTGCGGAAACAAAAATGGAGGCTTGTGCCTCCATTTTTTTTGTAATCAGAATGGGCAGTCAGAGTCGAATTCGAGCCAGTTCCCGCTTGCGGGATGGTTCAAGGCCAGATGCTCGGCATGCAGTAGCAGGCGAGGTGAGAGCATAACAATCTCATCAGGCGCATAAAATTCATCACCTAGGATAGGGTGACCCAAAGCCAGCATATGTACCCGCAGTTGGTGCGAGCGACCGGTATGTGGGAACAGCAGTACCCGGCTGCGATCACCGCAGCGTTCAATACACCGCCAGAGAGTGAGGGCGGCCTTGCCTTCAATCATGTCGACCATCTGCTTCGGGCGTCGCTCCCAGTCACAGCGCAGAGGCAGTTCAACCGTGCCTTCATTTTGCACGGGCTCGCCTGCGATTATCGCCTGATAACGCTTCTTCGGTATGCGTTCCTGAAACTGGATGCTCAGCGCTCTGTGGCTGTCTGCTGTCAGGGCCAGTACCATCAAACCTGATGTGGCCTGGTCCAGGCGGTGTACGATGCGCGCAGTCGGATGTTTCTGTTGTACACGATACCAAACGCAGTCTTGCTTGTCGGGACCGCGGCCCGGCACGGAAAGAATCCCTGCCGGCTTGCTCACAACCACCATCTGTTGATCCTGATAGAGGTATTCGATCACGGTGTACGCTCAAGCAGCAGCATGGATTCGACATGAGAGGTTTGGGGGAATATATCCATAATTCCAAACCGGGTGACGCGGTATCCTGCCTGCAGCAGCAGGGGCAGGTCCGCGACCAGTGCCGATGGGTTGCAGGATATATAGAGCACTTTGCGGGCACCATAGCCAGCCAGCTGCTGCACTGCCTCACGCGCTCCTGTGCGAGGTGGATCAAGCAGGATCAGGTCAAAGCCGCTGCGGTACCAAGGGGCGTGGACAAAGCTTTCACTCAGATTGGCGCGATAGAATTGAGCGTTATCGAGTCCGGCGCTGGCGGCATTACGCTGAGCCTGAGCAACCATGTCGGAAGATCCTTCAATACCAACCACCTGGGCGGCGTTCTGTGCCAGAGGCAGGGTGAAGTTGCCGAGCCCGCAGAACAGGTCCAATACACGCTCTTCGGGGCCGGGATCCATCCAGTCAACAGCCTGCCGGACCATCAGCCGGTTCAGGTCGGCATTAACCTGAATGAAGTCGCTGCTGCCAAACGCAAGTTCAAGCTCGAACTCCGGCAAACTGTAATGACAGGGGGCTGGGTCAGCTGGAATCGTGGCATCATTGAGCGCGACGATAAGCTGCAGTTGTAATGCATCAGCAATAGCCTGCAGGCGCTGCATTAATTCTGCCGAAGGTGAGCGAGTGGCACGAAAGCAAATGAATCCGCTTTGATCACCATGGCTGAGATCAATATGAGTCAGCTGACGAACATCAGTGGCGTCTGAAAGATGTTGTCGCACCACATCGAACACGGGTTGCAGGCGAGGCTCAAGTATCGGGCACTGGTCGATATTCAGCAGCTTGTTGCTGCCGCGGCGGCGAAACCCAACCAAAAGTTCACCATCACGCTGGCGCTGGTTCAGGCCGATGCGAGCCGCACGGCGATAGCCAAGCGGAGCAGCTGTAAGGGCCGGGAATAGCTGCTCTGGCTGTATATGTACACCGGCATAACGTTTGAGCTGGTCCAGTACCTGCTGCTGTTTGTGAAGTCGTTGCGCAACAATATCAAGATGCTGCAGATCACAACCACCACACTGATCGAAATGGGCGCAGGCGGGCTCACGGCGATCAAGGCTCGAGTGTGTAACCTGGAGCAGTTCTGCCTCGTCGTAGCGTTTGTGTATTTGTGTCAGACGAACCTGGACCTGCTCTCCAGGCAGTGCGCCTGCTATGAAAGTGGTCTTGCCGTTGTGGTTGGCAATGCCACGACCTTCATGGCTCAACCGATCCACCGTCAGCTCAAGTGGCGTATCACTCACGACGGCTTTTTTACTGCGCCGGGGAGCGCCAAACTGAATTCGTTTCCGACTCATGTCATAATTTCCGCTTTGTAAGGCAGACATTCTAGCAACTGCAGGCAGTAGCTGGAATGCACAGGCTCATTGGAGTAGAGGGCTCATGCAACAGGAACATCCATTTGCAGTCTATGTGCGCATACTCGGCAAGGGTAAAAAAGGAAGCCGTTCGTTAACCATGGAGGAAGCCCGGGATGCAATGGGCATGATCCTGGATGGGCAGGTCAGGCCGGAGCAGTTGGGTGCCTTTCTCATGCTGATCCGGATGAAAGAAGAAACCCCTGAAGAGTTGCAGGGGTTCGCTCAGGCTGTGCGCCTGCGCCTGAACCGGCCTCAATCACTTACTGCAGATCTGGATTGGCCCACTTATGCGGGCAAGAAACGTCGGTTGCCCTGGTTTTTTCTGGCGGCGCTGGTACTGGCAGGGCAGGGGGTAAGTGTGTTCATGCACGGCGCCAGAGGGCATACGCCGGGGCGCATCTATACTGAAGATCTGCTGAGCATGTTCGGTCTGAGTGCTGCCGAAAACTGGTCTGAGGCACGTGCCTCACTGGAGCGGCATAGGCTGGCCTTTTACTCCATCGATCAAATGGTGCCTGTACTGGGAGAACTGATTCAGCTGCGGCCAATACTGGGGCTTCGCTCTCCGGTCCACACGCTGTGCAGGCTGCTTAACCCGCTGGATGCCGCCTGTAGTGTGGATGGGGTGTTTCATCCCCCCTATGCGCCGATGCACCAGCAAACGGCACAGCTGCTGGGCACCCTTCACAGCCTGACTATCCGTGGTGATGGTGGTGAGGCCGAGGTGAAACCTGATTCGGATACAGAGCTTCACTGGGTTACGGCCGGCGAGTTGCACCAGGAAACATGGCCCCGCATCGAGCAGCAGCGGCTGGTTCGTGACGAGCAGCTCGATCCTGAAGATCTGTTGCGGCTTTGGCGTGGTGAAATCAGTCATGCCTATGGTGAAGGGGCCGTTATCAACACCTTGGCTGTGATCCTGCGGTTGCTGTCACAGGGCGTGATGCAATCGCAGGCGCACTGGCTTGAAATGGCACGTTCAGCTTGGCAACAGCGTGACCGTTCGGCTTATTGATTAATATCCGATCAATTTACTCGGGTTTAATTTGAGTGTATCCTCAAGGTATTCGAAACATCAGATCCACAAGGTTTAGCCATGACTATTACGGTAACTGAATCTGCCGAGCGTTATCTGGCAGAGCTGCTTGAAAAGCAGAATGTTGAAGGTATTGCGGTACGTCTTTTCGTGACCCAGCCGGGTACTGCCTATGCAGAAACCTGCCTGGCCTACTGCCGTCCGGATGAGGTCAATCCGGAAGATGAAATCATCGACTATGAACTGCTGCGCTTTTACCTGGAGCGTAACAGTCTGCCGTATCTGGAAGAGGCCTACATCGATTTCGCCACCGATCGCATGGGTGGTCAGCTGACTATTAAGGCGCCTAACGCCAAGGTGCCCAAGGTGTCGCCCAACAGTCCAATGAATGAGCAGATCAATTATATTCTGTATTCGGAGATCAACCCCGGACTCGCGTCTCACGGTGGCGAAGTCAAACTGGAAGACTTGATCGAAGATGAGGCCGGTACCATTGCCGTACTGCGTTTTGGCGGTGGCTGCCAAGGCTGCAGTGCCGTTGACATGACCCTCAAGGATGGGGTTGAGAAGACACTGATAGAGCGGGTTCCGGGGCTTATCGGTGTGCGTGATGCCACTGACCATACTGTGCGTGAAAACGCCTATTTCAAGTAATATCTCCTCTGCAGGCGGTCATATCCGACCGCCTCGCCCTTGGTTGAATCGCTGTCTTCTGTGCAGTTGCGAAAAAAGCCACCGCTCCGGTTGTAATTGCTGGAACGAGCCCCATTGAAAGACTAACCTGACACTTATCCGAAGATGCGCCGGCCCTAATGCACAGGCGCCCTGTAAAGAGGCACTCCATCATGGATCAATTTGAAGCAAAAGATGACGCTGTGACCGTCGAGCTTCCGGTACTGCCACTGCGTGATGTGGTGGTTTATCCCAACATGGTGATCCCGCTGTTTGTCGGGCGTGAAAAATCCATCCATGCCCTTGAACTGGCAATGGCCAGTGATAAGCAGATTCTGTTGGTGGCCCAGAAGAGTGCGTCTGAGGACGAACCGGATTCTGAAGCTCTGTTCTCTGTCGGCTGCGTTGCGAACGTACTTCAGATGCTGAAATTGCCTGATGGCACCGTGAAGGTGTTGGTTGAAGGTGATTACCGTGCGCAGATCAGAGCCCTGTCTGAGTCTGAAAAATGCTTCCACGCACAGGTGACGGTGTTGCCGGTAGAAGATGTAAGTGCGGCGGAGGCTGAGGTCTACAAAAAAACGGCTCTTGATCAGTTTGAGCGCTTTGTACAGGTCAACAAGAAAATCCCGTCCGAGGTGCTCAGCTCGCTTCAGAATATTGACGACATTGGCCGTCTGGCCGACACCATCGCTGCACATATGGCCCTCAAGCTGGATGAGAAGCAGGCCATTCTGGAAATTCTGGGTACACGTCAACGTCTTGAACATCTGATGTCACTGATGGAAGCGGAAATCGACCTGGTTGAGGTCGAAAAGCGCATCCGGGGCCGTGTAAAAAAACAGATGGAGAAGAGTCAGCGCGAGTATTACCTCAATGAGCAGATGAAGGCGATCCAGAAGGAACTGGGTGATATGGATGAGACCGGCTCTACCGATATGGAAGAGCTTAAGAACCGCATCGAAAGCGCCGGCATGCCTCAGGAAGCACTGGACAAAACGCTCAACGAATACAACAAGCTGAAGATGATGTCGCCCATGAGTGCTGAAGCAACGGTGGTGCGTGGCTACATTGACTGGATGCTGCAAATCCCATGGGTCAAGCGCTCTCGTGTGCGCCTGGACATGAAACATGCCGAGAAGATCCTCAATGAGGATCATCACGGTCTTGAAGAAGTCAAGGATCGCATTCTCGAGTATCTCGCCGTACAGAAGCGAGTGAAGAAGCTTAAGGGGCCGATTCTGTGTCTGGTTGGGCCTCCGGGTGTCGGCAAGACCTCTTTGGGCCGCTCCATAGCACGTGCGACAAACCGCAAGTATGTACGTATGGCGCTGGGTGGTGTGCGTGATGAAGCCGAGATCCGTGGTCATCGTCGTACCTACATCGGCTCCATGCCGGGTAAACTGATTCAGAAGATGTCACGCATCGGTGTCAAGAACCCGCTGTTCCTGCTGGATGAAATCGACAAGATGGGCATGGACCATCGTGGTGATCCTTCATCGGCATTGCTGGAGGTGCTAGATCCCGAACAGAACAGCAGTTTCAACGATCATTACCTCGAAGTGGATTACGATCTGTCTGACGTGATGTTCGTGTGCACATCGAACTCGATGAACATCCCGGGGCCTTTGCTGGACCGTATGGAGATCATTCGGATTCCGGGGTATACCGAGGACGAAAAACTTAATATTGCGCGCAAGTACTTGTTGCCGAAACAGCTTAAAAACAACGGAATCAAGGCCAAAGAGCTGGAGATCACCGACGATGCCGTACTGGGTCTGATTCGATATTACACCCGTGAGGCAGGCGTACGTGGCCTTGAACGCGAGATCGCCAAGATTGCACGCAAGGTTGTGCGTGAGCTTGCCCTTGAGCGCAAGGGTGATGTGGTCAAGGTTACGGCTGAAGAGCTGGAGCAGTATAACGGCGTCAAGAAATACAAGTTTGGCATGGCTGAAGAGCAGGATCAGGTCGGGCAGGTAACGGGTCTGGCCTGGACTTCAGTTGGGGGCGATATTCTCACCATTGAGTCAGCTGTCGTGCCCGGCAAGGGGCGTCAGATCCACACCGGATCGTTGGGTGATGTAATGAAAGAATCGATCCAGGCAGCCATGACCGTGGTGCGCAACCGGGCTCGATCACTGGGAATTAAGGCTGACTTCCACGAGAAAAACGATATTCATATCCATGTTCCTGAAGGTGCAACCCCGAAAGATGGCCCCAGTGCCGGCATTGGTATGTGTACGGCGATGGTGTCTGCCTTGACCGGAATTCCGGTGCGCTCAGAGGTCGCCATGACGGGCGAAATTACCCTGCGTGGACAGGTTCTGGCCATTGGTGGGCTGAAGGAAAAGCTGCTTGCAGCGCACCGTGGCGGGATTCGTACGGTGATCATTCCGGAGGAAAATACCCGCGATTTGAAGGAAATACCTGACAATATCAAGGCAGATCTCGATATTCGGCCAGTGAAGTGGATTGATGAAGTGCTGGATGTTGCCTTGGCATACCACCCGACACCTTTGCCGGAAGAGGTTGAAGAACCTGCTGCTGCCGAGGCCAAAAAGGGACATGCTGAGCCGGGTCAACTGAGTACACATTAACTGGAGGCCGCGGCAGAAAAGGGCTGCGGCCAGTTGACACCGGTTTCAGGCAGTTGGTATAAAGTTGCAGACTATGCGCTGGGCAACGACAACAACGGATAGAACACGATAACGATTCGATAAGGGGAACAATGTGAACAAGTCTGAACTGATTGACGCTATTGCTGCATCTGCTGATATTCCGAAAGCAGCTGCAGGCCGTGCACTGGATGCTACCCTGGATGCGGTCACTGAAGCTCTGCAGCGCGGTGAATCCGTTGCTCTGGTAGGTTTTGGTACTTTCTCCACCAAAGAGCGTGCCGCACGTACCGGCCGCAACCCACAGACTGGCAACCCGATTGAAATTGCTGCTGCAACCCTGCCGACTTTCAAGCCGGGTAAAGCGCTGAAAGACGCGGTCAACAAGTAAACGGGATCTGAAGTCCTGATACTGGAGCGGTAGTTCAGTTGGTTAGAATACCTGCCTGTCACGCAGGGGGTCGCGGGTTCGAGTCCCGTCCGTTCCGCCAGATTCGGGCACGTTCACTGGAAGCAGAGAACTGTCTTCGTAGTCCAAGAAAGCGCATTCAGGGCTGAATGCGCTTTTTTTATAAAAGAGTCAGAGTGAACCCAAACCATGCTGCAATCCATTAGGGAAAATTCCAAAGGGATCATCGCCAAGGTCATCGTTGGCCTGATCATCGTCACCTTTGCTCTGTTCGGCGTTGAGTCGCTTGTCGGGCTTGCCAACAGTGAAAAGGCGCCGGCTGAAGTGAATGGTGAAGAGATCAGTAACCAGGATTTGCAGCGTGGTATCGAGCTGCAGCGGCGCCAGTTGCTGGCCCAGATGGGTGCAAACGGCAATCCTGCGGATATCGATGAAAATCAGCTGCGCCGTATGGTGTTGCAGGCCCTGATTGATCAGGAGGTGCGTCTGCAGTCTGCCGAGTCGCAGGGTCTGTATCTGTCCGAAGCGATGATTGATCAGATGATCGTGGGCACACCGGATTTCCAGGTTGATGGTCGTTTTGACCGCAACCAGTTTGAAGCGGTACTGCGTGGTGCCGGTTTTACCCCGCTTATGTATCGTGACTTATTGCGCAAGGAGCAGTTGATTGCGCAGGAACGCAACGCTTTCCAGCTGTCTGCCTTCGCGACTGAGCAGCAGGTTGAGCGCTTGCTGAGGCTGGATCGACAAACCCGTGATATTGCCTGGGCAGAGCTGTCACTTGACCAGTTCATGCAGACTGCTGAAGTAACTGATGCAGAACTTGAGTCGCGTTATCAGGAGCAGCTGGAACGCTTCATGACCCAGCCGCAGGTCGTGCTTGACTATGTGGAGCTGAATCAGGCTGATTTTGTTAAGCTCGACGCAATCACCGATGCAGAGCTGGAAAGTGCGTATCAGCAGGAATTGGCAAGGTTCCAGGCATCTGAAGAGCGTGCGGCAGCTCACATTCTGTTTGAAGAGGATGCACAGGAACAGGCTGAGGCTGTTCGTCAGCGCATTCTGGATGGTGAGCTGAGCTTTGCCGAAGCGGCACAGGAGTTTTCGGCAGACGCCGGATCTGCCGAGCAGGGCGGTGATCTGGGTTACAATAGCCGTGGTGTACTAACGGGCCCGTTTGAGGATACGCTGTTCGCCATGCAGCCGGGTGAAATATCAGAGCCTGTTCGCACCGAGTTTGGCTATCATCTGATACAGCTGAACGATGTGCGCAACACTGAGCCGCCGGCGTTTGACGAGATGGCTGCTGAATTGCAGCGTGAATTGGCCCAGTCCCGTGCTGAGGCTGAATATGTGGCTGCGCTTGAACGCTTGGCTGACTTGAGCTTTTCGGCGGGTGATCTTGATGTCCCGGCAGAGGAACTGGGGCTGGAAATTCATCAGACCGAGCCTTTTGGGCAGGCTGGCAGTGAGAGCGGGTTGGCCTCCAACCCTCGCGTGGTCAAGGCTGCGTTCAGTGAAGAGTTGACACGTGAAGGTCTTAACAGTGACCCCATCGAGCTGGATCGTGAAACAACAGTAGTTGTACGGGTTAAAGAGCAGATTCCAGAACGCCAGCTGTCGCTGGATGAAGTGCGTGATGAGCTTGAAGGCGAGTTGCGACGTGAACAGGCGGAAGCGGCACTGGAGGCTCGCCTGCAACAGTTGCTGGCGGACTTCGAGTCTGGCAATTCCCTGAACACTGTTGCTTCTGAGCTGAGCTGGAGTGAAGTGGCTTCTGCAGAGCGTGAGCAGGCAGACATGCCGTCTGCTGTCAATCGTAAGGCATTTGAGCTGCCTCGTCCGGCGGAAGATGCGGCATCATTTGGAACTGTACGTTTGCCGAACGGAGACCGCGCACTGGTTCGAGTCAATGCAGTTCAGGACCCAGACCTTGCTGATGTTGACGCTGACCTGAAGCGCCAGATGGCTGCCTTCCTGGCCAGCCGTAATGGCCAGCTGGACTATCAGCTGCATGTAGAGGCATTAACCGAGGCTGCCGAAATTGAGCGCAACTAGGTTGCAGATCTGCTGATGGAAACTGAAAAGGGCCGCACATGCGGCCCTTTTCAGTTTTGCCGGGTTTTAAACTCAGCCAGATGGCACGGCAGCGGCTTCAAGCAGGCGTTGAGTGTAGGGGTGCTCCGGGCGGCTGAAGAGCCGTTCTGTCGAGGCCTGCTCAACGACTTTGCCTGCCTGCATCACCATGACCCGATGGCTCATGGCCCTGACCACGGCCAGATCGTGACTGATGAAGAGATAGCTGAGCTGATACTGCCGTTGCAGATCACGCAGCAGCTGAATGATCTGCTTCTGTACGGTGCGATCCAGTGCGGACGTGGGTTCGTCGAGAATGATCAGCCTGGGGCGCAGCACCAGTGCCCGTGCGATGGCGATGCGCTGCCTCTGTCCGCCCGAGAACTCATGCGGATATCGGTGTCGTACTTCGGGGTCCAACCCAACATCGCGAAGGGCGAGGCATACTTGCTCATCCTGCTGACTACGCTTGGTGATACCTTGAACCTCCAGGCCTTCAGCGATGATTTCGGCAATACTCATGCGTGGGCTCAGGCTGCCGAAGGGGTCCTGAAACACCACTTGCAACTGCTTGCGCAAGAGTCTGAGCTGTTTCTGTTTCAGGTTTGAAAGCTCTGCACCATTGAATACCACTTCGCCCTTGCTGCTGATCAGTCGCAATATGGCCAGTGCCAGCGTGGTTTTGCCCGAGCCGGACTCGCCGACAACGCCCAGTGTTTCACCGCGAGCGAGTTGCAGATCTATTTCGTCCACCGCTTTGTGATGGCGGCTGACTCGTTGCAGTATTCCCTTGCGCTCGGCAAACCAGACTTTCAACGCATGGGTCTGAAGGATAATATCATCAGGATCGGCAATTGCAGCTGGCTGGCCTTCCGGTTCGGCAGCCAGGAGATTACGTGTGTACGCATGGCGGGGAGCGCGAAACAGCTCGGCACAGGGCTGTTGCTCAAGCAGTTCTCCCTTATGCATGACACACACCGAGTCCGCTACCCTGCGTACAATATTCAAGTCATGAGAGATCAGTACGATCGCCATGCCAAGCTGTTTCTGAACACGTCTGAGCAGTTCGAGGATCTGGTGTTGTATGGTGACATCGAGAGCGGTTGTCGGCTCGTCGGCAATCAGCAGTTCAGGTTCATTGGCCAGGGCCATTGCGATCATGACGCGCTGACGTTGCCCGCCTGAAAGCTGGTGCGGGTACTGACCCAGCCGCTCCTGAGGGTGATCAATCCCTACCAGGTCGAGCAGTTCAAGCGCACGAGTGCGACATGAGGGCAGGCTCAGGCCGCGATGCAGATGCAGAGTTTCACCGATCTGCTTCTCCAGCGTGTGCAGTGGGTTGAGCGAGGTCATCGGCTCCTGAAAAATCATACCCACCCTGTTGCCACGCAGTTGCAGCAATCGCTTCTCAGGTGCCTGAAGCAGGTTCTCACCTTGATACAACACGGCGCCTTCCGTCTGTGCCTGGGGCAAAAGTCGCAGCAGTGAAAGAGCCGTAACCGATTTGCCAGAGCCCGATTCCCCAACGATGGCAAGCGTTTTGCCCGGCTCGATATCAAAACTGATATTGCGCACAACCGCCTCGCGTGAAGAGCCGAAACGGACACTGAGATTCTGGACAGAGATCAGCGGTGTACTCACTCAGACTTTCCTCGGATCGAAGGCGTCACGGACTGCTTCACCGATGAAGATCAGCAGCGTCAGCATGACCGACAGCGAGATGAATGCGGTCAGGCCCAGCCAGGGGGCGTGAAGGTTTTCCTTGCCCTGTGAGACCAGCTCGCCCAGGGATGGCGAACCCGGGGGTAGACCAAAGCCCAGAAAATCGAGGGCGGTCAGTGTAACGATGGCGCTGTTAAACACAAAGGGCATGAACGTCAGGGTCGCGATCATGGCGTTGGGCAGTACATGGCGGTACATGATGCGGGTATCACTAAGGCCTAGCGCGCGTGCGGCACGCACATATTCAAGGTTGCGTCCGCGAAGGAACTCGGCCCGGACGACATCGACCAGGCTCATCCATGAAAACAGCAGCATGATGCCGAGCAGCCACCAGAATCCGGGCTGTACCAGTGAAGCCAGTATTATCAGCAGGAAGAGTACGGGCAAGCCAGACCAGATTTCGATAAAACGCTGAAAAAACAGATCGATGCGGCCGCCGTAGTAACCCTGAACAGCACCGGCGCAGACGCCGATAACCGAGCTTGCCAGTGTCAGCGCCAGTGCAAACAGAACCGAAATACGGAAACCGTAAATGACACGTGCCAGTACATCCCGGCCCTGATCATCCGTCCCCAACCAATTGGTTGCCGTTGGTGGCGAAGGAGCAGGTTGTTCAAGATCGTAATTGATGGTGCTGTAGCTGAAGCGGATCAGTGGCCAAACGGTCCAACCCCCGGACTCTGTAATCAACTCTTGAATGAAGGGGTCTCGGTAGTCCACGGGCAGGGCAAAGTCGCCACCAAAGTCAGCCTCGGTGTATTCCTGGACCAGTGGCCAGTAGAGCTGCTGCCCGTGACTGATCAGCAGTGGTTTGTCGTTGGCAATCAGTTCGGCGACCAGGCTCAGTCCAAACAGGATTAGAAAGATCCAGAGTGACCAATAGCCTCGGCGGTTGCGCTTGAAGCTGTCAATACGACGACGTTGCAAAGGGGAGAGCTGCACCGGCCTATACCTCCCTGCTGGCAAAGTCGATACGGGGGTCTACCAGCGTGTAGGTGATATCACTGACCAGTTTCAGCAGCAAACCCACCAGCGTGAAAATGTAGAGTGTACCGAAGATCACTGGGTAGTCTCGATTGATGACAGCTTCGTAGCCCAGCAGTCCGAGTCCATCGAGAGAGAAAATCACTTCGATCAACATCGATCCGGTGAAGAAAATGCCGATGAGGGCGGCGGGCATGCCGGCAATGATCAACAGCATGGCATTGCGGAATACATGACGGTACAGCACCGCGTTTTCATCCAGTCCCTTGGCGCGGGCAGTCAATACATACTGCTTGTGTATTTCATCCAGAAATGAGTTTTTGGTCAGCATGGTCAGTGTGGCAAAACTGGAGACCACCGAAGCCAGTACCGGCAGAGTGATGTGCCAGAAGTAGTCTGCCACTTGTTGCCACCAGGTCATCTGTTCAAAGTCGGGCGAAGTCAGTCCGCGTAGCGGAAACCATTCCAGCCAGGTGCCGCCTGCAAACAGAACGATCAATAAAATGGCAAACAGGAAGTTGGGAATTGCGTACCCCACAATGATGGCGCTGCTGGTCCAGACATCGAACGATGAGCCATCACGTACGGCCTTGCGGATGCCAAGCGGGACCGAGATTAAATAAGTGATGAGTGTGGTCCAAAGGCCCAGAGATATTGAAACCGGGAGTTTTTCGATGATCAGGTCGATAACGCTTTTGTCGCTGTAGAAGCTCTTGCCAAAATCGAACATTAGGTAGTTCTGCAGCATCTGGAAGAAGCGTTCGTGTGCTGGCTTGTCAAAGCCATACATGCGCTCTATTTCAGCTATCAAAGCAGGATCCAGCCCTTGGGCTCCGCGGTAGCCGCTGTTTTCACTGCCAGCAGCGATGTCGGACTGTGCGCCGCTGCCGATGCGGTTGCCAGCATCAATCCCGAGCCCCTCAAGGTTCGCAATAGTCTGTTCAACCGGGCCGCCGGGAGCAAATTGAACCAGTATGAAGTTGAGCAGCAGTATCCCCAGCAGCGTGGGTATGATCAGCAACAGGCGACGGACAATGTACGCGGCCATCAGGGCTTGGTCCACCAGGTATCAAGGCCGAGGTCATAGGCAGGACTTACCTCAGGGTGGGCGAACCTGTTCCAGTACGCGATGCGATAGGCACTGATATGGTAGTGGGGAATCACATAATGATTCCACTGCAGCACTCGATCCAGCGCACGGGCACGCAAAACCAGTTGCTCCCGGTCTGGTGCGGCGATCAGTTGTTCAACCAGGTAGTCGACGGCTGGATTCTTAATGCCAATCAGGTTGCGACTTCCGGGCATGTCAGCTGAGCTGGAATGCCAATAGTCACGCTGCTCATTGCCAGGGGAGCTGGACTGGCCAAAGCCATACACCACCATGTCAAAGTCGAACTGACGCAACCGGTTTATATATTGGGATACGTCGACGATGCGGATACTGGCGCTGATACCCAGCCTTTCCAGATTGCGAATGAACGGAGAAACCACTCGCTCGAATTCCTTCTGCACCAGCAATATTTCAAATGTAAATGGAGAGCCGTTGCCGTCAACCAGCTTGCCTGACTCAAGTTGCCAGCCAGCCTGTTTGAGAAGCCCCAGAGCTTCACGCAACTGCGCACGGTTGCGACCACTGCCATCCGTGGTTGGGGCTCGGTAAACCTGAGTAAATACTTCAGGTGGTACCTGGTCACGCACGGCTTCGAGAATCTCCAGTTCAGCTGGGGTTGGCAGCTCATCTGCAGCCATCTCAGAGTTGGAAAAATAACTGTGGCTGCGGGTGTAAGCGCCGTAAAACAGGTTGCTGTTGGTCCATTCAAAATCGAATGCAAGCGCAAGTGCCTTGCGCACTTCAGGCTGGCTGAACATGCTCCGGCGGGTGTTCATGATGAAACCTTGCATGCCACGCGGGTTTTCGTGTGCAATCTCTTCCTTGATGATGCGACCATCAGCGAAGGGCGCGCCGGTATAACCGGTTGCCCAGGCCTTGGAGGCATGTTCACTGCGGAAATCGTACTCACCGGCCTTGAAGGCCTCCAGTGCTACCGTACTGTCGCGATAATAGTCATATTGGCGTTGATCAAAGTTGTGACGGCCGCGGTTTACTGGCAAGTCGCGTCCCCAGTAGTTGGGGTTGCGTGTGTAAACGATGGTTCTGCCCGGGTCGATCTTTTTAATCAGGTAGGGGCCCGAACCAAGCGGTGGTTCCAGTGATGGTGTTTCGAAATCACGCTCGGCCCAGAAGTGCTGTGGCAGGATCGGAACCTCGCCTATTATCAGTGAGAGTTCTCGGTTGGTGCTGTCACCAAACTCGAAACGTACTGTCTGAGGGCTCAGTGCCGTTACGCTTTGAATCCCTGCATAGTAGCTTTTGAAGAAGGGGCTACCTTTCTCGCGCAGTATGTCGAACGTGAACACGACATCGTCTGCCGATACGCTGTGCCCATCACTGAATCGAGCGTCAGGATGAAGGTCGAACTCAATCCAGCTGCGATCCACGGCAACCCGCAGTTGTTGGGCCAGGAGACCGTATTGGGAAAAGGGCTCATCCAGTGCGCGCGCCATCAAAGAGTCGTACAGTAACCCGGTCCCTGCGGCGGCGGTACCCTTGACTATGAACGGGTTGAGGCTGTCGAAGGTACCAATGGAGGATTCCTTGAAATGTCCGCCTTTGGGAGCGTCCGGGTTAACATAGTCGAAATGGCTGAAATCGGGCGGATATTTGAGGTCGCCATGCATGGCAATGCCGTGCTGGCTGTCCGGGGCCGCATGCAACGGAAGGCCGAAAAGCAGAAGCGAGAAAACGGCAGAAAGATAAAGGCATACTGAACGCAACTGTACAGGCACTGTTTTCTCCTTGGAAGTATTGTTTTTGTGCGAATTTAACCCGTGCTGTAGTCCTGTGACAACGCCGGGTCAATCCGGTTCGGAGTCGTTGGAACGCTCTCGCTCCTGGTCCCGCTCCATCCAGCCTCGAATCTTGCGAAACAGTACCCACTTGAATAGAACGGCCAGCAACACTGAAACCGCTATGATGAATAGACTCAGGTTATCCATGATCAGCTTGCATCGGCAATATCCACGTTGAGCAGCAGGAGCGTCTGGCCAATCTTGAGCGTATCGCTGGGCGCCATCTGATTCCAGCGTGCCAGATCACGTACGCCGACACCATAGCGGCGTGCAATACTCCAGAAGCTCTCGCCCGAATCGACGCGGTGGTAGTGCTTGCGCTTTGCACGTTGCTCAAGCTGTTGGCGTTCGGCCTGGATACGCTGTTCCAGGCTAAGGCTGTAACTTTCTGACGAGGCACTCGGTTTTGGCACCAGTAATGCCTGGCCTGCACGAATCAGGTGGCTGTTCAGTTTGTTGCCCTGTCTTATCACACTGACCGAGCTGCTAAACCGCTGGGCGATGGTGCTGAGGGTGTCACCGGGACGTACGGTATAGCGGTGCCAATTAACCCGCTTTTCGGGTGGCAGTGTTTGAAGAGCTTGGCGCAGGGGGGCGGCGTTCTCAGTTGGTACCAGCAACAAGTGAGGGCCATCAGGATCGGTGGCCCAGCGATTAAAGCCGGGGTTGAGTTGGTACAGAGTGTCCAGATCAAGACCGGCCATAGAAGCCGCCTGAGCCAGATCGATCTGGCCGCCGGTTTCTACAGCCTCAAAGTAGGGGGTGTTGTCGATGTGAGTTAATGTGATTCCAAGGGTGTCGGCATCACGTACTGTCCGGGCCACAGCCAGCAGTTTGGGAACATAGGCCTTGGTTTCGGCAGGCAAGTCCAGAGACCAGAAATCGGTCGGTTTGTTTTGCTCGCGGTTGCGACGCATGGCGCGACTGACGGTTCCACCTCCGGCATTGTAGGCCGCCAGTGCCAACAACCAGTCACCATCAAAACGGCGATGTAACTGTTCCAGGTATGTGAGAGCGGCATCAGTGGATGCAAGAATGTCGCGGCGGCCGTCGTACCACCAGCTGGAGCGAAGGCCAAAGTGCCGTGCCGTGCCGGGAATGAATTGCCAGGGACCAGCCGCACTGCCGTGTGAGTAGGCAAAGGGGTCGTAGGCACTTTCGATGATGGGTAGCAGAGCTATTTCGGCCGGCATGTCGCGCTTGAGCACTTCATGCAGGATGTGATGGTAGTAGGGTTTCGCGCGTTCGGTTACGCGGGGCATATGGCTGGGGTGGCGCAAATACCAGTTGAGCTGGCTTTCAAGCCGAGGGTGCTGATAGTCCAACGGCAGCTGCAGATGCTGGCGGGTAAGCTGCCAAAGGTCGCTCTCCTCGGGTTGGATCGCTCTGGGCGCTGCTGTTTGTACGGGTTTGACCAGGCTGGATGCCTTGAGTGGCTGTTTTTGTACTGTTTGGGTCTGGCAGCCAGTAAGCGCCAGACCCAAGGTGGTTGCCAGAAGCAAAGCAGGCAGTTGTCGCATCAGTCCCTGTTCCCGAAAAATCGCAAAGGCCTGATTTTATGAGGGGAATAGGTTTGCGGTCAATCAGAAACGGTTCTTCCATTCTCGCAGTGCTGCCAGAACCTCTACCTCGGTTTTAAGTGGGTTGCCGCTGTAATGTTCAGCAGAGCTGATTACATCGGGCTCAGCTGTACGCATGAAAGGGTTTATCTGTTTTTCCTGTTCAATACTGGAGGGCAGGGTTGGCAGTCCTTCGTGGCGCAGATGGTGGCAGCGTTCATGCACTCGGGTAATCTCGGCGTTGGCGGGTTCTACGCTGGCTGCAAAGGCAAGATTGGACAGTGAATACTCATGGGTGCAGTAGACCTCAGTATTGTCGGGCAGTGAAGCAAAGTAATGCATGGCGGCCAGCATCTGACGTGCAGTGCCCTCAAACAGCCGACCGCAGCCGGCAAGAAACAGGGTGTCACCGCAGAACAGCTGCGGCTGGTCGCCGCCCACAAAATAACTGATGTGGTCCTTGGTGTGAGCGGGTACGCCCTTAACCTGAAGAGAGTGCTGCATCAGCTTCAGCGTCTCACCATCCTGTAGTGGATGGGTGATACCTTCAAAAGGCGAATTTTGGGGGCCGTAAACCGGTACAGAAGCATGGTTGAGCAGTGTCTCAACCCCGCCGGTGTGATCGGCATGATGATGGGTGATCAGGATTGCTGCAAGGCTGTAATTGTTCGCTTCAAGCCATGCAAGAACCGGAGCGGCATCACCGGGATCGACCACGGCAACCTCGGCCGGCTGCTGAGGGCTGCAAAGCGCCCAAATATAGTTGTCATTGAAGGCAGGGATTGGATGAACGTCAAACATGTTAGGGATTCCTGCTTTTAGTTGTGAAGATACACAATGCCCAATGGGTGCAGGGCACTTAGGGTATAGATGACAACTAGGGTACTGTATACTTGAATGCGATGAAATCTTAGTCCGGCATGGGGCTCCAGCGGTATGAAGTTCAATGAGCAGCTACCCGTCGAGCAGTTAATTCCCCCGCTGTGCCAGTGGTTTGACACCCCGCTGGGGCAAGAGGTGGTTCAGGCAGAGCAGGCCTTGGCAGAATCGGTGTTGCCGACCCTGTTCGGTTATCACCTGCTGCAGGTGGGGTTGGATCATCGGCAAGTGTTATTTGATGCCAGTCCGGTATCGCGCAAGGTGATGCTGATGCCACAGATGCAACTGGGCGCTCAACCGCTCACCATCATTGCCGACCATGATGAGCTGCCGGTGTGCAGCAATGAGCTGGATGTCGTGATTTTGCACCATGCACTGGATTATGCCGCCAACCCGCACCAGGTGCTGCGAGAAGCCGCTCGTGTACTGCGTCCCGGTGGTTTTATGCTCAGCTTCAGTTTTAATCCGGCCAGCTACTGGGGGCTTTGGTCGAGGCTGAAACGACGTAATCTGCCCCCATGGGGTGGCCATCTAATCAGTCATGGTCGCCTGCATGATTGGCTTAGTCTGCTTGAAATGACTGAAGTCAGGGCGCAAACCGCCTGCCACCACCTGCCGTTGGAAAATCGGCTGTGGCGATGTCGCCTCAGCCTGTTCGAGCGCTTGAGTCGGCGTGTACCTGGGTGCAGTGGTGCTGTATTGATGGTGCTGGCGCGCAAGGATGTGGCAGGTATGACTCCGATCCGTCCGGGCTGGAAACGCAGACGTTTGCTCAGTCTGCCCGTAGCTGAACCCAAGCCGACTGCCAGAGGAAAAAGTTTTTGAAAGAAGTAGAAGTATTTACGGATGGTGCCTGCAAGGGCAACCCTGGCCCTGGTGGCTGGGGCGCTCTGCTGCGTTATGGTGAGCAGGAAAAGGAGTTGTTTGGCGGTGCCAGGGATACCACCAACAACAGAATGGAGCTGCAGGCTGCCATCGAAGCGCTGGCAAGCCTTAAACGCCCCTGCAAGGTGGTGCTGACTACTGACTCACAATATGTGCGCCAAGGCATTACCAGCTGGATGGCCGGTTGGAAGCGCAATGGCTGGAAAACGGCGTCGAAACAGCCAGTGAAAAACATTGACCTTTGGCAAGCACTTGATGAGCAAGTGGCGCGTCATGATATTGAATGGCGCTGGGTCAAAGGGCACAGTGGTCATCCTGAAAATGAAAGAGCCGACCAGCTGGCAAATCGTGGTGTAGAGGAGGTTGGCAGGGCGTGAGCGTACGGCAGATCATTCTGGATACCGAAACAACCGGTATCGACCCGGAGGCAGGGCACAACGTTATCGAAATCGGCTGTGTCGAGATGGTGCGACGAAAGCTGACCGGAAATACCTGGCACCAATACATCAAACCTGATCGTGAGGTGGAAGCCGAAGCGATTGAGGTGCATGGCATTACCAATGAATTTCTGGCTGACAAGCCACGGTTTGCCGAGCTTGCGCACGAGTTCCTTGAGTTTGTGCGCGGGGCTGAATTGATCATCCATAATGCAGCCTTTGATATCGGCTTCTTGAATACTGAATTGGCCAGAAACGGTATCAATGAGCGAGTGGATGAGATCTGCACCGTTATCGATACCCTTATGCTGGCGCGCAAGAAACATCCTGGGCAGCGCAACAGTCTGGATGCACTCTGTCGTCGCTATGGCATCGATAACTCCCACCGTGAACTGCACGGGGCGTTGCTTGACTCCGAGATTTTGGCCGATGTCTATCTGGTCCTGACGGGTGGGCAAACCAGCCTGCAACTGGGGCAGGGTGACAGCGAGGACGGTGAGGGTGAAGAGCCAATTCGGCGTATTGATGCCAGTGCCTTGGTGTTACCCATTGTCCGGGCCAACACCGATGAAATTGCACTCCATGAAGCGTTTCTTGATCTGTTGGACAAGAAAAGTGATGGGGCTGTCTGGCGCAATCTGAGCTGAGGGGGGCGTAATGGCAGATTCCATAACCGCCGAGCATTGGTTTCTTGCTCATGAGGGGCGGCTGTTGCAACGCGATGATCAGATTATCTTCACGGCGGCAGACGTGGGTGATACGGACGTTCGTTATGGTGTTGATGATGGTTTCGGGCTTGCTGTTCTGGCTCAGCCTCCAGTGGGCCTGACGGCGGTTGACGGGTTACGTGGATTGCTGGCGCGGTCGGTTGATGAGGTAGAGTACGCACGTCTGGCGCGCGCATCCCAGCTGGCTACATGGCACGATCAGCACCGTTTCTGTGGCCGCTGTGGCGGCACTCTTCAAGCACACCCGCAAGATATGGCCCGGCAGTGTCCAGTCTGTAGTCTTGTTCAGTATCCGCGCATCTCGCCCTGTATCATTGTTCTGGTCACCCGGGGTGATCGCTGTCTGCTGGCTCATTCTGCACGTTTCCCTTCCGGCCGCTACAGCACTCTTGCCGGTTTTATTGAGGCCGGCGAAACCGCGGAAGCGGCGCTAAAGCGAGAAGTGTATGAAGAGGTGGGGGTCAAGGTACATAACATCCGCTTCTTTGCCAGCCAGTCATGGCCTTTCCCCCATCAGTTGATGCTTGGTTTTTTTGCGGACCATCTAAGTGGTGAGCTGGTGCCGGATGGTGAAGAGATTCTGGAAGCCGGCTGGTTTGGAGTAGACGACCTGCCGGACCTGCCACCGCCATTCAGTATCGCGCGCCAGTTGATCGACCATTTCTTCGCTGTCAAATATGACTCATCGACTGAATAATTTGCCCAGTCGAGTGGCGAGCATTACGTTGCCTTCAGCCCTCAATTGCCCTTTCATGAATGCCCCCATGCCATCCTGTTCGCCGCTGATGATACGGATCAAGGTTGCCTCATCGAGATGCAGTACCAGGTTGGGGTCTTCATGCAGGCCATATTCGCTGGCGCATTCACCGTCACGGATATCAATATAGAAAGGCTTGGCATCGGTAAGCCGGAACTGAAATATGGCATTGAGGTCTGTTGCCTGCTCGGGATTAAATTTCTGAGGCAACTTGTTGACAATGCGTTCAAGCGTGAGTGGCTGGGTCATGTTTAGGGTTGTCCTTGGCGGTGATACGGGCATGATAAAAGCTTTGTTTATGGTACAGTAGCCCCGGCTTTGAAGTGAACCCGTTAGCCCTGACCGGAGAGATAGATTGACAGCGTTTTTAGCCGAGTATGGCCTGTTTCTGGCCAAAACCCTGACCCTGATTATCGGGCTTCTGTTGTTTCTGGGCGGCCTTGCCGCATTGGTTGAGCGAAGAAAGGAACAGCGTGAAGGTCATATCGAGATCAAAAGCCTGAATGATCATCTCGAAGACATGAAAACCGATATCGAAGCGGCAGTGGTAGACGAAGCCCTGGCGCGCCAGCATGAGAAAGCGCGCCGCAAGCAGGAAAAGGCTGAAGCCAAGGCGCTGAAGAAAGCCCTGAAGAAGGGTGAAGAGCCCGAAAAACCGCGTAACCGTGTGTTTGTGCTTGATTTCGATGGTGACATGCATGCCTCTGATGTCGATCATTTGAGGGAAGAGGTGACGGCCGTCCTGACAATCGCCGATGCTGATGACGAAGTGGTCGTTCGGCTTGAGAGTCCGGGTGGGCTTGTGCATGCCTATGGTCTGGCTAGCTCGCAGTTGGAGCGGTTCCGGGCTGGCAATATTCGGCTGACGGTATGCGTTGATCGTGTAGCGGCCAGTGGTGGTTACATGATGGCCTGTATTGCCGATCATCTTGTGGCTGCGCCTTTTGCGGTTATTGGCTCAATAGGGGTGGTTGCGCAGCTGCCCAACTTCCATCGCCTGCTGAAAAAACATGAAGTGGATTATGAAGTACTGACCGCGGGTGAGTACAAGCGGACACTCACTGTTTTCGGCGAAAACACCGAAAAAGGTCGGGAGAAATTCATCGAGGAGCTGGAAGACACCCACTCTCTGTTCAAGTCGTTTGTTCGTGAATACCGTCCGCAGCTGGATCTGGACAAGGTTGCGACGGGTGAAGTGTGGTTTGGTCGCAGGGCGCTGGATGAAAAGCTCGTTGACGCAATCAGCACAAGCGACGACTATCTGTTTAAACTGTGTCGGGATTGCGACGTATATGAGTTGCGCTATGAGGTCAGGCGTGGTTTACAGGAGCGGTTAGGGCAACTGGCGGTATCGACATCTGACAGCCTATTGCTGCGCTGGTGGCAACGCCTGAATAACAGCCGTCTGCTGTCACGCTGACAGAATCGATTTTTGAATACTTGATGTTGTATGGGATCGTGAGTTGAGATGAGATGGAGATCGTTAATGGATCGGCCGGAGGATCTGCAAATGTATGACACCTCTGATACGGCTGGGCGGATCATTCAGGCCGCAGAAAAACTGTTCTCCGAACAGGGCTTCAAGGAAACCACCATGCGTCAGATTACGGGGCTTGCTGAAGTCAATCTTGCAGCGGTCAATTATCACTTTGGCTCCAAGTTCGGACTGATTCGCTCTGTTGCCGAACGCTCGCTGTCACCATTGTGCGAACAGGTCGATAAAGGGCTGGTGCAGCTTAATGTGGCAGATGCCACCCCGGGTCTTGATCAGTTGCTTCAGTTGATGGCTCAGGCTCTGGTGCATGTGCATGGTCAAAACCAGAATGCCCTTTCGGTACTGATGCGATTGCTGGATCAGGCCTATCTGCCCAGTCAGCATGATCTTCAGGCTTTCCTGCGTGAACGCTACGGGGCGCGTTTTGATCGTTATCTGCAGTATTTCAGGGCGGACGCAGCGCCGCTGGACGAGCGTGAATTCTTCTGGCGTCTCCACTTTCTGCTTGGTTCGGTGATTTTTACCCTGTCCAACATGCACACACTGAGTGCGCTTGAGCAGCAGGGGGAAGCCACTGAAGTGAAGCTGGAGCAGATTCTGGCTCGAATGATTCCGGTAATTTCAGCCGGAATGAAGGCGCCTGTCCGCAACGGAACCCACTGATGCAGGTTAGGCTGCGGGTTTCACTGAAGCGGCAGCAGCTGTTTGTGCTTACCGAAAAGGGTGAGTACAGCTACCCGGTGTCAACGGCGAAAGCCGGAGCCGGTGAGCGCAACGGCAGTGGCTGTACGCCGCGTGGCAGGCACTTCATTCGTGCCTGCATCGGCTCTGACCAACCCCTGGGGGCTGTATTTGTCGGTCGCCGACCAACGGGCGAGATCTATTCTGACAATCTGGCAGCTTCTCATCCCGAACGCGATTGGATATTGACCCGAATTCTTTGGCTTTGTGGCCGTGAGCCCGGCTTTAACAGAGGGGGAGAGGTCGATACCCAGCGGCGGTATATCTATATTCATGGCACCCCGGATACGGAACCCATGGGCACACCCTTGTCTCATGGTTGTATACGGATGCGAAACACGGACCTGCTGGAGCTGTTTGAACAGGTCTCTCCTGGCACTGATATTCTGATAGAAGAGTAGATCATGACCACTGGCGTTCTGATGCTTGATATTGAGGGGACTGCACTGAATGCAGTTGAAACCGAACAGATCAAGAGTCCCCAGGTAGGCGGACTGATTCTGTTCAGCCGCAACTATGACAATCCCGACCAGCTCAAATCACTGATGACATCCATTCGTGCCTTGCGGGCAGACCTGCTGGTGGCGGTTGATCAGGAGGGGGGGCGTGTCCAGCGTTTCCATGAAGGCTTTACTCGTTTGCCGCCCATGGCTGCCTTGGGCCGTCGCTGGCTACAGAACCCGCATCATGCGATCGCCTGTGCCCATGAACTTGGCTGGTTGATGGCGACAGAGCTTCGCCGGTTTGATATCGATATCAGCTTTGCCCCGGTGCTGGATCTGGACTGGGGTCAGAGCAGTGTTATTGGAGACCGCGCCTTCGGTGCTGATCCTGAGGTGGTTATCCAGCTGGCCGGTGGTGTTATGGCCGGTATGCATGAAGCCGGGATGGCCGCGACCGGCAAGCATTTTCCGGGCCATGGCTGGGTACAGGCCGACTCGCACCTTGAGCTGCCGATTGATGAACGCAGCATGGCTGAAATCGAAGAGCAGGATCTGCGGCCATTTGACGCATTGATCCGACGCGGGCTTGATGGCGTAATGCCGGCACACGTTGTGTACAGTCAGGTTTGCTCGGCTCCGGCGGGCTTTTCCAGTTATTGGCTGCAGCAGGTTCTGCGCCAGCGGTTGCATTTTGATGGTGTGATTTTCAGTGACGATCTCAGCATGGAGGGCGCCAGCCAGGCCGGCAGCTATGCAGAACGCTGTGATCGTGCGCTTGCAGCCGGTTGTGACATGGTACTGGTCTGTAATCATCCTGACGGCGCAGGACAGGTTCTGGAACATCTGCAGGCTGGTTCGGTTGCTGCCTCACATCGCTTGGCCAGGATGCGCGCACGTCCTGCGCGGATTCCGGATTCTGATCGGCTGAATGAAAGCCGCCAGCTGGCGGCAGAGTTACTCAAGGAGATCTGATGCTTGAACAGCTGCTGAAACCGCTGCTGGCTCCTCTGTTTAAACAGTGGCCCGTGCTGGAGGACTACGGCTGGCAGGTGGCTGCTGCAACAGTTGTGGTTCTGGTCTGGCTGTTAACCATCGTATTCAACTGGGTGATGGGGCGCTTGATTCACCACTTGAGTCAGAAAGCCCCTGCCTGGGACGATTTGCTCTTAAAATCGATCAGAACACCGCTGCGTATTCTGATTTGGGTCACTGGTGTATCCCTGTTGCTGGAAATTTTCAGCCGAAACGGCCTGCCGGTCAGCACCGAAGTAGGCGGTGACCTTCGTCGACTAGGGGTCATCATCCTCTTGGCTTGGGGAGTGATTCGTTTTATCAAGGCAGGGGAAAAGTACCTGACAACGCCCGTTGCCGGCCGTAAACAGGTGGATCGCACAACCGCAGATGCTGTTGCCAAGCTGCTGCGACTGGTTGTGTTCATTCTTGCTGGGCTAACGGTACTGCAATCTTCAGGTGTCAGTATTTCCGGCATCCTGGCATTTGGCGGTATCGGCGGTATCGCGGTAGGCTTCGCTGCCAAGGATCTACTGGCCAACTTTTTCGGTGGCCTGATGATTTATATGGATCGCCCGTTTCGAGTAGGTGACTGGGTGCGCTCCCCCGATAAGGAGATAGAAGGGACCGTCGAGTACATCGGCTGGCGCCTGACTCGCATCCGGACCTTTGATCAAAGGCCCCTGTACGTCCCAAACGCGACCTTTACCAGCATCTCGGTAGAAAACCCCTCACGGATGCGCAACAGGCGTATTTTTGAGCATGTGGGGGTCCGCTATGATGATGCAGACAAGGTCAGGGCAATCATTGATGACGTACGCGAGATGATTCGCAATCATCCGGAAATCGATACACGTCAGACGATCATAGTACAGCTGAACCGCTTTGGGCCATCCTCTCTCGACTTTATGGTGTATACCTTCACCAAAACCATACAATGGGTTAAGTATCACGAAATCAAACAGGATGTGATGTTGAAAATAGCGGATATTATTTTCAGTCACGGAGCCGAATTTGCCTTCCCGACTCAGACCATTCACCTTGCCGCAGGCGAGCCGGAGTTGCCGGAACCTGTATCACAACGGCCGACCGAAACGGGGCAGCAGGCATGAGCCGCTTGCAGGAGCGGGAGCAAAAGCGCTGGCTACAGCAGCTTGGCAAACAGGAAAAACGCTGGGTTTGGCTGAGCGTGGCAGCAGGGGTTGGTATCGGTCTGATGCTGATTGTTCAGGCCCACCTGCTGGCCAGAGTTGTCGATGGCACCCTGTTCAGCGGGCAGTCTCTTGCACAGCACACGCCATTGCTGTTGATGTTGCTGGCGGCACTGTTGCTCAGAGCTCTGCTGGGTGTTGTAAAGGAGTGGGCTGGACAGCAGGCATCGATTCGGATCAGGCGAAGCCTGAGAGGATTGCTGCTTAATCATATCAATCGGCTGGGACCCGCCTATACGGGTGATCAGCGCAGCGGTGAACTGAGCAGCATTCTTCTTGAGCAGGTTGAAGCGCTGGATGGTTTTTTTGCCCGCTATTTGCCACAAATGGCGTTGGCGGCAATGTTGCCGCTGGTCATACTCGCCTTCATATTCCCGGTAAACTGGGCGGCAGGGCTGATTTTCCTGATTACGGCACCTCTGGTGCCGCTCTTCATGGCGCTGGTCGGCACCCGTGCAGCTGAAGCCAACCGACGTAACTTCGCCGCGCTGTCGCAACTGGGGTCCCACTTTCTTGATGTCGTACAGGGTATCGTTACGCTGAAACTGTTTGATCGCAGTCGAGCCCAGGTGGAGGTGATTGAGGCCGGGGCTGATGAGTTTCGTCAACGTACGATGCAGGTGCTTCGATTGGCATTCTTGTCGTCGGCGGTGCTTGAATTCTTCGCCTCCATATCCATTGCCGTAGTCGCGGTTTATTTGGGTTTCAGCTTTCTTGGCCACCTGGACTTTGGTTACTGGGACGCGCCGGTCAACCTTTACCAGGGATTGTTTATACTGCTGCTGGCGCCGGAGTTTTACCTTCCTTTACGAGAACTGGGCACGCATTATCATGCGCGACAGGAAGCGGTGGCTGCCGCCGACAAGCTGCGTGAACTGCTGGAGGCTACCCCCAAAGCGATAGCCGGAGAGGGAGCGGGTTTGGATGCTACTGTCCATCAGATTAGCCTTGAGGGTGCGGGACTGACTTACCCCGGGCGCCAGACGCCAGTATTTACGGGCGTGAATCTGACGCTTCAGCGAGGCCGAATTGTTGCACTGGTGGGCCCGAGTGGTGCGGGCAAGTCATCCCTGCTGCAAGTACTTCTGGGATTTCGCCAACTCAGCGAAGGTCAGGTTAAGGTTAATCAGACACCGCTGGATATGGTAGGCAGTTATGCTTGGCTGGAACAGGTTGCCTGGGTCAGTCAGCATACAACACTGTTTCCGGGCAGTCTGCGCGATAACCTGCTGTTGGCAGCACCCGATGCCAGCGAGCATGCTCTGTATTTGGCACTGGAGCAAGCCAATGCACTGGAATTTGTACAGCGCCTTCCTGACGGTCTCGATACTATTGTGGGAGAGCTGGGAAGTGGTTTTTCCGGCGGACAAATTCAGCGCCTGGCGCTGGCACGAGCCTTTCTTAAGGATGCGCCGGTATTGTTGCTGGATGAGCCTACTGCAAACCTTGACCGAGACAGTGAGCAGCTGGTGCTGGAGTCTCTGCAGACGCTGTGTGCAGGCAGGCTGGTGCTGATGCTGACACATCGGCGCTCCTCGATGCTGCGGGCGGATGAGGTATGGCAGCTTGAGAACGGGCAGCTGAGCCTCTTGAATACAGACGCACCCGAAGTCGGAGGCGCGACATGAAAGAATTGCGTCCATTCGTTGGGCTGATGCGACCACACTTGAACTGGGTCCTGCTTGGCACTTTGCTGGGCCTGGTCACGCTGCTGGCCAGTATCGGCCTGATGACCCTGTCAGGCTGGTTCATTTCGGCAGCGGCTCTGGCTGGCATCAGTGCGGTCACAGCCCAGCAGTTCAACTACTTTACGCCGGGGGCTGGCGTGCGAGGTTTTGCCATCGCCAGAACAGTTGGGCGCTATTTTGAGCGGGTAACAACCCACGAAGCAACCTTCCGTCTGCTGGCCGATCTACGCAGCTGGTTCTATCGTTGCCTTGAGCCGCTTGGCCCTGCTCGGTTGCAGCAGTTTCGCTCCGCTGACCTTTTGAGCCGCCTTATCGCTGATGTAAATGCGCTGGATAACCTGTATCTGCGTGTACTGGCTCCCAGCGTACTTGCGTTACTGGTGTCGGCACTGGTATTGGGTTTTCTGGCACTGTACAGCCCTGGGATAGCGTTGCTGACAGCTGTGGGGTTATTGCTGGCAGGAGTGATCACGCCACTGCTGGCACACTTGTCAGCACGTCATGTGGGCGAGCAGCAGGTAGTGGCGACCGCTCGCCTGCGTCAACGGCTGATAGGGTTGGTACAGGGGCTGGCCGACCTGTACATCTATGGCGGTGTTCAGCGAGCGATTGATGCTACCGCTGCCGAGGAGGCGAGGCTGCAGAAAACCCAGCTGCGCATGACGCTGCTGACGGGGCTGATGACGGCGCTGATCGTATTTATTGGTGGTACAACTGGCCTGCTGGCTTTGGCTATGGGTGTTGAGCGCGTATACGATGGCAGGCTTGAACCTGCTCAGCTGGCCATGGTGCTGTTCTGTGTGTTGGCTGTGTTTGAAGTTGTGGCTCCACTATCTCTGGCATATCAGTATCTTGGCAAAACTCGCCGTGCGGCTGCACGCCTGCAGGAAGTTGCTGCAACCGCCCCGCTGATCCACTATCCGCCAGCCGATGAAGCTCCAGTGTCGCTGCCCGGCAGCTTCAGTTTTGATCAGGTATATTTTCATTATGATCGTTCTTCATCAGCGGTACTTGAGAAGTTCTCACTACAGGTATCGGCCGGAGAAAAAATACTGCTGCTGGGGCATACCGGCAGCGGCAAGAGCACGCTTATCAGCTTGCTGGCGCGATTCCATGATCCGCAACAGGGACATGTGTTGTTGGGTGGTCAGCCGGTTGCCTGCTACAGTGAATCAACCCTGAGAGCTCAGATGGGTGTGCTATCACAACCGGTTCAGCTCTTTGCCGGTACTGTCGCCGATAACCTTGCCCTGGCCAATGTGAGTGCCGATGAGGCCGATATGGCATCGGTACTGGCAGCTGTGCGACTGGATATGGAGTTGGGCGAAGAGCCTCTTGCATACTCAATAGGCGAGTCTGGCAGCCGCCTTTCAGGGGGGCAGCGCAAGCGGCTGGCACTGGCAAGGGCGCTATTGCGTGACGCCCCCATCCTACTGCTTGATGAGCCAACCGAGGGGCTTGATGCCGCAACGGAAGCCGCCGTTGTGGAGAATGTGTTGCGGCTTTACCCCGAACGAACACTGGTGATGATCAGTCACCATCTGCAAACGGCAGCGTTGTTTGATCGTGTTGTGATACTGGACAAGGGGCGGGTGATTGAGGAAGGATCGCCACAGGCTTTGGCGGCTATCCCCGACAGCCGCTTCAGTCAGCTAAATGCAGTTTGAAAGCCCGTTAAGCCGATTCAGTTACCGACAGGACGAATGATCAAAAGCACGCCCATATGCGGGTGATCAATGTAATGTATCTCGTTGGAGCGCATGCGGCGGGCATCCTGCAGTAGCCATGCAGCAGGGCTATAGCGGTCGCTGCTGTCGGTTTCAGACAGTGTCTGCTGCATCGATCCGTGGCTGCTTAGTTGCAAGCTTGGCTGAGCGTGCAGAAAGCGATTGCGGTAGATGCTGATTGAACCGTCCAGCTCGTAGCCTTCAGTACTGGCTTTGATGCGCACGGGTCGTGCCTGGCTTTTGCTGCCAATGGATTGTAGCCATCCGCTGTGATACAGCACTTTGTACTCGCTGCTGCGGGCCAGACGGCTGGCATCTGCACTCAAACGCAGATCGTTGCGTGGCAGCTCCTCAAAGGCCTGTAGAGGGTAGCCGTCCCAGCTGCGTGGGAATACGGCACCACTGACGTCGGCAGGTGCGATATCCGGCCAATATTCCTCGTTCACACCGATTCCGTTTTGATTGGCAAACACCAGCATTTCGACCTTGTACAGGTTGGCGGCGCTGGCCATTGCCGTCAGGCTTGAAAGGGTTACCAGTGTCAGGGTGCGTTGCAGTAAACCGGGCATAGGATTACTCTTTCTCTTTGGGTGACAGTTGGGTGAGCAGTGACTCGACCGCTTCAAAGCGGGACGCGACCTTTTCCATGGGTTGAGTAAACCGCAATACGCTGGCACCGTCCAGACGGAAGCGCTGAGGTTGGCGCTGAATCATGGTGATCAGTGTCAGTGGATCGATGTTCGGCTCGGCTTCAAACTCGATGCGACCGGCCTTGTCGCCGGCATCAAGCTTGACGATGCCCAGGGCTTCCGCTTTCAGTTTGAGATGCGTCAGTCTCATCAGGTTGCGGGTCGGTTCGGGCAGCAGGCCAAAGCGATCAATCATTTCAACCTGCAGTTCATCAAGTGCGTTGGCATCAGCAGCATTGGCTATGCGTTTGTAGATGATCAGTCGATTATGTACGTCCGGCAGATAGTCATCCGGAATCAGTGCGGGCAGGTGCAGGTTGATCTCGCAGCCATGATGCAGAGGCTTGTCCAGATCAGGAGTCTTGCCCTCGCGGATCGCCTTGATCGCCTGATCCAGCATTTCCATATACAGACCGAAGCCAACACTTTGCATCTGACCGCTTTGCTCTTCGCCCAGCAGCTCACCCGCACCACGGATCTCCAGATCATGGGTGGCAAGGGTAAAACCGGCTCCAAGGGTGTTGGCCTCGCTGATCGCTTCCAGTCGTTTGATCGCATCCTGTGTAATGGCCCGAACTGGCGGTGTTAACAGGTAGGCATAGGCCTGATGGTGAGAGCGGCCTACACGACCCCGCAGCTGATGCAGCTGGGCCAGGCCGAATTTGTCGGCGCGATCAATAATAATGGTGTTGGCACTGGGTACATCAATGCCGGTTTCAATGATGGTGGTGCAGACCAGTACGTTAAAGCGCTTGTGATAAAAGTCGCTCATGACCTGCTCCAGCTCACGCTCGCGCATCTGACCATGGCCAATGGCCACCCTTGCTTCCGGTACCAGAGCCGCTATCTCCTCGGCAACCTTCTCGATCGTCTTGACCTCGTTGTGGAGGTAGTACACCTGGCCGCCACGCAGCAGCTCACGCAGGATCGCTTCCTTCACCATGGGTGCATCATTCTGGCGCACAAAGGTTTTGACCGACAGGCGGCGGGCTGGCGGAGTGGCAATAATCGACAAATCACGGATACCGGACATGGCCATGTTAAGCGTTCGTGGAATCGGGGTTGCCGTCAGGGTCAGAATATCGACTTCTGAACGCAGCGATTTGAGTCGCTCTTTTTGTTGGACGCCAAAGCGGTGTTCTTCATCAATAATCAACAGTCCCAGATCACTGAAACGGATATCCCCCTGCAGCAGTTTATGCGTGCCGATCAGGATGTCGACCTTGCCCTCGCTGAGTGCGAGAAGAGTGGCCTGTTGTTGTTTGGCGCTTTTGAAGCGCGAAATCAGCTCCACTTCAACGGGCCAATCGGCAAAACGGTCACGGAAGTTTTCAAAATGCTGTTGTGCCAGCAGCGTGGTGGGTACCAGTACGGCGACCTGCTTGCCACTCTGTACCGCGATAAAGGCCGCGCGCATGGCAACCTCAGTCTTGCCGAAGCCGACGTCGCCACACACCAGCCGATCCATGGGCGCCGCAGCGCGCATGTCACCTACCACTGCATTAATGGTATTGGCTTGGTCCGGGGTTTCCTCAAATGGGAAACTGGCTGCAAAGCGCGCATATTCAGCCTCGCTGCAATCAAAACTGAACCCCTTGCGTGCAGCACGGCGTGCATAGATGTCGAGCAGCTCGGCAGCAGAGTCACGAACCTTTTCGGCTGCCTTGCGCCGTGCCTTGCTCCACTGCTCTGTCCCCAATCGGTGCAATGGGGCTGATTCGTCGCTGGCACCGGAGTACCGACCGATCAGATGTAGTGAGGATACCGGCACATACAGTTTGGCCTCATCGGCATATTCAAGCACCAGAAATTCGGCAGGCTGTTGATCGACACTAATGGTTTGCATGCCCTGATAGCGGCCAACACCATGATCAAGGTGCACTACCGGTGCACCTATGGTCAGTTCGGACAGGTGGCGAATGGCCTGATCCGAGTCGATTTGCTGTTTTTCACGCCGACGACGTTGAAATACCTGGCGTCCGAATAGCTGTGTTTCTGTGATCAGCTGCAGCTGGCCTGGTATGAACAGTCCACGCTCCAGTGCGAAGGTGGTGATGGCCAGGTTGGGCCTTTGTGAAATGAAATCCGACCAGTTATCACACTCAGCAAGATCAAGTCCGGCCTTGCGTGCATGTTCCAGCAAGGCCTCACGGCGACCGGCTGACTCCGCACAGATCAGGATCGGCGTAGTGTCATGCTGTCGATATGCCTGAAGAGAGGCCAGCGGTGTCTGGCGGTCATCCGTGCTGAAGTCGGGCAGGTCGACACAGGGCAGGTTGTCACGGCCAGGCTTGAGCTCTTCCGCCTCTTCATTGAGACGGATGACGGGGCGTTGTCGCAGAGTGCTGAAAAGCTCTTCAGCTGAAAGAAACAGCTCGTCAGGGGAAAGTATCGGGCGCTGCAGGTCACCTCGGCGTTCATCGTGGCGTTGGCGTACATCATGGTAGAAGTGTTCGGCTGCCGAGTTGAGTTGTCGGTCATGAAGAATCAGTGTGTTTTCGGGCAGATAGTCAAACAGGGTTGCTGACTGTTCGAAAAAGAGTGGGGCGTAGTATTCGATACCCGGCGGCGTCAGTCCGCTGGATACATCCTGGTATATGGGGCAGCGGGTGTGATCCACATCAAAGCGTTCACGCCAGCGCTGCTTGAAGCGGGTGATGGCATCTTGATGAAACGGGAACTCTTTTGCAGGCAACAGTCTTACCCGATCCACCTTGTCGATGGAGCGTTGGCTTTCCGGGTCAAATGTTCGGATGGTGTCAATTTCATCATCGAACAGGTCGATGCGCAGCGGCAACTCAGATCCCATGGGATACAGGTCGATAATTGCGCCGCGGATGGCAAATTCACCATGCTCATAGACAGTATCTACGGCAGTGTAGCCGGCGTCCGTGAAGCGTTGGCGCAAGGCGATGCTGTCGAGTTTCTGTCCAGGCTCAAGAAACAGAGCGCTGGCGGTAATGAAGCTCAGTGGGGGAAGGCGGTGCATCAGTGTGCTGATCGGCAGAATCAGCACACCGTGTTTCTGTTCCGGGAGTTGGTGCAATGTCTGGATGCGTGTGGAAATAATGTCCTGATGCGGTGAAAAACTGTCATAGGGCAGAATCTCCCAGTCGGGCAGCAAGCGCACCGGCAGTTGGTCACAACTGTAGAACCTGACCTCATTCTGCAGCCGCTCCGCGCTTTCCATATCTTGACAGATCAGCAGCATCAAGCCGTTATGACGGCAAGCGATCTGCTGTGTCAACAGGCCGGTGGCACTGCCCTGTACCTGACCCAGACGGCGGATGTCACCGGGGCCCTTGGGTAATGGAAAGTTGAATTCGACCGCCAATGCTGTCTCTCCCTTCAGGTTGTAAAGGCGAGCAGTTTAACCGTTGAAACTGCAAAACGCAGCCTCACGACAGCAAGGGGACCAAAGTCTAGCCTTGTCAGGTTTGCCCCGACCGTGTGAAAAGAGGATAATGCGCGCACCCAAATTGAGCGTTGACAATTTCGGAGTTACCCCGTGAGCCAAGAACTGATTTTTGCAGACTGGAAAGCCCGTGAAGCGATCGCGGAAGCGATGGTGCCGCTGGTGGGTCGTCTGTATCGTGACCGAAACGTAGAGATCTCTGTCTATGGTCGTCTGATCGTCAAGCGGTCTGTGATCAATATTCTCAAGGCACATCGTTTTGTGCGTCAGCTGGAAGCTGAAGAGCTGTCCGTAGTGGATACCTTCCCGGTACTGGAAGCCGTGGCCGAAATGGATGTGACCAATGCTCACATCGATATTGGCAAACTGGCGGTAAAATTCCGCAACGAAGGTAATGGCCGCACCCTGCAGGCCTTCCTTGCTGATGAGCTGGCCGACGCTTCTACCGAGCCGGCTGAAGCGCACGAATCGACCGATGTTGTATTGTACGGCTTTGGCCGTATCGGTCGCCTGTTGGCGCGTCTGATGCTGGATCGTGCTGGCGGTGGCCATTCCCTGCGCCTGCGTGCCATTGTTGTACGCAAGGGTAACGCCGATAACGATCTTGAGAAGCGTGCCAGTCTTCTGCGTCGTGACTCGGTTCACGGCTCCTTCAAGGGCACCATCCAGATCGATGAAGAAAGCAATGCGATCATCGCTAACGGCAATTACATTAAGGTGATTTTTGCCGATGGTCCGGACCAGGTTGACTATACCCAGTACGGCATCAAGAACGCGCTGGTGATCGACAACACCGGCAAATGGCGCGATGAAGCAGGCTTGTCACTGCACCTGCAGTCCAAGGGTGTCGCGCGTGCGCTGTTGACGGCGCCGGGTAAGGGCGTCAAAAACATTGTTATGGGTGTTAACCATAACGACATCAATGATGATGACCGTGTGCTGTCCGCTGCCTCATGTACCACCAACGCTATCGTGCCGGTACTCAAAGCGGTTAATGATCAGTTTGGTGTCGTGAATGGACATGTTGAAACTGTGCATTCCTACACCAACGACCAGAACCTGATCGACAACTACCACAAGGGTGATCGCCGCGGTCGTGCGGCTGCGCTGAACATGGTTCTGACCGAGACCGGTGCTGCCAAAGCCGTTGCCAAGGCGCTGCCGGAGCTGGAAGGCAAGCTGACCGGTAATGCGATTCGCGTGCCGACGCCGAACGTGTCAATGGCGATCCTGAACCTGAACCTGGAAAAGTCCACCGACAAAGACGAGCTGAATGCCTTCCTGCGCGATGCAGCACTGCACTCTGATCTGCAAAAGCAGATCGACTACAGCAACTCGCCGGAAGCGGTTTCCAGTGACTTTGTAGGATCGCGTGCGGCTGGTGTGGTCGATGCCCTTGCAACCATCGTGGATGGCAATCGTTGCGTGCTGTACGTATGGTATGACAACGAATTTGGTTACAGCTGTCAGGTGGTTCGCATGGCACAGCATCTGGCCAAGTGCACTTTGCAGGCGTTCCCGAAAAACAGCAAGTAAGCGTCTGTTTACCTGTGCTGTTGAAAAGGGCTGCCCGTGTTGGGTGGCCTTTTTTGTTTCTGAGATATTATATTCTTAAATATAATATATATATTCCTATACGATCTATTCGTATATGCCTTTTTATCACTCTGTTCCAGCTCAGGAAATCAGTGGCTTGTAGAAAAACGACAAGGGTGTCGGTTATACTTGTGCGGATTTTTAGGTGGGAATCCTGCGTCTGTTTCCCGGCACGGAAGGCTAGTTTCATTTTGGCTGACCGCGTTTGGGCGGGGGCGTGATCTCCTGAATATTTTTGATAGTTGGGTGAGACGAATGATCAAGATCAATAAGGGTCTGGATCTACCGATTGCAGGTGCGCCCGAGCAGACCATCAGTGATGGTCCCGCTGTACGCACTGTGGCTCTCCTTGGCCAGGATTATGTCGGCATGAAGCCGTCAATGAAGGTCAAAGAGGGTGACCGGGTGAAACTCGGTCAGGTGATCTTTACCGATAAAAAAACAGAAGGGGTCCAGTATACGGCTCCGGGCGCCGGTGTGGTCCGTGCGATCAACCGTGGCGAACGACGTGTACTGCAATCCGTGGTCATTGAGCTGGACGAACAGGAAGAAGCGGTCGAATTCCCTCGATATTCTGCCGATGAACTGGGCAGTCTGACACGCGAGCAGATCGAAGAAAGCTTGCAATCATCCGGTCTCTGGACTGCGCTGCGTACCCGTCCTTTCAGTCGGGTGCCTCAGGTCGGTACCACGCCTCACTCCATTTTCGTTACTGCGATCGATACCAATCCGTTAGCAGCCAGTCCTGAGCTGATCATCAATGAGCAGGCTGACGCATTTACCAACGGCCTCAAGCTGCTGACCTGTCTCAGCGGTGGCAAGGTGTATCTCTGCAAGGCTGCCGGCGCCAACGTGCCGACAGCGGATGGTGTTGATGTGGCCGAGTTCGCCGGCAAGCATCCTGCTGGAAATGCCGGTACACATATACACTTCCTGGACCCGGTGTCGCAGCAGAAAACAGTCTGGACCATCGGTTATCAGGACGTGATCGCATTTGGACGCCTGTTTACTGAAGGTCGTCTGCCGGTCGAACGTGTTGTTGCGTTGGCAGGTCCTCAGGTTGAGAAGCCGCAGCTTGTGCGCACTCGTATTGGGGCTTCTACCGAGGAGTTGATTGCCGGTCGGTTACTGCCGGGCAAAAACCGTGTTATCAGCGGCTCTGTCTGGAACGGCCGTGCAGCACTGGGAGCTCATGCCTTTTTGAGCCGTTATGCCAATCAGGTGAGCGTGCTGCTGGAAGGTGACAAGCGCGAATTTATGGGCTGGATCGCCCCTGGCAGCAATAAGTTCTCTGTCTTGAACATGTTTGCGTCCGTGCTTTCACCGGGCAAGAAATTCAACTTCACCACAACGACAAACGGATCCGAGCGGGCGATGATCCCCGTAGGTCAGTTTGAAACGTTGATGCCGCTGGATATCCTGCCGACTCAGTTGCTGCGTGCACTGGTGACCGGCGATATCGTGACCGCGATGCAGCTCGGTTGTCTTGAGCTGGATGAAGAGGACCTCGCACTGTGCACGTTTGCGTGCCCTGGTAAGTACGAGTACGGTCCGATTCTTCGCGACAACCTGACGCGCATCGAGAAAGAGGCGTAAGAGAGGCTGGTCATGAGTTTAAGAACCGTTCTGGATAAAATGGAGCCGCATTTCCATAAAGGCGGCAAATACGAGAACTGGTACGCCCTGTATGAAGCAGTGGATACCATTTTCTACACACCCGGCCAGGTCACCAAAAACGCCGCTCATGTACGTGATGGTGTTGACCTGAAGCGCATCATGATTCTGGTGTGGCTGTGTACTTTCCCGGCGATCTTCTTCGGGATGTACAACATAGGCCTGCAGGCCAATACCGCCATGGCGGATTTGGGCCTGACCGAGTCTACCGGCTGGCGTGGTGCGCTGGCTGCATCACTGACCGGGTTCAGCCCGGACAGCGTGTGGGACAACATCATTCACGGTGCTGTCTACTGGCTACCGATTTATGCAGTGACATTTATTGTTGGTGGCTTCTGGGAAGTGCTGTTTGCCATGAAGCGCGGGCATGAAGTGAACGAAGGCTTCTTCGTGACCTCCATCCTGTTCTCGCTTATTCTGCCGCCGACCATCCCGCTGTGGCAGGTTGCACTGGGTATCAGCTTCGGTGTGGTGATCGGTAAGGAAGTATTCGGCGGTACCGGCAAAAACTTCCTCAACCCGGCGTTGACCGGTCGTGCATTCCTCTTCTTTGCCTACCCGGCACAGATGTCAGGTGATGCGATCTGGACCGCTGTTGACGGCTTCTCTGGAGCAACCCCGCTGGGTCTGGCTGCCATGGGCGGCGTTGAAGCGATTCTGGCTGCGAACGTAACCTGGTTCGATGCTTTCATCGGTACCATTCAAGGCTCGGTGGGTGAAACGTCCACTCTGGCGATTCTAATCGGTGGTGCGGTTATCCTGTTTGCCCGGATTGCGGCTTGGCGAATCGTTGCGGGCGTATTCCTTGGCATGGTGGCCACGTCCACGCTGTTCAACCTGATCGGCTCCGATACCAACCCGATGTTCAACATGCCGTTCTATTGGCACTTGGTTCTGGGTGGCTTCGCTTTCGGTATGATTTTCATGGCGACCGACCCCGTGTCTGCATCCATGACCAACACCGGTAAGTGGTTCTTCGGCGCGCTGATCGGTGTGATGGTAGTGCTGATCCGTGTGGCCAACCCGGCGTTCCCGGAAGGTATGATGCTGGCCATTCTGTTTGCCAACCTGTTTGCACCGCTGATCGACAACTTCGTTGTCCAGGCGAACATTAAGCGGAGGATGAAGCGTAATGTCGGCTAATAACGATACTATGGGTAAAACCCTGCTGGTCACCATCCTGCTGTGTGTTATCTGCTCGGTAGTGGTGTCGGCGGCGGCGGTAATCCTCAAGCCCAAGCAGGTTGCCAACAAAGAACTGGACCGCAAGAGCAACATTCTTGCTGCGGCCGGTATCAGTGATCCTGCTAAGAGTGTTGACGAGCTGTTCCAGCAAATCACGACCAAATATGTTGATCTGGAAACTGGCAAGTTCGTTGATGTTGCGTCCAGTTATGACGAAACCAAGGCTGCAAAGGATCCTGCGCAGAACATTCGTCTGAGCCGTGATGAAGATCAGGCCGGTATCAAGACCATTGCGCGTGTGCAACCGGTCTACCTGGTTGAAAGTGCCAACGGCGCTGTCGAGAAGGTAGTCCTGCCGGTTCATGGCAAGGGTCTTTGGTCCACCCTTTACGGATTCCTGGCGCTGGAAGGCGATCTGAACACCGTGGTAGGGCTTGGCTTCTACTCGCACGCCGAGACCCCGGGGCTGGGTGGCGAAGTCGACAATCCTGCCTGGAAAGCGCTATGGCCGGGTAAGGAAGTCTACGGTGAAGACAAGATGGATCCGAAAATCCAGCTGATCAAGGGCAGTGTTGACGCCTCTACAGCCGATGCCGAGCACAAGATCGACGGTCTGTCTGGGGCTACGCTGACCGGCAACGGTGTCACCAACCTGGTTCAGTTCTGGATGGGCGAGAATGGCTACGCGCCGTTCCTGAACAACCTGCGTGCAGGGGAGGCTTAATCCATGTCCAAGACTAAAGATGTTCTGGTAACGCCAATCTTCAAGAACAACCCGATCGCTCTGCAGATTCTGGGTGTATGTTCTGCGCTGGCGGTTACCTCCAACATGGCGACGGCGCTGGTCATGACCCTGGCGGTTATGGTGGTAACGGCGTTCTCGAACTTTTTCGTGTCGCTGATCCGTAACCACATTCCGGGCAGTATCCGCATCATCGTGCAGATGACCATTATTGCCTCGCTGGTAATCGTAGTAGACCAGTTCCTGAAGGCCTTTGCTTACGAGATCTCCAAGCAGCTGTCGGTATTCGTTGGTCTGATTATCACCAACTGTATCGTGATGGGTCGCGCTGAAGCCTATGCGATGAAAAATCCGCCGATCCCGAGCTTTCTGGACGGTCTCGGCAACGGTATGGGCTACGGTGTGGTGCTACTGTTCGTCGGTTTCTTCCGTGAGCTGTTCGGCTCAGGCTCGTTGTTCGGTATTGAAATCCTGCCGTTGGTCAACAACGGGGGCTGGTATCAGGGCAACGGTCTGCTATTGCTGCCGCCGAGCGCATTCTTCCTGATCGGCATGTTCATCTGGATCATCCGTACCTGGAAGCCGGAGCAGGTTGAAAAGCCGGAGTACGAAATGGCTCCGAACACCAAGAAGGAGGCTGCGTAAATCATGGAACAGCTGATCAGCCTTGCTGTTAAGGCGATTTTCGTTGAAAACATGGCCTTGGCCTTCTTCCTCGGGATGTGTACCTTCCTGGCGATTTCGAAGAAGGTACAGACCGCCATTGGTCTGGGTATTGCCGTTATTGTGGTGCTGGTCATCACAGTGCCGGTAAACAACCTGATCTATAACCACCTGCTGCGTGAGGGTGCACTGGCGTGGGCCGGTTATCCTGAAGTGGATCTGAGCTTCCTGGGCTTCATCTCCTACATTGGCGTAATTGCCGCGATTGTGCAGATTCTGGAGATGTTCCTGGACAAGTTTGTACCGGCCCTCTACAACGCGCTGGGCGTATTCCTGCCGCTGATTACCGTGAACTGCGCCATCATGGGTGCTGCTTTGTTCATGGTTGAGCGTGACTACACCTTCGGTGAGAGTGTCGTCTACGGCGCTGGCGCCGGTATCGGCTGGGCGCTGGCCATTGCTGCGCTGGCAGGTATCCGTGAAAAGCTGAAGTACAGCGATGTACCGCACGGTCTGCGTGGTCTGGGTATCACCTTCATTACCGTGGGTCTGATGTCTCTCGGCTTCATGTCCTTCTCCGGCGTACAGCTGTAACCGGTTGGCATGAATAGCGAAAAGGATGGGATGAACCGATGAATACAGAAGTCATCATTCTCGGTGTAGTGATGTTCACGGCGGTGGTGCTTGCACTCGTAGCCGTAATCCTCGCTGCCCGAGCCAAGATGGTCAGCTCCGGCAATGTGACCATCGAGATCAACGACGATCCGGAAAAATCGATCACTGTTCCTGCAGGTGGCAAGCTGCTGCAAACTCTGGCTGACAAGGGGATTTTCCTTGCGTCTGCCTGTGGTGGTGGCGGTACCTGCGCGCAGTGCAAATGTCAGGTGCTGGATGGTGGTGGCTCCATGCTGCCGACCGAAGAATCCCACTTCACCCTGCGTGAGGGCAAGGAAGGCTGGCGTTTGTCCTGCCAGGTAGCCGTTAAGCAGGATATGAAGGTCCACGTGGAAGATGATGTCTTCGGCGTGAAGAAGTGGGAGTGCACTGTTGAATCCAACCCGAACGTGGCAACCTTCATCAAAGAGCTCACTCTGCGTCTGCCTGAAGGTGAGAACGTGGATTTCCGCGCCGGTGGTTACGTACAGTTGGAAGCACCGCCGCATGAAGTGCACTACAAGGATTTCGATATCCAGGAAGAGTTCCGCGGCGACTGGGACAAGTTCGATATGTGGCAGTTTGTCTCCAAGGTGGATGAGCCGGTTATCCGTGCCTATTCAATGGCAAACTACCCGGAAGAGCGTGGACTGGTTAAGTTCAATATTCGTATTGCCTCGCCGCCTCCGGGCAGCCAGGGCATTCCGCCGGGGCAGATGTCTTCTTACGTCTTCAGCCTGAAGCCGGGGGACACCATTACTGTTTACGGACCCTTCGGTGAGTTCTTCGCCAAGGAAACCGATAATGAGATGGTCTTCATCGGTGGTGGTGCTGGCATGGCACCAATGCGCTCACACATCTTTGATCAGCTCAAGCGTCTTAACTCTACGCGCAAGATCTCCTTCTGGTACGGTGCTCGATCCGTACGTGAGGCTTTCTATGTGGAAGAGTTCGACAAGCTGGCTGAAGAGAATGAGAACTTTACCTGGCATCTGGCCCTGTCCGATCCTCTGCCGGAGGATAACTGGACCGGCTATACGGGCTTCATCCATAACGTGCTGTATGAACACTATCTGAAGGAGCATGAGGCCCCTGAGGATTGCGAATACTACATGTGCGGACCGCCAATGATGAATGCATCCGTTATCAAGATGCTTGAAGATATGGGTGTCGAGCCTGAGAATATCCTGCTGGACGACTTTGGTGGCTGATATTGATGGCTAATCAGATACGTCTGACAAAATGGCTGGCAGCTTCGCTGCTGGCCGTTTTTGTTTTGGGGCTGCTGGGGTGTGACAGTCGCCCCCGAGAGCGCATTGTTTCCTTTGACGGTTTAACGATGGGAACCAGCTTTAGTGTGAAGTGGGTTGCCGAGGATGACACCCGTGTTGCCTCGATTCGTGCCAAGGCCGGTGCTTTGCTGGCTGAAGTCAATCGTCAAATGTCGACCTACATTGACGACTCGGAGCTGTCGAAACTCAATAGTGTTGAGCTTGGTTATGCTCAGACTATTCCTGCCGAGCTGATGTTTGTACTGCAGGAGTCGCAACGGATCAGTGAGTGGACCGACGGTGCGTTTGATGTAACCGTAGGCCCGCTTGTGAACCTCTGGGGGTTTGGGCCGGATGGCCGGATAATACATGCACCGACGGACGAGCAGATTGAACATTTGCGGGAGCGGATTGGGTACCGGTTTGTTGAGCTGATACCTGCAACCCGACAGGTTCGGCGTCTCGGTGAGCAGTACATTGACCTTTCAGCAATCGCCAAGGGCTATGGTGTAGACGCACTGGCCAATCTGCTGGAGCAAGAGGGAGTTGATCGCTACCTGGTTGAAATTGGAGGTGAATTGCGAGCAGAGGGGCTTAAACCGGACGGTTCAGCCTGGAAGCTTGCGATCGAGGCGCCTGTGGCCGGCGTTGAGCGTGTGGCTCAGACGATTATAAGCCTTGAAAGTGATGCGGTCGCGACGTCAGGCGATTATCGTAATTATTTTGAAGAAGATGGTGTACGTTACTCCCATACCATTGATCCCCGCACCGCGCGCCCCATCACTCACCGCCTGGCTTCGGTAACGGTGATCAGGCCCACTTGTGCAGAAGCAGACGCACTTGCCACTGCACTCATGGTGATGGGAGAGGAACAGGGGTACAATTTTGCTATCGAACATAATGTGAAAGCCTTTTTCATAAGCAAGGGTGCTGAGGGGTTTATAACCCGCGCCACGCCTGATTTTGAGGCCTATCTGAACTGATAATGCTCGGAGGTATGTAATGGAAACCATGATTCTGACCTTCGCTGCGCTGCTGTTGATCATCACAGCCATGTCTGTGGGGGTGTTGATGGGGCGTAAGCCAATTACCGGTTCCTGTGGCGGCATGAGTGCCGTTGGCATGGATACCGTATGTGACATTTGTGGCGGTGATCCGAACAAGTGTGATGAAGAGCAGGAGCGCCAACAGGGCAATGTTGGTGGTGATCTTGCCTATGAGGTTAAATCTAAAAGCTAATTGGTTGTTGCCAGCAGTATCTCTATGCTTGGTCAACAACCAAGGGCGGAGTAGTTGGCTCCGATCTCGTTTTCTACTAAGGGGAAAGTAATGGCTGTGTATGACTATGATGTCGTTGTGATTGGCTCCGGTCCGGCTGGCGAAGGCGCTGCGATCAATGCTGCCAAGCAGGGCCGCCGTGTTGCCATAGTCGAAGAACAGAATACCGTGGGCGGGAACTGTACTCACAAGGGCACGATTCCCTCCAAGGCATTGCGACACTCGGTCAAGCAGATCATTGAGTTCAACACTAACCCCATGTTCCGTGATATCGGCGAGCCACGCTGGTTTTCTTTTCCCAAGGTGCTAAAGCGTGCGGAGAAGGTAATCTCCAATCAGGTTATGCTGCGGACCAATTTCTACGCCCGCAACCGGGTTGATGTGTTTTTCGGCCGCGCTCACTTCCAGAAGCCTGGTGAGATTGAAGTAGCGGGAGAGCACAATTCGAAGGAAACCTTGCGCAGCCGTAACTTTGTGATCGCAACCGGCTCCAGTCCCTGGTGCCCACCGGATATCGATTTCGCGCATCCGCGTATTTATAACTCCGATACCATTCTCAAGCTGAGTCACACACCGCGTACGCTGGTGATTTTTGGCGCCGGCGTCATAGGCTGTGAATACGCGTCCATTTTCAGTGGTCTTGGGGTTAAGGTTGACCTGATTGATATGCGTGATCGACTGCTTTCATTCCTTGATGATGAAATCTCCGATGCGTTGAGCTATCACCTGCGCAACAACGCTGTAAAAATTCGTCATAACGAAGACTACAAATCGGTTACCGGCGATGCGCATGGTGTCACCATCGAATTGCAATCCGGTAAGAAGATACGTGCCGATGCGTTTCTCTGGTGCAATGGCCGCAGTGGCAATACGGCGGGTCTGGGGCTCGACAAGATTGGACTTGAAGCCAACAGCCGGGGTCAGTTGGCAGTCGATGAACACTATCGCACCGAGGCCGATGGGGTGTATGCGGTCGGTGATGTGATCGGTTGGCCGAGCCTGGCATCGGCTGCCCTGGATCAGGGGCGGTCTGCATCGGCTGACATGTTGTCAGCGGATGATTTCCGCTATATCAATGATGTCCCGACCGGCATCTATACCATCCCGGAGATCAGCTCCATCGGCAAAACAGAAGAGGAGCTGACAGCGGAATGTGTGCCCTATGAAGTTGGGCAGGCGTTCTTCAAGGACACGGCACGTGCCCAGATTTCCGGTGAACCTGTAGGCATGCTGAAGGTGCTCTTCCATCGTGAAACGTTTCAGATTCTTGGTATCCACTGTTTTGGCGATCAGGCTTCGGAGATCATTCACATTGGCCAGGCGATCATGAGCCAGTCGGGTGAGGCGAATACACTGAAATATTTCATCAACACAACCTTCAACTATCCGACCATGGCTGAAGCCTACCGTGTTGCTGCTATTTCCGGGCTCAACAGGGTTGCGAACCTTTAAGCAACCGACTTTGGTGTGTTGGGTTTTTCAGCCGGGCCCAGCCCGGCTGTTTCATTTCTGCTTTGGAGGCAGATAGACACCATCTTCGTAATAACGCCCCTTCACCTTGAGACGCTTTTCAATCCAACGGTTATAGTATTTCCACAGCAGAAAGCCGGGTGTCATCAGTGCCATGATGGCGACCATAAGTCCGGCGCCTGCATGTGACTCAGGAAACAGGCCGCTTATCCAGTCCAATATGCCCAGTGAACGCCCAATCACGAACCATGCAATCAGACCGGCAAAACCGGCTCCCATGGCCAGCAGGTAGAGTTTTGGATGAGGCGTAGGTGTGGGGACATTATTCATGCTCATTCCTGATAGAGCTCGTTCTGGCGTTGTCGAGCCTGTGCTTCAAGAATCAGGCGGGCAAGCTGGGTGCGACAGTTTTCAGGCATATGCAGGAACTCTGCAGCAACTTCGAAGCCTTCGGCCTGGGCCTCGGAACGAATCACACGAGCATAGAGCATCATGCCAAGCCTTGACTCGGTGAATACCAGTTTAAGGGCCAGTGCCTGTCCCGGCTCCAGTGACTGCTGAGACAAAAAATTGATGCCGCCTTCACTTAGGTTGATGAACTGAGGTTCCCCTTGGTCCAGCTTCAGGCTGTCGGCAGTCAGTGCTTGTGCAATCAGTTCTATCTTTCTGTTAAGGGACTGGAGGTAGGCGCTCAGGGGGGCAGAGCTCTCACTGATCCGGTGCAGATAATGGCTACATTCGGCATCGATTGCGTGCAATTGTGCCTGCAATGAAAAATAGGCAGATACCTCAAATTGGAACGGCTGATTTGAATGAGCCACATCCTCGTCACTGACACATTTGTGTTCAATGATGACCGGATGATCGATCCGATAGTATTGACGCCTTTCAGACACGTTAATACTCCTGCGGTTAGTGATAGAATCGCGTAACATTCAGTATAACCAACATAGTGTCGCTGCTGTTAGAGCTGCGGCCACAACAGTGATTGAAACCGGCCACATGTACAGACCTTTGTCGCTTTTTGTCGGACTGCGTTATACCGCAGCCAGACGCGGGAATCATTTCATCTCCTTCATTTCACTTGTATCGATGCTCGGGCTGATGCTGGGCGTGGCGGCGCTCATTCTGGTGCTCTCTGTCATGAATGGATTTGACCGCGAGCTTCGTCAGCGCATTCTCGGCATGGTGCCGCATGCCACGCTTGGGGCCTATGGAGATGAAGGTCTTGATGGCTGGCAAGAGCTGGCCACGGAAATTCGTCTCGAGCCAGGAGTAGCTGGTGTAGCGCCGTTTGTCCAGGCCCAGGGCATGTTGACCAGTTATGGTCGAGTACAGGGCGTGCAGGTCAATGGCATCGACCCACGGGTTGAGAATGAAGTGTCGATAATCAGCGATCATATGCAGCAGGGTGAGACCGGGTTACTGCAGGCGGGGGAGTACAACATCGTGTTGGGCGAGTTGCTTGCCAGGTTTCTTGGTGTCAGTGTGGGTGACAAGGTGACACTGGTGTTGCCCGAAGCTTCGGTCAGTGTGGCAGGTGTGGTTCCCCGCATGAAACGTTTTACGGTGGCGGGCCTGTTCTCGGTGGGTGCCGAACTGGATGCCAATCTGGCGTATATCCATATCGACGATGCCGCCAGACTCAAGCGAATGCAGCCGGGGCGGGTGGATGGACTCCGGCTTAAACTGGACGATCTGTTCAAGGCACCAGAGCTTGCCAGAAGGGTAGCAATGGCGCAGGAACGGCCGTTTTATGTCAGCGACTGGACCCGCACCCACGGCAACCTGTTTCAGGCCATTCAGATGGAAAAGCGCATGATTGCGTTGCTGTTGCTTTTGATTGTGTTTGTGGCTGCGTTCAATATTGTGTCCACACTGGTGATGGTAGTCACAGACAAGCGTTCGGATATTGCGATTTTGCGCACCATGGGCGCAACTCCTGCCAGTATCCTGCGGATTTTTATGGTGCAGGGCGTTTTGATCGGCTTCATTGGAACGGCACTCGGCGTTGGGCTTGGGGTCACATTGGCACTGACCGTGACTGACCTGGTGGCTTGGGTTGAGCGCATGCTGGGAATCCAGTTTCTGTCATCCGAGGTCTATTTTATCAGTTACCTGCCCTCTGAGCTGGTGTGGTCGGATGTTGGGCTTATTACCTCTGCCGCTCTCCTGATTAGCTTTGTCGCCACGCTTTATCCAGCCTGGAGAGCATCACGAACCCAGCCCGCGGAGGCCCTGCGTTATGAGTGAGCCAGTGCTCAGCTGTCGTAATATCAACAAGCGTTATGAAGAAGCGGGTAATACAGTCGAAGTGTTGCACGACATTAGTCTGACCGTCGCTGTGGGAGAGCGCGTAGCCATAGTGGGTAGTTCGGGCAGCGGCAAAAGTACCCTATTGAATATCCTCGGCGGATTAGATACGCCGGATAGTGGTGAAGTTGAAGTGGCAGGTCAGGCGTTGTACTCGATTTCCGAAACGCAACGATGTCGTTTGCGTAACCAGTCGCTTGGGTTTGTGTATCAGTTTCATCACTTGCTGCATGAGTTTACGGCACTGGAAAATGTGGCAATGCCACTTCTAATCGGAGATATGAACTCCAAACAGGCGATCGAACGTGCCGAGCAGTCACTGGTGCGGGTTGGTCTTGGGCACAGGCTTGCGCACAAGCCAGCCCAGCTCAGTGGCGGGGAGCGTCAACGTGTGGCTATTGCCAGAGCATTGGTGATGGAGCCAGCCTGTGTCTTGATGGATGAGCCTACCGGCAACCTGGACCGACATACGGCGGCTGATGTTCAACACTACTTGGATGAGCTTAATCAGACGCTTGATACGGCATTTGTTATTGTGACACATGACATGCAGCTGGCTGAAAGAATGGGGCGCGTGTATGAGCTGGTGGATGGGCGTTTTGACGCCTGAATCCTTGCTCAGGTATTGTCCTTTGGTCGGCGGCTGCGTGACAGTATGCGGCGGCGCCAGCTCTTGTTGACATGCCAGATCCAGAAACGGTTTATCAGAAAGTAACCGATCAGGCCGCTGAGAACCCCGCATATGATGGAGCCCACTAAAAGGGGCCACCAGATGGAGGTAAGCTCGGTCTGAAGGGTCTGCAGGTTCCAGCTGTGCTCACTGGCAATGCCGCGTTCAATGCCCAGCACCCAAACGCCGAGACGGTAGGAAAGATAAAAGATGGGCGGCATTGTCAGAGGATTGGTAATAAACACCAGCCCGACTGATATCGGCAGATTGCTGGAGACCAGCACGGCGATCAGTGCCGCGACCAACATCTGCCCTGGTATGGGCAGGAATGCACAGAAAAGCCCCACCAAAAAGGCACGCGCAACGGACTTGCGTGTGAGGTGCCAGAGGTTGGGGTCATGCAGATGACGGCCGAGCCAACCCAAGTGACGGTGGTTGCGCAGCTTGTGTTCGTCGGGCATGAATTTTCGGATCAGCTTTCGAGGCATGAGAAACAGTCGCGACCAGAGTCTGAAAGTGGCCACATTATGACGCCTGTGCTCTGCCAAGCCAACTCGGAGATCAAGGATGATCGCGTATATCGGCGGAATTCTTACAGTAGCACTGTTGCCGTCACTGACCTATGCCGCATTGTTGGCTCTGTTGCTGCTACTATTGCGCTTCAAGCGGCTTCGCCAATCGCTTCTGTTTTATCTCCTTGGTGTGGCTGTTGCTGCTATTTGGGGGGCCTGGCAGTTGCATCATCGTTTGCCATCTAGCCCTCAAGCGCAGGATCTGCAGATTTCCGGTCTAGTGGACAGTCTGGTTCAGCACGATGACCAGCGGCAGGTATTTGAGCTTGCCGTCCTGACTGTAGAGTCGGATTTACCCACTCATCAACGGCTGCGACGCATTCGGCTCAGTGTTTACCATACTGATATCCGTTTCGGCTTTGGTGATGAGATCAAGGCCGTCATACGTCTTCGCGCTCCAAGGGGACTACACAACCCCGAAGCAAGAGATACTGAACGCTACTACCTTGCTTCGGGTCTTGATGCGCGCGGGTATATCCGCACGCTTGTGAAGCATAAACCTGCAGAATCTTTCGGTGTGGGTGTGGTGCGTATGAGAGTCAAAAACTGGCTGCACGAGCAATTTGAACCACAGGCAGCAAACACCTTAAGTGCATTGATCATTGGTGATCGCACAGGGCTAGATGATCAGCACTGGGAATGGCTGCGCCGCACCGGAACTGCACATTTACTGGTCGTCAGTGGTTTGCATATTGCCGTAATGGCAACGCTGGGCTGGCTGTTTGGACGGCTGATCGCGGTGCCCCTGCAGTTGTGCGGTTGGATGGGGTGCAGTCGCTGGCTGCCAACCGCTGCTGCCTTGCTGCTGGCGACTCTGTATGCGGCACTGGCAGGCTGGGGATTACCGGTACAGCGCGCGTGGCTAATGCTTGTTGTGTTTCTGCTGGGTAACTGGCAATTGTTGAGCCTGTCAGGCTGGCAGCGCCTAAAGCTTTCGTTGCTGGTGATAGTATCCGTACAGCCGCTGGCGATATTGGAGCCGGGACTGTGGCTTTCCTTTGGCGCGGTGGCACTGATTCTCTGGCAGCTGCAGCAACGCCGGCAGCAGCCGCTCTCCTGTGTCTGGTTACGCTTGCCCGGAGAGTGGTGGCGATTACAGCTGACACTGTTTGCTGGCATGTCTCTGGTTATGGTTATGAACTTCAATCAGCTCAGTCCGGCGGGGATTGTGATGAATCTCATTGCCGTGCCTTGGATCTCGGCCACGATCTGGGCGCTGCCGGTTCTGCTTCTGTTAGTGCTTCAGTGGCCTGATGCCGCGACGCTGTTGAACTGGAACCTTGAGATGATCTGGGGGCTGCTGCAATGGGCTGCACAGATTCCAGGTCTGTTGCTGCAGGTCGGTCGCCCGAGTCTGACGTTGCTGGTGCTGGCCATTTTGGGTTCAGCAATCATATTACTGCCGCTGCCGTTTCGAATACGGGCCATCGCACTGTTGCCCTGTTTGCCGTTGCTTGTTCAGCCTGTGTCTCAGCCATCAAGAGGGCATTTCAATGCCTGGGTATTTGATGTTGGCCAAGGGCAGGCAATCCTGATTGAAACGGCAGAGGGCCGCCTTCTCTACGACACCGGTCCCGGATTTGGTAATGGACGTTCAGCCTTTGCATATACAGTGGAGCCCTATCTTCGCAGCCAGGCTCGCCCTGAACTTGAGTGGGTGGTAGTCAGTCACGCAGATGCGGATCACAGCGGAGGTTTTGCAGCGCTGCGGCAGGGATATGCAATCGGTACGTTGCTGGGAGGTGAAGAGCTTCCCAATGCACAGGTGCAGGAGTGTCGCAGCGGCAGCTGGCAAATAGGGAACATCTCGTTCACCTTGCTGGACCCCTTCGGGGACTATGCAGACCTCAGCAGCAATGATCGCTCCTGTGTATTGAGGGTCAGCAATGGGCGCTGTTCACTGCTGCTGACCGGTGATCTGAGTCAGAGTGGTGAATATCGCCTGCTGTCGTCAGGGAAGGTTGAACCGGTTACCTGGCTGGTAGCGGGGCATCATGGCAGTCGTGATTCCACTGCAGGGGCGTTATTGGATTACGCCATGCCAGAACATGTTGTGATCAGTGCCGGAAATGGCAATCGCTTCGGTCATCCGCATGCCGATGTCATTGAACGCATCGAGAACCGCGACATCCCCTGGAGCAGTACTGCAAGGCAGGGTGCGCTGCTGCTGAAAGCTGACAGTGACAGCTGTAGCGTGATCTCACACAGAGAACTTAAAAAGCGTTACTGGACAGCTGGTTAACGCCTACTCCTGCCTATGGGGCTGTGTTAGAGTTATTTCAATCAACAGGAGGTGATCTGAAGGTGTTTGAACTTATTGTCGCTGGTGGCTGGCTGATGCTGCCAATTGTTGCCTGTTCAGTGGTTGCGCTGGCTATCTGCCTGGAGCGGCTGATGGTGTTGCGCCCACGGAAAATTACTCCCCCGGGACTGTTGGCCCAAGTCTGGGAGATGACGCGCAGTGGTACTCTCACTGCCGAGTACATGAGTGTTATCCGACAGGAAAGCCCACTCGGGCGCATCATTGTGGCGGGCATGAACAACTCCCGTCATGGTCGTGACATCATGAAAGAGAGTATCCAGGAAGAAGCCTCACATGTGGTGCACGATATGGAGCGGTTCCTGAACCCTCTGGGGACCATTGCTGCCATAACACCACTGCTGGGTCTGTTGGGTACTGTTATTGGCATGATCAAGGTGTTCACGGAGATCATGATTCAGGGTACCGGTAACGCCGGGGTGCTGGCTGGTGGCATCTCCGAGGCATTGATAACCACGGCGGCAGGTTTGTCTGTTGCCATCCCCGCCCTGGTCATGCACCGTTATTTCCAGCGGCGCGTCGACTCTCTGGTACTGACCATGGAGCAGGAATCGATCAAGCTGGTCGAAGCGATCCATGGTGATCGTGAAGTTGATATTCGCTAACGGAGTCCAGGGTGAAATTTCAACGTCAACGCAGGGAAGAGATCAATATCAACCTGACACCATTGATTGATGTGGTCTTTCTGCTGCTGATTTTCTTTATGATATCCACCACCTTCACGCGCGAAGCTCACCTGACCATCAGTTTGCCGGAAGCTTCTGCGGAAGGAGAAGCCCAGCAACAGACAGGCAGCATTGATGTAGTTGTAGGAGCTGAAGGGCAGTACACAATCAATGGCGAATCTTTGGTGAGCAGCGATGCCCTGACCCTGCGCCGAGCGTTGCTCAAGCTCGCGGGTGAGGCGCGCGACGTGCCATTCATTATCACGGCAGATGCCCAGGCGGCACACCAGTCGGTGGTTACCGTCATGGATGTAGCCGGAAAGCTGGGTTTCAGCAAGCTCAGCATCACCACTCAAAAAACCAGCGCCGACTGATGTCACTAGCCTCTGCCTGGTATCGCAATGCCCGTTGGTTGAAGTTGCTGAGACCACTGTCAGCGCTGGTGGAGCGGGTTTCCCGCAAGAGGTTTTCGAGCCGCTTCGAAGCGTCCGCGGAAAATCAGCTGCCGGTCCCTGTGATCATCGTGGGCAATATCAGTGTAGGGGGAACGGGCAAGACTCCTCTAACCATCGCGCTGATTGAACTGCTGCGAAGACATGGCTGGACACCGGGCGTTATCAGTCGAGGCTATGGCGCCAAGCCGGCGTGCTACCCATGGCCAGTTACATCTTCTACTTCAGCCCGGGAAGGGGGGGATGAGCCCTGTCTGATAGTGCGGCGAACAGGAGTGCCACTGTATATTGATCCGAATCGTGTTGCGGCTGCACGTGAGCTTCTGCAGCATCATGCCTGCGATGTTCTGATCAGTGACGATGGCCTGCAGCACTATGCATTGCCGCGTACGGTTGAAATCGCAGTGATAGACGGTGCTCGAGGGCTTGGCAATGGGCGCTGTCTGCCGGAGGGACCTCTGCGTGAGCCTCCAGAACGGCTGCAGCTGGTGGATCTCGTGGTCGTCAATGGCCCGCTTTCACCAACCGCACGAAAGCAGCTGACTGATCTTCGCCTGCCATGGTGCCCAATGAATCTTGAAGCTGGAAAATTGTATCCGCTTGCTGGTGGTGACGCGATAACGGCCGATACCTGGCCACTTGAGCGACGTGTCGATGCGGTAGCTGGTATTGGTAACCCGGCCCGTTTTTTTCAAACTCTGCGTGAACTGGGTTTTGATCCTATTGAGCACCCTATGGCTGACCATGCAAACCTGAATGAAGATGCACTCAGCTTTGGATCCGGGTTACCGTTGATCATGACCGAGAAAGATGCGGTAAAATGCAGCCAGTTCGATCTTGCCAATGGCTGGGCTCTTAGAGTGGATGCCCAGCTGGATGCTCATGTAGAGCAGACCTTGCTGACACGCCTGACCTCCAGGTCGGCACAACCCACAGGACACAAAGATGGATCCGAAACTGCTTGATATTCTCGTTTGCCCAGTCTCCAAGGCACCGCTTGAGTGGAACAGGGAAAGCAATGAGCTGATCTGCCGTGCCAGCGGCCTGGCCTACCCGATCAGAGACGATATTCCGGTCATGCTGGAGTCCGAGGCTCGTACCCTGACGACCGATGAACGACTCAAAGAGAGCAAGTAAGCCATGAGTTTTTCAGTTGTCATTCCTGCTCGATATGCTTCCAGCCGCTTTCCTGGCAAGCCGCTGGCGGATCTTGCCGGCAAACCGATGTTGCAACATGTCTATGAGCGTGCCTGTGAAAGTGAAGCAGTTCGCGTCATCATTGCAACGGATGATGAGCGTATTGCACATGTTGCCCAGAACTTTGGCGCTGAAGTATGCATGACTTCAGACGACCATCCTTCCGGTACTGACCGGCTGCAGGAGGTCGTTCACAAGCTGGGGTTTTACGCCGACGATATTGTGGTGAACGTTCAGGGCGATGAACCCTTGATTCCACCCAGAATCATCAACCAGGTTGCACACAACCTTATGGCACTGCCGATGGCTGGAATTGCAACCCTGTCCGAGCCGATCGAAACGGTTGATGCGCTAGTCAACCCCAACGTAGTCAAGGTGGTGACCGACCACCAGGGCATGGCACTGTATTTCAGTCGCGCACCAATACCTTGGCCGCGTGACAGCTTCATGAGCGAGGTAGGTCGGTCCACAATGCCGGAAGGTTTTTCCTGGCAAAGGCATATTGGCCTGTATGCCTATCGGGTCAAGTTGCTGAATGACTTTGTTCGTTGGCCACCAGCACCCTTGGAACAGACCGAATGCCTGGAACAGCTGCGTGCACTCTGGAATGGTGTTGGCATCCATGTGGATGCGGCTGATGAAACACCGCCTGCAGGGGTTGATACGCCTGAAGATCTGGAACGCATCCGCCAGCTGTTGGTACTTAAATAGCAGGGGTAGGGATGACTAAACCAACGCGCATTCTTTTTGTTTGCTTAGGCAATATCTGCAGATCACCAACGGCACATGGCGTGTTTGAGCATTTGTTGAGTCAAGACAATGGCGGCATGAGGGTTGATGTTGACTCGGCGGGTACCGGTGACTGGCATGTTGGCAAGGCGCCGGACCCACGTACTCGAGCCGCAGCGGCACGGCGGGGGTACTCACTTGAGCACTTGCGTGCTCGGACTGTTGAGGATGAGGATTTTGGTCGGTTTGACTATATTCTGGCGATGGATGACGCCAACCTGCGCGAGCTTCGCAGGCGCTGCCCTACAGACTTTCGTGGCCATCTTGGCCTGTTTCTGGAATTTGCAGCCAACAGCCGTGTTCGCGAAGTGCCAGACCCCTATTACACCTCCGGTGAACAAGGCTTCGATGAGGTACTCGATTTGGTAGAGGCGGCTTCTGCAGGCCTGTTGCGACACCTGCGCTCTGGTGGGTGCCGTGACTGAATCGCTACAATTCAGGACTGAATATCCCTTGCAGGCCCTGAATACGTTCGGGCTGCCAGCAGTGGCTGAGTACTACACTGAAATTCATGCCGCTGATCAGTTGAAGCAACTGGAGCAGTGGTTGAAACATCACCCTATGCCGCTGTTGCTGCTTGGTGGCGGCAGCAATCTGGTGCTGGCTGATCGTGTGCCGGGGCTTGTTGCGCGGATAATGATTCGTGGGTGGCAATTGTCTGACCTGCCGGGAGATCATGTCCGTTTGCGTGTAGGGGCCGGGGAAAATTGGCATGCAACAGTTGAAAGGTCAATCAGGCAGGGACTCTACGGACTTGAGAATCTTGCCCTGATACCTGGAACCGTTGGAGCGGCACCGGTACAAAATATCGGTGCCTACGGGGTTGAGCTGAAGGATCGAATCAGTGCAGTCGAAGTGTTTGATCGACACGAGCACCGCCAGCGTGACCTGACCCCAGAGGCGTGTCGATTTGGTTACCGAGACAGCCTGTTTAAAAGCAGTGAGCCTGAGCGGTACGTTATCACGGCTGTGGAGTTTTGCCTTGCGCGGCAGTTCACAGCGGAAGTGAGCTATGCAGGCCTGAGAGATGGGCTTGGCGACGGTCCTGTCACATCGGAGCGTGTATTCGATACAGTGTGTAGAATCCGTCGTACGAAACTGCCTGACCCCTTAGACATCGGTAATGCCGGCAGCTTTTTCAAGAACCCGGTGGTATCGGTTGAGAAGTATGAGCAACTGAAGCATCGGTTCCAGAATCTCGTTGCCTATGCTGACACCGGTGGTTATAAACTGGCTGCAGGCTGGCTGATCGATCAATGTGGTCTGAAAGGGTTTGCCCTCGATCGCGCTGGCGTGTTTGCCCAGCAAGCGCTGGTGCTGGTAAATCTTGGCGCTGCTCACCGTGAGGATATTGAACATCTATCCATGCATGTGCAAAAGGTGGTGCAGGAGCGTTTCGGCGTCATTCTGGAACCGGAGCCACGTTTTTATCCCTGATCGCAATGTGCAGTAACTAACGGATAAAAAAAACCGCAGGGGCGTTCGCCGCTGCGGTTTTTTTATCTGTGAGCTTTACAGGTCACCGTCCTTATTGTCTGCCTGCTGACGACGGCGCACTTCGCGTGGGTCATTGGGCGCACGACGAGCACGGCGGCGAGACACGGGCTTGGTAGACGCTGTATCGTCTGCCTCGGCCTTTGTCTCATTGGCTTCAGTTTCAGCTTCAGCTTCAGCTTTTTCTTCGGCTGCAGCAGGCTGCTGATTATCAGACTCAGACTCAGACTCAGACTCAGACTCAGCTGGCTGCAGCTCCGCTTTTACCGCAAGAGTTTCCACTGTAGCCGGGTCTATTTCTGCAGCCTCATTCCGGTTCGCTTCCTGATCACTGTGCTGATCGGTAGCGGGGGACTCAACAGCCACCTTGGGTGTGTCGTCCTCGCTCTGGGCAAACAGCTCGACAGCGGTGTCAGGCACAGCCTGCGCTGATTCTTCCACCATTTCTGCAGCCGAACTGTTTTCGGCATCAGTCGCAGGCTGGGTCTGTTCTGCATCGGCAGTCTTATCCTGACGAGACTTGCCACGACCACGACGGTCACGTCCACGTGAACGACTGGAGCGCTTTCGCTCGCTGCTGTTATCGGCCTGCTCGTTGCTTTCCGCTTCAGTGGCAGTGTCGACTGAAGCAGACTGCTCGGCTGCTGCAGCTTTTTCTACAGCAGAGGGCTGTTCATCAGCTGGCTCGGCTTCCGTGGCAGATGATGTCGCAGTCTCTTCCGGTGCTGGTACATCCGGCACTGCTTCAGCAGAAGTGGCTGCCGAAACGGCTTCCTCTTTGGTAGACGACTCTTGTTGTGCTGTCGAAGGCTCGTTTTCGATAGCCAAGGTCTCTACCGCTTCAGTGGCTGTCTCAGCGACTTGCGGCTTGGCGGCAGCGTGTACCTGCTCTGCAGAATCGTGCATCGCTGCAGGGCTGACCTCGGCCGTCACCACTTCAGTTTGCTCAGCAGCATCATCAGGCACTGCCAAGGTAGCATTGGTGATCTTGTCTTCAGCAAGCAGAGTCTGAATTTCGTCTTCAGCCTTTTCGTCACGCATTTCCTGAGGTAGAGGTGTACGAGTGGCGCTGCGTTGTTCGGTGTTGCGACGACGGCGTCCACGACGACGGCTGCGGCTACCTTCTTCTGTTACCTCCGCCTGGGGTGCTTGAGATTGCAGTGCCTCAGACTTGCTTTCAGGTGTATTGCTGCTCTGGTTGTCCTCAGCTGCGGTATTCTCCTGACGGGGTGACTGCTCATCGCGACGGTTGCGACTGCGACGGCGGCGGCTGCGGCCATTGTTTTCTTTCTTCTCTTTGTCTCCGTTGCCGGTTTCGCCAATCGGTGGCAGATTGGCATCACGTTCAACCGTAATCACCTCATCGCTGTCACGACGCTCACGGCTGTTACGGCGACGATCATTCTCGCGGCGCTCGCGTGCGCGGCGCTTATTGTCACGACCGCTGTCACGATTGCCTCGGCTGGTGCGGTTGTCGTTTGCATCATTATTGCCTGAGATACCGGGCTGCGCTTCCTGCTTATTATCCTTGGCTGGAGCAGACTCGGCCTTGCCTCCGAACAGAGTGCGCAATGTAGTCAGTACGCGTTCACCAAAAGAAGCCGAAGCGGCGGCAGGTGCTGCTGTGACAGACGGGGTCTGGGCAGTGGGCTTTTCAGGAGCTGCCACGGGAGTGTTTGCTTCGGTTTTTCCCTGTGGTGCGCGAGTGGGTGGTACAACCGCTTTCACGGCAGCCTGCTCGCGCTTCACCGGCACGACACGACCAGGATCAGGTGTTTCTACCTCGATCTCTGGCTGCAGGGTGTAGCTCGCATCATGGGTGGTGGCAATTGTATGATCGTCACGCAGGCGAACCACTTCGTAGTGCGGTGTTTCCATGTTCGGGTTGGGTACGATAACGACACGCACTTGATGACGCAGTTCGGCGTTGTGCACCTCATGACGTTTTTCGTTGAGCAGATAGGTGGCAACGGTGACTGGCAGGATGGCACGAATCTGTGATGTGCGATCCTTGGAGGATTCTTCTTCAATCAGGCGCAGAATCGACAGTGCCAGTGATTCCGTATCGCGAATAGTCCCCTGACCGTGGCAGCGCGGACAGACCATGCCACGAGACTCACTCAGTGAAGGACGAAGACGCTGACGTGACATTTCAAGCAGACCGAAGCGTGAAATTCGTCCCATCTGAACGCGGGCGCGGTCAAGTTTGAGTGAATCGCGCAGGCGGTTCTCCACTTCACGCTGGTTTTTGATCGGCGTCATATCGATGAAATCGATTACGATAAGTCCGCCGATATCACGCAGGCGAAGCTGGCGTGCGATCTCCTCGGCCGCCTCCAGGTTGGTCTGTAATGCGGTTTCTTCGATGTCACCACCGCGGGTTGCGCGGGCAGAGTTGATGTCGATAGATACCAGCGCTTCAGTGGGATCGATAACAATGGAGCCACCGGAAGGCAGTTTGACTTCGCGTTCAAACGCGGTCTCGATCTGGCTTTCAATCTGGAAACGGTTGAACAGCGGAGTCTGCTCCTTGTACAGCTTGATGCGGTTCTCGTAACTCGGCATCACCTGCTGTGCAAACAGAACGGCCTGTTCGTACACGGTTGGGTTGTCAATCAGCACTTCGCCGATGTCAGCGCGCAGGTAATCACGGATGGCGCGAATGACCACGTTGCTTTCCTGATAGACCAGGAAGGGAGCAGGGCGCTGATTAACCTCCTTGACGGCATCCCAAAGGGTAATCAGGTAATCCAGATCCCACTGCAGTTCTTCAGAACTGCGACCAATGCCAGCGGTGCGCACAATGGCGCCCATGCCGTCAGGGATATTGACACCTGACAGCGCCTCCTTGAGCTGAGCGCGGTCGTCACCCTCGATGCGGCGAGAAATGCCGCCGGCACGTGGGTTGTTAGGCATCAGAACAAGATAGCGACCAGCAAGGCTGATGAAAGTGGTCAGCGCTGCCCCTTTATTGCCACGCTCTTCCTTATCGACCTGAACGATGACCTCAGTGCCTTCCTTGACCATTTCCTTGATATTGGGACGCTGGCCACGTTCGGGCTGCTTGCAGAAGTATTCGCGGGCGATCTCTTTAAGCGGCAAAAAGCCATGGCGCTCTGCACCAAAATCAACAAAAGCCGCCTCCAGGCTGGGTTCAACCCGGGTGATGCGGCCTTTGTAGATGTTGGCTTTTTTCTGTTCGCGACTGTCGGATTCTATATCCAGATCGAACAGACGCTGGCCGTCAACCAGCGCAACGCGCAACTCTTCGGGCTGAGTTGCGTTGATAAGCATTCTTTTCATGTTGTGTGCGTTCTCATAAACGCAACGCTTTACGCCCTGCGCAAGCAGAGGGTAAAGAGTCTGATGTCCAGTCTTTGGATTGGCAGCCGCGGGTGGCAGTCTTGCCTGCAGTCACGCAAACGGCGTACTGCATATCGGCGGTGAAGGAAACGCTGACCCATGTCGTTATAGGTTCTGGCTGTGGCTGCCCTGATGGTGCGGGCAGGTTCCTGGTCAGTGTGCGTCTTCACCTCCAACTGGACCTTCCTGTCAGGCGAAGGCCGTGAAAGCGTTACGTAAAAAGTTTGTGACCCCATGTTGGGATCTCAGTATTCTGCCGTGGGTCGGGGTCTTGAGCGGCCACTCATCCTGAATTAAATGGCGGGGCCGGCTGCATGGATTCCAAATTTACTAAAGCCAACCGCCTGCGGCATCGGTAGAATATAACAGCTAACCCCATAGGCATCAATTGAGAGTCAGTTCGTCTTTATGACGCATACAGCAGAAAATGAGCAGCATCAGGTCCGTTATCTGGAAGTGGATGTGGATCAAGCCGGCCAGCGAGTCGATAACTTTTTGCGCACTGCATTAAAAGGTGTACCCAAGAGTCTGATTTACAGGATTCTTCGCAAGGGCGAGATCCGTGTTAACAAGAAACGAGTAAAGCCGGACACTCGGCTGGAATCGGGTGATGTAGTACGCATACCACCGATCAGAACAGCGCAGCGTGGCGAGGCCGCGCCTGTCGGGCAAGGTCTGGCAGATCATCTGGAAGAGGCCATTCTGTACGAAAGTGACAGCCTGTTGATCATCAACAAGCCCGCCGGGCTTGCTGTTCATGGCGGCAGCGGCGTTAGCCTTGGCCTGATTGAAGCCTTGCGGCAGGTGCGGCCAGATTGCCGCTTCCTCGAGCTGGTGCATCGGCTCGACCGCGATACATCAGGCTGCATCATGGTTGCCAAGAAACGCAGTATGCTGCGATACCTTCATGAAGCATTGAGAGAGCGCAAGATTCGCAAGATTTACCACGCGCTGGTGGTTGGTCGCTGGACGGCTCGCTGTAACCAGGTGGATGCGCCGCTACAGAGATTTGAACTCAAATCGGGGGAGCGCATGGTCAAAGTACACCCTGACGGCAAAGCTTCCATTACGTCGTTTAAGGTGTTGCAGCGCTTTGGGGATCTTGCGACTCTGGTGGAGGCAAGACCTCTGACAGGACGCACTCATCAAATCAGGGTTCACACGCAATTTGCAGGGCACCCGATAGTTGGTGACAGCAAGTATACTCCCGACGAGGATAACAGCGGCTTTCGTCAGCTTGGGTTGAGGCGCCTCATGCTGCATGCAGCCCGCCTTGAACTAACTCTGCCTGATGGTGACAAACTGCAGGTCGATGCGCCTCTGGACGAAGCGACAGCGACTTCGCTACAGCAACTCTCAGTTGTGCACCCGCAGTGATAAGGATGAAGCGAGTATGGATAAAGAACTGAAAGCGGCTCTTTTTGCTGCTGCCGATCGTTGTCTTCTGGCGGGTGAAGCGCCCACCCCGGAGCGTCTGAAAATTGACCTGGGGGAACAGTGCAACGCGGTACAGACAATTAACACGGGGCTGATTGAGTGGTGGCAGTTACTTCCAGCGCGTGTACGTCTTAGTGATACCAGTCCTCACATCCCCGATATGCCGGATGTGATGAAACAGACGTTCAGTAGAATTTGGCACCAGGCGGTACAGGAAGCCCACACCGAACTAAGCCTGCAGATGCAGCGCCCGGATCCTTCACTGGATCAGGCACAGCGTGCCTGTGACGACGCCTTGCGCCGTACTCAAGGTGAAGTAGGGGAGCTGGAAGCCCGTTACCGAGAACAGGGAGTCAAGCTCGACCAGGCGCGTGAGCAGACTCAGGCATTGGAAGCGGAAATTCAGGTACTGCGTCAGAACCTGGGTAACGAAACGACATTGCGAAAAAAGGAAGAGCAGCTGCGCTCCAATGCCGACCAGGAGTTGGCGCACCTTCGCAAGGCACACGAAGATGCCAAGCGTGTATTTGATCAACGTATTCGTGACGAGCAGCGACACGGACTGGAAACGGTTGCCAAGGCTGAAGTTGATACCCGCTACTATCGCAACGCGCTTGAAAAACTGCGTGATGAATCAGGGCGCAGAGAAGGTGAGCTGACCCGAGAAATACATGAGCTTCAGGGGCTGCTGGCACGACGCGATGTCAAAGTGGAAACCCAGACAACTCAAATCAAAAGTCAGGATGAGGAACTGCGCAAACTGAAGGCGCAGGATGTTCAGCAGCAGCGAGACTTCGCGCAGCTCAATTCGCAGCTTCTTACCGAGACGAACCGCAGCAAGCGTCTCGAAGAACGTGTACGGCAGCTTGAAGAGGAATTGCAGCGACTGAACCAGAAGCAGGTTGGCCTTAACAGCGAGAGCGGCCGTCGCGAGAATCAGCTTCGCGGCCTGCTTAAAGAAAAAGAAGAACAGCTGCTCCAGGCTCAAGGGCGTGCAGGAACACTGGAGAAACGAGTGGCGGGGCTGGAAGAGGAAAACAAACGCTTGAAAAATCGCGCCTGAAAGATAACCCTTGTGTTTAAGGGGATTTTCTTCATTATTCTATAGTGTTATATTAAACAAATATCTAATAACTCCAAGGGTTTTTCGATGAAGCTGCAGCAGCTGCGTTACATCTGGGAGGTTGCTCATCACGATCTCAACGTCTCGGCAACGGCACAAAGCCTGTACACATCACAGCCGGGCATAAGCAAGCAAATTCGACTGCTTGAGGACGAGCTCGGGGTCGAAGTGTTTGCGCGCAGTGGCAAGCATCTGACCCGTGTAACCCCCGCTGGCGAAGCGATTCTTGCCATTGCGGGAGAAGTGCTGCAGAAGTGTGATGCAATTCGCCAGGTTGCTCAGGAGTTCAGTGACGAGAAAAAGGGCAAGCTGGAAATAGCAACCACTCATACGCAGGCTCGATACGCGCTGCCGGATACCATCCACGATTTCATCAAAATCTACCCTGATGTGTCCCTGCATATTCACCAGGGCACGCCTATGCAGATCTCTGAGATGGCTGCTGACGGCACGGCTGATTTTGCCATTGCAACTGAAGCCATGTCCCACTTCAGTGATCTGATTATGATGCCTTGTTACCGCTGGAATCGATCTGTTGTCGTACCAAAAGGGCATCCTCTGACAGAGCTGCCGGAGCTGACGCTTGAAGCACTCTCCGAATGGCCGTTGATTACCTATGTATTCGGTTTTACCGGTCGCTCAAAACTGGACGAGGCTTTCAGCAATCGCGGCCTGGAGCCCAAGGTGGTGCTGACCGCCGTTGATTCGGATGTAATTAAAACCTATGTACGTCTGGGTCTTGGGGTTGGCATCATCGCCACCATGGCATTTGAGGAAGGCAAAGATGAAGGCCTGGTCGCGCTCGATGCGAGCCATCTGTTTGAGCACAGCATCACCCGCATCGGCTTCCGCAAAGGGACTTTCCTGCGTGGCTACATGTACGACTTCATTCAAACCTTTGCACCTCATTTGACACCTGATCTGGTACGTCAGGTACAGGCGTGCAGCAACCGGCATGAGGTTGATGCGCTGTTTGAAGGCCTCAATCTGCCTGAGCATTAAGCGTAAAAGCCCGCTGTAACAGGCCTTGAGCATTGAAAGCCTCTGAATGACAGGGTAAATTGTGGAGCAATTTATTAACTGACTGGAGGCGTCCCGCGTGGAACTGGCTTGTCTTGACCTTGAAGGTGTATTGATTCCCGAAATCTGGATTGCATTTGCTGAAGAAACCGGTATCGAGGAACTTAAAGCCACCACCCGGGATATCCCGGATTACGACGTACTGATGAAGCAGCGTCTTCGCATTCTGGATGAGCATGGCCTGACCCTGCCTCAGATACAGGACACCATCAGCCGTCTGACTCCACTTGAAGGAGCCCGTGAGTTTATCGATTGGCTACGGGAGCGCTTCCAGGTGGTGATCCTGTCAGATACTTTCTATGAGTTTGCTGCTCCGTTGATGAAGCAGCTTGGCTACCCGGCTCTGCTTTGCCACAAGCTGGAAGTGAATGATGAAGGGCGCATCACCGACTACACGTTGCGCCAACGCGACCCGAAGCGCCAGTCTGTACGTGCATTTCAGCTGCTGAACTATCGTGTGATCGCAACCGGTGATTCCTACAATGATACGACCATGCTGACGCAGGCTGAGTCCGGTATCCTGTTCCACGCACCGGATAATGTCATCGCTGAGTTCCCGCAATTCCCGGCTGTACATACCTACGAAGACCTGAAGCAGGCTTTTGTTGATGCCAGCGTACGTAACCTGACTGTCTAATGACTCGGCGACAGCAGCGGATGCTACAACAGAGGATAAGAGCATGAAGATGATAAGACCCAAACGCCTGCTTCTGGCCCTCGGTGTTGCGGTGCCTGTATCCCTGGTAGCAGCCGGTCTGCTGTCCTATCAACCACTGTCAGCTCCACTTGAACTGCGGTTGTCGGTGCCTGAAGTATCCGACCTTTCTTCTGCAGATGCTGAAGAGGTGAAGGATCTTGAGCCGGCTGACTTTGTCTATACCATTGAGCCTGGTGATACTCTCAGTACCATCTTTGAGATGCTGGGTATACCCCAGAAACATATGTATCAGGTACTCGAAAGTGATGTTTCGATTCTTGCTCTGGATACACTCAAGCCTGGTGATCAGTTGGCGTTCTGGCTCAATGAGGGAGCGCTGAGCAAGCTGGAACTGATCTTCAGCCCGGCCCACCAGGTGGTGTTCAGCCGTGTTGGTGATGAAACGTTTGAATATCACGAGAATTTGCTTGAAGGCGAGTGGAAAGAAGAGCTCATCGCGGGCGAAATCAACGGCAGCTTCTATGTGGCTGCCAAAAATGCAGGGCTCAATGCGCTTGAGGTTCAGCGCATCTCAAACCTGCTGCAAGACAAGATCAATTTCCGGCGCGACCTCCGTGCAGGCGACCTGTTTCAAGTCGTGCGTGCCGAGCAGTTCGTGAATGGCGAGCCGACAGGCAACTCACGACTGGAAGGGCTGCGGATTATCAACCGTGCGCGTGAATTGACCGCTTTCATGTTTGATGGCCACTACTATGATCTGAATGGCGAGAGTCTGGCGCGGGCATTCATGCGCTATCCCACTGAGCGCAAGTTTCGTCTCAGTTCGCCCTTCAACCCCAATCGCAAGCATCCTGTCACGGGGCGTGTTAGACCTCACAACGGTACCGACTTCGCGACTCCGATCGGCACCCCCATTCTGGCAACCGGGGATGGTGTGGTAACACGGGTGCAGAACCACCCCTACGCGGGGTTGTATATCGTGATTGAGCACGGTCAAAAGTATCGTACCCGATACCTGCATCTGAGCAAGTCGCTGGTCAGCAAAGGGCAGACTGTGAGTCGGGGGCAGAAAATCGCCCTGTCAGGCAACTCGGGTCGCTCTACCGGAGCGCACTTACATTATGAGCTGCATATCAGCGGCCGTCCGGTTGATGCCATGCGTGCACCGATCCCTGTTGCCGAGGCTGTGGGTGACAAGGATCGTGTGGCGTTTAACGAGCTGCGCAATCGCATCTTGGCACAGATGGGGGAGAGCTAACCGCTTTCTCCCGTTTCCATTACTCAAACGGCTTTACAGTTGTTCCAGGGTCTGCAGCAGGTTGTTGACCTTGTTATAGGATTCCTGATATTCGTCGTCGATATCCGAATCGGCGACAATTCCTCCCCCCGCCCAGCAATAAATCCTGTCTTTCTGTACCAGTAGCGTCCGAATGGTAATGCTGGTATCCATTGTACCGCAGGCGCTGATGTAGCCAATCGAGCCGCAGTAAATGGAACGGCGCTGAGGTTCCAGCTCATCGATGATCTCCATGGCGCGAATCTTGGGGGCGCCGGTGATTGAGCCGCCCGGAAAGCAGTCTCTCAGCAGCTGAACTGCAGTCACACCTGGTCTCAATATACCGCAAACGCTGCTGACCATGTGGTGCACATTCGGATAGTGCTCGATGCTGAACAGCTCGGGCACGTTTACACTGCCAGGCAGGCAGCTTTTGCTCAAATCGTTGCGTAGCAAGTCTACGATCATCAGGTTTTCAGCACGGTCCTTGGGCGACTGCAGCAGTTGCTGTGCCAGATACTGGTCTTCGTCTGTGTTGGTTGCACGCGGTCGTGTACCCTTGATGGGGCGTGTTTCAACCTTGCCTTCACGAGAAGCCTCAAGGAAACGCTCGGGCGAAAGTGACAGAATCGTACCGTCGTTCGACTCAAGGAAGGCGGCGAAGGGAGTGGGGGCAGTTTTACGCAGGGCGCGATATGCCAACCAAGGGTCACCGCTGCAGGTGGCGGAGAAGCGCTGGGTAAAATTGATCTGATAGCAGTCACCCGCATGGATGTAGTCATCAATCCGATTCAGTGCCTGGCCATAGGTTGCACGGTCCATATTGCTGACAAACGCAGTTGTGAGTACAAACGGGTGTGCCTGCCGCACGCTGTCCGTCGTGAGATTCTGCGCGAGCCGCTGCTGGACCTGTTGCAGGCTGGTCTCATTCACTTTGGGGTGGTGCATCAGGCAGCTGCGCTGCAACTGATGGTCAATGACAACAGCCCAGAGATAACGGCCGACCCGCAGCCATGGGAAATTGATATCAGCCTGAGCCTTGCTGGGCAGCTGCTCAAGCGCGCGTCCCAGATCATAGCTGAAGGTGCCGATAAAGCCGCCATTGAACGGTATATCCGGATCTGTCGTGGGTATTTCAATCTCTGCAAGCAGATTCTCAAGGCAAGCAAAGGGGTCGTCTTCCTTGGTGTCGAGGGCGATATCGTTTCGATTTATCTGCAGACCCTCGGGGCCAAAGCGGACTACGAGGTCGGGAGCGGCCGAAATGATATCGTAGCGTCCGCAGTGAGCGACGGGGTGTGAACTGTCAAGCAGGACAGGTTCGCCAAGATCACGCATGATCTCGAAGATCCGGTGTGCATCCAGCGGATAGGGTAGCGACTGATATTGAATCACCCTTGATCCTCACGCAAAAAGCTCATTTTACTCCTGTCCCCGGCGGGGGGCGAGTCCGTTGCCGCACATGGGTATAATTGCTTCATTGTGTAGTCAGGAGTTCAGCATGAAACACCCCTCCGTCATCAGTGAGCATCAACTGGTACTGCCGGATCAGCACCTTCATTACCGTCTGTACCGCAACCCAGTCCTGCACAATGGCCGCAAACTGCTTTTGATCCATGGTGCGGGTGTGGCAGGTGAAGACACCTGGCACATGCTGACCGCCTTTCTTGAGCACTGGCAGGAGATCCTCGTGCCGGATCTGCGCGGCGCAGGGCAAAGTGAATTCCCGGATGGGGGCGAGTACCCCTTTAGCGTGCAGACTTTGGTCAGTGACATGTCTGCGCTACTCGACCAGCTTGGGTGGTGGCAGTTCGACCTGGGAGGCTATTCCCTGGGTGGGCTCGTGAGCATGCTGCTCAAGCAGCGTTACCCAGATCGTGTCGGCAAACAGTTTTTACTGGAGTCGGCTGTGCTGGATCGGCCCGACTGGGTCAGCACCATTGAGTTGCGACAGCGCTATTCGAGCGCGGCCGTGCATTTGCGCTCTGATGACCGGGAGCAGGGGATACGTCAATTCCTCGACACTATTTCACCGAATCGCAAGGCAAGTGCGCAAACAGAATCGGTTGCAGTCAGTCGATTGGCGCGTCGGCCGCTGGGCTTTGCTCATGCATTGGACGCCGTAACGGCTGCCATCAACAGTATCGACCGTGATGCGCTACTGGCATCTCAAGGGGATGTGAGCAGCTTTATCGGAGGGTTGAGTGTGGAGTTGATGCATCAGCTGCATTTGACTCTGGCTGAACAGATGCCCAATTGGCACTACTTTATGGTGCCAGGAACCGATCATTCATTGCCGTTCCAGAAGCCACGACAGATCGCCCGCATTATGAATGCGGAACTCGAACGCTACGTACGCGAATGCTGAGGGAAAGCCCCTAGACTTTTGTCTGATGTTGACAATTTTTCAGCCAGATCAGGTTGACGCCCCTTTTTGGCATGGGTATCGTTGCTTCTGAAAATATTGTCGACAATCTTGATCAGGGGTTGTAGCTGACGTGAGTGAAGAAATCGGGTATCCGAAAGTGGTGCCGCTTGAACCGGAAGCCCGTACGCTGGCTGACCGAGTGTGCCGCCAGATCGTGACGGCCATTGTGAAGGGTGAAATTCCGCCCGGCCACAAGATCAGCGAGCCCGAGCTGGCCAGAACCTATGGTATCAGCCGCGGCCCGTTGCGCGAAGCCATTCGCCGCCTTGAAGGCTGGCGTCTGGTTGAGCGCAAGGCGCATGTAGGGGCTCGAGTGGTTAAGCTGAGTGCCCACGAGTTGATCGAAATTTACCGCGTTCGCGAAGCGCTGGAAGGCATGGCATGCCGACAGGCCGCCAAGAACATGACCGATGCCGAGATCAAGAGTCTGAAGCGCCTGCTGGATGAGCATGAAGCCTCCATTGAGCAACGCGAAGGCCGCTCCTACTTTCAGAAGGAGGGTGATCTCGATTTCCATTACCGAATTGTACAGGGCAGCAAGAACTCCAAACTGCTGGAGCTTCTGGGTGACGACCTGTACCACCTGGTACGTATGTACCGTTATCAATTCAGTGTGTCCAGCTCGCGCCCCAAGCGTGCCCTCAAGGAGCATCGTCAGATTATCGATGCAATCGAGGCACGAGATGAGGAGCTGGCCGAGATGCTGATGCGTCGTCATATCAGTGCCGCACGCCGCAACATCGAAGACAAACTGGATACAGTGACCAAACCTGAAGGGGATAAACATGGCTGAGAAAATGACTGCGGGTGCGCGCTTCCGTAAAGCGCTGGCTGAGAACCAGCCGCTGCAGATCGTTGGTACCGTCAACGCTTACAATGCAATGATGGCTACACGAGTGGGACACCAGGCGATCTACCTGTCCGGTGGTGGTGTTGCCAACGCTTCTTACGGCCTGCCTGATCTGGGCATGACCTCAATGAACGATGTGCTGGAAGATGTATGTCGCATCACCAGTGCCGTCGATACACCACTGGTGGTCGATATCGATACCGGCTGGGGTGGAGCATTCAACATCGCCCGTACCGTAAAAGAGATGATCAAGGGTGGCGCTGCGGCCGTTCATATCGAAGACCAAGTTGCGCAGAAGCGCTGTGGCCACCGTCCCAACAAGGAGATCGTATCCCTTGAAGAGATGGTTGATCGTGTCAAGGCAGCCGTTGATGCCCGTACCGATGATGATTTCTTCATCATGGCACGTACTGATGCGTTCCAAATGGAAGGGCTGAGTGCCGCTGTTGAGCGTGCCCAGGCCTGCCTGGAAGCCGGTGCCGATGCGATTTTTGCCGAAGCCGTACACACGCTGGATGACTACCGTGCCTTCTCCAACGGCATCAACGGTTCTCACTTGCTGGCGAACATCACCGAGTTTGGTGCCACGCCGCTGTTCAACAAGAAAGAGCTGGGTGAGGCTGGTGCCACTATGGTGCTGTACCCGCTGTCAGCCTTCCGTGCCGCCAACAAGGCTGCACTGAATGTATACGAACACCTGCTGAAAGATGGCGACCAGAAAGCGGTTGTCGACACCATGCAGACCCGCATGGAACTGTACGATTTCCTCAACTACCACGACTTTGAGCAGAAGCTGGATGCGCTGTTCAAAGAAGGCAAAAACAAATAAGAATCACGGTATCGGGAGGTCTGACCTCCCGACAACAGATTGAAGGAGAGACAGATGGCAGAAGCAAAGAAACTCGGCGGTGCCGGTCTGCGTGGACAGTCCGCTGGTGAAACCGCTCTGTGTACCGTTGGTAAAAGCGGTGCCGGCCTGACCTACCGCGGCTATGACATCAAGGAGCTGGCTGACAAGGCCCAGTTTGAAGAAGTGGCTTATCTGCTGCTGTACGGAAAACTGCCGAACCAGGCAGAACTCGACGGCTACAAGGCGAAACTGAAGGGTATGCGTGGTTTGCCGGATGCACTGAAAACCGTGCTGGAGCAGATCCCCAAGGATGCGCACCCGATGGATGTGATGCGCACCGGTTGTTCAATGTTGGGGAATCTGGAAACCGAGCAGGATTTCTCCGAGCAGCACGATCATATCGACCGCATGCTGGCTGCTTTCCCGTCGATCATCAACTACTGGTACAACTTTGCGCACCACGGCAAGCGTATCAACACCGAGACCGACGCCGACTCCATTGGCGAACACTTCCTCTGGACTCTGCACGACAAGAAGCCCGAGCCTCTGCACGTCAAGGTGATGCATGCATCCCTGATCCTCTACGCTGAGCATGAGTTTAACGCGTCCACCTTTACCGCTCGTGTATGTGCCTCCACCCTGTCTGACATCCACAGCTGTGTAACTGCAGCTATCGGCTCTCTGCGTGGCCCGCTGCACGGTGGTGCCAACGAAGCTGCCATGGCGATGATCGAGAACTGGAAATCGGCTGACGAAGCGGAAGAGGCGATCATGGGCATGCTAGCCCGCAAGGACAAGATCATGGGCTTCGGTCATGCGATCTACCGTGACTCCGATCCGCGTAACGCCATCATCAAGGAGTGGTCACAGAAACTGGCCGAGCAGGTGGGTGATACCGTGCTGTACCCGGTTTCCGAGCGTGTTGAAGCGGTTATGTGGCGCGAGAAGAAACTGTTCTGTAACGCCGACTTCTTCCACGCGTCTGCCTATCACTTCATGGGTATCCCGACCGAGCTGTTCACGCCGATCTTCGTGTGTTCGCGTGTAGCCGGCTGGACAGCGCATGTGATGGAGCAGCGTGCCAATAACCGCATTATCCGTCCGTCCGCTGACTACACAGGTCCCGAGTCGGCCGAATGGGTTGCGATCAAAGACCGTCCCTGATCGGGCTGTCTGATCGTCCCTGGTTGCAGCGGTCTGCATCCGCAGCCGCTGCCATATGCCCCTGAATACATCGATGGACACCAGTCATATGAACACTCAATACCGTAAATCACTTGCGGGCACCGGTCTGGACTATTTCGACACCCGCGCGGCGGTCGATGCCATTGCACCGGGTGCTTACGCCACTCTGCCATATACCTCGCGTGTACTGGCCGAACAGCTGGTGCGCCGCTGTGAGCCCGAAGCACTGACCGATTCACTGAAGCAGCTGATTGAGCGCAAGCGCGACCTGGATTTTCCCTGGTATCCGGCGCGCGTGGTTTGCCACGACATTCTGGGTCAGACAGCATTGGTTGATCTGGCCGGTCTGCGTGATGCCATTGCCGAGAAGGGCGGTGATCCTGCCAAGGTCAACCCGGTTGTACCGACCCAGTTGATCGTTGACCACTCGCTGGCCGTTGAGGCAGCCGGCTTCGATCCGGACGCGTTCGAGAAGAACCGCGCCATCGAAGACCGTCGCAATGAAGACCGCTTCCACTTCATCGAATGGACCAAAACCGCATTCAAGAACGTGGATGTGATCCCGGCCGGTAACGGCATCATGCACCAGATCAACCTGGAGAAGATGTCCCCGGTGATTCAGGCCCGTGATGGTGTTGCCTTCCCGGATACCTGTGTAGGTACCGACTCCCACACCCCGCACGTGGACGCGTTGGGCGTCATCGCCATCGGTGTGGGTGGCCTGGAAGCCGAAACTGTAATGCTGGGTCACCCGTCCATGATGCGCCTGCCGGATATCGTCGGCGTCGAACTGACCGGCAAACGCAAGCCGGGCATCACCGCAACCGATATCGTACTGGCTATCACCGAATTCCTGCGTAAGGAACGTGTGGTTGGGGCCTACCTGGAGTTCTTCGGTGAAGGTGCTGACAGCCTGACTATCGGTGACCGTGCCACCATCTCCAACATGACACCGGAATACGGTGCCACTGCGGCGATGTTCTACATCGATGGACAGACTATCGATTATCTGAAGCTGACTGGACGTGAGCCTGAACAGGTAGCCCTGGTGGAACAGTATGCCAAGGAAACCGGTCTTTGGGCTGATGACCTGAAAACCGCCCAGTACGAGCGTGTGCTGAGCTTTGATCTGTCTACAGTTGAACGCAACCTGGCCGGTCCGTCCAACCCGCACCGTCGCCTCCCGACCGCTGCTCTGCACGAGCGTGGCATTGCCGATGAAGACAAGCTAGCGGCAGCCCGTGCTGAAGAGGCTGAAGGCAAGCTGCCGGACGGCGCTGTGATCATTGCGGCAATTACGTCATGTACCAACACGTCTAACCCGCGTAACGTGGTGGCAGCCGGCCTGCTGGCCAAGAAAGCCAACGAGCTGGGTCTGATCCGCAAGCCTTGGGTGAAGTCTTCTTTTGCACCGGGCTCCAAAGTGGCTCGTCTGTACCTGGAAGAGGCTGGATTGCTGTCGGAACTGGAAAAGCTGGGCTTCGGTATCGTGGCCTATGCCTGCACCACCTGTAACGGCATGTCCGGTGCACTGGATCCGAAGATCCAGCAGGAGATCATCGATCGCGATCTGTACGCGACTGCTGTTCTGTCCGGTAACCGTAACTTCGATGGTCGCATTCACCCATACGCCAAGCAGGCGTTCCTGGCGTCTCCGCCGCTGGTTGTGGCCTACGCCATTGCCGGTACCGTTCGCTTCGATATCGAGAAAGATGCGCTGGGCACCGACAAGGATGGTAACCCGATCACCCTGAAGGATCTGTGGCCGTCGGACGAAGAGATCGATGCGATTGTAGCCAAAGCGGTGAAGCCTGAGCAGTTCAAGCAGGTCTACATTCCGATGTTCGATCTGGGCAAAGTTGAAGAAGCAGAAAGCCCGCTCTATGACTGGCGTGAGATGTCCACATACATTCGCCGCCCGCCGTACTGGGAAGGTGCGCTGGCCGGTGAGCGTACCCTGACTGGTATGCGTCCGTTGGCGGTGTTGCCTGACAACATCACCACCGACCACTTGTCACCCTCCAACGCCATCATGATGGACAGTGCGGCTGGTGAATACCTGCACAAGATGGGAGTGCCGGAGGAGGACTTCAACTCATACGCAACGCACCGTGGCGACCACCTGACGGCGCAGCGTGCAACCTTTGCCAACCCGAAACTGATCAACGAGATGGCCATCGTCGACGGTGAGGTCAAGCAAGGATCGCTGGCGCGTGTTGAGCCTGAAGGCAAAGTCATGCGGATGTGGGAAGTGATTGAAGCCTACATGCAGCGCAAGCAGAACCTGATCATCGTTGCCGGTGCTGACTACGGTCAGGGCTCGTCCCGTGACTGGGCGGCCAAGGGCGTGCGTCTGGCGGGTGTTGAAGCGATTGTGGCCGAAGGCTTCGAGCGTATTCACCGTACCAACCTCGTGGGCATGGGTGTGTTGCCGCTGCAGTTCCGTGAAGGCGAAACCCGTCACACCTACGGCATCGATGGTACCGAAACCTACGATGTGAAAGGCGAGATCGCACCGGGTGCCACCCTGACGCTGGTGATCAACCGTCGCAACGGCGAAAGCGTTGAAGTGCCGGTGATCTGTCGTCTGGATACCGCTGCCGAAGTGGAAACCTACAAGGCCGGTGGTGTGCTGCAGCGCTTTGCCAAGGAGTTCCTGGAAGCGGAAGGCGCTGCCTGATTCCGGACTCTGTAACCGCTCGGGTCATTTTGATGGCCCGCGCATTTCCCGGACTTGATATTGAATCCGTGCCGGGATGTAACTGCAACGGACACGCCGTAAACCCATCCATGGGGGCTCGATGGCGCCATCCTTGGCGCCACACGGTCCGTTGCAGCCACACCCCGCCATTCGTTCTCGTCTCTCGACAGTATTCCAAGCCCGGCAACCGACTTATTTTGGAGCATCTCAATGTCCAGTGTTCCCCAGATTAAAATTCCGGCCACTTATATCCGTGGCGGTACCTCCAAGGGTGTTTTCTTCAACCTGACCGACCTGCCTGAAGCAGCTCAGGTACCGGGCGAAGCCCGTGACAAGATCCTGCAACGCGTTATTGGCAGCCCCGATCCCTACGGCCAGCAGATTGACGGCATGGGCGGTGCTACGTCCAGCACCTCCAAAACCGTCATTCTGGCCAAAAGTGAACAGCCCGATCACGACGTGGACTATTTGTTCGGACAGGTCGCGATCAACAAGGCGTTCGTCGACTGGTCCGGCAACTGTGGCAACTTGACCGCTGCGGTGGGGGCTTTTGCCATTAGCAAAGGGCTGGTTGACCCTGAGCGCGTGCCGGAAAACGGTATCTGCACCGTGCGCATCTGGCAGAAGAACATCCAGAAAACCATTATCGCCCATGTGCCGATCACCAACGGTGAGGTACAGGAAACCGGTGATTTTGAGCTGGATGGCGTGACTTTCCCGGCAGCCGAGGTAGTGATCGAGTTCATGGACCCCGCCGATGGCGAAGGCTCCATGTTCCCGACCGGTAACGTGGTCGATGAGCTGGAAGTACCGGGAGTGGGTACCTTCAAGGCCAGTATGATCAATGCCGGCATCCCCACCATCTTCGTCAACGCGGCCGATATCGGTTACTCCGGTACCGAACTGCAGAAAGACATCAATGGCGATGCCGAGGCACTGGCCCGGTTTGAGACCATGCGTGCCTATGGTGCAGTCAAGATGGGCCTGATCAAGGATATCGAAGAGGCCGTTGCCCGCCAGCATACTCCGAAGATCGCTTTTGTGGCACCGGCGACCGATTATGAAGCTTCCAGCGGCAAGCAGATCAAGGCCAGCGATATTGATGTATGTGTGCGTGCGCTCTCCATGGGCAAGCTGCATCATGCCATGATGGGCACCGCATCTGTTGCAATTGCCACCGCTGCAGCCGTACCCGGCACGCTGGTTAACCTGGCTGCCGGCGGTGTTGACCGAGACGCTGTGACCTTCGGCCATCCGTCCGGTACCCTGCGAGTGGGTGCCGCAGCTGAACAGGTTAACGGTGAATGGACGGCCACCAAAGCGGTCATGAGCCGCAGTGCCCGAGTGTTGATGGAAGGCTGGGTTAGAATTCCGGGCGATACCTTCTAGCAGCCATTTCACTGTGATCTGATACAACAACGCCCGCCTTTTACAGCGCGGGCGTTTTATTATTGGATGAATATAAGCTTAAGCGAGACAGTATTTGCTTGACTGGCGTACAATCAGACTTCTAAACCAGCAGTACATGGATTGGTCATGCCACCCCTGCATCGTCCCCACAAACCCATTTCCAGTCGAGTTGTTTTTTTGGCTGCACTCCTCCTGGTCATTGCCGGGCTGGCGGTGACGGAATATGTTGTCCGAATGGCGGAACAGCGGGTGGCTCAGGTCAGGACCATCGAAGCAACAGCGATTCTGGCACAGATGCGAGCGCAGCTAGAAAGCGAAATCAATTCTGTCCTTTATCTCTCCCGAGGACTGATAAGCTACGTGGCTGTTCAGCCTGCCTATGACCCTGATCGCTGGCGTGAGCTGGCGGCTGAAGTGGCTCACGATTCGACGCTTGTGCGCAATATCGGTTTGGCGCCTGATAACGTGATGCGTTTTGTTTATCCGCTTGAAGGTAATGAGCAGGCCCTGGGGCTTGATTACCGCAACACACCTGAGCAATGGCCGGCTGTTGAACGTGCCATTTCAAGCGGAAAGTTGAACCTGGCAGGACCTTTCGAGCTGAAACAGGGCGGGGTCGGCATTGTTGCTCGCAGCCCTGTTTATTTCATGGATGACGGAAAGAAGCGCTACTGGGGGCTGGCATCCATCGTTATAGATTTCCCACGTCTGCTTGAGCAGGCCAGGGTGAGTGCTCATGTTGAGGGCTTTGATATAGCGATCAGGGGGCGAGATGGTTTTGGTGCCAAAGGCGCGGTGTTTTTTGGGCTTGCCAAGGTGTTTGAAGACCCTGTAGTTGAAATGACGGTTCATTTCCCCAACGGCAGCTGGATAATGGCTGCGCGCTCAAGCCCGGGTGTTTCAACGCCTGTTATTGTTATCCGACTTGCCGCATGGTTGCTGATCATGATTCTGGCAGGCCTGTTTCTGTTGCTGTTCCGCCTTTATCGCTTTGCCCACGAGCAGTCTGTATCCGACCCGCTCACCGGTCTGGCCAATCGACGGCTGCTGCTGGGGCGTGCAGAGTACCTTGCCCAATTGTACTCACGCACAGGGCAGGGGTTTGCACTTTTCTTTGTCGATCTGAACCGATTCAAGCAGGTGAATGACCGGTTCGGTCACCATGTGGGTGATCAGCTATTGATCGAAGCGGCCAACCGGTTGAGTCAAAGTGTCCGACAGTCCGATACGCTGGCCCGCAACGGGGGCGATGAATTCATTTTGCTTCAGCCGGGGGTCAATGCCGGTGATGCATCGGCTATAGCATCGAAGCTTGAGGCGATGATGGACCGGCCATTTATGATTGAGGGTCATTCGTTGCAGATTTCGGCCAGTGTGGGCTGCGCGGTGTTCCCGCAGGATGTGAATAATGTGGAGGCCGTGATCAATTTGGCTGACAGCCGGATGTACGAGCGTAAACAGGAAAAACGGGCCCGCCAGAGCTGAACTCTGGCGGGAGAGATATACTCAGCGTTGGCTAAGGACCGGTTTGAGTTTCTCGTTCATGGTGCGCAGGCTGTCTTCGGTGGTTTTCCAGTCGATGCAGGCATCAGTAACGGATACGCCATACTTCAGCTCAGACAGATCCTGAGGAATGGACTGGTTGCCCCACTCCAGGTTGCTTTCGATCATCAGGCCAACAATTGACTGGTTGCCTTCCAGAATCTGGTTGGCCACGTTGTCTGCCACCAGCGGCTGCAGTGCCGGGTCCTTGCTGGAGTTGGCATGACTGCAGTCGATCATGATGTTGGCTTTCTGTCCGGCTTTTTCCAGCGCCTGCTCACACAGTTTTACACTGACAGAATCATAGTTGGGCTTGCCATCGCCGCCGCGCAGTACGACATGTCCATAACGGTTGCCACGGGTACGCACGATCGATACCTGGCCGCCGCCATTCATGCCTAGAAAGCTGTGAGGATGGCTGACCGACTTCATGGCATTTACCGCCACATCCAGACCGCCATCGGTACCGTTCTTGAACCCCACGGCACAGGAGAGACCGGATGACATCTCGCGGTGGGTCTGAGATTCAGTGGTACGGGCGCCAATGGCGGACCAGCTGATCAAGTCCTGCATATACTGAGGGCTGTTGGGGTCCAGAGCTTCTGTTGCCAGCGGCAGGCCCATTTCAGCCAGATCCAGCAGCAACTTTCGACCAATATGGAGTCCTTCCTCGATATCAAAGGAGTCGTTCATGTGTGGGTCGTTGATCAGGCCTTTCCAGCCCACGGTGGTGCGAGGTTTTTCAAAGTAGACACGCATAACCAGATACAGAGTATCCTTGACCTCTTCGGCCAGCACCTTGAGACGGCGGCCATACTCCAGAGCTGCTTCAGGGTCATGGATCGAGCAGGGGCCAACGACCATAAACAGGCGATTGTCCTTGCGATCGAGTATGTCTTTGATTACCTGGCGGCCCTGCATCACGCTGGCGGCAGCGGTTTCCGTCAAGGGCAGACGAGCCTTGAGCTCTTCCGGCGTTACCAGAGGGGTGTTGGATTCAATATTAAGGTCTTCTACACGTGTATCGGTCATCGTTAAGTCCTGACAGCGGCTGGAATGCTGAAAATACGGCGCCCGGCGCCGATCTCAGCTAGTTTTACCATATCGCTGCAGTGGTTATAAGTGCCTTTAGGTTGTAGTTGTACTCACTTGTTCAGGTGTCAGTGATAAACTGGCTTTTTTGCGATGAACGTTCAGGCCCTGTCAGGGTCACAATTCACATCTCATTGACCGATAAAGGAATTCAGCCTTGTATCCCGCTCTGTCAAAACCCCTGTATCTGCTTTTGACCTTGCTGCTGGCGCTGCCGTCAGCTGCCAACGCATTCAGCTTTGGCTCATCCAGTAATGAGCCACTGCCGGTCGAACAGGCATTTCAGCTGCGCAGTGAGCTGGGCAATGCAGGTGAAATTAAGCTGGTGTGGGACGTACAACCGGACTACTACCTCTACCGTGACAAGATCGAGATCGGTCTGCCAGATCATCTGCAGCTGGTCGACCGGCGTGATATGAGTGGTGAAATGAAAGAGGACCCGTTGTTTGGGCGGGTGGAGGTCTATCACAACACTGCACAGGTTGATTTGTTGCTGGGCCATCAGATGGGTAAGGCTGATGCGGGCACTCTCAATGTCACCTATCAAGGGTGCTGGGAAGGCGGCGTCTGTTATCCGCCCGTAACGGAGCAGCTGGATGTGAACAATTTGCCGGCTGCAGCGGGTCTTGCCTGGGCTGAGTCGTCAGCTGTGGCATCGGTACCTGCCACGGCCCAGGCTGACCAGCCCTTTGTCAGTGAGCAGGATCAGTTCGCGGGCCTTTTGGCCAGTGGCAACTGGCTCCTGATGCTTGGGGCCTTTTTCCTTGCCGGCCTGGCACTGTCGTTTACGCCCTGTGTCTTGCCGATGATTCCGATACTGTCTGGAATTATCGCGGGGCAGGGGCATCATGTCAGTACTCTGCGCGCCTTTATGCTGTCGCTGGTTTATGTGCTGGCAATGGCGCTGACCTATACCCTGGCCGGCGTTCTCGCGGGCCTGTTTGGGGCCAATCTGCAGGCAAGCTTTCAGAATCCGTGGATTATCGGCAGCTTCAGCGCTGTTTTTGTGTTGCTGGCCCTGTCGATGTTCGGCTTTTATGAATTGCAGCTGCCCTCGGCACTTCAGAGCCGTGTCAGTACAGTCAGTCATCGCCAGAAAGGCGGTACCCTTACAGGGGTGGCCGTAATGGGCCTGCTGTCAGCGTTGATCGTCGGCCCGTGCATGGCGGCCCCGCTGGCCGGTGCGTTGATCTATATTGGCCAGAGCGGTGATCCTGTATTGGGTGGTGCTGCATTGTTCGCGCTGTCGCTGGGTATGGGCGTACCTTTGCTGCTGGTGGGCGCGTCTGCCGGCAAGTTGCTTCCAAGAGCCGGTGTCTGGATGGAAAGTGTCAAGGCTGGGTTTGGTGTCATTCTGTTGTTGATGGCGGTCTGGATGCTGGATCGGGTGGTTGCCACCGAAGTAACTATGTTGTTGGCCGGTCTGATTCTGGTAATCAGTGCCGTTTATCTACGCGCATTGGACAAACTGCCGGAACAAGGCAATGGCTGGCATCGCTTCTGGAAAGGGGTGGGGCTGATCCTGCTGGTATACGGCGCTGCGCTGCTGATCGGAGTCATGGCGGGTAATCCCAGCCTGCTGTATCCACTGCAGGGAATTGTCGGCGGTGGGGCCCAGGCGCAGCAGAGGGCTGAGCTGCCGTTCACCACGATCAAAACCGAGTCTGAGCTGGATGCGATTCTGCAGCAGGCTCAGGCCAATGGCGAGCCTGTGATGCTGGACTTCTATGCGGACTGGTGTATCGCCTGTATCGAACTGGAGCATGTCACCTTCAGCGATGCAGGTGTACAGAGGGCCTTGACTCCGTTCCGGTTGGTCAAGCTGGATCTGACCGCACACAATGACGAGGCACGTGCCTTGTACAAACGATTCGGCATCATCGGTCCACCGGCACTGGTTTTTTACGATGCCAATGGTGAGGTACGCCCCGATCTGACTTTAATCGGTGTGATCGATCCTGAAGATTTCATCGCTCAGACCGGCCGGATCACATTCTGAGACGTAAACAGTAAAGCGGCGAAGCTGTTTCGGCGCTTTACTGGTGGTATGTCAGCTCTGCAACTCAGGCAAGTCGCAGAACAGCTCCAGCGCCTCGGGGTTGGCCAGCGCATCCTTGTTTTTAACCTCTTCTCCCAATACCACCTTGCGCACAGCCAACTCAACAATTTTGCCGCTGATGGTGCGCGGAATGTCCGTTACCTGTATCACCTTGGCGGGTACGTGACGGGGGGTGGTGTTGGCCCGAATGGTATCCCTGATCCGCTTGATCAGCTCATCGGTGAGGTTGAAGCCTTCCTTGAGTCGCACGAACAGGACGACCCGAACATCATTGTCCCAAGGCTGGCCGATACAAAGGCTTTCCAGTACTTCGTCCACCTTTTCAACCTGACGATAGATTTCGGCCGTGCCGATGCGAACACCACCGGGGTTAAGCACGGCATCGGAGCGCCCATGAATGATCAGACCATCATGTTCGGTAATCTCGCCGTAGTCACCGTGCGCCCAGATGTTGTCGAACTGGCCAAAGTAGGCATCATGGTATTTCTGACCATCCTCGTCATTCCAGAACCCGATTGGCATGGATGGGAAGGGGCGGGTGCAGACCAGCTCGCCCTTTTTACCGCGCACAGGTTTGCCGTTGTCATCAAAGATCTCGACCGCCATGCCAAGGCCTCGACACTGCAGTTCACCCGCGTAGACCGGACGGATAGGGCAGCCCAGCGCAAAGCAGGAGACGATGTCAGTGCCGCCTGAAATGGATGACAGCTGGAGTTCATGCTTGATGTCACGATAGACATATTCAAAACTTTCATGTGCCAGTGGCGAGCCGGTCGACAGCACTGAACGCAGTTTTTCCAGGTTATGGCTCTCACGAGGTTTAACGCCGGCTTTCTCAAGCGCTGCAATATATTTTGCACTGGTGCCAAATACCGTGATCCCTTCCTGTTCGGCGATATCCCAGAGAATGGAAGGTTGGGGAGCAAAGGGCGAGCCGTCGAACAGCATCAGGGTACAACCGGTTGCAAGCCCGGATACCAGCCAGTTCCACATCATCCAGCCACAGGTGGTGTAGTAGAACAGGCAGTCGTCACGGCCCACATCCGTATGCAGGATATGCTCTTTCAAGTGCTGAATCAGGGTGCCACCGGCGCTGTGTACGATGCACTTGGGTACACCGGTTGTGCCTGATGAGTACATCACATACAGGGGGTGGTCGAACGGCAATGGCTCAAACTCGATTTCACTCGCTTGTGCGTCGATAAAGTCAGGCAGCAGTACCGCACGATCAAGGCCGCTGATATCGGGCGTGGCTTCAAGGAAGGGGACTACAACTATTTTTTCAACCGAATGCAGTTGATCAGCGATCCCCTGTACCCGCTCCAGACTGTTGAGCCGCTTGCCGTTGTAGCGATAGCCATCCGTTGTCAGCAGGATTTTCGGCTCAACTTGACCAAAACGGTCCAGTACGCCATTGATGCCGAAATCCGGTGAGCAGGAACTCCAGATGGCACCGATGGAAGCTGTTGCCAGCATCCCGATCAGGGTTGCCGGAATGTTGGGCATGAAGCCTGAGACGCGGTCACCTCGAGTAACCCCCTCGCGCCGCAAAGCACTCGCCAGTTGTGCCACCTGAAGGTAAAGCTCGGCATGACTCAGTTCTATGCGAGTGTCGTCCTCGCCACGGAAAATAACGGCAGGCCTTTGGTCCCGGTAGCGCAGCAGGTTTTGAGCAAAATTCAGTCGCGCATCAGGAAACCAGCGAGCACCGGGCATGCGTTCAGGATGCTCCAGCACACGGTTCCCCTTGTCACCGATAATCCCGGCGTAATCCCACAGGTCACTCCAGAAAGTCTCGCTGTGCTCAGTACTCCACTGATGCAGGGCTTGATAATTGTTCAGATCGAGCTGATGGCGCTGGTTCAGAGTCTGCATGAAATCATAAAGGCGGGTAGCCCGGCAGCGTGCCTCATCGGGTGCCCAGAGTGGCTCAGTCATCGACCTCTCCTGATTGTTCTCTTGTTGTTATGGTGAGTCGGCTGTATGCACGAAACATAAGCAGGCAGCCGAAAGTTTACGTTAACGTAAACTTTCATGGATCTGCCGGTTTTAGTCAAGGGGGTAGGGGTTATTACTGAATGGTTTAGCGCAGGTATTCGCGGCTTATTTCGCGGAAGGTGTCGGTTCCGGCACGGCGTAACCACTCAAAGGCGACCATTTCACGGGTGACTACATAAATGCCGCACTGACGGAATCGCGCCAGAGCAGCCGCCTTGTCGGCCGGTGAACGAGATGACACACAGTCCTCAACCACATAGACCTCACGTGCCTGCTGCTTCAGTTCAATGGCGGTTTGCAGCACGCACACGTGGGTTTCCATGCCGATCAGGATCACCTGATTGTGCTTGCCGGCATTGATGCGGCGGTTGGGTTCGGGGTCGGACATGGCCGAAAAGTGAATTTTCTCCATCACGTTTTCAGGCGGCAGAATCGCCTGAAGTTGTGGCAATGTAGCACCCAACCCCTGCGGGTACTGCTCGGTGGTCAAGACAGGCACTTCAAGCCGGTTGGCAATATTGATCAGCCATTCGCAGTTGCTGACAATCTGGTCAGCTTCATGGATAACCGGCGCCATGCGCTGCTGGATGTCGATCACCAGCAGGCAGGATTTGTCAGGATGAATCAGCATGGTGTCTCCTCGCTGCGTTTTTGTTGCAGCATAGCGGCTGCAATGATTTTAGGGAAACCGGATGGATCAATTCAGCGTTGTCGATATGGCATCTTGGCAGGGATGTGGTAGCCTGCCGAGCCATTAATGCTGATAATCACAACAAAACAGTAGCCATGGAGTCTGTTATGAAAGTCTATTCCATTGACGGCATTACCCCGGTGATTGATCCAACGGCCTATGTACACCCGACTGCTGTACTGATTGGGGATGTAATCATTGGTCCGCGCTGTTACGTGGGGCCGGCGGCTTGTTTGCGCGGTGACTTTGGTCGCCTGGTGCTGAAAGAGGGTGCCAACATTCAGGATACCTGTGTCATGCACGGTTTCCCCGGTACCGATACCGTGATCGAAGAGGATGGCCATATTGGTCACGGGGCTGTGCTGCACGGTTGCGTCATCAAGCGTAACGCACTGGTTGGGATGAATGCCGTGATCATGGATGATGCAGTGGTTGGCGAGTCCGCGATTGTGGCTGCCATGTCATTCGTAAAGGCCAAGTTCGAAGTTCCAGCACGTACACTGGTGGCAGGATCACCTGCGCGCATTATTCGTGAGCTGAGCGATGAAGAAATTGAGTGGAAGGGAATGGGCACGCGCCAGTACCAGGACCTGACCATCCGCAGCCTGAATACCATGCAGGAAGTGGAACCGCTCACAGAGGTTGAGCCTGATCGCAAGCGACTCAGCTTTGATGACAGTGTCATTCCGTTGTCTGAACTCAAACAGCGCTCAGCCCGGGATTGAGTGACAGGATACGCCGCAAGTCAGGACTGCGGCGTATCATCCTTGTCTGAATCCTTGTCACCGGTATAGAACTGCGGCCAGTAGCGTTGAACCACTGGCCCGTGGGTATCAAAGCTGTGGCAGGTGTTCAGTGTTGGCGGAGGTGTTTCGCCACCAATGCCAAAATCCTCCCGTTTTTCGCGCTCCTGATGGGTGGTCTGGTAGGCGGTGGTTGCCATGGTGCCTAGCATCTCCAGCAGATGGGTGCAGCCCTGAGTTCCACCCAACAAGTCACGGGTCAGACGAGTAAAGCCAGGTGCAATCCGGTGACCGATCAGGCGGCGAAAATTGTCGGCGATATTCGGGCAATGCTTGAATGGCGTGTAGTCCATGCTGGCCTGAACGTCATGAATCAGCAGGTCGTAATCAACGGTCAGCCGCAGTGCCATCTTGTGAAGTGGCTCTCCGGTGGGAATGATGCCATCGTTGCGCTCAATAACCTGCAGGTCAAAGCTCTTAAGGTCTACCAGTTCGCCCTCCACGTCCCATAGTCCATCTCTGCGCTTGTAGCCTTTGCAGGTAATATAACGGGTGTGTAGCAGTTCACGGTCTTCAGCAGGGGGCAGGGGCATCGTTCGTCACTCGGTTTGCTGGCCAGGCGGCTTAAAGGCCGCCAAAGCGTTTGTAAAAACGGGGCGCGGGTTCAGGCAGTGGGCCATCCGCAGTTTCCTGGGTAGCCGCCAGCCATTGATCGGCTCCGGAGTAAATCCGGCGGTAGATATTCCGACACAGCACCCGCGCGGACGTACCAGCCCAGTCGGCAGGCAGCAGCTTTTCGGGGAGCAGCGGGTCACGTAGCAGCAATCGTCGGTAATGGTGGATCAACAATGTGCGCAGCTGAAAGCACTGTTCCGGGTCAAGATTTTCGGCAGACTCCAATGCACGCAGGATCGGACGAAACCGGTCAAGAAACTGCTTATAGTCCTCTGCCAGTTGCTGCAGATTCCAGCATTCATGCACCAACTGTTTCAGCGCAGCCGACGTTTGGGTCGTACCCACCATTTCAGCACGCATATGGATCACTTCAGCCTGAACACACAGCTCCTGCAGGGTGTTATAGAGCTCCTGCTGATCTGCCATCGGGTGCGCCATGATGCTCGGCGCAATGTTACCGAAACCCTGCCACTCAAGCTCTTTTTTCAGTACTTTGCGCAGTTCGTTATCCAGCTGGGTGGCGAGCACCATGTCCCACTTGCCGTCCCACTCGGGGTAGAGTTCGGCGTAGATGCGACGAAAGGCGCTCTCAAAGCGGCGCCGACCGGAATCGGTCAGGGTGTAGTAGCTGCGGCGGCCAATTTGATTGGAGGTCAGCCAACCGCCTTTGGTCAGACGAAAGATGGAAGTGCGCACCAGTCGCTGATTAAGGCCCAGTGGCTCCAGCAGATTGATCAGGCTGCCCAGCCACACGGTACCGCCACGGGGCGCGATGGCATCACCAAAGATGGTGATGATCAGCGATCCGCCTCGGATGGGCCTCTGTTCCTGGAACTCCTGAACAAGTTCTTCAATACAGCGCAGTCTGGTCATCAAAAATGTATCATTTTCGTTAAGAAGCAGGGGATTCTATGTTGAACCCGGGGCGGGCATCAAGGAAAACCCCTGTAAACCTCAGGCGCGCGAAAGGTACTTGCCGGTTTCTGTGTTGATCTTGACCTTCTCACCCGATTCGAGGAACTCGGGTACCTGCAGTTCAAGGCCGGTTGCAAACTTGGCCGGCTTGGTGCGACCAGTCGCGCTGGCTGCTTTCATGCCCGGTACGGTTTCGATGATCTCCATCACCACTGTGCCGGGTACTTCAATAGTCATCACCTTGCCTTCAACCAGCAGTGCCATGATGTTTTCCATGCCATCCATCAGGTAGGGCAGCTGTGCTTCGATCGTGTCGGCATCAATCATGTACTGGCTGTAGTCTTCTGAATCCATGAAGGTGTACAAATCACCTTCCTTGTACAGGTAGGAGCACTTACGCCGTTCGAGCTGTGCTTCCTTGAGCATGTCGTCGCCGGTGAAGGTTTCTTCATACTTGCCGCCACCGGGCAGCTTGCTGAAGCGCATCCGATACAGGGTCTGGGCACCGCGTGCTGTCGGACTCTTTACATCGATCTGCTGCACCAGCATGTACTGGCCATTGAGTTCGATCAGGTTACCGCGTTTGACATCTGCCGCTTTGGGCATGGTGATACTCCACACAGAAGTGAGAAACAGGTCGCCATTTTATGAGAAAAAACGGCGGCGGCACAGTAGTCCATCAGCTTATGCGACGCTTGAGCCCAGACTCGTTAATGATGCGGGTCGCAATCTCTTCAATGGAAAAATTGGTGGTGTTGATACAGGGTATGTTTTCCTTCTGGAACAGTCGCTCAACGGTACGGATTTCAAAATCGCACTGATCCAGCGAGGCATAGCGGCTGTTGGCACGGCGTTCGTGACGAATGGCTGCCAGCTGAAAGGGATCAATGGTCAGGCCATAGAGTTTATGCCGGTGCTGCTGAAGGCATTCAGGCAGGCGGCTGGCCTCCATATCCTCTTCTGTCAGTGGGTAGTTGGCCGCACGGATTCCAAACTGCAACGCCATGTAGAGGCAGGTAGGGGTTTTGCCACAGCGGGATACGCCCACCAGTATAATGTCGGCCTTATCATACTGGCGGGTTCGGGCACCATCATCGTTATCCAGTGCAAAATTGACTGAGTCGATGCGGTCTTTGTAGCGATCCACCTCATTGATCGCATGAGACTTGCCAACCGAATAGGAAGAGTGAGTTTCCAGCTCTGACTCAAGCGGCTTCAGGAAGGTGGAGAAAACGTCGATCTTGAAGCCGTTACAGGTGGCCAGCAATTCACGAATCTCGTCATCGACAATGGTATCAAGCACGATGGGAGGTTTGCCGTCCTCTTCTCCCTGGCGGTTGATGCGCTCAACAACGGCCTTGGCTTTATCAATCGTGTCTACATAAGGAAGGGTAATCTTTTCGAACCGAATGGCCTCGAACTGTGACAGCAGGCTGTTTCCCAATGTCTCAGCCGTGATGCCAGTACCATCAGAGATAAAAAATGCGGTTCGTTTCATCAGTGGGCCTCAAGTGTCGACAATTGAAAGCATGGGTCTGTGATCAGAAGCGCAATTTTAACAGATAAAGTGGCGGTTGTTTTTGTAGCAAAATTACATTTCGCTACAGCCAAGATTTTTACGCTTATCTGCAGTATCATCCGGTTTTTCCGGTCAATAATAATAACAATGATCCTTACGTCAAACAGCTCAGATTCAGGAGAATTGGCTTTGCAGGATTATGTACTGCGCCTTGAACAGGCAGGCATGGGTGATGTCGACAAAGTCGGCGGTAAGAATGCATCCTTGGGCGAGATGATCCATCAGCTCAGTGATGCTGGGGTGCGTGTTCCGGGTGGCTTTGCTACCACGGCGCAGGCCTATCGTGATTTTCTGGCACAAAGCGGCTTGGCTGATCGCATCAACAAGGCACTGGATGCCCTGGATGCAGACGATACGCGCGCCTTGATTGAAACAGGCCGCAATATCCGCCAGTGGATCATGGAAGCCGATTTTCAGCCTGAGCTGAATCAGGCCATTGAAGCCGCTTGGGCGGAGATGAGTCAGGGAGAGGCGATCGCGGTTGCCGTTCGTTCCTCTGCCACCGCTGAAGATCTACCCGATGCCTCTTTTGCCGGTCAACAGGAGACCTTTCTCAATATTCGCGGGCTTGATAACGTCAAGCAGGCGATCAAGGAAGTATTCGCCTCACTCTATAACGACCGCGCGATCTCCTATCGTGTGCACAAGGGCTTTACTCACGCTGAGGTCGCACTCTCTGCCGGCATTCAGCGCATGGTGCGCTCTGAAACCGGTGCGTCGGGTGTCATGTTCACCATGGACACCGAGTCTGGCTTCAATCATGTAGTGTTCATTACTTCTGCCTATGGTCTGGGTGAAACCGTCGTTCAGGGCGCCGTGAACCCTGATGAGTTTTACGTGTACAAGCCCATACTGGCTCAGGGGGCGCCTGCAATACTGCGACGTACTCTGGGATCAAAGGCGATCAAAATGATTTATACCGGTGATGGCAGTACCGGTAAGGCTGTTGAGACCGTCGATGTGCCGAAAGCTGAACGCAACACCTTCTCCATCAACGATGCCGATGTGGAAGAACTGGCGCGTATTGCTGTAATCATCGAGAAACACTACGGTCGTCCGATGGACATCGAGTGGGCGAAGGATGGTGATGACGGCAAGCTTTACATTGTGCAGGCGCGGCCGGAAACCGTACGCAGCCAGAGCAAAAGCACTGTCATTGAGCGTTACCTGCTGAAGGAAAAGGGCAAAGTGCTGGTTGAGGGCCGTTCCATTGGCCATCGTATCGGTTCAGGTACCGTGCGCGTGGTAAATGGTCTGGACGAAATGCATGAAGTGCAGCCGGGCGATGTACTGGTGACGGACATGACCGACCCGGACTGGGAGCCGGTGATGAAACGCGCGGCGGCTATCGTGACCAACCGTGGCGGCCGCACCTGCCATGCGGCGATTATTGCCCGTGAGTTGGGTATCCCGGCCATTGTCGGCTGTGGTGATGCAACTGAAAAACTCAACGATGGACAGCTGGTGACCGTGTCCTGTGCCGAGGGCGATACCGGTCGTGCCTATGAAGGCAAGCTGGCGTTCGAGCATCAGAGCAACAGCGTCGAGTCGATGCCAACCCTTTCGTTCGACATCATGATGAACGTGGGTAACCCTGACCGTGCATTTGATTTCCAGTCACTGCCTAATGCGGGTGTCGGTTTGGCACGACTCGAGTTCATCATCAACCGAATGATCGGCGTACACCCCAAGGCACTGCTGAATTTCAATGATCAACCACGCGACGTCAAGCAGGTGATTGAGCGCCGAATCGGTGGCTATGCATCACCTGTCGATTTCTACGTCGACAAGCTGGTCGAGGGTATCTCTACTCTGGCGGCTGCCTTCTACCCGAAGAAGGTGATTGTGCGCATGTCCGACTTCAAGTCGAACGAATATGGTCACTTGATCGGCGGCGATCGCTATGAACCCAGTGAAGAAAACCCGATGCTGGGTTTCCGTGGCGCGGCACGTTACATCTCTGATAACTTCCGTGACTGCTTTGAACTGGAGTGTCGTGCACTCAAGCGGGTGCGTGATGAGATGAAGCTGACCAACGTCGAGATCATGCTGCCGTTCGTGCGCACTCCTGGCGAAGCCAAACAGGTCGTCGAGCAGCTGGCCGAAAATGGTCTGAAGCGCGGTGACAATGGACTGCGCCTGATCATGATGTGTGAGATACCATCAAACGCCTTGCTGGCGGACCAGTTCCTTGAATACTTCGACGGTTTCTCCATCGGTTCCAACGATCTGACTCAGTTGACGCTGGGGCTGGACCGTGACTCCGGTATCATTGCGCACCTGTTTGACGAGCGTAATGAAGCGGTCAAGTGCCTGCTGGCGATGGCGATCAATGCTTGCCGTAAGGCCGGCAAGTACGTCGGCATCTGTGGCCAGGGGCCATCGGATCACCCGGACCTGGCGCACTGGTTGATGGAGCAGGGGATCAACAGTGTCTCGCTGAACCCTGACTCGGTACTGGACACCTGGTTCTTCCTTGCCAATGAGGAAAAGCCTGGCGCCTGAATCTGAAGCGCCGGGCTGTGGCGATACCTTCAGTCAACAGCCCGGCAGCTCTTGCCCCATGGCAAAGGTTACAAGAGGGGATCATGACCGATAACAGGGTAGTGGATTTCAATGAGGCTGGTGACAGATGTCGCCAGGAAAAGCGGCACCAGCAGAAAGAATCGCGTGTGGAATCGATGCGCAAACGGTTTGCTGCCGCTTTGCCGGACAAGCCGACTCCCGTCAAAGACTACTTCAAGAAAAAGCGCGCTGGCAAAAAACGCTGATCTGGTTGGTTAAAACATGAAACATGCTGTTCAGCGTACGTGATGTATGCTTTGATTAATAACAGGCATGAGCCTGATTATCCCTTTCCGGGGTGAAGTGCGAGTCAAGTCTGGGTATCACTATGGATGATAAAGGACCAAACAGATATCAAAGTACCCCGCTTGAAAGCACTCTTTCCGTCGATCAGCTGGTCAATAGCCTGGTTAAAAGTGAGCAGGAGCTAAAAAAACAGCTCACGCTTTTTTCCGCCTTCCTTGATGCGCTCCCAACCCCCATTTTTGTCAAAGACAATGAGGGCGTCTTTATTGCATGTAATGCTGCATATGAAGAAGCGTTTGGGATTCAGCGCAAGAATTTTGTTGGCAAAACCGTTCTTGATCTTGAATACCTGCCTGAATCCGCACGCCTGGCTTTCCAGCAGGCAGACCTGAAGCTTTTGCAGGAACGCGGAGAGACGCGTGAAGAGATCGAGCTGGCCTTCAGCGACGGTAATCCCCGTACGGTCCTCTATCAACGGAAAACCTTTGATATGGGTGATAATCAGGGCGGGCTGTTGGGGTTGATCATTGATATATCGGAACGAAAAAGAGCGGAAGAGTTTGAACGCCTTCGCAACCGTATTCTGGAAATGCTGGCAAGCAGCGCCGTACTTGAAGATATTCTGCTTGAACTGGTGATGGGCATTGAGTCACTGTACCCGGACATGCTGTGCAGCATTATGCAGACTGATATTCTAGGCAGCCATCTGTGCAACGGTATCGCCCCAAGCCTGCCTGATTTTTACAATGCAGCGTTGAAGAAGGTTGAGATCGTGCACGGTATGGGGTCATGTGGCACCGCGGCCTTTACCGGTGAGCGCGTCATCGTTGAGGATATATCAACACACCCCTACTGGAAAACAGTCAGAAAGCTGGCGGAGCAGGCCAACTTGAAGGCATGTTGGTCTCAGCCAATCAAGACAGGCCACGGGGCTGTTCTGGGTACGTTTGCCATTTATCACCGCACTACAGCTGTACCCACTGATAAGCAGATAGAAATCATCGAGCACTGTGCTAGGTTGTCCAGTATCGCGATTGAAAAAAGACGCGCTGAAAACACCATTCGTGAACTTGCCTACTACGATCCTTTGACAAACCTTGCGAACAGAAGGTTGCTGGACGACAAGCTTGCCCTCGTACTTGCAGACGAGACCTCAGTTTCAAGTTACACGGTGTTGATGCTGCTCGATCTTGACAACTTCAAGCCATTAAATGACCAATACGGCCATGCCGTGGGTGACCAGTTGCTGATTGAAATTGGCAAGCGACTCAGCCGTCATGTACGAAGTGGGGATACAGTAGCTCGACTGGGAGGGGATGAGTTCGTGGTGGTGCTGGAGAGATTGAGCCCGGATTTCAATACGGCAGTCAGGCAGGCAAAACAGGTAGCCGAAAAAATCCGAGTCGCCATAGAAGCCCCCTGCAAACTCAAGTTTGTACAGGAAGATGGCAGCCTGCAGTCAGTCGTGTACCAGTGTACGGCAAGTATCGGAGCAACTTTGTTTACCGGTGGCGATTTGAGCCAAACAGAGCTGATCCGCAAGGCGGATGAAGCGATGTATCAAGCGAAGCAGTTGGGGCGCAATACCGTGAATATCTACTGACCCTGAAAAAATGCCAGAAACCGCTTTTCCTGTTCCTGAGCTTCGTGCAACGCAATCGGCCGGAAACGAATTTCACTGCCAGGCATTCGTTGCGCCAGCGCATCCAGACTGCGGGGCGTGACAGCACCGAGTTTGGGGTACCCGCCGACAGTTTGACGATCCTGCAGCAGGATGATTGGTTGACCGTCAGCAGGCACCTGAATGGCTCCCAAACTGATGCCTTCCGATATCAATGTCACCCCGTGATGCTCAAGTACAGGCCCGCTCAGTCGTGCCCCCATTCGGTCACTGCGGGGTGTCAGCGTATAACAACTGCTGAAAAACCGGTGCAGTGTTGAGGACGGGAAACGGTCCAGCTGTGCACCCATAATCACATCCAGCACAAGTGGGGCAGTGTAGTCCGGTAGCCATTGCTCTGGCATCTGACGCTGTATGCCGTGCGATTTTACAGTATTGCAGGGCAGATGATCACCGGCCTGCAGTGCAGAGCCGTCTCCCCGCAAGCCCCCTGTGCCTTCACGCACCAATGTCGAGTTGCTGCCACCGAGCCCCGAGGTAAGTGCAAAGCCTCCCTCTACCGCCAGGTAGACGCGGACGCCGGAGGCCGGATGACCCAATACAAGCCGATCACCCGGATTTATGTTCAGTGCCGTCCAGCGTGGTTGTGGACTTCCGTTGATGTGAAGGCTGCTATCTGCTCCGGTAATGGCAATTTGAAGGTGAGTCTCAGCCATGCATTCAAAACCGCCAAAGCTGACTTCCAGTGCCGCTGTATGCCAGGGATTACCCACCAAGCGATTGGCCCATGCCCAGGCGTGGCGATCCATTGGACCGCCACAGGCCAGCCCCTGATGCATAACACCGCGGCGGCCGGAGTCCTGCAGTAAGGTCATAAAGCCGGGCTTGATAATGCTCAGGCCAGGTAAATCGGCTGTCATCGGGCAAAGCCTCCGTCCAGTTCACCACCCAGAGCGAGATACTCATCGCGGTCAATGGGGTGAAAACGCACACGTTGACCTGCCTGAAGCAGGCTGTTTGGCTCACGTCGGGTGTCAAACATGGCCAGCGGAGTACGGCCAATGATATTCCAGCCACCGGGTGAGTTGCGTGGGTATATTGCAGTCTGTGTATCCGCAATACCCAGAGAACCGGCAGGCACATTTTGGCGCGGAGTAGCCAGGCGTGGTGTTGCAATGCTTTTCGGCACTTCACCCAGATAGGCAAAACCGGGAGCAAAGCCGATGGCAAAAACATGGTAGGTCTGCGCCGTGTGCAGTTCGATGACCTGCTCGGTGCTGATGCCGGCACGCCCGGCAATTCGCTCCAGGTCTGGCCCTACAGATGGATGATAGAACACGGGGATGTTCACCAGCGGTGGCTCTTCATTCTCGTCCGTGTCATGCAGGGATGAGAGTATCGGAGCGACCGTTGCCATCAGGCTGGCCAAGTCATCCTGCAACAGGTCGTAGCGCAACATGATGCTGGTGTAGGAGGGCGCGCAGTCGATCAGGCGATTGCCAAGCTCTGCGCTCAACCGTCGGGTTGCCGTGTGAACCTTCTGTGTCAGCGCCAGCTCGATCCGGTCACCGAAATGCAGGGTGATGGTATCGACTCCGGTAATCTCATATCGCCACAGCATTGCGCTGTCCTTCTGTGAGTGCTCTGAGGATTTACAGCATCATTTTACATGCAAAACCGTCATAAACAGGTACCCTATACAGTTGAATCGCGTAGACAGACAGTGGCCCCGAGCGGGTGGAGTGTATCAATGGTCGAAACCGGCTGCTTTAACAAGCTGAAAGTGATCCGAGAAGTGGATTTTGGTGTGTATCTTGAGGGCGGAGCCGAAGGCGGCATTCTTCTGCCAAAGCCAGAGGTGCCTGAAGGAACGCGCTTGGGCGATCGGCTGCAGGTGTTCGTTTATCTGGACTCTGACGACATGCCGGTGGCGACCCTGCGACGCCCAAGGGCTCAGGTAGGGCAGTTTGCCAGCCTGAAAGTGGTTGATGTCAACAAGGTCGGCGCCTTTCTGGATTGGGGGCTGCCCAAGGACCTGTTCCTGCCGTTCAATGAGCAGGTAAAACCGTTAACGATTGGCGATTATGTCACCGTTTACCTCTACCTCGATAACACCAACCGCATCGCGGCCAGCGCCAAACTGGAAAAGCATCTGGAACCGGGCGATGACTACACTCAGGGCCAGTTGGTTGAGCTGCTGGTGGTGCGGCCAACCGATATTGGCTATCAGGTGATTATCGATAACCGTGCCATGGGACTGCTGCAGCATCAGGACATCCACCGACCGGTACGCCCCGGTCAGCGTATGCCCGGCTTCATCAAGCAGGTGCGAGACGAAGACGGCAAAATTGATGTGATGCTGGAAAAGCCCGGTTATGCCCGTATCGATCCGCTGGCCCAGCAAGTGCTGAAATACCTGGAGAGCCGTGATGGTTTTTGCCCGCTGGGGGACAAGAGTGACCCCGAAGCCATCCGTGACCTTTTCGGTGTAAGTAAAAAAGCCTACAAGATGGCGCTTGGCCAGCTGATGAAGGCCGGACGCATCCGTCAGGATGAAACCGGTATCCACCTGACCTGAGCTGGCCGTCAGCTGGAGCTGACGGAGGGCTTCAGATCGCTGACCAGTGCCAGCGTCAGTTCAGCGGCAGGGATGGAGAGGCAGCCTGTGACATTCTGCCCGGCCCACAGTGGCGAAAAATCACCGCTGCCCAAGTGTTCGGCTTGGGCACGCAGAGGCGCCGATGCAGCTGTCGCAAGCGGAAAGGACGGGGCTGACGGATTGAACGGTCCCAGTTCTCGTATCATGCGGTTTACAATGCCGCGAGCGGGGCGGCCACTGAACAGGTTGGTCAGTACTGTCTGGCTTGCCCCCGGCGACTGCAACGCGGCTCGATGTACCGCCGACGTGTTGGCTTCAGAGCAAAGAAGGTAGGCAGTTCCTACCTGAACGCCATCAGCCCCCAATGCCAACGCCGCCTGAACTCCTGCTGCATCCGCAATACCACCAGCGGCAATCACCGGTACTTTGACCGCGGCCTTGATCTGCGGCAGCAGCGCAAAAGTGCCCACCTGGGTACTGATCTCTTCACTCAGGAACATGCCGCGATGTCCGCCGGCTTCCAGTCCCTGGGCAATGATCGCGTCGACTCCGTTTTGCGCAAGCCAGCACGCCTCCTCAACTGTGGTCGCCGATGAAATGATACTGGCACCGCTGCTGCGTACCTGCTCCAGCAGCGATGGTTCAGGCAAGCCAAAATGAAAGCTCACAACCTCCGGTGCCAATTCGGTCACCAGATCGGCAATCACCTTATTGAAGGGCAAGCGACCAGGTCCAGCTGGGGCGCTCGGTACCTCCAGCCCCAACTCTGCATACCAGGGCAGAAATTGCTCCAGCCAACACTGTTGCCCCTCGGGATCAGGTTCCGGTGGTTGATGACAGAAAAAGTTCAGATTAACCGGACGGTCAGCTCGGGCGCGAAAGTGGGTGACGGCATCTCGCACGGCATCAGGCGTCAACATGGCACAGGGGATAGAGCCCAGCGCACCTGCGCCTGAAACAGCTGCAGCAAGTTCCCATCCCTGTACACCCGCCATCGGTGCCTGAATCAATGGAAACTGGATATTAAACAGGGATTGCAGCGCTGACATGGCACTCCTCCATAGATGGCTGTTCATGAAAATGCATCTACTATACCCATTCATCACACGTCTGGCTTTTAGACCTCAGTTCCAGCGCTTGATTTTGTTCCTTCCAGCCCACAGGATGAATGATCCATGCGGATCAACAGGAGCGTTGTTATGAGTGATTCCAGTTACATCCCGCCAAAAGTCTGGACCTGGGAAGCACCCAGTGGCGGTCAGTTTGCCAGTATTAACCGCCCGGTTGCCGGTGCAAGCCACGAAAAAGAGCTGCCGGTAGGCAAGCATCCCTTGCAGTTGTACTCGCTGGCAACCCCCAATGGTGTCAAGGTGACGATCATGCTGGAGGAGCTGCTGGCACAGGGGCACAGCGGCGCTGAGTACGATGCATGGTTGATTCGTATTGGTGAGGGTGATCAGTTTGGCAGCGGATTTGTGGAGATAAACCCGAACTCCAAGATTCCTGCCATGCTGGACCAGAGTGTTATGCCGGCTCAGCGTGTGTTTGAGTCAGGCTCTATTCTGGTTTATCTAGCCGAAAAATTTGATGCTTTCCTGCCCAAAACAATGCCTGCGCGTACTGAAACCCTCAACTGGCTGTTCTGGCAGATGGGAAGCGCACCTTTCCTGGGCGGTGGTTTTGGTCATTTTTATGCCTATGCACCCGAGAAATACGAATATCCCATCAATCGCTACACCATGGAAGTGAAGCGCCAACTCGATCTACTGAACCGTCAGCTGGCTGAGCATGAGTATGTTGCTGGAGATGAATACACCATCGCTGATATGGCGATCTGGCCCTGGTATGGCGCACTGGTGCTGGGGCGCCTTTATGGTGCCGCCGAGTTTTTGGACGTTGACAGCTATACGCATGTGAAACGCTGGGCCGAAACAATTGATGCTCGTCCAGCTGTTAAACGTGGTCGTCGGGTAAACCGGACCTGGGGTGATGAGGCTGAACAGTTGCCTGAACGGCATAATGCTGACGACTTCGAGGCAGGTGATGCGGATACCCGCTGATAGTCTTTCGAAATGGGCAGTACGCTGATGCTGGCATCCTTAAGTCCAATGGAACTCGCAGGCCAGCTGGTCAGTCTGACAGCGCTTGTCTTATGCCTGATCGCCTTTGCCAGCAAACAGGACCAACGGTTGATGGTCTGGCTGCTGGCGGCGAATGTAGCCTTTGCGCTGCAATTTGCCCTGTTTCAGAGCTGGACAGCCTCAGTGCTGACACTGATTGTGATCCTGCGCATAATTCTGGCCCGCCGTTACCCTGGAAACCTGTGGCTGCTTGGAGTGATATTGGCGCTCAATATGGCTGGAGCCTGGGTGACTTGGCAGAGCTGGCATGACCTTTTCGCTCTGCTGGCCGGTACGTTGGGTACACTGGGCATGTTTTTGCTTCGTGGTATCCCGATGCGGCTGATGCTGGGGGCTGCAGCGCTTTGCTGGATGACCAGCAACATCCTGATCGGCTCAGTGGGAGCCACTCTCGCTGAGGGGCTGGTGCTGGTTACCAACGCCATCACAATCTGGCGGCTGCATCGCCTAAAGCAACAGTATCCTGATCTTGGACACCCCCCGGCAGGCTCATGAGTTGGTGAGCCTTTTGACAGGTGGCAGCTTACAACCCTGCTTGCAGCGAGATCGAAAACGCCAGATGGCAAAACGGTGGTAGGCCCAGTCCAGCGGCCGAGTCAGATGCAGTTGATCGATCACGCTGACCAGGTGTCTGTAGTAGGGCAGCTCTCGCCAGATCACCATAAAGGCATGTACCCCGGTTTGGAGCTGTCCCTGCCGATCAACCGCATGAATCACGCGCATTGCCTGAATACGATCAAGACCATAGTGCTCCGGGTTGGATTTGGGAGTGAAAAGATCCTGCCAATCAACCCGCTGTTGGCGGTCTAGCCGCTGGTAGTGGGCAATTTCCTTGCGACAAAGTGGGCATTGGCCATCATAGAAAAGGATCGGTCGAGTCGGCATCGGGTAATCTCATGCACGCTAGGCTGTGTTTAAGATCCTTACGTCGCACAGGCATAAACAGATCCCGCTCAATTGATTGCGCTGCACCAGGCGGGCAGCTGGGTCTGGTGCAGATGTTCTCGCAGGGTATCGAGCAGTGCTGCTGCAGCCGGGCTCAGTGCTCGTCCCTTGCGGGTAATGATGCAGATTTCACGCTCGATCTGTGGTTCATGCAGCGGAATGAAAACCAGCCCCGCAAAGGAGTGCACGTCGGCGGCCAGGGCCGGCAGCAGACTGATACCGAGTCCCTGACTGATCAGCGCCGCCATGGCGGCAGGGTTGGATACCTCAATCTGAACCCGGTCCAATCGAATCGGAATATCGCCTCGCTGACTGAAGCGGGTGAGTTGGGCGCGAATGCCGGTATCCTGCGACAGCAACAACAGATGATCATCGGGTATCGCCTGCCATGACAGATGGGTATGCCGCGCCAGCGGGTGATCGCTGGGCACCACCAGCCCGTAGCGGTCGCGCAACAGGGGGGCGTATTCAAGCTCGGGTTGCTGTGAGTGGTTGCCGGCGACCGCAAAATCCACCTCATTGTTGAGCACGCGCTGCTCCAGGCTGCCGGCACTTTCATCGCGGATGTTGACCTGGATCGAAGGGAAGCGGGTGCGGAACTGCAGCAAGGCTGCGGGCAGCAGGCGGGTCACGACCGAAGGGGAGCCCGCCACGCTGACCTGCCCCTGTTGCAGCTGAGCACGGGCGCGCAGGTCGGTCAGAGCTGCGGTAAAGTCCGACAGTAGGCGCTCGGCTACCGGCAGAAAACGCTCTCCTTCGGCACTGAGCACAACGCGCCGAGTGGTGCGGTCAAACAGAATCAGCCCTGCATCCTGCTCCAGCTGTTTGATGGTAGCGGTCAGGGCGGACTGGGTCAGAAACAGATGCTCGGCGGCACGTGTAAAGCTGCCGCAGCGTGCGACCTCGATAAAAGCCTGCAGATGACGAATACCGATCGGGCTGCTCATTATTGATTAGCCATATTGATTAATTTATAGAATTTAATCATTTGAATGATAAATAAAGATTCTGCATCATTACCCGCCACTGAACAATGGTTGTCAGACTGTCTGTTCTGATGACAGCCCGCTTGCGCCTCAAACAAGCCCCGGAGAGCACCATGATCCCTCGCATTGACAGCATCGACGATACTCAAAGCCTGTATCTGGACTTTATCGAAACCCTGAAACAGCAAGGGTTCAAGGGGGATCTGAACTCGGACTATGCCAACCGCGTAGTGCTGGCAACCGACAACAGCATCTATCAGATCCTGCCTCAAGGTGTGCTGTATCCGAAAAACAGTGAAGATCTTGTGCTGATAGCGCGTCTGGCGGATCAACCCCGTTTCCGTTCCATCGTACTGAGTGCTCGCGGCGGCGGCACCGGCACCAACGGGCAGTCGTTGACCGATGGCCTGATCGTTGATGTGTCAAAGCACATGAACCGGATTCTGGAGATCAATCCGGATGAGCGCTGGGTGCGAGTGCAGGGCGGGGTCGTCAAGGACCAGCTCAATGCCGCGCTCAAGCCTTACGGACTCTTTTTTGCGCCGGAGCTGTCCACCAGCAACCGCGCCACCATCGGCGGCATGATCAACACCGATGCCAGCGGCCAGGGATCGGTGCTGTATGGCAAAACCCGTGACCATGTTCTTGAGCTCACCAGTGTTTGGTTGGACGGTACGCTGTGGCAATCCGGCCCGATTGATGAGGCCGAGCTGCAAACAATTAAGCAACGTACCGATCGTGTGGGAGAAGTACACCGTCTGCTGGATGGCATTCAGCGTGAGCGACAGGATGAGATTGATACCTGCTTCCCCAAGCTGAACCGCTGCCTGACCGGCTATGATCTGGCCCATATCCGTGATGAATCCGGCCGTTTCAATCTGAACTCCATCCTCTGCGGCGCCGAAGGCTCACTGGCGTTTATCGCTGAAGCAAAGCTCAATGTCTTGCCGATCCCCAAACATGCAGCACTGGTCAACATTAAATATGACAGCTTTGAAGCCTCTTTGCGTGATGCTCAGGCATTGATGCAGTGGCAGCCCACCTCGATCGAGACCGTGGACTCCAAAGTGCTGAATCTGGCAATGGGCGATATCGTCTGGGACAGCGTGCGTAACTACTTCCCCGAGAAAGAGGGCGACCCGGTCATTCAGGGGATCAATCTGGTGGAGTACACCGGTGATGATGAGGCGGAGCTGCGCGAAAAGGTCGAGAAGCTTTGCCGACATCTTGAGCAGATCAGCGGCGAACCGGGTAAAAGCTTCGGCTTCAGCGTGGTGTATGGCGCCAGCGAGATCAACAAGATCTGGGGCATGCGCAAGAAAGCCGTAGGTCTGTTGGGCAACGCGCAGGGGCAGAAGCGTCCGATCCCGTTTGTGGAAGATACCGCCGTGCCACCGGAAAACCTGGCCGACTTCATCATGGCGTTCCGCAAGGTACTGGATGATCGCGGTCTGGCCTATGGCATGTTTGGTCATGTGGATGCCGGTGTACTGCACGTGCGTCCCGCCATCGACATGAAAGACCCCGAGCAGGAAAAGCTGATCCGTGAAATTACCGATGAGGTGGTGCGCCTGACACAGGAGTACAAGGGGCTGCTCTGGGGCGAACACGGCAAAGGCGTGCGTTCCGAATATGCCCCCGAGTTTTTCGGCCCGCTCTATCCTGTACTGCAGCAGATCAAGGGCTGTTTCGATCCGCGCAACCAGCTGAACCCGGGCAAAATTGCAACGCCTGCGATTGATGGAGCCGAACTGCTCAAGATCGATGCGGTCCCGACGCGGGGGCAGCATGACCGGCAGATCAGTGCGGCGGTGCGTGAGCAATACGATTCCGCCATGAACTGTAACGGGAACGGTGCCTGCTACAACTACGACCCGAACGATGCCATGTGCCCAAGCTGGAAAGGCACCCGTGAGCGTATTCACTCACCAAAAGGGCGCGCTTCATTGATCCGTGAATGGCTGCGCCTGATGGCCAGCCGTGGCGTGGATGTGAAAGCAGAAGCTGAAAAGGCACGCAGCCGCAGTGGTCTGCTGGCATTGCCGAAGAAAATCAGCAACACGTTGGCCAGGCGCAAGGGGCGCTATGACTTCTCAAACGAAGTACATGAGGCGATGATGGGATGTCTCGCCTGCAAGTCCTGCGTCAGCCAGTGTCCGATCAAGGTTAACGTGCCGGACTTCCGTGCGCGTTTTCTTGAAGTTTATCACGGCCGCTATCTGCGCCCGGTCAAGGATTATCTGGTCGGTAGCCTTGAGTTCATGATCCCAGCGTTGTCGAAGTATCCGGCTCCGTACAACTGGGCCATGCGCAATACATTGGTACGCAGTGTCATGCGCCGTATCGGTGGCATGGTCGACAGCCCCGTGATCTGCACCAACAGCCTCAGGCAAGGTCTGGATCAGCGCGGCATCGACTGGGCCACGCCAGAGGTCGCCAGCAGGCTCAGTGCAGCCCAGCGTGAACGCGCCGTGGTGATCGTGCAGGATGCCTTTACCAGCTACTTTGAAACCCGGCTGGTGCTGGACCTGGTTGATCTGCTGGGCAAACTCGGATTTTACGTCATGGTGGCCCCGTTCATGCCCAACGGCAAACCTCTGCATGTCCATGGCTTTATGGCTGCGTTTGACAAGGCGGCTCAGCGCAATACGCGCATGCTCAACCAACTGGCTGAGTTAGACCTGCCGCTGGTGGGTATCGATCCCTCCATGACACTTACCTACCGCCAGGAGTACAAGGACGCTGTCGAAGGTGAGCTGCCGCCGGTACAGCTGATTCAGGAATGGCTGAGTCAGCAGCTGGAGCGTGTTGAGCTGCCTGAAATTCTGCCTCAGGGCGAATACCGTCTGATGGCTCACTGCACAGAGAAAACCTCTGCTGCACCGAGCATTCGTCAGTGGCAGAACATTTTTTCTGCATTGGGCCAGCAGCTGGATGTGGTGGCGACAGGATGCTGTGGCATGTCGGGCACCTTCGGTCATGAAACTGCCAACCTGCAGCGCTCGAAGGATATTTATGACCTGAGCTGGCGCGATATCGTCAACCACCCGGAAAACCGGGGCAAGCTGATGGCCACTGGCTACTCCTGCCGCTCTCAGGTGAAACGTTTTGACGATCAGCAGCTGCCGCACCCGGTACAGGTGCTGCTCGATGTAGTATCGGCGGTTTAAGTTCTCAAGGTATGGGGCTGTGGCCCCATGCCTAAGTTGTAGTGCAAACATATAATCGATCGGCGATGATGGCGCACATTTACGCCAACTGAAACAAGGAGCACCCCGATGCAAGATCTGCTGCCTGATCTGTGTGATCACTTTGAGGAACTGGTACGCGTTGTTGAGCCGATGTTCGGCAACTATGGCGGTCGCGAAACCTTCGGTGGTGAGATCGTCACCATCAAGGCGTTTGAAGACAATTCGCTGGTACGCGAGCAAGTTGCTCAGCCCGGCAAAGGCAAGGTGTTGGTAGTGGATGGCGGTGGTTCAATGCGCCGTGCCATGCTGGGGGACATGTTGGCTGAAAAGGCTCAGCAGAATGGCTGGGAAGGGATCATCATCTACGGCTGTATCCGTGATGTGAATGCGATTTCCGAGCTGGATGAGCTGGGGGTCCAGGCACTGGGAACCCATCCCATGAAGACAGAAAAGCTGGGTGTCGGTCAGCTGAACGTACCAGTTACCTTCGGTGGGGTGACCTTTAACCCGGGCGAATTTATCTATGCGGATAACAACGGCATACTCGTTTCCGAACAAAAGCTGGAACTGCCATCCGCCTGATTACTGTTGCGGCGGGCAAAACTGCCCGCCGCCCATAGCTCTATCGACCAATCCTCATATGCTTTCTTGAATTCCTTTCCAACCTTTTGTTATTTAAAAACAAAAACAGAAAAGTTAAAAAATATTTTAACTTTGCAGTGACAAGCTCAAAGCCAAGGCTATACTGGATTCAACAGCGTACCGGATGTGCGCTGGCCTGTCAGAGCAGGCTGAAAAGGAAGTACACACTGCGCGTATCCGGCTACCCCTTCTCCGGATACGCGCTTTCTTTTATGGGTTTATTCGTACATCGCCTGCATCGACTCTTTGGTCCACTTCAAGCTGTGACGATAGGTTGCCTCATACAGCGAGATATCAAAATCGCTGGGCAACTGATCCCAGTCACCGGATTCATACGCGATCACTTGCCTTAGTAGCTGTCCCATCTTGCCTTCACCTCTAGCCAATGCCGCTTTGATATCCTCGCCCAGTGGCAGCTGCTCAAGCAGTGTTTCCTGATCAATATCCAGCATCGCATGAAGGCCCGACATCATGCCAACCATAAAGAAACCGGACGGGTTGGGTTGATGTTCACTCAGCGCGATCATTTCACACATGTGGCCACGGGTAAGCAAGATGCGGGTAAGTTCCTCCGGCTTATCTCGGTTCGCCGTCATCGCAATCAGGGTGGCCCACTTTCTGATCTGCTCCATTCCAAGCAACACAACAGCCTCCGCGATCGACTCAACCTGGCGCACAAGTGAGTAGGCGGCAGAGTTGACGATGCGCAGCAGCTTATAGGTGAGTATAGGGTCACGGATGATCAAGTCTTCAAGCTTTTCCGGTGTAGCATTGGGCTTCTGCAGCTCCTGCATCAGCTGCATCAAGGCTATCTGATTGGCATTGACCTTGCGGCCCTTCACAACCTTGGGCTTGCTCAGAAAGCTGCCCTGGAACAGCTTGTACCCGCTCTCGATGCAGTGTTCAAGCGTGTCGAAGCTGGTGATGTTGGTTGCCAGCAGAGTAGACTTGTAAGGCGCAAGCAGCTCTGCCTGGCGGCGAATTTCCTCGCGATCCAACTGGCCAACATCAATTTTGATAATCTTGGCAATTTTAAGGGCAGTATCGTATTCGGGACTGAAGCGGAAGTCGGTGAGCGCAATACGGTAGCCATCTTTCGACATTTTATGCAGAGCACGCAGCAGATCCATGTTGCCCGGCTCAGTCAGGCGAATACAGATCACGACCTGCTTGGCCGGCAGTGTCGGCATGGTGCCTTCCAGAATCATGCGTGGTGCAATCTGGATAAATGCGGGCACGCGCTTCACTTCGCCCTGATCCGAAATACTGGTATAGGCGTGCAGAATCACCTCTGAGCTGGATTCAGCTTCAGGGTCCGTCTGCAACATCGCGTTCAGGTGTTCGTCTTCCTTGTACAACAGATCATAGGCGATAACACGCTGCTGGTGATCGAAGATCGGCTGTCGGGCCAGCAGAGGCTGTCCCCGTTCAGTATTACTGTCCATTCATGTCCCCGAATCGGCGTTTTCAGGCTGGAAGTGTATAATTTTATCATGTTGCAAGCACCTGCAGGTATGGTTGAGTACGGCCTGCAGGTATAATGCTGCCCCCTGATTTGCAAGCACTGGATTGTTAATGTCACGTATCAACTGGTTTCCCGGACACATGCACAAGGCGCGCAAGGAAATTGCGCAGGTAATGGATGAGATCGATGTGGTGATCGAGGTCCTGGACGCCCGCCTGCCCATGTCGAGTGAAAACCCGCTGGTTGATCAGCTGCGGCGCAACAAGCCGGTCTTGAAACTGCTGAACAAGCAGGACCTTGCCGATCCCGTGCGGACTCGGGAGTGGCTCGATCACTTCAATGCGCGCGAAGCGATCACGGCAGTTGCACTGGATATGCAGCAGAAGGCTTTGATCAAGCGAATTCCGGAACTGTGCAAGCAGATGGTGCCGGCACGCACCCGTCAGGATCGTCCCGTACGTGCCATGATCATGGGCATCCCGAATGTGGGCAAGTCGACTCTGATTAATGCACTGCTTGGGCGCAAGATTGCCAAAGTCGGCAACGAGCCGGCCGTCACGAAGGCTCAGAAGCGTTACAGTGTGCACAACGGCATGGCGTTGTCGGATACACCGGGCATTCTGTGGCCGAAAATCGAGGATGAAGACTCCGGTTACCGCCTTGCCGCCAGCGGTGCGATCAAGGATACCGCCATAGAACATGAACTGGTGGCGGCCTATGCCGCAGGCTTCATGCTGCAGGATTATCCGCAGCGACTGGTGGAGCGCTATAAACTCAAAACCCTGCCCGAAGGGCGCGAAGCACTATTGGATGAGATCGGTCGCAAGCGAGGCTGCCTTCGTCCAGGTGGTGTTGTCGACCGCCACAAGGCGTCTGAAATCCTGCTCACTGAGCTGCGTGCAGGCAAGCTGGGCCCCATAACCTTCGAAACCGTCGAAGAGTGGGAACGTAAACGAATTGAGGCCGAACAGGCCGCCGCCGAAGCCGCTGCACTGGCAGCCGCTGAAGCCGGGGAGAGTAACTGATGAGTCGCGGTAAAAAACAACGCAAGATCGGCGCCTTCATGACCGTACTGGAGCGCAAGCCCAAGAAACAGGAGCGCCTTGCGGATCCGACCAGCAAGGAAGCGCGGCGCAAGCGCGCACTTGAACAGCGCAAGAAACAGAAGTCCGTGTATGAGAAGGCGCAGGGCAGCCAGAACGCGCTGGAACGGGACAAGGCTGCCGGGCGTAAGGGAACCCGTCATGGAGGGCCGCTGGCGGCCAAGATTCGCAAGCTCAATGCTGCCAAAGACAAGCCCCAGGACAAAGCCGTCCAGCCCGATGCTGAACAGGACGATTAAGGCGTGTCTGAGCGGGATGTCATCATAATCGGCGGCGGTGCCTCTGGTCTCATGTGTGCGGCTATTGCGGCCTACCGCGGCCGTCGGGTACTGCTGCTCGAACACACCAAAAAGATCGGTCGCAAGATTCTCATGTCAGGTGGTGGGCGCTGCAACTTTACCCATTTACACAACACGGCAGCCAACTTCCTGAGTGACAATCCGCATTTCTGTAAATCAGCGCTGAGTCGTTTTGGGGCTGCTGATTTTGTTGAGCTGGTTGACCGCCATGGCATCGAATACCACGAGAAAACACCCGGTCAGCTGTTCTGTAACGAATCCAGCAAGGAAATTCTTCAGCTGCTGCTGACCGAGTGTGAATGGGCAGGGGTTGAGATTATGACCGAAACCCAGGTGTTTGAAGTCAAGCCCACCACCAGTGGCTATGCGTTGCGCACATCCCGCGGACAATTTGTTGCCGAATCGGTGGTGATTGCCACCGGCGGTCTGTCGATTCCCAACGGTGGTGCCACCGGATTTGCCTACCAGATCGCCGAGCAATTCGGACTCAACGTCACACCGCGTCAGGCGGCACTGGTACCCTTTACACTCCAACCTGATCTGCTGGAGCACCTGAAGCCACTGGCAGGGGTATCTCAGCCGGTCAGAGTCAGTTGCAACGGCGTTTCATTCAATGAGAACCTGCTGTTTACCCACCGCGGCCTGAGCGGTCCAGCCATTCTGCAGATATCATCCTATTGGCGTGGAGGCGATGCAGTTGAAATCGATCTTGTGCCGGGCACTGACCTTGAACACTGGCTCAGGCAGCAACGTGACGAGCGCCCAAAGGCCGAGGTACGTACCCTCATGGCACAGCATATGACCAAGCGCCTGGCACAGACGTTGTGCGATCTCTGGCAAATACACGACGAGATTGGCCAGTGCCGCAATGCACGCATTGCCGAGATTGCCGAGCGTTTCAACCGATGGCAGGTCAAACCCTCAGGCACCGAGGGCTATCGTACCGCGGAGGTAACTCTTGGAGGCATTGATACGGCTGAGGTGTCTCAAAAAACATTCGCGGCCAACAAGGCCCCGGGGCTGTATTTCATCGGTGAGTGCCTGGATGTGACCGGGCATCTGGGGGGACACAACTTCCAATGGGCCTGGGCTTCAGGTTACTGTGCGGGTCAGCATGTCTAACTGATGTCGAAATGACAGGGAGATCTACGCATGAAAATTGGCCTGGCACTGGGGAGTGGTTCCGCACGCGGCTGGTCTCATATCGGTGTGATCAATGCACTGGCCCGGGAAGGGATTAAGCCCGAAATCATTTGCGGCACCTCAATTGGTGCACTGGTTGGCGCTTCCTGTGCAAGTGGCAGTCTCGACCGCCTCGAACAGTGGGTGCGTTCACTGAGCCGATTCGAGACCGCTCGATTTTTCGAACTGAATCTTTCTCGTCAAGGTTTCGTCAATACTGAACGTTTCCACCACTTTCTGAACACCTACATTTCTGATGACGATACCCATATTGAATCACTTCAGTGCGCCTATGGCGCGGTAGCCACCGAGCTGGAGACAGGGCGTGAGGTATGGTTTACCGAGGGCTCACTGTTACAGGCCGTTTGGGCCTCAATCTCGTTACCGGGCCTGTTTCCAGCCATTCGTCATGATCACCACTGGCTGGTAGACGGCGGCCTGGTGAACCCGGTGCCGGTATCTCTGTGCCGAGCGATGGGTGCTGAGGTGGTGATTGCGGTCAATCTGAATGGCGATATCATCGGGCGCCACCTGCATAAACCTAAACCGGTCGAAACACAAAAGCCGCGCAATGGCGTGATGGGTCGGTTAACTGAGCTGGTCGACGAATATACAACCCGGCTGACCGGAGCTGATGAGCCTGAGGATCATTCACCGAGCATGTTTGATGCCATTGCCGGCTCGATCAATATCATACAGGACCGTATTACACGTAGCCGCATGGCGGGGGATCCACCCGATATCCTGCTGTCGCCACCGCTGGCCGATATTGGGTTGCTGGAGTTTTACCGAGCAGAAGAAGCGATCAGGGAAGGGGAGCGGGCGGTGGAAGAGATGCTGCCAACCATTCACCGCCTGCTGCAGCGCTAGATCTTATCGACCTCTGTAGAGGCCTTCACGTTTTTCAACAAATGCCATCACCGCTTCCTGATGATCATCGGTGTTGTGCAGCATCCCCTGCCAGGCAGCACAAAGTTCCAGAAAGTCCGGCAGTTCGTGCCGCTGTGCCTGTTTCATCAGGCGCTTGCTCATGCGCAATGCCTGTGGCGGCTTGGCAGCCATCTGGCGAGCCAGCGTCATGACCCTCGTCATCAGCTGATCCTGAGGCACCTGTTCCAGCATAAGTCCGATCTCGACCGCTTCCTCTGCGTGAACCAGGCGTCCGGTCAGCGTGATTTCTGCCGCTCGCTGATAACCGATCAAGCGCTGCAAAAACCAAGCACCACCATCACCGGGGATGATGCCAAGATTAACGAACGTCTCACCGAAAGTGGCGCGTTCGGAACCGATCCGAATATCGCACATGCAGGCAAGGTCACAGCCGGCACCAATCGCTGGGCCATTAACAGCCGCGATGACGGGAATCTCGGCGCGATGCAGCGCCAAGGGAATACGCTGGATACCCTGACGGTACTTGCGTTCCAGTTCCAGTGCATCACCGCCGAAGGGGCCCTGGCGGTGGTCACCATCACGGTACTGCATCTCCTTGATATTGCCACCGGCACAGAACGCGCTGCCATCACCGGTAATTACCAGTACAGAAACTGTAGGGGCGCGATTGGCCCATTCAACGGTGGTGACAATGTCATCGATCAGGGCCGTACCGGTCAGGGCGTTGCGCAGGTCATCGCGTGCAAGCGTGAGTACGGCAACCCGATCCTCCAGCTCCAGCCGGGCATCCTGTAGCGTGGGCATGGCGTTAGTCATGAAGCACTCCCTGTCATTATCCTTGTTGGCTGTAAATTGTGACGGTAGGACACAAGAATAACAGAACATATCCGGGTTGGGAGTCATGTTTATGAAACAAAAAAGGGCAGACCAAGGTCTGCCCAGTATCAGATCGGGAAGGAGATGGATTGACAGCTCAGTCCCATAGCAGTAGTTCTGTGCTCATTTGCTACTGGAATGAGTTTTGAAAATAGTTCAGTATCAGGTGATTATGGATACTGTGCTGCGGGATACTGCAACTGCGCACAACACTTCGCACAAATGCGCATGCTCGTTTTCAACGGAGGAGAATGGCTGTGATTCATAATTTATCCCGTATATACAGTCAGTTAGCGAGTATATCATGGCTCCTTACGTGAGCGAAAATGCGCATGCGCAGTATCAAAATGTTATGCATCAAAATGACTATGACTGACGAAGAACTTAAAGTAATTGGCCTTGAGGTTGTAGATCTTTTTAAAAATAGAAGCTTTGAAAAGATTGGTTCTACTTACGGGTATGCTCTTAAGATGGATTCTTCTGCCGAAGAAGCGATAGAACAAGACTTCGATGTTGCTATTACTGAATGTGGAGGCAACATAGAGCAATCTAAGATTGCAGTCGCTGTTAGCCACTTTGAGCCAAACGAAACGGGTCTCAAATCATTAGTTGAATGTAATTTTCAGTTGGGTGTATCCGTAGGTGTTTTAGTCGAGCTAATTCAAACTGATAGTGGCTCAATATATCTTGAGCAAGTATCAAGTTACGGAGGAACGTCAAATGCATAACAAAGCATTTAAAATCGTTCGCTGCGCTCACTGGGACCTCGCTACGCTCGGCCCTTTAATGCGGCGTTAAGTGTCAGTGTGCCAGGAGATATCGGATGGTAATTCGAAATGCAATTTAGAATTTTTTCAGCTTTTGTAATTTTCATTGGCTCTTACCTACCGCTGGCCCTAATACTTGCCGTCCAAGACATACCGTTTTCTTGGTGGGGGCGCTCATTTTGTGACATTTCAAAAATGAGCGAATGTTACTTTAACTCGTTCTCTAACCCATATTTGTCTATAGCTTTTCTCCTTATAACCTTTGTCTCAGTAATTTTATCCAATATATCGCTCAAAAAAATATCGTTTCCATTTGAGGCCAGAGTAAAAAAAACGAAAGCAATTCCCAACGACATTATTAACTATGTTTTTCCGTATGTTGTTTCATTCATGGGGATTAGCTACGAATATCCTGAAAAACTTTTAGGTTTTGCCGTGTTCTTGATCTGGATGTTCGCAATAACATACAAGTCAGGACAGATAATAATGAATCCACTTTTGCTGATGTTTGGATGGAAGCTTTATGAGGCAGAAATAGAAATAAACGGAAACGAAAGAAGTGTAAGAGTGTTGTATAAAGGAAACCTGATCCCCGGTGATTATAGTGTGCAAACAATACAAGATTGCTATGTTGCGAGAGGTGGCTAATGTCAGTTGACTTCCAATCTTTGAAAACATTCGACTTCGATAATTCTAATCCACATCTATGGGTTTTCAAAGATAGTACTACGTCTTCACGATTTCGTGCATTTTATGTTCAAACTGAGGACGATTTAAACTCGAAACTAAAAGAGTTCGTCAAGAAAGAGATTGATAGGATAACAGAGCACAGCCCATATACTTACATATCGCAAAATAATGAAAGTAGCTGTCTTACTTTAGATCCTTCTACTACAGATTTCTCCAACCTAAAGGTTCTCGTAGATCGTCTAGAAAGCGAACATAGGATCTCAGAGTCAAAAGATCTGAAAGGGGCTAAAGGGTATGTGGTTAAGTTTACATTAAATGGCATTACGGTCTATGCTGTAAAACGTTCCACGTCATCATGGAAGACCTCTTACCCTAAGAAGTATATAAATATGATTTTTTCCAATGGAGAACTATCGGCAGTGGAGAATAATAGTTTTTCTATTGAAAAAAGTTTCGACTTTTACGTTTTTGGTAATACGGCATTTATTGCAAATAAACGCGGGTTTGAGTCTGCAATGAAGTATCGTGAAGAGTATGTTGCTGCATTTTCACAGCTTCAGCAGTCACCTTCGTTCAGTAACTTATTCTCTGATCTATCGCCAATAGTAGAGTATGTAGGAAACAACTCCATACAGTTGAGAAGAATGGCCGTTATTGAAAAAAAAGGGATCTATAATCGGCTGAATTTCATCCAAAATCTACAAAGAGTCAATAATGCTAGGGGGTGGGGTATTAATTTTGATAATGCCAGTAACACAATGATCCCATGCTCTGAGACTGTAAAAGTCATTATGCAGGTTTTGCTAGATCACCGTCTGATGAGCGAGATCACTGACAATATTTATGATGTCCCAGATGCAACTGAGATCTAGGCAGCACTTAAAAAACGCTATTGTCGGACAATTTCTCCACCGCTTCGCGGTTCCAAAATTGCCGCAAAACTTTGCGTTACAAGAACCAGGAAACAAATAAATGATTCGCGACTATCAGGCAGCCGATATTGATCAAATCTTGGGAATCTGGCTATCTGCATCGGTTAAAGCCCACAACTTTATCGAACCTGAATTTTGGAAGTCGATGATTGGCATGATGCGTGATGTATACATTCCTGCATCGGAGACGCTTGTATATGAAAAAGAGGGAGAGGTGGTTGGTTTCTATAGCCTGTATGAGAACAATCTAGCTGCGATCTTTGTGAGACCAGGCCTGCAAGGCAAAGGATTGGGTTCTGCTCTAATTTATGATGCGAAGAATAGGCGAGAGAAGATTCAGCTCACTGTTTATAAAGATAATATTCCGAGCATCAAATTTTATGAGAAGCACGGATTCAATTTACTTGGAGAGCAGATCGATGAGCACACTGGGCACCCTGAGCTCATCATGGAATATCACTCGTAAACTCGCGCCGCTGTGTTTTGCATCATGCATAAAGGAGAAATAAGAAAATGAATCAACATCCAGTACAGCTTCAAATCGAAAGGGCAGACAAAGCTATCGTTGCTGAGGATTTCGATGCCCTCATGGATATCTATACTGATGACGCAGTATTAGTTATAGAGCCGGGCCGGAATGCAGTGGGAAAAAGTGAAATCCGTAAAGCTTTTGAAGCTATAGCTGTATATTTCAAAAACGGATTGCAAGTTGAGCAAAACGGTATGGAGATACTAGAGTCGGGAGATACAGCTTTGGTGCTAGCAAACACTGTAGTATCGGGTCCAGGCTTTCCGGCTGCCGAACGCAAGGCTACATACGTATTCAATAAATCACCTAGTGGCGCCTGGCTATGTTCTATTGACAATTCATACGGCCATGAAATTATTAGTTTGCACATGCGCTTTTAGAACAGGCACGGCGACGCTATGCAGCATTATGGAACTGGGAACTGAGGTTAATATATGGAAAGCGTTAAAGCCGATGCGGCTCTGTATCTATTGACGGGACTGCTTCAGCGTCTTGATGCTGAGCGTCCTGGCATGCTCCAGGAAATGATCGCGGGTGTTGAAGGCGACCGGGCAGCACTTCCAGAAAATATTGAGAACAGAGAGCATGTAGAGAAGATTTTTGAACAGGCATTGGAATTACTAGCCCGTGCCAACACTGCATAACCAGTGCAGGCACGGCGACACCCACTACGGCTCCATTCCGTGGGCGCGCTTGCTGCAAGGTGTTAAATGTACAGAAGGAGATCCCCTATGGGGTTGAAGGGAAGCTGTTTGTGTGGCGAGATACGTTACGAAATCGACTCTCTGGATATGCCGATCGTGCATTGCCATTGTCAGACCTGTCGTAAAGCCCATGCGGCCCCGTTTGCCTCCACCGCGGGAGTAAAGCGCGAGAATTTCCGCTGGCTCAGTGGCATAGACTCTATTTCTACGTTCGAATCATCTCCTGGCAAATTGCGCCATTTCTGCAAACGCTGTGGATCTCATTTGGTTGCCGAGAGGCTTGGGCAGCCTCACGTAATTGTTCGGGTAGCCACTCTGGACGATGATCCCGGTTTGAAGCCAGAGGCCCATATTTGGGTGTCGCACGACGTGCCATGGCTTGAGTACAATAGGGCGTGCAAGCATAGGGAATGGCGCGACGACATTTAACAAATCAATCAAGTCCGTTCCCGGCCTGGCGACCGTCCACTGGATGCCCTAATCGGGCGCCCTTTATGCGGGCGTAATATGTAAAAACCTTCACTAACACTAAGGAAATGAATTAACCGATGGAAAAGTTTATGAAGAAAGGAGTCTTTCTTGCCACCGTCATGCTTGCGCTTACAGCATGCCAATCAAACGATCAGTTGAAGCCTGTTTCACAGATCAAACCCGGAGTAGCCAGTGAAGGCACTCTTGCCAATGCACAGTTGGTTTCCGATACCACTGCAGCCTTAGAGCAGCTGCCCGAAGGTTTGAGAGTTAAACCGGGCGCCAGAATTTTCAAGTTCGTAGTTCAGCAACCTGTTGGGGTGCCAGGCTCTCGTGCATGGAGAGAAATGTGGATTGCTGATCCAAAGGGCGCTGCAAACCGGTTCCTCATCACCTTCACCGAAGCTGGATTGGGCGCTGCCGATTTCCAAATTCAACCAATGAAATAAGCACAGAACCGCAGAACGGCTTGGCCGTGAATTACAGACAACCAAGTGGCGATGGTGTCTAGTAAATACTTGGGGCAGATTTTCTGCCCCATCGTGTCTCATTCTTGAGCATGGTGTTGAGCACCACGATCAGCTTGCACATGCAGGCAATGATGGTCGCCTGCCCTGGGTTTTCAGATGCCCGCAGAAGCATTTGAACGCAGTGTTACATTGGATTGATGACAGCATCGCCATGAGTATGACCGTAAAGATACGGGAACGACCCCGAGGGTGCAGCTATCTCTTTGCGGTTGAGTCTGCCAAGTTCAGGTAGCTTGCGCCACAAGGCGTAGGCGAGGACTGTAGTTCCCTAAGAAAAATAAACACTTTTAATAATCAGGCTTATGGAAGAGATGGCCCTCAGAATAATTTCTGATATACAAGAAACTTTAGGATGATTATGAATGAACAAGAAATGACTTTTTTCATTAATATTACACGCAAGCTACCTGAAAAAAGTCTTGAACAACTAAAACAATTGATAGATACCTATGATTATGAAGAGGGCGAGACTTTTATAGAGGCTCTGTTTTACGCTTTGGTTTCGCTGAATCCCGAAGAGCATTGGTTGTTGATGCAATTGGACGTTAAGGGGTTGGATGAGCTGGTTTGGCAAGCCAATGCCATGGCACGTACTCATGAGTTGACGGCGGAATTTGCCTTGGATGGGGAGGATAATGTTGAGGAAGGGTTGCAGGCTTTTAACGACTGGTTATCTCTGAAGCAATTTGTTTTCCTACAATACAATGATTTTAGCGATTCCTATTATGGTTTTATCTCTCGAAAAAACCAATCTAAAAGAATAATCGAATCAGCTGCAAAAGCAGGTATTACTCTTGCAGCTATGCCCGCCAGACCCAAGCTCAGTGGTGATTTTATTTTTACCCGGACAAAACGTTCGCCAGCCACCATGAAAAACAGCGTCATCAAGCAATTGACAGAGCGCGCTAAGAAAAAAGAATATCGGGCTATTATGTATATCGCGATGCCAGACTGCGAGCCCTGTCAGGCGTTTGAACAGCTATTGGATCACCCTGTTCTGAATGAAGCATTAAAACATACCAGTATCTTTAGAGTGGACGCTTTACATTGGCTCAATTATATAAATCAGCAAGGTCTTGATCCGAAAGTCGCGCCTACCTTTATTGCTTTCACAAAAGAAGGTGAAATATCTGAAAATATCTCACTTAAAGACTCGCTTTGGGAAGAAAATACGGCTCGACAGATGGCAAGTTTTTTTAAACACTTCCTTGCTGATGAAAGAAATGATGTACCGCTTAGGCTTTCCCGAGAGGAGCGCTGCAAGACACTACAGTATGCACTTGCAAACCAAGATCTATCTGAGATTCGCCGCTTAATCGAGGTTGATCAGTGTGATTGCGATACTCTGATTTGCTACGGGAAAACGGTTCTTCATTATGCCGCTGAATGGGATCAAACAGAAAGCAGTTTACAGCTACTTGAGTTTCTACTGGATAGATGCAGTCTGTTGGATGCACGATGGGATAGTCTTGGGTGCACAGCGCTGCATTTGGCGATCGAAAAACTTAATCAGCAGGCCGCCATTCAACTGATTGAAAAAGGCGCCAGTGTTCAACTAGGGGACGACGCTGGAAAAACACCGCTTCACGAAGCTACTCGCAAGGCAGACAGATTTACCGATGAATTATTTGAGCTGTTAATAGAAAAGGGAGCCAATGTTAATGCGCAGGATAAAAAGGGCGACACACCTTTGCATGAGGCGACCTCTTTTGGACAACGGCTCGCACCATACCTGCTTGATAAAGGTGCAGATCCGAACTTGCAGAACAATCATGGTGAGAGTCCTTTACATCGGGCCGCTCGGTTTTTTAATCGCGATAAAGCGCATGCACTCATTCGTCTCTATCTACAATATGGCGGAGACCTGAATCTAAAAGGTATAAAAGGCCAAGCTGCCCGTGAACTGATAGTTGAAAAAGACGGTCCCGAGGTTTTGGAAATGTTTCTCTCCGGAGGCGAATAGACACCTGTATTTGCCAAGGAGAGGCAAAAAAACCGCGCCATCTCGGGGAAGAATGGCGCGGCTCTGTGATATTTCGGCACACGATTGGCACACGAAATATTCTTTATTCATAGCCCCTTGATCTGCAAGGGGCTATGAGACCAGATCAGAACTGGTTCATGGTGTTGTCTTTACCAGAGGCTTTCAGTGCAGCGTCACCAGAGAAGTACTCTTTGTGATCGTCACCCATGTCGGAACCTGCCATGTTCTGGTGCTTAACGCAGGCGATACCCTGACGAATCTCCTTGCGCTGTACGCCTTCAACGTAGCCCAGCATGCCAGCGTCACCGAAGTACTCTTTGGCCAGGTTGTCGGTAGACAGGGCCGCAGTGTGGTAGGTCGGCAGAGTGATCAGGTGGTGGAAGATGCCGGCTTCGCGGGCTGCATCAGCCTGGAAGGTGCGGATCTTCTCGTCAGCAACGGCGGCCAGTTCGGTTTCGTCGTATTCAACGCTCATCAGGTTGGCACGGTCGTACTTGGATACATCCTGACCGGCTTCAGCCATCGTATCGAACACCTGCTGGCGGAAATTCAGCGTCCAGTTGAAGGACGGGCTGTTGTTGTACACCAGCTTGGCATTGGGTACTTCTTCACGGATGCGGTTAACCATCGCAGCGATCTGGCCTACGTGCGGCTTCTCGGTCTCGATCCACAGCAGGTCGGCACCGTTCTGCAGTGAGGTGATGCAGTCCAGAACCACGCGGTCTTCACCGGAGCCTTTCTTGAACTGGAACAGGCCAGAGGCCAGGCGCTTCGGCTTCAGCAGCTTGCCGTTAGCCTTAACAACCACGTCACCGTTGTCGATGTCAGCTGCGCTGTCGATGTAATCACCATCCAGGAAGCTGTTGTACTTGTCGCCCAGGTCGCCCGGTTCGTTGGTTACGGCGATCTGCTTGGTCAGGCCGGCACCCAGAGAGTCGGTACGGGCAACGATGACACCGTCTTCAACACCCAGCTCCAGGAATGCGTAGCGTACGGCGCGGATCTTGGCCAGGAAGTCGGCGTGCGGAACGGTTACCTTGCCATCCTGGTGACCACACTGCTTCTCGTCAGATACCTGGTTTTCGATCTGGATCGCACAGGCACCGGCTTCGATCATTTTCTTGGCCAGCAGGTAAGTGGCTTCTTCGTTACCGAAACCGGCGTCAATGTCGGCGATGATCGGCACGACGTGGGTCTGGAAGTTGTCGATCTGAGCCTGAATGTCAGCTTCTTTCGCTGCATCACCGGATTCGCGAGCGTCGTCCAGCTGGCGGAACAGTCCGCCCATTTCACGGGCATCAGCCTGGCGCAGGAAGGTGTAGAGCTCTTCGATCAGCGCCGGTACAGAGGTTTTCTCGTGCATGGACTGGTCGGGCAGCGGGCCAAACTCGGAACGCAGCGCGGCAATCATCCAGCCGGACAGGTACAGGTAGCGCTTGTTGGTGTTACCGAAGTGCTTCTTGATGGCGATCAGCTTCTGCTGACCGATGAAACCATGCCAGCAACCCAGAGACTGAGTGTACTGAGAGCTGTCGGCATCGTACTCGGCCATATCCTGACGCATGATCTTGGCAGTGTAGCGTGCGATATCCAGACCGGTCTTGAAACGGTTCTGAATGCGCATGCGAGCCGCGTATTCAGGGTTGATCGCTTCCCAGGTGTTGCCGGCGGCAGCGCGGACGGTAGCGATGGCATCGATCTCGTTTTTGTAAGCTGACATGGTCATTCCTTCACAGTGTTTGTGTTTAGGTAATGTTGGATCGGGTAACCCCGTTCCAGATCTTGCGGCGCTGTCATTCCGCTGGAGTGGCAGTGCCTTGTTGAAGCGAATAATGGGCGCATGCTGTGAGGGTGTCAAAATGATTTTGTGCACAGCAACAAAAATGTAGTCTCACTACATTCGAAACCTTTTTTCGGCTGTAATTTAACTACAATAGGAAAACGAGTCTGAAACTCTAAAACCCCAGTAATTACCGTGGTTTGAGTGCCTAAAACTTAAGGATTAGCCACTTTGGTATTAGTCAATAAAAACGTGTTTTACACGGGTTTTAAGTTATTTTGGTTATCCGGCTTATATCTAAAAAATCTAAAAAATTCTCACTACATTTACAGTAAAAATTCGCTATATCAGTGACTTATGGTGGATTTCCTTACGACCAAAGTCGATCCGAAATAAAAAAGGCCACTCGTGAAAGAATGGCCTTTAGAGTTGAAATGAGAGTTTGATGCCGCTTATTCGAGATACAGGCTACCTTGGTTGAGTAATGCCAGCAGCAGCGGTGCTGTCTCGTCATCAAACAAAGGTCTAAACCTGTGATGAAGACACAATTGCTGCGCTAGGTTTTTTGCTGCAACTGCAAAAACAGGAAAAGGCTGCCCATCCGCAAACAAGGTCAGGCTGGAATCGCTGTTCTGATGCCAAGCCAGTCGTGCCCCTTCTGCACGCACCAGTTCCGCACCCTCCTCAAGTGCTTCAGCCAACTCGGCTGCTGTCAGGGTTTCATCACTTCCGGCCAGCTCCGGGTACTTTGGCTCAGTCATGAAGGTACCAAACCAGTGTGCAAGTCGGTCAGGGTCGCCAAGGTATTGCTGCAGGATTGAGCTTAGGCGGGCAATTGCGGCTGCATCAATTTCACCGGGTTTGGCAGTCAATGCCAGGTCAGCATCGGTGTAACGCAAGTCGGTACTGAGTGAGTCGCATAGCGTGTCGGTCAGGCCACGCAAGATCTCTGCATGGGAAGGGGCGCGAAACCCGATCGACCAGGTCATGCAGCCATCACCCACACCCACCCCGTTGTGACCCACACGGGGCGGCAAGTAGAGCATATCCCCCGGGTTCAGTTCCCAGCTCTGCTCGGCATGCCATTCAGGCAAGATCATGACCGGAGTATCTTCACGTCGAGGGGAGTCTTCACCAAACAGGCCACCCACTTCCCAGCGGCGCACGCCCTCTGCCTGCAGCAGGAACACATCATAGTTGTCATAATGCGGTCCCACACCACCGCCATCACTGGCGTAACTGATCATCAGATCATCGCGGCGCCACTGAGGAATGAAGTTGAAAGCCTCCAGCAGCGGGGCAACATCCGGCACCCAGTGATCCACGGCCTGTACCAGCAGAGTCCAGGGGGCGTCACCCAGCTCAGCAAAGCGTTCGGGTGCAAAAGGGCCGTGCTCAAGTGCCCAGTGCCCGCTGGCTGGATCATTGATGATCAGGCGTGACTCGATATCATCTTCACATGCCAGGCCGGCCAACTCATCTGCATCGATTGCCGGTTGGAAGCCGGGGAAGGCGTTACGAATCAAAAGGGGCTTTTTCTGCCAGTAGTCACGCAGAAAGATTTCAGGGCTTAGCTCGCCCCAATTCAGTTCAGTGATCAAGATTAAGCAGCTCCGCCATTTCAGTGACCGCATCTTCAAGCTCAGCCATCACCTTGCGCTTGTCGCGGTTGGCCAGTGCGGCCTGACGGTCGTTACCGACCATACGAATACACTTCTGAATACGCGCCATGCAGCTGTGCACACCGTCAACGTTAAACTCGAACTGTTCGTAGTCGCGAGCGGTCTGTTGCAGGCCGTTGCGCAGGGCTTCGGCCTGGGCGGCCAGCTCAAGCAGGCTGTGTGAATGGCTCATTGATCTCTCCTTGTTGATTGCAGACCTCAGTCTGACAGAGTGGTGCATTGGCAACGAAGTCAACTTTGGTTCAGTGCTTCTCGCGCTCCAGCACCTCTTCAACCGAAGTCAGAATGCCGCGCAACATGCCCAACTCGGCCTTTTCGGGGCGGGTGCGATTGAAGTAACGGCGCAGTTTTTCCATCACTCGCCCCTCATGCTGGGGGATGATGAAGCCGGTGCGACGCAGCACCTTTTCAAGATGTTCATAAAACAGGGTGATCTCACCCTGGCGTGGATAGGGTGCAGGCTCGGCTACGGCTTTTGCACCACGGGCGGCTCTGCGCAGCTCGTAGGTGACCAGCTGTATCGCCTGGGCGATGTTGAGTACCGGATAGTCTTCATTGGCATCAATGTAAAGATGGCGGTTGCACAGCAGCATCTCCTCATTGGTCAGCCCCATGGTTTCGCGGCCAAACAGAATGGCGATCTGGCCACTGCGGGCCTCATCCACCATCATGGCTGCGGCGGCTTCGGCGTCCATCAGAGGCTGATCGAAGCTGCGCTGGCGGGCACTGGTACCGATGACCAGCTGACAATCGGCAATGGCCTCTTCGACGGTCTTGACGACCACGGCATTATCGAGCAGATCCTTGGCACCGGCTGCACGTGATTCGGCCTCTGCATGCGGAAACTCGATGGGGTCAACCAGCCAGAGTTGGCTCAGGCCCATGTTTTTCAAAGCACGGGCCGCAGCGCCGATGTTGCCGGGGTGAAAGGTGTTGACCATGATGATGCGAATATTGTCGAGCATGCGGTGCCTCACAAACAGAATTGAGCCGCATTATAGGGGGCAAGGCGGGTGAGACAAAGTAACAGAGGACGTATCAGACTCACAGTCGTCGACACCAGTGTTTAAGGTCATGCACAAAGCGCTCTTTATGCCACAGATGTGGTGAGTGATCCGTCTTGGGGTAGATATGCAGTTCGGGGAAGGGCAGCTGGGCCTCAACCCATTGCGACACCTCCGAGCTGTAGAACTGACTACTGTCACCGTAGATCAGCAGAGTCGGCAGGTCGATCTGTGGCAGCAGGTCGCGGTAGTCCTGTTGCGTCAGCGAATCCCAGCACCGAGTCAGTGCCGGTGCGTTCAGCCCGCGCAGATAGTCGCGCATTTGCTGAAAACCGCGCGAGTTGGCTTCATAGTTCTCGCGGCTGCGTCGGTTAAGGCCGTGCGCCGCCAGCTCCAGCACCCCTTCAGCAAAGTCCTGCTCCAACCGTTGCAGGAAGCGCTGGTTGCGGTCGTAATCGAAGTCGCCGTAGATACCCAGAGGCCAGTCGATATCGGTAACCAGTTTGGGGGACTGGTCTACTATGCACAGGCCACCGAGGCGCCCAAGTCCGTAGCTGCGAATGTACTCCCAGCTGATCAGAGCGCCCATGGAGTGGCCCACCAGTACCACATCGCGCAGATCATGTTCGGTGAGCAGGCGGTCAAGATCAGCCGCCATCTGGCTGATCACCATCTGATCGCAGGGTGGAGGTTCATGGGTGCCGTGACCACGGGCATCCCAGCAAAAGACCTGATGGGATTCGGCCAGCTCGGAGGCGAAAGGGAGCCATTCGCGAGCGCCAGAGGTCCAGCCATGCAGAAACACTACGGGCTGGCCCTTGCCCAGGCTAACATATCGAATGGGGTGATTATCGGTAGCGAGCAGTGTTTCCATACCTGCACCTGTAAAAGACTGTCATGGAATCAAAAACGGGGCCAGAAGGCCCCGTGAAACAACTTAGATGCGCTTGGCCTGAGCCGCGGCGTTGCCTGTGTAGAGTGATGGCGTCAGCGCCTTGAGCTCATCCTTGGCACTCTGGGGCATATCCAGCGTGTCGATGAAGTCCTGAATGGTGGACTGGTTCATGGTCTTGCCACGGGTCAGGTCCTTCAGTTTCTCGTAGGGCTTCTCGATGCCGTAGCGGCGCATCACGGTCTGAATCGGCTCGGCCAGCACTTCCCAGGCGTTGTCCAGATCTTCCGCCAGACGGGCAGCGTTGATTTCCAGCTTGCTGATACCCTTGAGGCTGGCCTGGTAGGCGATCAGGCTGTGGCCAAAACCGACACCCAGATTGCGCAGTACGGTGGAGTCGGTCAGGTCACGCTGCCAGCGGGAGATCGGCAGTTTGCTGGCCAGGTGCTGCATGATCGCATTGGCGATGCCCAAGTTGCCTTCGGAGTTTTCGAAGTCGATCGGGTTAACCTTGTGCGGCATGGTGGAAGAGCCTACTTCACCGGCCACTGTCTTCTGCTTGAAGAAACCAAGCGAGATGTAGCCCCACACATCACGGTCAAAATCGATCAGGATGGTGTTGAAACGGCATACGGCATCAAACAGCTCGGCGATGTAGTCATGCGGCTCGATCTGAGTGGTGTACGGGTTCCAGCTCAGCCCCAGGCTCTCGACGAAAGATTTGGCGTTGGCTTCCCAGTCGATATCGGCATAGGCGGACAGGTGAGCATTGTAGTTGCCTACGGCACCGTTGATCTTGCCAAGATATTCGATATTGTCGATCTGCTTCAACTGACGCTGCAGGCGGTATGCAACGTTGGCCATCTCCTTGCCCATGGTGCTCGGCGAAGCGGTCTGGCCGTGGGTGCGGCAAAGCATAGGCTGGTCAGCATGTTCGCGCCCCAGTGCCGCGATGGCATCGGTTACCTGCTGCATCTGATTGCGGGTGACTTCAACGCCATGGCGCAGCATCAGTGCGTGCGACAGATTGTTGATGTCTTCCGAGGTGCAGGCGAAGTGAACAAACTCGCTGATCGCGGCCAGCTCGGCGTTGTCGGCGATCTGCTCCTTGATAAAGTACTCGACCGCTTTTACATCGTGGTTGGTAGTACGTTCAATTTCCTTGATGCGCTCGGCATGCTCGATACCGAACTCGTCCACGATACGGTTCAGCTGCGCGTTGGCGGCTTCACTCAGCGCCGGAACCTCCACAATCTGCGGGTGGGCGGCCAGCTGCTGCAGCCAGCGGATCTCGACCTGGACGCGGGAACGGATCAGACCGAATTCACTGAATACAGCACGCAGGTCGGCAGTTTTGCTGCCGTAGCGGCCATCAACCGGGGATACGGCGGTAAGGGCAGAAAGCTCCATGTTACACAGTCTCACTCTTGGCTTGCGTCGATAAAGCGCGAATTATACGGGAAATGGCCGCAGCTGGGTACGCCAGTGCGGCTCTGGATCAGGATGACTTGAGAATGCGTCTCAACGAAGGCTTGAGGCGCGAACGGAAAAACAGCATATGCCAGCGCTTGCCACCGACCTGCCGCCAGAGCAGTGCAGAACGGATACCGGCCAGCAACAGAGCGCGAATACGTGCGGCGTTTTCGGTGTTCTGCAGATGCCTTGGATCACCGCCAACCTGGATACGGAAGCTGAAGGTGCTCACGGTGGTCTGATACAGGCCATCCAGCGCCGCGATCACGTTGCTGTGGGTATAGGCTGAAGGGTCGAGTTCGGCGTTGTCATCCTGCTCACTGAAATAGCGCGCCTTGCGTGCCACCTCATCGATACCTTCGCCGATCTTTTGCATCACGTCAGGGTGTTTGTCGAGCTGACGCTCCAACATGATCATGCCCAGCACATATTGCACAATCTGCTTGTTCTGGGCGCTCTCGTTCTTGTCCACCATGTCCTGCAGGTGACGCAGGCCAAGGTTGAGCGAGTAGGGGATGTTGTTGACACCGCCATAGACATCTTCCGTCTGGCGCGGATCGGTCACGAACAGGCTGGCGATGCTGGTTTCAAGGTTGTTCTGCGGCACCATGCCACGACGGGCGATCTGGTCCACCAGGCTGGCGGCCTGAAACATTCCGGCCAGCGCGATGGTTTGTTCATCATGTTGACGCGACATCAGTGCTCCTTAGCCGAGCCGGCTATCGAATGGCGCGAGGTGGTTTCGATGACACCACCACCAAGGCAAAGGTCATCTACGTAGAATACAACAGACTGGCCAGGGGTTACGGCACGTTGCGGCTGGTCAAACACCACTCTGTAACCGCCTTCGGCAGCGGCTTCCACGGTGCAGTCCTGATCCGCCTGACGGTAACGCACCTTAGCCTTGCAGCGCAGCGGCAGCTCGGGTGCTTCGCCGCTGATCCAGAAAATATCACCTGCATGCAGCCAGTTGGAATAGAGCAGGGGATGTTGTCCCTGAACCGCGATCAACACGTTTCGATCCAGATCTTTCGCCGCCGCAAACCAGGGCTCTTCAGGATAATCTTTCAGCCCCCCTATGCCGAGCCCCTGACGCTGACCGATGGTGTAATACATCAGTCCCTGGTGCTCACCGATCACGTCACCGTCAGGTGTTTCGATTTTGCCAGCCTGTGCCGGCAGATACTGTTTCAGGAAGTCGCTGAAGCGACGCTCGCCGATAAAGCAGATACCGGTACTGTCTTTCTTGTCATGGGTTATCAGCCCATGTTCTTCCGCCAGTCGACGCACTTCGGGCTTTTCCAGCTCGCCAACCGGGAAAAGTGTCAGTTTAAGCTCATCTTCGCCGACCTGATGCAGGAAATAACTCTGGTCCTTGTTCGGGTCCAGTCCCTTGAGCAGTACGGTATGGCCGTCACGCTCACCACGGCGCACGTAATGGCCGGTCGCAATCAGATCAGCGCCCAGCAGCTGAGCATACTCAAGAAATGCCTTGAACTTGATCTCGCGGTTGCAAAGAATATCCGGGTTGGGGGTGCGCCCGGCCTTGTATTCTTCCAGAAAATGTTCGAATACATTGTCCCAGTACTCGGCCGCAAAGTTGGCGCTGTGCAGCGGGATGCCCAGTTTGTCACACACGGCCTGGGCATCGGCCATATCTTCCTTGGCCGTGCAGTATTCGGTTCCGTCATCCTCTTCCCAGTTTTTCATGAACAGGCCTTCGACCTGATAGCCCTGCTGCAGCAACAGCAGAGCCGATACGGAAGAGTCAACACCGCCGGACATGCCGACGATCACTTTGGTCTGGGCGTTAGCAGAATTCATGGTTCAGACAGTTTCCTGAATAAAGTCCAGAGGGTAACGGGTGCCTGCAAGATAATCATCAACGCAGCGGGTCACCAATTCACTGCGCAATTGGGCGCGGTGTTGCTCCATTTCGTCTCGTGTCAGCCAGAGCGGGCGGATAATGCCTTCATCAAGACTGGCGTCAGGCAGCTCGGCAACGGCGCGCGCGATAAAACAGAAACGGTGATAGGTCACACCATTGGACGGGGCGAAGTAAGTATACATGCCCAACAAAGCCTCGGGCTCGACCTGCCAACCGGTTTCTTCAAGGGTTTCGCGCCGAGCGGCTGCAACAAAGGACTCGCCGCGTTCCAGATGGCCCGCAGGCTGATTGATAACGACTTTACCACCTGCCATCTCTTCGACGAGCAGAAAACGGCCTTCCTGTTCAACGATGCAGGCAACGGTTGCGTGGGGTGTCCAGCGCATTGAAACTCCCGACAAGGTTTGGATTCGGGCGCAATAATAGCAGTTTGGCAGCGTATTTGTCCGGTGAGGATTCAGGCTCGGCTGCGCGGGCGTTTTGCAGATGGACGACGACTGTTGCGCCGTGCGGCAGCGGGTCGTGCAGGTGGCGCGGGCAGGTTCACCTGCTCCTCGCGCCACTGCCCTGGCGCCAGCGAGTCCAGTGTCCAATTACCGATCGACCAACGAATCAGGCGCAGGGTCGGGAAGCCGACCTCTGCGGTCATGCGGCGCACCTGTCGGTTGCGACCTTCGGTAATAATCAGTTCGATCCAGCTGGTGGGCTGTTCCTTGCGGAACCTGACGGGTGGGTTGCGTGGCCAAAGCCAGCGGGGTGGGTTGATTCGACGGGCCCGAGCCGGGCGAGTCGGGCCATCCTTGAGTTGAACGCCCTGGCGCAGCCGATTAAGTGCCGCTTCACTTATTTCGCCGTCAACCTGAACACAATAGGTTTTGGGCAGCTTGAATGCAGGGTTGGCCAGTTGCTGCTGCAACCGACCATCATCCGTTAGAATCAGCAGTCCTTCGGAGTCAAAATCAAGGCGACCGGCCGCGTAGACACCAGGAACCTTGATGAAATCCGCCAGTGTCGAGCGTCCTTCAGAGTCCGTGAACTGGGTCAGTACACGAAAAGGCTTGTTGAACAGAAGGATTCTCGACATGCAGCGACCGGTTGGCTACTCCGCAGGTTGAATATTCACAGCGTGCAGCCCCTTTGGGCCCTGCTGTATTTCGAACTGGACCGCTTGGCCCGCCTTGAGACTTTTGTAGCCATCCATCGCGATGGCAGAAAAGTGCGCGAACAACTCTTCTTCGCAGGCCTCGGACAGAATAAAACCGTAGCCTTTGGCGTTGTTGAACCACTTGACTGTCCCTGTTTGCATAAAATACTCCCCCGTGACATTCGGAGCACAGCTCCTTGGTCATTACCTGCAATACCGATCAAAACAGGGATGCGGCGTTGCAGGAACTCCTTATGTGTATGCATTTCTACGCCAGGGACTACAGGCAAGGGCAGCACCATGGACTTATCCGTCGGCTGCCTTTAACCTCTCCTTGTAAGCGCGAGTATAGCATTTGCAGTTAATGACACTAGACATTGCCGGGTTTTTTCCCGGTTGTTTTAGACTAATATCGAAGGTATCGACGTTGTTTGTGAACGAACGCGAGTTCAGGCTCATGAGTTCAAACCATAATGCTGATGAAGAACACCACGATGATGATGGTGGTCTGGCAACAGCGGAAACCAAACCGCAACTCAAGCGCCCTCCCATGTACAGGGTGGTGCTGATGAACGATGACTACACACCGATGGATTTTGTCATCGAGGTATTAATGATTTTTTTCAATATGGACCAAGAGAAGGCTACACAAGTGATGTTGGCGGTCCATACTCAGGGTAAAGGCGTATGCGGAGTGTATACCCGCGATGTGGCTGAAACTAAAGCCACACAAGTGAATCAATATGCCAGAGAGAACAAGCACCCTCTGCTGTGTGAAGTGGAATCGGTCTGACGGGAGGCGAATGCCATGCTGAATCGAGAGCTTGAAGACACCCTGAGCGTTGCATTCCGGTCAGCCCGGGATAAGCGACATGAATTCATGACGGTTGAGCACTTGCTGTTGGCGTTGCTCGACAACCGTCAGGCGGTTGCGGTGCTCAATGCCTGCGGCGCCGATTTGAGCCGTTTGCGCCAGCAGTTGTCGGTGTTTATCGATGAAACCACACCACTGCTGCCGGATAACATTCCCAACATGGAAACCCAACCGACACTTGGCTTTCAGCGCGTATTGCAGCGTGCAGTTTTCCATGTGCAGTCCTCCGGCAAGTCTGAGGTCAATGGCGCCAATGTGTTGGTGGCCATCTACAGCGAGCAGGAAAGTCACGCTGTGTTTGTTCTGCAGCAGCAGGGCATCGAACGCATGGATGTGGTCAACTACATCTCGCACGGTATATCCCGCATCAACGAACAGGAGTCTGACGAACCCGGGCTGGGTGCTGATGGTGAAGAGAGTGGTGAAAGCAGCAAAAGCGCCCTGTCTCAGTATGCCGTCAATCTGAATCAGCAGGCTGCACTGGGTCGGATCGATCCGCTGGTAGGGCGTGACTCCGAAGTCGAACGGGTGGTACAGATTTTGTCACGTCGTCGCAAGAACAACCCTCTGCTGGTGGGGGAGGCCGGTGTCGGCAAAACAGCGATTGCCGAGGGACTGGCAAAACTGATCATTGAAGACAAGGTGCCGGATATTATCTCCGACAGCATTGTCTATGCCCTTGATCTGGGTGCTTTGCTGGCGGGCACCAAGTACCGCGGTGATTTCGAAAAAAGGCTCAAGGCCTTGTTGAACGAGATCAAACAACAGCCGCGTTCTATCCTGTTTATTGATGAAATCCATACCATTATCGGGGCAGGTGCCGCTTCCGGCGGCTCCATGGACGCTTCCAACCTGCTCAAGCCGCTGCTCAGTTCCGGTGAGATCCGATGCATCGGGTCGACCACTTTTCAGGAATTTCGTGGCATCTTTGAGAAAGACCGTGCGCTCGCGCGCCGGTTCCAGAAAATTGATGTGCTTGAGCCGAACGTGGATGATACCTACCACATTCTGCGCGGCCTGCGGTCTCGCTTCGAGGAGCATCACGACCTGGAGTACACCGATGCGGCACTGCGCGCAGCCTCCGAGCTGGCGGATCGCTACATCAATGACAAGCATATGCCGGACAAGGCCATTGATGTAATCGATGAAGCGGGGGCCTATCAGCGGCTCATGCCCGTTGAACAGCGCAAAAAGGTCATCGACGTGGCTGAAGTCGAGTCGGTGGTCGCCAAGATCGCACGTATCCCGCCGAAAAGCGTGTCCACATCCGATAAGGATCAGTTGCGTAAGCTGGAAAGCAATCTCAAGATGGTGGTACTGGGGCAGGATGAAGCGATCAGCTCTTTGGCTTCGGCCATCAAACTGTCTCGTGCAGGCCTCAAGGAGCCAAACAAGCCGGTGGGCAGCTTCCTGTTTGCCGGCCCAACCGGTGTCGGCAAGACTGAGGTTACCCAGCAGTTGGCGCGCATTTTGGGTATCGAGCTGGTGCGCTTTGACATGTCAGAGTATATGGAACGGCACACCGTCTCACGCCTGATCGGTGCGCCTCCGGGCTACGTGGGCTTCGATCAGGGAGGACTGCTGACAGAAGCGATCACCAAGTCACCGCATTGCGTACTGCTGCTGGATGAGATCGAGAAGGCGCACCCTGAGGTGTTCAACCTGCTGCTTCAAGTGATGGATAACGGCACTTTGACCGACAATAACGGTCGTAAGGCAGACTTCCGCAACGTCATTCTGGTGATGACGACCAACGCAGGTGCCGAAGCACACAGCCGGCCGTCAATCGGCTTCACTCAGCAGGACCACAGCACGGATGCAATGGAGGCTCTGAAACGACTGTTTACACCGGAGTTCCGCAATCGCCTGGATACCGTGATTCAGTTCAAGCCCCTGACTCTGGAAATCGTCAAGGGTGTGGTCGACAAGTTCCTGACTGAGCTCCAGGCTCAATTGGACGACAAACATGTAGTGTTGCATGTGGATGAGGCTGCACGCCAGTGGCTGGCTGAGAACGGTTATGACGAGAAGATGGGTGCCCGCCCGATGCAGCGTCTGATTCAGGAAAAGCTGAAGAAGCCGCTGGCCGAGATGATTCTGTTTGGAGAACTGGCAGAATCCGGCGGAGAAGTGGATATTGGTATCGGCGAGGATGGAGAGATCTGTCTGGAGGTCGCAGCGGTGGCAGCCTGAGGGCTGCCATCCACCGCAGCCGCGCTCGTGATATCAGCGGGCGCGGTAAACGATACGGCCTTTGCTCAGGTCGTAGGGAGTCAGTTCGACCTTGACCTTGTCGCCAGTCAGAATACGGATGTAGTTCTTGCGCATTTTGCCGGAGATATGGGCAGTCACAACGTGGCCATTTTCGAGCTCAACGCGGAACATGGTATTGGGAAGGGTATCGATAACGGTACCTTCCATTTCAAATGAATCTTCTTTAGCCATTCACTACCTACCTTTGAGGCTGGTTAGCCTGAGTGTGGAAAGCGCAGTATTGTGCCCTAAAAGACGCCCGATTTCAAAAGCTAATCGGTGCTTGCCTCAGGGCTCAATCGACGCCACTCGCTGTTGATAAGCATCTCCAGCGGCCGGTAGCGAATCTTGTAGTTCATTTTGCGGCAGTCTTCCACCCAATAGCCAAGATACAGCCACTCCTTGCCGCTCCTTGCGGTTTGTCGAATCTGCCAGATAACGGCGTACACACCGAGACTGCGCCACTCCATATCAGGATCATAGAAAGTGTAGAGAGCCGACATCCCCTGTTCCAGTATATCGGATACCGCCACTGCCAGGAGCGTACCTTCTTGGTTGCGGAATTCGTAAAAACAGGAATCCACCGTACCTTCAACAAGAAAATTGAAAAACTGATCCGGGGAGGGGGGGTACATGTCGCCATCAGCATGGCGCTGATTGATATAACGCTCATAAAGCGCGTAGTACTCGTGTGTAAGCTGGCAGGGAACAGCACGAACAATCAGGTCGGCGTTACGATTCTCGATACGCCGCTGTGTTTTGGAGGGGTTGAATTCAGCAACAGGTACGCGAACGGAAATACAGGCCTGACACTGCTCGCAATGCGGTCGATAGATATGTCCACCACTGCGCCGGAAGCCCAGTTCTGACAGCTGGCTGTACAGGTTACGATCAATATCGGCACGCGGGTCTACAAAAAGAGTGCGCGCCTGTCGGTCAGGCAAGTAGCTGCAATCATGTTCTGGCGTGGCATAGAACCGCAGCGCACACAGATCAGCTACACGAATTTTCACAAACTGCCTCGCGGGTAATGGAAAATTGCCAGATATGATCAAGCGACTGTTCACACAGCTGATCCAGACTTGCAGCAAAGTCATGTCGTGTGATTTCTATCGCACCTAAGCTCGCCAAATGGTCGTTATATACCTGGCAATCAATGAGCTGATATCCCCATTGTTTGAGCTGTGTCACGCACCAGGTGAAGCCTATTTTTGAGGCGTCACGCTGGTACGAGAACATTGATTCGCCGAAAAAAACCGACCCAATGGCCAGGCCATAAAGCCCACCGACCAGTTCATCACCCATCCAGACTTCAACCGAATGTGCGATGCCCTGGTGGTGGAGATTCACGTAAGCCGAGAAAATCTCATGGCTGATCCAAGTGCCCTGCTGTCCTCGACGCGGCCCTGCACACGCTCTGACCACGTGCTCAAAGGCCTGATCAAAAGTCACCCGGTAGTCAGTGCGGCGCAGGCGTTTGCGCAGGCTGCGCGATACGTGCAGTTTGTTCGGCAACACAATGCAACGCGGGTCAGGGCTCCACCACAGGATAGGCTCCCCGGGGTTATACCAGGGAAAGATCCCGCTGCGATAGGCACTCAAAAGCCTTGCCTTGCTCAGATCTCCGCCAGCCGCCAACAGGCCGTTGGGCTCTGCCAGGGCCTTATCGAGCGGAGGAAAGAGCAGGCTGTCATCAGCCAGCCACGGAATCATCAGGCGTCGAGATCATCCAGATATTTTTCGGCATCCAGTGCTGCCATGCAACCAAAACCGGCTGATGTAATCGCCTGACGGTAGATGTGGTCACACACATCACCCGCCGCAAACACACCTTCAATGCTGGTTTGGGTTGCCTTGCCTTCAAGGCCTGAGCGAATCTTCAGATAGCCGTCATTCATCTCCAGCTGACCTGCAAACAGCTCTGTATTGGGCTTGTGTCCAATGGCGACAAACACGCCCTGCAGATCAAGCTCATGCGTGGAGGCATCGGCTGTACTGCGGACGCGAATACCGGTGACCCCGCTCTGATCACCCAGCACTTCGTCCAGTTGGTGGTTCCAAAGGATATTGATGTTGCCGTTTTCAGCCCGTTCCAGAATTTTGTCCTGCAGGATTTTCTCGGAGCGCAGGCTGTCACGACGGTGAATCAGGGTGACTTCTGCTGCAATATTGGACAGGTAGAGTGCTTCTTCAACAGCGGTGTTGCCACCACCGATCACGGCCACTTTCTGGCCACGATAGAAAAAGCCGTCACAGGTGGCACAAGCGCTGACACCTTTGCCCATAAAGGCCTCTTCGGACGGCAGGCCCAGGTACTGTGCCGATGCCCCTGTTGCGATGATGAGGGCATCACAGCTGTACTCGCCCATATCACCCTTGAGGCGGAAAGGACGGCTCTGTAGCTGTGTTTCATTAATGTGATCGAAAATCACCTGAGTATTGAAGCGTTCGGCATGGGCCTGCATCCGCTGCATTAACTCAGGGCCCTGCACACCATCCACATCTCCGGGCCAATTGTCGACTTCGGTGGTGGTGGTCAGCTGCCCGCCAGCCTGCATGCCGGTAATTACGACCGGGTTCAGGTTGGCGCGTGCAGCATAGACGGCAGCGGTGTAACCGGCAGGGCCAGAGCCCAGGATAATCAGACGATGGTGTTGTACTTCACTCATGGGTGTTGGGTATCCGGATTGAATGGTTCCTGTTACTGATTGCAGCCGACTCTAAACCCGCGATGGCGGATTGTCTATGACAGCACGGGTGAGCATGGCAATATTCGGTGTCCGTGGCCGATATATGGTATTTTTGCCGCTGCATCGAGATCTGTTGAGTGTAAGGAAAACCGGATTGAGTGAAAAGCGACCCCCCACAGTGCCTTCTCTGACAACCCAGCTGGCCAGTATTGCCCGCGAGGGTGGGCTGATCCTGCTGGCTGGAGCCTGTCTGTTTTTATTGCTGGCACTGATTGGATATGACCCGCGCGACCCAGGATGGTCGCATCTGGCTTACCAGCCAGAGGTAAAGAATTTTACCGGAACTGCAGGCGCCTGGATGGCTGATGGCATGATTTCCGCTTTTGGCGTAGGCGCCTATCTGTTACCGCTGCTGGTGTTGTGGCCAGCCTGGCGCTATCTGCGCCAGGTCCGCGTGGGTATTATGGAAACCTTGCCATTCCTGATGCTGCGCAGCCTGGGGGCCGCTATCTTCCTGCTAGCCCTGTGCACACTGTCATCCATCCATCTTTCCAACGACAGCCTGCATTACCCGTTTACGGTGGGCGGCTTGCTGGGCGAGGCCACTTCTGACTGGGCTGTCAGCTGGTTCAGCGTTACCGGAAGCTCAATTCTGTTCTGGACTCTGATGCTGCTGGGCCTGACCTTGTTTCTGGAGTTCTCGTGGCAGGAGCTGCTCGAACTGCTTGGTGGCGCTCTTCTGCGGATGGTTGACCAGTTGCGCGGACGGCTGCCCCTTACGACTGCAGACGAACCCGCCATTGCAAATAACGCGTTTGCGAGAGCAGCTGATTCACCTGACGTGGCACCTCGTGTTTCACGACCGGTCAGCCCAGCCCCAGCCATGCATGAACGCATTGAACCACGCATGGAACCATCCATTGCGGAAAATACTGTCATTCCGTCTTCAGAAGAGTCTACGACTGCTGCGAAAGCGGCCATGGCCAAAACAAGTGCAGCCGCTGGAGCGGTTGCAGAAGCGGCAAAACGCAGCCTCAAGATTGTGCCGCTGTCTGAAACTCACCAGCCGATGGCGGATGAGCCTGACAGCGAGCCGACCCCGGTCAAACGCAAACAGTTACCCAGACTGCCATCTCTTGATCTGCTTGACCCGCCAGAGCTGCAGCAGCAGCAGGGCTACAGCGAAGATGAGCTGGAGCAGATGTCACGCCTGCTGGAAAGTAAGCTGAAAGACTTTGGCGTAGTCGTTGAAGTGGTTGAAGTCAATCCGGGCCCGGTCATCACACGCTTTGAGCTTCAGCCAGCCCCCGGAGTGAAGGCCAGCAAAATCAGTAACCTGTCGCGTGACCTTGCCCGATCCATGGCCGTCATGAGTGTGCGAGTGGTTGAGGTCATTCCGGGCAAATCCGTTGTTGGGGTGGAAATTCCAAACGAGGTCCGTCAAACCGTGCACCTGAGCGAGGTTTTGAACGCCAGGCCTTATCTGGAAGCCTCCTCACGCCTGACGCTGGCACTGGGCAACGATATTGCAGGCAATCCGGTGGTAGCCAACCTTGCCAAGATGCCACACCTGCTGGTGGCCGGTACGACAGGTTCGGGCAAATCAGTGGGCGTCAACGCCATGCTGCTGAGTCTGTTGCTGAAGGCAACGCCGGAGGAAGTGCGGCTGATTCTGGTTGACCCCAAAATGCTGGAGTTGTCGGTCTACGAGGGCGTCCCACATTTGCTGACTCCCGTCATTACCGATATGAAAGAGGCCGCCGGTGGTTTGCGCTGGTGTGTCGCCGAGATGGAGCGACGCTACCGCCTGATGGCCAAAATGGGTGTGCGCAATATTGCCGGTTTCAACGACAAGGTCATTCAAGCGCAGGAAGCAGGGAAGCCGATCCCGGACCCGCTATGGAATCCGCAGGAATACGGCCTGCCCGATGATGAGCCAGCCCCAACGCTGGAAACGCTGCCCTATATTGTGGTGGTGATTGATGAATTTGCCGACATGATGATGATGGTGGGCAAAAAGGTCGAAGAGTTGATTGCCCGTATTGCACAAAAGGCGAGGGCGGCCGGCATACATTTGATTCTTGCCACGCAACGCCCCTCCGTGGATGTGATCACTGGTCTGATCAAGGCCAATATTCCGACCCGTATCGCCTTCCAGGTGTCATCGAAGATCGACTCGCGCACCATCCTTGATCAGGGCGGGGCCGAGAGTCTGCTGGGTTATGGGGACATGCTCTACGTGCCGGCCGGCACCAGCATTCCGAACCGTGTACATGGCGCCTTCGTCAGCGATGACGAGGTCCATCGAGTGGTTGAGCAGTGGAAGCTGTTGGGAGAGCCGAACTACATTGACGTGAATCTGTCAGATGGGTCAGCAGGAGATGGCGGCAGCGGTGGTGATCTGTTTGATGACGAACAGGACCCACTTTACGACGAGGCGGTAGCGTTCGTGACCGAGTCCCGCAAGGCGTCCATCTCCAGCGTACAGCGCAAGCTCAAAATCGGTTACAACCGCGCTGCACGCATGATCGAAACCATGGAAGCAGCGGGGGTTGTTTCCGAGGCGGGCAGTAATGGTCAGCGCGAAGTGCTGGCACCGCCACCACCGAGGAACTGAGATGCTGAAAAAACTGATGGCTACACTGGCGCTGGGTATAGGCACCGCCTTTGCAGGCCCGGCCGACGATCTGCAACAGCGCCTGTCCGGGTATGAATCGGCACGAGCCGAGTTCAGCCAGTTTGCGCTCAGCAGTGACGGTGACCGAGCCGAGGAATCGGTTGGCTATTTTTACGTGGCCCGTCCGGACCGTTTCCGCTGGGTAACAGAACAGCCATTCGTGCAGGAGATCGTCAGTGATGGGGAGTCGATCTGGATACATGATCCAGACCTGGACCAGGTGACTCGCAGACCCTCCGGTTCACATGGCAACAGCGCCCCTGCGCTGATTCTGAATGGCCAGATCAGCGAACTGCAAAAACAGTTCAGTATCAGTCGCATCGATGAAAACGAACAGGGCATCTCCCTGTTTGAATTACGGCCGTTGAACCCTGAAGGCAACACATTCGCCCGTATACGGCTATTGTTTGAACAGGAGCGCCTGACAGAACTGTCCATGGAGGACAGCCTGGGCCAACGCAGCATGCTGGTTTTGCATGACCTGGAATACAACCCGGAACTGCCGCAGGACATTTTTGAGTTCAGCCTGCCGCCAGGCGCTGACCTGATTGAAGATCCGGGCTTCTGATGCAGGACCTGTTCAGCAACCAGGCCACCGGCTATCAGCCTCTGGCCGCCCGCATGCGACCGCACACACTGGAGCACTATGCTGGTCAGAGTCACCTGCTCGCAGCGGGTAAACCATTACGCCAGGCACTGGATCAAGGGCTGATCCACTCCATGATTCTGTGGGGGCCGCCGGGGGTCGGTAAAACCACCTTGGCACAACTGGTCGCACACAAGGTCGATGCCCATTTCATCACCCTGTCGGCCGTACTGTCAGGCGTGAAAGAGATTCGCCAGGCGGTAGAAGAAGCACGTCAGGTAAAGGCGCAGAGCGGTCGCAAGACCATCCTGTTCGTGGATGAGGTACACCGTTTCAACAAATCACAACAGGATGCCTTTCTGCCCTATGTGGAAGATGGCACTTTGATCTTTATCGGTGCAACCACCGAAAACCCGTCCTTCGAGCTGAATAATGCTCTTTTGTCCCGGGCGCGCGTTTACCTGCTGCGGGCATTGCAGCCCGATGAGCTGATGCAGGTTGTCCATCATGCCTTGAGCGATGTCCAGCAAGGGCTGGGTTCGCTGCAGTTGAAGGTTGAACCTGACCTGCTGCAGCGACTGATTACAGCGGCTGACGGTGATGCTCGCAGCGCACTCAATCTGCTTGAGATCGCTGCTGATCTGGCACAGCCGCAAGCTGACGGCACCCACCTCGTAACGGAAGCAGTACTGCATGAAGTACTACAGGCGGGAGGGCGCCGCTTTGACAAGGGCGGAGATCACTTCTACGACATGATTTCTGCCTTTCACAAGTCGGTGCGTGGCTCTTCACCGGACGGGGCGCTTTACTGGTATTGCCGTATGCTGGATGGCGGCGCTGATCCGCTCTATGTCGCGCGCCGGTTGGTGGCAATTGCATCGGAAGATATCGGCAATGCCGATCCCCGTGCCATGCAGGTGGCGTTATCAGCTTGGGACGCGTTTGAGCGCGTGGGTCCTGCCGAAGGTGAACGGGCGATAGCACAGGCTGCGATCTACTGTGCCTGCGCACCCAAAAGCAACGCAGTGTACAAGGCATTCAACCAGTGTCTGATGCAGGTAAGAGGCGAAGGCTCTCATCCAGTGCCGGATCATCTGCGCAATGCGCCCACCAGTCTGATGAAGTCGCTCGGGTACGGTGATGAATACCGCTATGCCCATGATGAGCCGGATGCATATGCGGCAGGGGAGAACTATCTGCCGGAGGCCTTGGCTCATCAACGTTGGTATGAGCCCGAACCACGTGGGCTGGAAATCAAAATCCGTGAAAAACTGCAACGCCTTCGTGAACAGGACCAGCGCAGCCCACGGCGACGTTATCCAAGGAGCTCAGGATGATACATCTGTTCGCTGTAGCGCTGGGAGGAGCACTGGGTGCGGTGGCGCGTTACTGGGTCAGTGGCTGGCTCAATAACGCTGAGCATCCCATACCGGTCGGTACGCTGAGCGTAAACGTACTGGGCTCTTTCTTGATGGGTGTATGCTTTGTACTGATCCTTGAAAAGGCTCGCCTGTCGCCAGAACTTCGGCCTCTGGTGATGGTTGGATTTTTGGGTGCCTTTACCACTTTCTCGACCTTTTCTCTGGAAACGGTGGCGATGATCAGCGAGGGGCATATAATGTCGGCCCTGATTTATATATCATTAAGCGTTCTATTGTGCATTGCCGCACTGGGTGCCGGATTGTGGTTGACCCGTCTGTTCTGACAACTCTGTACTGACAACACAAGGTAAGTTTGCTCTCATGCTGGATCCTAAATTTGTACGCGCCAACCCTGAAGCAGTCGCTGAGCTGCTGAAAAAGAAAGGGTTTGAATTCCCGGTTGAGCGCTTTATCGAGCTGGACAATCAGCGCAAAGCCATCCAAACCGAAACCGAAGCGCTGCAGAATGAGCGCAACACTCGCTCCAAGAGCATCGGCAAGGCGAAAGCCTCCGGCGAAGACATCCAGCCCCTGCTGGATGAAGTGCAGAGCCTGGGCCAGCAACTCGACGATGCCAAACAGCGCCTGAATCAGGTGCAGGCTACACTTGATGCATTGTTGCTGGGTGTTCCCAACATTCCGCATGAATCAGTGCCTGCCGGAGCCGATGAAGAGGACAACGTCGAAGTCCGCCGCTGGGGCACTCCGGCAGAGTTCAGTTTTGAGCCTCAGGACCATGTTGCGCTGGGAGAAAAAAACAACGAGCTGGACTTTGAAACTGCCGCCAAAATAACAGGCTCTCGTTTTGCTGTAATGAAAGGCAAGATTGCCCGCCTGCACCGCGCCCTGACCCAATTCATGCTCGACACCCATATTGCCGAGCACGGCTACACCGAAATCTATGTGCCGTATCTGGTCAATGCCGACTCACTGCTCGGAACCGGCCAGCTACCCAAGTTTGAAGAAGACCTGTTCCGCACACCGCTGGGTGATCGAAACTACTACCTGATTCCCACCGCTGAGGTCCCGGTTACCAATACGGTGCGTGACGAGATCATCGACGCGGCCCAGCTGCCACTGCAGTACACCTGCCACACACCCTGTTTCCGTTCCGAGGCAGGCGCTTCTGGTCGTGACACTCGTGGCATGATCCGCCAGCATCAGTTTGACAAGGTTGAGCTGGTACATGTGGTCGAGCCGGCAAAATCCTGGGATGCCCTTGAGGCTCTCACCGGGCACGCTGAGGCCATTCTGCAGAAACTGAGTCTGCCCTACCGGGTTGTCGCCCTCTGTGGCGGCGACCTCGGTTTCAGTGCCGCCAAGACCTACGATATCGAGGTTTGGCTACCGGGGCAGGGCAAGTTCCGCGAGATCTCTTCCTGTTCCAACATGGGTGACTTCCAGGCGCGTCGCATGATGGCACGTTGGCGCAACCCGGAAACCGGCAAACCGGAGCTGGTACATACGCTGAACGGTTCAGGCCTTGCTGTTGGCCGAACACTGGTCGCTGTACTGGAAAACTACCAGACCGAAAGTGGCTCTGTTCGCGTACCGGAGGCACTGCAGCCCTACATGGGCGGCATTACCGAACTGTAAATCTGCTTCGCGCTATCCTAAAGCCCCGCAACTGCGGGGCTTTTTGTTTCCTTGCTCACAATAGACACGGTTTGATCTGACGCAAGCGACCATTCGGGGCTTCCGGTATACTGACGCGCATTGCGATTTGAAGGAGCACCCTGATGAAAACCCGATACGATATTCTGATTGTCGGTGGCGGAATGGTGGGATCGGCACTGGCCTGCGCCCTGGGTAATTCCGGCCTGTCGGTGGCCGTGCTGGAGCGTCAACTACCTGCCGGCTTCGAGCCTTCCCAGCCCCACGATCTGCGCGTGTCCGCCTTGAGTATTGCCTCCGAACGCTTCCTTCAGAATATCGGCGCCTGGGGTGGAATAAAGGACCGGCGCAGCTGCCCCTACCGACGCATGAAAGTGTGGGAGAAAAGCTCAACTGCCGCAGCCACCGAGTTTGATGCCACCGCTATAGGCTACGACCACCTTGGTCATATCGTTGAAAACCGCCTGATCCAGATTGCGCTGCTGGAGCGCCTGAAAGCATTTGACAATATCGATCTGATTTCGCCAGCTCCCACAACGCGGATTGACTATGTTCCCGGTGCAACACTGGTGCAACTGGAGGATGGCCGCGAGTTGGTAGGTCGTTTGGTTGTGGCAGCGGATGGCGGAGACTCAAAGGTACGCAAGGCAGCCGGTATCGGTGTGACCAAGTGGGATTACGAACAGCATGCCTTGGTCGCCGGTGTCACGACCGCCTATGGCCAGCAGGATATCACCTGGCAGCAGTTTACCCCGACCGGGCCGCTGGCCTTCTTACCGTTGAGTGGACACAACGCTTCACTGGTGTGGTACAACACGCCAAACGAGGTCAAACGCCTTCTGGCCTTGCCTGAAGAACAATTCCTGCAGCAATTGCATGCTGTATTTCCGAGCGAGTTGGGCCATATCACCGAGATACAGGGGCGCAGCAGTTTCCCGCTGCGACGTCAGCATGCTCAGCAATATTGCCATGAAGGGGTTGTGCTGGTCGGGGACGCTGCCCATATGATTCATCCGTTGGCCGGGCAGGGCGTCAATATTGGTCTGCTGGATGCAGCTGCACTGGCACAAACGCTGCTTGCAGCGCATCAATGTGGCGAATCCATCAGTGATCTCAGTATGCTTGAGCGTTTCGAGAAACAGCGCCGCCGCCACAACCTGCTGATGATGCAAGTCATGGACGGATTCTATCGCATATTCAGCAATGATATCGGGCCGCTCAAACTGCTTCGGAATGCGGGCTTGGGGCTGGCCGGGCACTTGCCGCCGGCACGTAACCGGGTAATGGAGTTTGCGATGGGGCTCAGAGGAGAGCTACCCGATCTGGCCAGATAGGCGCTCGGTACAGAAACAAAAATGACCGCCCTTGGGCGGTCATTTCATATACAGCGAAGAGGCGGTATCAGGATGCAGCAGAGGCGCTGGCTGCTGAAGCGGCCTTGCGAGCAGCAGGCTTGGCTGCCGGCTTTTCGGCTTCAGTTTTCGGCATGAAGTTGCTGATATCGAACTTGGTCATATCAAACTGGTTCATGTCGAACTTGGGCAAATCGAGTTTGGCCAGGTCGAAGTAGGGCATTTCGCTCAGTGAGCTCAGGCTCTGCTCGAACAGGCTGGATACTTCTTCACGCACTTCATTCAGCGTGGCCAGCTCCTGTTCGGCAACTTCGGTCCACTTCGCTTCCTGCTGCTTGATGAAGCCCATCTGAAGCTCCAGTGCCTGCTTCGGCTCTTTCACTTCAGCCAGTGCCTTAACCTGAGCCAGGCTGGCATTAACGCAATCGGCAAAGTAGCCGGACTGCAGAGCAAAAATTTTCTCAACAGCTTTTTTGTTGATTTCAGCCAGCTCGGTAACGGGCTTCATTTTGTCCTGCATCTCTTTCAACATGTTGTCGTACATAGTCACTTACCTTTAATAACAGTGCAAAGAACCGACTTCAGCGTTTTTGCTGCGGTGCAAAAACTGCATGATAGACATTCAATTCTCACTCTGTCAAACCTGCAGCCAACAAAGTGAATTCTTTTTGATTTGCGTTAATCTGCTGCCAGATCGACGAAATTCAGTATCTTTTAGCAGACAGTAGCAGTGCATGAATACATGCCACGGATGAGTCAATCAAGCGCAGCCAGCAGGTCGGGGATTGTGCAAACGCACAACCCCAACCACCGATTTACTTGCTGCTTTTGGCAGCCATGTCCATCGGCTTCATGAACTTCTGCAGCTCAGCCATGAAGGGAACGTCCTTCAGGTCACCGATTTCGGCAACGCTTTTCTCAACCAGACCGGTAAGTTCTTCCTTGGCTTCAACCAGAGCAGCCATCTCTTTCTCGGCCACGTCTGTCAGTTTGGCTTCGATCTCTTTCAGATACTTGACCTGAAGCTCCAGTGCAGCCTTGGGATCGCGTGACTCAGACAGGGTCTTCATCTGGTTCAGGCTGGCATTAACAAATTCAGACACGTAGGCAGACTGCAAAGCAATCAGCTTCTCGGTGGTCTTTTTGTTGATTTCAGCCATATCCATGACCGGCTTCATTTTGTCTTTCATGTTCTCGTACATAGTAAGTCACCTCTTCAATGACGTTTGCAGCATTCGCTGCGTTTTTGTGCATTGCAACAATGAGTTCACTTTAGTGATCCTGAAGCAGAGTGTCAAGCCTGTTTTGTGCATTGCACAATAATATTTTCGATCAGCCAAAATCGCCTGTATAGACTGGGATTGGGAATGAATCGTCTGTTCTTTTCCAGCACTACAGCCATTCCGACAAGCGTCATGCGGCAGCGCAACAAACAGGCCAGTCAGGTTGAACTGCAATGATGATCCGGAATGGTTACAATGAGGTAAATACGACATGAATTCCGACACAAGGCACTCTATGCATACTGAAATCTGTCATCCCGGGTTCCGCTTTCTACAACACAAGGCGATTGAGTCACTCAATATTGAAGTGGCGGAGTATGAGCACATTACAACTGGGGCGCTGCATTATCACATTGCGTCAGAGCATGATGAGAATGTATTTCTGGTTGCGTTCAGAACCATGCCGGAAGACTCTACCGGTGTGGCACACATTCTGGAGCACACCGCACTCTGTGGCAGTGAGCGCTATCCGGTTCGCGACCCCTTCTTCATGATGACCCGGCGCTCGCTTAATACGTTCATGAATGCTTTCACCAGCAGTGACTGGACGGCTTATCCCTTTGCCAGCCAGAACCGGAAGGATTTCTTCAATCTGCTGGATGTGTATCTGGATGCCACCTTCTTTTCACGACTTGATCCACTGGATTTTGCTCAGGAAGGACATCGTGTCGAGTTCAGCGAAGCAGCCAACCCTGACTCCTCACTGGTGTACAAGGGGGTGGTATACAACGAGATGAAGGGGGCAATGAGCTCACCGGTTTCCACGCTGTGGCAAACGCTGACACGCTACCTGTTTCCCACCACCACCTATCATTACAACAGCGGTGGTGAGCCGGACTGTATTCCGGATCTCAGTTACGAAGAACTGCTGGAGTTCTACCGCAGTCATTACCATCCCAGCAACGCAGTCTTCATGACCTTTGGCAACCTGCCGGTTGAAGAGCTGCAGCAGCGCTTTGAAGAGCAAGCTCTGTCCCGCTTTGAACGCCGTGATGAGACATTGAGCGTAGACAACGAGAAGCGTTATTTCGCCCCTTTGAGAGTTGAAGAAGCGTATGCGCTCGAACAGGACGACCTGACAGCATCTACCCATCATGTCATAGGCTGGCTGCTGCCGCGTTCGATTGAGCTTGATCAGCTGATGCAGGCCCACCTGCTCAGTCGGGTGTTGCTGGACAACTCCAGCTCACCATTACGGGCAGCACTTGAATCGACCGATCTGGGCAGCGCCCCTTCACCGCTGTGCGGACTTGAAGACTCCAACCGCGAGATGAGCTTTATGTGTGGCCTTGAAGGCAGCGAGCCTGAAAAGGCGGCGGCCTTCGAGCAACTGGTGATCGATACGCTTGAAAAGGTTGCAGAAGAGGGCGTACCGCAGGAAACGGTTGAGGCCCAGCTTCATCAGCTGGAGCTGAGTCAGCGTGAAATTACCGGTGACGGCTACCCATTTGGTCTGCAACTAATTCTGTCGACCATGCCGGCGGCCATTCACCAGGGCAACCCGATTGGGGTGCTGGACATTGATCCCGCCCTGGAAAAGCTGCGCGAGCAGATCAAGGATCCAGCGTTCATTCCTGGGCTGGTACGCCGCTGGCTGCTGGACAATCCGCACCGTGTGCGCCTGACACTGCGACCGGATGCCGAACTGGCTGCCCGTCGTGATGCAGCTGAAGCGGCACGGTTGGAACAGATCAAGGCGGGCCTGAGCGAAAGCGATAAACAAGATATTATTGATCGTTCTCAGGCGCTTGAAGCACGCCAACAGCAGGTTGATGATGACAGCATTCTGCCCTGTGTCACCCTTGAGGACGTCCCGGCTGAGCTTAACCTGCCGACTGCCACTGAACTGGCCACCGATCCGCTTAAAACGACCTGGTTTGGTGCCGGTACCAACGGTCTGGTTTACCAGCAGGTGATTCTTGACCTGCCTGAACTGAGTGAGCGTGAACAGTCCCTTATGCCACTGTACACCTACTGCCTGACAGAGCTCGGCTGTGGTGATCGCGACTATCGCGCCAACCAGGCCTACCAGAGCCAAGTGACCGGTGGACTGCATGCTTACACAAGCCTGCGAGGCAGCGTCGATGACGAACAACAGGTCAATGCCTATCTGGTGATGTCCGGCAAGGCCCTTAGCGTTAATAGTGAAAAATTGACTGCTCTAATGGCCGAAACGCTTGCTGATGCGCGTTTTGATGAAACTGCCCGCATCCGTGAAATTGTGGCGCAACAGCGTGCACGCCGTGAGCAGAGCATTACCGGATCAGGCCACAGCCTGGCGATGATGGCCGCAGGGGCCGGTTTCAGCCCGGTAGCCCGACTGTCACACCAGACCCGTGGCCTTGCCGGCGTACGCTTTGTCAAACATCTGGACAAAAGTCTGGCAGAGGAGAATATGCTGACGGCTCTGTCAGCTGAGCTGACGGCGCTGCATGAGCGTATTCGGTCGGCGCCTCGTCGCTTCCTGCTGGTCGGTGAAGAGGAGCATCGTGACAGTCTGCGTCAGCAGCTTGAGCAGTTCTGGATAGGTCAGGCTGACAGTCGAGGTGATTTTGTTGCTCTGTCATTGCCCGAAACCCGCTCGGCGGTTCAGCAGCTATGGCTGACCAGTACCCAGGTCAGTTTCTGTGCCAAGGCCTACCCGACAGTACCAACAGGCCACCCGGACGCAGCAGCACTGACCGTGCTGGGTGACTATTTGCGTAACGGCTACCTTCACCGTGCCATCCGAGAGAAGGGTGGGGCCTATGGGGCAGGCGCCGGGCAGGACAATGGCGATGCCACCTTCCGCTTCTTTTCCTATCGCGATCCGCGCATAGAGGGAACGCTGGACGACTTCGATCAGGCGCTGCAGTGGTTGGCCACCTCTGAGGGGGATCCCCAGCGACTACAGGAGGCGATTCTGGGTGTAGTCAGCTCCATGGATAAGCCCGGCTCCCCAGCCGGAGAAGCCAAATCGACCTACCACAGTAGCTTGTTCGGCCGCACGCCAGAGGTGCGTCAGGCCTTCCGCCAGCGGATTCTGTCGGTCACGCTTGATGACCTCAAGCGCGTGGCATCGACCTGGCTCTCGCCCGAAAAGGCGAGTATGGCTGTTGTGACCAGTCACAAAGCTGCAGATTCACTGCCGGCAGAGTGGGAGAGAATCGAAATCTGAATTCCGCTTGCGGCAGCATCAACATGGCTGCCGTGATACTTACGGACAGACACAAAAAACCCGGGCTTGCCCGGGTTTTTTCTTTTTAGATCTCAATGATCACTTCTTGAAGTCATCCAGGATCTTGTTGAAGGTAGTGCTTGGGCACATCACCTTGAACACGGTATCGAGATTTGCGTGGTAGTAACCATCCAGTTCGGCAGGCTTGCCCTGTACCGCATTCAGCTCGTCCACGATGGTCTGCTCGTTCTGAGTCAGCGCATCAGCCAGCGGCTTGAATTCGGCTGCAAGATCAGCATCCTCAGCCTGAGCGGCCACTTCCTGTGCCCAGTACAGGGCCAGGTAGAAATGGCTGCCACGGTTATCCAGCTCGCCGGCCTTGCGTGAAGGCGACTTACCGTTCTCCAGCAGACGCTCGGTTGCTTTATCGAGTGCGGTTGCCAGTACCTTCGCACGGACATTGCCTTTCTTGATGCCCAGCTCTTCCAGAGAAACGCCCAGTGCCAGGAACTCACCCAGTGAATCCCAACGCAGGTGGTTTTCCTGCATGACCTGCTGAACATGTTTCGGTGCAGAACCGCCGGCACCGGTTTCGTACATGCCGCCGCCAGCCAGCATCGGCACGATGGACAGCATCTTCGCAGATGTACCCAGTTCCATGATCGGGAACAGGTCGGTCAGGTAGTCACGCAGAACGTTACCGGTCACAGAGATAGTGTCCAGACCGCGAATCAGACGTTCCATGGAAACACGGATCGCTTCGTTGTAGGACATAATGGTGATGTCGAGACCTTCTGTGTCGTGCTCTTTCAGGTACTCTTTGACTTTTTTGGTCAGCTCCAGATCGTGCGCACGTTCCTGGTCCAGCCAGAAGATGGCCGGAGTATCGGACTGACGTGAACGGTTGACCGCCAGCTTGACCCAGTCACGGATCGCCGCGTCCTTGGTCTGGCAGGCGCGCCAGATGTCGCCTTTTTCCACTTCGTGCTGCATCAGGACAGTGCCGTCAGCCTTCACGACGCGCATGGTACCATCAGCCTGGATCTCAAAAGTCTTGTCGTGAGAGCCGTACTCTTCGGCTTTCATCGCCATCAATCCCACGTTCGGTACGCTGCCCATGGTAGTGGGATCGAACGCGCCGTTGGTTTTACAGAAGTTGATCATTTCCTGGTAGATGCGCGCATAAGTAGACTCAGGCATAACAGCCTTGGTGTCTTTCTGCTTGCCATCGCGGCCCCACATTTGGCCGGAGTTGCGGATCATGGCCGGCATGGACGCATCAACGATTACGTCGCTCGGGATGTGCAGGTTGGTGATACCTTTAACGGAATCAACCATCGCCATTTCCGGGCGGTGTTCGTAGCAGGCATGGATCGCTTCTTCGATTTCGTCCTGAGTGGACTGGGGCAGAGACTTGATCTTCTCGTAGACGCTGCTCATGCCGTTGTTCGGGTTAACACCCAGTTGCTCGAACAGCTCACCATACTTGTCGAATACTTCACGGTAGAACACACGTACCGCATGGCCGAACACGATCGGGTGAGATACCTTCATCATGGTCGCCTTGACGTGCAGGGACCACATGACACCTGCTTCTTTACAGTCCTGAAGTGTGTCTTCGAAGAAAGCGTCCAGCGCCTTGGCACTCATGAACATGCTGTCCAGAACTTCGCCTTTTTCCAGGCTGAGCTCTTTTTTCAGGACCGGCTGACCGCCATTGGGAACAAACTCGATGCGCACATCGGTTGCCTCAGGCATGGTGACCGACTGTTCGCTGGAGAAGAAGTCACCGCCACGCATGTAATCCGCGTGGGAGCGTGAAGACTTGCTCCATTTACCCATTGAATGCGGGTGCTTGCGGGCGAAAGCCTTGACCGCAGCCGGCGCACGACGGTCAGAGTTGCCCTGACGCAGAACCGGGTTTACAGCGCTGCCGAGAATGCCGGCGTAACGGGACTTGGCTTCTTTTTCTTCGTCGGTCTGCGCGTTCTCAATGTACTCAGGCACGTCGTAGCCCTGCTCCTGCAGCTCTGTGATGGCGGCACGCAGCTGGGGAACGGAAGCACTGATATTCGGCAGTTTGATGATGTTGGCATCAGGGTCTTTGGCCAGATCGCCGAGGAAAGCGAGACCATCTTCGACGCGCTGCTCTTCGGTGAGGCGCTCGGGGAAGGCAGCAAGAATACGGGCAGCCAGGGAGATATCGCTCAGATCAACTTCAATATCGGCAGAAGAAGCGAAGGTGCGAATAATCGGCAGCAGCGAAGCGGTCGCCAGTGCCGGAGCTTCATCAGTTAGGGTATAGATGATTTTTGATTTTGTAGGCATGTTTTTCCCCGAAATGATTTATGGCTGGATTGCCAAGGGCTCGTTCGGGCGATGGATAATCACCCTGCGCTGTATGAATGAGCCTGGCGCTTGTAAATCGGCTACAAATTATAAAGGCTGAAGGGGCTTTTTGATACCCGGGCACTATCGACTTAGGGCTAAAGAATGGGCCTGAGATGATAAAAAGGCGTGATTGAATGTAGCAAACCAACAACCTGACAGGCCCGGCCGGAAAGCCTGTCAGGTTAGTGCGAAACGAGGGGTCAGCTCTGTTCCGGCTCATAGCCCAGATTGGGTGCCAGCCAACGTTCGGCCTCATCCATGCTCATCCCCTTGCGCTTGGCATAGCTTTCGACCTGGTCTTCACCAATTTTGGCAACGCCGAAGTATCGCGCATCAGGATGGCTGAAATACCAGCCGCTGACCGCTGCGGTCGGCAGCATGGCAAAACTGTCGGTCAACGTCATGCCTGCGTTATGCTCCACATCCAGCAGCTCCCACAGCAGAGCCTTTTCAGTATGGTCAGGGCAGGCCGGGTAGCCCGGAGCAGGGCGAATACCCTGATACTGCTCACGAATCAGTGCATCATTGTCGAGGTTTTCATCGGCGGCATAGCCCCAAAACTCGGTGCGAACACGCTTGTGCATGCACTCGGCAAAAGCTTCAGCCAAGCGGTCAGCAAGGGCCTTGACCATGATGCTGTTATAGTCATCATGGTCAGCTTCAAACTCGGCGATCATTTTATCGATACCGATGCCGGCCGTGACCGCAAATGCGCCGACGTAGTCGTCAACACCCGAGTCATGGGGAGCAACATAGTCACCCAAACAATGGTTGTAGCGCCCCTCGACTTTTTGCGTCTGCTGACGAAGGTGGTGCACGCGCATGCGTATCTGGTCCCGCGTGTCATCAGTATAGATTTCGATGTCATCCGCGTTGCGGCTGTTGGCCGGGAACAGGCCGATAACGCCACGGGCGCGCAGCTTTTTGTTGTCGATGATATCGCGCAGCATCCGTTTGGCATCTTCATACAGCTTGCGTGCTTCTTCACCGACAATTTCATCATCCAGAATGCGCGGGAAACGCCCGGCCAGCTCCCATGATTGGAAGAAGGGCGTCCAGTCAATGTAATGGCTCAACTCCTCCAGGTCATAGTCCTCGAACACATGAATACCTGGTTTGGCTGGCGCGACGGGGGTGTAACCACTCCAGTCGATCGGCTGACGGTTGGCACGGGCGGCTTCCAGTGTTACTCGGCGCTGATCATTCTGGCGCGCTGCGTGACGTTCGCGTACTGCCTGATATTCATCCTGTATCTCTTTGATGAAATTGATTCTTTTTGTCTCAGACAGCAGCGATGAAGCAACACCAACAGAGCGCGAAGCGTTGGTAACATGCACGACCTGATTGTTCTTGTAGTTGGGTTCAATCTTCACCGCCGTATGCGCCTTGGAGGTAGTGGCACCGCCAATCATCAACGGAATGGTAAAGCCCTGGCGCTGCATCTCTTTTGCCACATGTACCATTTCGTCCAGAGACGGGGTGATCAAACCGGAGAGGCCAATAATATCGGCGTTGTGTTCACGGGCGGCCTGCAGAATCTTTTCCGAAGGTACCATTACACCCAAATCAACGATTTCGAAGTTATTGCACTGCAGAACGACACCAACGATATTCTTGCCTATGTCATGAACGTCACCTTTCACGGTGGCCATGATCACCTTGCCGGCGGAGCTGCTGGCATTGTCAGCCTTTTCCTCTTCTATGAAAGGCATAAGGTAGGCAACAGCCTTTTTCATCACGCGAGCGGACTTGACCACCTGGGGCAGGAACATTTTGCCGGCACCGAAAAGGTCGCCCACGATGCCCATGCCATCCATCAGCGGACCTTCAATTACCTGCAGCGGGCGCTCATAGAGGTGGCGACACTCTTCCACATCCTCTTCGACATAGTCAGCAATACCTTTGACCAGTGCGTGGGCAAGCCGTTTATTGACCTCCCAGCTGCGCCACTCAAGATCCTGTTTGACCGAAGATTCGGAGGCGCCGCCCCGGTATTTCTCCGCCAGCTCAAGCATCCGCTCGGTGCCGTCTGCGCGTCGGTTCAGAACGATGTCTTCAACATGCTCGCGCAGATCTTCCGGCAGGTCATCATAGATCGCCAGCTGGCCGGCATTAACGATACCCATATCCATGCCGTTTTTAATGGCGTGGTACAGGAAGACACAGTGAATCGCTTCACGCACCTTGTCGTTGCCGCGAAACGAGAAGGAAACGTTGGACACACCACCGGACACCTTGGCGTAGGGCAGGTGCTGCTTGATCCAGCCAGTCGCATTGATGAAATCGTTGGCGTAGTTGTCGTGTTCTTCGATCCCGGTGGCAATGGCGAAGATATTGGGGTCAAAGATGATATCTTCCGGCGGGAACCCCACCTTGTCCACCAGCACACGGTAGGAACGCTCACAGATTTCGATTTTGCGCTTGTAGGTATCAGCCTGACCGGACTCATCAAACGCCATGACCACTACAGCGGCACCGTACTGACGAATCTTGCGCGCCTGTGCGATGAAGTTCTCTTCGCCTTCCTTGAGGCTGATCGAGTTGACCACACCCTTGCCCTGAATGCGCTTGAGCCCTTCCTCCATCACATGCCACTTGGAGGAGTCGAGCATGATCGGCACCCGTGAGATGTCAGGCTCAGAGGCGATCAGGTTCAGGAAGCGGTTCATCGCGGCTTCGGCATCCAGCATCCCTTCATCCATGTTGATGTCGATGATCTGGGCACCGTTTTCCACCTGCTGGCGGGCCACTTCAAGTGCTGTTTCGTAGTCACCCTCCTTAATCAGGCGACGGAACTTGGCCGAGCCGGTGACATTGGTGCGCTCACCCACATTGATGAACAAGGTATCTGCACCAATATTCATCGGCTCCAGACCGGAGAGGCGACACTCGACAGCCAGTTCAGGAATTTGCCGTGGCGCCTGATCCAGCAGCGCTTCGCGAATAACGCGGATATGTTCCGGCGTAGTACCGCAGCAGCCACCAACGATATTCACAAAACCGGATTGTGCCCACTCGCGGATTTCGTCTGCCATCTGTTCGGGCGTTTCGTCATACTCGCCGAATGCATTGGGCAGGCCTGCATTGGGGTGCACGGATACGAAGGTATCGGCCACTCGGGACAGCTCTTCCACGTACTGGCGCAGCTCTTTCGGCCCCAAAGCACAGTTGAGCCCAATACTGATCGGGCGGGCGTGACGTACCGAGTTCCAGAAGGCTTCGGTGGTCTGGCCGGAAAGCGTACGCCCGGAGGCATCGGTGATGGTGCCTGAGATCATCACCGGCAGGCGAATATCATGCTGCTCAAAGTAGTGTTCAATGGCATAGATCGCCGCTTTGGCGTTTAGGGTGTCAAAGATGGTTTCGATCAGAATGATGTCAATACCACCTTCAAGCAAACCGTCGATGGACTCGGTGTAGGCCTCTACCAGCTCATCAAAGGTCACATTGCGATAACCTGGATCGTTTACATCCGGTGAAATGGTCGCTGTACGGTTAGTCGGACCCAGCACCCCGGCTACATAGCGAGGGCGATCAGGAGTTTGGGCTGTTATCCTGTCAGCCGCCTCGCGTGCCAGGCGGGCAGCAGCCACGTTGATTTCGCGGGTCAGCACCTCCATCTCGTAGTCCGCCATGGCGATGCGGGTAGCGTTGAAGGTGTTGGTTTCGATAATGTCCGCGCCTGCCTCAAGGTAGGCGATATGAATGTCGCGAATGAAATCCGGCTGAGTCAGCACCAGAAGGTCGTTATTGCCCTTAACGTCCAGGTGCCAATCGGCAAAGCGATCGCCACGGTAATCCGCCTCAGACAGCTTGCGCTCCTGGATCATGGTGCCCATACCGCCATCAAGCATCAGGATACGCTGGTTCAGTGACTGGCTGAGCTGTGTGTGCAGATTTTTGTTGTTCACGTGTACATCCATTGCAATAACCTTTGAGAGAGCGCCATTGTAGTCCAAACAGAGGGCGCTTTGCCTGAGGGCTTGTCATACAGTATTGAAAATATTTTGAGATTGCTGCGTTGCATAAATTTTCCTGAACGTGCACTTATAATTTGAAACAAACGTGCTAGAATGCACCCGCTTTTTCAGATCGCTGTTTCTCAGGACCAATTCGACGTCCATCCCCTCCATGGCACCCTCAGACTTCCAGCTGGAACCTGTGGGATCACTTTGCCTATTGAGTGAAGGGGTAGCCGCGGACGGACGTCCGGTATCACAGATACCAGAGAGCGGTGTTAATGAGTACCGGCAAGCCGGTCATACAGAGAGAAGACGCAGGTTTTCAGTATGCTGCAGACATTCTTGAAAGCGAAACTGCACCGGGTAACTGTTACCCATGCAGAGCTTCATTATGAAGGTTCATGTGCCATCGATGGTGAACTGCTGGAAAAATCCGGCATTCGTGAATATGAAATGATCCATATTTACAACATCAACAACGGCGAACGCTTCACCACATATGCCATCAGGGCTGAAAATGGCAGTGGCGTCATTTCTGTCAACGGAGCGGCCGCGCACAAGGCTCAGAAAGGCGATCTGCTGATTGTCTGTTCCTACGTCCAATTGGACGAGCAGGAAGCGGAAGGCTACCAGCCAACTCTGTGCTACTTCGAGAATGCCAAGTCGGATAACGGCGTTGGCATTACCGATGATGAACTGCGCGCTCGAAACCAGCTGACTGGCATGAAGTCAGCCATCCCGGTCCAGACCAGCGACATGTAACGCAAAACTGGATTGAAGAACCCGCCCGGCACCCGCCGTGCGGGTTTTTTTAGTGTCTTTCATTACTGATAGGTATTTACCCTTATTTGGTGACACCATGTCGACACTTTGAGACTATTCGTTTCATATGTGATCAGCCTCAATTTTACCGAAGCCTGCAGCATGGCTCGCTTTGCGGCCCCACAGCCTTTATTGAAGTAGCTGTTTACGCCTTTTGTCTTAGTTTACTCGGGAAGAACTTTCGCTAAAGTGTCGCCACCTGCCTCAGGGACTGTCAACAATACAACTATAAACCTCCTGAGCTATTCACCAACCCGAGAGTTAGAGGCCGCTGCGATGTCTTACCATGCAGAGTACACCAAGTCTGTTGAAAACCCGGAAGCCTTCTGGGCCGAAAAGGCGGCAGACCTGCCCTGGTTCAAACAGCCCCAAACCATCCTCTCCAAGGATGAAAACGGCATTGACCGCTGGTTTGCGGATGGCGAAATGAACACTGCCTATATGGCACTGGATCATCATGTCGAAAATGGCCGTGGTGACCAATTGGCTGTCATCTATGATTCACCGGTCAGCAATACCAAGCGCCAGCTGACCTATCGCGAAATGCGTGATCAGGTGGCACTGTTCGCCGGGGTGCTCAAGGCGCAGGGCGTGGAGAAAGGCGATCGCGTTGTAATTTATATGCCAATGGTGCCGGAAGCCCTGATCGCAATGTATGCGGTTGCACGGCTGGGGGCGATTCATTCCGTGGTATTCGGTGGCTTTGCACCTCACGAGCTTGCAGTTCGCATAGATGATGCTGAGCCTAAGGTGGTAGTAACCGCTTCCTGTGGTCTTGAAGTCTCGAAAATCATCGAATACAAGCCAATGCTGGACGAGGCAATCGAGCAATCTGCTCACAAGCCTGAAAAGTGCATCATACTGCAGCGTCCGCAGGCAAAAGCCAGCCTGATTGCCGGCCGCGACTTGGACTGGGAAGAGGCCATAGCATCTGCAGAGCCGGCCGATTGCGTGCCGGTAAAAGGCACCGACCCACTCTACATCCTTTACACCTCAGGCACGACTGGCAAGCCCAAGGGCGTAGTGCGTGATAACGGTGGCCACGCTACCGCGCTGAAATACTCCATGAAGGCGATTTACAACATCGACGCCGGCGATACATTTTTGGCCGCATCCGATGTCGGCTGGGTTGTAGGGCACTCCTACATTGTCTACGCACCACTACTGGCAGGTGCAACCACTATTGTTTACGAAGGCAAGCCCGTACGCACACCGGATGCTGGTGCATTCTGGCGCCTTTGTGAGGAGTACAAGGTCAAGGCTCTGTTTGCCGCACCGACAGCGTTCCGCGCCATCAAGAAAGAAGATCCGGACGCCAAAGAGATCAGCAAGTACGACCTGTCCAGCCTTGATATCATCTTCATGGCAGGTGAGCGCCTTGATCCACCAACCTACCACTGGACCATTGAAAAAACCGGCAAACCAGTCATCGATCACTGGTGGCAGACCGAAACCGGCTGGGCCATTTGCGGTAACTTGATGGGCATCGAGCAAAAAGAGCCCAAGCCGGGCTCTGCCACCTTGCCAGTGCCAGGCTTCAATGTGCAGATTCTGGACTCGGAGGGTAATCAGATGCCGGCAGGCGAGCAGGGCTCTATTGCCATCAAGTTGCCACTGCCACCGAGCTGCCTGCCGACCATTTGGGGCAACCATGAGCGCTTCCGAGCCGGCTACCTGTCTGACTTCCCGGGCTATTACACATCTGGTGATGGCGGCTACAAGGATGAAGACGGCTACGTGTTCATCATGGGCCGCACTGATGACGTCATTAACGTAGCAGGCCATCGCTTGTCTACCGGCGAAATGGAAGAGATCGTTGCCGATCATCCCGCTGTTGCCGAATGCGCCGTCATCGGTATCAATGACGCACTTAAAGGGCAGGCCCCCATTGGTCTGGTCTTGCTCAAGGATGGCATCGATGTGGACGAGGCTGTTCTTGAAAAGGAACTGGTCGCAATGGTACGCAAGGAAATCGGCCCGATCGCCTGCTTCAACCGCGCCATCGTGGTACAACGCCTGCCCAAAACTCGTTCCGGCAAGATCCTGCGCAAGCTGCTGCGCCAGATTGCGGATGGTCAGGAATACACTGTACCGTCCACTATCGACGACCCGGCCAGCCTGTCTGAAATTGAAGACATCATGGACAATCATGGCCTGGTTCAGCACAACTGAGCAACTTGAATTAGCTAACAAGGGCAGCCACTGGGCTGCCTTTTCTGTTTTGATTACTCAATAAGTCCTGATACGGTCGTAACTGACGCTCCATCTGGTAAACTGTCTGTTTAAAGATACCCTTCAAGGCCCCTGCGTCCGTTATGCGAACCATCTCTTTTCGCGCACTTCTGATCACCTCCAGCCTTTTATTGCTGCTGATCTTCTTTGGCATGACAGTCTACAGTTTGAATGAACGCCAGAATCTGTTTCAGCAACAGCTGGATCGCAAGGCTGACTCATTGCAACAAAGTTTTGAGCTGACATTGCACGAGCAGGAAAACAAAATGATATTGCTGGCCTCCATGGTGGCGGCCGACCCGGTGGTGCAGGAGCTTTTCTACCATGGCTCTCGCATGGTCGTGATAGAAGGAGGAGGCAAGGGCGGTGAAGAAGCAGCTCGGCTCCGACAGGCCCTGTTTGATCGAGTGGCACCTGCGTGGCGGCAGATGCAGGAGCAATATGCACTGCGCCAGCTTCACTTCCACCTGCCACCGGCAAAATCCTATCTGCGCGTCCATGCCCCCGATCACTTTGGCGACGATCTTACATCCATCCGCCCCATCATTGTAAACACCAATCACACAGGCAAGTCTCAGACCGGCTTTGAAATTGGACGCGTTTATTCTGGTATTCGTGGTGTCACGCCTGTGTGGTACACCCGCCAGGATGGAACGCTGGCGCATGTCGGAGCACTCGAGGCAGGCGCTTCGGTTGACAGTGTATTGAGCCGGCTGGCACCCATGCTGGATGCCGAACTGACCCTGCTGCTAAATCGAAAGGATGTTGAGCAAACCGTCTGGGACGAGTTCAGGCCAGAACCTGTATCAGCCTGTGATTGTTACATAGAAGCCACAACCTCAGATCGCGTCATCCAATGGATGCAGCGCTCAAAACTTTCATTTGATGAGCTAAGTCAGCAGGGCAGTGTTCAGATATTGAACTGGGAAGACCGTGTATACAGTCTGGCACGCTTCCCACTACAGGATTACAGCAGTCAGACAGAGAACTCAGCCCTGCCACCTCCTGGTATTATCATCAGCTGGCAGGATATAACCGAACTCTGGCATGAAGAGCGGCGCGCTCAGCAACTTCTGATTCTGATTACAGCAGGGGCCTATATGCTGACCCAGCTGCTGCTTTTGCTTTTGCTGCGCCGGCTGAGAGAAATGATGCAACAGCGCGTGAATGCAGCCGCCGCGGAGGCGGAGCAGGCACAGCTGCAACTCACCAGTCTGCTGAGCGATTCTCCTGTCGTTACCTACAGCCTTCGCACTCCCGGCACTTCACTTGACTACATATCACCCAACTGCACACATCTACTTGGCTATCATCCAGAACATATTATTGGGGACGACCACTGGTGGGTCGAGCATATTCATCCACACGATCGCGAGTATGTTCGCCAGACGCTGGATTGGACGCAATGGCCGACAAAAGGCATTCGCAGGCGTTATCGACTGCAGCACAACAACGGCCAGTGGCGCTGGATCGAAGACAGGTGCCGCGCATCGCGCTCTGTAGATGGTGTGCAGATGCTGAATGGGGTATTACTTGATATTACAGCGCAGCACCGCGCTGAAGAAGCTCTTAAAGAAAGTGAACGCAGCTTGAGAAGGGCACAACGAATAGGCGCAGTAGGCAGCTGGGAATATCACTTTGCTGATCAGTCACTTACCTGGTCAGAAGAAACCTACCGCATTTTTTCGGTTACACCGGAGCAAACACCAGACTATGCTCTGTTTATCAGCCGAGTCCACCCGGACGACCGCGAACTCGTCGACAGCACTTGGCACAATGCCATACAAGGCGGTCGTTACAACCTTGAGCACCGTGTTGTTGCCGGCGGAGAAGTCCGCTGGGTACGTGAAATGGCTGATTTCGAGCACGATGAAACCGGAATTTTACGGGCCACCGGAATGGTGCAGGACATTACAAGCCAGAAACTGCGTGAACAAGAACTACATCGACTGGCTACAAGTGATGCACTGACTGGACTCGCCAATCGGCGCTATTTCATGGAACGCCTGGAGCAGGAGAGGGCGAGGGCGGTCAGATTTAATACGCACTGCGGCCTGATGATGATAGATCTGGACCACTTCAAGCAGGTTAATGATCAGTTTGGCCACGCGACTGGTGACCGCGTACTCAAAGCCTTCGCAGATACGGCTGCTGCCCAAATGCGCCAGATCGATATTATTGGCCGCATCGGAGGTGAGGAGTTTGCCGTCCTCCTGCCAGGCACAGACATGGAGGGTGCCAAGATTTTAGCTGAGAGACTGAGACTGGCCATAGCCGCAATCAGTTTTGCAGACATTCACTCATTGCACGTTACTACAAGTATCGGTGTAACCGTCATCACTAAAGCGGATCATGAAGTGGATGCGCCACTGGGCCGGGCTGACAAGGCCGTATATACAGCAAAGCATAATGGTCGCGACCGAATAGAGATTGCTGAATAATATGTATTTTTAATACTTAATATGTAACCAGTACTATAATAACATGCAGCAGCCATGGCTGATCTGTGACATATACCCTCATTAATATTGCGGTATATTGAGCAGGTTCAAACACCAAGGCCCATAACATGAAGCACCTCCTTAGCCTGCTTGCTGTAGCTATACTGCTGCTCATCCTGATATTGCTGGTCGTATGGCCGTTCGACCAAGACACCACCGTTCAACAGAGGCAAGCAGAAAACAGCCTTGGCAGCCAAGTATTGCGCTTTGGCTACAACATTCCCGAACGCAGCGCACTCCATCTGGCAGCCATGCGCTTCAAGGAAGAGATCGAACGCCAGACAGAAGGGCGTATTGAAATCCAGCTCTTCCCCAATCAGGCCCTCGGAAATGACCACCAGATGCTGGAAATGGCCCGACGCGGCGAGCTTGACCTCCTACTGATTCCCTCCGCCAAACTCAGCGTGGCACTGCCTGAGATGCAATACGCCGACATGCCCTTCCTCCTGCCTGCGCGAGAAGACATGTATGCAATGCTGGACGGCGAACCCGGGCGGCTTCTTTTGGAAAAAATGAATAAAATCAATATGGTTGGCGTAACTTTTTGGGGTAATGGATTCAAACATTTCACTGCTAACCGGCCGTTGAAGAAACCTTCAGATTTTACGGGCCTCAACATCAGAATCATGAAAAGCCGTCTGCTGCGTGATCAATTCAACCTCATGGGCGCAGAAGCGGTACCGATCGACTTTCACGAAACGCGCCAGGCACTTCTTGACGGCGTAGTGGATGGTCAGGAAAACCCTCTGGTGGCGATTCACAGTATGGGCATACACGAAGCACAAACCGATCTAACCCTGAGCGAGCACGCGTATCTGGCCTATATATTTGCCATCAGCGGAAAACGCTTTAACCAACTACCGGGACACCTGCAAACCCTTCTGATTGAAACGGCACGCGCGATCACACCTTGGCAACGCGCCGAGACTGAACGACAGGAAAGCGAATTTTTGGCCGAAATTGCAGCCACAGGCATCCACATTCATCGACTGAGCAGGTCTGAACGAATACAGTTTCAGCGCGCTGTACAACCACTTGCTGATCGCTTTGAAACCACCATCGGCGCCGACATCCTTGCGTACACTCACGAATACGCCACATTGCAGCACCCTCAGGAGAATCGCTGGCTTATCGGCGTAGACACTGATCTGAGCACCGTGTCGCCCAAGCTTGGCCTGGAAATCAAGCGCGGTGCAGAGCTGGCCGTCGAGCGGCTTCGCAGGGCAGATCCAACTCTGATCTCGGATATTCGAGTAATAACCCGTGACAATCGCAACCTCACCGGACGCTCAAACCGAACACTGGATGACTTTGCTCGCCAACCCTCCATGATCGGGATTATTGCGGGAGTAGGACCACTCTCTTTCCAGACCCAACATATGGCGACAGAAGCATCGCCACCCATACTCAATCCATGGATGAACCACACCGAGCTATTTTCAGCCAACAGTCGCCTGATCAACCTTGCACCATCATCATTCCAGATAGCCAAACAGTTGGGACAGGAGCTAAATCAGCGAAATATCAGCACAGTACAGCTGCTGACAGAAGCGACAGCTCTGAGTGAAGATCTTGCTGTCGCAATAGAAACCGAGGCAATCAAAGCAGGCCTTGAGGTCCAATCAAAGATCAAGCTTGACCCAACAAAGCCATTGGTCCAACAGCTTAAAATCCAACAAAATACACCAACAGACGCTATTATTCTGGTACTACACAGCCAGCTGCTTGAACAAAGCCTGGAATGGTACGAAGATCAGTCTGATATACCCCTTCTGATCTCAGCAATAGACTGGACAGTTTCGGAGAACGCCCCCAATCTACTCAGCCTGCAGAGCTGGCATCATGGAAATACAACAGACGATATCATAGCGGCATATACTGACCGTTACGGCAACGAACCAGCGTCAGTTTCAACGCTTTTGCAGTCACACGACGCAGCCTGGATATTGCTGTTCGCGGCAACACGGTGTGAGGCCGGACTGAGCGACAATATCAAGCAGGCACTTAACGCTGCAGTACCATGCGAACGAGTGGCATCGGATTTTTCAACGACAGCTCCTGACCAGCCGGGGCAATTCAGGCTGCACCTGGCGCCAGCCTATCGGCAAACCGGTAGCAAAAGAGGGACACTATGAAGTTATTGACCTCTGACCAGCCACCCAAGCATTACCGCAGCCTTCAGCGCAAACTGACACTGACAATATGCGGCTTTGTGGCGCTGGTTATGCTCATCGTCACTTTCACGGTTGCCTACATTTTACGCAATGAGCTATATCAGCAGGCATACAAAGGGCTAGGGGAAAGCGCTCACTCGTCGTTGATCCAGCTGGAAAACCGTATCGCCTATCTGGTTGAGGGTACCGCAAGACTGGCGGAAAACCCTTTCATGGTGAATGGGCTAATTGACAGTCAGGCTCGCACCACCGATTTACCACCATTGTTGGCAAACTTCTCTTCAGGGACGTCCATGCGCTCGGCAGCCCTGCTGGATTTTGATGGACAGCCGGTATATCAGGACGAACACTGGCTGCCTGAGTTTAACCAGTCAACAGAATTGAGAGCCGCTCTCTCGATGGGGGAAATTGCGCTCTATAACGACCCTGCCAACCGACAAATGACAGTCATTGCGCCAATCAAGTTCTACGACACAACTCAGGGCGCACTGTTGGCAGCCTTCGACCTGCGTGAACTGGTCGCACGTCATGCCTTTAGGGAAAACGAAGGATTCCTGAGGCTCTATACAGAAGACACTTCAGTGTTGACCCTGGGCCATGATGAAACCATCAATTACATCAGCAGTCGACAGCGACCGACAGTGGACACACCACTACTACAGCAACTTGATTTAAGCCTTGAAGCCGGCATTCCTGAATCCCAATTCGAGTCAGTCATCACAACGACTGTAACTCGCTTCGTCGGCATTGGCATTATTCTAACCTTGATAGCCGCCATACTGGCAGCATGGATTGGGCAGGGGATAGCCTCACCCACAATCGAACTGTATCGCAGAGTAAAGGATACCCGCCGCGCAACCTGCGCGCCTCTTGGGACCCATGATGAACTTGAAGCACTTGCGGAAGCCTTTGATGAACGCACGCGCGCACTGGAATTGGCACAACTTGGGTTGCAGGAACAACGCGACCGGTTTGAGTATGAGGCCAACCACGATTCACTGACTGGATTGCCTAACCGTTTTAATTTCAATCAGCAGCTAGAACTTGCCATCAGCCAAGCGGTACACGACTGTCTAAACTTCACTTTGGCGTATATTGATCTGGACCGCTTCAAGCTGATCAATGACAGCCTTGGACACCCTGTCGGGGATAAGGTACTGATCACCGTGGCTAACCGTCTTAAGGCTTTGCTTGGAAAGGGGGATCGTCTTTTCCGGCACGGCGGTGACGAATTTTTCCTGATGTTGGCTGCCAGTGCCGATACCCGACATGAAGACGAACTTCTGCCACGAGTTGTGGCCGCCCTGTCAGATCCCGTCATCAAACATGGGCATCATCTGGACGTTAGGGCCAGCATCGGAGTCACGCGATGTCCACAGGATGGCAATACCGCTCAAGCATTGACACGCAACAGTGATCTCGCCATGTACCTGGCCAAGAAAATGGGTGGCGGACAGTATCAGCACTTTCATACCAGCCTCAGTGATCAGGCACTGCAACGCATGGAAGTTGAAGCAGGGCTGAAACAAGCACTGCAAAAAGGGGAGCTGCGGGTATATTTCCAACCTCAGGTCGATATGCGCAATGGCCGCATAACAGGCACCGAAGCACTGGTACGCTGGCAACACCCGGAAAAGGGGCTCCTGATGCCTGGCGCATTCATTCCGATTGCCGAGGAAACCCGGCTGATTATTGATCTGGGCAACGAGGTCATGCGACAAGCCTGTCAGCAACAAGTCGAGTGGTATCGTGCTGGCTTCAACCCAGGAAGGGTCTCCGTAAACCTGGCGGGGGCACAGATTCACGAAGCTGACTTGGTTGAATCCGTTCAAAACGTGCTACATCAGACTGGTTGTAAACCACAATGGCTTGAACTGGAGGTAACCGAGGGCTTTATTATGCAGGACACGGCCAGAACCGTGCCAACCCTGAAACAGCTTAAGGAAATGGGAATACTGTTGTCGATCGATGATTTTGGCACCGGATACTCATCACTGACCTACCTCAAACGACTGCCGGTATGCCGGCTGAAAATCGACCAATCGTTTGTCCGAAACTCAGCAATGGATCCCAACGATCTTGCCATTATCGAAGCCATCATAGCACTGGCAAATAAACTGGACCTGGAGCTTATCGCAGAAGGAGTTGAAACCGAAGAGCAGAAGAAACTGCTTCTGCAGGCTGGATGCCCGCACGCACAGGGCTATTTATATGGTAAACCTATGCCGGCACTGGAACTGATGGAGATGCTCCGCGAGAACCAGACCGGCACGGCATAATGGATATTAAGAGATTCGGTGAAGAACCCAACGAGCAGCGAATGTACCCACCACAAACGCAATCACGACTGTCAGAATGTCGCTGTCAGCAAAACTCAATGATGTAATCATCGGCCCGGGACAGTACCCTGCAAGCCCCCAACCCACACCAAACACAACACCGCCAATAACGAGACGCTTATCAACCTCAGCCTTGGTTGGAAGCCTGAAAAATTCAGCCAGAAGCGGGCGCTTTTGTTTCAAAATCAGTGGCGTCAGCAACGCATTAACCAGCAAACCGCCAGCCATCACGAATGCCAGAGACGGGTCCCAGCTGCCCAACAGATCAAGAAAGTTTGTCACCTTGGCGGGATCAATCATTTGTGACAAGCCAAGACCAAAGCCGAATAGCGCACCGGCAGCAAGTGCGGCCAGCAGTTGTTTCATGGACTGACTCATGCTGCACCTCCCATAAGGTGACGCACAACATACACGGTTACAATCGCACTACCCATAAAACAAAAAGTAGCCACCAAAGAACGCGGACTGCGGCGCGCAAGACCACAAATACCATGACCGCTGGTGCAGCCCGTACCGATCTGTGTACCAATTCCCACAAGCAGGCCCGCAATAATCAGCACAGGCTTGTCAGCAACCGCTGCTATATGCTGCACACCAGCACCCAACCCTGACCACTGATAGAGGAAGCCTCCCAGAATCAACCCAAGAATGAACACGACACGCCAGCCAATATCATCACGGGACTCGGGATAGATAATACCGCCGGCAATTCCGGAAATGCCGGCCACCCGGCCTTTTGCAAGCAACAGAAAAGCAGCCGAGAAGCCGATTAAGGCCCCGCCGATCAGTGCAGGGACCGGAGTAAAGTTTATGATTGTCATGGATAGAAGATGCCTTGAAAATTGATATTTAAATTAGATTAGTCTTATATAAAAAGATTATCCCTGAACTAGCAAAAAGTGCAAGCGGAGTAGAGTAGACCCAGGCCACTGCGGCATGACCTCAGATTGGCGTCTACACTTATAGTCCAGTGACACAACGAAATTAATGGGGAGGCAGACATGCTGCTGGCAGAAAAACGCTGCATACCTTGCCATGGTGAGGTATCAGCGCTTACACGCAAGGATGTCGAAAATCACCTTAAGCAAGTACAAGGCTGGTCACTTTCAGACAACGCGAGTCACATCCACCGAAAGTTCATTTTCCCTGACTTCAAAACCGCCCTGACTTTTGCTAATCATGTTGGAGAGCTGGCAGAGGAGGCGGGTCACCATCCTGAAATATGCTTCGGCTGGGGCTATGCCAAAGTAGAGATATGGACACACAAAGTTGGCGGTTTGCATGAAAATGACTTCATTCTGGCAGCACAGATAGACGCTCTTGAAGAGGTTTGACCCTCAGCTGCCTACGAATAAGTCCGGCCCAAGGCTCTGAAACGTCGCTATTACTACCTCAGAGGCAAAAATTCAGCACTCATGGCGTTCAAAAGATGGCGGAAGTTCAGGATAGTGGTGTGATCGGGAATGGCCTTATCAGTGACAGCCGAGCAAACAGACGCATGGACGCAATCTCATAGAACGCGTCTTCCATGGCTGGATCACTGAGGTTATACCACTGCTGCATGCAGTTGAATGTCCGCGAATGTAAGTTGCTGATCCATCGGTGCATCCCAAGGCTTTCCTCGAGTCGTTTTTGATATGCTAAAAAATATTATAAATAAATTGAATCAAATGGTTGGAAGATTATATTGAGAATCCACGTTACAAATAAATTGGCAGAAAAGCTCAAGAAGGCTGGCTTTGAAATCGCTGATTCAGCTGAGGAGCAGCCATCGGCCCTAGGCGACTGGCATGCCAATATCACAACGATTCAGCGTCGTCAGTGTCTGGTGTTTACTCACGACCAGACGCGGTACTCATTGGCATTGATCGGCATGACGCAAAAAGAGATTAAGGAGCTGACGTACTGGTTCAGCGATATGTTGGCTAACACCATGTTAAAGCAGGGCTATCCTGTAGAGTTGATGGAACGTGCCGTGAGCTCATTTAGTGAACTCAGCTTCGATACACAGTGCAGCCGCTCAGTTCAAGGAACATTGCGCAACATGATCTGGGACCTGGAATCGTTTACGTGGGGCGGCACAGAGATCACTGACTTAGCACCATACTCGATTTCCGCAAGCCTCTGTGAACGCCCATGCAGCATCAAAGGCATGAGAGAGCTGGACTGCCTTTGGCCAACCGAAGAGATGCAGAAGCTACTGGAGCAGTTACCAGGGCCACATGAAACACTTCACTGATCGGGTATCCCACCAATCACAAATCGCCACAAGCTTGCACAGTACAACACCTCAACCCACGAAACTGAAATCTTCGGCACTCTCCGCACGGGTTGATTAATCCTTAACCACACAAAAAATCCCAGGGCGTGTTATGCGCCTGAAAAAGCAGGATCTCATCTTATCGGCAGTTAACCGTGTTGGCAGGACAGGAATTGAGTTTTTGTACGTAAGATGAGATTGATCTCACGGTAAAATACAAATAACACAAACTCACAGCAATGGAGGCTAACCAGACACTATATTTAACATAATATACATTATGCGAACTTTAATAACCCCAAAAAACAGCCATTACGCATCAGTAAGCACTTATTTACGCATGATATATCTCGTGAGGATTTTGCAGATAATTGCAGATCAAACCGGGATGCAACTGAATTAGCTCTTCAGTAAGCTCAGACTGCACGACAAACATGGGATGACATGGAGAAAGATCAGTCTTGGCCAGCACCTCATAGAGATGCCCTCTCGTCAAGACAAGCGTATTGTGGTCGATCAGATCAGCCTCAAGCTGTACCAGCGAGCCCACATCAATCTCATTCCAGAGCTGTAGCGATTCCAGCATCATGTCGGCAACAAAGTCTGTTGAGACACCAGTATGCGGACTCATAACCACCACCTCTTGCAGCAAAAAGCTTACAGTCAGTATAGACCCAATCAGGCCTGTATGATTCCGGCCCTCAATGCGAGATGAATGATTTCGGAACCATTGGTGAGACTCAGCTTGCGAAGAATATTGGCACGGTGCGCATGAACTGTTTTAGGGCTGAGAAATATAGTTTCGGCGATGGCATTTACGCTGCGCCCCTCAGCCAAAAGTGTAAAAATTTCCAGCTCACGCCGGGTCAGCTGCGCAATGGGCGAATGCTCTGGCGGAACATGTGAGTCTTGCCCAATCTGATCACTGACCGACCTGGAGAAATAGCTGCGCCCACAATAGATTTCACGCACAGCATGCACAAGCTCATCCTGGGCACAGCGCTTGGTCACATAGCCTTTCACCCCCGCATCAGCCACCCGCGCGGGGTAAGGACTGGCCTCCCAGATTGTTAACACCAGAATACGCGCATAGGGATCAATAGCCAGAATATGCTTGATGGCATCAAGACCACCTGTCGTCGAGGTCGCCTCTACAGTCGTACTGTCAGCAGGCATGGCGAGATCCATTACAACGACATCAGGTGATAACTCTCGATACAGCTCAACAGCCTGTCTACCGTTCTCAGCCTCAGCCAAAATCTCTATGTCTTTTTCTTTCAACAACATATGCTGGAATCCAGCACGGACGATCGAGTGATCATCAACCAGCAATATGCGGATAGTATCGCTCATATCAGCCCCCGTGTGTTGATCGAAACGCGCAGAAAGAATACCAGAACCACCCTGCCAACTCACCACTCAGGAATTACCCTTTAGTATATTCCCCTATACTGTCAGCACCCCGATAAACACCAGAGGTGTCAACATCTACGGCCTCAGCCGAGAGACAAGCACTATTATCAAGATGAGCCGGCACTGCAACCAACTCATCACTGAATCCGATCAGTCGAATCCCTTCTTTATCACAATGAGCCAGCACACGTTCCAATGCTTTAAGCACCGATTCCTGTCGATCACTGAATCGATCCAGCTTTTCAACCTGGTGCCTGCGACGACTGGTGACCGTACGCAACACATAATCACCGGCATCCAGCAGCTGAATCGTGAGCCCTGCAAGCTTCTCACGCACCAGTACAGCCTTGGCAACTTCGAACAGAGCCTCATCAGAGCAACTCACCTGGTCGCCCGGCGAGCAGGCACGCAGACGCTCTGTCACTTCCTGTACACCAATATCACTGGATAAATAAAATTCCATATTTTCAATTCATTAGGGAAGCAAGTTAAAAAGCTTTATAATCATTCATCCAGCCGATTCCTCAGTCGGGCATTCTCCTGGCTTAGCCGATCGCCAAGCTGGCGCAAACGCTGAAGCTCCTCTTCCTGCATTCGCGAGCGTACCCGCAGCTCAACCATGGCCTCAGCATGCCCGCCATTTTCGGCGCCCATATGTTGCAGTTGGCGCACCTCACGCTGAGCAGTATCGCGCTCCACAGTAAGTTTCAACTGCTGCTCTTCCAGCTCAAAGACGCGCCTTTCAAGCTCACGTTTCTCCTGCGCCAGCTGCTCGCAGCGATCGAGCAGCCTTGCGTTCTGACTATGCGCATCAGAAAGAGCCCGCTCACCACCACTGTTTTTTTGCTGTGCAGACTGCAGCAACTCCTGCTGCCTTTGCTCAAGCGCCTGTTTTTGCTCAGCGAACTGATGCTCGGCATAAGCCAGAGCACGATCCCAGGCCTGATTGGCCAAAGTCAGGACCGGTTCAGGAAGCTCAGGGTGCTCATTTCGACGAGAAATACGCTGCGCAAGAGTATGCCACCAGTCATTCAGGGCGCGATTGATCGTCGTCAGACTACCGCTACCCAACCTCTCACGCACATTTTGCTGCGTAGGCCGGATTCCTTCTTCCAGAAGCTGATCAGCCACCTCAATGACCCGAGCATGTGTATCGTTTTTTTTGGACATATAGTACGCAATATGTATTGAATGATATGTATCGAGCTAGACCAATTTAACGCCTCACTGACAGGAAACGCAAGCTACACATACCCCGATCAGCCAAACTCATCTAAGATGCTGTAAAGCCTATAAAAAAGGAGCAGCAACCATGGCTATACGCATTGCAATCAACGGCTACGGCAGGATCGGTCGCAACATCCTGCGCGCCCTGTACGAAAGTGGCCGCGAGCAGGAGTTTGAGGTAGTGGCGATCAATGATCTTGGAGACAGTGCGATCAGTGCTCACTTGACCGAGTACGACTCAGTGCACGGCCGCTTTATGTGGCCAGTTCGCGCTGAAAAGGATCGCTTGATTCTAGGAGAGCACTCTATTCGGATGCTGCGCGAGCCAGATCCTCACGCCCTCCCCTGGCGCGAACTGGGCGTTGATATTGTGTTCGAGTGCACAGGTCGATTTACAGACCGCGAACAGGCCAGTATTCATTTGCAGCAAGGCGCCGGCAAGGTACTGGTTTCTGCCCCAGCCAAGGGAGCCGATGCAACTATTGTTTTCGGCGTTAACGAATCGATACTTACCTCAGAACATCAAGTTGTCTCAAACGCATCCTGTACAACGAATTGCCTGGCCCCGATGGCAAAAGCACTGAACGATTCGATCGGCATCCAGCAAGGCCTCATGACAACCATCCACTCGTACACAAACGATCAACACTTGACTGATGTGTATCACACAGACCTGTATCGAGCACGGGCGGCGGCTCTATCCATGATTCCAACCAAGACCGGTGCCGCCAAGGCAGTTGGACTGGTGCTGCCGGAACTCGATGGCCGACTTTCAGGTCTTGCTGTACGCGTTCCAACTGCAAACGTTTCACTGGTTGACCTGACCTTTACCGCCAACCGCAACACTACCGTTGAAGAGGTGAACGCCATCATGAAACGTGCAGCCGAGGCCAGCAAAGGGATTATTGAGTACAACAGCACTCCTTTAGTATCGATAGATTTCAACCATCACAGCGCCTCTACCATCTATGACAGCCTTCAAACTCAGGTGCTTGGCAGCATGGTTAAGGTGTTCGCCTGGTATGACAACGAGTGGGGGTTTTCTAATCGCATGCTGGATACAGCCAGCTGCATGCACAAGACCTCCTAAGCCAGGAAGCAGAGCGCGTATTTCGTTTGACTTTTTATTCAAGCAACGGGAGAATGCGCGCTCAACGCTTTGATTGAAAAGACCAAGCCCTTAATCAGCGCGCAAAGCCCCGATGGTGAAATTGGTAGACACAAGGGATTTAAAATCCCTCGGCCTTTGGCTGTACCGGTTCGAGTCCGGTTCGGGGCACCAGTCAGTCTGTAAAGAAACCTTTTAAACAACACTTGGATTCTAAAAACAAACTCACTTTTGATAGTTTTTGCACATAATCACGCCCGTTATATTGCCACCAAGATATCCATGCAAGATCCTAACCTGTACTCCCGAATAAGGCTTGCAGGTGACCTATGGCCTATATACAATCGATATCCGTAGTTTTATTTGCTGCACACCACCTGGATACAACACCTTCTTTATTATCTGTACTGGATGTACACCTAACGTGATACTGACTTGTCAGGAACTATATTGGTATGAGTGAAACCGAACTGCCTGCCTATTTAATGAACCTGGAGCCTGAACAACTGGAACAGGTTCGCAAAATGCTCGTACAGCGCATTGAAGATCAGCATCAACAGAAACTCAAACAACGCTCCCTCCCCCCCGCCTTTCATGATCTCGATGCCCTTGCAGCCAATACCGGACTGGACTTGTCCAGCTTGCTGCGCGACATCAAACGCCGCAGCTGATTTGGACGGTTGCCTTATTTCCTGCACAAGCTATAATCGCCGCTTCGCAGGAGAGAGGGCTCACACCCCGCCGAAGGCGCAAACTCCCATAATCGCTCAGGCTCAGGTACTGCGACCACACACATATTACGTCGACTGGAGAGCGGTCAGCCAGAACTGACCCACCGAAGGGGCAACACGCCGAAAGCGTGCAAACTCTCAGGTAACCCGGACAGAGGGAGAGGCGGATAAACACCCTAACGGGAGGTTTACACGTGCTCACCTACATCTACATTCTCGCCATTACCGCAGAAGCCATGTCTGGCGCACTTGCTGCCGGCCGTCGCAATATGGATATGTTTGGCGTAAGTGTTATCGCCTTCATCACCGCCCTGGGCGGTGGCACCATTCGCGATATTCTACTGGGACACTTTCCTGTTTCCTGGACACAGCACCCCGAGTACATCTACCTGACTGTCTCAGCCGGACTGATCACCATGCTGATTGCCCGCTTCATGCATCATTTGCACAAGATCTTCCTGCTGCTGGACGCCATGGGCCTTATTGCATTCACCATTATTGGCTGCAATGTAGCCCTTGAGCTCGGCTACAGTACACCCATAGTTGTTATGGCAGGCATGATAACGGGTATTTTTGGGGGCATTCTGCGCGATGTACTGTGTCAGCGAGTACCTGTAGTTTTTCGACACGAACTCTATGCAAGCATCTCTTTGCTGGTTGCATTGCTTTATCTCCAGCTGGAGCAAATGGGATTAAATCATGATCTCAATCTAATACTGTCGTTTGCCACCGGCATCATGATGCGTGTAGCCGCAATATACTGGCACTGGTCGTTGCCTGTATTCAGCTACGCCCCTGGCCGCTGGAAATAATTGCCTGAGGGCAGGCATACGCCTGCCCGTTTAAACCAAGGCGGAGCAGACAGAATCGATAAGCCGAAAAAGAGAGTAATTGATTAGATATAGAGCTGTGCAGAATATTGACAGCACTAACAACGAAGAGGGGAAGTTATTTTGTATGGTTCCATTCCTCTCAGGTGTCAAAAAATCACCTGAGAGGAATGGAGGCTGGAGTCGGAATCGAACCGGCGTACACGGAGTTGCAGTCCGCTGCATGACCACTCTGCCATCCAGCCATACCGTTGAGATTGGAGCGGGAAACGAGACTCGAACTCGCGACCCCGACCTTGGCAAGGTCGTGCTCTACCAACTGAGCTATTCCCGCGCCTCAACAGTGGTGCGTATTATAGAGAGATCCCGCGGGGTGTCAACCATAATACTGAAAAAAATTTGCTTAAATATTAACCACTTACTTCAGATATCATCACTCAGATGAGGCCATGCCGCGTGCAGGTAGAGCACCATTGACCATAGTGTCAGCGCCGCAGCACCATACAGCGCAACAATTCCCAACCAGGAAAGCGGACTATACAGCGGCATTGCTATCAAGATGAGAATCGAGACCATCTGCAGTGTTGTCTTGATTTTTCCAATATTTGATACTGCCACACTGGCACGCTCGCCGAGTTCAGCCATCCATTCACGCAGAGCCGAAATAACAATTTCTCGCCCTATAATGACAATTGCAGGAATAGTGACCAAAGGAGAAGCGAATACCTCAACCAGCACTACAAGTGCGGCAGCCACCATCAATTTATCTGCCACAGGATCAAGAAAAGCCCCAAAGGGGGAAGCCTGATCAAGCTTCCGAGCCAAATAGCCATCAAACCAGTCAGTAATCGCGGCCAGGCCAAAAATGGCGGATGCAGCCCAAGGTGACCACGCATATGGCAGGTAATAAACCAGTATGAAAACTGGAATCAGGACGATGCGAAGCAGCGTCAGTAGGTTGGGTAGTTTTATCGTATACAAATGAGTGTCCCGTTACTTCCTGCTTCAACTTTCGGGGTGGAGTGCGGCATAAATTTCCTGTGCCAACGTCCGGCTTATAGTAGAGACTTTTGCAATTTCTTCAACACTGGCCCGCTCGACCTCTTTGACACCACCAAAATGCTTCAGCAGTTCGCGTCTGCGCTTGGGGCCTACTCCAGATATTCCTTCCAAGGTTGATTTGCGGCGCGCTTTGCCGCGCCTCGCCCGATGCCCGGTAATGGCAAACCGGTGCGATTCATCACGAATATGTTGCAATAGATGCAAAGCGGGCGAATCCGATGCAAGCACAGTCTCTTCCCCGCTATCACCACGAATCAACACTTCAAAGCCCGCTTTCCGAGTCGGCCCCTTCGCCACTCCTACGACCAGTACGTCGTTGATTTGCAGCTCTTCCATAACCATCACTGCCTGTGCAACCTGCCCTTTTCCACCATCAATGATCAACAGATCCGGCAACACCCCCTCCCCCTTGCGCACTCGTGTATACCGACGACTGAGGGCCTGATGCATGGCGGCATAGTCATCCCCGCCTGTTATATCTTCAATATTAAAACGCCGATAGTCCGACTTCTTCGGCCCCTCTCGGTCAAAGACAACACAGGAGGCTACTGTTGCCTCGCCTGAACTGTGACTGATATCAAAGCATTCAAGGCGTTGCGGGATTGAGTCCAGCCCCAGTGCATCCTGCAGTGCCAAATAGCGATTATAGATATTCTGCTTACTGGCCAGATGACTGCCCAGCTGCTGCTCCGCGTTGGTTTGGGCCAGACGCTGCCAACCGGCGCGATCCCCCCTCACGCGCGACATGATGACCATCTTGCGTCCGCGCCGCTGCTCCAAGGCCTGCTGAATACACTCCTGATCAGGTAGCTCAACGGAAACAATCACGGCTGCAGGAATCTCACGTGGACCGCTTAAATAAAACTGAGCGATAAAAGCAGACAATACTTCCGCTGGCGTATCCTCAATCGACACCCGAGGATGATAAACCTTGCTGCCGATGACGCGCCCACCTCGCACAAACAGTGCATGAACACAGACACCACCAGGCTGAACTGCACACCCCAGCACATCGGCATCACCACTTTGCCCACTGACAAACTGCTGCTCCTGTACCTGCTGCAATGCACTGATCTGGTCACGCAGACTGGCGGCACGCTCAAATTCAAGACGGGCGGCGGCATCCTCCATTTCCTGCGCCAGTGTCTGCATCAATTCCTGGCTACGCCCCTGCAGGAACTGCATTGCGTGATTGAGGTCCTGACGATAGGCATCCTCACTGATCAGGCCGACACAGGGTGCCGTACAGCGCCTGATCTGATACTGCAGACAGGGGCGAGAGCGATTTCGAAAGAAACTGTCTTCACACTGGCGAATCCGAAACACCTTCTGCAGCAGATTGAGACTCTCTTTCACTGCACCGGAACTGGGATAGGGGCCAAAATAGCGCCCATTTTTACGCCCTGCCCCCCGCTGAAAAGTGATGGCCGGGAAAGTATCGCGGTCACTGACAAAGATATAGGGATAGGATTTATCGTCGCGCAGCAAAATATTGTAGGGAGGACGCTGCTGCTTGATCAGGTTTTGCTCCAGCAACAGAGCTTCCGTCTCACTGCCGGTGACGGTGACCTCAATACGGCAGATACGAGCAACCAGTGCCTGAGTCTTTGTACTCAGCCCATTGGAGCGAAAATAGCTGCTGACCCGGCTCTTGAGATTTTTAGCTTTACCAACGTAAAGAATTTTTCCGCCGGCATCATACATCTGATACACACCGGGCCGCTGGGTTAATCGGCGCAGGAATGCCTTGCTGTCAAACCCGACAGCGCTATCGGCAGCCGGGTCTTGTTGCTCTTCAGCTAACTTCATTCAGGTTTTTGTTGGCATCCATATGCAGGTGGGTGGCCTCGCGATGAATGGCTTCAAGCTGCTCACGGGTTGCATCCAGAATACCCGCGCCCCGGGAGAGCGACACCTCAAGATAGACACCGATTTCAGCATAGTAATACAGACGCGCATCAAAACTACGTGCCCGCTTCAACTTACTGAGAGATATCTGCGCACCATTCACCAGAATGGTGTTGATGTCGTTGTCAGACAGTAGAGGATGGCGCTCACGCTCACTCGGCTGCGCAACCGAGGCTGCATGACGCCGACTATTGATGGTTGTCATCTGATCCCTCCTTGACGGGTAGAGGCCTGATTCACCTCAGGAAAATCAGGCGACCAAGGCCGCCAAATCTTTTACTTCTTTTGCTGTGCTCGGGCAGCATCCTTGGCGATTTCTCGCTTCAGAAAGCGCACACCAAGAAACGTCATTACCAGCATCGCCGCTACAATCGCAATACTCGGTGCGAATGAAATCATGCTGTATTTATCGATATTCAACATAGAAACTACTCCTCAATCATTGTAATAATTCTGTTCGCACCGCTGGGCGAAAGAACGGCATTATCTGCAGTTCAGCCCCCTTTCTCAAGCCTTTTGAGCAGACTTGATGTATCCAGTCGACCATTACCCTCGGCCTGCAAATCAGCATAAAACTGGTCAACAAGCGCCGTAACCGGGAGACGCGCACCATTACGCCGGGCTTCTTCAAGCGCAATTCGAAGATCCTTGCGCATCCAGTCCACAGCGAACCCGAAGTCATAACGATCATCCAGCATGCTTTGATGACGGTTTGCCATCTGCCATGACCCTGCGGCTCCGTGCTGAATTACATCAAAAACAGCCTCCCCCTCAAGCCCCGCACGCTTGACGAAGTGCACAGCCTCAGCCAAACCCTGAACCAGCCCGGCAATACAGATCTGATTGACCATTTTGGCAAGCTGACCACTGCCGGCCTCACCCAGCAAACGGTGAGACTTGGCATACGCATCAAGCAGAGGCGAAACCCGGCCGTAATCAGCCTCCACCCCGCCAATCATGATACTCAGTACACCGTTTTCGGCTCCGGCTTGACCACCCGAAACAGGAGCGTCAAGAAAGCCACAACCCTGCTCTTTAGCCTGTAAATCCAACTCCCGCGCCACTTCAGCAGAAGCCGTGGTGTGATCTATCAGCACAGAACCTGGTGAAAGCGTTTTCAAAACACCTTCCGCTCCGGTAGTCACCTGACGCAAGTCGTCATCATTACCCACGCAGGTAAAGACGAATTCGGCACCCTCTGCAGCAGCAGCCGGTGTCGCGGCAGAACGGCCGGAATAGGTAGCACACCAGTGCTCGGCCTTGCTGCGGGTACGGTTATAGACACACACATCATGCCCGGCGCGCGCCAAATGACCTGCCATCGGAAAACCCATGACACCCAAGCCGATAAAAGCGATTTTAGCCATGATATATTCTCCTTACTCGGCGTAAGCAGCCGATGCAGCCTGTGCAGCCACACCCGCATGAATATCAGCACCCAGTTCAAGCAGCGTATTTTCGAGCGCATCTATGCATACCATAACGTGACGCCGCGTGCATGAGCTGCCCATAAGACCGATACGCCATACCTTACCCGCCAGAACCCCGAGGCCCGCACCGATTTCAAGCCCATAACGCTCCAGCAAAAGTGAACGCACACGGGCTTCATCAACCCCAGTCGGCACTGCAACCGAATTCAGCTGAGGCAAACGCACTGGCGCATCAACAGTAAAATGAAGCCCCATCGCCTCAAGCCCAGCCCGCAAGGCCTGATGATGGTACTGATGACGCTCCCAAGCCTGTTTGATACCCTCTTCCTGCAGCATAACCAACGACTCATGCAAACCGTACAGCGCATTAACTGGCGCCGTGTGATGGTAGGCGCGTTTCTGCCCTCCACCCCAGTATCCCATCACCAACTTCTTATCAAGGAACCAGCTGGGGACGCGACTCTCTCGCTGCCGCACCTTTTCGAGCGCGCGCTCACTGAAACTGACGGGAGAAATTCCAGGCGGGGCCGACAGGCACTTTTGAGTGCCTGAATAGATGGCATCTATCCCCCAGAGGTCAACCTCAAGCTCTATCCCACCCAGAGAGGTGACTGCATCAACAATGGTCAAACAGCCATAGTCACGCGCCAGGCGACACAAAGCCTCTGCATCGGAACGAACACCGGTTGAGGTTTCTGCATGAACGAAGGCCAGCAGTTTGATGTCGTCATGCTGCTCCATCAGCGCCCTGACCTTATCCAGGCTGACCGCTGTGCCCCATTCATCTTCAACCATCAGAGCGATGCCACCGAAGCGTTCAACGTTTTCTTTCATGCGCCCGCCGAACACGCCGTTTTGGCAGACGATCACCTTGTCACCCGGCTCAACCAGGTTAACAAAGCACGCTTCCATCCCCGCCGAGCCCGGTGCTGAAACAGGCATGGTCAATTCGTTGTTGGTGCGCAGGGCAAACTGCAACAGCTGCTTGATTTCATCCATCATGCCAATAAAGGCAGGATCAAGATGCCCAATAGTTGGGCGAGCCATGGCCGCAAGCACACGCGGGCTAACATCAGAAGGCCCTGGTCCCATAAGAGTTCGCAGCGGAGGATGGAAAGAATTGATCATGTCAATTTCCTTAAATAACAATTATTTATGATTATTACTTTGCGTTGTTTGTAGCCCTTGCGGCGATCCGTTTCACAATGGCAATTACCATCTCGGCTGAATGTTGTGCCGCCTTATCAAGAAACCGCTCAAATGAAAGATTCGACTCCTTGCCTGCAATATCCGAAAGCGCACGGATAACGATAAAAGGCGTACCGAATTGATGACAGGTTTGGGCGATGGCAGCAGCTTCCATCTCGACCGCCTTCATGGACGGAAACAGAACCCTAGTGCTCGCCACACGCGACGGACAGTTCATAAAACTATCACCGGTCGCAATAAGCCCTCGAACCGTATTGACATGAGGCATCTGTGCAATGCACTCCTCTGCCATTCTCGCCAGCAAGGGGTCGGCCGTGAACGCTGCGGGCAGCCCGGGCACCTGACCAGGCTCATAACCAAATACCGTTACATCCACATCATGATGACGAACCTCATCCGAAATCACGACATCGCCTACATTGAGCGCAGCATCAAACCCGCAGGCCGATCCGGTGTTAATGACACAATCTGGCTCAAACTGCTGCAACAGCAAGGTTGTACCTATCGCGGCATTGACCTTACCGATACCGGACTTGAGTAACACCACCTCAACGCCATCAAGCGCTCCAGTATAAATGGGATAACCAGCCACCATGTGGGTGCCGACACCCTGCAGGGAGTTTTTGAGTAATTCGATCTCTTGATCCATTGCACCAATAAGAGCAATGCGCGGGGGACGAGTCAGATTTTCAAGTGCTTCAGCAAAGGAGGGCTTCATTGTCATTGAGATAGCGCTTCAGGGTTCGATATGGCGGAAAAAACTCATGCTACCACGACAGGTTCAATTCGCAATTTAGAACCGCACAAAACGCATGACTCCAGCCCTATTCAACCCTGAATCACACACTCGCCATAAAGAATAAAATTAAGTACACAATACGTATTGTGTACTTAATTCACATACACAAGCTATGATTTATTTTAACAACACCCGTAATATTTGATTGACAAGGCGAGGCAACCGTATAGAATGATTTTCAGCTTGAAAGTAACGCATATATTTACGTACGACCATTTCGAAGTCCTGCCTTGTAGTTAGTACTCGTCCTGAGATTCATAAGTAGATAGCAACTTTTAGAGCAAACCGCCTCGACACAGTCTTGGCAAAAAAATATTTTGAAATTTAGGATAGATCATCATGTCTACTACTACCGGCACCGTTAAGTGGTTCAACGAAACTAAAGGCTTTGGCTTCATCGAGCAGGAATCCGGTCCGGACGTCTTTGCTCACTTCAGCGCTATCCAGGGTTCAGGCTTCAAAACCCTGCACGAAGGCCAGAAGGTTGAGTTCAAGGTCACTCAGGGCCAGAAAGGTCCTCAGGCTGAGAACATCGTTCCGCTGTAAGCTTGCTCTTACTGCCGAATCTAAAAAAAGCGACCACGAGTCGCTTTTTTTGTGCCTGATTTTTGTATCAAAATATTCAGCAGCTTGCGCAGACAGGACGCCCCGACAAACCGAGGCACCCCCTCCCTCAATTGTTAACCCGCAGCGGCAACCGCTCGGGGGCGGCGAGCACGACGACGAGCATGCGCGCTGCCAGCCGGCTTCTGACCATCCTTGTGCTCTACCTTGGGCTTGCGGGCGCCCCGCTTCTGCTCACCGCCACGCTTTGACGCAGGCACTCGAGTACCCGCAGGCGGCAATGGATGCACAGGCTCAAAGCCTTCAACCTCCTGACGCTCGATCGTCTGCCGCGTCAAACGCTCAATACCGAACAAAAGATCAGCCTCATCGGCACACACCAGCGAAACAGCCTGCCCTGTTGCACCGGCACGACCAGTACGACCTATGCGATGCACATAATCTTCGGCCACATTTGGCAGCTCGAAGTTAACTACCTGCGGCAGCTGGTCGATATCCAGCCCGCGAGCCGCGATATCAGTTGCGACCAGCACCTCTACCGCGCCGGATTTGAAGTCAGCCAGCGCCTTGGTGCGTGCACCCTGGCTTTTGTTGCCATGAATGGCGGCCGACTTGACACCAGCATCATCCAGAAACTTGGCCAGCTTGTTGGCACCATGCTTGGTTTTTGTAAACACCAGCACCTGCTTCCAGCCATGCTGGCGAATCAATTCAAGCAACAGATCCGGTTTTCGCTTCTTATCAACCGGACTCAACCACTGCCTGACTGTATCCGCCGTACTGTTGCCGGGACTAACCGACACCTCAACCGGATCATTCACAATACCCTTGGCCAGCTTGCGAATCGGGTCAGAAAACGTGGCCGAAAACATCAGGTTCTGACGTCGAGCCGGCAGCAGCGCCATGACCTTGCGAATATCATTGATAAAGCCCATATCCAGCATACGGTCGGCTTCATCCAACACCAGAATTTCCAGATGATTGAAGCGGATGGCATTTTGCTGATACAGATCCAGCAGACGCCCTGGCGTCGCGACCAATACATCCACTCCGCCGCGCAGCTTTTGCATCTGCGGGTTGATCTTCACACCACCAAACACCACAGCAGAGCGCAGCTTCAGATTACGCCCATAGGTAGCAACGCTTTCGCCCACCTGAGCAGCCAGTTCACGGGTTGGTGTCAATACCAGAGCCCGTGCCTGATTGGCACCCGCAGGCTTTCCGCCTACCAGGCACTCCAGCATCGGCAGCGTAAATCCGGCTGTTTTACCCGTACCTGTTTGGGCGGCCGCCATTACATCACGACCTGCCAGCACAGCAGGAATCGCCTGCAACTGGATGGGGGAAGGGGTGTCGTAGCCCTGATCAGCTACCGCTTTCAGCAACGGAGCTGACAGCCCCAGAGAAGCAAAACTCATGCAACATTAGTCTCTTGAAGTACAACAGGGATAGCCGACAAGCCGGAATAGCGTGACGGCGATATGAGGTGTAACAGGTATAATTGAAAAATCACTGCGCACTAGCTTACCCTAGATGCCGCCCAACAGCCATCTGAATCTCAACCACCCCTGCCAGCAACCAACAGCTCTGCTATCATAGCACTAACAACATCATACCCGGCATCGCATCCATACCTTATGCATTACTGGAGATGATATCCCTAATTAATTGTTCAAAAAGGTTTTTTAATGAACGTCGAGAGCTTCAACTTCAACCACACAAAAGTCATTGCTCCTTATGTTCGTCTGGTCGGCGTTACCGAAGGCAAACAGGATCGAGTGCATAAATATGACATTCGATTCTGCCAGCCCAACCAGGCACACATGCCGATGCCATCACTGCATTCGCTGGAACACATGATTGCTGAGCTGATACGCAACCACTTGGATTGCGTGCTGGATTTCAGCCCCATGGGTTGCCAGACCGGTTTTTATCTTTCGGTCATGAACCACGATGATTACAGTGAAATTCTTGCAGTGCTGGCGCGCACCCTGCAGGACGTGCTGGATGCAACGGAAGTACCTGCCTGTAATGAACTGCAGTGTGGTTGGGCCGCAAGCCATGACCTGGAAGGCGCTAAGTCCATTGCCCGTGAAATGCTCAACCACCGCAATGAGTGGCCGCAGGTGTTCGCTGACGAAAACGATCCAGACAACTGGCTGTCCTGAGCCCCTGACCGGTCAGCTCAGAGTCACACTGCTGCTGACCGGGTAGCCCTCTACCCAACCAAGACGCCTGAACAACCCCTCGACACCGTCGCCAACACCAGATTCAATTTTAACCTTTTGCCCTGTCACCGGATGCGCAAACTCTATCGCGACAGCCATCAGCAGCAAACGATGAGAATCCAGGTGCTCACGAAACAGTCGATTGTGGCGCCCTTCCCCGTGCTTGGTATCACCGACGATGGGGTGCAGAATATGTTTCATATGACGTCTAATCTGGTGCTTGCGCCCGGTTTTTGGTTTAACCTCAACCAGTGAGTAGCGCGCCTCGAGGTAGCGCCCCACCGCAATCGGCAAGGATACGGTCGCCAGTCGCCGATATTCCGACACTGCCTCTTTCGGTTCCTTGTCTGGATTGGCCAGTGGATCCGCATATTTGTCATGAATAGGCTTGAGCGCATAATCGATCACTCCAGCCTCTTCCGTCCAGCCTCTGACGACACACAGATAGACCTTGCGAACGCTGCGCTCGATGAACTGCTGCTGCAGATGCTGCCCCACGTCCTTACGGCGGGCGAACAGAATAACGCCCGATGTGGCACGATCCAGACGGTGCACCGTATGCACGGTTTCACCGGGGTAGCGCTGCTTCAACATGGAAACAAGGTTCGGTGTTCTCGCCGGCGCTATCCAGCTGGGATGCACCAGCAATCCGGCCGGCTTGTGAACAGCCACAAGGTATTCATCTTCATAAAGAACAACAAGCTCAGTTGAGTCGGTCACAGGCTACCCTTGGCATCAACGGCAGATAAAAACAAAGCGCAAAATTCTACCGGGAATCTTTTTGCAGTTAAACGGTCGAAACCTGCGTGAAACCCAATTAGAATCCGTTATCAGTACCGATGGACACCAACAAGAGGTTAATGATGGATAACGTTCGCACATTCGAAGGCCGCTCTCAGCAGGCGGTACTGGAGACCAACAAGGTCATCCGTAACACCTATATGCTGCTGGCCATGACACTGATATTCAGTGCCGTGACAGCGGGTATCTCCATGGCAATCAACCCTCCGTTCATGGTGTATCTCGGCAGTGTGATCCTGAGCTTCGTACTGCTGTTTGTCATTAACCGCAAGCAGAACTCGGCCGCTGCACTGCCGCTGACTTTCGCCTTTACTGGCCTGCTGGGCTTTGGCCTGGGGCCATTGCTTAACCACTATCTGGCATTGCCAAACGGTGGACAGGTCGTGATGACCGCCATGGGCATGACTGCCATCACCTTCCTGGGGCTGTCCGCCTATGTACTCAGCTCTCGCAAGGACTTCAGCTTCATGGGAGGGTTCCTGGCAGCAGGCTCAATCATCCTTATTGTAGCGATGCTGGCTCTGTTCGTACTGCCACTGTTTGGTGTCGATATTTCCGGTATTAGCCTGGCATTCTCGGCTGCTGTCGTGCTGCTGATGGCCGGGTTCATCCTGTATGACACCAGCAACATTGTTAACGGCCGTTATACAAACTACATCATGGCTACAGTTGGCCTGTACCTGAGCATTTACAACCTGTTTGTACATCTGCTCAGCCTGGTCAGCGCTTTCAGCGACGACTGATCATCGACTGCCACCCGGCCCCGCATATCTGTTAAGATTGCGGGGCTTTTTTATGTCTGGTCTCCACAATGAAATTCACCCTTGTTATCCACTCAGCCCCCTACCAGTCTGCATCGGCCGATACCGCGCTGCGTTTTGCACGCGCACTACTGGCAAGCGGGCATGAACTTTACCGGGTATTTTTCTACCGCGATGGGGTACATAACGCCAGCGCACTGGCATCTCCGCCCAGAGATGAGCAGTCCGTGCCGCTGGCATGGCAGTTACTGGCGCAGGAACATCAGTTGGATTTGGTCGTATGCATCTCAGCCGCTGTTCGCCGCGGTGTTCTCGATGAAAACGAGGCCAAACGATATGAAAAGCCCGCTGCCAATTTGGCACCCGGCTTTGAGTTGTCAGGCCTGGGACAATTAAGTGAGGCTCTGATCCAGTCAGACCGTGTTATCACGTTCGGAGGTCGAGGATGAGCAAGCCCGATGTATTGATCATCTGCCGGCGCGCACCCTATTCATCATCCGCCGCACGTGATGCCATTGATGTTGCACTCAGCTGCGCACTGTTTGAACTACCCGTGACACTTCTGTTGCTTGACGATGCGGTACTGCAGCTTTTGCCAGATCAACAAAGCGGTCGCATTGGCCAGAAAAGCCCCAACGCCATGCTGGGAGCACTGCCGATGTACGATATAGATCAAGTCTATACAAGCACCCAAAGTCTTGCTCTACATGGCCTGGAAGCCTCACGGCTTGATCCTGCCCCTGCCGTACTGGATCAGGACGAAATACGGGCTTTGATGGCACGACACTCTCGGGTTATAACGCTATGATTCTGCACACGCTGAACACCTCTCCTTCTGATCGCACAGCCTTCCAGACCTGTGCTGCCAGCCTGAGCGAAAACGACTCACTGTTACTGATTGAAGAAGCTGTTTACTGGCTGCTGCCACACTACAGGAACGAACTGACACGACTGCCCGCGCGCATTCTGGCACTTGAGCCTGATCTGCTTGCACGGGGTATCACCCCAGATGGAGTCAGCTGTGTGGACGATGCCGGATTTGTTGAACTGGCGGTAACTCATGATAGTGTCATAAACTGGTTTTGATATGACAATACTCAGTATTAACGGAAGCACCGTGGAGCTTGACGAAGAAGGCTATCTTTATGATGTCTCACAATGGACTCCTGAAGTTGCATCACATCTGGCTCAAGAACTGACAATTGAGCTGACGGATGCCCACTGGGAAATTTTGTATCTGTTGCGTGACTTTTATCGGCAGTACCAGCTATCCCCCGCCATGCGTCCTTTGGTCAAAGCTGTCAGCCAAAAACTCGGCAAGGACAAGGGGCGCAGTATCTACCTGATGCAACTGTTTCCAGGCAGCCCAGCCAAAGTCGCAGCATTGCTGGCAGGTTTGCCCAAACCGGAAAACTGTCTCTGACCATGCTGCGTTTTGCCGCCAACCTCAGCCTGCTGTTTACCGAACTTCCGTTTCTGGAGCGCTTCGCGGCTGCCCGTGCCGCCGGCTTTTCATCTGTCGAAATCCAGTTTCCTTACGCTCTTGGACTGGAAGCTGTTGCCGATGCCTTGAGTCAACAGCAGCTAGAGCTGATACTGATCAATATTCCGGCCGGTGGCTGGGACAATGGCGATCGCAGCCTGTGCTGTGACCCAAGGCGCCAAAGTGAATTTGCGGATGGCCTGGCGCTTGCGCTGCAGTGGGCAAAGCGGCTGAGTGTGCCCAAGCTCAACTTCCTGGCTGGCATTACACCTTGCGGGCAAAACGAAGAACAGGTTCAGCAGACACTGGAATCAAACCTGCGACTGGCCGCTCAGCAGTGCCATAAGGCCAATGTTGAGCTGCTGATCGAAGCAATCAACACCGAAGATCTGCCGGGTTTCCGCTTGCACCACAGTACTCAGGTTGTAGACCTGATCAAACGCCTTGATCTGCCGAGTACCCGTTTGCAGTATGATGTGTATCACATGCAGATTATGGAAGGGAACCTGATCAACACTCTGAATCGCCTGAGTACACACATCGGACATATACAGATCGCGGACGTTCCAGGCCGTCATGAGCCCGGCAGCGGTGAAATTAACTTCTCTAACCTTTTCAAGGCTATTGAGGCTATGGGATACTCCGGCTATATAAGTCTTGAATACAACCCTTCAGGCCAAACAGAATCCAGCCTTGAATGGTTGCAACCTTGGATTACACAGGACAGAACAGCATGAGTCTAAACGCCGCGGCTGAACACCTGAAAACACTGCAGGCCGGACAACAGGCCGATTCCGAACGCTCACGCCGTGCCCAGCAGGAAGAGATTGTCTACCATCAGTGGGCAACCTTTCGGGTAGATGATGAACTCTATGGCATCGACGTAATGCAGGTTAAAGAAGTCCTGCGCTTCAGTGAGATTACTCCGGTACCCGGAGCCGACAAGGCGATACTGGGAATCATCAACCTGCGCGGTAATGTAGTGACCGTCATCGATACCCGCCGCATGTTTGGACTTCCACTGGTACCTTATGATGACGACACACGCGTCATCGTGGTTGAGTTCAATGAACAGGAAGTGATCGGACTTGTAGTCGACAGTGTGGATGAAGTCATCAACCTGCCGCACAACGATGTGGATCGCGCCCCGAATGTTTCCGGCGATGACTCCACCAAGCGTTTTGTACAAGGCGTTTGCTACTACAACAACATCCTGATCATTCTGCTCGACTTGACCAAAATGCTGTTGAGCATCACCCCACTGAGCGAAGAAGAGCTCAAGGCCCAACGCGGCTACTAAGCCAGCTCTAAGGGGGCTTAGGTCCCCTTAGAAACGCTCCTGCTGGCGCATTGGAATATGATGTTGCTGCACCCACTCAACAGCTGCTTCAATCTCTGACAGCAAACGTGCTTTATCCCTCCCCAACGTGCCCTTCAACACCAGTGCATTGGATACATGATCACTGCGAAAGACCGTCTGCTTCAGCTCGGTCGCACTGATCAACAGATGCATTTCACGAAATAGACCTTCCGCATCCAAAGGCTCAAAATCACCATCGTAGCCGGCACGCACACGCTGTTCGGCACCTCGACGAAAGAACAGCACCAGAGTTGCCAGATATTCTGGCTGCGTCAAGTTGACCAGCCGAGCTGAAGCTTCGGCATGCTCATCGGAATACCGCCGACCTCCTGCCCCGTTAATCAGCATTACGGAGCGCTTTATGCCTGCCTTTTGCGCCTTGAGCAGAGCTTCAGCAGTACTCTCAAAGGTTTCCCCTTTGTCGAAGGCCGCCAGGACGTTGTCAGAGCCACTTTCAGCCCCCATATAGATGAGTGTCAGCCCGAGCTCACGCAACCGTTGCAGCTCTTCCACGCTCTTGCGCTTCAGGTTGACTGGCAAACAATACGCCGACACTCTTCGTACCTGTGGCAGATGCGTACGGATCGCTTCCAGAATGCTGCTCAGGCGTCTTACCGACAGTGCCATGGCATCACCATCTGCCAGAAATACACGTTGCACCCAGGGCATTACCTGACCACAACGTTCGATCTCGGCCAGAACGTCTGATTCAGGCTTGGGCCTGAAGCGCTTATGGTCGTCAATATACATGTCACAGAAGGTACAGCGATTCCAGCTGCAACCATTGGTGACCTGGAAAATCAGCGAATCAGCTTCGCTCGGAGGACGAAATACAGGCTCGATATAATCGACCGGAGGCTGAAAATAATGCATTTCAGGGCTGAGTACGCTTGAACAACTGATGGAAGTTGGCCGTAGTCTGCTCGGCAACCTGCTCAACTGAAATACCCTTAAGCTCGGCGACACATGCAGCAACATCTGCCACATAGGCCGGCTGATTCTGCTTGCCCCGGTGAGGTACCGGCGCCAGGTATGGGGAATCAGTTTCGATCAGCATCCGCTCCAGGGGCACCGCTTTCACTACATCGCGCAGCTCTGCTGCATTACGGAAGCTGACGATGCCAGAAAACGAGATCATGTAACCGAGATCAAGTGCCGACTTCGCCATTTCCAGCGACTCGGTAAAGCAATGCAACACGCCGGCCGATTCCGAACTACCATGCTCACGAATCAGGCGGATGGTATCTTCACGCGCATCGCGGGTGTGAACAATCACGGGCAGATCCATCTCGGCCGCCAGCTGCAGGTGCCCGGCAAAGCTGGACTGCTGCTGTTCCAGTGTTTCTTTGGTGTAGTGATAGTCAAGACCAGTCTCGCCCAGTGCCACAATACGTGGATTCTGAGCCAACTCTGCCAGTCGCTCCCGATCAAACGGACTCTCTTCAACATGCAAGGGATGAATGCCGGCAGAAAACCAGACATTGGGCTGACTTTGCGCCACAGAAACCATGCTGTCGAACCTGTTCAGGTCGACACACACGCAGAGCATTTGCCCAACCTGACGCTCGCGGGCCGCCGCCATTATGTTATCGAGGGAATTATCATGCCGTGACAGGTCCAGCATATCGAGGTGGCAATGTGAATCTATAAACATGTTAACTCTTGATCAAAGGGTGTTGGTACGTCGTCCCGACTCCATTGCACCGGCCAGATAAGTCTCGATTTTGCGTACCAGAGCAGCATCATCACCAGACAGCTGAATGCCGATGCCCGGTATTCGACCACCTTGGGCCGCCTTGGGCGTGACCCATATAACCTTACCGGTAACCGGTACCTTATCGGGTTCATCCATCAACATCAGCAACATGAACACTTCTTCCCCCAACTGATAGGTTCGGGTTGTCGGAATGAACAGACCACCATTGGTGACGAATGGCATATACGCTTTATAAAGGCTGTCCTTATTATCGATGGACAGCGACAGGATACCGTGACTGATTCTTGGTATTACCGCCATGGATACAACGCTCCTCTGTTTAACGTGACAGCTCAGCCCACTGCAGCAACAGCCTTTCCAGCAATAGCTGCCGGTTCGGGTTCTGACGCAGCAAAAGACTGACGCGCTCTTCCTGAATTCTGTCTGCCAGTGCAAATACCTGCGCACTGGACGCTCGCTTGGCAATGGCCTGTAACATCCGCTTCATGTCAGCATTAACGGCAGGCTCCTGCAGATCAGCCAGCTGAATACGTACAATATCGCTCAACAGGCTATTGATCCAGTCCAGGCATTGTAGCAGATCCGCCTTAAGCAGTTGTTGCGCCAGCTCACTGGCTGCCATACGTCCTCGCAACAGATCAGCCAATCCTGACATCAGTTTCTTGCGTTGCTCCAGCAGATCGCCTTCATACAGCGCCTGAGCCTTAAGGGGAGCGCCATGACACAGCCGCAGCAGCTGGGCTGCCCGATCCTGTTCCAGCTTAAGCTTCTGCTGCAACCAGAGCTCGCTCTGCTCAGCCGAAGGTGTGGCGAAATCGATTCGTTGACAGCGACTGCGAATGGTCGGCATCAACTGCCCGGGTTGATGGCATACCAGTAACAGCAGTGTATTGCGCCCCGGTTCCTCAAGAATTTTCAGCAGGGCGTTGGCCGAAGAGATATTAAGCGACTCCGCCGGACTCATTATCACCACCCGGTATCCGCCCTGCTGTGCGGTACTGTGCAGATGTTCGATCAGCTCACGTACCTGATCCACCTTGATCGGCTTACCCTCCGCTTCCGGAGAAGCGCGCACAAGATCGGGGTGATGGCCGGCTGCATGCAGCTCACAACTGTGACAGTGACCGCAGGGAGCATCATTATTCGGCTGATGGCAAAGCAACAGGCTTGCCAATGTTTCTGCAAAGCCTTCCTTGCCAACACCTGCAGGACCTGACAGCAGCAAGGCATGCGGTAGACGGTCTGAGGCTCGCTGCTGCAGCAGACGCTGCCATTGTAGCTCACACCAGGGATAGAGTTGCTCAGCAGGCATCGATACTCTCCAGCCTTGCAAGCGCCTGACCGACAGCCTGTTGCACCTGCTCCAGCGGCGGGGCTGCATCAATCACAGCAAAGCGTTGCGGCTCGGCAGCCGCTCTCTGCAGATAAGAGTCACGTACTCGCTCAAAGAACACTTCCGCTTCGGCCTCGAAACGGTCCGGCATGCTGCGTGCACGTGCTCGTGCCATACCCTGACGGGCGGGTAGATCCAGCAGAATCGTGAGATCAGGTCTCAGCCCCCCCTGCACAAGGGTTTCGAGCTGGGCTATGCGTGACTGATCCAGACCTCGCCCGCCCCCCTGATAAGCGTAAGTGGCATCGGTAAAACGATCACAGAGCACCCATGCACCCCGTTGCAGAGCAGGCCTGATACATTGTTCGATATGTTGCGCACGAGCTGCAAACATCAACAGCAGCTCAGCCATTTCAGCGACCGGCTCATTGCGCGGAGCCAACAGCAGTTCACGGATCGATTCCGCCAACGGTGTTCCGCCCGGCTCTCGGGTACGCACGACATCCAGCCCTCGGCTCAAAAGCTGCTGATGGATGAATTCCAGGTTGGTGGTTTTGCCCACCCCTTCTATGCCTTCAACAGTGATAAAACGGCCTGTGCTCATCTGCGCTTAGTTCCCGGGTGATGAACGGTAATCCGCTCGCCGCTGCAATTGATACTCTCGCACGGCACGATTGTGTTCCTGCAGAGTGTTCGAAAACTGATGGGTTCCGTCACCCTTGGCAACAAAATACAGTGAAGAGCCCTCTTCAGGATTAAGTGCCGCACGTATCGCTTCACGACCGGCCAAGGCAATGGGGGTGGGTGGCAGCCCATCGATCACATAGGTATTCCAAGGCGTAGGACGTCGCAGATCAGCTCGTGTAATGCGACCTTCATAGCGCTCCCCCATGCCATAGATCACGGTTGGGTCAGTTTGCAGCCGCATGCCTCGCTCAAGGCGGCGCACAAACACACCTGCAATTTTGCCACGCTCGTCCGGCACACCGGTTTCCTTTTCGATGATAGAGGCCATGATCAGAGCCTCATAGGGTGACGCATAAGGCAGACCTTTTGTGCGTCCCTCCCAAGCCTGCTGCAGAAAGGCATTCAGATCCGCATGGGCACGCTCAAGCAACTGAAGGTCAGTCATACCCCTTTCAAAGTGGTAGGTTTCGGCCAGAAACAAACCTTCAATCGCCTCTTCATCACTGCCCAGATGAGCCAGCAGCTCCGCTTCAGTCATCTCTGCTGCACGCTGCTCAAGCACTTCACTGCTCGCCAGCGCCATCATCAGCTGACGGAAATTCATTCCTTCAATAAAGGTAAAACTGTAGTCGACCGTATCACCGGCCAACACCCGCTCCAGAAGCTGCCGCAAGCTCATACCTGGCTCGAGTCGATATTCACCGGCCCTGATCTGAGTAATCGATGGATTGAGCTTTGCCTCTATGCGCAGCCACAGAGGGTCATCAATCAAGCCCTCCTCAGCCAATTGTCGGGCAAAAGCACCAAACCAGGTGCCTCTTTCAACCATCAGAGAGCGTTCAGATTCCACTGCAAGCGGCTGATTCAGCTTCTGCTGCTGCAGCTTGTATCCGTAACCAAGAGCCAAGGCCCCAACGGTCACAATCAACACCAGCAGCAGTACAATTTTCTTCAGCATGAGATCATCCGTTGTTGCAGGGCTGCCTGCAGTTTTGCCGTAAATGGGCCTGGCGTATATCTGCGCTCTCCCAACCGGGTTATTGGCCAGATACCGATCAGGCTGTTACATATGAACAGCTCTTCGGCAGACTCAACCTCTGCAGGGGTATAGTACCCCTGTTCAGTTTCAAGCCCCAGATCAGCCGCCAGCTGCAACAGTTGATTGCGCACAACACCCTCGATTCCGGCCTGGTCCAGCAACGGTGTACAGAAACGGTGCTGCTTGATAAAGCACAGGTTGCTCATGGTACCTTCGACGACCCAGCCCTCGGTATCACACATAAGCCCTTCCCGTACCGCCGGATCGCTCCATTCATTACGCGCCAACACCTGCTCAAGCCGGTTCAGGTGCTTGATACCTGACAGCAGTGGCTGACGGGCCAGGCGCGTGCTGCACCAGCGTACCTGAACACCCCGCTCAGGCTGGTCCGGATACGTGGGCATTGGCGTTAACATCAGGATACGAAGCGGAGAAGCGGGATCAGGCGTCAAATAACCTCTGCCGCCACTACCACAGGAGAGGATAAGTTTGAGTACGGCGGGAGTCTCGGGAAGCGCCAAGCATTCAAGATCAGTTTCAAGCTGCCGCTCAAGGCCGGCAGCAGGTATACCAAGCCGCATACAGCCATTCATCAATCGCTGTAGATGAGCCGGATAAAAAACCGGCTTGCCATTGAGCACCAGCAACGTTTCAAAAAGGCCGTGACCGTAAGCGAGAGCACGATCGGTGACATCAATCTGTGTGGCCGGAAGGCCATTGACCAGCGTCTGCGCCTGCATGGAATATTGGGAGGCCAAGACGCCTCCCGTCCTCTTAAAGCCGATTGAAGATCAAGGTGCCGTTGGTGCCACCAAAGCCGAACGAGTTCGACATGGCTGCACCAATACGACAGCTCTGAGCTTCATGCGGAACGTAGTTCAGATCGCATCCTTCGGATGGATTGTCAAGATTGATCGTGGGCGGTGCAACCTGATCACGCAGAGCCAGAACACAGAACGCCGCCTCGACAGCACCCGCCGCGCCCAACAGATGACCGATCATCGATTTGGTGGAGCTCATGCGTACCTGTTCTGCCGCACTGCCCAGTACACGTTTTGCGGCATTGGACTCAGCGATATCACCAGCCGGAGTGGAGGTGCCATGAGCGTTGATATAGTGAATCATATCCGGACTGATGGCTGCATCATTGATCGCATTCTGCATCGCCAGAGCCGCACCTGCCCCATCCTCCGGCGGAGCCGTCATATGGAACGCATCATCACTCATGCCAAAGCCTGACAGCTCACAGTAGATATTTGCGCCACGCGCCTTGGCATGTTCATACTCTTCCAATACCAGAACACCGGCACCATCACCAAGCACAAAGCCGTCACGATCACGATCCCACGGACGACTGGCTGCCTGAGGAGCCTCATTACGGGTCGACAGCGCACGAGCAGCCGAGAAGCCGGCCAGCCCCAACGGGGTTGTGGCCATTTCGGCACCACCGGCCACCATCACATCAGCATCACCATACTGGATCATGCGCATGGCATGACCAATGTTATGGGTACCTGTGGTACAGGCAGTAGTGATCGCAATATTAGGCCCACGGAAGCCATGTTTGATCGCCACATTGCCTGAAATCATATTGATGATACTGCCCGGCACAAAAAACGGCGATACCCGGCGGGGACCGCTGCCGTTAAGAATATCATGGGTTTTCTCGATCATCGGTAAGCCACCGATGCCGGAGCCAATGGCACAACCAATACGGTGAGAATTGGCTTCACTGGCTTCAATACCGGAATCGTCGATGGCCTGGGCTGCAGCGACCATTCCGTACTGAATAAACAGATCCATCTTGCGCCCCTCTTTGGGGCTCATGTAAGGCTCAAGATCAAAATTCTTGACCGATGCAGAAAAGCGAGTTGCGAATTGGGAAGCGTCAAAAAAATCGATGGGTGCCACACCGCTTTTACCGGCCAGGATATTGCTCCAGGTGTCCTTAACGGCACTGCCTACGGGTGTCAGCAGACCGATACCGGTCACAACAACTTTTCTGCGAGACATCCTACTCCTCCAGCCAAAGAAGGCCTGTACAAAAGAAAAGCCGCACTATATTCGCATATAGATGCGGCTTTTCGGCTAATTCGGTCGGGATTGATTACTGATGAGCGTTGATGTAATCGATCGCCAGCTGAACAGTCGTGATCTTTTCAGCTTCTTCATCAGGAATTTCAGTCTCGAATTCCTCTTCCAGCGCCATTACCAGCTCAACAGTATCCAGGGAGTCGGCACCCAGATCTTCAACGAAGGAAGCAGAGTTAACAACTTCTTCTTCTTTAACGCCCAGCTGTTCAGCGATGATCTTCTTTACGCGCTCTTCAATGTTACTCATATCTCTTCCTATTTTCTTCTCAACACCATCACATCGCAGGATGCGACATGGAATTTTAGAAAACCCATTACGCTCTGGCAACAAGCGTGACGGTCTGAATTTTATTTACCGTCAGCTGACGGCCAATTATCAACAAATCGGCGGAAAAAACAAATTTTTGTGATGTCCGCCTTTGTCCCTGATCAGGACATGTACATTCCGCCATTCACGTGAATGGTATCACCGGTGACATAGGCTCCGCCATCACCCGCAAGGAAGCCCACAACAGCGGCCACTTCTTCAGGCTGCCCAAGGCGGCTCATCGGAATCTGTGACTGCAGGTTCTGTTTGTGCTCATCAGCCAGGCCTGCCGTCATATCGGTGTCAATGAACCCCGGAGCGACGCAATTGACCGCAATATTGCGAGAACCAACCTCACGGGCCAGCGCACGCGTAAAGCCCTCCATGCCCGACTTGGCGGCCGCATAGTTGGCCTGCCCGGCATTACCCATGGACGCAACCACTGAGCTGACGCTGATAATGCGTCCCCAGCGTGCCTTGGTCATGCCACGCAGGCAACCTTTAACCAGACGATAGACAGACGTCAAATTGGTATTCAGAACCGAATCCCACTCATCGTCTTTCATTCGCATGAGAATATTGTCGCGCGTAATGCCAGCATTGTTCACCAGAATCTCGATGGTGCCAAAGTCGGCCTGAATCTGCTTCAGCACAGCATCAACTGATGCGGCGTCCGCTACATCCAGCACCATGCCACAACCCTTGTTGCCCACCTCAGTCAGATAGGCACTGATTGCATCCGCCCCCTTCTCACTGGTTGCGGTACCAATCACCACCGCGCCCTGTGACGCCAAGTTGATTGCTATCGCCTTGCCAATACCCCGGGTTGCGCCCGTCACCAGCGCCACTTTTCCTTCAATACTCATTCTGCCTTCCCAATCATCTGAATACTCAGCCCAGCGCCTTTTCCAGGCCTGCCGGATCACTGATCGACATCCCCACAAGAGCACGATCAATCTTCTTGTTCAAGCCCGTCAAAACCTTGCCGGGGCCGCACTCTATGAGTGTTTCAACGCCATCGGCGGCCATTTTCTGCACCGAGGCTGTCCACAGCACCGGACTGTAGAGCTGCTGCAACAGGTTATTTTTAAGGCTATCAAGATCACCAGGCACGTCAGCACTGACATTCTGCACCACAGGAATATGTGGCATCTGCAACTCAATCGCACTCATCGCTTGTGCCATCTGATCTGCCGCAGGGCGCATGAGCGCACAGTGAGAAGGTACGCTGACAGGCAACGGAATGGCCCGTTTGGCCCCGGCAGCCTTGCATGCTTCAATAGCTCGCTCAACAGCCGCTTTTTCGCCGGCAATGACAACCTGCCCCGGGCAATTGTAGTTCACGGGAGATACCACGGCACCCTTTGCAGCCGATTCACAGGCTGTCGCTATGGCGTCGTCATCAAGCCCCAGAATAGCAGCCATGGCACCGGTACCAGCCGGCACGGCCTGCTGCATATATTCCCCGCGCAGCTTGACCAGGCGAACACCATCCGCAAGACTCATGGCTCCGGCACATACCAGCGCTGTGTACTCACCCAGACTATGACCTGCCATGACAGTCGGATTAGCACCACCACGCTGCTGCCACAGGCGCCATAGAGCAACACCTGCGGTTAACAGTGCAGGTTGCGTGTTCTCGGTACTGTTAAGCGCTTCCTCCGGGCCATTCTGGGTCATATCCCACAGATCAAAACCCAGCGCCTGCGAGGCCTCTGCGAAGGTTTCCTGAATAACCGGATGATCCGCAGCCAGCTCAGACAACATACCCAGCTGCTGAGACCCCTGACCGGGAAAAACGAAAGCAAGCGATTGAGACATGGCTTCCCCATTTCTGCACACGAGTGACTTCGCCCTTCAACGCTGCTGCAGAAGGACGCTCAAAGGGGGTAAGTGTACAACATTCGGGCGTAATTAGAACGTTTTGACACTACCGTCACGGCTTTGCAGATCGAGCTCAAGCTGCTCACTGATACGCTCCGGCACATTCATTTGTGCCTCTGAGACCGCCTGATCAAGCGCGTAGCCAAAACAGCTGCGATTGGCACCACCGTGACTCTTGACCACAATCCCCTGCAGCCCAAGCAGGCTTGCACCATTACGGCGACCGGGATCCAGCTGAGCCTGCAACTCCTGCAACACAGGCCGAGCCAACAATGCCAACAGACGACGATAGAGATTAAGACCAAAACTGCGCCGCAGCTTGCGACTGATCAATCTTGCCAGCCCCTCGCTGCTCTTGAGCGCAATATTGCCAACAAAACCGTCACACACCACCAAATCCGCTCGACCTGAAAAAACCCCATCACCTTCAACAAAGCCAACGTAGTTGAGTTGCTTTTGCTCTGCCAGCAGGCGCGAGGCCAGCCTCACCTGCTCATTACCCTTGATCTCTTCAGCACCAATATTGAGCAACCCAACACGTGGACGGTCGATATTTTCCACCGCCCTGACCATAACAGATCCCATGATGGCAAACTGCAGCAGGTGGCTGGCGGTACAATCCACATTGGCACCAAGATCCAACATATAGCAGTGACCATTCACGGTCGGAACAGCCGAAGTGATGGCCGGTCGATCAATCCCTGGCAAGGTCTGCAAAATACCGCGCCCCAGCACCATCAGTGCACCCGTATTTCCGGCACTGACACAGGCATGGGCACGACCATCAGCAACGGCCTGTAGAGCAAGGTACATGGAAGAGTCCTTGCGACGACGCAGCGCAAGTGCGGGCTTTTCATCCATGGCAACAACAGAATCGGCATGAACGACAGCAAGACGATCTAATTCAATGGAAGTGCAGTGTGACAAAAGAGGGTCTATCTGCTCCTGCCTGCCAACCAGAAGAATCCGGAGGGAGGGGTGACGCCGCAAGGCATCAATGGCAGCAGGAACGGTAACGCGGGGACCGAAGTCCCCGCCCATTGCATCAACCGCGATGCAATATCCAGCCGTCAAGCTTACTCGTCGCCCTGGGCGATGACCTGACGACCACGGTAAAAGCCGTCAGCGCTGACGTGGTGACGACGGTGTACTTCACCGGTAGTTGCGTCTACAGCCAGAGTCGGGCCGCTCAGTGCATCGTGTGAGCGACGCATATCGCGCTTTGAACGAGACTTTTTGTTCTGCTGTACTGCCATGGTATATAGCTCCTGGTTTAACTCTTATCGGCCTTTTCTTTAAGCTGGGCCAATACACTGAAAGGGTTTGGTTTTTCTTCCTGCGTCCGGGCCGTCTCTGCGTCACCGAACGAGGTCTGAATACTGCAATCATCGTGAAAAGGCACGAGCGGCAGGCTCAGCATCAACTCATCCTCGATGATTGGCAGCAGTTCAATCTCGTCCGTCTCCATGATCAAAGGATCATAGCAACGGGGCAGATTCTGTGCCTGCTCGTCTGTCAGTGTCACGGCAAGATTGAGCGATGCATCAATCTCGACACTGACGGGCTCAAGACAACGCTGACAAGTCATACGGACCTTGCCATGCGCTTCGCCACTGATAACCCGCAAGCGCTGTTCATCCTTGGCAAACCGGATCTGGACCTCAACGGTACCTTCACTATCCACAAGACAGGAAGCCAATCGAGGCATATCAGCTATATTGGCTGTGCCTTTGAATTCGGCTTCCCGCTCTGCCAGTTTGCGAGGGTCAACTTTCTTCGGTAATGGACCGTACGACATAAGCGCGCAATTCTATGGTCAGAACCCCGTCCTGTCAAAGAAAATAGGGGTTTCAGAGATTAATTTTAGGGTTAACATGGACACGACAGGTTTTAATTCGCAGCCGTGTAAGGATATCCCATGTTGCCCAACCTTGTTCTAGCGTCCAGCTCCCCCTGGCGTCGCCAGGTACTCGACAAGCTTGGCCTGCCCTACCGCACCAAGCACCCCGATATTGATGAAACCCCAATACCAACAGAAGCGCCTGCAGATCTGGTCGCTCGCCTGGCACTGGAAAAAGCCAAGGCGGTGGCTCCCACCTTCAAGGACGCACTGATCATCGGCTCCGATCAGGTTGCAGTACTGGATGATCAGATCATCGGCAAGCCCGGCACTCACGAGCGTGCCCGACAGCAACTAAAAGATGCATCAGGTCGCACATTGACCTTTTTAACCGGCCTTTGCCTGCTGAATACCGCCACCGGGCAGCATCAACTGGCGGTCATACCCTATCATGTGCATTTTCGCCCGCTCAGCGATCAACTGATCGAGGGATATCTGCAGCATGAGCAGCCTTATAACTGTGCCGGCAGCTTCAAGTCGGAAGCTGCCGGCATTGTACTCTTTGAGCGCCTCGAAGGGGATGACCCCAATGCTCTGATTGGACTGCCATTGATTGAGCTGGTCCGAATGCTTGAGCAGGAAGGGATCAACCTCTTCCAGATTTCAGCGTAGCACTTGCTCAGAACTCAGTCCGAGCTCCAGCGACAACTGCTTGGCGACCCCAATACCCAGCCGCTCGATAATACGATCCAGCGGCTGAGGCCGAGCGGTATAATCAACCAACTTCTCGACCCCGACGACTTCACGTGCCACCATGGAAGTACTGCCAAGTCCGTCAATCAAGCCCAGATCAAGCGCTTGCTCTCCCGTCCAAATCAACCCCGAAAACAATTCATCACCACCCTTCAACCGATCACCACGCCCATTCTTCACCTCGCGGATAAACTGCTGATGTGTGGTTTCCAGTACTGTTTGCCAAAACTCACGATCCTCATCTTTGAGAGGACTGAAAGGATCGAGGAACGCCTTGTTCTCACCGGCGGTCAATGTGCGACGCTCAACACCGATCTTCTCAATCAGGTCTACAAAGCCGAAGCTGGATGAGATCACACCAATTGAACCGACCAGGCTTGCCTTGTCGGCATATATCTCATCGGCCGCAGCGGCCATGTAATAGGCGCCTGATGCACCAATATCCGTGATTACCGCGTAAAGTTTTTTCTGTGGATACAGCTCACGCAGGCGCTTGATCTCGTCATAGACATATCCGGACTGCACCGGACTGCCACCGGGGCTGTTGATCCGCATCACCACGGCATGACTGCGGTCCGCTTTGAAAGCATTACGCAGCGCGGTAATGATGGCATCAGCACTGGCTTCTTCTCCATCCATGATTGGCCCCGACACCTCAACCACGGCGGTATGTGCCTGAGGCACCACATCCTCCGCATTGAAGTTACTGCCTGACCAGAACAGCCACAACAGCGCAAACAGATATGAAAATGTAAGCAGCTTGAAGAAAATACCCCAGCGGCGCGCACGCCTATGTTCTACATTCAGACTGTTAACGACTTTTTCAATCAGGCGCCACTCACGCTGTGTACTCGGGCGATCCACTTCCCTTGCATCCGTTGGTGTTTTTGATGATTCCGCATCCTGTGACCGGCCCACTTCTTCCGGTTCACCCCAATGATTATCGCTCACATTAATCCCTCAACTGATAAGTTTGTTGCGCTCACCATCAAGCCACTGCTCCAATTCAGGGAAGTGGTGCACTTCCCTGACTGGCTTGAGCACTTTGAGGCGGTCAATATGATGAGCACCATAGCTGACCGCAACCGTATCGATTCCGGCACGGCTGCCCATCTCAAGATCGTATTCCGTATCACCGATCATCAATGCTTCGTGCCGCTCCACACCCGTCTGCTCAAGAATCTCGTGCAGCATGTGCGGATCTGGCTTGGACGTGGTTTCATCCGCGCAGCGCGACAACTCAAACAACCAGCCCAAGCCTGTTTCGGCAAGCACGTGTTCAAGCCCGCGACGGCTTTTGCCGGTTGCAACCGCTAGCCGATATCCCTTGCGGTGAAGGCTTTCAAGCGTATGCTGCACTCCGGGAAACAGCGCAGTCGGTGTTTCATCCACACCCAGATAATAGTGGGCATATTGCCGGGTCATAGGCTCAATAACCTCATCACCCGAGGCCGGAAACAGTATTCTGAGCGCCTCAGGCAAACCCAGCCCGATGATATCGCGCGATGCCTCTTCCGTCGGCAGTGGCAGCTCAAGATCTCGTGCCGCAGCACGAATACTGGAGACGATGCGTCCGGTCGAGTCGATTATGGTACCGTCCCAGTCAAAAATCAGCAGCTTATACAAGCCAGACTCCTTAAAAATCACACTACAGTGTGCCTTTCCATGCCTTAGTTTTCCTGCCGTGTTGGCCAGATCAGCAATTCACCCACATCCACATGTTCGGGCTGCGACAGTGCATACATGATACCGTTGGCGATATCCTCGGGCTTAAGCATGGCCGAGTCGTTACCGTACATGTTGCTTTTGACGATGCCACGAATCTTGTCATGACCAATACTGTTCGGCAACACGGCGTCCACCGAACCGGACTGTATATCGGTTGATCCTACCCAGCAACCGTGGACACCTATTTAAGCGATTCTCTGGTTTTCAAACACCTCTGGGCTTATGAACCCAATTGCACTGTGCCGGCGCTGCCGGTTGCAGCCCAGTTCAATGTACTCGAAGACCTTCTGACGCATGATGAGCTGCAGGTTCGGTACTACACTACAGGCAAAGAATGTCGCGAGCTCGTTATTGCCTTGACTTACATGCGCCTCTGGCCCGGAACCCCTGGCGCTGAGTACCAAGCTCTCTGGCAGCAGCTGCGACGCCCACCCGACCAATGCGAGGGCTTCGTCTTTATACGTTTAGGCGTGGTGCGTACGGTTTTTTCATTGGAGCAGCTCGTTTTGTCATGGAACACCCCGGTTAGTTTACTACCTTAACGGTGTGCCCACTGCAGCCGGCCGGGCAATATCAGCTCGAAAGCCCGACACTAGAGCCGGGGGTTGCTAATTGTAGTTTGTTCCTGCTTCGTTGTAGTTAGTACCACTCATGCTGTCATAGGCTTCGGAACCATAGTACCCACCCAAACCTGCTCCAACAGCGCCTCCCAGGTATTGTCCTACGTAACGCCCTGCAACGACGTCAATAGCTGCGCCGGCAGGCCCTGCCAGCATCCCAATTGCACCACCTACATAACCACCCACGGTGCTGCCAGCCACTTTTCCTGCAGTAGCACCAACGGCGCCCGCAACGCCCGCAGCGGCAGCCCGCCCAGCACTATCGCCGCCACCTACGAGTTCAAGTTCGTTAATGGTAAGATCCCTCATTCTATTTCCTTCTTATCAGGTTGATGATTCCAAAATAGAGTGTGTATATGCCTATAGAAATCAACTCTATCCCTATAATGAAAGCTGTTTTAGTATCGCCATAATTATCTCTGACGATTCCTATAAAAAATAATCCTAATAGCAGAAGCCCAAAGCATGGGATGACAAACCCTGGATTTAGCTTTGATGGTCTTTTGTTTTCCTTTTTTTTTGCGCCTTCTGCCAGAACCATTCCTGTGAAAATTGCATTTGTAATGCATATAATAAAAATCAAAGTAGACGCTGACATTGCAATGTCTAGGTATTCTACTTTTTCTGGAGATAGCTCAATATCGTTGTTAAAAAAGCAAAAGATTATGGCTAGCCCAGAGCCCCAGCCAGAAACGATCGTTAACTTTGATTCCAGTATTTTTCTCATAAATATAATGCATCTAAAAGTAAAATTTTTCGATCTTTTGTGACGGATGCTGTTTTATCTTAAGCAGGATATTCTATGGTTGAAGCTTTAAGCAGCAATCCTACGGGTGTAGGGGGTGTCCTTTTTCAAATCGGGTGACAGCTTAACTTTCCCTCTCAGAAAATGATCGGGATTTATTGAGTAGAGACTTTTAGAGTGCTCGCCTGAAGAAATGTATGCTAAAGAGAGCTCAAAGCTAAGCTCTGTCAGAAAAGCCTTGGGAACTGAGGTTGACCTATACCCAGATAATAGTGGGCATATTGCCGGGTCATAGGCTCAATAACCTCATCACCCGAGGCCGGAAACAGTATTCTGAGCGCCTCCGGCAAACCCAGCCCGATGATATCGCGCGACGCCTCTTCCGTCGGCAGTGGCAGCTCAAGATTTCGTGCCGCAGCACGAATACTGGAGACGATGCGTCCGGTCGAGTCGATTATGGTACCGTCCCAGTCAAAAATCAGCAGCTTATACAAGCCAAACTCCTTAAAAATCACACTACAGTGTGCCTCTCCATGCCTCAGTTTTCCTGCCGTGTTGGCCAGATCAACAGCTCACCCACATCCACATGCTCGGGCTGCGACAGTGCATACATGATACCGTTGGCGATATCCTCGGGCTTAAGCATGGCCGAGTCGTTACCGTACATGTTGCTTTTGACGATGCCACGAATCTTGTCATGACCAATACTGTCTGGCAGCTCGGTATCAACCGAGCCCGGCTGTATATCGGTTACACGCACACCAAAGCGGATCGACTCCTTTCGTAGAGTCTCGGAAATAGCCCTGACCGCATGCTTGGTGCCGGCATAAACACCTGCACTGGGGTAGGTCGTACGCGCAGCAATCGAACTGACATTGACAATATGACCCCGCTTGCGTTCCGCCATCCCTGAATACACGGCATTGATCGCATAAAGTACGCCCTTGATGTTCACATCGATCATGCGTTCCCACTCATCAACACGACCGTTAATGATCGGACTGATCGGCATGGTGCCGGCGTTGTTGATCAGGATATCGATACCGCCGCCTTCAGCCAGACGCAGGCCAAGCGACTCCATGGCAGCGCGGTCGGATACGTCGACCGGTTCTACACGTACCAGGGCGCCCTGTTGGCTCAGCTCCTGCGCCAGCGACTGCAGGCGATCAGCGCGGCGGGCCGAGAGCACCACCTCAGCACCCTCGACCGCCAAAGCACGCGCTACCGCTTGACCAATACCCGAGCTCGCACCGGTTACCCAGGCACGCTTTCCTTTGAAAGTCATTCGCTTACCCATTTAAATTAAACGCATTTCAATATCAGTAACAAAACCTATTTTGACCCATGCCTCAGGACACGTCCACAGCCTCTCTTCAACGAAAAAACCGCTGACGCAAGCGACAGCGGTTTTTTGATGGATCAAATCAGCCGATCAACGATGCTTGAATTCAGGCTTGCGCTTTTCAGCAAAGGCATTCATGCCTTCTGAGCAATCTTCAAAAGCAAAGGTGGACTGGAAGGCATGGCGCTCATGACGGAGTCCATCCGCCAAATGAGCATCCACAGCCATATTGACAGCCTGCTTGATCATAGCCACGGCCGGAGCCGAGTTGGAAGCAATCTTGCGCGCCGTCTTAAATGCAGTTTCGAGCAGCTCTTCCGCCGGAACGATACGCGACACCAGACCACTGCGTTCGGCTTCTTCAGCATCCATCATGCGGCCGGTGAGACACATCTCCATCGCCTTGGCTTTGCCCACCGCCTTGGTCAGTCGCTGAGTACCACCGGCACCAGGCATGGTGCCGATGCCGATCTCGGGCTGGCCAAACTTGGCGGTTTCAGCGGCAATGATGAAGTCACAGGCCATGGCCATCTCGCAGCCACCGCCGAGTGCAAAACCTGCCACGGCCGCGATCACCGGCTTGCGCGCTTCATCAATGGCGCGCCAGCCGTCACGCTTCACGTAGGGAAAGTTCAGCGCATACAGGGAGGCGAAGTTGTGCTCTTTCATCTCCTTGATATCGGCACCAGCCGCAAACACCTGCTCACCACCGGTCAGCATGATGCAGCGGACATTGTCATCCGCTTCCAGAGCATCAATCGCTTGCCCCAGCTCAGAGGTCAATTGCAGGTTCAGCGCGTTCAACGCCTTTGGGCGGTTCAGCGTGACGATACCGACACCATCACGCACCTCCACCAGAACTGTTTCAAATTCCATGATCATACCTTTTACTTCGGATGACGACGGCTCTGCACGAAGCGGAAGCGGTTGGACACAAACGCGTAGTCTGTCAGGCTAGCATTGGCAGCCGGGTTGCCACCAGTCGCATGGAAGTCACTGAATGCCGCACTCTGGTTGACGAATACGCCGCCGGTCAGGTTGACACTCAGTGCCACACAGGCATCCAGCGCCGCTTCTTCAATCTTCTCAAGCTGAGCATCATCACTACTGTAGCAGCCCATGGTGATGGCGCCGTGCTTCTTCACGATGTCACGTGCCAACTCAATGCTGTGGTCACGGCTGTCACTGCGCACGATAAAGCTGATCGGACCAAACAGCTCCTGCCCCCAGACATCTTCCTTGGCGGCATCGATAGTCATGATCAGCGGGCTGCGTACACGCGCATTCTCGAATTGCGGATGTGTCAGACGCTCGGAGTCGCGCACCACTGTACCCAATGACTTGCTGTCATCAATACGTTTGTCAGTGGCTTCGGACTGAATGGCGCCCAGCACCATGGCGGCACGGTCAGGATCAGACAGGAACTTGGTTACGCCGGTTGCAAGCGCTTCCGCCACTTCATCAAAGCTTTTGTGACCAAGATCGGTATCGATACCGTCTTTCGGCACAAAAATGTCCTGAGTGGTGGTACACATCTGACCGGAATACAGGCTCAGAGTGAACGCCAGGTTACGCACCATGCCTTTGAAGTCATCGGTAGAGTCGATGACGATAGTGTTGGCACCGGCCTTCTCGGTATATACCTGCGCCTGCGGGCAGTTCTGTTCCAGCCAGTCACCAAACGCGGTGTTGCCGGTAAAGTCGATCAGCTTCACTTCCGGACGCTGAGCCAGGGTCATGGTTTCCGGCTTGGCAGCATCGGCATCAACAAACAGAGACACGATATGCGGTGGCAGTCCCTGCTCTTTCAGCACTTCCTGCGCAACCTTAACGCTGATCGCCGCCGGCAGTACAGCAGCCGGATGAGCCTTGACCACTACCGGGTTACCGGTCACGAGAGACGCAAACAGGCCCGGGTATGTATTCCAGGTCGGGAAAGTGGAGCAACCGATCACCAGCGCAACACCACGGCCACAGACAGTGAACTTCTTCTCCATTACCAGCGGGTCATGTTTGCCCTGCGGCTTGGTCCAGGTCGCCTGAGTCGGCACGCTGGCCATGGTTTCATAACCATAGGCAACGGCCTCAAGGCCGCGGTCCTGGGCGTGCGGGCCACCGGCCTGGAACGCCATCATGAAACCTTGACCGGATGTATGCATCACCGCATGGGCGATCTCGAAGCTGCGCTTGTTCAGACGATCCAGAATCTCAAGACAGATACCAGTACGCCCTTCAACACCGGCGTCACGCCAGGCTTTCCGCGCTTCTTCCATCGCCGGCAGCAGCTTGTCCATATCCACGGTCGGGTACTGAATGTTCATCTCGATGCCGTAAGGGGACACTTCGGCACCAGTGCGACCGCTGATACCCGGCATACCCAGCTCGAACGGCTGGTTCAGATGGGCCTTGAACGCCGCCTCTCCGTCTTCAGCAGCGGTTTCACCGTAGGCGCGAGGGCTCGGATTTTCAGACCAGGGGCTGAAGTAATCGCGGCTATGAATCGCTTTCAGTGCGCCATCCAAAGTCGCTTTATGCTTGGCAAAAAGATTGTCGCTCATCAGGGTCTCCCATTGTGCTGAACGCCGGATCTGTTACGGCGCAGGCTTATTCTGGTTATGTATTCTGCATACGTTGACAGCATTGCTGCACGCAAAGATCAGAAGCATTACTACAGGTGATAGCAGCATCTGCGCGCGATCGTGACTATAGTAGTCGTTATGATCCAACACGATACAACAAAGATTGTGATACGAAAAGAACAATATAGGTGCTAAATATTGTATCTCTTTTCAATTTTAGGTTAACCTTGCGCCAACTGTCGGGCCGCTTTGCCGGATTACTACAACTTATATATGTGCAAGCTGCAGGCCCCATGATTGTTGCCAATACGGCGGACGCATCCACAAGCTTAGCCGCTTTACCGGATGCGTAAAATAACAAAACACAGATGACGGTAATTCTATGCAACACGAGTATCAGGACATCCTTGTTTCTGAGGTCGTTGATGGTGTTCTGACCATCACCCTCAACCGTCCGGAAGCCTACAACGCGCTGCGTACCCAGCTGCTCAGCGAGCTGGCGGACGTACTCCAGCAGTGCAGTGACAATGACAGTGTCCGCGCTGTTGTCATCACTGGCAACGAAAAGGTCTTTGCCGCCGGGGCTGACATCAAGGAAATGGCGGCACTTGACGCTGTGGGCGTACTTAACGATCCGCGCGTTCTGCACTGGCGTCGTATTGCCCAATTCCCCAAGCCCCTGATCGCCGCCGTAAACGGTTTTGCACTGGGCGGCGGCTGCGAACTGGTGATGCATGCCGACATCGTGATTGCCGGTGACAATGCCCAGTTTGGCCAGCCGGAAATCAATCTTGGTATTATTCCCGGCGCCGGGGGTACACAGCGCCTGATTCGCACCGTCGGCAAATCGATGGCGATGCAGCTGGTGCTGTCCGGCGAATTCATTTCTGCCCAGCAGGCTCGGGACTTCGGATTGATCAGCGAAGTTACCATTCCGGAGCGTTCACTGGAGCGTGCAACTGAACTGGCGCGCAAGATCGCAACCAAGCCGCCCATTGCCGTACGCCAGGCCAAGGAAGTTTTGCTCAAGGCATACGATACCACTTTGGACAGCGGCCTGAGCCTTGAGCGCAAGGCGTTCACCCTGCTCGCCGCCACTGAAGACCGCAATGAAGGCATCGCTGCGTTCATGGAAAAACGTAAACCGAACTTCACAGGAAAATAACCGCCATGGCATACGAAACCATCGAATTTGAAATTACCGAAGGGGTTGCAGTACTGACCCTGAACCGTCCTGATCGGATGAACAGTTTCAACACTCAGATGCATGGCGAAGTTCGCGATGCGCTGAAGCAGGTGAAAAAAGATGGCAGTGTCCGCTGCCTGCTGATCACTGGTAATGGTCGCGGTTTCTGCGCCGGCCAGGACCTGAGCGATCGTAACGTGGATCCCAATGCCGAGAGGCCGAATCTGGGCGAGTCCATCGAGAAAAACTACAACCCACTGATCCGGACCCTGCAGGGCCTCGAAATGCCGGTTATCTGTGCCGTAAACGGCGTTGCCGCCGGCGCGGGTGCCAACATCGCCTTTGCCTGCGACATCGTACTGGCAGCGCGCTCCGCCTCCTTCATTCAGGCATTTTGCAAGATTGGTCTCGTGCCGGACTCCGGCGGCACCTGGACCCTGCCGCGTCTGGTCGGCCACGCCCGCGCCATGGCCCTGTCCATGTTGGGTGACAAAATCAGTGCCGAACAGGCTCAGAGCTGGGGCATGATCTGGCAGGTGATCGATGACGAGCAGCTGAAGGATGAAGCACTCTCCATGGCCAAGCGTCTGGCGACTCAGCCAACCAAGGGTCTGGCTCTGATCAAGCGTGCCATTCAGTCCAGCTGGGACAACAGCTTCGATGAGCAGCTGGATCTTGAACGTGACCTGCAGACTTTGGCCGGTCGCACCGAAGACTACCGTGAAGGCGTCAAAGCGTTCATGGAAAAACGTCAGCCCGACTTCAAAGGCAAGTGATCCATGTTTGATACTAATTCCGTTATTGGTGTAATTGGTGCAGGTACCATGGGTGCCGGTATCGCTCAGGTAGCGGCTCAGGCCGGTCACCCGGTATTGCTGTTTGATGCCGCTGAAGGCGCAGCCGCTCGCGGTCGTGACGGCGTTGCCAAGGGGCTGCAGAAGCTGGTCGAGCGCGGCAAGATGACGGCAGAAGCGGTTGAAGCGCTGGTTGCACGCATCGCTCCCATCGCCTCGCTTGAAGAGATGGCGCCCGCCGCATTGGTGATTGAAGCCATTGTCGAGCGGCTTGACGTGAAGCAGAGCGTATTCGGACAGCTGGAAGAGATCTGTTCCGAAAGCACGGTACTGGCCACCAACACCTCCTCCATTTCCGTAACCGCCATAGGTAGCACGCTGAAGCGTCCGCAGAACCTGGTGGGCATGCATTTCTTCAACCCGGCTCCGATCATGAAGCTGGTGGAAGTGATCAGCGGTCTGGATACACGCCAGGACGTGGCCGATGCCATTTATAGCCTGTCCGCCAGCTGGGGCAAGAAGCCGGTTCATGCCAAGTCTACACCGGGCTTTATCGTTAACCGTGTAGCGCGCCCCTTCTATGCAGAAGGTTTCCGTATCTCGCAGGAAGGCGGTGCTGATAACGCCACCATCGACGCGGTCATTCGTGAAGCCGGCGGTTTCCGTATGGGGCCGTTCGAGCTGACCGACCTGATCGGCCATGACGTGAACTATGCGGTGACCTCCTCTGTGTTCGCCGCCTACTACAACGACCAGCGTTTCCTGCCCTCTCTGATTCAGCTTGAGCTGGTCAATGCCGGTCACTTCGGCCGCAAGAGCGGCAAGGGCTTCTACGACTATAGGGAAGGCGCGGTCAAGCCTCAGCCTCAGACGGCCGAAGCTGCTGAAAAGCCGGCCAGCGTTACCATCGAGGGTGAACTGGGTGTTGCCGAGCCGCTGGTCGCTCAGTTTGAAGCCGCCGGTATTGAAGTGATTCGCACCGAAGGCGATGGCCGTATCCGCGTCGGTGATGCCACACTGGTCCTGACCAATGGCCAGTTCAGCACCGTCCGCGCCGCCGAGACCGGCTACCGCAACCTGATTCAGTTTGATCTGGCACTGGATTACGCGGCCTCAACCCGCATTGCGCTGGCTCCGGCTGATCAGGCCGATGCCGACGCCGTACGCCAGGCCACCGGCCTGTTCCAGGCGGCCGGCAAGGCGGTCAGCGTGATCGATGATATCCCGGGCATGATCGTGATGCGCACCCTGGCCATGCTGGCCAACGAAGGCTTCGACGCCGTCAATCAGCAGGTATGCAACGAGGAAGCGGTCGATATCGCCATGCAGGGTGGTGTCAACTATCCGCGCGGGCCAATCAGCTGGGCAACGGAAGTAGGCCTGGGCCGCATTCTGAATGTGCTGCGCAACATTGGCGCCAGCTATGGTGAAGACCGCTATCGTCCGTCTCCCCTGCTGCTGCGAAAGGTTGCAGGAGGGCGTAAGGCATGAGCGTTGACAACATGACTCCGGAGCAACTTGCCGTTGCCTGCAGCGAAGCAATGCATACCACTGACTATGCCGCTCAGGGACTTGAGATCAGCATTGACGAAACTCGCCCCGGTTATGCCCGTCTGAGCATGACCGTACGCAAGGATATGCTGAACGGTCACGGCATGTGTCACGGCGGCTTTATTTTTGCCTTGTCAGACACGGCTTTTGCCCACTCCTGCAACAGCTACAATAAAGTAACGGTTGCCAGCGGCTGCAGCATTGAATACGTCGCTCCCGGCTTCCTCGGTGATCGTCTCACCGCGGTTGCACAGGAGCGTCAACGCAAGGGACGCACCGGCGTGTATGACATCACTGTCTATAACCAGAACAATGAAGAGCTGGCTTTCTTCCGCGGCAAGTCCTACCAGATCAAGGGTAGTGTCATCCCGGAAGACGAGACCACGGCCTGAGGAGAAACCCAATGAAAGACGCTTTTATCTGTGATGCGATCCGCACGCCGATCGGTCGTTATGCCGGTGCTCTTGCCGGCGTGCGCGCCGATGACCTGGGCGCCATTCCGATGCAGGCGCTGATGCAGCGTAACCCAGATGTTGACTGGAGCCAGGTGGATGACGTGATCTACGGTTGTGCCAACCAGGCCGGTGAAGACAACCGCAACGTAGCACGCATGTCCTCTCTGCTGGCTGGCCTGCCGGTGAGCGTTCCAGGCACGACCGTTAACCGTCTGTGCGGTTCCGGCATGGATGCAGTTGGCCTTGCGGCCCGCTCCATCAAGTCCGGTGACTGTGAACTGATGATCGCCGGCGGCGTTGAATCCATGTCCCGCGCACCTTTTGTGATGGGTAAGGCCGAATCCGCTTTTACCCGCAATCCGAATGGTCTGTATGACACCACTATCGGCTGGCGTTTCATCAACCCGCTGATGAAATCTCAGTACGGCGTGGACTCCATGCCGGAAACCGCCGAGAACGTTGCGGCCGACTTCAATGTAAGCCGTGAGGATCAGGACGCCTTTGCCTTCCGCAGCCAGCAGCGCACCGCTACTGCTCAACAGAATGGCAAACTGTCCCAGGAGATCGTGCCGGTCACCATTCCCCAGCGTAAGGGTGACCCCAAGGTCGTTGACACTGACGAGCACCCCCGTGCCGATACCACCATGGAAATCCTGGCGGGGCTAAAAGCACCGTTCAGAGCTGGCGGTTCCGTAACGGCGGGTAACGCGTCCGGCGTCAATGATGGTGCCTGTGCCCTGCTGATCGCCTCCGCTGAAGCCGCCAAGGCCCACGGCCTGACACCGAAAGCGCGCATTGTCGCCATGGCGACAGCTGGTGTTGAACCACGCATCATGGGCTTCGGTCCGGCACCGGCCGCACGCAAGGTTCTGGCCAAGGCCGGGCTCAAAATTGAAGATATGGACGTCATCGAGCTGAACGAAGCGTTTGCTGCTCAGGCACTGGCCGTCACCCGCGATCTCGGCCTGCCGGATGATGCGACCCATGTAAACCCGAATGGTGGTGCCATATCTCTGGGACACCCGCTGGGCATGAGTGGTGCGCGCTTGATCACAACTGCCATGTACGAACTGCACCGTACCGGTGGCCGTTATGCACTGTGCATGATGTGCATCGGTGTCGGCCAGGGTATTGCAACAATTATTGAACGAGTCTGATGCTGCGGCTTCAGGAATCTAATAATTATTAACCTACAAGCAACGGGATAATAATAAGCATGAACTATCAACAGCCAATGATGCGCGGTTCCCTTGAAGAAATCGAAACAGCCAGCATCGACGAACTGCGTTCTCTGCAGCTGCGCCGTATGCGCTGGAGCCTGGCGCACGCCTATAACAACGTACCCCACTTCAAACAGAAGTGTGATGAAAAGGGTGTGCACCCGCACGAGCTTAAGTCTCTGGAAGACCTGAAGCACTTCCCGTTCACCACCAAGCAGGATCTGCGCGACAACTATCCATACGGCATGTTCGCCATTCCGATGGAAGACGTAGTGCGTATCCACGCCTCTTCCGGTACGACCGGCAAGCCGACCGTAGTGGGTTATTCCCAGAACGATATCGACACCTGGGCCAACGTAGTTGCACGCTCCATCCGCGCTGCTGGCGGACATCGCGGTGACAAGGTTCACGTTGCCTATGGCTACGGCCTGTTTACCGGTGGTCTGGGCGCACATTACGGTGCCGAGCGCCTGGGCTGCACCGTCATCCCGATGTCAGGCGGCCAGACCGAGAAGCAGGTTCAGCTGATTCAGGATTTCGAGCCGGATCTGATCATGGTGACTCCGTCCTACTTCCTGAACATTCTGGATGAGATGGAGCGCCAGGGCGTAGATCCTCGTAAGATCCGTCTGCGTACCGGTATCTTCGGCGCCGAGCCCTGGACCGGTGAGATGCGCAAGAGCATCGAAGAGCGTGCCGGTATCGATGCGGTCGACATCTACGGCCTGTCCGAAGTCATGGGACCGGGTGTGGCGATGGAGTGTATCGAAACCAAAGACGGCCCTACCATTTGGGAAGACCACTTCTATCCGGAGATCATCGATCCGAACACCGGCGAAGTCCTGCCGGATGGCGAGTACGGTGAACTGGTGTTCACATCACTGACCAAGGAAGCGATGCCGGTTGTACGTTACCGCACCCGCGACCTGACTCGCCTGCTGCCGGGCACCGCTCGCTCCATGCGTCGCATCGACAAGATTACCGGTCGTTCCGATGACATGCTGATCATCCGTGGGGTGAACGTGTTCCCGACCCAGATCGAAGAGCAGATTCTCAAGGTGGAAGCACTGGCGCCTCACTATGAGATCGTTGTCACCAAGAACGGCAACCTGGACATGGTTGAAGTGAAGGTGGAACTGACTCCGGCAGCAACTGCAGCCAACAAGGATGCCGTCACCAAGGAGCTGTCACACCACATCAAGTCCTACATCGGCATCAGCACTCGCATCACCATTGGTGAGCCGGGTACCATTGCCCGCTCCGAAGGTAAGGCACAGCGCGTGTCTGACCTGCGCAACAAGGGCTGAATCGGGCTTGTCCCATTACGCAAAAGGCCGGTCATGATGACCGGCCTTTTTGTTGCGTCGTACGCCTGCCTGCTGCAGGAGGGCGCACATCAGCACTCATGCATGGCTGACTTCGATAATACGCACGTGGCTGTGTTTGCCATCCGGCAGGCGCCAGTCGATGGTCTGCCCCACTTCCAGCCCCAGCAGCGCTGACCCGATCGGCGCCACAATTGAGATCCCGTCTTCACGGCCAGCCATCTGATGCGGGTAGCACAGCGTACGCTGGAATGTTTTGTCACTTTCTTCCACCTTGAAGGTCACGGTGGAGTTCATCCGCACCACATCATCCGGCAGCTGTTCAAGCGGTACAACGTCAGCACGATCCAGCTCCGTCCGCAAGCCATCCAGTGCGGGATTGTCCCGGTGCTCTTTCCGCTCCAGCATGGCTTCCAGTTGGTCAACGTCCTTCTCGGACACCTTGATTCCGGGCATTTCAGCCATTTTCAACTCCATCATTGTGACAACAGGTTGTACCTAGCTTGAGGTACAACGATAAATAAAAGGGATCAGTGGGAAAAGCGAAGTGCACCCGACGACCTGTACCGTGCTGATACAGGTCTATCAGCTTCAGCGGCAGGTTGGCGGGGCCTGAACAAGACAGGCCGCAGGTTTCTGAGTACTGATCGGGTGATGCATGACAACGTTCAAAACTGAGAAGGCGCCCCCATGAGGCGCCTTCTGAATATTAGGTATGTTGACCGCTATTGTTAACGTTTTACCGACCTGAACGCAAGCCCCCTCAGACGTTGATGATTCATATAACGAAAAGTTTCGGTCCCGAGCGTTATCTTGTATCATCAAATCCTTATATTAAGTCGGGTATCACGATGCAACTGAGCCGTTTCAGCGATTATACGCTCCGAGTCCTGTTCTATGTCGCAACCCATACCGATCGTCTCTCGACCCTGAGTGAAATCGCGACATTCTATGACATCTCGATCGAGCACCTGCGCAAGGTTGTTCACGCTCTTGGTAAACGGGGCTATTTGAGTACCTTCCGCGGCAAGAAAGGGGGCATTTGCCTTGCCCGCCCCCCCGAGCAGATTAACATCGGTGAAGTGGTAGCCCATTCCGAAGGTACATCCCCGCTGGTGGACTGCAACAGCCAGCCCTGCCGTCTTGCCGGTCAATGCACTCTCCAAGGTGCCCTTGCCCGTGCTCAGCAGGCTTTTTTCGATACCCTCAAAGAGTACACTCTTGCTGACCTGCTGCGCAGTGACTCGATGCAGGCCAACCTGATTACCCGCACCAACAGCTAGCCTCATCGCGGTACACATCCACTCCAGTTGCAGATTCCGGATAGACGATACCCGCTGCAGCTGAGAGAATGCTGTTTTGCATTTCAGGAGCTGTGATGTTGAAGGATCGTCACCCGGCATTTCTGGCTGCGCTCTGGATGACCGGCGCGCTGTTCTCGTTCATGGCCATGGCTGTTTCCGGACGTGAGTTGACAGCTGAATATACCACCTACCAAATTCTGTTTTTCCGCAGCGTAATCGGCGTTGTCCTGATCGGTGCACTGGTGGCCAAAACCGGCATCGAACAGCTACGTACCACCCGTCCCGGAGCGCACCTGGTGCGCAACATCGCTCATTTCGGTGGTCAGTATGGCTGGTTTTATGGCCTGGCCTGGATCTCGCTGGCGGAGGTAATCGCCATCGAGTTCACCACTCCTGTCTGGACGGCCCTGCTGGCCTGGCTGCTGCTGGGTGAGCGACTTACACTGCCTAGAGTGCTGGCGGTGGCGCTGGGTATTGCCGGCCTGCTGCTGATACTGCGCCCCGGCATGGGCGTGCTGCACCCGGCCTCACTGGCCGTATTGGCCGGCGCGTTCGGCTATGCTCTCTCTTACATTCAGACCAAGTCACTGACTCGCACCGACACCCCACTGTGCATCCTGTTCTACATGACTCTGATGCAGCTTCCCTTTGGCATGGTCCCATCACTGCTTGACTGGAAAAGCCCTACCCTTGAAGCCTTGCCCTGGATACTGGTCGTCGGCGTCACCGCCATGAGTGCACACTACTGTATGGCACGCGCATTCAAGCTGGCAGACGCGACTGTTGTTGTACCGATGGACTTCATGCGTCTGCCCCTGATCGCACTGGTAGGTTATCTGTTTTATCAGGAACTGATCGACTGGTATGTACTGGCGGGCGCTGCGCTGATGTTCAGCGGCAACCTGATCAATATCCGCGCAGAGCAGCGCAAGGCGCCGCTACGGCAGGAGATCAAAGCACATCAGTCACCAGAATGAGTTCGCAGGCGCCATCGCCGGTATCTTCCCGCGACATGGAGCTGCGCCAGCGCCAGCCGTCTTCGCCGCGGGCCTCAACCAGAAACCCGCGCAGGCTTACCGTGCTGCCGGAATTGACACGATCCAGTGCCTCTCTGACTTGATCGTTGGCCGGAATCAGGTGCATATTGGCACTGCTGATCTCAACTTCACGCTGGGGAATCGGCAACTGTTCGGTGCGCCAGTAATACCATCGACCCGACTGACGTATGGTAAACTGACGCGCAATTTCCGGCTCGGCCATACGCCCCCAGCCCAGCGCGAAGTCCCAGGGGGAAAGGTCTGCCTCACGCCCCATTCGATAGCGCTCTCGAGCCAGCACCCGCGCTTCCAGCGCGAACTCGGCCAACAGACGCAGCGAATACTGCCCGAATTCAAGCTCGGCTGGCGGGGTTAAATTCTGTTGTAGCGGCTCGGCAGACACAGGTGCCAGCGACACCTGCGGCAGCTCAGACGACTCTGGTACCGGTGAATGGGAACGTCCCATCCACAACAGAACAACGATCAGGGCAAGTAACACCAGATGCCATCGCCGAATCAGACTCATGCGGTATTCTCCTGAATGAAACCGCCGTCCATCATATCACTTTGAAATTCGACAGGATGCCATGCAACTGTTTCAACAATTGAGCTGGTTCTTTCGCGAACACTGGCGCACCTATTCGGTAGCTCTGTTACTGCTGTCACTGGTTGCCATGCTCAATCTCAGCATTCCCTGGCTGGTAGGGCAAAGCGTTGACCATCTCACGGCCGGTGACAACCAGAGCCACAGCCGCATCCTCTGGCTGCTGCTTGGCTGCGCCCTGGCGATCTACGTACTGCGCTTCACCTGGCGTCAAATACTGTTCGGAACCGCCTATCGGCTGGGTAACCTGCTGCGCAGCCGTTTTTATCAACGGTTGACCCGACAGGGGGACGCCTTTTATGCCGAACACAATACCGGCGACCTGATGGCACGGGCCACCAACGATATAGATGCGATTGAGATGGCAGCAGGCGAAGGGATCCTGTCAGGATTTGATGGCCTGCTGACCTTTGTGCTGGTGATGATCATGATGGCAGCCGTGATCGACTGGCGCCTGACCCTGATCGCATTATTGCCCTTCCCCGTTATGGCATTTGGTTTCCATCGCCTGTCCAACCGTATCCACCACCAGTTCAATGAAGCACTGGAACAGTTCTCCGCACTGAATGACCGAACCCAGGAAGCACTCTCTGGCATTCGCATGATTCGAGCACTTGGACGCGAGCAGCAGGAGTTCGATGATTACGCCGCCATCACCCATCGCGCCGCGAAGGCCAACTATGATGTAGCCCGCAGCGAGGCCCTGTTCGACCCACTGATCTTTCTGTGCATGAGCGCCTCTCTGCTTCTCACTCTCGCCGGTGGCAGCTGGTTGATCAGCACCGAGCAGCTCAGCATCGGTGAACTGACCGGTTTCACCCTCTACTTGGGTCAGCTGATTTGGCCCATGTGGGCGTTCGGCTGGCTGCTCAATATCATCGAACGTGGCAGTGCCGCCTGGAAACGGGTCGACGCGACCTTGCAAACGCCCGACTCCATCAAGGACCAGGGGCAGCAGCCGGTCAGTGAAACATCCCTGACAGCCGAGGCACTCAGCTTCACCTACCCCGGCAGTGAAACGCCTGCATTGCAGGACGTAAGTTTTGATCTGCCGCCGGGCAGCCGCCTTGGCATCGCCGGCCCTACCGGTGCTGGCAAAAGCACCTTAATCCAGTTACTGATGCGCTACCGTGAGGCCGATAGCCCACAGCATCTGCGACTGGGCGACTATGCCGTTGCGGATTACCCGTTGCAGGCCCTGCGCAGCTGCTTCGCATGGGTGCCGCAGGACCCTTTCCTGTTCAGCCTGACGGTGGCGGAAAACATTGCCTTGAGCCAGCCGGATGCAAACCCTGAAGCGATACGCCACGCAGCATGGCTGGCATCCGTCGATGAAGATATCGAACGTTTGCCAAAGGGCTATGACACACCGGTCGGCGAACGTGGCGTTACCCTGTCCGGAGGCCAGCGCCAGCGTGTTGCTCTGGCGCGCGCGCTGCTGGCCCCGGCCCCTGTGCTGGTGCTGGATGACTCCCTTTCAGCGGTTGACCTTGATACCGAGAAACGCATTCTGCAGCGCCTGCAACAGGCCAGTGTGCGGCGCAGCCTGATTGTGATCAGCCATCGCCTGAGTGCGCTGCGAGACTGTGACAGCATTCTGGTATTGCAACACGGCCACCCCGACGAGACCGGGACTCATGAGCAGCTTCTTGCCACTGACGGCTGGTACAGTCGCATGTGGACCTACCAGCAGATGGAGGAAGAAACCGATGTCAGCCACTGAGCGCAGCCAGGCTAGACGCGCCTTCAGCCTGCTGTTCGATTATATCCGCCGTGACCGTCCGCTGCTGGTCAAGGCTTTGATTTTACTGGTGCTGGCCACTGCTGCTGATGTGGCCGGCCCGCTGCTGGCCAAGGTTTACATAGATGATTACCTGATGCCCGGCAACCTGCAGTGGCAGCCGGTTGGACTGCTGCTGGTTGGATACCTGCTGGTACAGATACTGGCCGCCTGGCTGCGCTTCCATCAGACCATGAAATTTACCGACATGGCACTGGTGGCGGTGCAGGATATCCGCGAACGGGCTTTCAGACGTGCCTTGCGTCTGCCGCTTGGATGGTTTGACCATGCCATTACAGGTCAGGTGGTCAGCCGCATCACCAATGACACCGAATCGATAAAGGATCTGTACGTGCAGTTCCTGTCAGTAGTACTGACCAACACCGTGCTTCTGGTAGGCATCCTGATTGCAATGGCCGTATTGGATACGTTCCTGATGCTGATTGCACTGCTGATGATACCCGCTGTGGTCGGACTGATCTGGCTTTACCAGCGCGCCAGCGGTGCCGCCGTATCACGCCAGCGACAGCTGCGCTCGGAGATCAACGGACTGGTCAGCGAGTCGATCAGTGGCATGGGCGTGATTCAGGCATCCGGGCAGCAGGGCCGGTTTATCAACCGGTTTGAAACGCTTAACCAGCCTTACTATCAGTCACGCCTGCGCACCATTCGCATTAGTGCGGCCCTGTTACGGCCGGCCATCGACCTGATGAGCGTACTGGTGCTCGTCGCCGTGATCTGGGGGTTTGGTTTGCAACCTGCCGAGCAAACCCTGGAGATCGGTGTGCTGTACGCTTTCATCAACCTGCTGGGACGTTTCACCGAACCACTGGCAGAGATTACTCAGCGTTTCAACCTTTACCAGCAGGCGATGATTGCCGGACGCCGTGTGCAGGAGTTGCTGGACGAACCGGAAGACAACGCTCTCAGTCAACCCGGCACGGGTTCTGTCAGCAAGGGGCACATTCAAGTGCAGCAGCTGGGTTTTGGTTATCAACCGGAGAAGCCGGTTCTGCGTGGAATCAGTTTTGACCTTCCGCCTGGCCAGTTTCTGGGCATTGCAGGCCCCACCGGCAGCGGCAAGAGCACGCTGCTGAGCCTGCTGCTGCGCTACTACGCTCCCGACAGAGGTACGATTCGAATCGACGACCAGCCCCTGCAGTCTCTGAGCAATGCTGCCCTGCGTGATGGCATCGGTCTGATTCCGCAGGAACCATTCATCGTTGCAGGCAGCATTCGTGACAATATCGACATGGGGCGCGGTCTTGGCGATGTTGCCATCGAACAGGCAGCCGCTCAGGCCTATCTGTTGCCGATGATCCAACAGCTGCCACAGGGAATGCATACATTGCTGGGGGAACGTGGGACTCGACTCTCGACTGGTCAGCGCCAGCAGCTGGTCATCGCCCGTGCACTGGCAGGTTCTCCGCGCGTTCTGCTGTTGGATGAGGCCACGGCGAGCGTCGACAGCGAAACAGAACAGGTGGTGCAGCGAGCATTGCACGAACTGCATGGTAAGGTAAGTCTTATTGTGATTGCCCATCGCCTTTCCACTATTCGTGAGGCAGACAACATCCTGCTGCTGGTCAATGGCGAGATTGTTGAGTCCGGTTCACACCGAGCACTGATGCGGGCCGAGCAAGGGCGTTATGCAAGACTGTACCGCCTGCAGCAGCAGGCAGCACGGGTGCAGGATGCTGAACAGTATTCAACTGAGACGGTCGAGCACAAAACGGTCGATCAGCGTGAGTGAGTCAGGGTCTGTCGACACAATGTGCAGACCCAAACCGATGCTGTCATGAGAATTGCGCCGCTTGTACACAATACGGCAGTGGCAATGCAACGGACCCTGCCCAAGCCCGAAATGCAGCCAGACCTCGGTGGCCCCCAATCCCTGTGGCGGTTGTAACCCGGCCAGCACCTCACCACCCTCAACATGGAAACCACTGCGGCTGATGTTTACCAGATTCACATCGATCATCTCCCCTGCCGAGGTTTCAATTTCTGCCGGCAGGCTACAGTGCACGCGGGGAGATATGCGTCTTTCCTGAAACATCTTGCTTCTCTGTCAGTTGGATGCAGGTATGATAGTGCCGCCATGTGGCCGTAACAATGTTCAGGGTCAGATCAACCTTGTGATACAAACGGTTTTTTACTACTTAAGTACCGGTTTGGCGCCCCCAAGGTCGAATTCATAGTACCCGGCAGCAGGAGTCTAATAGTCGTAACGGAGTTACACCATGCATCTGCTTGCAAGACTATCAGTCATAACGGCCCTGCTTGCCGGGCTCACTGCGACCGCCGCGGCCGAGATAGACCCTGACGACCGGCTCTATTTTTCCTGGGACGGCTATCGCATCGCCCACTATCGCAGCCCGCCTGCGATACCGGTAGAGGGTGGCACTCGAGTCGATACCGCGGGTGTTCGCAGTTTGCTGGAGCAACCGAAAAAGCCGGTACTGGTCGATGTACAGCCGGTAGGATGGCAGGACGGTATTTTTCTGATTACCAAACCCCGACTGCACCTGCCCAGCAGTATATGGCTGCCCAACGTAGGACTGGGCGAACCCGGTGAACGACTGGAGCGGTACTTCAGCACTCAACTGGAGCAGGCAACCGGTGGCGATCCATTGAGACCGGTCATACTGTACTGCACGGCTGACTGCTGGATGTCATGGAATGCTGTCAAACGCGCCCACGGCTGGGGTTACCAAAATCTGTACTGGTATGCAGAAGGGACTGACGGCTGGCGCGAAGCCGAACTCGATCTGGTCACCGGAACCCCCGTGCCATTACCGGCCGACTATTGAAAAGTTTGACACGGAAGGTCTCTGAAGTTCTTAATAATAAAGATAAAAGGGGAACATACCCGTGTACAAGATTCTTATCGCTGATGACCACCCACTGTTCCGAGAGGCGATCACCAATGTGATCGAATCAGGTTTCCCTGATACCGAAACACTGGAAACCGAAAACCTTGAGACCGCCCTTGCCCTGGCGCAGGAACACGATGATCTGGACCTGGTGTTGCTGGATCTCAACATGCCCGGAATGAATGGTCTCAACGGGCTCATTTCACTGCGCAACGAGGCACCCACCGTACCCGTGGTGATTGTTTCAGCCGAGGATGACAAACAGATCGTGCTGCAGGCGATCACCTGCGGTGCCGTTGGCTTCATCTCAAAATCATCACCGCGCAACCAGATGACCGAAGCCCTGCAGCAGATCCTGGACGGAAACGTCTACCTGCCATCTGACATTATCCGCCAAAGCGGACAGGAAGGACGCCGCAACCGACGCGGCAACGACAACCCCCAGATTGCACCGGAACTCCTCTCTTCTTTGACTCGTCGTCAGCTGCTTGTGCTGGAACGGATGGCCAAGGGGGAGTCCAATAAGCAGATCGCCTACAACCTCCATATTGCCGAAACGACCGTCAAGGCCCACGTTTCGGCCATTCTGCGCAAACTCGGTGTACATAACCGAGTTCAGGCGATCCTCTCGGCCAGCGATATCGATTTCGCCCAGTATCTGCGGCGCTGAAGCATCTACTCTCTGCTTACGCCGGCTGTTGCCGGCGTTGCAGCAAGTGGGCCAGTGTAGCCTTAAGCTTCAGCGGCTTGACCGGCTTGTTCATCAGCAGATACCCCTGAGCCTTCACTTCCTGTTTCAGCTCGTTGCTGTAGTTGGCCGTGATCATCAATACCGGCGGCTGGTCCGCCCGCAGACTCAGCACCTCACGTACCAGCTCATCACCGGTCGCGCCGTCATCCAGATGGTAATCAGCAATCAGAATGTCCAGCCCGGCGCTGCCAATGGATACCTGCTGCTGCAGATCGTCCAGCCCCAGCGCCGTCACCACTTCACAGCCCCAACCTGTCAGCAGCGTGGCCATGCCGGCACAGATGGCGGGATCGTTGTCGATCATCCAGATGCGCGCTCCCTCCAGCCGGGCATGAATGCTCGGGTCCGAAAACGGCGCCTGGAAGGATTGTGGCAACAACCGACCTGCCGGCACTTCTACCGAAAACACCGAGCCCCTGCCCTCGACTGATCTCACCCTGATCGGGTGATCCAGCATACGGCCGATCTTGTCGACAATGGCAAGGCCCAGCCCCAGCCCTTTGTCCTGATGCTGATTGCCGTTACGGATACGACGAAATTCCTGGAATATTTCCGTCAGCTTGTCCTCGGGAATGCCAGAACCGGTATCCCAGACCTCAATCAACACCCGCTCTCCTCTGCGACGGCAACCCAACAGGATTTTCCCGCCCTTATCGGTATAGCGCAGTGCGTTGGTCAAAAAGTTGCGCAGAATACGGGCCAACAGTGTTGCGTCACTGAGTACGACCCGGTCACTGCCCGCAAAACGGAATGACAGCCCTTCGGCAGCGGCCATCTGGTGGTATTCCGCTGCCAATGTATCCAGTAACTCATTGAGCCTGAATGCGGATACATCAGGTTTGATGACACCCGCGTCCAGGCGGGAAATATCAACCAGCGTACCCAACAGGGTTTCCACATCCTGCAGGGAGTTGCTGACAGAGCTGATCAGGCTGCGAATGCGCTCCGGCATGGGTTGTTCCAGCAAGGCACCGGTAAACAGGCGTGCTGCATTGAGCGGCTGCAGCAGATCGTGACTGACCGCCGCAAGAAACTTGGTTTTGGACAGGTTAGCCTGTTCGGCGTCCTGCTTGGCCTCCAGCAACCGCGCCTCGATCGACATACGCTCCTCGATCTCCTGTCGCAGCTGCAGGTTAACCCCAGTCAGCTCTGAGGTACGTTCGCGTACGCGCTGCTCAAGGTTCTGATAGGCTTGCTGCAGCGCAAGCGCGGTTCGTTTGCGTTCAGTGATATCACGGATCAGCACAAAGAAACCAACCGTGTTGCCCGCAGCATCAATATTGGCTACATAGGATTTGAGCATGTGCCGGTTTTCACCTGCCGCATTCTGTTCATCAATTTCGAAGGTGGCATTCTGCCCGCTCATGGTCTGGCGGATATACGGCTCCAGCCGAGCATACTGCTGCTCACCGTGTACCTGACGAATGCTCTGCCCGATCAGACTTCCCCGAGGCCAGCCATACCAATCATCATAAACCTGGTTGGTGAACTGGAAATGTCCTTCACCGCCCACATAGGCGATCAGCGCCGGCACATGGTCGGTAATCAGACGCAGCCAGTTCTCGTTTTCGCGCAGGGTTTCAGCATAACGATGGCGTTCGGTTATATCCGTGTAGGTATTTACAAAGCCACCGGATGGCATTGGGTGGGTACGAATTTCCAGTACTCGACCATCCGCAAGGTGCTGCTCGGTTTCCAACAGTGGCCGACCGTGTACACTGAGCGTGTCGGGTGTCAGCAGCTGCACTTCACTGGCACCCATCAAAGACTCAAACGGGACGCTGCTGACCGGGCTGAGTCCGGTCAGTTCGGCAAATCGGTCATTCCAGACTTCCAGCTCGCCCTCCGGGTTAACCAGCGCTACCCCCTGGGACAGATTATCAACGGTACGCTGCAGCAACCGGCTTTTTTGTGCCAGCGCCTGCTCACGCCGAGCGGTCTCACTCGCCTTCAGGTCGGTAATATCGGTGTACAGGATCACAAGACCGCCATCATTGGTATGACGCTCGTTCATCTGCACCCAGCGGCCATCAGAAAGATGATATACGGTCGCCTCATCCCCCTGACCAACATGCTCTTCGGCAATTACGCCACACTCCAGCGCAAGACGGCGCACATCATGGATGGTGATGCCCCGCTCAATACGAGTTTGCGTGCCCTGCCAATAGTCACGAAAGCGGCTGTTGAACAGCACGATACGCCGTTCGGCATCAAACAGTACAAAGGCGTCCGAGATGCTTTCGATGGCGTCAATCAGTCGCTGGTGCGCCGTGGCTGCCTCCTGATTGGCCTGCTTCAGCGCCATGTTACTGTGTTTGAGTTCTGCCAATGCCGCATTCAATGCTTCGGTGCGCTCACGCACCTGCTCGGCCAGCACTACCGAATGCTCAAACGCGGCATACGGCGCCGTACGTACTGTGCTGCTGGACTCGACCCGTTCGATCAACGCCTGTTTCATGCGACGCAGCTTGGCATTGTCTTGCTCAAGCTCTGCGATACGCGCTTCCAGCTGTGCCTTTTCGATATCAGTAGCCATGCTGCGCCCTGCCGATCACGACCCCGGTAAAGGTCTGATTGATATGCATACCATCAAACTGCTCACCATAGGTGTTAAAGCCGATTACCTGATGCCGGGTCAGCAGTTCGGATGTCTTCTGTGCCTGCCCGGTATACTCCGCTTCCAGCCGGCGCAGAAAGCAGTCACAGCCGATAGTAATCAACGGTTCACCCAAAGTGCTTTCAATCTGTTCAAGGCGGAGAGAAAGGTCCTGCAGCATTTCGCCAGGCTGCATGGCGGTCAAAACGATGCCGTTCTCGACGGCGCAATAGAAGGTCAGACTCAGGTCAGGATTGACCTTTTGAATGGAGCGCACGTAATACTCCTGCCCGATGCGCACAGCCAGAGGATTGAGTGCAAAAGTCTTGAAATCGAGTTGTTCGGGGTTCAGTCCCAGCAGGCGGGCATATTCCAGCGCAGCCGGCTCGGCATTCAGCTCGTATACGGTACGACTGGCGGCATCTGCACGGGTTACGATCAGCTTCTGTTCCAGACTATGCATGTGGTGCGTACTGAAGACCTCAAAGTCCAACGGCGTATTGATCATCACAACCACCGCTGCACGGGTCCGGAACTCGCCACCGGCAAATACATGGGTACCGGTCAGATGAATATCATCACCCGCCGAGCCACCAAAATTGGGGATGCTGCCCAGTGCTGAATCCAATGTCAGCAACACCAGTTCCTCCTGACTGGATAGCCCATCCAGCAGCGTCAGGGCAAAGGTATGTCCCTTGATCGGCGCAACCTGACGCTCACGACAGCGCCCGATCAGCCGTTCCACCTCAGACTGGGCATCGGTCAGACTGAACTTTTCCAGCTCTTCTATCAGCCCGACTTCAACGGCAAAAAGATGACGATCAAAGCCGATGGCGGTGATTGTTCCCTGATCGTAGCCACGCGGTGTCAACTCACCTGCAGTGGTACAGCCTGCCAGCTGAACCTCGCCAAAGGCATCATTGAGACTGTGCGCAAGTGCATTCAGGTCATACTCTGCCGAGCAGAAAAAAAGAACGAAACCAAGTTCAGGATGATCAAGTGCCGTGGCCAACTCCCGAGATGCCGTTTCAGGATCGCGTGCCGATGACATGGCAGAACGGACGGGACTGTGCAGTACAGGCGCGTTCATAGGGGTACACTCGCGCAGATATGGGTATACCCACATTGTAGCCAGCACTACAGGGGCGGGTAATGCTACTTGAGTACTTCAAACATCAGTAAAAGCAGCATGAAAGTAGCGGTTTTGGGCTGAACAGGCCCATGCTGCGGGAGTCTGATACCAACTGATCATCTACTCCCAAAGTACTACTTCAAATGGCGGACAAAAAAACGCGCAGACGGCGAAGGGGAGCCGGCTACGCGCCAGGAGTGGTACTGCAGGTTTACCAGGTCAGGACGGCACCAAAGGCCATGGTATCGTTCTTTTCGGTACCCAGAGTGGAACCACTGATTTCAGTCTGGTCGTACTCGGCAATCAGTTTCAGGTTGCTGTTCACAGTATAGAACCAGGCAACTGCTGTATTTTCGTAGGTGAAGTCGGCGCCATTGTCACCTTCGTTTTCACCATATGAAAGGGCTACACGGTTCGGGCCAAAGCTGTAGGAACCCTGCACCAGATACCCATCAAGCTCAACACTTTCATCCGCTACAAAGTTGTCGATTGCTGCCGGGTGGATACCTTCGCTCTGGAAGCCGGATGCCGTCAGTGACAGATCACCAAATTTGACGTTGGCGCCGTAGGAAACACCTGTCGAATCCACACTTGTATCGGCTACTGGGTCATCAGAGCTCTGATACAAGCCACCCAGCCACGCTTTGAAGTCCAAGGAGTCGGTGTTTACTGTGTAGGTCAGTTCACCTTCAAAACGCGGTGCATCTTCTGACGAGTCAGCCGACGATTTGCTTGGATCAAAGATACCAACCGCCAGCTGGAGGCCATTGCGGGTGGGCGAACGGTACGTGATCTGTGCTTTCGGGAACGGATAGGTATAGCCACTGCCGATGTTGCCGAAGGAAACGTTGCCACCATCAATCAGACCCAATGCATCAGAAGTCTGGCCATAACCGAGCAGCAACTCGTCTGACATGATGTTGGTACGGTTGAACAGACCAAAGTCTTTACCGATCAATACTTGGCCCCAGTCACCATCGACTGTGCCGTAGAACTGACGTACATCGATGCCGGTATCGGTACCCAGAGACTCACCCCGCCCCTGATTATTGGCACGCACCACATCGGAATCATTGATGCTGACCCAGAACGATGAACGCGCACCAAGCTTCAGGTCACCTGTTTCCTTGCCGAAATTGAAACCGATCCAGTTGGGCAGGAAGCCCATTTTGACACGAGACTGCTCGCGGCCATCATTGTCACTGTGTACGTAGAAAGCGTTGATCAGGCCATCGGTCGAGAACGTTGTACCTTCCTGATCATACAGCTTGATCTCGGCCTGAGCCTGGGCAGCCATACCCAGTGCAATCATTGCAGGCAGAAGTCTGGTGGTGAATTTTTTATTGTTCATGGTTTCCCCCAAATAGAAACATCGGTCATGACATCGTGATTACGATGGGGTGATGTTCGCCCAAGGGGAGACCTTGATATATGCAACAACAGAAGGTTTTGTGCACGCTTTCAGGCGCACTACCGAGGCAGACTGAACCGTATCAATGCCGGAGTATTACGACTCTGCCTGAAGGTAGCAGAAGCAGGTGTAACATAAGATATGCTTTATATCCAATTGATATCAATAGATTAATCGCTCAGCTGAAAGTTCAACAAAAAAGCCCTGCCGACAGAGCCGGCAGGGCTTTTTCAAACAGCGGGTATCAGTCGATCAGCTTTTTTTCGGCAGTTTGAAGGTCCAGACAGAGCCACCCTGGTTCAGGTGTTTGACACGCTTGGCCACTTCACCACCCCAGAGCGGTACCGCACCACCCCAGCCGGACACAACGGAGACGTACTGCTCACCATCCATCTCCCAGGTAATCGGCGAACCGACAATGCCTGAACCGGTGTTGAACTTGTACAGCATCTCGCCGGTTTTGGCATCGAATGCCATCAGGTAGCCTTCAGGGTTACCAGTGAACACCAGGTTGCCCTTGGTGGTCAGCACCCCACCCCAAAGCGGCGCGTAGTTCTTGTAGCGCCATACTTCCTCGCCGTTAACCGGATCGATCGCACGCAGCACACCAATATACTCTTCATTCATCGGCCTGATGGTGAAACCGGCACCCAGATAGGCAGCTCCTTTCTTGTAGGAGATCGGTTCGTTCCAGATATCCATCTCCCACTCATTCGAGGGTACGTAGAACAGCCCGGTATCCTGGCTGTACGCCATCGGCATCCAGTTCTTGCCGCCCAGGAAAGAAGGCGCAGACACAACGGACTCACCCTGCTTGCCCTCTTTGGCATCGAGCGGATTACCCGGACGACCACCGTCCTTGTAGACCGGACGGCCTTTCTCATCCAGACCTTCGGCCCAGGTGATCTTGTCAACAAACGGGAAACCACGAATGAAGTCTCCGTTTTCACGGTTCAGGACATAGAAGAAGCCGTTACGGTCGGCAGTGGCCGCCGCCTTCACCGTTTTTCCACCCTGGGTGTAATCGAACGAGATAACCTCGTTCACGCCATCGAAGTCCCAACCGTCGTGAGGCGTGGTCTGGAAGTGCCATACAATTTTGCCGTCATCCGGATTAATTGCCAGACGCGATGAGGAGAACAGGTTATCACCCGGACGCAGATGCGAGTTCCAGGGAGCGGGGTTACCGGTACCGAAGAACAGCAGGTTGGTATCCGGATCGTAGGTACCGCCCAGCCAGGTAGCAGCACCGCCCGTTTTCCAGAGATCACCCGGCCAAGTCTGGCCCGGCTTGCCACCGGAGATGCCATTCTCAACCTTCTTGCCATCCTTCCAAACATATCCCATGTGGCCTTCCACGGTCGGACGGGTCCAGAGGATATCACCGGTTTTGGCATCATAGGCTTCAACCTTGCCCACTACGCCGAATTCGCCACCGGATACACCGGTAATGATCTTACCGTTCACGATCAGCGGTGCAGCCGTAATCGAGTAGCCTTCCTTGTAGTCGGCCACTTTCTTGATCCAGACCACCTTGCCGGTATCCTTGTTCAGGGCTACCAGCTTGGCATCCAGGGTGCCGAAAATTACCAGGTCATCATACAGACCTACACCACGGTTGATCACGTCACAGCAAGGCATGATGCCATCAGGCAGTCGGGCGTTGTATTCCCACAGCTCGTCACCGGTACGGGCATCAACAGCAAACACGCGTGAATAGGAAGCCGTGACGTACATCACGCCATCTTTGACCATCGGCTGGGATTCCTGCCCACGCTGCTTCTCACCACCGAAAGACAGCGACCAGACCGGACGCAGTTCCTGAACGTTTTCCGTGTTGAGTGCATCAAGCGGACTGTAGCGCTGACCCTGCAGCCCAAGGCCGTTGGTCACAATCGCGTCCGTTGTCATATGATCGGCGAGAATATCCTTGTCGGTCACACCTGCCTGCGCCAGTGTTGCAACCGACATGGCTGCAACCAGCGTGGATAGAGCGAAGCCATTACGGCAGCCAAATTTCTTCATCGCTGTCCCCTTTGAGGATTTTTGTTGTTCGGGAGAGAGCCGGGAAAATTTCCCGACCCGTACAGGCATTCTTGAATTTGACCCCGTTTGGAACAATTGAACGGGCGAAGCAGTTTTCTCCTCACTTGGTAGTAATACCCGGCTGGAGAGCCTGCATTGACTGGCCTTTGCCGCAGCCGTCAACGGCCAAAAGCCGCCTCTTCATAGGCAGGAAAGAGATGAACAACGCTGCGCTGGAACTCGACTTCACGCAGGGCGATGCTGTCAAACTCGGAAGGGATCGGCAGCTGCATCACTTCAGTCATGCTCAAGCCCTGCTCTGCGGCATCACGCAACGTTTTGTCCAGCCAGACCAGATAGGTGTCCATCTGATCAAGCGCACGTTGATCGCTCACCATTGGCCCATGCCCTGGCAGCATCAGCTTGAATGGATACTGCCGCAGTTGTGCAATTTCATCTCGCCACTGCTGCAGTCCTGGGGTATGTGGAGTTGTCAGGGCGCGCTGATAGAACACCATGTCAAAGGGAAACAGCACTCCGGTGCTGTGGTCAAACAGCACCAGATCAGCACCACTGTGCCCACTCATTCGGATCCACTCCAGTCGATGGCTGCCCATCTGCTGCACACCGGGTTCAAGTGTCTCGGTCGGCACCACCACTTCCGTGCCGCGCATCCAGTCCCCTACCAGCCGGTACATGTTTTCCGCAAAACTGTCGCCGTGGTTTCGAATCTGCTGCTGGGTCTCCGCCAGAGACACAATGGGAACATCCTGGAATGCCTGATTACCCAGAAAGTGATCGGGATGCTGATGGGTATTGATCACCATGCGAATAGGCTCATCCGTGACCGACTGAATCGCTTCAAGCAGCGCTTCGCCATAACGGCGTGAGACACCTGTATCCAGTACCAGTACCCCATCGCCAGTTGCTATGAAGGCGGTATTGACGATGTTACCACCATTTTCAACGCTGAAGTCTTCGGTACGCCCCTCAATGAACCAGGTGTTCTCGGCCACTTCCACCGGCTTAAGCCCATAATCGAACGACGCTGCGTTGGCCGACAGAGAGACCAGCAGGCACAATAAAGCGGTTATCCGTTTCATCTGAACCTCCTAAAGTGGCCGTGTGAATTCATTACCACCGTTATCCCTCAGCCAGAGGGTATAACCGGTCGTATCTTCATCAAGATCAAAGCTGATCACCGGGTTCTCAGATACCGGCTGAGACAACTCCATACGGATCTGAACCTCGCCGGCCCCATTACGCAATTCAAGCTGCTGCAGATAAAACTCCGGAATCGCATCCACCAACCCAGTGTCCATCGGGTGGATCACACGCAATTTAAGCCGAGATCCCTCGCCTTCTGCGTTGCTGAAGCGGCGCGCCTGAACTTCGCCGAGGTGACTCTGCCAGTAAGGATCCGCATTACCCATACTGGGCGTGGTGCAACCACCACCGGCCGCTTCGAGCTGGGCATAGCCAATATGCCAGCTGCCGCTTTTGGTCAGCACGGCCGCTCGCACTGCGGTACTCTGCTGCACCTTAATGCGCAGTGAAACGCGACCGTTGGCGTTCTTAATCGGGTAGTAGTCGAAGATATGCTGGATCGGGTTCAGGTCAGCCCAGACCACAATGCGCTCGATCTCACCGGCAAAGGCACTGGCATCGATACTGATCGGCACCTGGGCAGGATCTTCGGCAAATGCCGGGACTTCAACTTTGATACGAGGCTCAAAGCGGTAGTCTGCATCCCCCAGAAAAATTTTCCGCGTGTAGTCCCACATCACTGAATTGAGGGGATCATCGGGAGTACCCGCCTGCAACACCCCCGTAAACAACAGAGCCAGCAGACCAACAAGGCCTGAGCGAAACATCTGCATGTGTCATTCCTCTTGTTTTTATTGTGTGAATCCTGACTGGGTTATTGCGCTTGAGTCTGGGCTGCCTGTTCCACCTGATAGAAAGACGGCGCACTGAAACGCACCCCATAACGCTCGAAGATCTGCTTCATCTGACCGCCCCTGATCATGTCGTCAAGTACCGCCTCAACGGCATACCCCAGTTGACGATCAGTCTCACGCACCGCAATACCTACATCCCACATCTGCCTGCCCATGGTCGGGAAGCTGTTTTCCGCCAGCCTGAAGCGTGGATTGCCGCCCTGCTCCAGCAACCAGTCGATCTCTGATCGCATTGCCATCACGGCTGCAACCTCACCCTGCTCCATGGCCTCGAACGCAGCACGCGGGTTCACGTAATGGCGAGTCTTGTCACGCAACCGGCCATTCAGAGCGGATGTAAAATAAAAAGCAGGCACGGTATCAACCTCGACCCCTACAGGCTCATACTGAAACACCGCAACAGTTTTGACTGAGTCCAATCGCTGCGAGTCATAGGCGACCTGCCAGCGTTCTTCATGATAGGGCGCCATCATGACCACAAATTCGTTGATCAAATACCCCAGTGAATCCCGTTTGTAGGCATAGGCTTTGTCATAGGGCACTCGCAGCATCACGTCTGCCACGTTTTTCCGCGCAAGAGGATTGTCTTCATCCTTGTCCAGATAGTGCCCCCGCCAGACATTGTTGCGCAGGTCATCTTCGAGACCTTCGTCGGGCGTGATCCAGTGCAGCTGCAGATCAAGCTCCAGCTTATCCGCAATGTGGCGAGCGATATCCACATCCAGCCCGGTAGGCTTGCCCTGTTCCTCCCATGAATACGGTGGAAAGTCCTTGTAGACACCGATACGAATATATCCCGAGTCGATCACGTCATCATACAAACGCGCAAAAGCCTGCTCGTTTCCGAGCAGGCCTGCCATCAGGGATATAAGCAGTGTCAGCAGCTTATTCCTCAACATACTTGGTCTCCAGCCAGGTTCTGATCGCCCAGAGCGCCTCCTGACTCAACGTATCCGCCATTTTGGGCATGTAGACGGCGCCATCACGTACCGCCCCGTTTATCACGCGGTACTTGAACCAGTCATCACCTTCAAAATCCGGGCTCAGGTAACGCAGATCCGGTGCGATACCGCCTGAAATACCGTCCAGTCCATGACAGCGAGCACAATTCTGGTTATAGGCTGAAGCACCAATCTTCACCGCCAGGTCGTGGTCATCAGAAGGCGCACGATAGGGGTTGGTATCTGCCCAGTCTTCACCCAGACTGGACAGCCCTTCGGTATCCACTGCCTGAGGCGTGACATCGCCGTGCGCCAGTACCTGGCCGGAAAGTGCAGAAGCCATCAAAGTGGCAGCCAACAGGCCGGTGAGTTTGTTATGCTTGGACATGGTTGTTCACCCGTTTCTTGTTTTATCTGACAGAACGCAGCCGGGGAACAGGCCCCGACCTTGATGAGCTCATGATGAACCAGCCGTCACAGCGCCAGAATTCAACCTTGGCACCCAAAACATTGGCCTTTGGTAGTAAATTTCACAGATAACCAGTACCAGGGGTTGATTCAGTCACACCAAGGTAGTAAAACTAAAGCATAACCATTTGATTGTAAGGGATTTCTTCCCGGCAACCATGTGGAATCTCCCGCTCACATCCACCTCCATTCCCAGCTTTTCAGGGTCGGCTTCCGTCGCCTGAACCCCCTCTTGCTGAACACAATGCTCTGGCAATGGCCACTCTCGAACGAGGCTGGCTGAACACCACTCAACAGGGTATTGAACTAATGAAAACAAATATAAAAGCGCCACGCCGCGCCCTGCTGGCGGGATCTGTCCAGACCGCTGTACTGGGCATCGCCATCAGCCTTGGCAGTGCCGGGGTACAGGCTGCCTCTTCCAATGTTAGCTGGGACGACATACTCAACGACCAGAGCACCCCGCATGATGTACTTGGCTATGGCATCGGGCCCAAGGCTCAGCGTTACAGCCCGATGAGCGCTATCAATGTTGACAACATCGAGATGCTGACCCCGGCCTGGTCATTTTCATTCGGGGATGAGAAGCAGCGTGGGCAAGAGTCACAGGCGCTGGTGCATGACGGTGTTATCTATGTGACCGGTTCCTACTCACGCATCTTCGCCATCGACGCCCGCACCGGTAAACAGATCTGGTCCTACAGTGCACGTCTGCCGGACGATATTCGCCCCTGCTGCGATGTGGTAAACCGCGGTGCTGCCATCTTTGGTGACAAGGTATTCTTCGGCACTCTGGATGCTGCCATCGTGGCGCTGGACAAGAACACCGGTAAGGTTGTCTGGAAGCAGAAATTTGGTGATCACAGTGCCGGATATACCATGACCGGTGCTCCCACACTGGTAAAGGATCAGAAAACCGGCAAGGTACTGCTGATTCATGGCTCATCGGGTGACGAGTTTGGTGTGGTCGGCAAACTGTTCGCGCGTGACCCGGACACCGGTGAAGAGATCTGGATGCGTCCATTCGTTGAAGGTCACATGGGTCGCCTGAATGGCAAGGAAAGTACGCCGACCGGTGACCCTCGTGCCCCCACCTGGCCAGATGATCCCAACACCGAGACCGGTAAGGTCGAAGCCTGGAGCCATGGCGGCGGCGCCCCCTGGCAGAGCGCCAGCTTTGATGTCGAAACCAACACCATCATCATCGGTGCCGGCAACCCCGCCCCCTGGAACACCTGGGAGCGCACTTCACCTGGCGGCAATCCGCTGGACTATGACAACCTCTACACATCGGGACAGGTTGGCGTCGATCCCAGCACCGGCGAGGTGAAATGGTTCTATCAGCATACCCCTAATGATGCCTGGGACTTCTCCGGCAACAACGAACTGGTGCTGTTTGAATATGATGACGATGGCAAGACCGTCAAGGCCACGGCTCATGCCGACCGTAACGGCTTCTTCTATGTAGTCAACCGTGAGAACGGCAAGTTCATGCACGCCTTCCCGTTCGTTGACAACATCACTTGGGCCACCCATATCGATCCTGACACCGGGCGTCCGGCAGAAGTTGAAGGGCAGCGTCCGCCACCGCCCAAACCCGGTGAGAAAAAAGGCGAATCCATCGAGGTATCTCCTCCATTCCTCGGTGGCAAAAACTGGAACCCTATGGCCTACAGCCAGGATACCGGCCTGTTCTATATTCCGGCCAACCACTGGAAAGAGGATTACTGGACTGAAGAGGTAACCTACCAGAAAGGCGCGGCCTATCTTGGCCAGGGCTTCCGCATTCGCAAAATGTATGACGACCATGTCGGCATCCTGCGCGCCATGGACCCGGTCACCGGTGAAACCGCCTGGGAGCACAAAGAGAAGCTGCCATTGTGGGCAGGCGTTCTCACCACCAAGGGCGGACTGGTCTTTACCGGTACCGGCGATGGCTACTTGAAAGCTTTTGATGCCAAAAACGGCAAGGAGCTGTGGAAGTTCCAGACCGGTTCCGGAATCATCTCCAGCCCCATCACTTGGGAGATGGACGGTGAGCAGTACATTGGTGTCGCCTCCGGCTACGGTGGAGCCGTGCCACTCTGGGGCGGCGATATGGCCGACCTGACCAAGCCCGTACCACAGGGCGGGTCCTTCTGGGCCTTCAAGCTGCCGAAGTGGGCTAACAAGTAAACCCATGGGGCCCAAGCGGCCCCATTTTTCATGGCAGGAGATCTTCCATGCTTAAATTGATTATTCCCACGTTGGCCCTGTCATTGCCACTGACAGCCCTCGCGTGTGAACCCGCGCAAAAAGCCGAATGCCCGGGCGCCAACCTGCAGGGACACAACCTTGCCGGCATGCAGCTTGATGGTATCAACCTGAGCAAAGCCAATCTGCGTTATGCCGATTTGCGCCATGCAGATCTGCGTGGTGCGAATCTTGAAGGCGCCGATCTTAGCCACGCGCTGCTCACACGGGCCAATCTGGAGAAGGCCAACCTGCGCGGTGCCAAACTGAATGAAGCCAATATGGTGGCCATTAGTGGCTGGGCCCTGTTTGCACAGGGGGCTCAATTCAAACAGGCACGGTTGGATGGGGCGGATCTGTCATTTGCCCGTCTTAGCAATGCCCGATTCGAACAGGCTACCCTCTATGCCGCCAATCTTGAAATGGCATGGATGACCAAAACCCGTTTTACAGGCAGCAATCTGCGTGATGCTGACCTGCAGGAAGCCAAGCTCAATAACGCCAACCTTGAAAACGCTGACCTGCGTGGAGCAAAACTCCGCTTTGCAACCTTTCAGAACACCTGGATGGAAGGCTGCACCGGCTGCCCCCACGACTGGATGACGCCTAAACACCCCATTGAGTAACCAGCCACATAACTGAAAGGCCGCTGCAACCTTCATCAGGTGCAGCGGCCATTATCACTTCAGAGAGCAGCCTGCCAGGGCAAGTGTAAAGCTCAAGGCAGCTCAGAGCAGCCCGGCTTGATCAAGCCACAGCGGATAGCCAGATGCACCAGCTCCGCAGTCGATCCGACCTCCAGTTTGCTCTTCAAAAGCGCACTGTGATTGGACACCGTTTTGGCACTGATACAGAGCTGGTCCGCAATGTGTTTCGGGGTAAGGCCTCGCGCCAGCATGACAAAAATCTCAAACTCACGTTGTGTCATGTTGGCCAGCCGAGGATCGCCGCCGCCCTTGCCCTGCATCGCCAGTCGCGTTGCCAGCTCATGCTCCACATAGGGCTGCCCTTGCACCACACGCTTAACCGCGTCCAGCAGAATTTCGGGCGAACTGCTCTTGGTGATATACCCCAGCGCGCCAGCATCCAGGGCCTGCTTAACCATCGGTAGCTCATCATACATGCTGAAGAACAGTACTTTTGCCGATGCATCCCGCTCCAGAATACGTTTGGCCGTTTCGATCCCACTGATATCGGGCAGGTTGATATCCAATATCACCAGGTCGGGCCGCTGTTGCAGCCAAAGCGCAAAACCATCGTGGCCACAGCCAGCCTCGATGATCTCGCACCGTTCCAGCATAGCTTCCAGCAAACTGGCATAGCCCTGACGTACAACCGCATGATCATCGGTCAGCAGAATTTTCATCACTGTGCACCCCCAGGCAACGGAAGATCAAGTTTGAGCAGCAGGCCCTGCCCCACCGCCGAGGTTAATTCCAGACTGGCATTCATGTAACGAGCTCGCTCTTGCATTGAACGCAGACCCACACCAGGACGCAGCTCGGCAGGCAGCCCCTGACCATTGTCCTGCACGCGTAAGCTCAGATGATCACCACAACGGATCAAACTGATACAGACTCGTGTTGCCTGAGCATGCCGCGCCACATTATTCAACGCTTCCTGCAGTAAACGGTAAAGATGAGTCGCTGACTCCTCATCCGGCAATTCCGGCAGGGTTCTGAGCAGCAACTGGCACTCAATTCCACTGCTGCGCTGCCACTGCTCCGCCAGGCTGCGCAGAGACTCCTCCAGCCCCAACGGCTCCAGTATCACCGGATGCAGGCTGCGAATCAGGCGCCGAAAACCCTGCTGAATCTGCTCGCAATCGCGCACGATCAAGGGTGCCGTTTTCGCTACGATATCAGCCCGGTCCGACGCTTTACTCAGCAGGTAGGCCTGGGCATGGATGCCAGTCAGGTATTGGCCCAGATCGTCATGCAGCTCACGAGCGAGGTAGCTGCGTTCCTTTTCCTGCAGCGCCATCAACTCACGGGTCAGACGTCGGTTATCCGATTGCTCACGCTCCAACACCTCGGCCATACGGTTGAAGTGATCGGCAAGACGTCGCACCTCCGGCACAGAGTAGTTGCCAAGGCGGGCATTGAATTGCCCGTGCTGAATACGATCCAGAGCCTGCAGTATCTGAGCAACCGGGCGCATGCCACGGCTCACGCCCCAGCTGATCGCGGCAGACGACAGCAGCGCCGCACCGACAAACAGCCAGAAAATCTGCAACGCCGATTCCCAGACCTCTTCCAACTCATCGGCAGGGTCTGCGATCAGAACCAGCACCTCCTGCTCATTGAGTGGAATGCGTCGCTCAAACAGTGGTTGATGCGCAGGCCAGACCAGTGCTGCAAACCAGTCCGGTGTGTCACCTCCCCCCCAGCTTTCGGGGGTCGGTGACACACCGGCAGGCAGTACCTGCAAACTCAGGTGCCTCAGCTCCACCTGCAGCAAAGAATCCAGATGCTCCGGATAGCGAACTGCCTGCATCAACAGTTGCTCTGCCATCCGCATGCCGGACGAAAGCTCGCGGCGAATATCAGAGCGTGCCTGATGCATCAGGGCATAGAGACTCAGCAGCAGGGCCAGTAAAAAAGCCGCTGCCACCAGCAAGTTCAGTCTGACGACGGCTCGCATGGCATTCAACTTCAGCGAACGCTGAAGACTCCTTCCATGCCCTTGCCTTCAAGCCCTTTCATGAAGAAGCGGTAATCACCAGGCTTGATCGGTACGAAGTAGATTTCGGCTTCGCCTGCCTGTTCGAACTCAAGTTCAGTCAGTGTTGTGGCCTTGATCTCGATATCACCCGCTTCCACCTTACGCAAAAAGATCGAAGTGAAAAATTCAGGTGCCTGCATGGCGTATTCCTTGAGTCCGCTGGACACCACTTTCAGGCGATAGGCCTGACCCGTTTCCAGCTCATAGCGTGTCTGGGACATGGCATAGTCGGTCACCTCACTCCCCAGTACCAGATCGGGCAAGGCTTCAGGGCGAGTTGTGAGATCACCGGCGGCATGGGTTGTCATAGCGGACAACGACAGCAGCGAGCCAACGAGGCAGGTTTTCAGTCTGGACATGGGTGTTTCCTGTGTTTGGCGTAATGGTTCACACCATGTTAGGCCCCACACTCAGGCGCAACATACTACTTCGGTACTGAATGTTTCGTACTTTCTGAATATTTCACCTGTCTCGCCTGCCCCCTAAGCTGGGTCCATAACAATGATAAAGACCTGAGCGTACATCATGAAATCACTGAACCGTCTGACGTTAACCGCCTGCATGGCCCTGCTGCCCTTCAGCCAGACAGCCGGTGCGAGCGCATTGGAGATTCAGATCGCCTACCTGGGCTTTGAGGCCGACCATGGCCCGGTGCTGTCGAATATTCTGCCAGAGCCTGCTGATGCCGGCCTGCGTGGAGCCGAACTGGGCATCAGCGACAGCAACTCAACTGGCCGCTTCCTGAAACATAAGTACAGTCTGCATACTCTCAGCAGTCCGGACTCAGCCAGCCTGATAGCCCATGCCCAGACGCTGTACGATCAGGGCCTGAGGCTGTTTGTACTCAACCTTAATGCGGATCAGCTGCGCCAGATTGCAACACAGTTGCCCGATGATGCTGTCCTGATCAATGCCGGCAGCTCAGACAATGAGCTGCGCAGCAACGCCTGCATACCCGGCATGCTGCACACCCTTCCATCACGCGCCATGCTGACCGACGCACTGGGACAGTGGCTGGCATCAAGGCGCTGGAGTCGATGGCTGCTACTGGAAGGCAACCAGCCTGAAGACAAGGCCTATGCCGACTCATTGCAGCGCAGCGCCGATCGCTTCGGTGCAAAAGTCATTGAGCGCAAGAGCTGGGACTACGACACTGATCTGCGCCGGACCGCCCAGAAGGAACTTCCGCCTTTCACTCAGACCCGTGAATATGACGTTGTTCTGGTCGCCGATGAACGCGGGGATTTCGGTGAATATGTCCCCTACAACACCTGGTACCCGAGGCCGGTGGCAGGCACTCAGGGCATGAGCCCGGTCGCTTGGCACAAGGTGGTTGAGGCCTGGGGTGCCGCCCAGTTGCACAGCCGCTTTGAAAAACAGGCCGGTCGCTGGATGAACAGCCATGACTATGCCAGCTGGGCCGGCGTACGCACCTTTGCCGAAGCGGTTACCCAGACCAGCAGTACCGATCCCGCCACACTAAAGGCCTTTATTCTGTCACCCGAATTTCAGCTCGGTGCATTCAAGGGGCGCAAGCTGTCCTACCGCCCCTGGAGCGGCCAGCTGCGCCAGCCCATTCCGCTGGTCCACCCACGCGCGCTGGTTTCACAATCACCGCAGGAAGGGTTTCTGCACCCGGTCACAGACCTGGACACCCTTGGCTATGACGCCAGCGAAAGTGAGTGTCAGGTTCAATAATAACGAAGGAGTTTAACGGCCATGCGTATTCCGTTCATCAAGGCAGCACTGGTTTCAGCCATGCTGGCCACCCCGTTGGCGCATGCAGCAACAGCGATTGTTTCCAATGAAAAGGATGACACATTGTCATTCATTGACCTGGAAACCCTGGAAGTGACCGACACGGTATCGGTGGGGCAACGTCCACGAGGTATTATTCTGTCAAAGGACAAGTCCCGCCTTTACATCTGCGCCAGCGACTCCGATACCGTGCAGGTGATGGATCTGGCCAGTCGCAAAATTATCGCCAACTTGCCTTCGGGCGAAGACCCGGAGCAGTTCTCCTTGCACCCGGATGATCGTCGCCTGTATATCGCCAATGAAGACGATGCGCTGGTAACCGTGGTTAACACCGAGTCGCATGAGGTGCTGGCACAGATTGAGGTTGGGGTCGAGCCCGAAGGCATGGCCGTCAGTCCTGATGGGCGTTGGGCGGTCAATACCAGTGAAACCACCAGCATGTTGCACTGGATTGATACCGAAACCCATGAACTGGTCGACAATACGCTGGTGGATCAGCGCCCTCGCCATGTTGAATTTACCCGCGATGGCAACATGCTGTGGGCGTCCGCCGAGATCGGTGGAACCGTTTCGATCATTGATGTGGCAAGCCGTGAAATCATCAAGAAGCTGAACTTCCAGATTCGGGGTATCCATCCCGACAAGATTCAGCCTGTCGGCGTCAAGCTGTCAGCGGATGGCCGTTTTGCCTTTGTCGCTCTGGGCCCTGCCAACCATGTTGCGGTCGTGGATACGTCCAGCTACGAGGTGCTGGACTATCTGCTGGTCGGGCGCCGGGTCTGGCACATGGAGTTCACACCTGATCAGAAATACCTGCTGACCACCAATGGTGTCAGTGGTGATGTCTCGGTGATTGATATCGATAAGATGAAAGTGATCAAGTCAATCAAAGTGGGACGCTACCCCTGGGGTGTGGTCACACTGGAGTGATGAGCCGATGAGTATCGAGGCACAGAATATCAGCTTTCGCTACGGCCACCGCCTGGCACTGGACAATATCAGCTTCAGGCTTGAGCCGGGATGTTTCAACGCCCTGCTTGGCCCCAACGGCGCAGGCAAGAGTACGCTCTATGCCCTGCTGACTCGATTGTTTGCCCTGCAGCAGGGTGAGATTCGCATCGATGGGCTGGCGCTGAGGCAACAGCCTCGGGCTCTCATGCAGCGAATCGGGGTTGTGTTTCAGCACAGTACCCTGGATCAGGACCTGAGTGTATTGCAGAACCTGGAGTACCATGGTGCCCTGCACGGACTGTCGACACGCCAGGTGCGTACCGCTGCAGCCCCGCTGCTGGAGCGACTGCAACTGGGTGATCGCCTGCATGACAGTATTCGCAGCCTCAATGGCGGTCATCGGCGCCGGGTTGAGATCGTCCGAGCCCTGTTGCATGAGCCCTCGGTACTGCTGCTGGATGAAGCGTCAGTCGGTCTCGACACCGCTTCTCGGCAGGCGATCAATCGCCACGTGCGCGAGCTGTGCGCTGGCAAGAACCTGACCGTACTCTGGGCCACTCATCTGATTGAAGAGATCGAGCAGGACGATCCGGTACTGATCCTGCATAAGGGACAGATACTCGCCGACAACATTGCCTCTGCAATCTGCTCCGAACATCATTGCCCCTCACTGGCAAAGGCGTTCGAGCGGATTACCGGGCTTGAGGAGCCAACGGCATGCCATTGAAAGCCTACCTGATCTGTTTTAAGGGCGTGCTGAAGCGGGAATTTTTGCGCTTTGTTCATCAACGTACCCGTTTTCTCAGTGCCTTGATCCGCCCTCTGCTGTGGCTGGTGGTCTTTGCTGCCGGTTTCAGGGCAGCGCTCGGGGTATCGATCATCCCCCCCTACCAGACCTATATCACCTACGAAACTTACATCCTGCCAGGGCTGTGTTGCATGATTCTGCTGTTCAACGGCATGCAGGGGTCACTGTCGATGGTCTATGACCGTGAGATGGGCAGCATGAAGGTGCTGCTGATGAGCCCATTGCCACGCGCCTGGCTCCTGTTTTGTAAACTGGTGTCCATTGCTCTGCTGTCGCTGGCACAGGTTTATGCCTTCATCGCACTTGGCTGGCTGGTGGGGGTGGAGCCACCGCTTTGGGGGCTGGTCGCCGTACTGCCGGCGCTGCTGCTGACCGCCTTTCTGCTGGGGGCCATCGGCCTGTTTCTGTCCTCGCGAATTCGTCAGCTGGAAAACTTTGCCGGGGTGATGAATTTCGTGATTTTCCCAATGTTCTTCATGTCATCGGCACTGTATCCGCTGTGGAAGATGCGGGAGTCCAGTGAGTGGCTGTACTGGGTCTGCAGCTTCAATCCCTTTACCCACGCCGTCGAGCTGGTTCGGTTTGCACTCTATCTGGAACTGAATCAGACAGCCCTGCTGATAACACTGGCAACGACTGCCGTATTCACGCTTCTGGCACTGCGGGGCTTCAATCCTGAACGCATGGCCTCGAACACCAAGGGTAAGGGCTGATCCTTAACTGTCGGTGTCTAGCAGGTGACTCATCAGTGCCCGCAGTTTGCCCGGTTTGATCGGTTTGTTCAGCACCCGCACACCAGCATCACGAAACGCCTTGCGGGTCAGGTCACTGCGGTCGGCCGTCAGCATGACAACCGGCACACAGGGCATCCCCTGCGCCTGCATCAGTGACAGCAGCTCGAGCCCGGTAGTCCCTTCTTCAAGATGATAATCCGCCAGAATCAGCTCCACATGGCAGGTCTGCAACCGTTCCATTGCGGCTTCAAGGTCGGGCGCCAGTACAACATCACAGCCCCATCCACCCAACAGCGCCTCCATGCTGGCGAGAATGGAATGGTCATTATCCAGTACCAGAATCTGGCGACCATTGAGCACATCCGAGGGGATCGCTGCAGGCCCACTGGCAGTCACGCCCAGCATTCCGCTGCTGCCACAGACCAGCGGCACCGACAGCTCGAAACACGAGCCTGCCCCCAGTCTTGAGTTGAGATTGACAGGGTGCGCCAGCATCCGCGCGATACGATCCACAATCGCCAGCCCCAGGCCGACGCCGGCCTTGCGACTGCGATGCTGACTCAAACGGCAGAATTCATCGAAGATCGCCTGTTGCTGGTCCTGCGGTATCCCGCCACCGGTATCCCATACCTGAATCAGCAGTCGATCCCCCCGTCGCCTGAACCCCAGCAGCACGCCACCTTCATCAGTGTAACGAAAGGCATTGCTGAGCAGGTTGCGCAGTATACGGGTCAGCAGTCTCAGGTCGCTGCTGATCCAGTGGCGTGAAGGGCGTGCGCGGAAGCTTAACCCGGCTTGTTGCGCAACGGGCTCAAACTCGGCCTGCAGCCCCTGCAACAGTCGCTCGACGGGAAAGCTCTGCAACTCCGGCTGTACCGCATTCTGATCCAGTCGTGAGATGTCCAGCAGATCGGTCAGCAGATGTTCGGCACCATCAAGCGCCAGATGCACCCGGTCGACCAGCTCCGATTCGCTCGTCGGCAGGCTGCGCTCCTGCAAGGCCGCTACCAGTAAACGTGCGGCATTCAGCGGCTGCAGCAGGTCGTGGCTGGCAGCGGCCAGGTACTTATCCTTGCTGAGGTTGGCCGCCTCTGCAGCCTCTTTCGCCAGCTGCATTTCGTGCTCGGCCTGCTGGCGAATACTGACCTCATGCCAGAGCCGGTCATTGAGACTGACCAGCTCACGGGTGCGCTCACCGACGCGTTGTTCCAGCTCTTCGTTGAGTGTTCTCATCCGCTGCTGCACGCGCTTGCGTTCGGTAATGTCGGCCACAAAAGCTTCAATAATGGCGCCATCCGACTCCTGTCGCAGCAGGATATTCATCGAAACCTCTACTGGGCTGCCATCAGTTCGACGCAGGCGGGTTTCATACAGAAACAACTGGCCGGTCTGCGTCAGCTGTTGGCAGATGCGGTCAAGCTCTTGCGGGTCGAACAGCAGATCATCTGCCAGATTGACCTTATGTTCCATCTGCACCGGGTCCGAGTAGCCACAGATACGCGCCAGCGCACGGTTGGAACGGGTCAGACTGCCATCAAGCTCGGCCTGAAAGATGCCATGCAGGGCATTCTCGAACAGCCACTTGTAGCGGTTGCGCTCCGCTTCCAGCTCTTCGACCTTATTCAGTAGTTCGGGGTAGTAACTCTTGCGCGCTGAATGGCCACCAAGACCAATCAGGTCTTCAAACGTAAGACCACTCTCGTCAGAGGGCTTCTTCATACACGGCCTCAACATCACGCCGGTTGGACTTGCGCGGGTTGGTCAGAATACAGGGGTCTTTCAGTGCGTTCTCGCTTAACCAGGGAATATCGGTCAGATGCACTCCCTGCTCGGCCAGCTTTTGATACAGGCCAACTTCACGCTTGAGTGAGATCACGTGCTGCATCAAGCGACGCTTGACCTGAGACTGGCTCAAACCACGCGTATCGATCCCCATGGTTTCTGCGACAATACGGAAGCGGTCCGTGGCGGCATCATAGTTAAAGTCGATTACGTGCTCCAGCAACATGGCGTTGCAGAGGCCATGAGGCAGGTCCAGATAGCCGCCCAGGCTGTGCGACATCGCGTGCACGGCGCCCAGTATCGCATTGGAGAACGCCAGACCTGCCTTCATTGATCCCAGCATTACCTGTTCACGCAGGTGGCCGTCATCAGGCTGTTCTACCAATAGCGCCAGATGACCGTTGATCAGCCGGATGGCATCCAGTGCATGCATGTCAGTCAGTGCACCGCTGCCAGTGGACACAAACGCTTCAATGGCATGTACCAGTGCATCCACGCCGGTACAGGCGGTCAGGAAGGCATCCATGGTGCGGGTGGTATCAGGGTCAATCAGCGCCACATCCGGCACCACGGATTTGCTGACGATGGAGAATTTGAAGCATTCCTGTTGATTGGAAATGATCGCGAACTGTGACACATCCGCTGAAGTACCAGCGGTGGTGGGGATGAAGATCAGCGGCGGAATCGGGCTCTGAATGCGGTCGATCCCCTCAAACTCAAGAATGCTGCGGCCATGGGCACTGACAATGCCAATCCCTTTGGCGCAGTCCATCGGACTGCCGCCGCCAACAGCGACAATCACATTACAGCCCTGCTCGGCATAGATTTCGGCACCGCGCATCACCTGCTCAACCCGTGGGTTGGGGGATACCTCGGTGAAACGAACACAGCCGATACCCTGTTCAAGCAACAGAGATTCGATTTCAGCCACCCAGCCCGCCTGTTCAACGCCGGGGTCAGACACCAGCAGTACCTTGCGTGCGCCAAAGGTAACCGCGTAGTTGGCAACGGTCTTGCGAGCACCACTGCCAAAAATAATCTCGGGCGAAACAAACTTGCGAAGGCGGGAAATTTCACTCATGGGCGTGACCTGTTGCCGCACCGGTCAAACCGGTGTCTGATAATTATTATGTAATCGCGCCATTATACCCACCTGGGCAGGTACAGGTAGTGTACAAACGGCTACAAAAAAACCACAAAATTGCACAAACTGTCATGTCCCTACAACTTTCGCATTAAGTACCATAGTGGCCAATAATTCTCGCCAAGGCAGCAGATCAATGCTGCCACAATTGCAGGATAATTGTTGCCATGGAACAGTCATCTCCCCTTTATCAACATGTCGTGATTGTCGGCGGCGGCGCCGGCGGGCTTGAGCTTGCAACCCGCCTGGCCCGCAAGTACAGCCGCAAAGGCCTCAAGGTCACGCTCGTGGACCGTGAGCCAACGCATATCTGGAAGCCTCTGCTGCATGAAGTAGCAACTGGGTCACTGGATGCCGGCCTCGATGAGTTGAGCTACAACGCTCAGGGCCGCAGCGCCGGTTTCAAATTTCAGATTGGCCAGATGCAGTCACTGGATCGAGAGCAGCGGTGCATTCACCTTGCCCCTGTGTGCGGGCAGGATGGCCAGATGATTCTGCCCGGCCGCGAGCTGTATTACGACTACCTGGTGATGGCCGTAGGCAGCGTAACCAACGATTTTGGCGTCGAGGGCGTGGCCGACCACTGTACCTTTCTCGACAGCCGTGAACAGGCCGAGCAGTTTCGCCATACACTGCTTGAGTCATGGCTCAAGACCAGCAACACGCCGGATGCACGCCTGCGCATCGCGATTGTCGGCGCCGGTGCCACCGGTGTTGAGCTGTCGGCCGAACTGTTCAATACCGCACGCGAACTCAGCGCCTATGGTCTGTCAAAACTGGACCGGCAGCGGCTGGAAGTGATTCTGGTTGAAGCAGGCCCGAGCATACTCCCGGCCTTGCCGCCCCGAATCTCTTCGGCAGCCCGTCATGAACTGGAAAAACTGGGAGTCAGTGTCCGCGAAAACACCAAGGTTGCTTCTGTAAACGAGAAGGGGCTGGTCACCGATACCGGTGAAGTGATCGAAGCGGAGCTGAAAGTCTGGGCCGCCGGTATCCGCGCACCGGACTTCATGCAGTCGCTGGACGGGCTGGAGTGCAATCGCCTCAATCAGCTGGTGGTGCAGCCGGATCTTCGTACCACCGAGGACAAGCGCATTTTTGCCCTCGGTGACTGCGCTGCCTGTGCACGTACGGACGGCAACGGCAATGTACCGCCCCGTGCCCAGGCAGCGCACCAGATGGCCAGCTTTCTGTATCGCCACTTCCGCAAAATTCTGCGTGAAGAGGCCCTGCCGGCCTATGAGTACAAGGACTATGGCTCGCTGGTATCGCTCAGCCGATTCAGCACCGTCGGCAGCCTGATGGGCAACCTGTCCAAGGGCAGCCTTATGGTTGAAGGACGCCTTGCGCGGCTGGTCTATGTCTCGCTCTACCGGCTGCACCAGCTGGCAATACACGGTTACATCAAAACGTTTCTGATCACGCTGGTTGATCGCATCAACTGGGTGATCCGTCCCAGACTCAAGCTGCACTGAGCGAGAGGGAGCCATCAGCACTGAGCCTTGCCGACCATTGGTCGGCTTTTTTTATCTCGGGCAAACCGAAATTTCTGCTACGCTTAACAACGGTTGTTAACGGATTCGGATCGCAACGCTCATGCTGACACCCTCCTTGACCCGCCCGTTGGTGATGGCTGTTTTCATTGCAGATGCCTACTCGTTGGCACTGCATTGGATATACGACCACGACCTGCTAGACCGTGAGCCGATCGATCCAGATCAGCTACACGCACCCCTGAGCCACTGGCACGGCAACAAGCAGGCAGGAGACCTGACCCATTATGGTGATCAGGCCTGGCACCTTTATCAGTTTTTGCAGCAGCACAACCAGTTCAACGCTGTGGCCTACCGCAATAGCTGGGCTCGCTTCATGCGGCATTACACCGGCTATATAGACAAGGCCAGTGCCATGACGCTGCAGAATATCAGTCAGGGAATTGAGCCCGCCGGCTCTGAATCCACAGAGCTGTCGGTCACTGGCCGGGTCGTGTGCCTACTGCCCTTTGTCAGTAACAAGCACGCCTTTCTGGAGCAGGCCCATGCCCTGGCTGCCATAACACACAACTCACCCTCAACACTGGCGACAACCGAGTATCTGGCACGTGTTCTGCTGGACTGCCTGGGCGGCATTCCCGCTGAGGAAGCACTGGAGCGAGAGCTTCACAGCCTGCCCCCTGCGCTGCAACACCTGGTGGCAATGGGACGTGATTCAGCGGCCGACGACACACGTCAGGCGCTGCGCCGATTTGGTATCGCCTGTGATTTGCAGCACGGGTTGCCCGGTGTTGCTCACCTGTTGTGCCGTTACCGTTCTGTGCCTGAGATGCTGCAGCAAAATGCCCTGGCCGGAGGTGACTCCAGTGCCCGCGCGATGATTACAGCCGCCATCATGACAGCACAGGCAGAATCACCTGAACTGCCGCAACACTGGTTACCCCGCTGCTGGCCAGAGACGGCCATCTGATTATTCTGAAAATTCGAAAATTTCAGAATAATGTCAACAAATTACAACAGTATTGCAGTTGATCAGTTGAAACCCTACCCCCAGGTGTTTATGATCCATGCCTTTGTTTTATCTGCACCAAACCATTCCCATGATTTTTGTCACAGGTTGACTACTTTTAAGTAAGCGACCTATTGATCTGAGGCAGACCGGCTATTCGCCAAAGTTGCAACTGGCAACTCGGGCAGGCAGGTACAGATACCATCCGGAGTGATTGGTCGACCCTGTAAAACACCGGGAGCTGCACCGCCATGAGAAACAATCTTCCTGTCACGCAAAAAGAACAGCGTTTCGGCAGCGATGAAAAACTGATTTCCACCACCGACCTCGATGGCAACATTACCCACTGCAACGATGTGTTCGTGAATATCAGCGGCTACTCACGTGAAGAGCTGATCGGCCAGCCACACAATATGGTGCGCCACCCCGATATGCCCGAAGCGGCCTTCAAGGTCCTCTGGGACACCATCAAAGCAGGCAAGCCCTGGATGGGATTGGTCAAGAACCGCTGCAAGAACGGCGATCATTACTGGGTGAACGCCTACGTCACGCCCATTACCGAGCATGGAAAGGTTATCGGCTTCGAGTCGGTACGCGTCTGCCCGGAGCAAGCGGATGTTGCCCGTGCTGAAAAGATCTACGGCCTGATCAATCGCGGCAAGTCGATCAGCAAATTCAGCATTCCCTGGGACTGGGTCATTTTTGTTGTGGCTCTGGTTTTAGCCGGCGTACTGGGCAATCAGGTTTCCCCTCTGCTGGGTGGAGCGCTTTTTGCTGTGGTCGCCGCAGCTCTGCTGGCCAATCAACAGATACAGCGCCAGCGTCGTCTGAATCGATTGCTCAACATGATGCCATCTGCCTTCAAACACCCGGTCGCGACAGCAACCTACACCGACAGCACTGGCAGCCTCGGTGATCTTGAAGTGACTATCAAGAGCGAACAGTCGCACCTGGACACCGTACTCACCCGCATTGATGACGCAGCCCTCAGCGTAGCCGACAAGGCCCGCAGCGGGCTGGAGATGTCGCAGGAATCCTGTGCTGCCATGCGCCGCCAGCAGGAAGAGACCGAAAAGGTGGCCGCCGCCATGCACCAGATGGCTTCCACCATTGCCGAGGTCTCCGGCCATGTGCAGGAAACCGCATCACAGGCTGAGCGTTCCAATACCACAGCAGTGAAAGGGCGTGAACTAGCCAGCACCACGAGTCAGTCGATCGCCCACCTGAGCCAGACGGTTAACCATATCGCTTCCTCGGTTCAGGATCTGGTTGAACAGACCGGCAAGATTGCCGATGCCGCCCGCATCATCGAAGAGATCGCAGACCAGACCAACCTGCTGGCACTCAATGCCGCCATCGAAGCGGCTCGCGCCGGCGAGCACGGTCGTGGCTTTGCCGTGGTCGCCGATGAGGTCCGCCAGTTGGCCATGCGAACCCAGGCCTCTACCCGCGATATTCATCAGATTGTTGATGGGCTGGGCTCTCGTGCCGATCATGCCATCAAGGCTGCGCATGAAGGGCAGGACGAAGCCGATGCCGGCCTTGCGCAGGTGCAGGAAGCCGAGCAGATGCTGAACGAGATCTCCGGAATGATGAGCACCATCGCCAACATGTCGATGCAGATGGCCGCTGCCGTTGAAGAGCAGGCCCAGGTCTCTGAAGGGGTCAACGCTCAGGTTGCCAGCATTTCGGCACTTTCAAGCGAAAGTCTGTTCAAGGCCGAAGAGGCCGCGGGCACCACTCGTGAACTGCAGTCGGTATCCGCTGACATGCATGAGCTGGTCAGCGGCTTCAAGCGCTAAACCAGAATCATCACCACACAGGCAGCGGTCAACAGCCCCATCACTGCGTTGAACCGCTGCCAATGGCGAGGCGTGCTAAACAGCCGCCCAAGTGCAACACCAAACCCGGCCCAGAGGGAAATGGCCGGGATACTCACCAGCCCCATAACCGCAATCAGTACCAGAGCTGACGCCACGAAGGCATCCCCTGCTAGCGTGAACGAAGCCACCCCCGAGATCGACATGATCCATACTTTGGGATTGGCGAACTGAAAGGCTGCTGCCTGCCACAGTCGCAGCGGCCTGCGCTCCGCAGCGCAGTCCACCTCAGGTACGGGAGCCGTCGCGATACGCCAGGCCAGCCAAAGCAGATAAACGCTGCCTACTACCTTCAACGCCAGCTGCATCGCCGGCCAACGCTCAAACATTGCTCCCAGCCCCATGGCCACTGCTGCCATCAGCCCCATACACCCCAGTGTGATACCCATTATGTGCGGCACCGTGCGGCGAAACCCAAAGTTCGCTCCCGATGCCGTCAGCATCATGTTGTTGGGTCCTGGTGTCACTGACATGCTGAACGCAAACAGTATGGCAGGCCCCAGCAGCCCGGTCAGTTCCACGGTTTCCTGAGTCATCACTAACGCCTCTATTGTATGGGTACAATTAAATATTTTTGATTCAATTTTTCTCATTGAATCCATACAATGCACGTTAGACCCTTGCATTTATGCGAGCAATGTTTACTTTGTCACCTATACAATCAATTGTACCCCTGACAAATGGAGCCCGTATGGACCTGCATGAGCGCGCCCGCGCCCGCTGCCACTGGCTGCCCGACCTGACAGGCCGGACCGGCGCACGTTACCAGGTACTGGTCGATCAGCTGGCGGCCGATATCGCCAGCGGCCAACTCAAGCCCGGCGACCGCCTTCCACCGCAACGCCTGCTGGCTGATGCTCTTGAGGTCACCATCGGTACCATCACGCGTGCCTATCGTGAAGCCGAGCGCCGTGGCTTGGTTGAAGCACGCGTGGGCAGTGGCACGCGAGTGAAGGGAACGACCGAACAACCGCCTGACTTTCACCATCTTTCGCGCGCCGGCCATGACAGCATTGACCTGTCACTGAGCATCCCGATTCCCAATCCGCTGCGGCAGCAACAGCTGGCCGCCATTTTGCAACAGATTGCCAGCCTGCCCACAGCTATCGAATCCGCCCTTACCTATCAGCCTGAACAAGGCAGTCCGTTGCAGCGTGAGCAACTCTGCCAATGGCTCAACGCTCAGGGGCTTATGCTGCTGCCTGAAGAGGTCATCCTCACCGAGGGCGGGCAACATGCTGACTTTCTGGCTTTACAGGCATTGATAAAACCGGGTGAAGCGGTGGCCTCTGCTGCCCTCACCTACCCAGGCATGATCGCGGCGGCACGTCAGCTTGGGCTGAAACACATCCCTGTACCCATGGATAGGGAGGGCATACGGCCCGACGCCCTGGAGCGGCTGTGCCAGCAGCAGCGCATCCGCCTGCTCTACCTGATGCCCGAGTACAACAATCCCACTGGCCTGAGCATGAGCCAGCAGCGACGTGAGGCCATCGTCGAGGTCGCACGGCGCCATGACATGCTGCTACTGGAAGATGGTGTGCAATTTGTTACCCCTGACCTGAGAGGAACGCCGTTGTTTGAACTGGCACCTGAGCGAGCGCTTTACATCTTCAGTGCATCCAAGTTGCTGTCAGGAGGTCTGCGATTCGGTGCATTGCGTGCTCCTTCCAATTTGATGCCCCAGCTACGGGTAGCATTGCGTGCACAATGCTGGTCATCACCGGGGTTGATGGGAGCCGTCACCTGTCAGTGGCTGGCAAAGGGACATGCCGACCCGCTGCTGCACTGGCACTGGGATGAAGTACGGACACGCCAGAAACTGCTGCATGAGGTATTGGGGCAGTACAACCTGAGCTCCCACCCCTGTGGTTTTCATGGTTGGCTCCAGCTGCCGGAACCCTGGCGTGCGGCCGATTTTGTCAAACTTGCCGATAGCAGAGGTGTTACGCTGATTGCCGCAGAACCTTTCTGTGTCGGCACTCAGCCCGCACCTCAGGCTGTGCGCATCTGCGTAACGCCCCCTGCCAGCCGTGAGCGGCTGCAGGAGGGACTGGAGCGGCTTGCACAACTGCTACATGACGAACCACCGCTGATGCCCCCGCTGCTGTAAATGCAGAGTCGATATCAGCTGTTATACTGAACCTGTTCCGACAAGGAGGGAAACAATGATGAGTGTTGAAGTGAGCGGCCTGTTCGGCCTTATCGTTCTAGTACTCAACGTCATGGCCATCGTGAAAACCATCCAGAGCCCTGCCACCACCATGGCAAAGGTGGTCTGGATTGTCGTGATTCTGCTGCTGCCTGTGCTTGGCCTGATTCTGTGGTTCTTGCTTGGACCCAGGGGCTGAAACGGTTCTGACGTCCATTCAGGACCTCAACCTTCAACAGAAGAGGTCCTGCACCGCCTTAGCGGTACAGCACCTCTGGCAGGATAAGCGCAATGGACGGGATGAAGATAATCAGCATCAGGCGCACGATATCCGCCATCCAGAAGGGTGTCA
>NZ_FNRJ01000010.1 GCF_900107855.1 Marinobacterium iners DSM 11526 | reverse complement strand
TATGCCGAACCGGCTCAGCGATACTGCCCTGCCGGTGTGTATGAAGTGGTGGAAGGCGATAGTGGCCCGCAGTTCCAGATCAATGCGCAGAACTGCGTCCACTGCAAGACCTGTGATATCAAGGACCCAGCCCAAAACATCAACTGGGTGGTACCTGAAGGTGCCGGTGGGCCGAACTACCCCAATATGTAGGTAAAGTAACAAGGCCGGCTTTAAGCCGGCCTTGTTACTTCAGAATCAGAATATGGTCAGCAGCTTTGACAAGCACGCTCCAGCTGCAAAGCAGTGACTACAATTAACTCACCGGTTACGCATCCGTTCCTGTTCAAGTGCTGTCTCAATGCGCTGTAGTTGCTCGCTCATGGCAACCATATGCTCACGCATCCAGTGAATTTCGGCGGCCTCCCCCTCCCCGGACTCCAACTGCTCCGCGGCGCTCTCCTTCTGCATCACATCCAGCACAATACCAATCATCATGTTCAGGAATATGAACGCCGTGAGGAAAATGAAGCTCAGATAGAAGATCCAACTCAGCGGATACTCTTCCATGGTGGCGTACATGACATCGGTCCAGTCCTCAAAAGTGGCCACACGGAACAGCGTCAGCATCGAAATGGTGATATTACCCCACAGGAAGGGGTCGATGTTTTCAAACAGAAAACTGCCAATGGCCGCATATATGTAGAATATAATGAACATCAGCAAAGCCACATAACCCATGCGCGGAATGGATTTCACCAGCGCCGCCAGCAGCATACGCAATTCAGGGATCATGGAGACCAGTCGCAGAACACGGAAGACCCTGAGCAGACGTGCAATCAGGACCATTTCGGAGTCATTGATCGGTACTAGACTGGCCACAACAATCACGAAATCAAAGATGTTCCAGCCTTTCTTGAAAAAGTCGAAGAACCGCTTTTCCGCCGCCATCCTGACGATGATTTCAAACAGGAAAAACAGCGTCACCCCCAGATCAAGCCAGTTGATCAGCTGGTCAAACCTTGACGCTTCTTCGTAAGTTTTGGCGCCGATCAGCAGCGCCGAGGTAACAATGACCAGAATGACAAAGGTCTCGAACAGCTTATTGGCACGCAGCCGCTCAAGCCTGTCCTGAAGTCGAGTCCAGTAAATCCTCATGCGACGTACTCTCCGCAGCAAAATGGTAGTTAGGCGCGCGGATTATACGTTAGCGCCCCCTCAGCCCCAATGCTCCTCTTCGTCGGTCAGATCAAAACGTACATCTCGGCCATCAGCCCCCAGCTGCCAGACCTCTTCCGGCTCACCATCCGCGGCAAAGCGAACCAGCCCTATACCCGCCTTATTAACCAACCGACAGCCCTCTGCTGCACCTTCCGGGCGCCGGGGGGATACTTTCATCAGGCGACGTCGCGTAAACCAGTTTAACGGCGATGAAGGGGCGTAGAGCCAACGATTGAGCCGGTCGAATAAAGTCAGCAAACGAGGCGGGAACTCGTTTTTCAGACCGCTGCTGGTGATCTGCCAGATTTTTGGTCCACCCTTGCGGAAACGGATCTCGATGTCGTACACAAATGAGTAGTGCACATCCCCCGAGAGCACGACAAAATGCTCAGGTGTACGCGTATGGCGGAAAATGTTCAGGATCACGTTGGCTGCACCTGGGTGTGCCATCCAGTTTTCTGCATCCACCATCAGAGGCTGGCCGAAAGTGGTGAAAGTCTTTTGTACCGCCTCGATCAGTTTCACACCAAACACAGGGGCCGGGGAGACCAGAATCACGGCTTTTCGATCCAGCAGGTGCTGCTGTAACTCGGTGAGTGCCTCCCAGTCCATCAACCCTGAAGGGCTGTTCAGGTTGCGCTCGGCGCGCCAGCGGCGGGTACGCGTATCCAGCACCAGCACACCGGGATCAATGGGGATAAGGTAGTCCCAGCTCTGAAACGCTATCAGCTCATCGATCAGGCTGTGGTGATCTTCTTCATTGTGTGTTTTAAGCCAACGCTCCACATGCTCACTCAAATGTTTGCGGATCTTGCGTGGCGCGTTGCCACTGCCCTGACAAAGCAGATAACCGATCATCGCATTACCAATGATCTGTCGTGAGAAGGGATGACCATAGGCGGACAACTCCCATGCAGCCGACAAATTCCAGTCATCCGTAACATCATGGTCATCAAAGATCATGTACGTGGGTAAATGTGCCATCACCCGGCGAACCTGAGGCAACTGTGCACGAAACCCAAGAATGGCATCCAATTCGTGGTCATACAGCTCGGCATGACGGGGGGAAAGCGCTGGCGGGTTCAGATCAATCCCTTGCCAGGCCTTTGGCGACCAGATCAGACAATAGCTGGCGATCACCTCAGCAAAGGTAATCAGGTGATTATGTGCGGAGTCACTGGTGAAAATGGGCTTGCGTACCCCGGCAAAAAAGCGTTCCCGAACATTTTCACTCAGCTGATCCTTGGGCAAAAGCTGTTCACGTTGATAGTAGCAATACGGGCTTTGCCTCAGCTCAATGCCACTGTCAGCCCCCCCTCCCTCGAGTGTTTCATCCCACAGCCCCAGACGATCACTGAGCTGATGAGCCGCCCTTAGCATTGGCCCTGCCACATCATCCGCGTAGAGCTGGTCACCACTGAGCATCAACACGGCGGGCCAGTCAGCCGGTGCAGCAAGATGCTGCTCCAGCCAGGCGTCGGCACGCGCCAGCCCATCCCTTGATGGATAATGCGGCTTGCGACAAGAGCCATGCAGCATTGAGCGCAGCTGAGGCTGGATCACAAACCCGGGCAAAAGCTCACCTGGATAGAGAAGGTCCGGACCCCACTCCTGTATGGAGCACCAACGAGTATCGCCCTGAGCACGAATCAGCAGATCGTAATCAATGCGCTCCCCGGTAGGCAGTGGATTTTCCGGCTGCAGATTCAGCAGGCAGATCCAGGCATGCTCGCCAACTTGAAGTGACCAGCATTCGTCTTTCGTAAGAACCCTGTCAAGCACTCCCCCTTGAGTGGTTTTCAGCCGCAGGGAAAAGTCCAGCACCTCAGTGGTCAGGCACCAGATTGTCAGTTCATCAGGCGTGATTCGGCGCAGAATGGGGCCAACCAAAACGGGAAAACGTGTATCGGAACTGGAGGGAGGCAGAGATATCGACATTGTTCAGATTGAGGCCAAACTCACATCGTTTGGCCCGGGTCTCCTGAGGTGGAAGGTTATCAGTGCAGAGGTTCCTCGTATTTTTTACGGATCGCCATTAAAGCAGGCTGAATATCCAGAGGCGCATAGTTCATCGCCTGCTCAAACAGCTCCTTGTTCTCTTCCGAAAGACGCTCTTCCTCGCTCATGGCCGAGAGCTGCTTCATGGCTTCAATGAATTTGGGGTGTGGAGTGTTCTGACTCATGGGATGCTCCTCCGCGCTGTTGTGGCAGAGATCAAGTGCTCTGCACGCCTATTGTGCCCGTCAAGGCGCATCAGAACCAGCCCGCAGGGCGCTAAAAACCTTGCGGGCCAAGTCTCAGGCTACATCACCCGATTGGTGGTCAGGTACTTGGAAGCAGCGTCCGGTCCTGTACCATCGGCATAGAGGGTAACGCCCGAGCGCAGGCAGATCGACAGGTTTTGATGAGATGCCTCGGTTTCAGGCGGCAATAGATGGTTGACTGCAGCCTTCTCTTCAAGCAGCTCTGCTTCCGTAACCTTCATCATCTCGCGGCTCCAGTCTGATATGTCCAGACCACGTACAATCTGATACCGCCCGTAGTCACAACGCACCGGGAAAGAGTAGAAAATGCCCTTTTCGATGCCGTAACTGCCATCGCTCAGAATCCCCATACTGACGATTTCACCCGGTTGTGTTCCCAGCATCCAGTCATGCATGTGATCCACCACCGCCTGAGCAGCAGAGGCGGCACTGGACACGCCACGGGCCGCAATAATCTCGCCACCCCGTGTCTGGATCTTGGGGATGAACACTTCGCGATACCACCGCTCGTCAATCTGCTCCATCACCGGCTCATCCAGTACTGTAGCCTGATGCAGATCGGGAAACTGGGTGGTGGAATGGTTGCCCCAGATCACCACACGGCTGATGTTGCGCGGGTTGGCACCGGTATGGTTGGCCAGTATTCCCTTGGCACGATTGTGGTCCAGTCGCGTCAGCGCCGTGAACTGGGATGGACTCAACTTGGGCGCATTGCGACTGGCGATCAATGCATTGGTATTGGCCGGATTGCCCACGACCAGGACCTTGACGTCGCGGTTGGCATGATTATTCAACGCCTGACCCTGACGCGTGAAAATTTCTGCATTGGACTCCAGCAAGTCACTGCGCTCCATGCCTGGCCCCCTTGGACGAGCGCCGATCAGCAGTGCGTAGTGCACATTATCGAAACCGTCTTCCACGTTGTCATGCAGAGTGATGGTATGCAGCAACGGGTAGGCACAGTCCTCCAGCTCCATGGCAAGACCACGCAAGGCTTCCATACGATCAGGCATTTCAATCAGCTGGAGAATCACCGGCTGGTCCTTGCCGAACATCTCGCCGCTGGCGATTTTGAATAACAAGTTGTTACTGATAGCACCGGCAGCGCCGGTAACGGCTATTCGGACAGGTCTGCGCATGATGACTCCCTCAAGTTGGCCTGCGAAGCGAAACGAATACGACTAAAGTCGTACCATTCAACGAATCGGCACACAACATGGCAAGTGAATCAGGCGGAATCAGGCAATCCCGAAATTGAACAAGCAACAAAAAAGAGGGAATCACTTCCCTCAAGCCCGAGAGACCATCCATGGCTTGGGTATGCAAGCATGGGGTCGGAGAAACAGAGTGATGGGCCCCACGACGGGGCCCGGAGGTCAGGCAATACCTACCGCTTTGATCTTTTCTTCGATCTCCGGCAGGATGCTTTCGTCATCGATCGTCGATGGCATTTTGTACTCTTCGCTGGCCGCAATCTTGCGCAAAATGGCACGCAGGATCTTGCCTGAGCGTGTTTTCGGCAGTCGCTGCACCACGACCGCACGGCGGAAACAGGCCAGTGCACCCACCTGTTCGCGCACCATCGCAACCAACTCACTTTCTAGCTGGTCTTCATCGATTTCGACGCCAGCCTTGAGCACAATCAGCCCCACTGGAATCTGCCCTTTGAGTTCATCCGCCATGCCAATAACGGCACACTCAGCAACCGCGGCATGAGCGGAGACCACCTCTTCCATCTCACCGGTTGACAGGCGATGACCTGACACGTTGATCACATCATCTGTCCGGCCGGTGATATAAACGTAGTTATCTTCATCCTTATAGCCACCATCACCGGTATGGTAGTAACCCGGAAATGCAGTCAGGTACGAGCTGACAAATCGATCATTGTTGTTCCAGATGCTCCAGGCAACGCCCGGCGGCAGCGGCAGCTTAATGCAGATGTTACCGGCTTCCATCGCCCCAACAGGCTCACCGTCGCCATCCAGTACCTGAATATCGTAGCCGGGAATCGGTTTGTTGGTAGATCCAAGACGAGGCTCTGAGGGGGAATCCCAACCCATCATTGGCGCGGTCACCGGCCAACCGGTTTCAGTCTGCCACCAGTGGTCAACGACCGGCACTTTTAACAGATCATCCAGCCAGTAGTAGGTTGAGGAATCCAGTTTTTCGCCGGCCACAAAGATCCAGCGCAGACTGCTCAGATCGTATTTTTTGGCCAGATCACCTTGCGCATCTTCCTTGCGCACCGCACGGAAAGCCGTTGGCGCACAAAACATGGAGTTGACCTTGTACTCTTCAATGATGCGCCAAAAGGCACCGGCATCCGGTGTCTTGATCGGCTTGCCTTCATAGAAAATCGCACTGCAGCCACCCATCAGCGGGCCGTAGACGATGAACGAGTGTCCCACCACCCAGCCAATGTCCGAAGCACCCCACCAGACATCACCGGCTTCCATGCCATAGACGTTGTTCAACGCGTAGCGCAATGCAACGGCATAGCCACCATTGTCGCGAACGATCCCTTTGGGCTGACCGGTAGTACCGGATGTATAGAGAATATAGAGCGGATCGGAACCCTTGACCGGAACGCATTCGGCCGGTTCTACACCTTCCTGCGCCTGATACCAGTCCAGATCACGACTGGGATCCATCTCGGCCTTCAGCATTGGACGCTGGCAGACCAGCGTGTGCGGAGGCCTATGGCTGGCCAGTTCAATTGCCTTATCGACTAACGGCTTGTATGCGATTTTTTTATCGAATTCAACACCGCAGGAGGCGGTCAGAATCACCTTGGGTTTGGCATCGTCAATGCGAATTGCCAGTTCATGCGGCGCAAAGCCGCCAAACACCACTGAATGAACCGCTCCCAGACGAGCACATGCCAGCATGGCAACAGCGGCTTCAGGGATCATCGGCATGTAGATGACGACGGTATCACCCTTTTCAACACCCAAGTTTCGCAGGGTGCCAGCAAAACGACTGACACGTCCCTTCAGGTCGTTGAAGGTGATCGCTTCCTTGGTATCGGTGACAGGAGAGTCGTAGTAAAGCGCCACCTGATCCCCACGCCCCTGCTCCACTTGATGGTCAACCGCCAGATAGCAGGTGTTCAGCTCGCCATCGGCGTACCAGCTGTGCGTACCCCAGTCGGTGGTGGTCAAAGTGGTTTGCGGTGCCTTGTACCAGGCAATATTTTTGGCCTGCTCTGCCCAGTAGGCCTCGGGGTTGGCGATAGACGCGCGGTATTGTTCGTTGTAATCCATGCTCCACCTCATTTTATTCTTGTTATCGTGCGCGGCCCTTAACTTCAGAACCGAGTCAAGAGCCGCGCCGCAGACCGGAACCGGTCCGTCCGGCTTATTCGGCGTCCTGATAGAGTCGAATCAGGCTGGAGAAATCCAGCGCACCGTTACCGGCTGACTTGTGAAGGTTAAACAGTGCACGGGCTGCCGACCCCATCGGGGTAGCCGATGCACTCTGTTGACTAACTTCCATCGCCAGCCCCAAATCCTTGAACATCAAATCCACCATGAAGCCACCCTGGTAGTCACGCGAAGCTGGCACGCCATCCATCACACCCGGAACCGGGTTGTATACCTGAAGCGCCCAGTTGTTGCCGGAGCTCTGCTTCATGATGTCAGACAGCACCTTCGGATCCAGGCCGTTTTTCATGCCCATGTTCAAGGCTTCACACGTGCCGGCCATCAGAATGCCCAACAGCATGTTGTTACATACCTTGGCCACCTGGCCTGCGCCATGATCGCCGGCATGGAAGATGTTCTTGCCCATGCACTCAAGCACCGGTTTTGCCTGTGCAAACTGGGATTCGGCCCCACCAACGATAAAGGTCAGCGTACCGGCCTGGGCACCGCCCACCCCACCGGAAACCGGTGCATCGATAAACCCGATACCCTTGGCGGCACCGGCCGCGGCCACACGACGTGCCGTATCGGCATCGATGGTTGAGCTATCGATCACCAGCGTATTGCTGTCGATCAGATCAAATAGAGGTTGGTCGCCTGTTACAAAAAGCCCTTCAACATGCTTGCCGGCAGGCAGCATGGAAACGACAAAATCCACGCCTTTTACTGCGTCCTGAGCAGACCCGGCAGTCTGACAGCCCGCTTCCGCAGCCTGTGCCAGTGCCGGAGTGGACAGGTCAAACGCCTTGACGCTGTGACCCGCCTTGGCGAGATTGGCAGCCATTGGGCCGCCCATGTTACCCAGACCAATAAATGCGATTGTTGCCATAATGCTATTCCTTGTTTTTATTCTAAAAAGTCAAAGATGTGGATGATCGGTAATTACAGGTCTGCCAGTGGATGCTGCTGCCAGGGCGACTGAAACATACCCTCCAGAAACCGTGACTCAACCTCTTCAATGGAGGCAAAAGTCCAGTTCGGCTGTCCGTCCTTGTCGATCAGCAGCGCACGCACACCCTCCTGCAGCTCACGATGACGGCAGCACTGTACTGACAGGATCAGCTCATGCTGGAACACTTCCTTGAGTGACAGGTGGCGACAGCGGTGCAGCTGCTCGTGGATCATCTTGATGGACAGTGGACTGCCGTGACTGATCGCCTTCTGTGCCCGCTTGATCCACTTGTCGTCGGACTCAAGCGCCAGCAGTGATTCAACCATCTCCTCAACGGAGTCATGGTCGGTCACTTCACGGATCAGGGCTTCATGGGCACGTATCGGCGCTGGCATCGCTTCAAAGATTTCACTGCATTCCTCTTCCAGTTCACGCAGCACTCGGCTGACAACGCCTCCGGCATCTTCACCCCAGTGCTCGCTCTGCAACCGCTCAAGCATGCCGTCACGCATATCTGCACTCAGGGCACGGTCGGCCAATCCCAGAAACAGCGCATCGGCCGCGTTGATCGGGTTGCCAGTGAGGCCGAGGAAGAGGCCAGTCCTCCCGGGCATGCGGTTGAGAAACCAGCTGCCACCGACATCCGGATAGAGACCGATGGTCACTTCCGGCATTGCCAGGTGTGAGGTTTCGGTCACGACGCGGTGACTGCAGCCGTTCATCAGGCCCATGCCCCCCCCCATGACAATGCCGCTGCCCCAGCAAATCACAGGCTTCGGGTAAGTGTGCAGGGTATAGTCAAGGCGATACTCACGGGTAAAGAACTGCTCCGGGAAGTCGGTATCCTCGGCCACCATTGCCTTGTAGAGATTGACGATATCACCGCCGGCACAGAACGCCTTGTCGCCAGCACTGTCCAGCAGCACCGCGACCACATTGGCATCATCACGCCACTCGTCAAGTTTCGGCTGGATCAGATCGATCATGTCCAGCGTCAGTGCGTTCAGTGATTTCTCCGCATTGAGGCGAATCTCTCCGATGATCTGGCCATCTTTTGTCGCGTGTTCAGTAAAGAGTACACAGCTCATACTTGGGCTCCCTTGGCACCGACTCAGCGGTTTTTCCATTCGGCCTTGCGTTTTTCAAGAAACGCGTTGACCCCTTCACGTTGATCTTCGGTATGGAACAGGTCCACGAAGAGTTCACGCTCGATGATGTAGCCCTGATCCAGCGGACGACTGCGACCGGACTGAATCAGCGTCTTGCAGGCCGCTACTGCGGATGGGCTCTGCTCGCCTACCTGCTCGGCCAGATGCAAGGCACGCTCCAGTGCCTGCCCCTGCTCGACCACCTCTTCGACCAGTCCGATCTCAAGCGCCTTGTCAGCCTTCAGTCGCTCGCCGCAGAGGATCATGCGCTTGGCCCAGCCTTCACCCACCAGCCAGGTCAGGTTTTGGGTACCGCCAGCACAGGGCAGCAGACCGACTTTTGCTTCGGGAAGAGCCATCTGGGCTTGAGTTTCGGCAATGCGAATATCACAGGCCAGCGCCACTTCCAGACCACCGCCCATGGCAAAGCCGTTGATCGCTGCGATGGATACGCCACGGAAACGGCTCAGGGTTTCAAAGGCCTCACCAAACAGTCGCGCCATATCACGAGCCACGCTGCGATCGCCATCGGCGAACAGCTTAAGATCGGCGCCAGCTGAGAAGAATTTTTCACCCTCTCCGGTCAACACCAGACTCCAGATATCACGGTCTTCATTCAGCTCGCCAACAATGCGCACCAGCGCCTGCAGACTATCGGCGGTCCAGGTATTGGCCGGCGGATTGTTCATGGTCAGCAGCGCAACATGGCCACGCTTTTCAACTCGAATCAGTTCAGACATTACCCTGTTCTCCTTATGCTGGACTTGTCAGTAGGGCTTAGAGCTCGGCAGCACCTTCCGCCAGTACGCGGCGGGAGATGATCAGACGCATCACTTCGTTAGTACCTTCCAGGATACGGTGCACACGGGTATCACGCAGATAACGCTCCAGCGGATACTCCTTGATGTAACCGTTGCCGCCATACAACTGCAGCGCTTCATCACAGATGTTGTAACATACATCCGTGGCGAAACGCTTGGCCATGGCACAATAGGTCGTAGCATCAGGATGCCCCTTATCCAGCTTACTGGCCGCCAGACGCACCATTTGACGTGCGGCGATCAGCTCGGTCTGCATATCGGCAATGCGGAACTGCAGCGCTTGAAAGTCAGCCAAACGCTTGCCAAACTGCTTGCGCTCCAGCATGTATTCGGTGGCCTTGTTCAGCGCCTGCTGAGCGGTACCGACGGAGCAGGTCGCGATGTTGATACGACCACCGTCCAGTCCCTTCATGGCGATCTTGAAGCCGTCACCTTCCTTGCTGAGCAGGTTCTCGGCCGGAACACGCACGTCTTCAAAGGTGATCATGCGGGTTGGCTGGCAATTCCAGCCCATCTTGTCTTCCTTGCGCCCGTAGCTGATACCGTCGCTTTTGGCATCAACCGCGAAAGCGGAAATGCCGGAGGCACCCTCGCCTCCGGTACGCGCCATCACCACCAGCACATCCGTGCTGCCGGCACCGGAGATGAAAATTTTGCTGCCATTGAGTACATAGTGATCGCCGTCAAGGCGGGCCGTGGTTTTCAGGGACGCCGCATCGGAGCCGGCATTGGGTTCGGTCAAACAATAGGAACCCAACATCTGGCCGGTCGCCAGCCCCTCGCCCCACTGTTCGATCACGGCAGGACCACCGAAGCTGGCGACCATCCAGCTCACCATGTTATGGATCGTGATGTAAGCGGTGGTGGAGGTGCACCCCATGGCCAGCTGTTCGAAAATGATACTGGCATCCAGCCGGCTAAGGCCCAGGCCACCCACCTCTTCGGGGGTATAGAGAGAGCAGAAACCCAACTCGCCAGCCTTTTGCAGCACCTCGATCGGAAAAATCGCCTCCTGATCCCACTCGGCTGCGTTGGGTTCCAGTTCATTCTGTGCGAACGCCCGCGCCATGTCGGCAAAGGCGATCTGGTCTTCGTTCAGTTCAAAATCCATTCCATACCTCGGACGCACTCTGTTTATTGTTATGGTCACGGCGACCGGATCAATGATGCCTGCGCCGCCATGACTCGGTTATTGCAACAGCGTGTTCTGTTAGCCTCGCATTATTTCAACTGGATCGTCATGTTCGGGCCTGACGCGATGTCATCCTCGAACCAGCGAGCGGTCACTGTCTTGGTTTCGGTGTAAAACTTCACTGCCTGCTTGCCGTAAGCATGCTGATCACCGTAGAACGACTTGCGCCAGCCGGTGAAGGAGAACATCGGCAGAGGCACGGGTACCGGTACGTTGATGCCCACCTGACCCACCTTGATCTCGTGCTGGTACTTGCGAGCCGCCGCACCGGACGACGTGAAGATAGAGGTGCCGTTGCCGTACGGGTTTTCGTTGATCAGTGCGATCGCTTCCTCAATCGTATCCACTTCCAGTGCGATCAGTACCGGACCAAAGATTTCTTCCTGGTAGATCGACATGTCACGGCTCACGTTGCGGAACATGGTCGGACCAACCCAGTTGCCATCAGGATAGCCTTCCACCACACACTCGCTGCCATCCAGAATGCAGTCCGCGCCAGCATCCTTGCCTTCCTGAATCAGTCGCAACACACGCTCACGCGCCTGCGGATTGATCAATGGGCCATAACCGGCTTCGGGATCATTCCAGGCACCCGGGCGCACTTTTGCCAGCGCATCACGCACTTCCGGAATCCACTCACGGGCCTCACCCACGAATACCGCCACGGAGATCGCCATGCAACGCTGACCACCGGCACCGACGGATGCGCCGGCGATGTTGTTGATCACCTGGTTCTTGGAGGCATCAGGCATCACCACCATATGGTTCTTGGCACCGGCGAAGGCCTGCACGCGCTTCATGTGGTCGGTACCGGTGCGGTAGATGTGCTCACCCACGGTCACGGAGCCAACAAAAGAGATTGCCGGGGTATCCTTGTGGGTCAGAAGCTGATTCACCACATCCTTGGTACCATGCACGATCTGCAGCAGGCCTTCAGGCGCACCGGCCTGCTGGAACAGTTCAGCCAGGCGCATCGGCGTCAGCGGGTCTTGCTCGGAAGGTTTGAGCACGAACGTGTTGCCGCAGGCGATTGCCATCGGGAACATCCACAGCGGAATCATCGCCGGGAAGTTGAACGGCGTAATGCCGACACATACGCCCAGCGGCTGGGTGATGCTGTAGCAATCGATCTTGCGAGCAACGTTTTCGACAGTCTCACCCATGCTCAGAGACGCGATGTTGCACGCGTGCTCAACTACCTCGATACCGCGCCACACATCACCCTTGGCGTCTTCAAAGGTCTTGCCGGTTTCTTGAGCCAGCAGTTCAGCCAGTTCATCGTGATGCTCTTTCAGCAGATGCTGATAGCGCAGCATAAGACGGGCACGGTCACCAACGGAGGTTTCCTTCCAGGTCTCGAATGCAGTCTTGGCGGCTTCGATGGCGCTCTCAACCTCTTCGGGAGTCGCACAGGGAACCTGCGCCAGCACTTCCTGAGTCGCGGGATTGGTGACCGGCAGCCACTGGCTGGTTTCACTCTGGACAAATTCGCCACCGATCAGGAGTGGTACATGCTGAGTCATTCGTTTCACCTTCACTGTCAGATTTATTGTTGTTATCTGTTCAGAAAGCAGCCAAACCACCTTCTGTTTACGTTAACGTTAATTCCTTGTCCATTTTGTAACACAGCCCGAAGGTCGTCAGGATTGATAATGTTGCTCACATGATGGACTATATTGCTGCCAAGTAAGGGTTTTCACTAAAGCATATAAAACCAAAGACTAAGGATTTCATGAGCACCCCATCCAGCTGGCCCCTGCCCCCGGAAAGCATCCGTTTCGTCCTGCCCCGGCAGATGGTTTCGAAACTGGCGACACACCCACTCAGCGAGCAGCTGTATCCGCTTGGGATCGGTTACTACCAGCTCGCACGGGGACACGAAATGCGCCGTGAACAGCATGATGACTTTCTGCTGATCTACTGTCTTGAGGGCAGCGGACGCGTCGAGTACGGCACCGACCGCAAACGCCGAATCATTCGTGCCGGGGACCTGCTGGTGCTGCCACGTGGCACGCCTCATCATTACTGGACCGACCAGCGCGACCCCTGGAGTATCTACTGGATCCATTTCGATGGCGCGCTCTCCCAGGCGTTCATTGATCAACTGGCGCTGGACCCCGGCTCCCCCTTGCTGCCACTGGGGATCCATTCACGATTGGTATCGGATTTTGAAGCCTTGCTGGACACACGCCAGGCGCGTCACCATCTGGCGTCTTACCTGCACAGCGCCAATCAACTGCGCCAGCTAATGACACATATTGCGCTGTTACGCCCTCTGGCGCGGCAACAGCAGGAGGAGTCGCTTGATCTGGAGAAAATTCACAGCTTGATGCAGGCGCGGCTGCATGAACAGATCGATGTAGATACCCTGGCAGCCGCCGTCAGCTTGTCCAAATATCACTTCATCAAGAAGTACAAGGCATTGACCGGTACGACTCCGATTAACCATTTCATTCAGCTCAAGATTGAACGAGCCTGCCACTTGCTGGATGTAACCAATAAGGGCATCAAAGAGATTGCATGGGCGGTAGGGTATGAAGATGCCTATTATTTCTCACGCATTTTCAGAAAAATGATGGGGATTTCTCCCAGTCAGTACCGTGCGATACGACTGGGGCGTTCATCGTACGTTGGCTGAACAGCCTTCACAGCATCGGGGGTCGTCATAAAGCACAACCTGATTCTTGCCTCCATGCTTTGCCGCGTAGAGGGCCGAGTCAGCACGAGCGACCAGGTCCACAAGACTGGTCGCATCTCGCGGATAGAGGGAGACACCAATACTGGCTGTCAGATCCAGTGTTTTCAGCGCGTCGGGCAAACTTACGCGAGCTATGCCGTGACAAAGCTTCTGCATCAGGCTTTTCATGCCATCGGCATCAGTATCAGGACACACCAGCACAAATTCCTCCCCGCCCCAGCGGAACAGAACATCCGAGCGTCGGGTAAACTCATCGATATAGGCAGCAACATGCTGGAGCACTTGATCACCGGCCAAATGCCCATGCAGATCATTGATCTGTTTGAAGTCATCCAGATCGACCAGTGCCAATCCCAGTGGCCGACGCTGACGCCGCATTAGTGCTATCTGCTGCTCGGCCAAACCTTCACCACGACGCCGATTGAACAGCCCCGTCAAGACATCGTAGTCGGCCTGCTTCTGCAGCTCCAGCTCCTGCATTTTGAGATCGGTCAGGTTGAACACCATTCCGATCACACGGACAGGTTTGCCCTGCTCGTCACGCTCGCGTACCTGGCCACAGTCTCGCACCCACAAGTAGTGTCCGTTGCGGTTCTTGAGCCTGTATTCCGCCTCAAACAGATGACGCCGTCCCTGCAGGTGTTCTTCAAGAATGCTCAGCACAAGGGGGGCATCTTCCGGGTGGATGTTACTTTTCCAGCTTTCCAGCCGCGGCTGCATCTCATCCGGGCCATAGCCCAGTAAACGCTTCAGGTTGGGGCTGAAATACAGCTGCCCACTGTCCACCTGCCAGTCCCACACGCCATCTGCCACATCATGCAGGCCCTGCCACACATTTTGCGGCGCCTGTTGTACCAGACAGAACTGTTGCATCCGCTTGCTGATATCGCGCGCAACAGAAATAAACACTTCACGCCCATCGACCTGATCAATCGAAACACGAATTTCAACCGGCAATTCATAGCCATCAGAACAGATATGATGGCCTATAAACACAAACGAGCCATGCTCCCGTGCACTTGCAACAATCTTGTGCCAGTGATCCATACCTGTCACATCTCGCTGCAGGGTCAGTACCGAATGGCCCAGCACCTGCTCCCGGCTATAACCCAGATCAGTACAGGCCGCACGGTTGCAGCCGATGATCTCCGAGGTTTCGGAATCGACAATATAGACAGCGTCGGGAAGGTGTTCGTACAGTTGTGCCAAATCCATAAAAGGCTCCTGGCTCCGGATCATCCTGTCATACCGGAGCGGTCAATCAATCCATAATATTGAGACCATTCCTGTTGTGAAGCATTGCCTGCGCCTATCGCTCGGCCCCCTGATCCTGCGCAAGTTTCTGACACTTTTTGCCTTCATCGGCAGGTGACAAATCCCAGCCCTGCAGATGCTTCAGGATCAGTTTTTCCAATGCGTCGATGTGAGTCGGTTCTGCATTCAACGCAGGGATGTATTCATAGCGCTCGCCACCAGACTCCATGAAGTACTCCCGGTTCTCCTGTCCGATCTCTTCGATGGTTTCCAGACAATCGGCCGAGAAGCCAGGGCAGATCACCTGTACCGATTTGACTCCCTGTTGTGGAAAGCCCTTCAACGTTTCATCCGTATAGGGTTTGAGCCACTCTTCTCGACCAAAACGTGACTGAAACGTGGTCATCCAACTGCCGGACTCCAGCCCAAGCCGCTCGGCAAGCAAACGACTGGTCTTGTGGCACTCGCAAAAGTAGGGATCGCCCTGCAGAAGATAGCGCTTGGGTATACCGTGGTAGGACATCAATAGACGGTCAGCCCGACCATGACGCTTCCAGTGCGCCTCAACCGAAGCCGCCAACGCATCAATATAGGCTGGTTCATCATGATAGTGATTCACCACCCTCAATTCCGGTAACCATCGACGGGTACGAAAATCCTCGGCAACAGCATCAAAGGTTGAAGCTGTAGTGGCACCGGAGTACTGCGGGTACAGAGGTAACACCAGCAGACGCCTCACACCGGCCTGTTGCATGCGCTCTATCACGCTGGTAATGGAAGGATTTCCATACCGCATGGCGAATTCAATCATAATATTTTCGCCAAAACGATGGTGCAGTCGCTCCTGCAGTGCTGCCGTCTGTGCCTGTGTATGCAGCAGCAGCGGAGACCCTTGATCGGTCCAGACCTCTTTATAGGCTGCGGCCGAACGACGCGGTCTGATGTTCAGAATGACGCCATTGAGAATACACCACCAGATCGGTCGCGGCACTTCAACCACACGAGGGTCCCAGAGAAACTCTTTCAGATATCGCCTCAGGGCCTTGGGCGCAGGCTCATCCGGTGTCCCCAGGTTGGTGACCAGCACCCCGGTCAATTCTTTCTGGTCGTGACTGAAGCCCTTTACTCCGCGATAGCCCATTACAGCTCCCTGAATAACAAAAGCCCTGATACTTTGCGATCAGGGCAAATAGACGAGACTTGATGTCACGTGATCCTAGTCGATACGTTGCCTCACGCCAAGTGGATCACCGCTGAAGAGTGGCAACAAAAAACGCCCGCCGGGGGCATCTCCGACGGGCGAATCGCTCGACACTCTCGACTTAGCCGAAATTGCGTTTCCACATTTTCTGCAACTCGCCAACGATACCGCTGCGGAACGCCAGCACACAGATCACGAAAATGAAGCCCATGATGATATGTACATAGTTGCCCAACTCACCACCGGACAGGTAGTTCTGCATGGTCACGATCACACCGGCACCGACAACCGGACCCAGAATGGTGCCGACACCACCTACCAGCGTCATCAGCACCACCTCACCGGACATGTGCCAGTGCACATCGGTCAGTGACGCCAGCTGGAATACCAGAGTCTTGGTCGAACCGGCCAGACCGGCCAGTGCGGCTGAAATGGTAAAGGCAACCCATTTGTAGTCATTGACGTTGTAGCCCAGGGAAACAGCACGCGCTTCATTCTCACGAATCGCTTTCAGCACCTGTCCAAAAGGCGAATGGATAGTGCGATGAATCACCCAGAAACCAATCAGAAACACGGCCAGTACGAAATAGTACATGTTCATGTTGTCGGACAAATCAATGAATCCGAACAGATTTCCACGCGGTACCCCCTGCATGCCATCCTCGCCACCGGTGAACGGCGCCTGGAGGTAAATAAAGAAGACCAGCTGTGCCAGTGCCAGTGTCACCATGGCGAAGTAGATCCCCTCACGCTTCACCGACAATTTGCCGAATACCGCCCCCAAGGCACCTGCCGCAACAGTTCCCAGGATGATCGCCAGCTCGGGCGTCATGCCGGAGTTCATCATCAGCCAGCCGGTGATATAACCACCCGTACCCAGAAAGGCAGCATGACCGAATGACAGCAGCCCTACATACCCCAGCATCAGGTTGAACGCACAGGCAAAGAGCGCAAAACAGAGCAGCTTGGCCAGAAATACCGGGTAGAGGAAAAAGGGAGCCACTACCGCCAGCACCAGAAGTGCTACATAGAGTTTGTTTACTTTCATCATAACCCCCTCAGGCTTCCTTACCGAACAGACCGGCCGGTTTCACCAGCAATACAATCACCATGACCAGAAAGATGACGGTATTGGACGCTTCCGGGTAAAAATACTTGGTCAAGCCTTCGATGACGCCCATGCCGAGACCCGTCAGTATTGCGCCACCAATGGAGCCCATACCTCCGATCACCACAATGGCGAACACCACAATCAGAATGTTGGAACCCATATCCGGTGACACGGAGTAGATCGGGGCTGCCATGACACCGGCAAGGCCGGCCAGACCCACACCGAAGCCAAAGGTCAGTGTCACAATCAAGGGAACGTTAATACCAAATGCCTGCATCAACTGCGGGTTCTCGGTACCGGCACGCAGATAGGCGCCCAGTTTGGTTTTCTCAATCATCCACCAGGTCAGGCCACAGACCACGACCGAGGCACAGATGATCCAGAGACGATAGTCCGGCAAATACATGAACGGCAGCTTGGTACCGCCACGCAATGCATCAGGAATGGTGTATGACATACCTGAAGAGCCATACAGATGGGTAAACAGCCCCTGCAGAATCAGCGCAACCCCGAAGGTCAGCAGCAGACTGTAAAGATGATCCTCATTGGCAATGGGACGGATCAAAAACCGCTCCATCAGGATACCGACAAAGCCAACCACCAGCGGCACTATCACCAGTGCAGCCCAATAGTTGATGCCGAAGTAGTTCAGCGCCATCCAGGCAGCAAAGGCACCCAGCATGTACATGGCACCCTGAGCAAAGTTGATGATCTTGAGCAGACCAAAGATGATTGCCAGCCCCAGGCTGAGCAGAGCATAGAATGACCCGTTGATCAGACCGACCAGCAGCTGGCCGAAAAGACCAAAGAGATTGATACCGAGAAATGTCGCCATAGCCTTGTCCCGTTCTCACCTGCCTGATCCTGCGGCCAGAAGCAGCCGTCAGGCTGCCCTGCCGCCCGATTCAGGGCAGCAGGACAGAGTTGTTGCAGGGTTTAACTCTTATTGTTATTTGAAGTCGCACTCAGGCAGTACCGGAGCAAAAGCCTGATCACCCGGGATCACACTGACAACCTTGAAGATGTCATTGTTATCACGGCGTTCCTCAGGCTTCTTGATTTCGACATAGTACATGTCGTGAACCATGCGGCCATCGCTGCGCAGCGTTGCATTGCGGGAGAAGAAGTCATCCGGCTTCATCTCTTTCATTTTCTTGATAACGGCATCGGATTCATCCGTACCGGCAGCTTCAATCGCCTTCAGGTAGTGCATGGTCATGGAGTAGGCACCGGCATGTCCCATCGCCGGGATGTCACCGTGACGTTCCATGAAGCGCTTGCTCCACGCACGAGTCTGATCATCATAATCCCAGTAGAAGCCTGTTGTGGTACGCATTCCACCCGCGGTATTGGCATCCATTGCCTGGGCATTCGGAGTGAACACCAGCAGACCGGCCACGTCCATCATCTGAGTCAGACCAAACTCTGAAGCCGCCTTGAGCGAGTTGACGGTATCACCACCGGCGTTGGCCAAGGCCACTACGTCGGCACCTGAAGACTGCGCCTGCAGGATGTAGGACGAAAAGTCAGTAGTGCCCAGCGGCGCACGCGCTGCACCCACGACCTCACCACCGTTCTCCTGAATAACCTTGGTGGCAACACCTTCAAGGGCGTGACCAAACGCATAGTCAGCGGTAATGAAGAACCATTTTTTCTTGCCGGCATCGACCATCGGCTTCACGGTGCCGTTGGCCAGTGCCACTACATTGTAAGTCCAGTGAACGTTATAGGGTGAACACTGCTTGGTGGTGAACGCGTTGGAAGCGGCTGTCGAGATCAGAGCGATCTTCTTGGCCTCGGTGGTTACCTTGGTCGCAGCACCCACCACAGCCGATGATACCAGGCCGCCTACCGCGTCAACCTGCTCGTTTTCCACCCACTTGCGCACGATGGCAGAACCAACGTCCGGCTTGAGCTGATCGTCAGCACTGACGATTTCGATCGGCGCACCCAGAACAGTACCACCGAAGTCTTCAACCGCCATTTCAATCGCGGTTACACAGCCTTTACCACAGATATCCGCATACACACCGCCCATGTCAGCCAGCACACCGATCTTGACCTTGCCATCAGAGACATTGGCCATGGCAGCTGAGGACGCAAAAGCGGCAACGGACGCAGCGAGAAGGGTCTTTTTCATCATTTTCATCGTTACTCTCCTGTCGAGCATTGTTATTTTTATTTCTCAGTTAAGGGATCAAACCCCAAGATAGGTGTTCAGGAGCTCTGTTTTGGCTTCAAGCTCATTGGCTTGAATTTCCTCAACGATATGACCGTGTTCCATAACGTAGTGACGGTCGGCGATGGGGGCAGCAAAACGGAAGTTTTGCTCCACCAGCAGGATGGTCAAGCCTCGCTCCTTAAGCTTGATCAGTACCTCACCCAGCTTCTGCACGATTACCGGGGCAAGGCCTTCGGTAATCTCATCCAGCAACAGAATATTGGCACCCGAGCGCAAAATACGCGCCAGGGCCAGCATCTGCTGCTCCCCGCCAGAAAGGCGGGTCCCCTGACTGTATCGACGTTCGTACAGATTGGGGAACATTTCGTACAACTCTTCAACACTCATGCCATCGGAGCGCACTGCCGGCGGCAGCAAAAGATTCTCTTCCACGTTAAGGCTGGAAAAGATGCCTCGCTCTTCAGGGCAATAACCCAGCCCAAGGTGAGCGATCTTGTGCGCGGGCATATTGATGGTTTCATTGCCATTGATATTGATCGAACCGGTACGGCGTCCCACCATATTCATGATGGCGCGCAAGGTGGTACTGCGTCCGGCACCGTTTCGGCCCAGCAGCGTAACCAACTCGCCCTGCATGATATTCATGTCGATGCCATGCAAGATATGGGACTCACCATAAAAGGCGTGCAGGTCATCGATGCGCAATTTCTCGCCATAAGTACTCATGCCTGAGTCTCCTCTGCCGCTGCCGCATCTCTGGCTGCCTGTTCGTTGGCTCGATCCTGCTCCTCACTGGCAGCCGTACCCATATAGGCCTCTCGAACACGCGGATCAGCCGAAACAGTCGCGTAATCACCTTCCGTAAGAATGGCACCGCGCTGAAGCACCGTGATTCTGTCCGCAAGTTTGGAGACAACATGAAGGTTATGCTCAACCATCAGAATGGTTCGACCTTCAGATACTTTCTTGATGAGGTCGGCGACCAGCCCCACATCTTCATGGCCCATACCCTGAGTCGGCTCATCAAGCAGCATCAACTCAGGCTCAAGCGCCAGCGTGGTAGCAATTTCCAGGGCGCGCTTGCGACCATAGGAAAGATCAACCGTTTGTGCGTCCGCAAACTCCGCCAACCCGACAGAATCAAGCAGCTCAACTGCTCGATCATTGAGCTTGTTCAGCACGTTTTGGGGGCGCCAGAAGTGAAAGCTATTGCCTTCCTTGCGCTGCAGCGCAATACGCACATTCTCCAGTACCGTAAGGTGTGGAAACACCGCGGATATCTGAAATGAGCGCACCACACCCGCACGAGCGATGGCAGCCGGTTTCATGGGCGTGATGTCACGGCCATTGAATAGAATCTGACCCGTTGTGGGAATCAAAAACTTGGTCAGCAGGTTGAAAACTGTGGTCTTACCGGCTCCGTTGGGGCCGATAAGGGCGTGTATGTTTCCGCGTGTCACCTGAAGGTTGACGTCATCTACCGCGGTGAAACCCTTAAACTCTTTTACAAGGTTACGAGTTTCGAGAACGTAGTCTGCACTCATGTGTAAACCAAGCCTCTTTGTTGTTTTTATGCTGGCTTTCGCACTAGGCGTCGGATTCTTACCTGAACGTAAGGTATGGACGCAAACTAGCAATTTACCTTAGGGGAATACAATTACTACTTTAGTCTAAACAAGCAGTCCAAATACAGATAAAAACACAATATATCTCAATATTTTCAACAGGTTAATTCGAAAACTCCGTGCGCATTGCGCAACAAAATTAATTTCTCGACACTTTACGTTAACGTAAACTTCATTTAGCCTGCATATACACGATAAGCAACAGGATTCAGAGCCACATGAGTAGAACCTACTCCATCAGCGAACTGGCCAGCGAGTTTGATGTAACAACTCGCAGCATCCGCTTCTATGAAGACCAGGGATTGCTGCACCCAACACGTCGTGGACAGACGCGCATTTACAGCAGTAAGGATCGAGTAAGACTGAAACTGATTCTGCGCGGCAAGCGCCTTGGGTTCTCTCTTGCAGAGACCAGGGAGCTGTTTGATCTGTGGGATGAAACACTCAGCGGCAGCGAGAAACAGCTCAACTTGATGCTCAGGACCATCACGACCAAACGTGCGGAACTGGAGCAACAGCTGAATGACATTGCAATGGTACAGCTTGAACTGGACAGCGCAGAAACCCGCTGCCGAGAAGCACTAACCGAACTACAACAAAAAAAGATGACGACCGAGTGACTGGATCACGGCATCATAATCAAAGGTGGACATAATGATCTCTGCATATTCTGAACTGAACTTTGGACTGGGCGAAACCATCGACATGCTGCGCGAACAGATCAACAGTTTCGCCGCTCAGGAAATTGCTCCCCGTGCCGAAGCGATTGACCACGAAAACCTGTTCCCGAACGATCTCTGGCGCAAGTTTGGCGACATGGGTCTGCTGGGTATCACCGTCAAGGAAGAATGGGGTGGCGTTGAGATGGGCTACCTGGCCCATGTTATTGCCATGGAAGAGATCAGCCGTGCCTCCGCCTCCGTTGGCCTGTCTTACGGTGCTCATTCCAACCTGTGCGTTAACCAGATTCACCGCAACGGTAACGATGAGCAGCGCGCCAAATATCTGCCCAAACTGATCAGCGGTGAACATATCGGCGCCCTGGCGATGTCCGAGCCCAACGCGGGTTCCGATGTGGTGTCGATGAAACTCACCGCGCGCGATGCCGGTGACCATTATGTGCTTAACGGCAACAAAATGTGGATCACCAACGGCCCCGATGCCAACGTCTATGTGATCTACGCCAAGACCGACCCGGCTGCCGGCCCCAAGGGTATCACCGCCTTTATTGTTGAGCGTGATACCGAAGGTTTCACCCAGGCACAGAAGCTGGACAAGCTGGGCATGCGCGGCTCCAACACCTGTGAGCTGGTATTCCAGGATGCCAAGGTACCGAAGGAAAATATCCTCGGCGAACTCAACGGCGGTGTTAAGGTGCTGATGAGCGGGCTGGACTACGAGCGGCTGGTACTTTCTGGTGGCCCGCTGGGCATCATGCAGGCAGCGATGGACATCGTGGTACCTTACATCCGCGATCGCAAGCAGTTCGGCCAGGCTATCGGCGAGTTCGAGCTGGTACAGGGCAAAGTGGCCGACATGTACACCCAAATGAACGCAGCCAAATCCTACGTTTATATGGTGGCCCAGTCTGCCGACCGCGGCGAAACCACCCGCAAGGATGCCGCCGGAGCCATTCTCTACTCAGCCGAAATGGCTACCAAGGTGGCACTGGATGCCATCCAGCTGCTGGGCGGCAACGGCTACATCAATGAATTCCCGACTGGTCGTCTGCTGCGCGATGCCAAGCTGTACGAGATTGGTGCCGGCACCTCCGAGATTCGCCGCATGTTGATTGGCCGTGAGCTGTTCCTCAACAAATAAGCTTTCCTCAACCAACAAGAATAATCGACACCGTCCGGGCAGCCCGTCTGCCCGGCAGAACGGGGAGCGACCTGATGACCCAATTGCACAGTAAAGTTAACCCACGCTCGGACGAGTTCCGTGCCAATCACGACTCCATGGCGGCAGCCGTCACCGACCTGCGCGACAAGGTATCCATGATTGAACAGGGAGGCGGCCCTAAAAACCAGGAACGCCACCTGTCACGCGGCAAGCTGCTGCCCCGCGAGCGTATCAACACCCTGATCGACGAAGGTTCACCCTTCCTTGAGCTGTCTCAGCTGGCCGGTTACAACGTGTATGAGGAAGAGGTACCGGCCGCCGGTATCATTACCGGTATCGGTCGCGTCAGCGGTGTGGAATGCATGATCATCGCCAACGACGCCACGGTAAAGGGCGGCACCTATTACCCGGTCACGGTGAAAAAACACCTGCGCGCTCAGGAAATCGCCGAACAGAACCACCTGCCCTGCATCTATCTGGTTGACTCCGGTGGTGCCAACCTGCCCCGTCAGGATGACGTGTTTCCGGATCGTGATCACTTCGGTCGCATCTTCTTCAATCAGGCCCGCATGTCCTCCAAGGGCATTCCGCAAATCGCGGTAGTAATGGGCCTGTGTACCGCCGGTGGCGCCTACGTTCCTGCCATGGCGGATGAATCGATCATCGTGCGCAACCAGGGCACCATCTTTCTGGCCGGCCCTCCTCTGGTGAAAGCCGCAACCGGTGAGGTGGTCAGTGCCGAGGACCTGGGTGGCGCTGATGTGCACTGCAAGGTCTCCGGTGTTGCCGACCATTACGCTGAAAATGATCAACACGCGCTGCAGATCGCCCGCGATTGTGTAAAAAACCTCAACCACCGCAAGCAGCTGAGTGATCTCAGCCTGCGCAAGCCCGTCGCCCCACTCTACTCCGCAGACGAGCTCTATGGCGTTGTCGGCACCGACCTGCGCAAACCCTACGATGTGCGTGAAGTCATTGCCCGCATCGTGGACGGCTCCGAATTTGATGAGTTCAAGAAATATTATGGCACCACGCTGGTGACCGGTTTTGCTCATATCCATGGCTACCCGGTCGGCATCGTCGCCAACAACGGCATTCTGTTCGGTGACTCAGCGCAGAAAGGCGCCCACTTCATCGAGCTCTGCTGCCAGCGCAAAATTCCTCTGCTGTTCCTGCAGAACATTACCGGCTTCATGGTAGGGCAGAAGGCTGAGTCCGAAGGTATCGCCAAACACGGTGCCAAGATGGTAACAGCCGTTGCCTGTGCCAACGTGCCCAAGCTCACCGTACTGATCGGTGGTAGTTTCGGTGCCGGCAACTACGGCATGTGCGGACGCGCCTACAGCCCCAACTTCCTCTGGATGTGGCCCAACGCCCGTATCTCGGTCATGGGCGGCGAGCAGGCCGCCGGTGTGCTGGCAACCGTTAAGCGTGACGGCATGGAACGCAGCGGCGAAACCTGGTCAGCGGATGAAGAGAAGGCATTCAAGAAACCGATCATCGACACCTACGAGCACCAGGGCCATCCCTATTACGCCAGTGCCCGCCTCTGGGATGACGGCGTCATCGATCCGGCCCAGACGCGTGACGTGATCGGCATGGGACTTTCAGCAACATTGAACAAGCCGATTGACGACACCCGTTTCGGCGTCTTCCGCATGTAACCGGTCGAGACATAATAAGGAAAGCGCTATGGACAATAACAATAACGCCGTATTGCTGCAGATCTCAGACCAGGGGGTTGCAACCCTGACGCTGAACCGGCCAGAGGTACACAACGCCTTTGACGACAGCATCATTGCGGCCCTGATCGAGGCACTGGAATCCACTGACCGGAGTCCCGAGGTACGGGTACTGGTACTGCGATCCAATGGCCGCAATTTTTCTGCTGGAGCTGATCTGGGCTGGATGAAACGGATGGCGCAGAACAGCCATCAGGAAAATCTTGAGGATGCTGGCCAGCTGGCCCGACTGATGGAAGTGCTGAATAATCACAGTAAACCCACCATCGGGCTGGTTCAGGGCGCCGCTTACGGCGGTGCCGTTGGGCTTGCCGCCTGCTGCGATATCGTCATCGCCACTGAGCAGAGCTCGTTTTGCCTCAGCGAAGTCAAGATCGGCCTGATCCCGGCCGTGATTAGCCCCTATGTGGTGCGGGCTTTGGGCGAGCGGCTGTCACGCCGCTACTTCCTCACCGCTGAACCCTTCAGCGCCAAAATCGCGGCTGACGCCGGACTGGTGCATCAGGTTGTGCCCCACGCCGATCTGCTCGATGAAGCCTGCAGCCGCTTCATTGCCCAGCTGCGCCGCAACAGCCCTCAGGCGATGCATGCCGCAAAAGAACTGATTTTTGCCGTCAGCCAGAAAACCATTGACCAGTCGGTCATCGATGACACGGCCTGCCGCATTGCCGATATCCGTGTCAGCGCAGAGGGTCAGGAAGGGCTTAGCGCCTTCCTCGACAAACGCACACCGAACTGGATCGAGGATTAATTTGCCATGTTTAACAAGATTCTGATTGCCAATCGCGGCGAGATCGCCTGCCGAGTGATTCAGACCGCCCACCGCCTCGGCATCCGTTGTGTTGCCGTCTATTCGGAAGCGGACCGTCATGCGCGCCATGTTGCCATGGCGGACGAAGCCTTCCTCCTGGGCCCGGCCGCGAGCAGTGAAAGCTATCTGCGTGCCGACAAAATCATCGAGATCGCCAAATCCAGCGGTGCTCAGGCCATTCATCCGGGTTACGGTTTTCTGTCCGAGAACACCGACTTCGCCAAGGCCTGTGAAGCCAATGATATCGTCTTTATCGGTCCGCCCGCCTCTGCCATCGCTGCCATGGGCTCCAAGTCTGCCGCCAAGGCGATAATGCAGGATGCCGGTGTTCCTCTGGTACCGGGTTACCACGGCGACGACCAGTCTCCGGAGCTTCTGCGTGTCGAAGCCGAGAAATGCGGCTTCCCGCTGCTGTTGAAAGCGGTCGCCGGTGGTGGCGGCAAAGGCATGCGCGTGGTTGAGGCAATGAGCGAATTCGACGATGCCTTGGCCGCTGCCCAGCGCGAAGCGAAAAACGCGTTTGGCAACCCGGACATGTTGATCGAGAAATACCTGACCCAGCCCCGCCACGTCGAGATTCAGGTTTTCTGTGACAGTAAAGGCAACGGTGTGTACCTTGCCGAACGTGACTGCTCTGTTCAGCGCCGTCACCAGAAGGTACTGGAAGAGGCACCCGCTCCGGGACTCAGCCCCGAGACCCGCAAGGCAATGGGTGAGGCAGCCGTACGCGCCGCTCAGGCCATCGATTACGTGGGTGCCGGTACTGTCGAGTTCCTGTATGACGTGGATGGCTCCTTCTACTTTATGGAGATGAATACGCGTCTGCAGGTCGAACATCCTGTCACCGAGATGATAACCGCTCAGGACCTGGTGGAATGGCAGCTGCGTGTTGCCAATGGCGAGCCGCTGCCGTTGCAGCAGGATCAGATAAAGCTGCGGGGTCATGCCCTGGAAGCCCGTATCTACGCCGAAGACCCGGACCATGACTTCCTGCCGGCCACCGGCACCCTGCGTTACTTGCGCACTCCGGATGAAAATGCCCACGTGCGTGTGGATACCGGTGTGGTCGAGGGTGACGAGGTCAGCATCCACTACGACCCGATGATTGCCAAACTGATCGTATGGGATGACAGTCGCGAACGCGCCATCAACCGTATGGTGCAGGCGTTGGAGGAGTATCGGATCGGCGGCGTCAAGACCAACATCCGCTTCCTGCATGCACTGGCCGACTCGGCGCCCTTCCGCAACGAAGAGCTGGATACCGGCTTTATCGGCAAGCATGAAGCCCTGCTGTTCCCGCCTGCACGTCTGGACGAGAACCTGGGACTGGTACTAAGTGCCTGCTTCTTCCTGTTGCGCAACAAGGCCGAACAGACCCTGCCCGCGGACCCCTTCTCACCCTTTGCGCGTCAGAACAGCTGGCGTTTGAATTCACGCTATGCACGACCAATGACCCTGCTCAGCGATGATGTTCAGCACAGTCTGAGCATTCTGGAACAGGACGATCATTACGAAATCCGCATTGGTGACAGCTGCTACGACGTCCGCGCCAGCCTTGACGATGATCGCCTGCAGGCGACCGTAAACGGTCATCGCTTCAGCATCTGTGGCGATCTGCATCAGGATCAGCTGGTACTGTTCCATGAAGGTGAAACCTTCCACTGTGCGTTGCACCGTGAGCAGTTCGGTCTCGAAGATCAGGCCAGTGAAGGCGGACTTCAGGCACCCATGAACGGCTCGGTGGTTGCGGTGATGGTGAAGGCCGGTGATCGCGTCAAATCGGGCCAGACACTGGTGATCATGGAGGCAATGAAGATGGAACACGCAATCAAGGCGCCGGCTGATGGCAGCGTCAGTGAGGTGTTCTTTGCCGAGGGTGATCTGGTTTCGGAAGGTGCAGAGCTGATCGCACTTGAACTCGACTCAGAGGAGGCTGCCTGATGGCATTCCCGCAACAGGTCCGCATCGTCGAGATGGCACCACGGGACGGCCTGCAGAATGAGCCGGGACCAGTGATCGCCACCGAGATCAAGGTTGAATTGATCAACCGGCTCAGTGCAACCGGCCTGATCCATATCGAAGCCGCCAGTTTTGTCTCTCCCAAGTGGGTACCACAGATGGGTGATGCCAGCGCGGTCATGGCGGGCATTCAGCGCAAGCCCGGTGTCACCTATTCGGCCCTGGCCCCCAACCTGAAGGGGCTGGAAGGCGCCATCGCCGCCGGCGTTGAGGAGGTTGCGGTATTCAGCGCAGCCTCCGAGGCCTTTACGCAGAAGAACATCAACTGCTCCATCGCCGAAAGTCTTGAGCGCTTTGCCCCGTTGATTGAACAGGCGCGGAGCGAAGGAATTCGCGTGCGTGGCTATGTTTCAACCGTACTGGGCTGCCCCTATCAGGGCGATATTGACCCGGTCCAGGTGGCCCGGGTCAGCCGTGACCTGATCGACATGGGCTGCTACGAGATTTCGCTGGGTGACACCATCGGTACAGGCACGCCACTCAAGGCCAAGCGGATGCTGGAAGCGGTCACAAAAGTTGTCCCGATCAGCCAGTTGGCCGCGCATTTCCACGATACCTACGGTCAGGCACTGGCCAATCTGTATGCGGTGCTGGAAGAAGGCATCGCCGTGATCGACAGCTCCACTGCAGGCCTCGGAGGATGCCCCTACGCCAGAGGCGCATCCGGCAATGTGGCAACCGAAGATGTGCTCTATCTGCTGCAGGGGTTGGGCATTGATACCGGCGTAGACCTTCAGGCTGTGGTCAATACTGGTCATTGGATTACACAGCAGTTGGGACGTCACAACGGTTCCAAGGTTGCACAAGCGATGGGCGACTGCACCCCAAGGTCAGCCGCATCACAATAACAAGAGGATAAACAGGATGTCTCAGCCCGATCATATTACCGCGCTCGAACTGCCGATCCCCGAGCGACACCAACTGCCGGAAGACGTACAGAAATACTTTGGCAAGTGTGATGAAAAACTGGGATTGATACCTAATGTTTTACAGGCCTACAGCCAAAACATGGCTCAGCTTGATGTTTTCACTCGCTTTTATAACGAGTTGATGTTTGGTGAAAGTGAGCTCAGCCCACTGGAACGAGAAATGATCGCCGTCGTCGTCTCATCACATAATGGCTGCTTTTACTGCATGACAGCCCACGGTGCCGCAGTACGTGAATACTCAGGTAACCCGACCCTGGGTGAATTGATGGTGATGAACTATCGCGTTGCCGACCTTGAGCCACGTCAGCGTGCCATGCTCGACTTTGCCCATAAACTGACCGTAACCCCTGCCGAGATCCTGGAATCGGATCGGCAAGCACTGCGTGATGTGGGGTTCAGCGAGCGTGGCATTTGGGATATTGCCAATATTGCCGGTTTCTACAACATGACCAACCGCGTTGCGAGCGCGGTGGACATGCAGCCAAACCCTGAATACCACGGACGATTCCGCTAAGCGGTTACACCTATTCATCTGTCCGGATAACAACAAAAATCGGAGTCATAGCGATGAGCAAACCACTACCAAGCTATACCAGCAGCACCGCTGAAAAACCGCTGATCGGCATGACCATCGGTGACAAATTCGATGAGATTGCCAATACTTACCCGGATAACGACGCGCTGATTGTGCTGCACCAAAATGTGCACTGGAGCTACCGCGAGTTGCAGCAGCGCGCCAATCAGTGCGCCCGTGCACTCCTGTCCATGGGAGTCCGCAAGGGGGATCGAGTCGGCGTCTGGTCGCCGAACTGCTCCGAGTGGACGGTCAGCCAGATCGCCACGGCCAAAATCGGTGCGATCCTCGTCAACGTCAACCCGGCCTACCGTACCCATGAGCTGGAATATGCCCTCAACCAGTCAGGCGCTCGCTTCCTGATCACCGCTGACAGCTTCAAAACTTCTGACTATCGCGGCATGCTGTACGAGCTGGCACCTGAGCTTAAAGCCTGTGCCGATGGCAAACTGAAGTCACAGAAACTGCCTGATCTGGAGTGCATCATCAACCTGTCAGACGAGAAACACCCTGGCATGTGGCGCTGGGCCGACATGCTGGAACTGGCGGATCATGTCAGTGAAGACGAGCTGGCCGACCTGCAGGCCACACTGCAGTTTGATGATCCGATCAACATTCAGTACACATCAGGCACCACCGGTTTCCCCAAGGGTGCCACCCTGTCTCACCACAATATTCTGAACAATGGCTTTTTCGTTGCCGAGAGCATGGGCTTCACCAGCGAAGACCGACTGGTTATTCCCGTGCCGCTGTACCACTGTTTTGGCATGGTGATGGGTAACCTGGGCTGCATCACCCACGGTGCGACCATGATCTATCCAGACGAAGGGTTCGATCCGACTTCGGTGCTCAAGGCAGTCCACTCACAAAAGGCCACCGCTCTTTACGGCGTGCCAACCATGTTCATTGCCGAGCTGGATCACCCCGAATTCGACAGCTTTGACCTGTCGACACTGCGTACCGGCATCATGGCGGGTTCCATCTGTCCCACCGAAGTGATGAAGCAGGTGATCAGCAAAATGAACATGAAGGAAGTTCAGATCGCCTACGGCATGACCGAAACCAGCCCGGTATCAACCCAGACCGGTGCCAAAGATAGCATTGAAAAGCGCGTATCAACTGTAGGGCGGACTCAGCCGCATCTGGAGAGCAAGATTGTAGACCCGGGTAACGGACAGATCGTACCTCGCGGCGAAATCGGTGAGCTTTGCACCCGTGGCTACAGCGTCATGCTAAGATACTGGAACAACGAAAAGGCCACTGCCGAAGCCATTGATGAAGCCGGCTGGATGCACACCGGTGACCTGGCCACCATGGATGACGAGGGCTATATTCAGATCGTTGGCCGTATCAAGGATATGGTGATTCGCGGCGGTGAGAACGTTTATCCGAAAGAGATCGAAGAGTTCCTCTACACCCACCCGGCCGTGTCGGAAGTCCAGGTTACGGGCGTACCGGATAAGAAGTACGGTGAGGAGCTGATCGCATGGGTCAAGCTTCACCCGCATGCCGATGACGTCACAGCCGAGGAGCTGCGTGAGTTCTGCAAAGGCAAAATCACTCACTTCAAGATTCCGCGTTACTTCAAGTTTGTCGATGCCTTCCCGATGACGGTCACCGGCAAGATACAGAAGTTCAAAATGCGCGAAATGTCCATTGCCGAGCTGGGTCTGGATGACTGATTCAGCTACCTGAAGGAGACCCAACGCCGGCCACTGGCCGGCGTTTTCAGTTATGAGTATCGACAAGCACTACGATCAGTCACTTGATCCTTCATGGATACTGGGGCAGGTTCATTCAGCGTACCCCGCGGGAGCGGATCTGTTTCAACTGACACCACTGGATCAATTGCACATCGGTGGCATCAAGGCCTCAGAACGCCTGCTGCGTCATCTTGATCTGGCCAGGCACCATCACATTCTTGATATCGGTTCCGGCGCCGGTGGGCTGATGCGTCAGGCGTCCGCCATGGGTTTCAGCATGATCGGGCTGGATATCACCCACCGCTTCAACCAACTGAATCTTGGCCTGAATGACTGTTTCTCCGTTCCGGTCAGTAATCCGATTATCACCGGGGATGCTCACCACCTGCCTTTTGCCGACCAAAGTCTGGATCTAATTCTGTTTCAGCACAGCTTTCTCAACATGCCGGACAACTCCAGGGTTCTGAGCGAATGTTGGCGTGTATTGAAGCCCGGCGGGACACTGCTGATGCACGAAGTGGTCTGCGGCCCACAGCCCGAGCAGATGCGCTACCCGGTCCCCTGGGCCGAGGATGCGGTACATTCACATCTGGTGACTGCACAGACACTGCAGCAGCAACTGCAGCAGGCTGGTTTTGCCAATATCAGGCTCGATGACTGGAGCGATGAGGCACTGGCCTGGCGACAACGTCAGTTGCAAAAAGAGGATGCGGGGCATGTGGGCCGAGCGGCGCTTTCGCCTGCATTGATATTGGGTTCACGGTTCGCAGATATGGGCAAAAACCTGGTATTGAATCTTGAAGCGGGTGCCATTCGGGTGATTGAGCTGGTTGCGGCGCGCAGTTGAGTGCCGCCACAAAAAAACCACGGGCAGTATGACTGGCCGTGGCTTTGGCACTTGGTCCGGCCCTGGCGGGCCAGACAATTATTTCAGATCAAAGCGGTCCGCGTTCATCACTTTGGTCCAGGCATTGACGAAGTCCTTGACGAACTTCTCCTTGTTGTCATCCTGAGCGTACACCTCGGCGTAGGCGCGCAAAATGGAGTTTGAACCGAACACCAGATCCACTCGGGTCGCTGTCCATTTCGTCTGACCGGTGTTGCGGTCAACGATGTCATAACTGTTCTTGCCGGTCGGTTTCCAACTGTTGCTCATGTCGGTCAGGTTGACGAAGAAATCGTTCGTCAGTACACCCTCACGATCCGTGAACACGCCATGCTTGCTGCCACCGTGGTTGGTACCCAGTACACGCATGCCACCGACCAGTACGCTCATCTCAGGAGCTGTGAGCCCCATCAACTGGGTACGATCCAGCATCATCTCCTCGGGAGAAACCACATAATCCTTCTTCAGCCAGTTGCGATAGGCATCATGCAGGGGCTCAAGCACGTCAAACGCATCCCCGTCAGTCATCTCCGGCGTGGCGTCACCACGGCCCGGCGCGAACGGCACGGTTACATTGACCCCGGCGTCCTTGGCCGCCTTTTCAACTGCAGCAGTACCACCAAGGACAATCAGGTCGGCCACGCTGACCGGCTTGCCAAGATCTGACTGAATGCCTTCCAGCACCTTGAGCACCTTCTGCAGCCGCTCCGGCTCATTGCCCTCCCAGTCCTTTTGCGGTGCCAGACGAATGCGTGCACCGTTGGCACCGCCGCGGTAGTCGGAACCACGGAAGGTACGAGCACTGTCCCATGCGGTGGCAACCAGCTCGGATACACTCAGGCCGCTGGCCAGAATTTTCGCTTTCAGATCGGCAACTTCGGCATCGTCCAGGGTGTAATCCACGCTTGGGACCGGGTCCTGCCAGATCAAATCCTCGGCCGGTACATCCGGCCCCAGGTAGCGGCTCTTCGGCCCCAGATCACGATGGGTCAGCTTGAACCAGGCACGAGCAAAAACCTCGTCGAAGTATTCCGGGTCCTTCTGGAATCGCTCGGAGATCTTGCGGTATTCCGGGTCCATCCTCATCGCCATATCGGCATCGGTCATCATCGGCATGCAGCGGATGGAAGGATCTTCCACATCCACTGGCATGTCCTCTTCCTTGATGTCCACCGGCTTCCACTGCCAGGCACCGGCCGGGCTTTTGGTAAGTTCCCACTCATGGTTGAGCAACATGTCGAAGTAGCCGTAGTCCCACTTGGTCGGCTCGCTGGTCCATGCCCCTTCGATACCGCTGGTGACTGAATCACGACCAACACCGCGGGTCTTGTGGTTCATCCAGCCAAAACCCTGTTCCTCGATTCCGGCTGCTTCTGGCTCGGGACCCAGGTTGGCGGCATCGCCGTTACCGTGTGCCTTGCCCACGGTGTGACCACCGGCGGTCAGGGCAACGGTTTCCTCGTCGTTCATCGCCATACGCTCGAAGGTAACCCGTACGTCATGTGCAGTTTTCAGCGGATCAGGCTTGCCATCAACGCCTTCCGGGTTAACGTAGATCAGACCCATCATTACCGCTGCCAGCGGGTTTTCCAGGTCACGCTGACCAGAGTAACGGCTGCCCTCACTGCCGGAGGGTGCCAGCCACTCTTTCTCGGAGCCCCAGTAGGTATCCTTCTCAGGATGCCAGATATCCTCACGACCACCGGCAAAACCGAAGGTCTTGAAGCCCATGGACTCGTAGGCCATGTTACCGGCCAGGATTATCAGGTCGGCCCAGGAGAGCTTGTTGCCGTATTTTTTCTTGATTGGCCAGAGCAGACGACGAGCCTTGTCCAGGTTGCCGTTATCCGGCCAGGAGTTGATCGGTGCAAAACGCTGGTTGCCGGTACCTGCACCACCACGGCCATCGGCGATACGGTAAGTACCGGCCGAGTGCCAGGCCATACGGATCATCAAGCCGCCGTAGTGGCCCCAGTCAGCCGGCCACCAGTCCTGACTGTCAGTCATCAAAGCCTTGAGATCGTTTTTAACCGCTTCCAGGTCCAGCTTTTTGAATTCTTCGCGGTAATTGAATTCTTCACCAAGAGGGTTGGTCTTGCGGTCATGCTGGTGCAGGATGTCGAGATTCAATGATTTGGGCCACCACTCCATGACGCTGTCAGACGCTCCCGTGTTGGCACCATGCATCACCGGACATTTGCCGGTGGAATTATTATTCTGGCTCATATCAGTCTTCCCTTTGGATTTGATGTTGAGTGTTGCTGCCTGTTGGATCTGTTCTTAAAATTTAGCAGTACCTGCCCAGCCTGTAAGGTTAATTATCTTTATGCTTTCAATAGCCGACACCTATAACAATCTCCGGTAATCCACCCGAAAGGTAGCAGCGCTCAAAAGTAGGATTTTCTCGTAATGTATATGCAGTAGGTTCTGCATGAAGAAATTCCGATAGACCGACAGACAGATCATGGCGATACTGAAACGAGCGGAAGCAGTTACCCCAGTTATCGAACCATGTCGTGAACATGGATGGGCAGCGCCACATTTTATAATGTGGCGCGCGCAATACGGCGGCATGGATGCTTCGTTGATAGCTCGGCTGAAAGAGCTTGAAAACGACAATTGCCGCCTGAAAAAATATATGCTGAAGAGCGGCTGAAAGCCAAGATTATTCAGGAGTCATTGAAAAAAAAGTGGTGAAGCCGTCTCATCACAAGGAGATGGCGCAGACCGCTGTCGCAATGCAAGGAATCAGCATACGCTTGGCCTGTACGTCTTTTGGCATCAGCGAATCCTGCTACCGGTACCAATCCAATCTGTCATCGGAGAATGCTGAAATTGCAGATTGGTTGATCCGCCTGGCCGAGGACGTTCAGGATTATGCAACGCAGTGGCTCTGATTTTACAATCATGAGCGACCACATACGACATACGGTGGAAAACCATCACTGAAACGTGCCCCTGTTCTTAATTTTTCCCCGTCTTTTTCAAGGCTCGACCTAGCTTTGTATAGAGATTTGTAAGGAGAATCAACGCGACGATGCAGCTAAGGCCTGCACAAAGCATCGCGACATGGAAGCCGCTTTCCATAGCTGAGGTATAAAGCCGGGGAAGCGAAGGCAACGTCTCGGGAAAACGATGATGCGCGATCGCCTGGCGTGCGATCACCGCAGCATCGGAGATGCCGTGATCGGCGGCAGCATGAGCGAGTACACGGATCGCCTGGTTGCTCATGAGTGTCCCGAGCAGCGCAATGCCTATGGTCATTCCAGCTTGGCGCAATGCATTCATGGTTGCAGAGACCGATCCGGAAAGCTCGGCAGGAGCCATGCTCATCACGACAATACCTGTCGCTGGCACGGCCAAGCCGGCACCCGCCCCCAGCAAGCCAAAGAGCAATGCCACTATTCCGTAGGAGGTCTCCGCAGTGCAGAAAGCCATCCCTATCATGGACAAAGCCGTCAGGCTATAGCCTGCGACCATCAGCCATCGAGTTGGGGCAACCACGCTCAGCCGGCCAAACATCAGGGACATGCAGCCTGTGGTCACGAACTGCGGCATCATGCGCCAACCGGCTTCGGCGGCCGACCAGCCTTGAATCTGTTGAAGGAAGATCGAAAAGAAGAACAGACTGCTGTAATACGAGAAGCCCAGAATGAACGAAGCGAAATTCGCAACAACAAATAGTCGATTGCGAAACAGCTGGACCGGTAGCAACGGTCGCTGCACGCGCTTTTCCACGGCTACGAACCAGGTAAAACCCACCAACGCCAGCATTAGGAAAGTCAACGGTACCGTGGACAAGAAGCCATGGTCACCGGCTTCGATCATTCCGTAGGCCAAGGCACCCAGCGAAAAAATACTCAAGACTTGACCTGCAGGGTCCACTGCCGCGTGATCGGGATATCTTCGTTCCGGAATTCCCCACAGCCCCAATCCGGTTGCAAGAAGCCCCAAGGGCAAATTGATCAGGAAAATGCTTTGCCAACCTAGACTGTGCAGCAGCAATCCGCCCAGCAGCGGCCCCAGCAGCAGCGCCAATGCGGTGAATGCTGACCAGCCACCAATGACATGGGCGCGTTGCTTGGGATCGGCAAACAGATGGATAAGGATGGGCATGGCTCCGGAGATCAAGAATGCCGCGGCTACGCCTTGAACGGCTCTTCCCACAAGCAGCACGGATAAGGAGGGAGCAAAGCCGCACAGCGCTGATCCTACAGTGAACAGAATCCCCCCGCCCAGCCACACCCTCTTGTGCCCGTGCCGATCTGCCACTGGCCCGGCCGACAGCATGAATGCGGCCAGACATATCGCATAAGCGTTGACCACCCATTGAAGCCCTGCGATGTTTGTGTGCAGCCCTGTTTGGATGGTGGGCAACGCCACATTCACTATACTGATATCCAGCGTGGCCAGAAAAGTTCCCAGATAGGCGGCGCATGCTGCTGCAAGTCGACGGGAGGGCTTCATGGTAACTCCTATAGGACAAAATCTAGGCCCATTGACCTGTAACACTAATTTCAGTCTACAAATTGACCGACCGTCGGTCAATAAGTTGTTCTAGAGTCACACACCCAAGTCACCTAAACTGGCCTGTACTCTCACTGACTGGTATCGGATGTTGAGTGAAACAATAGGAGATGAGACGGCGAGATGAGACAGAATACGACTAAGTTGAATACTCGGGTAGCCAAGGCCCCTCGGACGAAGCCTGCAGAAGTCCGATTAGACGAGTTGATGAATGCTGCGGAAAGACTGTTCCTCGACAAAGGCGTCGAGTCGACGACGATTAACGAAATCGTCGAGGCTGCAGAGGTAGCCAAGGGCACGTTCTATCACTATTTTTCGTCCAAGAACGAGATTCAGGAAGCGCTTGGCAAACGCTATACCGATCAGTTCCTTGCAAGCCTGGAAACGGCGGTTGGCGCCTGCGCAGAAGGGGATTGGATCGGACAACTTCGTGCCTGGATTTACGCCAGCGTCGTCACTTACGTTGAAACGTTCCCCATACACGACATTGTCTACACCAACCATCACCATCATGATCGTTCCAACCAGGCCAAGAACGCCATTCTCGATCAGTTGCTGGGGATCATTGAGGGAGGCATGGCTGCCGGTCTATGGGCACCGGAAAATCCGCGAGTGGTCGCGCTATTGATTTACTCCGGTGTGCATGGGGCAACTGATGATGTGATCGCCACTCAAGCAAAAGATTGCACAGCGTTCGCACAGGCAGTTACGGAAAGCTGTTTACATATGCTGGGCGTCTTTCCAGACAATGACTCTACATCCCCTAAATAGTCGGGCAAATTGCACTGAGTAGTGCCGCGACGGACGGTGCATTTTCGAGCGCATCTATGCGCTGAATAATCTCATTCGTGTTACAGCGTAATGGCTCACATGCCGACTGCCTTAGGCACTGTCTGAACTTAACCACTAAATCAGCGGGTTCAAGCGGATTTTCCGGCCAGCCTTTTCCATAGGCAGCCTCAATGATCTTGGGCGTGTATCCGGGCCTGCTCACCGTCAGCCGGCACTGGTCGAAGCGTTCCCAGTTGTCCACTCTCTCAACCTGTATGCGTTGAGCCAAGTTGACGACCGCGGGGTCACATGCGTACTCGGCGCTGAACTCGCGAGGAGTGGCCTGCCCGCGAAGCCAAGCATTGGCTGCAATGTAACAAGCGCTGAACTGCGCGTCGATCTGAGCGGTGTCTGTCGGCACATAGCGCGCGCCGCACACCATATACATGGCGGGTGACATTTCCAAACGCACATCACAACGCTCGAGATCCATAGTCATCAGCTCGCCTCTTGCCGCAAGGACAGCATCGGTCAATGCCAAAAGAATGCTGCAGTGAGGGTAACGTTTGAAGCAAGTCACCTCCTCGCCGAGGAAACTCACTCCCAACTCTTCCGTTAGTTTTGATAGATCAGCGTCCTCCGGCGCGTAAAGATTGAAAAAGCCGTTCTCGCCATTCAATACTCTCCGCGGCCCGCTGATGCCTAAAGCAGCCAATTGAGCCGCTTCAATAGCATGCCGTGCCACCAACCCCTGGCTGATACGCACAGCCAAGCTTTTGTCCTGATAGTGTTGGAAAGTACCGATACCAAAATCAAACGCCAGACCGACTGCATGCGCACACTCCGCTGGTGCCAGTCGTAAGAGACGTGCGGCGATGACTGCCCCGGAAAACAGGCCAAGAATGTTGGAATCGAAGCCTTTATAGAAGAATCCATTCGACTGCGCAGCCTGGTTTATTCGCTGAGCAAAATCCTGGCCCACAGCCAGCGCCGCCAATATATCCCGACCAGTAGTGCCTCCCAATTGAGCGCACGCCAGCGCAACGGGAACATCCGATGAACTCGGATGCCAACCTGGTGAAACGACATCACAATAGTCCAATGCTCGCGAACGCACCGCATTAACAAACGCCGCCTGGGGCGCAGCCAAACGCAGGTTGGAGCCAATTACGCAGGCCTGGTCACAACCACTCCATTGACGTGCCAACGCCAGGGCCGCATCTGTACCTGCCGCATCGTAGCCAGCAGCAAGGCATGCCAGATTGTCGAGAATACGCATGCGTTGAAAAGCCAGCACCTTCGCGGGCAGCATCGCTGCGTCTATCCTCTGTGTCGCTTCTAGAAGTATATCGACCGGGTCATTGATGGGCTGCATTCCAAACCGCCTGGAAATATTCAATAAAACTGGATTGCCTGAAGCCGGTAAAAAAGAGTTTCAACTACCGCAGGCTGATAAAGGCCGGGCGTGCACCCACTGTACTGCTGGCATGCGTTCGTGGATGACTAAGGCAGAGTGCATCCAATCCCCCGTCGTATCCGGAATACCATGCGCCACCACTCATGAATATTCGTTCGCCGTAGTTGCGCAGATACACTTGCGCGCTACCTGTTTGCGTAGCCACGGGCATCAAACCCAAGGCATGCAGGCGCGAAGGGACCCTGATATCCGCTTCAGCACCAACACATTTGAACGGAGCATCCATCAGCCCCGGATGGTTGGTATCGTCCGCTATCGGTCCGCTACGATGGAACACTCGTGTGCGCAAGATAGGCGTGCCGGCGTTTCCCTCTGTGCAATGAACCGAGGCATCGAATTTAGCACTGTCGTGACTGCAGGAAGACACTGCTTCGCCATTGCTCAGGCGCAACGCCGTCCAAGCATCGGAGGTCCGAGACAAATCAGCATGCACTGCATCATTGTCTGGAATGATCTGTATTTCCCCATCGACCAACCGCAAACCCGCTTGCCACTCCCAGAGGTTTCCGCACAGATCCGCAATTCCCCAACGCGTGTGGTCATGTCGCCAGCTCAGCGGCCCGCTGCCCGTCAGCGTCGCCGGATTACCTTGCGTATCTCCCAATTGACCACCATCCACACGGCAGCCATGTTCGCTTGCCATTGTGATGGAGCGGCCGGCATCGGTATTCCCCTGGACGAGAACCCCCTGCTGCTGACACCACAACATCAGTGCGGCGCGTTCGGCATTGGTGCTCAGATGCCAGCCTGGCCCACAGGAGCGGGCGGCATGGCTGGCGCACTCAAAGTTCATGGCGGCGCCTGGCGCTACGCCAGGCAGGCTGAGCAATTCACCAGCTCTGATCACGCCTGGATAGCTTCCGTAAAAGAACTCCTTGCACACCCTGCCACTGACAATAAACGCACAATGAGGGTCGCAGCCACCTACCCCGAGACTGTCGTTCGTCATCAGCGGAACCACATTCATATAGCTTGGTTGCCCTTTCGTCGTATAAAGGACCGTCTGACGTCCTTCGGACGCCCGCTCTACCTGATCGCGCAAGGCGTTGCGCATAATGATTGTCACCATGTGGCATCGCTCCCGGCGCACAATGAGTTATCGACAATGACTTGCGTATAGCCCCGTGAACAGCGTTCAACCCGAGCTTCGACACCGTAGACTTGAGCCAACAACGCAGGCGTCACCACCTCTGACGCCGGGCCCCACGCCTGCACAGCACCGTTGTGCAAGACGACAATATCATCGGCAAAACGCAGGGCATGGTTGATGTCGTGAATCGCCATGATCACACACATGGATTGCTCCCGCGCCAGTTGTCTGATCAGGTCGAGAACATCAAATTGGTTCTTTAGGTCCAGGGCGCTCGTTGGCTCGTCCAACAAGAGAACGGATGGTTCGCGAATCAAAGCCTGTGCGATGGAAACCAACTGACGCTGCCCACCGCTGAGTCTCGCCAGCGCCCGCCCTGCGAGTGCGTCGATCTTTAGCAGTTGGAGCATTTTGGTCACCGCGTCCAGCTCATCGCTATCCACGGACCATCCACTGCCCTGCTTACTTGCCAGCAACACCGCTTCGAATACGCGCAAGGAGGATCGCATCGAAATATCCTGGGGAACATGAGCCGGCCGATTGCGATGATAGGCAGGCCAGATCTCTACCGGCTCTCCGGCAATTTCGACCCGGCCCGGTCCCGTAATTTCACCCGCCATCCGGCGCAGCAAGGTCGATTTTCCGGCGGCATTGGAACCGAGAAGGGCCGTAACACGACCGGCCATCAATGGCCCGAAACTGAGCTCCCGAAGCACCACGCGAGCATCGAAAGAGATGGACACAGCTGAGACATTCATCGACGCGGTCATGGCTGCCTCGTCCGTAAAATCAGAGTGAAAAACAGTGGCACACCGACCAATGAGGTGACGATACCAATGGGCAATGTCTGCCCAGCCACCAACGTCTTGCTCAATACCGAAGCGGCTGACAGCATGAGCGCCCCACACAGCGCGGATGTGGGCAGCAGGAAGCGCTGGTCTTCACCCACCAGCATGCGGGCGATATGAGGCGCTACGAGACCGACGAATCCAATCGTTCCAACGAATGCTACGCAAACCGAGGCCAGCAGGCTGCCCAGCAAAATTCCTCGAAGTCGCAATCGACCCACGGGAACACCTAGACTCGTGGCGCGTGCCTCTCCGAGCCGCAACGCCGTCAGCGCCCAGGCTTGGCGCGCAAACATCAGTGTGACGACCAGCAACACGGTGCTCATGATCGCCAATTTGAGCCAGCTTGCACGAGAAAGACTGCCCATCGTCCAGAACACCACGGCAGAAAGCGCCTGGTCCGGTGCGATGTATTGCAATGCCTCCAGCAAAGCGGTGAATGTGAAAACCAGTGTTGTGCCAAGCAGCACGATCATCTCAGTGGTTATACCGCGCTTTTGGCTCAACCGGTGGATGAACAACGCCGCGACCATCGAAACCAGAAAAGCATTGGCTGGAATGGCAAAAGCCACAGCCGATGCAGGCAAAACACTGACGCCCAGGATCAAGCCAAGCGCGGCTCCAAAACTTGCAGCGGCAGACAGCCCCAATGTGAAGGGGCTGGCAAGGGGATTTCCCAGTACAGTTTGCATTTCCACACCTGCAACGGCCAAGCTAGCCCCTACCACAAGTGCGGTCAGCGCCACCGGCAATCGGATTTCCCACAGAATGACCTGGATAGGAAGGGCGGTATCAGAATCCCATAGTGCCGACAGCACATCATACGAACTATAATGTGCCGGCCCGATGGAAAGATCGGCGATGAAGCAGACGATAGCCAGCCCCCCGATGGCGATGAGCAATAGCAATCGTCGCGTGGCAAGACTAGAGTAGAGATGTCGACCCTGTTCGAGCGCAACGGCGTTATCAGTAGCTGACTTGATCATGTAGAGGCTCCGTCCAAGCTCAACCAGTAGCCCGGTTGATAAGGAACAGGAAGAAAGCGAGCATGCAGTTCGCGGAAGGTGGCGTCAGGGTCTAACGACGCAAAGAGCTCCGGGTGCAGCCACTTGGCGACACGCTGTAGTGCGATAAAGTAGTAAGGGTTGTCATAGAACGGGTGCCAGATTGCATACACCCTACTCTGCTTCACAGCTCGCAATGACCGGAAAGCAGACCTGCTGATCAATCTGCGCAGGCGGGATTGTCCTTCCGCCAGATCGGCACCGGGGCCAAGGTTAACCCAGTTGCCCGCTGGTGAATAAAGCGACCAATTGGCCCCCGTTACCAGAACCACATCGGGATCTGACTCGATGACCTGTTCGGGATGTAACGTGCCGAAAGTGCCGTGCAGGAAACGTGTCCCAAGGTTCATACCACCAGCCACCGCGACCAGTTCGCCGAAATTTCCATCGCCATAGCTCAGGCAGCAATCGTCATACAGCCCCGCTGCCCGCTCGATCATGACACTGGGCCTGGATTGAACGTGCTTCAGCGGCAATGTCACTCGCTCGATCTGTGTTTGCCGAAATTGCAAAAACGCATCGGCGCGCTCTTGCTGGCCCAGCAATTCGCCGACGATCTGAATACTGCGCTCGGTATTGCCGAACATGCTGGTGCGAAAATCAACGAACACCACCGCAATGCCCGCCTGGGTCAAGTGATTCATCAGCCCGGATGATTCAGCGGCCGCACGGGAGCTGAGATTGAGGATAACGACGTCAGGTGCCAGTGCAATCGCCAGCTCGGCGTCAATGGCTCCGACAGCCGATCCGCGAAATGTCGGTATCTGCCCAATTTCGGGAAAGCGCCGACGATAGGCTTCGTACCCGCCAAGGTCGGCCGAACGAAAGTTATCACCCCAGCCAACGACATTAGCGAAGGGTTTACCCGGTTGCAGCAGCGCTATGACGTAAGCCAACGGTCCGTCGCCCAGGATGATCCTCCGTGCAGGTAGCGGCAACACTACATGACGTCCGACAATGTCGATGAGAGAAGTAACACGGTTGGTTGAAGCGAAAGCAGGATGTCCCACAAGCAAAGCCCCGCCCGCTAACGCCGAGCCACGCAGAAACGCGCGGCGACTCTTCTTTATAACGCGCATATATCACCACCAATAGGACAAGGTTGCCGTTACCGAACGATCCTGCCCAATGAAGCAGTACATATCGGAGGTGCAACTCGCTACGTATTTATTGTTGCCAAGATTACTGGCATTCACCGACATCACAGCGCCATTCAATGAGGGAGACAACAAGCCCAGATCGTAGCTTGCGGCCAAGTCCACCAGGATTTCCGCTGGCACCTTGAAGGTATTGGCCGGATTACCCCATGTAGATCCGAGGTAGCGCACGCCCATCCCTAACTGCATACCGTTCAGGGGGCCAGAGGGCAGTCGATAATCCAGCCATGCCGACGCGCTGTGGCGTGGCGTTTGTGTCAGACTCTTGCCCTCATAGGTGGCATCCCTGACCAGGGTGTTATCCAGATAAACATAGTTAGCCAGTAGATTCAGGCCATAGTTGATCTCGGTGGCTGCTTGCACCTCAAAACCACGAGAACGTACTTTGCCCGATTGGGTCCAGAATCCCAGATGCCGGGTGTCGGACGTTTTCACGTTAGTCTGGTCAAGCTGGAATACAGAGGCGCTTAGTAAGGTAGCGGATCCAGATGGCTGATATTTAATGCCCAGTTCGCTCTGACTGGCTTCCGTTGGTACGAACGCGCTGCCATGGAAATCATTACCCAGCACGGGATCGAAGGACGTTGCATAGCTGATGTAGGGCGCTATGCCATTATCAAAAATATAATTCAAGCCTGCCCGTCCGCTCCATTTCTTTTCACTCTGCTGTGTCTTGGTCCACTCGGTTGAATAGCTTCGCGACTCGTCATCAAGTTTGGACCAGTCGTGACGAACGCTAAGTGTCAATCGCCATTGATCGTAAGAAATCTGATCTTGAAGATAGATACCCAAACGGTTGAAATCCTGGCGTACGTTGTAGGGCCAATTGGTCATACTGTCAGTGAAATCGGGATCGGCACGAGGACGATAATTCGTGGAGTCGAAAGGATTGAACGCAACGGGATCCATCCGATAAGAGTCGTTGTTAATACTTCCCCGCGCATAGTCGACGCCCGCAAGTACATAGTGAGACGTCGGCCCTAAATCAAACTTTCCAGACAGGTTATTGTCGGCCTGGAAAGTATGGGAACGGGATGGAGCCAAACCATAAGTCCCTTCCAGCCATAAATTCCCGTCCCTGTTCTGAAAACCATATATTGACGTGCGCTGAATATCCGAGTTGATGTACATGTAGCGAAGGTTGCTGCTCAGCGTCCATCCATTGTCAAAAGTGTGTTCGAACAACGAGCTTATCGAATCTTGTTTTCGGGATGAGCCTTGAAAATCCATATCGGAATAATTCCGCCGGCGATCAACCTGGGGAAAACGACTTCCATTCAAACCCAGCGCCACCGCCGGCAAACTGTTGTAGTCAGGTATGTCAGGTTCCCGGGAATGCGTTGCTAACAGAGTCCATGACGTGTTTACGTCAGGACGCCAAGTCAAGGCGGGTGCCAGATATACTCGTTTGTGGCGTACGTCTTCCACTTGGCCTTGCGAGTCAAGCCCGGTGCCCGTAAATCTGTACAGCAGTGTGCCTTCATCATTGAGGGCACCTGTGCTGTCGAAACCAATCTCCCGGCGATCGAAGCTCCCTCCTTGAATGAATATTTCATGGGATGAATCCCGCTGGGGCCGGCGGCTGATCTGATTCACGACACCGCCACCTGTGCCCTGTCCATATAAGAATGAAGATGGGCCGCGCAAAACTTCGATTCGTTCAAGTGTGTACGGATCTACTTGGGTAGACCATGTGGATGCGTTGCTGATAACCCGTAGTCCATCAAGATAGTAGTCAGCGTCTATGCCGCGAATGCGTGTGATATCCAGCTGGCCACCAAACCCACCAAAGCGCTCACTGTTTGCCCCGGCTGTGTACCGCAATGCCTGGCTAGAACTGGACGGCCGTTGCACTTCGATCTGCTGCCGCGTAACAACGGAAACCGACTGAGGAGTTTCAAGAATGGACGTTTGAGTTTTTGTACCAATACCAGCTTCTTCCGCAACGTAGTCCCTAGGTCGCTCAGAGGTCACTGTTATGACCTCCATAAGTTCTACGTGCGATGTGTCTTCGGCATAAACTGGCACGGCGTTGGCAACGGCCAGCCCTGCGAAGGCTACTACACAAGAGAGAGATAATCTCGGCTGGAATTGGCTCGAAAGTATTTCAGCATTTGAATGATGCGTCATACATGAAGTCCTTCTAATACATAGCATTGCGGGAGGTATTCTCAAACATCATAACTATCGACCGACCGACGGTCAATATAAATGAGAATTGTTTGTATTAGAAGCCAAATTTACGCTGTGTACGACCCGCTCTACCGCATCGACTACGAAATAAACAGCCTGTGCTGCCGGACACTACATTACCGTGTATCGTTACGACAAGCTGCTATCCCTGATGCTGCTCAATAACCGTCTTTCAGGGAAGTACGCTGATCCAATGCCAAATCTACCATGCTGAAATGCCCGCACGTGGGCATGGCACACTTCCTCATCGCTCAGACATTCCCTGTCCGGCCCTCAGATGCAACATTCTCTTTTTCCAGCTCTTTGATAGTGCGCGATAGCGGCGACTGCTCGATATCCGCATGAGTTGCATCCAGCATTCCGAAGCTCTGTCTGTATTGTTGAGGCGATACACCTAAACAACGCCAGAATACGTCGCGCATGTGCTGTCCATCGCGAAATCCGCAGTCAACGGCAATGGTCTTAAGGGGTTTGCTTTTTTGTTCCAAGAGGCTACGTGCAGCATCCACTCTGGCGAGCTCGACGAACTCCGCAGGCGTTACCCTAGTTTCCCGTGAAAATACGCGAGTAAAGTTCCGTGGGCTCATACTAGCCACCCGTGCGAGAGTCTGGACTCTAAGATCTCCGTTAAGATTGGCTAAAACATGTTGCTGAACTGCTCCCATAGGTGAGTTTGTATCGAGAAATGGCATTAGATAAGGACTGAACTGTGACTGCCCTCCAGCTCTTTGGGTAAAAACAATCAGTCTTTTTGCTGTATTGAGGGAGATATCCTGCCCCTGGTCAATGGCTACCAGGAAGAGCGCAAGGTCAATGCCCGCAGTGACTCCAGCACTGGTGTACAGTTTCTTATCACACACATAGAGGCGATCCGGCTGAACATTCACATCCGGGCACAGCTCTGCAAGCGCCTGAGCATCATTCCAATGAGTGGTCACCGTTTTTCCAGCCAGCAAACCTGCTCTAGCAAGAATAAATGTTCCGTTGCAAATGGACCCAAATCGTGTAGCCCGACTCGCCGCTTGGCGTAACCAGTTATTAAAGTCCGCCGACAATTCCTGATTCGGAACCAAGGGCCCACCCGCTACCAACAGAAGATCAAACACCTCGTTTGCTTCGGAGTAATGCCTATGAGGTTGCAACAGCGCGCCATTGGAGCAGCGAATGGATGACGGCTCAATACCAATAACCGTCGATTGGTAATGCGAGCTCGGCGGAAGAAATCTGTTTGCCTCAGCAAAAACATCAAGCGGCCCAAATATGTCCAGCGCTTGTGCGCTCGGTGGAACGACGATGCCTACGTGATGAATCATGGTTAACAGTTCCGTCTCAACGATATGGGTTCTTCTTTCTCTAGGATAGAGCGAATCCTACCTTATCCGACGAAATCCGAAGATCTTGGCACAGATCACGCGCACATTGTCCTGAATCACGCTCATTCATCGCTGGGCGTATCTAGGCCAAACGCGAATAATGAATGCTCACCTACTGAACCAACAAGGAGACTTCTATGAGCTCATTCACCACACACGCTGCAGAATGTGTAGGACCCACTTTCTCAGTAGATGGCATGCTATTGGCACGTCAGAAAACTCGGCAAGCCATTACAAACATCGCAAACCGGATTACGCCTGGAATGTTGGAGGAAGACGCTGTTGCGATGGCAAAACAAGTGCAAGTCGATGCGGGCATGGCGCTAAGCTGGCATCCGACACGCGTCCGTTTTGGCCGAAACACGATCAAACCGATGAAAATCAAATCAGAACCCGGAGTTATCCTTCAGAACAATGATATATTTTTCATTGATATTGCGCCTCGTGTAAATACTTGGGAAGGCGACGGGGGGGCAAGTTTCGTAGTTGGTGAAAACGCCGATTATCTTCGTTGCACAAAGGATGCGGAGAGCCTTTTTCACGATGTCCGTAAAATCTGGAGTACTCAGCACTTAACCGGACAAGCACTTTATGAGTATGCAGAATTAACTGCGAAAAAAATGGGGTGGGAGCTCAATTTTGATCTGCCCGGGCATAGGATTTCGGATTTTCCGCATGCTACAAAATATTCAGGATCATTAGCTGATCTAGAAATCACTCCATCGGCGATGCGTTGGATTTTGGAAATACATCTACGAGATCCGCAGCAGCGTTTCGGTGCCTTTTACGAAGATATGCTCCTTGACGACAAGGACTATACTTAAAAAGGCCTTTATCAAGGCACTATACCAACTTCGTCCCGTTTCACATCCCGGACTTTCATTCGCCCAAGATCGGGGGGATCTTATGGTGAAATACCCCCGTTACGATCACACGTAACGGGGGGCAATGTCCTCTCGCAGATACCTTTACAGGTTAGATATCGTCTACATCAAACTGAACATCGGGATTCACGTCTGAATCGTAGTCTATGCCATCAATACCAAAACCAAACAGCTTCAGGAATTCATCCTTGTACAGCTGATAGTCGGTCACATCAAACAGGTTCTCGGAGGTGACCTGCGGCCAAAGATCACGGCACGCCTGCTGCACGTCTTCACGCAGCTCCCAATCATCCATGCGGAAACGGTTGCCTTCATCAATCTGGGCAGTGTCACCGTACAGGCCGGTATTGAACAGGCGATGCACCTGCTCCATGCAGCCTTCATGCACACCCTGCTCACGCATCACTTTGAACACCATGGACAGATAAAGCGGCATGACCGGGATTGCAGAACTGGCCTGAGTAACCACCGACTTCAACACAGCCACGTTGGCCTGCCCCTGATGCGCCGAAGAAAGCTGGCTGTTCAGTTCGGTAGCGGCGCGGTCCAGATCCTGCTTGGCTTTGCCAAGGGCGCCGTGCCAGTAAATCGGCCAGGTAATATCGGTGCCGATGTAACTGTAGGCAACGGTCTTGCAGCCTTCGGCCAACACACCGGCCTCTTCCAGAGCTTTAATCCAGAGCTCCCAGTCTTCGCCGCCCATCACCTTGACGGTGTTATCGACTTCTTCCTGGGTAGCCGGCTCAATCTCGGCCTCGGTAATCACGTCCTTGTTGGTGTCGATGGCGGTCGAGCGGTAAGGCTCACCGATTGGCTTCAGCGCAGAGCGAATCACCTCACCGGTATCCGGCAATTTACGCACCGGTGACGCCAGCGAGTACACCACCAGATCAATCTGACCCAGATCCTGTTTAATCAGGTCGATCACTTTCTGTTTGGCTTCGTGTGAGAAGGCATCACCGTTGAGGCTCTTGGCATAGAGTCCGGCTTCCTTGGCCAGCTTGTCGAAAGCGGCTGCGTTATACCAGCCGGCCGTGCCAGTCTTGCGTTCGCTGCCCGGCTTTTCAAAAAACACCCCGATGGTCGCGGCATCACTGCCAAAGGCCGCTGCGATGCGAGATGACAGGCCGTAGCCACTGGAAGAGCCGATGATCAGCGCACGCTTGGGGCCGCTCTCAATCTTGCCCTGTGCCTGAGTGTATGCGATCTGTTCACGTACATTGGCCTCACAGCCGACAGGATGGGTAGTAGTGCAGATAAAGCCACGGATTTTCGGTTTGATAATCATATGCGGATTCAGTGTCCATCTGTGTTCGGGTACAAATTGCGCCTAAGATACCCTATTCGAGGTTTTGGCAACAGCATCAGGGCGGGCCTGTGCGAAAGGATCAGCGCGGAGTGGTGCCGCGCAGAAATATATCCACTGCCTGCTCTACAGCTGCATCGAGTTCGCCATCGGTTATCGTCATGCCCAGCATCGCTCTCAACTGGAACTGGCCCTTCACCATGTCTACAAACTGAAAGGCCGCCAGTTCCGGATTATTAATCTGCAGCACACCCTGCTCAACCTGAACACGCAGGTAGCCGGCGAGCTTCTCGTTGATACGCTTGGGGCCCTGGGCATAGAAAAGCTGCTGTATCTGCTCTCGCTCGCTACTGCAGTCGGTGGTGATCAGACGGTATAGGCCGACAGCCTCAGGTGAGAGAACACGCTCCAGCAGCAGTCGCGCATAACGCTTGAGTGCCTGTTCGGGAGTTTCCTGCCGTTTGATTGAGCATTCAAATGCCTGAAAGGCAGCAAACACCTGGTTTGAAGTCTGTTCCATCATCGCTTCAAACAACCCCAGTTTGCTGCCAAACAGCCTGTAGAGCGTACTCAACGAACCACCGGCCCGACACATGATGTCGTTGATGCTGGCATTGTCGTAGCCCTGCTCCAGAAACACTTCCCGAGCGGCGTCGAGAATGCGCTTCTGTCGCTCCAGCCCTTTTGGGGTCAGCCCGCACGCCGTTGTTTTTTCATCCTGCTGCATTTTGTTCATGGCAAATTCTGCGTCTGAATGTGGGGCCATTATATCAGGCCTGCTGCCCTGTCAGCACGACCGAGCGCAATGGACAGGTCAATATTATGTAATGTATATTACACTACACTTTCCGAGTACACACGGATTGCTTTCCTTGCACGGTTTCACATCTCACTAAGACCCATGTGCAAACACGCCGCTATTGCAGTTATGAGGACCTTCAATGACACCCAAGACCACCCATATTCCGGGTTTGATATTGATGCTTGCTGGACTGACTGCGCTCGCCCCGCTGTCAACGGATGCCTATCTGCCCGCCATTCCTGCGATTGCAAGTGATCTTGGCGTCATTGTTCATGATATCGAACTAACCGTCGGTCTTTTCCTGGCAGGATTTGCCGTTGGTCAACTCTTCGGCGGCCCCTACTCTGACCGTTTCGGCAGGCGCACAGCGGTCTTTACCGGCCTGAGTATTTTTATGCTGGGCGCCTTCTGGGCCATGCTGGCAGATTCCGCGCATGCACTCTGGCTGGCCAGGATTCTTCAGGGCTTTGGAGGCGGCATCAGCGTGGTCAACTCAATGGCAATCATTCGGGATCGCCATTCCGGCCGCGAAAGCGCTCAGGCGATGAGCCGCATGGCCAGCATCATCATGGCGGCACCATTGCTGGCGCCCGTGATAGGGGCGCTGATTCTCAAGATCAGCGACTGGCGCAGTATTTTCATGTTTTTGTTTGGTTATGGACTGATTCTCTCCGTGGCACTGTTCATGCGCCTGCCTGAAACATTGGCACCCCGCGAAGGCCCATTGTCAAACCCGTTGCGCAACTATCTGAGTGTGCTGCAAAACCGAAATGCACTGGGCTACCTGTGTTCGGTTGCGGCCAGTTACGCTGGCATGTTTGCCTTCATCACGGCCTCACCCGGGATGTATATCGGCTACTACGGCATATCACCCAGCGTGTATCCAATTCTGTTTGGAGCGAATATTGTCACTCTGCTGCTGTGTAATCGCATCAATATTCGCTTGCTGCACCGCTTTAGCCCTCAGCAGTTGCTGCAAGGTGCACAAAAGGTTCAACTGTTGGCAGCGACCGCTCTGTTGCTGGGGTATCTGTTGACACCCGCCCCCGTCTGGATGGTGTTGGTCCTGGTGATGCTCTTTATCGGCATGCAGGGATTTGTGATGTCGAATGCGATGGCGGGTACCAGTGAGTTTTTCCCCCACACGGCTGCAACCGCTACGGCTCTGATCGGCGCCTGCGGTTTCGCGACCGGCGCGGTTGGCGGGATTCTGACCGGGTTGCTGGGGGACGGCACTCCCCTACCCATGGTGTCCATCATGTTTGCCGGCGCCGTCAGCGGCTTTGTGCTCGGCCGTTGGCTGCTGCCGCGACAGTCCGCCTGCGACAGTACAAGCGCCTGAATCAGCCACGGACCAATCTGTTACTCTGATCCAACTCAGCGGCAGTACGATCGGTGAAACGCAACAGCAGTATCAGCACGGCACCCAGTGTTACGAACCCACCGGCCAACCAAAGGCCGGTGTTGTAATCCCCGCTCTGCGCGGCCAGCATACCGGTCAGCGCCGGAGCGATAATCTGGGCTGCGCCGTAGGACAGGGTCATCTTGCCCATTAACTTGGCTGGCTTCGATGGGTATAACCGGCCCGCCATGGTCAATACCAGGCTGACACAACCGATGAAGGTTCCTCCATAAAGCACTGCGCTCAGCAAAATAGCAGCCAGACTCTCACTCAGAGCCGGTATGACAATGCCCACAACCTGAATCAGGTAGGCCAGCAACAGCGCCCCCAGATAGCCCATTCGGCGCGCAATCAGGTCCCACACCATTACGGCAGGGGCCGCAGCCAGTCCCACCACCAGAAATACCAGCTGCCCCATGCCGGCCAGTGCGGGCTCTCGCTCAACAATGGTGACGATAAAGGTCGCACTGATCACATAACCGTAACCGGCACAGAAGTAGGCCATCATCATCAGCCACATGAAGCGTTTACCCGGCGGCTGATCCAGCATTGATGGGCCACTGCCGCCCAGGCCAAGGGGTTCAGGTCTTGGCATCCAGTGCCAGGCCGGAGCAGCCAGCACTACCCCAAGCACTGCAAACCAGAGCCACTGTTCATTCCATCCCAGAGACAGCCTGAGCATGATCTCCACTACTATGGCAGCGAACATGATACCCAGGCCAATACCGGCAAAGTGAATACCCAGCTCGCTGCGATGGTTATTGCGAATCAGCCAGTTCAGAATCAGGCCGGATGCGATCAGCATGGAGCCGGCACTGCTGAGACCGGAAAGAAAACGCAGCAAGGACCAGAGCAGCATGTTTTCTGTCAATGCCATGGCTGCCGTAGTCACAACGGCCATGACAAGGCCAATGCGGTAAAGTCTGTCCTTGAGCTGAAGGTCGCTCAATGAAGCCGCAATCAAGGCACCGCACATGTAGCCGGCGTAGTTGATGGCAGCCATCCAGCCACCTTCGGCATCGCCGATCCAGGTCTGCTCCTGCATCACGGGCAACAGTGGGGTATAGGAGAATCGGGCAATCCCGATACAGAGGATCTGACTGAAAATTCCGGCAAACAGAACCTTCAGACGTTGGGCCTGATGCGACATCGTGGTTCCTTATCGTTATATCCACAAGTGTCAGATTGTGCCCTGCAGCAAGAGGCAGATCCAGCCGGATCTGCCTCTTGCTGCAGGATGAAATTTATTCCCAGGCGCTGGCGAACAACTCCTCAGACAGTGCCATGATGGAACGACTGCCGTCAGCCACCATGTCGGCATGCCCTTTCCAGCGTGGCAGCACCTGTGCCATGTAGAAACGGACACTCTCCAGTTTTGCCTGCAGATAGGGGTCGTCTTCACCTTCAGCCATCAGGCGAACCACAGCGTTCCCTTGACGCAGAAGCTGCCAACCACCGCAGACGTAGCCTGCCAGCATCATGAAGTTGTACGCCACGGCACCGGCCCACTGCTCGTCATCCACCGAACCCTTGAGCAGTTGTTCACGGGCACGATCAAGCCCCGCGATCGCTTCTTCAAGCTGTTTTGCCTGAGGTGTCAGAGACGGGTCACATGCGGCCACGCTACTGCGCATCTCCTGTACCAGTGCTGACAGTGCCTCGCCCTTGTCCATCAAGGTTTTTCGACCCACCAAGTCCAGTGCCTGGATACCGTTGGTTCCCTCATAGATCGGCAGGATACGGGCATCGCGGAAGTGCTGTGCGGCGCCGGTCTCTTCCACATATCCCATCCCACCATGTACCTGTACACCCAGCGAGGTCACCTCCTGAGCCACTTCGGTACACCAGCCTTTGACGATGGGCGTGAGCAGAGCGGCACGAGCCTTTTCAAGCTCCTTCTGCTCTTCGGTATCCGCCTTGAGCGCGAAATCAAGACTGCCGCAGGCATCGTAGGCAATGGCTCGACCAGCTTCGGTCAGGGTCTTCATGGTCAGGAGCATGCGTCGCACATCAGCATGCCGAATGATCGGGCCAGGTTCTTTCGTCCCGACAGCCGGTCCCTGTATGCGCTCAAATGCATACTGCAATGCCTGTTGGTAGGCGCGCTCCGAGATGGAAACACCCTGCAACCCCACGCTCAAACGCGCGTTGTTCATCATGGTAAACATGCAGGCCAGACCTCGGTTCGGCTCACCAACCAGATAGCCAACGGCATTATCAAAACCCATGACACAAGTCGGCGAGGCATGAATGCCCAACTTGTGCTCGAGAGACAGAGGGCCAGCCGTATTCAGTTCCCCGAGGGAGCCATCTTCATTGACCAGATACTTGGGCACCAAAAACAGCGAAATACCGCGCACGCCAGCGGGAGCATCAGGCAATCGCGCCAGCACCAGGTGGATGATGTTTTCAGCCATCTGGTGGTCGCCCCAAGTGATGAAAATTTTCTCCCCGCTGACGCGATAGTGATCACCCTCGGGTTCCGCCTTGGCACGAACAACCGACAGGTCAGAGCCCGCATTGGACTCGGTCAGGTTCATGGTACCTGTCCATTCACCGCTAACCAGTTTGGGCAGGTACTTTTCCTTGAGTTCATCACTGCCGTTCAGGTCCAGACACTCAACCGCCCCCTGACTCAGCATCGGACACAGGCCCCACGCCATGTTGGCAGAGTGCCACATTTCCATCACCGGAATAGACAGAAGAAACGGCAAGCCCTGACCGCCGTATTCCGGGTCAAACTGGAGTGATCCCCAGCCCCCCTCGGCATATTGCTGATAGGCCTCCTTGAACGATTCCGGGCAGACGACACTTCCATCCTTCAGCTGCACACCCTGTTGGTCTCCTTCCCAGTTACTCGGAGCCACAACATCCCGTGCCACACGAGCAGCCTCATCCAGAATTGCATCGACCATATCGGCCGATGCATCTTCAAAGCCCGGTTTCTGCGCCAGCTCAGGCATACGCGCAACATGGTCAAGCGTCAGCTTCATATCTTTCAGTGGTGCGTTGTAATCAGCCATTGGATACCTTCTCGTTAATCGTTTGAAGCAGCCATACCGGTTTGTGCCTCACAGGCAGTGGCACCGGTCCTTATAAGGGAATACACTTATTCTAGCATGTAGCACGGGTTTGATAAGCAGGAAAACTTTCATATGGTCCTTTTATACTATCAAGCCGGGTTTACAATCAGCCTCACTCCAAAAGCCAACAAGAGAATCATGAGATGCAGGAATTGCACGGTTACTATCTGGAAGACCTCGAAGTGGGTATGAGCGCCTCCTATGCCAAGACCATCACCGATGCGGATGTGATTTTGTTTGCCGGTATTTCCGGTGATAACAACCCGATTCACATCAATGATGAATACGCTAAAACCACACCGTTCAAGCAGCGTATCGTACACGGCATGTTCAGTGCAGCACTGATCTCCACCGTAGCAGGCACACGACTGCCAGGGCCAGGGGCGATCTACGTGGATCAACAGTTGAAGTTTAAGGCGCCGGTCCATATCGGTGACACGGCGCGTGCGAGCCTGACTGTAACCGAAATTGATGAACGTCGTCGTCGTGTCAAGTGCAGAACTGACGTGCATGTAGGCGAAACACTGGTTGCCACGGGCGAAGGCACCTTCATGGTCGATCGCCGGGAAAGCTGAAAACATGAGGGCGCTTGATCAGAGTCAGGCGCCCTTATTAAACAGTGAAACGGTAGGTTTGCTCGGTTTCATAGTCATACAGATTGATCAGACGGCCGTGCACTTGGCCATTAAATGCGGTTTCGGTTGCGAGGTCATAACCGAGTATCTTGCTTCCGACCAATTTCAAATGCACATGAGCCTTCGCCTCGTAGTCATAAAAATTCATCGAATGGCTGCTCATGCCCTTGAAATGGTGCTCCGAGTGGCAATCAAACCCATCAACACGCCCATGGCGCATTAGGGCGCGAATGCGATAAACAGTCCCCTCATCCAAGTCAGTCACCTTGAGTACTTGGGTATTGAGAGTGGCGGCGGCAACGGTTGCCGCAACCTTAGCTCGGGTTCTTTCCTTCATTTGGCACTCCCAAAATCCCTTTTCTAATCGCCATATTGGACCTTACCGAGCACGGCGGGTTCAGGGAAGGGCCAACATTATCAGAAAAGCCGCCAAAAGGCGGCTTCAATCTGCTACAGCTTTTTGATCCTGCTCATTATTTTTGATTTGCTTGTGAACGCAAAACAAACTTCTGGATCTTGCCGGTTGAGGTTTTTGGCAGTTCGCAGAACACCACGCGTTTGGGTGCCTTGAAGTGCGCCATATTGTCACGGCAGAACTGAATGAGTTCTGCTTCAGAAAGCTCACCAGCATTTGCTTTAAGAGTGACGAAGGCACAGGGAATTTCACCCCATTTCTCGTCTTGCTGCGCCACGACAGCCGCCTCCATCACTGCAGGATGACGGTAGAGTACATCCTCGATCTCAATGCTGGAGATGTTTTCCCCGCCCGAAATGATAATGTCCTTGGAGCGATCCTTGATCTCGACATAGCCGTCGGCATGCCAGACAGCCAGGTCCCCGGAGTGGAACCAGCCACCTTCGAACGCCTTATCAGTGGTTGTCGGATTTTTCAGATAGCCTTTCATCACCAGGTTGCCGCGCATGAAAATTTCGCCGATGGTTTCACCATCCTGCGGCACAGGCTCAAGGGTATCGGGGTTGGCGACCATTAACCCTTCAAGCATCGGTGCCTTCACGCCCTGACGGGATTTCAATCGGGCACGTTCGTTAACCGTTTTTTCATCCCACTCATCATGCCAGGCACATACCACACAGGGGCCATAGGTTTCGGTCAAACCGTACACATGAGTCACACTGAAACCCATGTTTTCCATACCTTCGATAACCGAGGCAGGCGGCGCTGCACCTGCCGTCATCACTTTCACCTGATGCTCAATACCGGATTTGAGCTCATCAGAGGCATTGTTCAGCATGTTCAATATGATGGGGGCGCCGCAGAAGTGGTCCACCTTTTCTGTCTTGAGAAAGTGGTAGATATCATCTGCCCGTACATGACGCAGGCAGACACTGACACCGGCAGCCGCGGCAATGGACCAGGGGAAACACCAGCCATTGCAGTGAAACATCGGCAGGGTCCAGAGATAGATGGGCTGGTCGCCCATGTTCCATGACACCACGTTGCTGATCGCATTGAGGTAGGCGCCACGGTGGTGATAGACCACGCCCTTGGGGTCGCCGGTGGTACCAGAGGTATAGTTCAGCGTGATGGCATCCCACTCATCGGCGGGCAATTGCCATTCATACTCGGCGTCACCTGTGCCAATGAAAGCCTCATAATTGCATTCGCCGATCAACTCGCCACCCTCGTAGGAAGGATCATCGATATCGATCAGGATCGGATTGATGCGTGCGATTTTGATGGCTTTGGCAATGACGTCCGAGAACTCACGGTCCACGATGATCACCTTGGCTTCACCGTGCTGCAAAATGAACGCGATCGCTTCAGCATCAAGACGAACATTCAGTGCGTTCAGCACTGCGCCACACATGGGCACTCCGAAGTGAGCTTCAAACACCTCCGGTAGATTGGGTGCCATGACGGCAACCGTATCACCCTTGCTGATGCCGCGCTGGCTCAGTGCGCTAGCGAGACGGCGACAGCGGCTGTAAGTCTCGGCCCAGTTGCGGCGCACTCTATGATGCACCACAGCGGTTCGGTTTGGATAAACTGCAGCAGTGCGAGCAATGAAGCTCAGCGGGCTGAGTGTGGCGTAGTTGGCCGGGTTTTGATCCAGTCCCAGCGCGTAAGGATTATGGTTATTCATTGTCATTATAGGTTCCTCTCCACCAGTGCTTTGGGGAGCCATCCTCGGTTGATTTGATTCCATCCAGTCATCTCATGATACGTATTTTCCCTTATTACACAATAGGACCTAAAATCATAAGATTGTGTCGGCCAAAATGCGCAAAATGATAAGGTAAATGCATGCAACCACTTGAGCAGGAACTGCAGCGCTGTCTGCAGGAAGCGGACCGTTATCGTCTGCTGGCCGAACAGTCCACCGACATGATTTCGCGCCACACCCCCACGCCCGAGTGGACCTTCATCGATGTTAATCCTGCCATCGAGCGCATGCTGGGTTACCGTGCGGACGAAATCATCGGCACCTCGGGTTATGACCTGTTTCACCCGGACGATGCCGACAACCTGAAGAAACGAGCCGATTCAGTTCGCTATCGCCGCGGCATGTATACCAATGTATACCGCTTTCAGCACCGGGACGGCCACTACATCTGGCTGGAAACCACCAGTCGCACCATTCGTGATGAGCTTGGACACCCTGTCGAGATTATCTGCGTATCCCGCGATGTCACCGAGCGTGAGTTGGCACAGCAAGCGACCCGACGATTGGCGCGAGTCGTGGAAGCATCCTCGGACATGATCCTGTTCTGCAACCACCGCACGCTGCAACTCACCTACATGAATGAAACGGCCTACCGCACCTTCGGTGCCGAACGCGAAAATCTGGCGGTGTTCTACCTTAACCAGCTGTTCCCGCAGGATGTGCTGCACACACTGGTAGAGCCTGCGCTGCAACATGCTGCCCTGTACGGGACCTGGTACGGCAGCATCCCGCTTTACCCGGCAGGCAACCCCGGTCGCATCGCCGAAATTCGTGAAATCATTGCCCACCGCAACCGTGCCGAAAACATGCAGGTGGAGTACTACTCCATCATTGCCCGCGACATTACGCTCAAGCGCAAGGCGGAAGAAAAGGCAAAACGTCAGCAGCTGGAAATGGCTCACATGTCACGCCTGCTGTCGGTCGGTGAAATGGCCACCGAGCTGGCTCACGAGATCAACCAGCCGCTGGCGACCATTATCAATTACTGCAACGGCACCTTCCGCAGGCTCGAAGAAGGCCAGATCACAGAGCTGACTCAGGTTACTCGCTCCATGGAACTGATATCGGCCCAGGCCAGGCGCGCTTCCGAAATCATCAAGCGCATGCGTCGATTTGTCCGTCGCACCGAGTTCCAGCGTGTCAGCTTCCCGGTCAATGAGACCTGCATCGAGGTAACTCGATTCCTCAATCAGGAAGCGCTCGACAACAGCATCCGCTTCGACTTCGACCTCGACCCCGACAGCCCCATACTTGAAGCCGACCGCCTGCAGATCGAGCAGGTTTTGCTCAATCTGGTTCGCAACGCGATCGAAGCCTACAGCGACTCTGACATCAGCCCCAAGCCGGTTACCATTCGGACCCGAGTCGAAGGCAAACGTATTACGGTCAGCGTCATCGACCAGGGGCCAGGCATCGACCCAGCCCAGTTGGACAACCTGTTTGAGCCGTTTATCACCTCGAAGGAAAACGGGCTTGGCATGGGGCTGTCCATTTCACATACCATTATCGAAAGCCACTGTGGCCGGCTCTGGGTTGAGAGCGATGGTCAAAGTGGCACCCGGTTTCACTTTCAACTCCCGCTCAAGGGGCAGGCATGACCAACTCACAGGCAACCGTTTTTATCATCGATGACGATGCGGACTTCAGAGATTCCATGCAGTGGCTGCTGGAGTCCACCCCATACAACGTCGAGAGCTTCGCGTCGGCGCAACTCTTTCTTGACCAGTACGACGGCCGCTCCGGCTGCATGCTGCTGGATGTTCGCATGCCGGAAATCAACGGTCTGGCATTGCAGCAACTGATGCGGGAGCGTGACATTCGTCTGCCGGTCATCATCATTACCGGCCACGGTGATGTACCCATGGCCGTCAACGCCATGAAAAACGGCGCTCTCGACTTTCTTGAGAAACCATTCGATGACGAGGTGCTGCTACGCCTGGTCGACAAGGCGATGGCCGAAGCCGGCAAGCGTTTCAGCGAACAGAACGAACAGCGAGAGCTGCAGGAGCTGTATGAAACGCTGAGCCGGCGCGAGCGTGAGGTGATGGAGCTGGTGGTGACCGGTAACTCCAACCGTGAGATTGCCGAAACCCTCGGAATCAGCCCGAAAACGGTAGAAGTTCACCGCTCCCGTGTAATGAGCAAGATGAGGGCAGAAAGTCTGGCACAGCTGGTGCAGATGCACAGCCGACTGACGCTCTAGGGCTCAGACCAATCCAGCTTCAGCCAGAAAGACGCGCGTGCGATCGATCACCGCCTGAGGGTGCTCCAGGTGGGGCACATGGCCGCAGTCAGCAATGAATGCAGCTTCGGCCTGCGGGCCAATGGTCGCACAGCTGTCAGTCACCTGCTCTGGCACACCATATTCATCCCGATCGCCCTGCATGATCAGTGACGGGCAGCGGATCTCGGCCAGCTGCGGTCTCAGATTCAAGGCCTGATAACAGGACAGGCGCTGCCAGGTTTCGCACCATGCGCGGAAAATAAGATCTGTCCGATCACCATGATAGCGCGCCAGGCGCTCCGGCAGATCGGTGCCATGGTAACGTTTCACCGCTTCTTTTATTCCGGCCAGCGTCAGGTGATCCACATAGATATGAGCCGCCAGCGTAACCACTGCCTTTACCTGCTCGGGACAGCTGGCAGCACCAATCATGGCAATGGAGCCGCCATCACTGTGACCAAACAGAATCACCTGATCAAGCCCAAGCCGGTCCAATAGTTGCGGCAGCCATATTTGTCCTTCCTGCAGCAGATAATCATCCGGGCGCGGCAACGTAATGGGTGTTGAGCGGCCATACCCCCGACGCTCAAACACCAGCAGATCCAGCCCCGTCGCTTCAGCCAACTGCTGTGGAAACCGTTTCCACATGTCGATACAACCCAGCGCCTCATGCAGCAGCACAAGTACAGGCCTTCCTTTACCGGATGGCTGGCGTCCCCAACGCAGCTGCAGCTTCACACCTTCACTCAGCTCGACCTGCTCATCGTGCCATTGAATTGAACTCATGCCCCCTCCGGAATCGAGTAGGTAATGGTCGCGTGGGCCACCGGGTCATCTTCACCGGCGGAGCGGATATAAACTTCACCCACCCCCAGCCGCTTGCCCACCTTCAGCATTTCGGCACGGGCCAACAGATCCACATTGGCTTTGGGCTTGCGCAGAAAATTGATGTTGAGATTGATGGTCACAGCCAGGGCGACCGGGCCAATTCGGCTGAGCAGTGCCGCATACAACGCCACATCCGCCAATCCCATCATGGTAGGGCCTGAAACCGTACCACCGGGTCGCAAATGATCATCACCCACTGCCAGTCTCATTTCGGCCCAACCATCGCCCAAAGAATCCAACCGACCATACTGCTCCCCCTGCGGAAAATGGTCACGCAGGAACAGCTGCATCTCATCAAAATCCATGACCTGCATCGGGTCACTCCTTATCATATTCTTATTGATCAGCCTCTTCCCGCGCCTGGTTACGCAGAATAAAGCGCTGTATTTTGCCACTGGGCGTTTTCGGCAGCTCCTGCACAAACTCTATTTCACGCGGGAAGGCATGGGTCGACAGCCGATTTCGTACCAGCTCCTTGAGCTCATCGGCCAGTGTCTCATCGGGGTCGTACTGCGGCTTAATCACCACATAGGCCTTGATCACGGACCCGCGAGAACTGTCTGGCTTGCCTACCACGCCGGACTCCGCCACCGCTGGGTGTTCCAGCAAGGTACTCTCCACATCCGCCGGCCCCACACGGTAGCCAGCCGTCGTGATGATGTCATCGTCACGCCCGGTAAAGGAGTAACTGCCATCGCCGTGGCTGATCACCACATCACCGGTCAGATAGTAACGACCATGGAAAGGATCCTTCTCGCCCCAGGTGTAGCCCTGGAAGAAAAACAGCGGGGAGTGCTCAACATCAACGGCCAGCTGACCGGTTTCATCCTGCCCCACCTCTTCATACTCACCGTTGAGTGCAACCACGCGATGGCCTGCCAATGAATAGCCCATGGACCCTACCCGTACCGGGTGCTCCAAGGCATGATGGTTACAACAGGTCATCCCGGTTTCAGTCTGGCCATAATGATCCATTACCGGGCAACCCAGACGGCGCCCCACCCAACTAATCACTTCGGGATTAAGTGGCTCGCCGGCACTGCTGGCTACCCTGAGTCCCAGCTGCTCATCTTTGGCCAGGACATGATCGTTCGCCATTAACATACGATAGGCCGTTGGAGCGGCCGCGAGATTGGTGATGCCGTACTCACGGATCATGCGATAGGTGGTCTCGGGGGTGAAACCATTCTCATTGAAGTGCGTGGTCGCGCCCAACAGCAGTGGGCCGATTACCGCATAATAGAGCCCATAGGCCCAACCCGGGTCAGCAACATTCCAGTACTGATCCTCAGGTTTCAGATCAATCGCCCAGGTCATATAGACATGAAATGAAAGCAGCGCACGCGCCGGCACAGCAACCCCCTTGGACTTGCCAACCGTACCGGAGGTAAACATCTGCAGCATCGGATCGTCGGCGCTCACCAGCACAGGCTCAAATTGCTCCGACTGGGCCGCCAGGCTGCCGTGATAGTCAATATCCTGATGACTGTCTGGCCCGGCAGCTGTTACGCGCACAATGGGCGGGCAGTTTTTAACGTCATCAAGCTTGAAACGGTTCTGGTCATCGGTTACGACCAGACGGGTTGAGGCCTTGTCCAGACGGTATTCGATGGCGCCGGGGCCAAAGGCTGTAAACAGCGGCTGATATACCGCTCCTGCCTTGAGCGTGCCAAGAATCACCACCAGCAGCTCCGGCGTACGCGGTAACAGCGCGGCCACTCGGTCTCCCTTGCCAACACCCTGTTGCGACAGCAGGTTGGCAAAACGGGCCGACTCAGCCTTCAGCCTGGCAAAGCTCCAGCTTTCGGGGGGGCGCTCTACACCCTGGTAGTTCAGCGCAATTCGGTTGGGATCAGACGCCCATTTGTCGCAGATTTCGACACAGACATTGATCCCCTGGGTCAAGTCGCCCTGAAGAATCCGGGCGGCCAGCTGTTGGGCATCAAACTGGTCATAGAATGGCTTGTAAGCCTGGTTACTCATGGGTATTCCCCTCTTTTTATCTTTATTATCGGAGCCGGGAAGCAGCAGTTTCCCTTAAGGGATATCCCGAATATATAACTGCTTGTCGTTGACGTAAACCTTCCTGACCAAATTGATCAAATCATCACTATGCAACTGCATGAAGTGACCAAATGCTGCACTGAATGGCTATTTTTCGTTGCAATCAAGGGTCAAAATCGATCTTCAGGGTGGCCTGTAATTTGCAGGGTCCGTACCCCAATCGACCAGCCAACAGCGGATCAATATGGAACAGAATAATAAGACCCGGCACCAGGACAGCAACCTGATTCTCGTCACCGGCCCCGAGGGTGAAATTCGTGAAGCCAGCCATGCATTTATCGAATACAGTGGCCATGAACGCCCATCATTAACAGGGCAGATGCTGCAATCCCTGCGCCACAGTGAAATGCCCGAAGGACCGCTCAAGGATCTCTGGAGTACCGTTGGCAAAGGCAAGCCCTGGATGGGAATGCTGCAACTGGCTCGCCGTGATGGCTCCCCTCTCTGGCTCGATGCCTATGTCATCCCGGTCATAGAGCAGGGGCGCATTATCGAGTGCCAATGCATTTTCCGTATTCCGCTCAGAATCGCGACCGAACGAGCCGCCACCATCTATCGCCTGCGCCGCCGGGGCAAAATGCCGCTTGCACTGCGCTGGCCTCTGCCGGATCTGCGCGGACGGCTTTGGATGGCACAAAGTCTTTGCCTGTTGCCCATGTTACTGCTTGGGCTTTGGCAGGATATGTCCGAGCCTCTCTACTGGGCTGCAGTCGCCACTACCCTGCTGGTGCTCTTTATCAGCACAACCTGGCTATGCAAGCCGCTGCGCTCCCTGGTGCAACAGAGTCGCACACTGGTCAACCACCCCATCAAGCAGATGATCTATACCGGCACCCATGACGATATTGGTCAGCTGGGTCTGAGCCTGCAGATGCTGCAGTCTCAGCTGGACTCGGTATTGATGCGGATGCAGAACGCGTCGGGTGAGGTTCTCAGCGGAGCGCATCAAAGTATTGATGTGATGAGCCGCACCTGCAATGAAATCGAGGAGCAGCAATCTTCACTTATTCAACTGGCAACCGCCATGAATCAGATCAGCTCCACGATTCAGGAGATGACCACCAGCACCGCCAACACCGCCGATCAGACCCAGGCTGCACAGTCCAGCGCCCGCCAGGGGCAACAGGTCGTAGATGCAGCGGTCTCCGGCATCCGCAGCCTGGCTGACTCGATTGCGGACACAACCCATTCTGTAGCGGCCCTGCAGCAGCAGAGCCAAGGGATCGGCTCCATCATCAATGTGATTCGTGATATTGCCGAACAGACCAACCTTCTGGCGCTGAATGCCGCGATTGAGGCCGCACGCGCTGGTGAGAACGGCCGTGGTTTTGCCGTTGTAGCCGATGAAGTTCGCCAGCTGGCACAGCGTACCCAGCAGGCAACCGGGGAAATTCAAAAAATGATAGGCGCTTTGCAACAACAAACAGGCGCCATTGTCTCCGCCATGGATGCAAAGCGCACCCTATCGGAGCAGAGTGTTGAACAGATCGAGGGACCGGTGCTGTATTGGCAAAAATTCTTGGGGCGATAGAGCTGATCAGTGATATGGCCACTCGCATTGCCGGTGCCAGCGAAGAGCAAAGCAGTGTCGTGCGTGAGGTTAGCCAACAGATCGAGCTTATCAGTGAAGGCGCCCAACGTACGGTGGCTGACGCCGCGCTAACACTGAAACTGAACAACGATGCGGTCAGACTTGCGGAGCGACAGCGCTACCTGGTGGACTGCATCATGCAGTCCTGACTTTGGTGGTATTGGCCCTGACTGCAACAGAGCGGTAAAATACGCGCGCTAAAATAACAATAAACACGATTGTGCAGAGTATTTATGAGTAAAGTTTTGATCAGCGCCTGCCTGCTCGGGGCCAAGGTGCGCTATGACGGCCGCGACAATCTGCTTGACCACCCGATCCTCAAGCGCTGGCAACAGCAGGGAAAACTGGTAACCGTCTGCCCAGAAACCCTTGGTGGCCTGCCCACTCCCCGCCCCCCGGCTGAGACCCAGACCCGCTTTCCCATCCTGATCACAACCAGCACCGGGGACGATGTAACTCCCGAGTTTCTCAGCGGGGCCGAGAAAACGCTTGAATTGGCACACAAACATGACTGTTGCTGCGCCTTGATGAAAGCCCGCAGCCCTTCCTGCGGCAACCAGGAAATTTATGATGGCAGCTTCACGGGTACGCTCACAAATGCCCCCGGTGTGGCGGCCGATGAGCTGATTCGCAACGGCTTGCCGGTATTTAACGAACACCAGCTTGACGCTCTTATCCAGTTTGTCGAACAACACTGTCAGGCAGCCTGACACCGGAACACTTGTTAGCCTGCGCCCGGCCCCCTAAAATGGGGGCCATTTTCATTCTGAAACGGACTGCATATCGATGCGAGCTAGCCAATACCTGATTGCAACCCTGAAAGAGACTCCCTCTGACGCCGAGGTGATCAGCCACCAGCTGATGCTGCGTGCCGGGCTGATTCGCAAAGTCGCCTCCGGCCTTTACAGCTGGCTGCCGCTGGGCCTGCGCACCCTGCGCAAGGTGGAGCGCATTGTGCGTGAAGAGATGGACGCTGCCGGTGCTCAGGAAGTGCTGATGCCCGCCATTCAGCCTGCTGAGCTATGGCAGGAGTCAGGCCGCTGGGAACAGTATGGCCCCGAACTACTGCGTCTGCGTGACCGTCATGACCGCGAGTTCTGTGTCGGCCCGACACACGAAGAGGTGATTACCGACTTGATTCGCCGCGAAATCAAAAGCTACAAACAGCTGCCGGCGAACTTCTATCAGATCCAGACCAAATTCCGTGATGAAATCCGTCCTCGCTTCGGTGTCATGCGCTCGCGTGAGTTCATCATGAAGGATGCCTACTCCTTCCACGCCGAAATGGATTCATTGGTCGATACCTACAAAATCATGCATCAGGCGTACACCAACATTTTCACCCGCCTGGGTCTGGACTTCCGCCCGGTGCTGGCCGACAACGGCTCTATTGGCGGTGATTCGTCACACGAATTCCATGTTCTGGCTCAGTCCGGAGAAGACGACATCGCCTTCTCCGACAGCAGTGATTATGCCGCCAACATCGAAATGGCTGAAGCACTGGCACTGGGCCAGCGTCAGGCCCCGACGCAAGAGATGCAGCTGGTCGATACACCCAACGCCAAAACCATTGCTCAGCTGGTAGAGCAGTTCAACCTGCCGATTGAGAAGACGGTCAAGACACTGATCGTGGCGGCAGGCGATGAGATTGATGCTGACTTTGTCGCACTTCTGGTGCGAGGCGATCACGAGCTGAACGAAGTGAAAGCCGAAAAACTGCACGGCGTTGAGGCTCCCCTGCGTTTCGCCACAGATGACGAGATTCGTGGCGTCATTGGTGCCGGGCCCGGCTCACTTGGACCGATCAACCTGCCGATTCCCTGCATCATCGACCGCAGCGTTGAAACACTGTCTGACTTTGGCGCCGGCGCCAATGTTGACGACAAACATTACTTCGGCATCAACTGGGAGCGTGACCTGCCCACCCCGCAGGTGGCTGACATCCGTAACGTGGTCGAAGGTGACCCAAGCCCATGTGGCCAGGGCCGCATCCAGATCCGTCGCGGTATCGAAGTCGGACACATTTTCCAGCTGGGGCGCAAATACTCTGAAGCGATGAGCGCAACCGTGCTGGATGAAAACGGCAAGGCCACGGTGATGAGCATGGGCTGCTACGGCATCGGCGTAACGCGCGTGGTGGCTGCTGCTATCGAGCAGAATCATGACGATAACGGCATTATCTGGCCAGAGGCATTAGCGCCCTTTAGTGTGGCACTGGTTCCGCTGAACTACGACAAGTCGGAAGAGGTGCGCGCCAAGTCGGATGAGCTCTACCATGCGCTGCGCAAGGCGGGTGTTGATGTACTACTGGATGACCGCAAGGAGCGCCCAGGCGTCAAGTTTGCCGATATGGAGCTGATGGGACTGCCTCACCGACTGGTAATCTCCGATCGTGGCCTGAAAAATGGCACCCTGGAATACAAGGGTCGCCGTGACGCCGAGTCTCAGGATATTGCGGCCGATACCGCGCTGGAATTCCTGCTCAGCCGCATGAGCTGATTCCTTGGGTGCCCGAATTGCGTTCGGGCACCCGATTTCCCCTCCTGCTACCCCCCTCTCGCTTTACCCGAATCCTTGATACACTGGTGAGCTTCACCTGTGTAATCGACTTTCGGAGTTGTCATGTCCAAACAGCCCCCCTCCTCCCTGGAATGTCAGACGGCAGATCAACTTCAGTATCCGCACGACTTCGGTCAAGGACACAAGCGCAAGGCCGAACAGCGCGCCACTCTGGTCACTCTGCTAACATTGATCACCATGCTGGCAGAAGTGATCGCCGGTATTGTTACCGGCTCCATGGCACTGCTTGCTGACGGTATTCACATGGCTGGGCATGCAATGGCATTAGGCCTGGCTGCACTCGCATACTATCTATCGCGCCGCCACGCTCACGATCGCCGTCTAAGTCTGGGCAGCGGCAAGATTGCCGACCTGGCCGCCTATACCAGTGCTTTGCTACTGGGTGTCTCAACACTCTGGCTGATTTACGAGTCGATTCATCGACTGCTGACACCAACCGAACTCATGCCCCAGGAAGCGATGATCGTGGCGATCATTGGTCTGGCAGTAAACCTGCTCTCTATCTGGCTGCTGTCCGGCCAGCACGAGCACCATCACGGCCACAGTGAACATGCACACGAACACCATGAGGACTCAAACCTGCGTGCGGCTCTGGTACACATCATGGCCGATGTCCTCACCTCCGTTGCCGCCATTGCGGGCTTGGCCGCCGCCTGGCTGTGGGGGTGGACCTGGCTGGACCCGGCAATTGCACTGGTCGCGTCGTTAATCATTCTGCGTTGGTCATGGGGGCTGCTGCGCCAGACTTCCGGCGTGTTGCTGGATCGGGAAGGTCCCGATACGATCCGCCATGCAGCACTCGAACAACTGCGCAAACACGACGATACCACCATCGTCGACTTGCATGTTTGGTCGGTCGGACAGGGAGCATGGACACTGGTTGCCGCCGTGGTGACCCATGGCAATACGACGCCGGAAGAATACCGTGCCGACTTGTGCGCGATTGAAGACCTGTACCACCCCATTATCGAGGTCAACTACTGCCGGAACTGTGCCCACGCAGTAGACTGACCCCACATTCGCCCGGGTCGGAGCCCTTCGGGAGCCAGCCGGGGACACCATTTTAGATCGGCACGGACGCCGTCTCCGACAAGGCACCCTCACGACAGGCTGCCAGCACCCTCTCCACCAGTATCGGATCGTTCAGCGCCCGCGCAACCGCCACACCACCCACCATCAGCACCAAAGCCCTCAACGCAGCTGCATCGGGCTCCGCATCAGGTACGCCAGAAACCTTGGTAGCCAATGCACTGAATACTTTTGTGTAGCTGTCCCGTACCGGCTGATCGCGCTGACCAATATCCGATACCAGAAACGCCAGCGGACAGCTTCCTTTCTTCTGCCCAAGGTGCTCGGGGCTCAGATAAGCCCGAATCAGCGTCTCGACATCGGTCGGATGCTGAGCGCCCATACGCCATGCAGCCGATAGAATCGCTTCGGAATACAGCTCCTGTTTGGAACGAAAGTGGGCATAAAAGGCACCTCGGGTCATACCTGCATCCTGCATCACCTGATCGATGCTGACCTGGTCAAAGCCGGACTTGGTGAACAACCTTTCGGCACTGAATAATATCCGATCACGACTCTCGGCACGGCGCGTGCTAGGCCATGGCATGTCAATTCTCCTGCTGGACTCCGATACAGCATGCCACAGGACAACAATATGTTCTTTAACATATTTTGAGTTCGTACCAGACTGCAGTCTTTCACAACACGAAGGAGACACCCAATGGAAAGCAGCGTCTACATCTTTGCCCCAACATTCAGCAGCTTTGCCCGTTCGGTCATGCTTTGCTGCGAGGAAAAAGGTATCCACTATACCTGCGGCATGGCTCCCGCCGGCACGGAGATCCGTTCCAAAAGTCCCGAGCATTTCGCAATCCATCCCTACGGCAAGCTGCCGGCTTTGCTGCATGACGGTCAGATACTGATAGAAACCAGTACCATCTGTCGATACCTGGATGCACGCTTTGATGGCCCTGCCCTGCAGCCTGCCGATCCTCTTGAGCGCGCACGTGTAGATGAACGCAGTGCCGAAATTGCACTTTATATTGACCAGGCGCTGTTACGCGATATCGTGCTGGAATTCGCATTTCCCAAGGGGGCAGACGGCCAGATTCGCCTGGACAAGGTACAGGAAAGGTTGCCGGCTGCCCGCTCCGTGCTTAAACGTGTGCGCGAGCTGCTGGCAGACAACCCGTTTATCTGCGGTCGGGACTACAGCATGGCTGATGCACTGCTGACACCGATTCTGGACTATGTCGCCAGGCTGCCGCTGGGTGACGAACTGATCGGGAGCGGAGCAGTAAAGGAATATCTGGAACGGATGCGTCAGCGCCCCTCGGGGCAGAAGGTGTTGAATATGGCGTGAGCCAAACACAAAAATCCCGGACCGGCAGCTCTTGACTGCAGATCCGGGATTGAAGATCCGTTAAACCGTTTTACTGTCGAGCTGTGCGCACGGCGGTAGACAGCTCACGTGTCAGCGCAAGCACGGCCTGAGTACCCGCTTCCGGCGTTTCGGCCTGCGCGATGCAGTCAACCAGTGCCGAGCCCACCACTACACCATCAGCGAAACCTGCGATCCGCGCAGCCTGCTCCGGTGTACGGATACCGAACCCCACAGCCACAGGAATTTCGGTATGTGCCTTGATTGCTTCCACCTCTTTCTGCACCTTCTCGGGTGTAGGAGCGGCGGCACCGGTTACACCGGTACTGGAAACGTAATACAGGAAGCCGGAGGTATTGTTCAGTACACCCGGCAGGCGCTTGGCATCGGTGGTCGGTGTTGCCAGACGAATGAAGTGGATACCCACTTCACGGGCAGGAATACAAAGCTCATCATCATGCTCCGGCGGCAAATCGACCACAATCAGTCCATCCACACCGGCTTCAGCCGCCTCCTGCAGGAATTTTTCCACGCCGTAGCGGTAGACCGGGTTGTAATACCCCATCAACACCACCGGCGTATCCTGATCCTGCTTACGCAGTTCGCGTACCATCTGCAGGGTCTTGACCATGTTCTGGCCACCGGCCAGCGCACGCTGGCTGCCCAACTGAATGGCCGCACCGTCTGCCATTGGATCGGTGAACGGCATGCCCAGCTCAATAATATCCGCACCGGCGCCCGGCAGTCCGAGCAGCGTTTTGAGGCTATTGTCATAGTCAGGGTCACCACCGGTAACAAAGGTGACCAGTGCAGCACGGTTTTCCTGTTTCAGCGCGGCAAAGCGGCGCTCCATGCGACTGGCGATGTTATTTGCTGTCATTCTGTACCCCTTACTGTGCCAGCTCGGCTGCCAGATGTTCGGTTACGGTTGCCATGTCCTTGTCACCACGTCCACTGAGATTGATAACGATGATATGGTCCTTCGGCAGCGTCGGTGCCAGTTTGGTGACATAGGCGATGGCATGGGATGACTCCAGCGCCGGGATGATGCCCTCGTACTTGCACAGTGCCTTGAACCCTTCCAGCGCTTCCTGGTCGGTGATGGCCACATATTCAACACGCTTGATGTCATGCAACCAGGCGTGCTCGGGACCGATGCCCGGATAATCCAGACCGGCCGAGATCGAGTGTGCATCCTGAATCTGGCCGTCTTCGGACTGCAAGAGGAAGGTACGGTTGCCGTGCAGCACACCCGGCTCACCGCCCTTGAGGCTGGCCGCATGACGCTTGTCGAGCCCTTCGCCTCCGGCTTCCACGCCAATCATTTTGACCGACTTGTCATCAAGGAACGGGTGAAACAGTCCCATGGCGTTGGAACCGCCACCGATACAGGCGATCAAGGTATCCGGCAGGCGACCCTCCTTCTCCATGACCTGGCGCCGGGTTTCCTCACCGATGACAGCCTGGAAATCGCGTACCATAGCCGGATAGGGGTGCGGACCCGCTACCGTGCCGATGATATAAAAAGTGCTGTCGACATTGGTCACCCAGTCACGCAGCGCTTCGTTCATCGCATCTTTCAACGTGCCGGTACCACTGGTCACGGGAATGACCTTGGCGCCCAGCAGTTTCATCCTCTGCACGTTGGGCTGCTGACGATGAATGTCAGTGCTGCCCATGTAGATCACGCACTCCATGCCGAAACGGGCTGCAACGGTTGCGGTGGCCACACCGTGCATGCCGGCACCGGTCTCGGCAATGATGCGCTTTTTGCCCATGCGGCGGGCGAGCAAAATTTGCCCCAGGCAGTTATTGATCTTGTGTGCGCCGGTATGGTTAAGGTCTTCGCGTTTGAGGTAAATTTTGGCTCCACCCAACTCCTCGGTCAGGCGCTCGGCAAGGTAAAGCGGGCTTTCGCGACCGACATAATCCTTCTGCAAATTCTCCAGCTCGGCGTGAAAGGCCGGGTCCTGCTTGGCACGCTCATACTCCGCCTGCAATTCGAGTATCAGCGGCATCAGGGTTTCGGCTACAAAACGACCACCAAAACGGCCAAAAAAGCCGCTGGCGTCGGGCCCCTGCCTGAGAGTGTTGTCTGTGCTCATGTGTGTTACTCCAAAAAGCCTGGATTTGACGGCAAGTCTAGTACATGCAATGACGATTAAAAAACGATAAGATCACACATATTTGTGAGAAAAAGTAACAGATAAAATGACACGAGTCCTGCATTCCCTGCCTTCGCTCAACGCCTTGCGTGCCTTCGATGCGGCTGCACGCGAGTTGAGTATCACACGCGCCGCTGAGTGTCTGCACGTCACCCATGGTGCGGTCAGCCGTCAAATCCGGCAACTTGAAGAGCAACTCGGTGTACAGCTGTTTCGGCGCGTTGGCCGCGGCATTGAACTGACCGACAGCGGACACCGCCTCTACCGTACAACGCAGGAGTCATTCTCACAGCTTGAACGCGCCTGCAATGCGCTGCAACGTGAGGCCGCCGGCGCTCCACTGGTACTCAGCTGCAGCGGCAGTTTTCTCGCCCGCTGGTTCATCCCGCGCCTTGATCAGCTCAAACAGGACTGCCCTGAGCTTGAGCTGCATCTGACCGCCAGTGAAGAAGAGCAGACTCTGAGGCCCGGGATAGATGCAGCGCTGAGATTTGCCAGCCCGCCCTGGCCATCCGATCAGTTGGTGATTGATCTGGCTCCGGAACGAATCGGTCCGGTGATGCACCCCAAACTGGTACCATCAACCTCACAGCCGGACCCAGCCGCCCTGCTGCAGCTGCCACTGCTGCAAACCCTGTCGCGGCCACAGGCGTGGCCGCTGTGGTGCCATGCGCAAAATCTGGCCGTATCTGAATTGACCATTGGGCAATCATTCGAGCATCTCAACTACATGCTAGAGGCCGCACTGGTGGGGTTGGGCGTTGCGATTGCACCTGAATATCTGGTGGAAGAGGATCTGCGAACCGGCCGGCTGGCAGCCCCGTGGGGCTTTATTGAGACCGAAGCCAGACTCAGCCTCTGGCTGCCCGGAGAGACTGAATCGCCACGGGCTCTCCAGCTGGCACAATGGCTCAAGAAAGCGCTCAGTCGATAATCTCGAACGCCTGCAGGCTGTCATCGAAAGACTGATCATCAGAGCTGACATCCGCCACATTGGCCAATTCCGGCCCAGTGTTGAGCCAGGCCTCTACGTGACGTACTGCCTTTTCCTCACCGCACAGCAGTGCCTCGACACACCCGTCCGGCAGATTTCGGACCCAACCGGTCAGACCGTTTGCCTCCGCCTGTTCGCGGGTAAAATGACGGAACCATACACCCTGTACCCGGCCGGTTATCCGCGCATGCACACAGATTTTTGCCATCATCACTCCCGTGTTTCCAGTTCGTGTTGTCTGTCATTGTCACGAAACAGTGACTGCAGGCTAAGGTTAAGCGCTTCGCCCCGCTGCACCTGCAACTGACGCAACCTTAGCTGAAGTTCTCGCTGCCAGTGCTCACCCTCTTCGGGCAACGGGTCCGGCAGTGGCCAGGGCAGCTCCTGCTGCAATTGCAACAGGGTATAACTGCCAAGATCACGACTGAGCAGATACTGCCCACCCTCTGTACGCCGAATCAGCCCGGCGCCACTGAGCAACTGTACGTAATCATCCCAGCGCCCTTGATCAAGCCCGGGAACCTCTTTGAGCAACACCCGATCAGGTACGGGCTCACCTTCCTGCTGCGCGCGCCAGAGGCGCTGCAGCACGGCCAAAATAGTATACAGGTGAGGCTCATTGGTCCGGTACTTATTGACCTGACTCACCGTCAGCAACCGTGTAAGTTCAGCCCCCAGCAGAATGATTCCCCAACTGATATAGATCCAGACCAGAAACAGAGGCACTGCCGCAAAAGCACCATAAATAAGCTGATAGGACGGCGATAGAGTGACGAACTGGACAAAGCCACGCTTGGCGATTTCGAACAGGACAGCCGCAAAAAGACCACCAAGAGCCGCATTTCGCAACGGTACGCGACAATTGGGTACTGCCGCATACAGCAGCATGAACGCCAGCGCTGAGAATATCGGAGGTAAGACTGACAGCAGTCGTGCCCGGCCAACCACCTCGGTGGCACTGGTGATAATGGACAGGCTGGCAATATAGGAGGTCAGCAGCAGTCCCAGACCAATCAGGACAGGCCCCAGGCTCAGCACGGCCCAGTAGAGCAGAAAGCTCGACAGCCCCTTGCGCGGCTCGGCCACTCGCCAGATCCGGTTGAAGGCCGCCTCAATGTTTTTCATCATCATGATTGAGGTAATGACCAGAAACACGATGCCGATTACGGTCAGACTTTGTGCTTGCGAGGCAAAGGTACCCAGATAGTTCTGCACCACTTCACCGGTAGCAGGCACAAAATTGGCGAAGATCCAAGCTTGAACCTGCTCACCAACCCCTTTGAAGTTCGGTACAGCTGCCAGCATCGAGTAAGACACCGTCATCAAGGGCACAACGGCAAACAGCGTGGTATAAGTCAGTGCCGCCGCATTCAGGATGCCCTGATTGGCCTGAAACTGACGTGCCAGTGAACGAATGAATACCAAAACCACTGGCAGGGATCCCTTCTGCATACACTCTCTCTTAACTAAACAAGGTTATGCCCTATACAATAGGGCCCCAGAGACTGTATTGAAAGCCCGAAACGGAGCCCTTATGTCGATTAGCATCTATCACAATCCACGCTGTTCCAAGTCACGCCAGACCCTTCAACTTCTGCAGGAACAGGGTATCGAGCCTGAGGTGCGGGAATATTTGAAGGATGTCCCAACGGCTGACGAATTGAAGCAAGTGCTGGCAGCATTGAACATAAGCCCGCGGGAGCTGCTACGCGTAAAAGAGGCCGAGTACAAAGAGGCCGGTCTGGACAACCCGGAGCTGGATGATGCCGCCATTATCAAGGCGATGACCCAGCACCCCAAACTGATTGAGCGCCCGATCGTCATCAACGGCGATCGCGCCCGCATCGGTCGCCCGCCGGAAGCGGTACTGGAGATTTTGGCGTGAGTCAGCCATACGTTCTGGTGCTCTATTACAGCCGCAGTGGCGCGACCCGTGCCCTGGCTCATCAGATAGCCCACGGTATTGAAGCGGCCGGGATGGAAGCAAGGCTGCGCACGGTCCCGCCTGTATCGACCGTGTGCGAGGCGACTGCATCCGACATCCCCAACAGTGGCGACATCTACTGTACCGAAGCCGACCTCGCCCACTGTTCAGGCCTTGCGCTGGGCAGCCCCACCCGCTTTGGCAATATGGCAGCGCCACTCAAGTACTTTATCGACTCCACCAGCAGCCTTTGGCTCTCCGGTGCCCTGATCGACAAGCCAGCCTGCGTTTTCAGCTCCAGTGCCAGCCTGCATGGTGGACAGGAAACCACATTGATCAGCATGATGCTGCCTCTTTTGCATCACGGCATGGTGCTCGCTGGGCTGCCCTACAGCGCAACCGAGCTGCTGGAAACTCAGACTGGCGGCACACCCTACGGGGCAACCCACGTCAGTGGTCAGAGTGAGCGCTCTGAACTGGATGAACATGAAAAGGCGCTGGCGGCCAAGCAGGGCCGACGCCTGGCTCAGCTGGCACTCAAACTGCATCGGGAGGTCTGATGAGCACCTTGGAACTGAAAACCCGCATCAGCCGCACACTGGTTCTACTGAGCTATTTCGGCCTGCTGTTGCTGTTCACTCTCTGGTATCTCTGGCTGTCACCTTCAAAGGGCGACAATCCATGGGTTATCTGGCTGGTGCACTTTCTGCCGCTTGCAGCCTTTGCACCGGTTGTGATTTCAGGAAAGCCGCGTGGTCATGCCTGGCTATGCTTTGTGCTTCTGCTCTACTTCCTTGAAGCCGTAATTGCCGCATTGGTGCCACCCACTCGCTGGCTCGGCATCATCGACTGTGTACTGCTGGTAACGCTGTTTAACGCGGCCATGCTATATGCGCGCTGGCGCAGTCAGCTTGACCGATCTCAGGCAGCAGAGGCAACGGCTTGATCCATTCCCGCCCTTCTGACCCTGTGCGCTGGCGGCGGGATTTCCCGCTGCTGTCGCAGCGAGTACATGGCCAGCCACTGATCTACCTCGATAATGCAGCCACGACCCAAAAGCCTCGTGTCGTCATCGAAGCCATCAGTCGCTTTTACAAGACAAGCAACGCCAATGTACATCGCGGCAGCCATGCGCTGTCAGCACAGGCCACCACTGCCTTCGAGCAGGCCCGCACCACCTTGGCTAACTGGCTGGGCATTGACGATCCTGCCTGTCTTATCTGGACACGCGGCACTACTGAAGCGATCAACCTGGTCGCCCAGAGCTGGGGCCGTAACCAGTTGCGCGCCGATGACCTGATTCTGCTGCAGCAGAGTTCCCATCACGCCAATATCGTACCCTGGCAGATGTTGGCCGAAACGGTGGGTGCCCGTATCGAGGTGATTCCACTGCAGCCCGACGGTGATCTCGATCTTGACGCCTACCGGCTGCTGCTGCAGAAACAACCCAAGCTGATCGCACTGAGTCATGTATCCAACGCACTAGGTACCCGTTATCCGATTGAGCAGCTGTGCAGGCTTGGCCGCGATGCCGGTGCTGTCACGCTGGTGGATGGTGCGCAGGCCCTGCCTCACTTTGATATTGATCTGACCAGGCTCGGATGTGATTTCTACGCCTTTTCTGGCCATAAACTGTTTGGACCCAGCGGCATTGGTGCCCTTTGGGGACGCCGAGAATTGCTTGAGCAGATGCCCCCATGGCAAGGTGGCGGCGAGATGATCCGCGATGTCAGTTTCAGCGGAACAACCTATGCCGATCTGCCGTTTCGCTTTGAGGCCGGTACGCCCAATATCGAGGGCGCCATAGGGCTGGCAGCCGCCATTGAATACCTGCAGCAGCAGGATCGTACGGCTATGGAACGGCATGAACAGACACTTCTACAGCACGCACGAGACTGCTGCTCGCAACTTAAAGGCTTCCGTGAGCTGCCTTTTGGCAGTGATCGAGTCAGTCTGCTGTCGTTTGAACTTGAAGGTTTCCACCAGCAGGATGTGGCCCACTGGCTTGATCGTCACGGTATTGCCATTCGTGCCGGTCACCACTGCGCCATGCCGCTGATGCGATCATTAGGACTGCCGGGTTCACTGCGTGCATCCTTTGCCTTTTACAACCGACTGGATGAAGCCGAACAGCTCGCCAGCTGCCTCGATCAGCTGATACAGAGCCAGACAACCTCAACCACCGTTGCATTTATCGAACAAAAAACCTCCCAAAACCTGATTAAGAGGGTATACTCTGCAACAGACTGGAACGCCCGCTATCAAGCTCTGATGCACATTGGTCAAAGCCTGCCGGGGCTCCCCGACGCTCTCAAGCAGGACTGCTACCGTCTGCATGGCTGTGAATCGCGTGTATGGCTTGTCCCGGCACTGGATGACACTGGCCGGCTGGCCTGTCAGGCCGATGCGGATGCCCGTATTCTGCGAGCTTTGCTGGCGCTTCTGCTCGACCGTATCAACGGCCTTACACCGGCCGAGCTGCTGAGCACTGATCTCGGTGCTGTTCTGGATCAGCTGGATATTCGCCGTCACCTGAGCCCATCCCGCGGCAATGGAGTGGCGGCCATTATTCAGGCCATCGAGGCCTTCGCGCGTGATCCGCGAGGCTAGGTCCGGGTCTCTTTTCTGTTCTGGAGAGTTTGATGAATCTGAATGACCTCAGCCTGTTTATCCGTGTTGTCGAAACCGGCAGTTTTACCGCCGCAGCCGACAGCCTGAATGTACAGAAGTCCACCATCAGCCGCCGTATCGCGCAGCTGGAGGACACCTTGGGTATCCGGCTGATACAACGCACCACCCGCAAACTCAAGCTCACGCCGGAAGGTGAGGAGCTGTTCAACCGGGCGCAGCCTTTGGTGGACGATCTGGAAGCCGTTCAGGACGACATCAGTGCATCCAAAACCGAGCTGCGTGGCCGTCTGCGCCTAACCATGCCCACCGAGATCGGTGTGTTCATGATGAACGAGGTGATCACCAGCTTCATGCAGACCTACCCAAAACTGGAAGTGGATGTCGAGCTGAGCACCCGGACCGTTGACCTGATTGAGGAAGGGGTCGACTTGGCTCTGCGACTTGGCCCTTTGCCCAACTCCAGCCTGATTGCACGTCATATTGCCGGGTTGCACCGGGGACTTTTTGCAACGCCTGAATACTTGGAACAGCACGGCATGCCCAAGACACCGGATGACCTCGCTCATCACCAGTGCATCAGCCTGCTCAAGCCCTTTGACCACCTGCGCTTTACCAACTGGAATGACAACGAGCCGGTCACCATGGGCGGCCGACTGAGAACGAACAGCATGAGTTTCGTGCGGGAAATGATTCTGCAGGGCATGGGTATCGGACGCCTGCCGGAGGTGTTCTGCGGCGAACTGGTCAAGACCGGTCGCATCGTGCGCGTGCTTGATGAGTTCACCCTAGACCCACTGGAGATCAACGCACTGTACGCCAGCCGCCGCAACCTTAACCCACGGGTGCGCGCATTTCTTGACCATATGTCAGAGCGCTTGCGCGATCACCCCTGGGTACAGAATCGACTGGTACACCTGGACGGTTGAAACAACAGCCCTGTTCCGTCTTACCGGTACAGGGCTACCGTTTGGCCAGTGGGGCCAGAAAAATCAGCTCCAGCCGGTCACGACCTTCACTTCCAGATACTCCTCCAGCCCCCAGGGGCCGCCCTCGCGACCATTGCCGGACTGCTTGTAGCCACCAAAGGGCGCTCCGCCACCCAGCGATTCACCGTTCATCTGTACCATACCCGAACGCAACTTGCGCGCCACACGCTTGGCCTTGTCGGCATCCTGTGTCTGCACATAATGCGTCAGACCATAGGGGCTGTCATTGGCGATGCGCAGCGCTTCTTCTTCGCTGTCAAAGGGGATGATCGACAGCACCGGCCCAAAGATTTCCTCACGGGCAATGGTCATCTCGTTGGTAACATCGGCAAATACGGTGGGGCGCACAAAGTAGCCTTCGCTCATTCCGTCCGGTCTGCCGGTACCACCCGCCACCAGCCGTGCACCCTCATCGATGCCCTGCTGAATCAGCCCCTGAATCTTGTCGAACTGGGCTTTGGAGACCACCGGTCCGATATGCTTGCCCTCCAGTGACGCCTGATTGACCTCGGTTTTGGCTGCCACCTCAATGGCCGTTTGTACCGCGTGATCATAGATGGATCGCTCAACCAGCATACGGGTCGGCGCATTGCACGACTGCCCCGAGTTCATGAAGCAGTGGCGAACGCCACGCACTACCGCCTTCTCATCCGCGTCGGCAAAGATGATATTGGCCCCCTTGCCGCCCAGCTCAAGACTGACTCGCTTAACCGTGTCAGCCGCATTTTTGGAGATGGCGATACCGGCACGGGTCGAGCCGGTGAACGAGATCATATCGATATCGGGATGTCCGGACAGCTGAGTCCCGACACCGGCACCATTACCGTTCACCAGATTGAACACACCGGCCGGTAAACCGGCTTCATCGATCATCTCGGCAAACAGCATGGCCGAAAGCGGCGCAATCTCGGACGGCTTGAGCACCATGGTACAACCCGCTGCCAGTGCCGCTGCCACTTTCAGAGTGACCTGGTTCATCGGCCAGTTCCAGGGCGTAATCAGACCACACACGCCGATCGGATCTCGAAGAATCTGGTTGCCCGGTGCATGCTCACCCAACGGGGTCTCGAATTCATATTCGCGCAGCACGCGAATGAAATTTTTCAGGTGGCCGGCACCCGCCCCCCACTGAGCACTCTGGGCGAGGGCAATCGGCGCGCCCATCTCCAGCGAGATCGCCTCGGCCATCTCCTGAGAACGGGCCTTGTAGCGGCTGTACAGCTTTTCCAGCAGCGCCAGCCGCTCCTCTTTGGTGGTCTGACTCCAGCTTTCAAATGCGGTGCGGGCCGCGGCCACAGCGGCATCGGTATCGGCCTGAGTGCCCAGGGATATGACGGCACAGACGTTTTCAGTGGAGGGGTCAATCACCTCAAGGTCATTGGCCTGAGTCGGTGCCACCCATTGGCCGTTGATATAGAAGTCGCGTCTTTCCAGCATGTTCTGTGTCTCTCTTGTTATCACGTGGCTGATACTTAATCTGTTAAGGGTAGCGGCTCGGGCACACAAAATCACGGCCTGCTCTCTCAATCTCAGCCGGCTTTTGCCGTCTTGCGCCGAGCAGTGGGTGATCCCTTCCTGCGCGGGCTGCCGCTTCGCTTGCCTCGGTTTGCACCACCCTTGCGTCCAGCCGGAGCCTTGATGCCGTTCATTGCCTGGGGCCGGATCTGCTCGATCAGCTGCGGTAGCGCCTGCTCCAGCGGCTGCATGAACCCTTGATAGCTGAATGCCTTGCGGCTGATCGCATCCAGCTGCGATTCCCAGTGTGCGGTCATGTCCGGTCGGCTCAGCTCCTCCGGCAGTGCCGCGATCAGTGCCTTGCCCGCCTCGGTGGCGTGAATCTGCTTGCCCTGACGCTGTAGAAAACCGCGCTTGAACAACAATTCGATAATACCGGCACGGGTGGCCTCGGTGCCAAGGCCATCGGTATCGCGCAGCACCTTGCGCAGCTCTGCATCCTGCACAAAGCGCGCAATGCCGGTCATGGCCGCCAGCAGGCTGGCATCGGTGAACGCCTTGGGCGGCTGGGTCATTTTTTCCAGCAGCTCACCACGTTCACAGTGCAGTGACTCGCCCACCGTGAGCGCGGGCAGCTGACCTTCGTCCTCCTCCTGCGCCTCCTTGCCCATCAACGCCTTCCAGCCCGGATCGGTGATCTGACGCACCTTGGCCACAAACTGGCCACCGGCAACCTCCACCTCGACACGCCGATCGGCATAGCGACAGGGCGGGTAGAACTGCATCAGATACTGACGGGCGATCTGGCTGTACACCTGCAGCTCGGCACGGCTCAACCGATCCGAAGCCGCCGCCTTGCTGGTGGGGATGATCGCATGATGCGCTTCCACCTTTTTGTCGTTCCACGCCTTGGACCTGAGGCTCAAATCGGCCTTCTGTGCCGCTCCCGCCAACTCCGGCAGGGTACGAGCGATCGCCTGAGTGACACGAGGTGCTTCGGAAAAGTGTTCGGCAGGCAGGTAACGGCAGTCGGACCGAGGATAGGTGATCAGCTGATGTTTTTCATACAGTGCCTGGGCCGCATCCAGCACCTGCTGGGCATTGAGACCAAAACGTTTGGCACAGTCGATCTGCAGCGACGACAGGTTATAGGGCAGCGGCACTGCCTGCTGGCCGGTCTTGCGTTCATCCTTGGTGACCACACCTGGCTGGCCGGTAATGCGCTGCACCACGTTTTCGGCCAGCGGCTTTGACAGCACCCGCCCCTCTTCGTCCTGAAAACGGGCGCAGGCTTCACTGGGTTGCCAGCGGGCGGTAAAACGCTCGCCCCGCTCGGTGAGCAGATGAGCATCCACTTCGTAATAGGGCTTGGGCACAAAGGCGGCAATCTCGGCATCACGCTGTACCACCAGCCCCAGCACCGGTGTCTGTACCCGTCCCACGGACAACACGCCGTCATAGCCGGCACTGCGACCCTTGATGGTCAGCGCCCGGGTCATGTTGATACCGAACAGCCAGTCGGCGCGGGAACGGGCTAATGCGGACACCGACAGCGGTACAAAGTCCTGATTAGGCTTAAGCCGCGCAATGGCACGGCGCACCGCCTCGGGGTTCAGGTCCGAAATCAGACAGCGCTGCATCTGTGACCGCTTGGTAGCCGGTACCTTGAGAAAGTCGATCACTTCATCCACCAGCAACTGGCCTTCGCGGTCCGGGTCACCGGCATGGACGATCTGGTCCGCCTGTTTCACCAGCTTGCGCAATACCGCCACCTGCTTGGCCACACCGCTGCGCGGCTTCAACTGCCATTCACCGGGTACGATGGGCAGATGTTCCAATCGCCACTGTTTGTAGGCCGGATCGTAGGCATCAGGCTCGGCCTGCTCCAGTAGATGGCCGATGCACCAGCTCACCACCTGATCACCGCCACAGCGGATCAGCCCCTCCTCTTTCTTCTGAGGCCCGGGCAGTACGGCGGCGATGGCACGGGCAAGGCTTGGTTTTTCGGCGATGTAGAGCTTCATGATATTCGGGGCATTGGCTTGGGAATGCCAAGAGTAAGAGATCAGACAACACATGTCGATAAAGACTGTATATAAAAACAGTTATTCAGATATTAGCCATAATCTGAGACAGCATAGCCCACCAAATAATCTATAAATCTGATCAATATGAGCTAATTTTAGCCATTTTTAATCAATCACATGACAACTATAGTTAACTCAAGCCATCAAACACGTGGAGAAACACGATGAACGCCTCACTGATCACACGCCTGCTGAATACATCCGACAGTTTTGCTCCCTTGGCACTGCGTGTCCCGGCAGGTGTTATTTTCATGGCACACGGCGCACAGAAACTGTTCGGCGCTTTCGGTGGTTACGGTCTTGAAGGTACAGGTCAGTGGATGGCGTCCATTGGCCTTGAGCCAGGGTATCTGATGGCGCTGCTGGCCGGCAGTGCTGAATTCTTCGGTGGTCTGGCGATTCTTATCGGTCTGCTGGTACGCCCGGCGGCAGCAGCGCTGGCCTTTGCCATGTTGGTCGCCATTTTCGCCGTGCATATCGGTAACGGACTGTTCATGTCGAACAACGGTTACGAGTTTGCTCTCTCTTTGCTGGCCATAGCCGTTTCTCTGTTAATCAGCGGTGGCGGCAACCTGTCACTCGACCGAATGTTGCACCAGCGTCAGAGCTAAGCTCTGATGTCGCTCCAGCCAGGACTTTCAATTAACCGACGTCACTGACAATCAGGAGATTTTCATGGGCTTACTGCTTGATGGCCGCTGGGTTGACCAGTGGTATGACACCAAATCCAATCAGGGTCGCTTCGTGCGGTCGGAGTCACAGTTTCGTAACTGGATTACTGCCAACGGCCAGCCCGGCCCCAGCGGCGAAGACGGTTTTCAGGCAGAACCCGGCCGCTACCATTTGTATGTCTCCCTCGCCTGCCCCTGGGCCCATCGCACCTTGATTTTTCGCCACTTGAAGGGACTGGAGAAAATGATCTCGGTTTCGGTGGTACACAGCTACATGGGTGACCACGGCTGGACTTTCGCAACGGAGCCGGGTGCAACCGGAGATGAACTATATGGGCTGGATTACCTCTACCAGCTCTACCTTAAAGCCGATCCGAACTACTCGGGCCGCGTCACCGTTCCAGTACTTTGGGACAAGCAACGTCAGACCATCGTCAACAACGAGTCAGCGGAGATCATCCGCATCCTGAACTCCGCCTTTGATGAGATTGGTGCCGCCCCAGGGGATTACTACCCTCAACTGCTGCGCAGTGAGATCGACACGCTGAACAGTGAGATTTACGACCGCATCAACAACGGTGTATACAAGGCGGGGTTTGCAACCACTCAGGAAGCCTACGAACAGGCTGTTCACCCCCTGTTTGAAGCCCTGGACGCACTGGATACCCGGCTTGGCTCCCATCGCTACCTACTGGGCGACCAGATCACCGAGGCAGACTGGCGTCTGTTCACGACCTTGATTCGATTTGATGCCGTCTACCACGGTCACTTCAAGTGCAACCTGAAACGGATCGTCGACTACCCTAACCTCTGGGGATACGTACGTGAGCTTTATCAATGGCCCGGTGTGAGCGAGACGGTCAACATGCAACACATCAAGCACCACTATTACCGCAGTCATCACACCATCAATCCGACCGGTGTGGTGCCTGTCGGCCCGACTCTGAACCTTAACCAGCCACATCAGCGTAAAGCTGTCAGTCAATAAAACTCAGGAGATGCAATCATGAGCAAGATTCTTGTACTTTACTATTCATCCTACGGTCACATTGAAACCCTGGCCCGGACCATTGCAGAAGGTGCCCAGTCAGTTGAGGATACCGAGGTGGTCATCAAGCGCGTTCCCGAACTGATGCCGGAAGAGGCTGCCCGCAACGCTGGGGTTAAGCTGGATCAGGCGGCTCCCATCGCCGACCCCAAGGAACTGGACCAATATGATGCCATCATCTTCGGCACGCCGACCCGCTTCGGTAACATGGCCAGCCAGATGCGCAACTTCCTTGACCAGACCGGTGGGCTGTGGGCAAAGGGAGCGCTGGTCGGCAAGGTGGGCAGTGTTTTCACCAGTACCGGCACTGGTGGCGGCAACGAAACCACCATCCAGTCATTCCACACTACCCTGTTCCATCACGGCATGGTCGTGGTAGGGCTGCCCTATGCGCTGCCGGAGATGACTGATATCAGTTCCGTACACGGCGGTTCACCGCTGGGGGCTGCCACCATTGCTGGTGCCGACGGCTCACGCACACCTTCAGAGCAAGAGTTGACCATGGCCCACTTTCAGGGCGCACACGTTGCCCGAATCTCAGCTAAACTCAGTGCCTGAAGCTGAATCTCTGCGGGTTGCCACAGGGCGCCCGCATCGTCCCTCATAGTCCTTCATAGTCCCTCATAGTCCAAGACATCTACGGACGACTGTGCCGTATCGTCAGGCTCCATGCCTTGCTGTTGCACAAACCAGGCCCCTGTCAACAACACTGCACCGACAATAATCACCACCAGCGTGATGAGCAACCCACTCTTGTAGCTGCCTTCCGACTGCGCCAGATAACCGACTATCATGGGCGCCAGCATCTGCGCGATGCCGTAGCCGAAGGTGAGCCGTCCCATCGGCCGCGAGGGATTCTCCGGGTAGAGCCGCCCCACCATTGCCAGCGTCATACTGACAATACCGATAAAGCTGACGCCGTAGATGATCGCACTCAACATGACACCTGCCAGCCCGGTTGTCATCAGCAACAACAGCACACTGGCCGCATTGAGCAGGTAAGCCAGCAGCAATGCCAGCCAGTCTCCCTGCCTGCGCACCAGCAAATCCCACAGCCAGCACGCAGGCGCCGCCGCAATGCCGGTCACCAGCCAGATCAGCCAACCACGGCCTTCCAGCAGGGGCGAAGCTTCCGCAATGGCGACCAGAAACGTCGCCGTCACCACATAGCCCACACCGGCACAGAAATAGGCCAACTGAAGCAGCAACATGAATGGACTGATCCTTCGTGCTTCGTAAGTTGGCGCGGCTGCACTGGCGGGCAGGCAGCGGCGGTAGTCCGGGCTCCACCACCAAACCGGCAACAGCAGGATCAGGGCGGAAAACCCGTAGATCATCCATTGCTGGTCCCAGCTGAAGCGGAGTCGAATCATCTCCGCCAGCAGTGCCGTCATGACAATACCGATTCCCAGCCCCGAAAAGAAAATACCCAGTTCGGGCTTATGCCCCTGTCGCAGAAGCCAGCTCATCAACAGGCCAGCACCGATCAATACGCCAGCAGAACTGCTCAACCCTGACAGAAAACGCAGCAGATACCAGAGCCACTCCTGGCTTGTGCACCCCATCAGGCCAGTGGTCAGAACCGCGCCCAACAAGCCGGCCTTGTACAGCCATATTTTCAGGCCCGACGAGCGGATAAACGAGATCAGCAAGGCACCACTGAAGTATCCCGCATAATTAGCCGTGGCCAGCATACCGGCCAGAGCATTGTTCAGCCCGGCACCTGACATCATTTCCGGAATCATCGGGGTATAGGCAAAACGTGCTATCCCTACCGTGATGACCACAGCCATCACGCTGGCAATCAGGACCTTTACCTTCTCGGTCAGCATTCTCCACCCTCCTGTTTTCTGATGTTCATCAGATTAGAGGACAGAGACAGTCTATTCTTCATATAAAATGACAGATTACATATGAAACTCGACAAGCATGATCGATTGATGCAACCTTGAACATTCAATACAGGCATGGGCCACGAATGCAGACCTGATCGATGAATAACGCCATCACTCGACTATCACCGCCCGAGATGCACTCACTGCCACGTCAGATCTACGTTCGCCAGCAGCTGATGCCGCCTCGACACCTGTTCCCGCCACATACACATGACTGGCACCAGCTGCTCTATGCCACCTCAGGCACCCTGGTGACGAATCTGGAAGAACAGCGCCTTTTCGTGCCTTCCGGCACGGCCGTCTGGCTGCCGGCAGGGGTCGAGCACAGTACCTATACCGAGTTCGGTGCCGAGCTGAAAAGCCTCTATATCCAAACCGGGTTTAACGCACTCGACACAGCGATCCCTCTGGTACTGGAGGTCTCCCCGCTGATGCGTGAACTGATGCTGGCGGCGGCCGACTTTGAGGTGGAGTACCCGCTGCACGGTTATGAGCACAATCTGATCCAGTTGATGCTGCAAACCCTGGGACGCCTGCCACAACGCGGGCACACCCTGCCCTGGCCCGCCGATACCCGACTGGCCAAACTCTGCACTCGGCTCTATGCACGCCCTGGAAAACGACCCGGTCTGGATCAGATTGCAGCCGAAATGGCGATGTCGACCCGCACACTGGAGCGGCACTTCCGTCGTGAAACAGGACTCACTCTGCAAGGCTGGTATGCTCGTCTGCGCCTGATGAAGGCCATAGAGATGCTGGGCACGGAGATGAGCGTCACCCGGATTGCGCTGGAGCTGGGGTACAGTGCTCCAGCCCCTTTCATCCTGATGTTTCGAGAACACTTGGGCGTCAGCCCCAACCGTTACCGTACCCAAAAGCAGCCAGGTTAACGGAACTTAGCACCCCACACTGTCACACATACATCAACGAGAAGAGCTATACCGACCCGGTGGTGCTTTAACTGTTTCTGCAGGTGCTCGCCAGCGGTCAGGCGGGGCTGGCACTGTGCGGCTTACTGCTTTAAAGATGCCTGTCACCCCCAGTACACAGCTTTTAAGCAGTCGCATGCACGCAACAGCGCGAAGTCGACGGCCTCGTGGCAGGTAGAATGACATATCAATACTGCCATTGTGACAGCGGCGAACCTTGCGTGTTTGCGAATCTGTAGCGGCAACCATCATCAAACCCTCCCTGTGATCCTTGATGACAGCTTAGGCCGGCCCTTGTATTATGAATAGCGATTAATTTAGATCGTATTGATCGTTATTCATAATGGATAGATCATGCCCCAGCCTAACCTGAGTACCGAGCTGCTGCGCACATTTGTCACCGTGGTCGATGAAGATGGTTTTATCCGCGCTGCTGAACGCCTGCACAAAACCCAGTCCACCGTCAGCCAGCAGGTTCGCCGTCTGGAGCAGGAACTGGATGTGGCGCTTTTCCGTACCGAGGGGCGCAAGCGCGTGCTGACCTCAACCGGCGAGACCATGCTGGGCTATGCTCGCCAGTTGCTTGCGCTGCAGGAAGACGCATTAGCCGCCATCACCGAGCAAAGTGCAGAAGGCGAGCTGCGTATAGGAGTGTCGCTGTCGCTGACCGAAAGCATGCTGCCCTCCATTCTGGCGCGCTTCAAGCAACACAACCCGGGCATCCGCCTGAATGTGCAGACCGACTACAGCAACAGCGTCTGTCAGGACTACGACGACGAACGGTACGACCTGGCACTGATTCTGCGCAGGGACCGCAGTCAGGTTCGCGGTGAACTGTTGGGCTATGAACCTCTGATCTGGATCGGACCGGCAGGCTATCAGTGGTCCAAGAACCGTCCTCTGCCACTGGTATTGCTGAATGTGCCCTGCCTGTTCCGTGAGGCAACTTTGCAGGCACTGGATGCCACCGATATCAGCTGGCGTACCGTGTATTCAACCACCAGCTTTACCAGCCTGATGGCAGCTGTGCGGGCCGGACTGGGTGTGACTGTCAGAACTCAGGGGGCACTGGCAGAAGGGATGGAGAGCATTGGCTCACAGCTTGGCCTGCCGGAATTGCCTCCGGTCTACATCGAGCTTCGCTATCGCAGCAAAGTACCCGGCTGCGAGCAGCTGGCACAGCTGATCCGCCACGAGCGGCTACAGGCCTGGTAAATCAGGCCTTCAACATCTCTTCTGGCACCCCCGCATGTACTGCGAGTTGGTGAGCTGTCTCAACTCGGGCACGAGCCTTGAGCGCCCTGCGCCGAGCCTGTTCCAGATCGTTTTGCCGTTGCGCCCACTCAGCCTGATCCAGAGTGGCATCGACTTCAGCAGCAGCCAAATCGGCCTCCATCTGCTCCAGATCGCCGGCAGTTAATTCGGCCAGGCGACGCGCATCATTCAGGACGTCCAGAGCACGAGCCCGCTCGGCCGCTTCCCCCTCTTCCGGTTCGGCATCCAGATCAATATCCTCGGCGGCCAGTACCGCCACACTGAGCGGCAGGGGTTCAAGCGCGACATTAAGAGGCTGCCCGTAACAGTCAACCGGTTCGTTGCGCTGCAGCCTGAACGGCAGAAACACCAGAGATGCATCCAGCGAATAGCGTTCCCGTGCGCCGGGGTCGGTATGATCAATCAGCACCGCGCGGGCATCAATGCGACTCTGCTCCAGGTAGTGGCGCACATCATCCGGTGTCGCGGTTGGGTCGTCCTCATCGCTGCGGGCGATCAGAATCCGCAGGCTGGCACCTTCCCATTCGGGCGTGCGCAACATGAGATGGCCCAGTAACAGCATCAGGTGACTGGACGCATCGCCCCACCACCATATATCGATGCGGCGCTGATCCGGCGGGATCTGTTCCAGTTGAGCCCAGCGATTTTCATCACCATCAAACACCAGCAGGCTGCAGCCCTCATGGAAAGCGGTCCAGAGGTGACGGGCAAAAATATGTGTAGCCTCAGCTGATAACGTGCGAGGATCATGTTCCAGCCAGTTAAGCAGTATCAGGTTGGCTCTGAGGCTGCCGAGACCAAAGCCTTGCAGCAAGGTCCGCAGCCCCGCATCGAATGTATTCACTGTCAGCGCCAGCGGCCAGGCATCGACCCTTGCACGCTGGATATCGTCAGCCAGCACTTTTTCTACTTCATCACGCTGACGGCGCAACCGGAGTCCTTCACCCTCCAGCATTTTCACGGCAGTAACGAAACCACTGCCACCTTCCAGCCCTGCCGCCAGTTTCAACAGTGGCAAGCGGCGATGACTGCTGTCAGAAAACAGCAGAATATTCGGGCGCCAGTCACGTGGACTGTCAGGGCCATTGCGAATCGCAAGCAGATGCTGACGTATCTGCCGGGTGTGATACGAACGCCGTCCGTCCGCCCAGCGTGGCAGGGGCGCTTTCAGCTGAAGATAGCGATAGATCAGCGCCATGATACCCAATGCCACCATTCCGGCCAGCAGGTCAATTGCCAGCATGGCCACAAGACAGGCCAGCGCCCCCGCCAGACTGAGCAAGGGATGATAGAAACGAAAACGGGGACGGAACGATGGGCTCGCGGATTGTGCTTCAAACCAGGTTGCGTAGTTGATCAAGCCATAGGAGATAAGAAAGAACATCGACACCACAGGTGCAATGAGGTCAAGTTCACCCAGGCCGATGGTCATCAACGCAACCACACCCGACAGCAGTAACGCTCGGCGTGGATTGTCACTGGCACCACTGCCCTTGGAAAAAGGGTTGAGCAGCGGGAACAACCGGTCCTGCGACACCGACTGCAGAATGCGTGGCGCTCCCATGAACGAGGCCATGGCTGACGAGAGCGTTGCCGCCAGCACACCGGCCAGAATCAAGGGCGCAAACACCGCCACTTGCTGCATGGCGGCATAGTCCTGGCTCAGAATCTCTGCCGGCAACGCTCCGGCAAAGAGAAAGGCCGCCAAGAGATAGACCAGTATCGACAGTGCCACAGCACTCAAAGTGCCATTGGGAATGCTGCGCCCGGGATCACGCAGTTCACCCGACATGCTGACCCCTTGCGTAAAGCCGGTAACAGCCGGGAAGAAAATTGCGAAGAGCAGCCAGAAATCAACCTCACCTGGTACTGACCAGTTGGCCGACAGCTGTTCGGCATCAAAACGCTCTACGCCTCCTATGAAGAAGGATACCAATGCCAGAGCCAGGATCACCATAATGCCGAACTGCAACCGCGTGGCCCAGTCGGCGCCTTTCCAGGCAAAGCCGAACAGCAGCAGTGCTGCCAGTGCAGCAATCAGCTGAACACTCCAGCCCGGCGCACCCGGGATCATCCCGACCACCGCCTCGGCAAACCCGATACAGTAGAACCCCACCGAAACTGCTTGAGCCAAAAACAGTACCAGTCCGATCGCCCCGCCAAACTCCTGTCCCAGCGTGCGTGAGATCAGGTAGTAGTCGCCACCCTTCTTGACGTGCAGATTGGTAGCCACCGCCGACAGCGACAGGCTAGTCAGCACCGAGATCAGATTCGCTGCCAGCAGAATCAGCAGCATCAGCCCAAGCCCCGCTGCTCCGACTACATAGCCAAGGCGGAGGAACAGAATAATGCCGAGAATGGTGAGGATGCTGGGGGTGAAGACGCCTGCAAAGGTGCCCATGCGCCCGCCCGTCTCTGTCGCGGAACGTGACTCGGTGGTTCGCATCGTCAGACTCCTGTCGGATGGCGCCCATGTAAGACATCAGCATAACGGGACAAACGGCGACTTAACAGCATCCCGGTATCAACAGGCAACACCACGCTCAAGTACCTTGCGCAACACGAAACTGGAGTGCACCCCCGTAACCCCTTCAATACGTGTAATCTGGTGCAGCAGCAAGTCATGGTAGGCGTCCATGTCCTCCACCAGCACCCGAAGCTGATAGTCGGCATCCTGGCCGGTGATGATCAGGCACTCCAACACCTGCGGCAGTTCGGCGATCGTGCGCTCAAAGTTCTCGAACCGCTCTGGCGTGTGCCGATCCATGGAAATATGCAGGATTACGGTGAGGTTCAGCCCCAGTTTTTTGGCATCAACCAATGCCCGATAGCCACGAATCAGACCATTCTCTTCCAGCGCCCGCACCCGCCGCAGGCAGGGTGACGGCGACAGACCGATACGGTCGGCCAGCTCCTGATTACTGATGCGGCCTTCCTGCTGCAAAATTCGCAAAATGGCATGATCATAGCGATCCAGTGTCGCCCTCTCTTCATGTATCGACATAAAATTGCTCTATAAAATAAATTTGAGATTTATATTGCCAAAAATAGACCAAAATAGCGCAATTTAGCAATCGCCTGACATCATAAATCCCCTATCATGTGTCCCATATTCAGTTTCGGTCCGCGCAGGCGCCAACGGGTTCTACCCGAGCCCTGACGGCGATGACAGTCCTACCCGGAATGTCTAATGCAGCGGCCCACCCCACAACCAATGGAGAGCAAAACCATGGCAAGTGCCAACTTTAACCATCGCAAATATCAGCCGGTTGAACCCGTCACCGGCTTTACCCGTACCTGGCCCGACCGTCAGGTGACCGAAGCCCCAATCTGGGCCAGTGTCGACCTGCGCGATGGCAACCAGGCCCTGCTGGAGCCGATGAACGTGGCCCAGAAGCAACGCCTGTGGCATTTGCTGGTCAAGCTCGGCATCAAGGAGATCGAGATCGGTTTTCCGTCCGCCAGTCAACCGGATTACGACTTTACCCGCTGGTTGATCGAGGAAAACCAGATCCCTGATGACGTGCGCGTACAGGTATTGGTGCAGGCGCGTGAAGAGTTGATTGCTCGCACCTACGAGGCACTCAAGGGTGTGAAGCAGGCGGTGGTGCATGTCTACAACTCTACATCTCGCATCCAGCGTGAGCGTGTCTTCGGCATGAGCCAGGACGAGATCAAGCAGATCGCCGTGCGCGGTGCGCGCTGGGTAAAAGAGTATGCCTCTAAATACCCGGAGACGGATTGGACCTTCCAGTATTCACCGGAGAGCTTCACCAGCACAGAAGTGGATTATGCCGTTGATCTCTGTGAAGCGGTGATGGACGAATGGCAGCCAACGCCACAGAAGCGCTGCATTCTCAACCTCCCGACAACCGTCGAAGTTGGTCCGCCGAACCACTTTGCCGATCAGGTGGAGTATTTCTGCCAGCATTTGAGCCGCCGCGACAGCGCCATCATCTCGGTGCACACCCACAACGACCGTGGCGGTGCCGTGGCGTCCGCTGAGCTGGCCCTGGTGGCTGGTGCCGACCGGGTGGAAGGTACTTTGCTTGGCAACGGTGAGCGTACCGGCAACATGGATATCGTCACGCTGGCGTTGAACCTGTACAGCCAAGGTGTGGACCCGCAGCTTGATCTGTCCAACCCGGACGAGATCATTCAGGTCTGCACCGAATGCACCGGCCTGCCAATTCATCCGCGTCACCCGTGGATCGGTGAGCTGGTCTACACGGCGTTTTCCGGCAGCCACCAGGATGCGATCCGCAAGTCACTCAAGCAGCAGCAGGATGACGAGCCCTGGCAGGTCGCCTATCTGCCGATCGACCCGGCGGATCTGGGCCGTGGCTATCAGGCGGTGATTCGCGTCAACAGCCAGTCCGGCAAGGGCGGCATGACCTTCCTGCTGGAGCGCGATTTCGGCATCAGCATCCCGCGCTGGCTGCAGCTGGAGTTGGCCCCGATCGTACAGAAAAAAACCGAGGAGCAAGGCGGTGAGCTGGACAGTCAGGTGATCCATGACCTGCTTGTCCAGCACTTCGTACAGGACAAGGTACCGGTGAGTCTGGACGGCTACCGCATCGAGCGTAGTGGAGATGCCGAAACCCTGGCGGCCGACATCAGCGTCGACGGCGAACAGGTGTGTATCGAGGGCAAGGGCAAGGGTGCCATGGCGGCCTTCATCAGCGCCTGGCAGACCCGCACCGGGCTCAGTATCCATGTGGTCGACTACGCCGAGCACGCAATGGGTGAAGGTTCCGACGTTGCAGCCGCCGCCTACGTCCAGCTGAATGTGGAAGGCCAGCGCGTCTGCGGCATGGCTGTGGATGCCGATACTGTCAGCGCCTCGCTCAAGGCAGTGGTATCCGGCCTGAACAGCTGTGGTCAAGCAACTCGGATTGCCACCGCTAAGCAGACTCAGCAGGCATGATTTTCAGGGGGCATCGTCAATCGGTGCCCCCTCCCCTTGCATACTGACGAACATCTGCTCACAGCAGGATCGATCAAGCCAGCATCACGCAGAGGGCACCGACTACGATCAGCCCCAGCCCCGCCAGATCACGACCATTGAGTTTCTCCCGGAACCAGCGCGCCGAAATCATCAAGGTAAACAGCACCTCGATCTGCCCCAGCGTTTTGACCAGCGCCACGGTTTCAAGGCTCATGGCCGTAAACCAGCCCAACGAACCGATACAGCTGAACAGCGAAATTGCAAACACCAGCTTTGGCCTCTGCCACAGCGCGATCAGCGTATGCGGCTCACGCAACAGCAACCACGCCAACAGCATAAGCGTTTGCGTCGCAATCACACACAGCAGCACCCAGGCTGCGCTGTACAGAAACGGCAGTCCCAGCAACAGGCTGGCTTCACGCACCCAAAGAGTGGTCAACGCAAATGCCAGCCCACTGCCAAGCCCGGTCAGCAGCGTGCCAAATGACACCTCTCGAAGGGCACCGGGATTGGTCATTAGCCAGAATGCCAGCGCGCCGATCAGTACACCGGCCCAGGCCAGCGGTGACAGCGGCGCGGCAAAAAACAGCGCTCCCAGTACCGCTGCAATCACGGCCTCGCTTTTGGCCAGTCCGACTCCGATGGCGTAATTGCGCTTGCGAAACAGTACCACCATCAAGGCTGTAGCAATGATCTGAGCAATGGAGGCCAGTACGATCAGCAGTATGAATGATCCAGTGAACGCGGGCATGGGCGCCGTTTCCCAGCGATACAGCAGCCAGAGATAAAACCCGGCCAAGGGGCTGGCCCAGATGAAACGTGCCAGCGTAACCCCGGCGGTACTTACATCTTTGCTCAGGCGGTTCTGAAAGGCGTTGCGCCAGGCCTGCATAAACGCGGCCAGAATGGTAAAGGGTATCCAGAGCCCCATGGGGCATCACCTATATGTGACAGAAGAGACAGGGAGACGCATTCTAGTGAATGTCCCGCTACTTTGGTACCAGCTCGGTGGCAGCCTCTTTCCAGTAACCGACGGCACCGGTAAAGTAAAAGCCATAAAAATAACGGATATTACACAATGAGCGAGATACAAAGGCCTGCACGCATTTTGCCGCTGCTGGTACTGGCGCAATTTCTGGGTACCGTAAACTGGTTGGCCGGCAACGCCATCATGCCGGCGCTGCAGAAGGCCTGGGGCTTGCCCGACAGCGCGGTCTCCAGCCTGACCAACTCGGTACAGCTGGGTTTCATCAGCGGTGCATTATTGTTTGCCGTGATCGCACTGGCTGATCGCATCTCGCCGCGCATTCTGTTTTCACTTTGTGCCGGCAGCAGTGCCCTGATCGGTTACCTGCTGGGCTGTCATACCCATAGCTATGACCAGCTACTGTTGTTGCGTTTTCTCAGCGGCGTGATGCTGGCCGGAATCTATCCGGTGGGCATGAAACTGGCAGCCAGCTGGTATCCACAAGGACTGGGGCGTGCACTCGGCTATCTTGTCGGCGCACTGGTGTTGGGCAGTGCGTCACCGCACCTGCTGTCCGGTGTATTGGGCGATCACTGGCAGCTGGTTATTCTGGCTTCCGGTGCTGCTTCCGGTATCGCCGCGCTGATGATTTTGCTGGGGGTACCTGATGGCCCTGCACTGTATCGCGGCGCACCATTGCGCTGGCATGCACTGAGTCTTGCCCTGCGCCATCGTCCGCTGCGGCTTGCCGCCGGCGGCTATTTTGGCCACATGTGGGAGCTGTATGCGGTTTGGGCCTTTGCTCCAATCTGGCTACTGGCCTGGAGCCGGGAGCATGAGACCGATCTCAATATCGGCCTGCTCAGCTTTTTGGTGCTGGGTGCCGGCAGTATCGGCTGCATTATTGGCGGCAAGCTGTCTGTCCGCTTGGGCAGTGGCCCGGTCGCCCGCGGCATGCTGATGCTGTCAGGATTCTGCTGCCTGCTTTCGCCGTTGATGTTCGCAATGCCGTTCCTGCTGGTGTTTGTGTTCTGGCTGCTCTGGGGCCTGAGCGTATCCGCAGACTCACCTCAACTATCGACGCTATCCACCCAGAATGCACCGGCAGAGGTTATAGGCAGCGCCCTGACGCTGATGAACTGCATGGGCTATACACTCTCGGTACTGTCAGTGGCACTGCTCAGCCAACTGCTGGTCATGATCCCGGTACACTGGCTGCCCTGGCTGCTGCTCCCCGGACCGATTTTGGGTCTTTGGAGTCTGGCTCGACTGCGTCATTCACAGCCAGAGCCTATGCAATAATCGATCCGTTCAGTGCAAGGATGCTTGCTTCAGGTCGATTGATCATGTCAACTTGATCAATATCTGATACGAACTGACAGGGATAGAAACAGTGACGCGTACACTTTCAGCCTGCCTGGCAAGTCTGTTTCTACTGGCACTGCTTATTGCATCGACAGCACGGGCTGACAATCTGACGCTGGACCAGCATGAACAAGCGCTTATTGACAGCGGCGAGCCCATTACACTGGCCGCCATGTATGACTTTGTGCCGTTTTCCTTTATTGAGGATGGCCAACACAAGGGGTTTGTCGCTGACCTGACTAAGCTGTTGGAACAGAAAACCGGTATGCGCATCGACGTGCATACCGGCGAGTGGTCCAACAACCTGCGCATGCTGCGCGAACAGCAGATCGATGTCATTGCCGATATCTCATTCAAACCCGAGCGCACCCCCTACACCCTCTACACCACGCCCTACTTTGAAATTCCCACCGTTGTATTCACTCAAAAACACTTTGGCGAATACAAAAGCCTTGCCGACCTGTCCGGCAAGCGTGTTGGTGTACTGCAGAACATCTTTTACCTGCCTGAGCTTCGCTCCCACAACGATATTGATGTGGTCGAATTTGATGATTACGAGCGCCTTGTACGAGCGCTGGCCTTTGGCGAGGTGGATGCGGCAATCCAGAACCTGACCAGCGGCTACCACTATGCCTCACGTAACGCCTATACCAACATCAAGGTGGCGGGCGAATTCCAGTTGCGCAACGTGGGCCGCGAAGACCTCCGCTTTGGAGTCCGCGTCGACAGGCCGGAGATCCGTTCACTGCTGCAGAAAGGAATGGACGCAATCACTGACAATGAATGGGATAAGCTGATTGACCTCTGGGTTGGCAGTGAATCCCTTGGTTTTATTCGAAATGCCCGTACCGTTGCACTGACACCTGAAGAGCGCGAATTCGTCAAGCAATTGCCAGTAATCCGGGTTCATAACGAAGAAAACTTCGAACCTTACAGCTTTTACGAAGACGGCAAGCCCCGCGGGCACTCGGTTGACCTGGTTCGACTGCTGGCCGAACGGGCAGGTCTGCAGGTGGAGTTCGTCAGCGGCAAGCGCTGGGACGACTACCTTCAGATGATCCGCAGCGGCGAACTGGACGTCATGACCAATATCGTACGTTCACCCGAACGTGAGCAGTACATGCATTTTACAACCCCTTACCTGCGACTTGCGCAGGCGCTGTATCAGCACAGTGATAGTCGCCCCATCAACACCCTGGAAGAGCTGAAAGGCAAATCACTGGTATTGCCCGACGGTTTCTTTCTGTACGAACAGTTCAGCCGTGTGCCCGGAGTCAACCTGCTTGCTTCTTCAGACAGCCTTGAATCACTGATGATGGTCAGCACAGGCCAGGCAGATGCCACCATTGAGCTGATGAGTGTCGCCGATCATCTGAGTCAGAAGTATGGTGTTCCCAACCTGAAAACCCTCAGCACCCTGAACATCAAGGGTGGCGAACCGCTGTCACTGCATTTAGCTGTGCGCAAAGACCTGCCGCTGCTGCGCGATATTCTCCAGAAAGCGATGAACAGCCTGACCGAAAAAGAAAAGCGCGAACTGCAGCAAGAGTGGATTGCGCGCACCAACAACCCAACCCACTATGTTCACCTGACTGGCCAGGAGCTAGCTTGGCTCGAATCCAGAGCCGCACTGCGTATTTGCGTTCAACGCCACCGAATGCCGTATGAGCAGATCACTGAAGACGGCCGCCATGTAGGCGCCTTTGCCGACATGCTGGAAAAAATCCGCAACCATTCGGGTCTTAGTTTCCGCCTGGTGCCGGTAGACAACTATGCTACCGCCCTCAGCGCGCTGCAACAGGGGCACTGTGATCTGATCTCCAAATCACCCTTGTTGCCCGAGCAGCAAAGCCTTAGTTTCACCCAGCCTCTGTTCAACACCTCATTGGTGATCGCCACCCGGCTCGACGAGGTGTTTGTCAGCAGTGCCGAACAGCTTGAGCAGAAAACCATCGGCGTCGTCACGAATGACGACCCTCATCTCTGGTTGCAGCAATCCTACCCTGAACTTCAGTTGCATACTTATCCGGACCTGCCCACAGCGCTGAATGCCTTGAACGAAGGCGATATCTTTGCCGTGGCAGACACCTTGCCAGCCATGGCCCGCGGGCTGGGACAAAATTTCTTTGCCAATCTGAAGATCTCCGGCCAGATAGAGCCGAACTACACCGCCCGATTTGCAATGCGCGCAGAAGACGCAACTCTCAACCAGATTATGAACAAGGCCTTGATGTCGGTCACGGGCGATCAGCGTGAATCGATCGGCAACCGCTGGATGACAGCACCCACCTATGCCGAACGAACCGACTACACGCTGGTTGGCCAGATCACCCTTGCCACAGCCTTTGCACTTGTACTGATTCTGCTCTGGAACCGCAAATTGTCACGGCTCAACAACACCATCCGTGAAAACAACCTTCAGCTGCTGGATGCACATGAAGAGCTGAAGCTGAAAAACCGTATGCTGGAGCAGCTGTCAGTCACTGACCGACTGACCCGATTGAAAAACCGTCTCTATATAGAGCGGATTTTTGACCAGGAGATCGCCCGCGCAGAACAGGGCGGACAGTATGATTTTGCCGTGTTACTGATGGATATCGACCATTTCAAACGCATCAACGATCACTTCGGTCATGCCGCCGGGGATGCCACCCTGACCGATTTCGCTACGATACTCAGGGGCAACTGCCGCGAACATGATGTCATTGCCCGCTGGGGTGGTGAAGAATTCATGGTGATCTGTCCCAACACGAACGCCGAAAGTGCCGAAACACTTGCCCAGAGCTTGTGTCGTGCGATCCGTGAACACAATTTTCCCCTGATTGGCCACTGCACTACCAGTATCGGAGTCACTGTCTGGCGCCCCGGTGATCGTCAGAAAAGCATGAGTATCCGTGCTGATACGGCACTTTATGCCGCCAAGGAAAGTGGCCGGGACCGCGTCTGCCATGAATTTTAGACTGACTTAAACGCTTTGCATTAAAGATGCTTTCAAGATACTCTTTATAAAGATGTTAAATTTATACATTTATAAGGAAGCATCATGCTCAGCCAAAATACCATCGAGATCGTTAAATCCACTGCACCCGTGATTGCCGAAGCAGGTCCCGCCATGACCGCTCACTTCTATGAGCGCATGTTCAGCCATAACCCTGAGTTGAAAGACATTTTCAATCTTACGCATCAGCAGTCAGGCCGCCAGCGTGAAGCACTGTTCAATGCAGTTCACGCCTATGCCGCCAACATCGACAACCTCGAAGCGCTGCTGCCGGCCGTTGAGAAGATTGCGCAGAAACATACCAGTTTCCAGATCACGGCCGCACAGTACGATATTGTGGGGACTCACCTGCTGGCGACCATCGATGAGCTGCTCTCCCCCGGCCAGGCCGTGATTGATGCCTGGGCTGAAGCCTATGGAATTCTGGCCAGTATTTTTATAGACCGCGAAGAAGCCATCTATCAGGAAAGTGAACAACAGACCGGCGGTTGGCGTGGAAAGCGCATGTTTGAGCTGGTCGAAAAGAGCCGTGAAAGTGATGTTATCACCAGCTTCGTATTCAAGCCTGCCGATGGTGGCGCCGTGATGCCATTCAAGCCCGGCCAGTATCTGGGCATCTACCTGAAGCCTGAAGGGTTTGAGTATCAGGAAATCCGCCAGTACAGCCTGTCAGGAGCACCGGCCAATGACCGCTACCGTATCTCGGTCAAGCGTGAGCCGGAAGGCAAGGTGTCCAACTACTTGCATGATCATATGCAAACAGGTGACCGCGTGGAGCTGGTGCCGCCTGCCGGAGACTTCTACCTGCAGGCACAGGCAGACACTCCAGTGACTCTGATCTCAGCTGGTGTTGGCCTGACACCAATGCTGGCCATGCTGGAGAGCCTGACCGAGCAGAGAGCCAGTGTGAACTGGTTCCATGCGGTCGAAAACGGTAGTCATCACGCGTTTGCAGAACATGTCAGTCAGCTGTGCAAGCAGCATGAGCATTTCAACAGCCAGGTCTGGTATCGGATTCCAGACGCGGCAGACAAGGCCGAATCACGCTTTGATCATGAAGGCCTGCTGGATTTGAACGCCGTGAAAGACACGATCAGTGACCCTCGCATGCAGTTCTATTTCTGTGGTCCGCTTGGCTTCATGCAGTATATTGCCGGCCAGCTGAAAGCCTTGGGGGTGGATGACAGCCGCATTCATTATGAGTGCTTTGGCCCGCACAAGGCACTTTGAAGACGTGTATCATTACCCCCTGAAACAATCAAGGCGCCCATGGGCGCCTTGATTGCTGGATGCGAGGCAATTCAGCAATCAGACACGAATATCGATATTCTGTCCAACTGAACTGGTCGGATCGACTGTAGGCACGGGTGCTGCACTCTGTATCAATTGCAGAGCCTGCTGCCCGGTTGCCTCAATCTGGTCCTTCACCATCGAGTTGATCTTGGTGGCATGGCTCGCCTGAGTCTGCATGTTACTCATGGCGGTGCTCATTGAAGCGATATCCATGGATACCCTCCTTTACTTAAAGAATATGACACCATACTACGACATCTGTGTGTGACATAACAGCTTAGGGCCCATCCCGCTGATGAAGATTATTCACGCACAAGAATCAGCCTTATGGCATCCAGCCTTAGCTCGGCACTTTCCAGCGCGGCAGCCATCTGCTCGGTATCTGACTGCAATGCGGCAAGCTCTTCAGGACGCACCATAGGATTGACCTCTGCCAAGGCTGCCAGCCGCTGATATTCAGCACTGCGTTGCTGTTTCAGCTGTTCCAGCGCTTCGCCACGCAGCTTCACCAGCGCATTTGCTACCAGTGGGTCGGCCTGTTTCAACTGGGCACTGATCTGTTCCCGCGCCAGGCGGACCATTTTCTGACCGGTATTGCGGGTCACTGTTTCCAGCAGCTGATTCAATGGCTGATGTCCGATCATGCCTGCCAGATCACGCCCTTCCTGATCCAGCAGCAGACGCACGCTGCCACTGGGCAGATAACGTTCCAGCTGCAGCTGGCGTGGTGCCGGACAGCTCAGCTCATATACAAGTTCCAGCAGTAAAGTGCCCGCCTGCAGCGGCGGCAGTTTAAGGGTGCACACCGCGCTGTTGCCCAACTCACCACGACCGATCAGCTCCATGGTGCCGGTCAGCAGAGGATGCTCCCAGCTCATGAACTGGATATCTTCCCTTGCCAGCGCACGCTCACGACTGAACGTGAGGGTCAGTCCCTCCTCGGGCAGGCCCGGCAGCTGACACAGCATGTGATCACCAGGGTGCAACACCAGCCCGTCTGGCCCGTGCGGTTGAGTATCAACGCCAAAACGGTCAAACAGTTTTTCCGCAAACGCCTGCAGCTCACGACTGTTTTCTGCCGCAGCCACTTCATCCAGCAGCTGCTGGGCCTGCTCCGGCCGACAACTGCTTAACTCGAGCAGCCGGTCACGACCGTTCGACAGGTCGAGCTCCATTGACTCACGTTCGTGTCGGGTATCATCCAACAGCGCCTGCAATGCCTCAGCATCTTCTGGCTGCTGCAGGCACCGCAGCAGTCGAGGAGCAAAGCGGCGGTAAAGTGCATCACCCACGGCACAGACACGGCTAAAGGCGTTGAGTCCTTCGTCATACCAGCGCAGCAGCACCTCACTGGTACCACCGGTATAGACAGGCACATGGATCTGAATATCATCACACTGACCAATACGGTCCAGACGCCCGATGCGCTGCTCCAGCAGGTCAGGCGTCAGTGGCAGATCAAACAGCACCAGATGTTGGGCAAACTGGAAATTGCGGCCTTCACTGCCAATTTCAGAGCAGACCAACACCTGAGCACCCAATTCCTCTTCGGCAAAATAGGCCGCTGCACGGTCTCGATTGACCAGACTCATGCCTTCATGGAATACGGCAGAACGCACACCTTCACGCAGATTGAGGTGATCTTCCAGCGCTACAGCCGTAGCGGCATGAGCACATATCACCAATACCTTGCGGTTGCGATTCAGGCTCAGCCACTCGACCAGCCATTCAACCCGCGAGTCCACTTCGAGCCAGTCATTACCGATGATTTTTTCCGGATGCAGCCAGGCCTCGGGAGCCACCTCCTCATCAAACAGGGCCAGCTCGGGTGGCATTTCCAGTGAATGCACCTGCAACTGGCGTTGAGGAAAACCACTGACAGTATCGCGGGTGTTACGAAACAGAACCCGCCCCGTGCCCTGACGATCAATCAACTGACGGATCAGTCCATCCAGCGCCTGTGACTGCTGAGCTTCGGGCAGCTGCAACCAATCCTCTACCGCCGCGTTGCCAAGGCGCTCAGCCAGAGCCTGACGCAGGTGCACATCAGCCCGCAGGACACTGGCCCCGTCATCACCCAGCAAGGGTTCGATCAGACTGTTCAGCTGCAGGTAACGGTGTTCCTCATCAAGAAACTGCTGCAAATCAGGATAACGGGCCGGATCAAGCAGGCGCAGACGGGCAAAGTGGCCTTCAGGCCCCAGCTGCTCAGGCGTCGCCGTCAACAGCAGAACTCCTGGCGTCTTCTCTGCCAGTGCTTCGATGGAACGATAGGCATGGCTTGGCGCTTCCTGGCTCCAGCCCAGATGGTGAGCCTCGTCAACCACCAGCAAGTCCCAGCCGGCCGCCTGGGCCTGCAGCTGGCGCGCATCCGAGCGTGTCAAAAGCGACAGCGAGCAGATCACCAGCTGGCTGGACTCAAACGGGTTGGCCTGACCGCTCAGTTCAATATCAACGCAGCGCGCCTCATCCAGCAGCGTGAACATCAGGTTGAAGCGGCGCAGCATCTCTACCAACCACTGGTGTACCAGTGAGTCTGGTACTACAACCAACACACGGCTGGCGCGCCCACTGATCAGACGCTGATGGATTACAAGTCCGGCTTCAATGGTCTTGCCAAGCCCCACTTCATCCGCCAACAACGCTCTCGGCGCCAGGCGCTGACTCAGCTCACTGGCAATATAGAACTGATGCGGCAGCAGCTGTACACGAGCACCCAACAAACCGTGTGCAGCCGAAGCTCGAAGCCGATGCTGTTGCTCAAGTATTGCGACGCGCAGCTTGAACAGGCCATTGCGGTCAATCTGACCGGCAAACAGCCGCTCCTGTGGTCGGCTGAAATGAACGGCACTGTCAAGCTCCAGTTCAGGCAAAATGACTTCTTCGCCCGCCTCATCAACGCCACGGTAGATGAAGCACTGGTTATGCTCCATCCGCTCAACCACCTCCATCGCATCTCCCAGCATATTGCAGACCCGGTCTCCGGGTTCATAGGCAACACGACTGAGAGGGGCGTTATCGGCGGCATAGGTACGAGTTTCTTCTGCAGCCGGAAAACGGATCTCGACACGGCGGTTGGCATATTCGACGACGATGCCCAGACCAAGCTCTGCTTCACTGTTACTGATCCAGCGCTGTCCGGGTACAAATGGCGGTAGTGACAAAATGTGGCTCCCTTGAATTCAGGTCGGCAATTTTAGGCGCTTGGCGGATAAGACTCAAAGCCTGATCGTCAAAGTGGCTCAATCCGGCACAATTAAGGTTATCTTTTGCTGCAATTGAGGCAATAATTCCTGCTCGAACCAGGGGTTGCGCCGCAGCCACAGATTATTACGCGGGCTTGGGTGGGGTAAGGGTATGTAGTCTGGTCCGAACTCCTGCCAACGACTGACCCGCTCAGTGAGGTTCATACCCTTGCCCAAATGCCACTCCTGAGCATAGCGCCCCACCAACAGGGTCAACTCAATGTCAGGCAGTTCCGCCAGCAACTGTGCTCGCCAGGCCGGGGCGCACTCAGGTCGAGGAGGGTTGTCACCTGACTTGCCGCGCCCGGGATAGCAAAAACCCATGGGCACAATCGCCACCCTGGATGGATCGTAGAACTGGTCACGGCTCAGGCCAAGCCACTCTCGCAGGCGATCACCACTGGCATCGTTGAACGGGATACCGGTCTCATGCACCTTCACCCCAGGCGCCTGCCCGACAATCAGCAAGCGTGCCCTGCTGTCAGCCTGCACCACCGGCCTGGGACCAAGCGGCAGCTGGTCAACACAGATACGACAGGCACGCACTTGCCGCAGCAATTCAGGCAGTGACATCAGCAAAGTCCTCCACTTTGTTCTTCACTGTCCCGTTGTATCATATTGATACCAGTGTAGAAGCCATTTTAAATACATGGGTTTTGTTGTACTGTCCGATAATACAAACATGTCTGTCGAGAGGGATCTTTCATGAAACAGCAGGTTCACTGGCTGCTGGGTCTTGTACTTGTGGCACTGGCCACACTGTCACAAGCCGAACCTTTCACTCCCTCCCCCGCCACTCCGGCCCAGCTGCAGGCCATTCGTGAGGGTGGGTATGTCCTGTTTATTCGTCACGGCCCCACCGACACCAGCCAGCCTGATCAGGTACCGGTTGACCTTGACGACTGCAGCACGCAGCGCCCGCTGTCCGATGCTGGTCGCGACATCATGCGCGATGTCGCCCACCAGTTTCATCTGGCCGATATCCCCTTCAGCGAGGTGTACAGCAGCCCTATGTGCCGAGCCTGCCAGACAGCGGCCATCATCTTTGGTGATGACGGTTATCGTGTAGACCCTAACCTGATGTATGTAGCGGCACTGACCAGCAGTGAAAAACAGCCGATTATTGCACGCACACTTGAGCTTCTGAGTACACCAGTTGAGCCCGGCAGCAACCGCATTCTGGTTGCCCACGGCCCGAACATGGTTGAAGTAATGGAGTACTTCCCGGTCGAAGGCACCCTGGTCATTATTCGCCCCCATGCCGATGGCAGTGGCTTTGATTATGTTGCCAGCATCGAACCCGGCCACTGGGCCCACCTGCTGAAAACGGCGGACTGAAACTCATGCGCGCGGGCAAAACCATTCTGATGATGTTCCTGCTGCCCGCCCTGCTGGTACTGTTCTTGGGGATACTGCTGGGCTACCTCTCCCTGAACAGTCTGCGCCAGCAACAACAGGACAGCAGTGCAGCTCTGGCACTGGACCTTGCCACCATCCACCAGGAAGCTAGCTTTAATCGTGATATCGCCCACCTCCACAGCCGTGTCATCAAGGCCCTGGACGGGGCTCGCAACGGTGAACTGACGGAAGTCGAAGTGTATTACGCTCACCGGGATTTCGTGGATGAATTGGCCGAAATCAACACCCGGGTTGAAACCCTCCGACAGTCCAGCCTGCTCAAGGAGGTCAACCACAATTCGGTCACTCGGCTGGCAGAAGAGTTCGAGGCCTATCGCAACATGATGATCATGGCCACTGAGATTGCCGCCGTTGATCCTGATACCGCCAATCGCTTCTTTGCGACAGCCCAGCACAGCTACAATGACTTTTCCCAGTTTACCGGCCGAATCTCGGTACTGCTGACGGAACGTGCCCTGCAGCGAGAGCAGGAAAGCCAAACCCGTTACGACCAGACATTCCTGCGCATTCTGGTCATGAGCTTGCTGGCGGCACTGGTAATTACCCTGATCGTGATTGTGGTGGCCCGCATGATCAGCAGCCGAGTACGGGACATCGCCGACGCTCTGAGCCAGCTGGCGTACAACCAGAGTGCCAACCTGAAACTCCCCGCCATTGAGCGCCTTCAGCGCAAGTCCAAAGGCGAATTCGGTCGCATTGCGGGCGTGCTTCTGGGCTTTCGTGATGATCTGGTGAGGCGCATCCAGGCCGAAGAGGCCAATCATCGTCTTATCTTTTACGATGCACTGACTGAACTGCCCAACCGCCGCATGCTGCAGGAACAGTTGATACACTTGACCAGCAGCGAGCGGATGAAGAACTACTACGCTCTGTTATGGATCGATCTGGACCGTTTCAAGCTCCTGAACGACATCCGCGGCCACCAGGCATGTGACAACTTTCTGTTTGAGCTGGCACGGAAGATTCGCACCCTGCTGCGAGAAGGCGACCTGCTGGCGCGTGTCGGCGGTGATGAATTTGCCGTTCTGGTCGAACTGCCACAAAGCAATCGCTCGCTGGCGGCAAGGGAGGCGGAGCAGATCGCACAGGAGTTGCGCTGCGGCCTCGAGGGCGAGTACTCAATCGAGGACTTCAATCATTTCCTCAGCGTCAGCATCGGCATTGCGCTGTTTACCGAGCGCCAGTTTGAGAGTGAGGCGCTGCTTGGGCAGGCGGAGCTGGCCAAGTATCAAGCCAAGGCTGCCGGTCGCAACACCGTCAGCTTTTACGACCCACAGATTCAGGCCGAAATCAGCCAGCGTGCCGAACTTGAAACCGAGTTGCGCCAGGCGATCGACCGCAACGAACTGGAACTCTTTTACCAGCTGCAGTTCGATCATCGCAGCCAGCCAATCGGTGCAGAAGCGCTACTGCGCTGGCGTCACTCGGAAAAGGGACTGGTCTCTCCTGCACAGTTTATTCCTCTGGCAGAAGAAACCGGCCTGATTGTACCGATTGGCAACTGGGTTCTGAAAACCGCCTGCGAACAGCTTTGTCGCTGGCAAGGCAACCCGCTCACCGCTCACCTGCAACTCGCGGTTAATGTCAGCGCACGCCAGTTCCGACAGCCCGACTTTGTAGACGAGGTTGAGTCCACATTGGCACAAAGTACAGTACCGCCCGGCAAGCTCAAGATTGAACTGACCGAATCCACCGTTCTCGACTACGTTGAGGAAACCATCAGCAAGATGGCTCAGCTCCGAGAGCATGGAGTTAAGTTCTCGATGGATGACTTCGGCACGGGATACTCATCACTTCAGTACCTGAAGCGATTGCCACTGGACCAGATTAAAATCGATCAGTCTTTTGTGCGTGATATAGATACGGACAACGACGATGCCATGATCATCAAGACCATCATCGCCATGGGCCACGCCCTGTCCCTGGACGTTATCGCAGAAGGAGTCGAAACCGAGCAACAGCGCACCATCCTTGAAGCCTATGGCTGCCAGCACTATCAGGGCTATCTGTTTGCTCGCCCCCTGCCACTGACTGAATGTGAACAGCTCCTGCAAGCAGGACCGAAACCCGTCCATTGACGATCTGCCACTTTGTATTTAGATTTATCTAATATAATCAAAGGGGCTTTCTCATGTTACCTGCATCGCTGCAACGCCTGCTTACTGTTCTGCTGTTGGGCCTCGCAAGCCATGTCACCGCAGCCGAATCGATTGAGACCGTCTTAGTCGAGCGACGAGCCCTGGAGGAAAAAGTTCAGCTCGATGGTGTTATTGAAGCGGTGCAACAGAGCACGGTTTCGGCTCAAACCAGTGGTCGCGTCATCGCTCTGCCCTATGACGTGGACGATTCAGTACCCGCCGGAGCCTTGATCGTACAGCTCGAAGACAACGAGCAGCAGGCGCGGCTGCAGCAGGCCCAGGCTGCTCTCACTGAAGCCGAAGCGAGCCTTGCCGATGCGCGCCAACAGTTCAGTCGCAGCCGCTCGCTGCATGAACGACGTCTGATCGCGGACCAGGCACTGGATCAGGCTCGCAACCAGCTCAGCGCCAGCGAAGCACGTCTGGCTGGTGCTCAGGCAGCAGTTGCCGAAGCCCGCAAGCAACTGGACTATACCCGTGTTACCGCTCCCTATGGGGGTATTTTGACGGAGCGCCATGTAGAACTGGGTGAAAGCGTCAATCCTGGTCAGCCTCTTCTTAGCGGACTTTCACTGGAACAGCTGCGTGTAGCGGTAGACCTGCCACAACAATATGCCGGTATTGCCCGCGAGCAACGAATGGCCCGCGTGACCCTGCCCGATGGCGATATGCTGTCTACCGGCAAAATGACTTTCTACCCCTATGCGGACCCGACAAGCCACAGCTTCCGCCTGCGCATGACACTGGAGGAACCCGATGCACGTCTGTTTCCGGGCATGCTGGTCAAGGTCAGCCTCCCGGTTGCCACTCGTGAAGCGCTCTGGATTCCAGTCACCAGCCTGCTGCATCGCAGCGAGCTGAGGGCTGTGTTTGTGCTCGATGGCAGTGATAATCCTCGCTTGCGTCAAATACGCACCGGTGTTCGTAACGGTGGCCTGGTCGAGATTCTCGCGGGCCTGAGTGAGGGAGAGCGCTTAGTGGCCAATCCGTTGCAACTCAGCGGACAGCCTGCATTGAATATGGGCGAGGAGTATCGGCCTTGAGCACTTCACTGCCTCCTGTCGGCCCTTCGGGTGCAATTGCCCGCGTGTTTCAGAACTCGCGCCTGACACCTTTGCTGGCCCTGCTGGCCATACTGCTCGGTATTCTGGTACTGGTGTTCACTCCCAAGGAAGAAGAACCCCAGATCGACGTGACACTGGCCGATATTCTGGTCGCCCTGCCCGGAGCCAGTGCCGCAGAGGTCGAGAACCTGATTTCCACGCCCGCCGAACAGGTGATGAGCGAGATCGAAGGCGTCAAACATGTCTATTCGGTATCACGTCAGGGGCAGGCCGTGATCACTGTGCAGTTCAAGGTCGGCGTCAGCCGTCAGGAGGCACTGGTTCGACTCTATAATCAGGTGTATTCCAATCAGGACTGGCTGCCTGCCGACCTTGGCGCCAGCCCGCCTCTGGTCAAGCCCAGAAGTATCGACGACGTACCGATCATGACGCTGACCCTGTACAACCCGCAGCAGCGATACGGTGGCGAAGAGCTGACCCGCCTGGCGCACATGCTGGAGGTGGCACTGAAGCGGATACCCGGTACGCGAGATATCTACACCGTTGGCGGTGTGCCTGATCGGGTTGACGTGCACTTCGATCCTGCCCTGTTGGCCGGCTATGGCCTTGGACTGGATGATATCGCGCTTGCACTGCAGGCCGCCAACAGCAGCTCACAGCCCGTCAGAATTACCCGTGACAACCTCTCCATTCCGGTGCAGGCAGGCCTGCTGCTGGAAGATGTCGAAAGCATCCGCAGCCTGGTGATCGGCATGCATCAGGGAGCCGCCGTCTTCCTGCGTGATGTCGCCAAAATCAGCAGGGGCAGTACGGTACCCGATCGCAGCGTCATGCTGGGCTTCGGTCCGGGCAAAAGCGCGGCAAAGTCCGGCACTGTCGGGCAGGTCTATCCCGCTGTAACACTGGCCATTGCCAAGCAGCCCGGTGAAAACGCGATTAACATCACCGAAGCCATTGAAGCAAGGCTACAGCTGCTAAAAAACCGCGCACTGCCTGATGACATTGAGGTGGTGATCACACGCAACTATGGCGAGACCGCCTCGGTCAAGGCACGCAAGCTGATTACAGACCTGATCTCAGCCACTCTTTGCGTAATGTTGTTGGTGCTGGCCGCCATGGGCTGGCGCCAGGCCACTATCGTTGGTGCTGCTGTACTGGTAACCCTGCTGCTGACGTTGGTGTTTTCATGGGCCTGGGGTTTTACATTGAACCGGGTCTCTCTGTTTGCACTGATCTTTTCAATCGGGATACTGGTGGATGACGGCATCGTCATCACCGAAAACATCAACCGGCGCATACAGAACTCCCTGCATCCGGTGAAGGATATCATTCCGGTTGCTGTAGACGAGGTGGGGGCGCCGACGATAATGGCCAGTCTGACCATTATGGCGGCCCTGCTCCCCATGGCTTTTGTCAGCGGTCTGATGGGACCATACATGAGCCCTATCCCGATTAATGCATCAGCCGGCATGGTGATTTCACAGGTTGTTGCCTTTGTGGTTGCCCCCTGGCTGGCCCTGCGTCTGCTGCACCATCGCCGGGGCGCGCAGGCCAATGAAACCGGCAGCTCGGGTGATGGTGTCAACCCGACTACACTCCGGCTTTTCAGCCGACTGCTGACTCCGTTTCTAGGGGCTCATCGGGGCCGCCGGGCACTGCTGGCAATGGTGGTGATCGGCCTGACCATACTGGCCGTCGCCCTGCCGGTGTTTCAGCTGGTGATTCTGAAGATGCTGCCGTTTGACAACAAGTCGGAGCTGCAGGTCGTTGTCGATATGCCGGAAACCGCTCCTATGGAAGAAACCCAACGCCTGCTGCTGTCACTGGGGCAACACCTTGAGACGGTACCTGAAGTTGCAAACTGGCAAAGCTATGCCGGCATCTCGGCGCCGATCAACTTCAATGGGCTCGTACGCCAGTATTATCTGCGCAGCGATCCCTGGCAGGGAGATCTGCAGGTCAATTTGGTTACTGAGAGTCAGCGCGAGCGCCCATCACATAACATTGCTCAATCGCTTCGTCACCCCCTGCAGGCCATCGCCGAGCCTTTTGGCGCTTCGGTAAAAATTGTCGAGGTCCCGCCCGGCCCGCCTGTCATGTCACCTCTGGTGGCCGAGGTATACGCCGCTGATGCAACCAGACGTGCGGAGCTGTCGCTCCAGTTGATGGCGCAGATGCAGCAGATCGAGGGACTGGTCGATATCGATTCAACACTGGAAGCTCCGGCGAAACAGTGGCAGCTGGTGGTTGATCGCGCTCGCGCCGCCCGGCTGGGAGTTTCTCAGGCACAGGTAGTGCAAGCATTGCAGACAGCACTTGGCGGCAACAACCTGAGTTACCTGCATGACGAACACGCCAAATATCCGGTCCCAATTCGGGTCATTCTGCATGAAGGCGACAAAGCACAGCCGTCGGCACTGCTTTCGCTGCAACTGCGCAACCGTGAAGGTCTGTTGATACCACTGGCCAGCTTCGCACAGATTGTTGAGTCAGACTGGGACGCAGCGCGCTATCACAAGGACCTGCTGCCGGTAACCTATGTCACGGCGGACATGGCCGGTGAGATCGACTCTCCACTCTATGGCATGTTCCGCATGGTGAATGCACTGAATCAGCAGGAGGATGCGCCGGAACAGTTCTTTATTCGCCAGCCCGACCTGCCGGAGCTTGGCACACTGAAATGGGACGGCGAGTGGCAGATCACCTATGAGACGTTCAGAGACATGGGACTGGCCTACAGTGTCGGCGTGTTCATGATCTTTGTGCTGCTGGTGGCCCAGTTCCGTTCCTACCTGATGCCACTTGTCATCATGGCACCCATTCCGCTGACGCTGATTGGGATTCTGCCTGGCCACGCCCTGCTGGGTCGAGAGTTTACCGCAACCAGCATGATCGGCATGATCGCGCTGGCCGGCATCATTGTGCGCAACTCCATACTGCTGGTGGTATTTATTCGTCAGTTACAGGATGAAGGGATGGGACTGGAAGACGCCGTAGTGATGGCGGGAGCTGTCAGAATCAAGCCCATCGCACTAACAGCCATTTCAGCGATGGTGGGCGCCTGGTTCATTCTTGGCGACCCGATTTTTAACGGACTGGCGATCTCGCTGGTGTTTGGTCTTGCCATGTCGACGTTGCTGACCATCATCGTCGTGCCGCTTTTGTATTATGTGCTTGCACGCCGCCGCTGGCTATAACGCGGCGGCAATCACTGCGCAGATTCAGTTTCAGCTTCAGTTTGCCACTGCTCTGACCACTTCAGCAGCCAGGTCGGCAGTTCATCTTCCGGCATCGGTCTGGCGATGGCATACCCCTGACCCAGCTCACAGCCCAGCTCCAGCAACGCCTGGCAATGGGCCTGAGTTTCGACCCCTTCGGCAATAACAGAACGTCGGAAGGCCTGAGCCAAGCGGATGACACCATCCAGGATTGCCAGGTCATCCGGATCATCAAGCATGTCACGCACAAAACTGCGGTCGATCTTGAGCAGCTCAGCCGGCAAACGCTTAAGGTAGGTCAGCGACGAGTAGCCGGTACCGAAGTCATCCAGAGCAAAGCCCACACCCAGGCGCTGGCAGGCAGTAATGATATCCGATATCTGCACCACGTCATCCAGTGCCGTGGTTTCCAGAATTTCCAGCTCCAGATCTCCGGGCTGAATCGTTGGTCGCTGCTGCAGTTCTTTGTCCAGGCGCTCAACAAAACTGGCATGCTGCAAATGGATGGCGTCAATATTGATACTCACCTGCAATCGCATGCCAGCCTGTTTCCAGCTGACCTGCTGATCCAGAGCCGTACACAACACCCAGTGGCCCAACTCGATTGCCATGGGGTGGTTCTCAATCACGGGAAGGAAGGCTGCCGGTGGCAACAAGCCGCGTTCAGGATGCTGCCAGCGAATCAGTGCTTCACATCCAATTACTTCACCGGTCCGCATGTTGACCTTGGGCTGGTAGAACAACCTGAACTCTTCGCTGTACAGGGCATCCCGTATGCGCTCCAGACTTTCATGCTGATCACGTACTGCGCGATCACGCTCTACATCAAACAGATGGTAACGATTCTTGCCCGCCTGCTTGGCCTGATACATCGCCTGATCCGCCTGACGCTGCAACTGGTCGGCATCCAGCGATTCCTGCTGCGGGTAGAAAACCACGCCAATACTGGCGGAAACGGCCAGCTCAAGCTCATCCAACTGGACCGGCTCGGCGGCAGCCTGCAAAAGCCTCTCGAGTACCGGAGTGCTCGCATCCGGATGCTCAAGGTTCTGCAATACGGCAACAAATTCATCCCCGCCCAGGCGGGCCAGAGTATCCTCATCACGCATCACCCGCTTCATGCGCCGTGCTACCTGTACCAGAAGCTGGTCACCCACCGCATGACTATGAGTGTCATTCACTGCCTTGAACCCATCCAGGTCAATAAACAGCACCGCGATACTGGTGCCATGACGATTGGCCTGTGCCATGGCTTGCTGCAGACGATCCGCCAGCAGCGTACGATTAGGCAAGCCGGTCAGCGGGTCGAAATGGGCAATCTGCTCAAGCTGTTTTTGCTGCAGCTTCAGGGTTGTGATATCGGAGAGCAGCGCCACATACCCCTGCAGACGACCGGCCTCGTCATAAAAAGCATTTACTTTCTGCAGCACGGCATAAAGCTCACCTTCCTTGTGTCGGTTCCAGACCTCACCACTCCAATGGCCATCACGCTGCAAAGCCTGCCACATGCGGGCATGGAAGTGCTTACCCTGAAGGTCAGAGTTAAGGAAGGCGGGGGTACGCCCCAACACCTCGTCGGCATCATAGCCCGTTGTGCGGGTAAAGGCGTTGTTGACGCTGACAATGTTGCCGTCAGGGTTGGTAATCATGATGCCTTCATTGGCATTATCAAATACGCTTGCAGACAAGCGCAGCTGGCTTTCATGAAGCTCTCTGCGCCTCAGGCTCACCAGCAACTCTGCAAACAGTTTCAGCAGGGCTACGGTTTCGCTGCCAAACTTGTCTCGGTGACGCATCGAGGATATACCGATAAACCCAGTGCAGTGGCCCCTGACCATCAACGGCTGACCGATCATGCTTTTGGTACCGTGTGATTTCAGTATTTCGACAATAAAAGGGTCGGGAACCTGTTCCAGGTCCGCTATGACAACCGGCTCGCCTCTTCCATGCAGAGCAATCCAGTTGGGGAATTCACTCATCGGGAGCTGCTGCAGCTTGTGTGCTCCTGGCTTCACACCCTCGGCGCACCACTCAAGCGTCATCGAGGCGATTTTTCGCTCAAAATCATACTCGAACAGATAGCAACGATCGGCATCAAAGAAGCTGCCAATCTCACACAGGGCATCATCAAGAGCGGATTCAATCTGATTCAGTGGCAGGTTGATGAATCGGCTGGAGAACTTCAACACAACCTGACGATAGCGGTCCGCCTGTGCAATCAGCTGCTCCGCCTCATTGCGCTGCATCTCGGCACTGACCCTGTCTACAAAGAGCTGAATCAGGTTGGTTGCAATCTGTGGCTGCAGCAACGGCTTGCGACTCATAACAACCATCAGCCCAACCGCTTGCTGCTGTTTATCAAGCAACGCGCTGCCAATATAGGCTTGTGCATCCATATCCGTGAGCATGTAATCTTCAGGGTATTTCGTCTGAATATCAGAGGCACAAACAAGTTGGTGCTGTTTCAACACATCAGAACAAGGGCTACCGTGCAGGTCATAGCTGAAACGATGGATAATGCCTTCATCAGACCAGCCCGCCAGTACTTGGGCCCGCTCACAGTCTTTTTCAAACCGCGCAACAAAGGCATACTCAAGCCCGAGAGCGTCAACCAGGTGCCGGCAGACCGCTTCATAAAAAGCGTCACCGGCAAGCGGCGCAAAGGTGGTTGCCAATGCTGTCAACGCCTGCTGAGTGAGCTGCTGCTCAGTAATGTCCTGCACTGTCCCCAGCGTCTGCAAGGGTTCACCCTCGGGGGTGTACAGGGTTTCAGCACATACACTGACATGTTTCACGATATCACCCGGCAGTAACAGCCGGTGCTTGATCTCGTAGGTTTTCCTACTTCTAAGCGCCTCACTGTACACAGCCCGGATCCGCTGCCTGTCTTCAGGGTGCAGCCGCGACAGCGCCTTGCGATAGCTGGAATCACTCTCAGAGGGATCAAGGTCCAACAGCCGGTACATCTCATCAGAACAGGTGAAACGCTGATTGATGTGATTCAATTCCCAACTGCCCACCCTGGCAATGCGTTGAGCCTCTCTGAGGCGCTCACTGCTCAGCTCAAGTGCCGCTGTCGTTCTGCGTCGCTCCCGCTCCAACTGACGTCGCCGCTGGATATTCAGAGCCAGGGCGGTAATGACCACCGCCTGTATCAACAGGGCACCCGTCAGCAGCCAGATCTGCAGCTTGCGATTGCGCTTCAGTTCATTTACCTGAGCGTCCACCATCGCTTCCAGGCGCTCCTGGTAGTGCCACAGATCCTGGGCTTCATGCCGGCCCGGGGTAATATCATTGATGATGGAGAACAGCAGGTTCTGCTCGTTGAAACGGTAAGGGCGGGAGTGAACCTCTACGGTTCGAATTTCGCCACTGGCAAGGCGGTGACGGAAAAGAAAATAATTGCGACCCTCGGCCTGCGCCAGAGTCCGTTCTTCTGCCACCTGTTCGGCAGTGAACGTATTGATCTGCTGGATAGTCATCTGCTGCAGCTGTTCAATCGGATAACCATAGAACTCGGCTGCGGCGTCATTGGCTTCAACGATGTTACCTGTGTCAGGGTCAATAAGCAGCATCATGACACCAGACTCACGGAATACCCGTTCAAACTCGGGGCCCTTGGCAACGACGGAGGCAAGCCCTGTCATCACCAGTACCATGGACAGGACCACAGCCATCAACAGGCGGCTCAGTTGACGCAGCGACAGACGATGCTGCCACATATCAATCATGAGCCGTACCAAAACAGCAGGACCCGAACGAGTTTCGTCTGGTGCGAGGAGTGTGTTCAATCCTTGAACATATGTGTAACAAGCACGATCCGTGCCGTATAAATGAGGTTGCGGATATGGTCTTAAACAGCGCCATCTAAAGGCTCGCTCCAACTACTGCCATCCGTTTGGCCATCCAAACTAACCAATTAACGGTCAGACAACAAGCGTTTAAAGCTGTCGCAAGCAAGATACGGGTCAGCCGTTGATAATAATCAGGTATTAGCATCGCTGAATATACCGCGGCTGACTTCGTTCACTGGCTCATAATCCTCAAGAGCCCGAATATGTCACCTTGACGTCAAGGTGTCTCATCCTTACCCGACACCCCATCCTGACGGAACATGGCCTTGATTCCCCTGACGGCCTGTCGAATACGATCCCTGTTTTCAATCAGGGCAAAGCGCACGTAGTCGTCACCGTAGTCACCAAAACCTATGCCCGGCGATACACACACCTTGGCATCGGACAGCAGCTTTTTGGAAAATTCCAGCGATCCCAACTCACGATAGTGATCCGGAATTTTGGCCCAGACATACATGGACGCCTTGGGGTTATCCACCATCCAGCCCGCTTCATGCAGGCCTTTCACCAACACGTTTCGGCGCTGCCGATATTGCTCGGCGATATCGCGCACACATTGCTGATCGCCCTCAAGTGCCGCGATGGCCGCCACTTGCAAGGGAGTGAAGGTGCCATAGTCGTGGTAGCTTTTGATACGTGCCAGCGCATGTACCAACTCTTTGTTACCCACCATGAACCCGATACGCCACCCGGCCATGTTGTAGCTCTTGGAAAGCGTAAAAAACTCAACGGCCACATCTCGCGCACCGGGTACCTGCATGATCGAAGGCGCGGTCCAGCCATCATAGACAATATCGGCATAGGCCAGATCGTGCACCACGATAATGTCATACTGCTTCGCCAGCGCGACAACACGCTCAAAGAAATCCAGCTCAACACATTGTGCGGTGGGGTTGGAGGGAAAGCCCAGAATGATCATTTTGGGTTTCGGGATCGACTCGCGGATGGCCCGCTCAAGCTCGACAAAAAAGTCTACCCCCGGCACCAATGGAACCGAGCGGACCTGAGCCCCGGCAATTACGGCACCATAGATATGAATTGGGTAGCTTGGATTGGGCACCAACACGGTATCGCCGTGATCCAGGGTTGCGAGCATCAAATGAGCCAGACCCTCTTTGGAGCCGATAGTGACAATCGCTTCATCTTCAGGGTCAATATCGACCTGATAACGCGTCTGATACCAGTTGGCTATGGCTCTGCGCAAACGCGGGATACCCCGTGATGTCGAGTAGCCATGGGTATCATCACGCTGGGCAACGGCACAGAGTTTTTCAACAATATGGGGAGGTGTGGCCCCATCAGGGTTCCCCATACTGAAGTCGATGATATCCTCGCCACGTCGACGAGCGGCCATCTTTAATTCAGCCGTGATGTTGAACACATAGGGGGGAAGACGATCAATACGGGAAAAATGGCGTACGGATTGCACGCCGGTCTTGTCAGTCATATAAGCCTCGATAAACGTCAGCGCCCGGAACCGTCCGAGCGACGCCAGCCATGTGTGCATGGCTGTGACACCGAGGTTATCCGCAATCAGCCGCGGACGCCAGTCCCTTCTGCAAAGACTCTGCAGGCTTCACAACTCATTCAATTTAGCGCTTAACTGATCAACGATATGTGCCGCAATGGGAATGGCAGAGGTTGCTGCTGGGGAAGGTGCATTGCACACCACCAGTGCGCGATCGGTTTTCACAAACAGAAAATCATCTACCAGGGAGCCATCCCGTGCCACAGCCTGCGCCCGCACCCCTGCAGGATAGGGCTTGAGATCCGTCAGTTTCAACTGTGGGCAGTACTTGCGCACCAGCTGCAGATAACCGCTGCGGCACAGGCTGTTTTTCATTTCGTTAAGCCCGGGCCCCAGGTTACGAGCCAGCATTTTCAACAGCCCGGGCCAGCTCAGCATACCCGCCAATTCAGACAGGCTGATATCCCGTTTGCGATAACCCTCGCGCTTAAAAGCAAGCACCGCATTAGGCCCAACGGTGACCGTACCATCGATCATACGGGTCAAATGTACACCCAAAAACGGCAACTCGGGATCAGGAATGGGATAGATGAGATGGTTCACAATGCGGTCATGCTCCGGTGGCAACAGAAAGTACTCGCCCCGAAACGGTACGATACGAAAATCGGGCGTTTGTCCCAGCATTTTTACAATACGATCCGACCAGAGCCCCGCGCACGCGATCAGGTGGCCAGCACTGAGCAGTTCGGTTTCAGTTTCAACCTGCAGATCGGCTTCGCGCTCTTCGATCCGTTTCACCTCGGTGTTGAAACGTACCTCTCCACCGGCTTTCTCTACCAGCTCCACCATCTTTTCGCAGATACGGCTATAACTGACAATGCCGGTAGAAGGCACGAATATGGCCCCCACTCCGGTAATGTTGGGTTCACGCGACTTAAGCTGGTCGGCATCGAGCACTTCTATCGGAAGCTGATTTTCGGCACAGCGGCCGATCAATGCCTGCATCCGCTCCAGTTCCTGCGCATTGGTCGCTACCAGCAACTTGCCACACTCATCGAACGGAATGCCGTGTTCACGGCAAAATGCCTTGGTAGCGACATTACCTGCCTTGCAAAAGCGAGCCTTGAGGCTGCCGGGCTTATAGTACACCCCGGCGTGAATCACGCCGGAGTTGTGGCCAGTCTGGTGCTGCGCCGGGCCTGACTCTTTCTCCAGCACCAGTACCCGTTTGCCTGGAAAGCGCTGTTGCAACTCGAGTGCGGTTGCCAGCCCGAGAATTCCGCCACCAATCAGAATAAAGTCATGCATGGTTCGCACTCGCCTCTGTAGCGGCACCGGTAGCCGGTTTTTCCCCATAGCGACGACTGAACAGAAACAAGCCTACAAACGCCACGGCAGCCACCAAGTCATAGGCCAGCTGGCCATGAGGCCAGAGTAGACCGATAGCGCAGACACCGCTGCACAGACGCAACACCAGATTGAGCCGCCCTTCCAGATAGCCTTCCATGAATCCGACAAAGGCATACATGCCGAGAATACCAAAGGCAAAAATGGTCAGTACTTCAACCCAGCTGCCGCCAATAAACGGGGTATAGGCAAACAACAGAGGTACCACATACAGCCCTTTGGAGATTTTCCAGGCGGTGAAACCGGTCGCCATGGGCGGTGTACGGGCAATTGCCGCCGCCGCAAAGGCTGTCAGACAGACCGGAGGGGTCACATTGGAGTCCTGCGACAGCCAAAAAATGATCATATGGGCCGCCAGCAGGATCATGGCCAGCCTTTCGGGTGCCATCGCCTGCTCCAGCAGTTGCCCCTTGAAGTCTGCCGGCACCTGTTCCAGCAGGCCCATCGCCTGCGCCTCGCTCATAGGCGCGGCCAATGCGGAAAGACTGGCAGGGTCCACCAGCATGAAAATGGTACGCGCCGCTTCCGGCAAATTGCCACTGACCATCAGCTGCAACAGTTCCCGCTCGGCCATCAGGCCATACAGTGCCGGCGCCGACAGGGTCGCCAGCACGATGTAAGCGGCCGTGACCGGCAGGCCCATCCCCAATACCAGTGATGCCAGCGCCACCAGCACCAGCGTGATGAGCAGGCTGCCACCGGCCCAGTCGGTCACCATCAATGAGAAGGTATTGCCGATGCCGGTCATGGAGACCACATTCACCACCAGTCCGACCGCAACCAGCAGCATGGCGGTGGTGGCCATGTTTTTTGAGCCCTGCGCCAGCGCATCGACAATCGCTCGCGGTCCCATCTTGCGCGGCGACAGCCAGGACGCCACTACCACGGACAGAATGGAAATACCGGCTGCATAGGTAGGTGTAAAACCTTTTACCAGCAGGGTAACCAGTACCACCAGCGGCAACAGGCAGTGCCAGCCTTCCTTGAACACCTCACCCACCGGGCGTGCATCCATCTCAATCGCATGGGCATGGCTGCGCTTGGCCTCGACCCGCACGTAGAAGCCGACCGACAGGAAATACAGCAACGCCGGCAATGCCGCTATCCCAATGATGGTGACATAGGGGATCTGGGTGTAAGACGCCATGATGAACGCCCCTGCCCCCATCACCGGTGGCATCAACTGACCACCGGTAGAGGCCGCTGCCTCAACACCGGCGGCAAAACGCGGCGGAAAACCGGCCTTCTGCATCAACGGAATGGTGATGACACCGGTGGATACCGTATTGGCAACGGATGAACCGGACACCGAGCCCATCAGGCCCGAGCCAAACACGGCCACCAGACCAGGACCACCTACCATCTTGCCGGCCACGGCGCGTGACAGGTCGATGATGAAGTCACCGGCACCGGATTTCACCAAAAAGGCACCGAACAGAATAAACATGAACACATAGGTCCAGGAGATCATGGCGATGGAACCAAACATCCCCTCGGACGAGAAGAAACTCCGGTACAGCACGGTTTCCAGGTTCAGGCCCGGAAAGTTGAACATGCCCGGTACATACTGCCCCCACCAAAACACATAGGTCAGGGAAAACAAAATCAGACAGGGAATGAACCAGCCGGTCGTCCGGCGTGTCAACTCCAGTGCAATCGCAATGGCGATAATCGATACGATCCAATCCGTGGTGATAAAGTTGACACCACGCGCATAGAGCGCATCTTCAAACAGCATCAGATAAGCAGTTGTCCCCACCGCCGCCAGACCGATCAGCAGGTCCAATCCCAGCATCAGCTTCGAGTCGCCAGCCTTGTGGCTCATCGGCACCATCAATGCACAGATCAATGCAAAACCGGCAAAGTGGATCGCCGCCACCCACAGCTCTGACAGCGTTCCCAAGGTGTTGAAATAGATGTGGGCCAGCGCAAACAGTGCCCCGCCCCAGTAAATGAAGCGCCCACTGAGGGAGTTTGCGTCACGCTTGGTCAGCTCAAGGCTTTTGAGGCGCTCGGCGGTCTGCTGATCATTCAGCTGCGTTGAGGTCATCGACTCGGTCCTCTGTTATTCGGTATTCACCACAACTGCACACCCCGCCCTCTGACGGGGGTGCAATCGACAGACTGGTGAGCAAGCCTGGCTTACTCGGCGATCAGGTGATCCGGGATTGCGAGGCCCGCTTCACGGTAGTAACGCACAGCACCCGGGTGCAGCGGTACCGGCATGCCAGCGATCGCTTTTTCCAGTGCCATCGCCTTGGTAGCGGCATGAATACCGTTGAGGAAGGTCAGGTTTTCATAGATGGTTTTGGTCAGCTGATAAACGTCTTCTTCAGACACGTCCGCATTCACTGCCAGGAAGTTGGGCTGGGCAATGGTGTTGATCTCTTTGGTCTGGCCCGGATAGGTGTTGGCCGGAATGACATAACGGGTCCAGAGGTCATAGCGACCGTTGGCCTGCTTCATCTGCTCGTCGGTGAAATCCAGCGTGGTGATATCACCACCCATGGCGGCATAGGCTCGGGTGATGGCTGAGGTCGGAACGCCCGACGGAATGTTCATGCCGTCAATGGTGCCGTTCTGCATCGCATCAGCCGACGGGCCATAACCCATGTACGCCAGGCTGAAGCTGTCCGGGTCGATACCCAAATTGCCCAGAATGGTACGGCCGGAGCCTTCAGTGCCTGAGTTTTTCGGCCCGATGGAGAACTTCTCACCCTCAAAGCCCTTCAGGTCCATGATGGTGCCGGTTTTCGCATAGGGTGTGCGAACCACGAACTGCTCCACGTTCTGCCACAGCATGGTGACAGAGCGCAGGTACTCCTGCTTGCCGGACTCTTTCAACTCACCCTCACCGTTCCAGGCCCAGGCACCGTAAAGCCCCTGCAGGATCGAGAACTGAACCTGGTCTTCACGCATCAGCTTGATGTTTTCACCGGAGCCGGCAGAGTTGATGGCAGAAACGGACATGCCGATGGTAGGCTCCAGCTTCACCTTCGCCAGTGTCGCGATCGCAACACCAACCGGGTAGAAGGTGCCACCGGTGGATGCAGTTGCCATGATGTAGGAACGTTTTTCTTCAGCCTGTGCCAGACCGGCAGCGCCGCCAACGGTTGCCATGGCCAGGGTCAGACCCATTGCCTTGATCAGGGTGCGTTTGCTCTGATTCATCTTGGTATCCCTTATCGTTATGTCATCAGTCGTTGTTGTTAGTGACCTGAATAACAAAGCAGGAACCGGGCCAACTCACTCGATCCTTACAACCCTTTGTTTTACATATATATTCAGCATGCAACATTGACCTGATGAGCTAAATTTCGCCTATTAAGCCCTCTGAGCATAGGCAAAAAATCGCTTATTGCGCTGTAAAATCACTGCGATTCAGGCCATAACGCTGCATTTTCTGGTTCAGCGTCCGGCGTGGCAGGTCCAGCTCATCCATGACCGCCTTGATATTGCCCTGGTGCCGCTCCAACGCTTCACGAATAAGTTGCGACTCGTATTCAGCCACTCGAACAGCCAACGACAGGGTCTGTCGCCCGGCCAGCGGTGCACTGATCAGCGGCGTTTGCCGTGAAAGCAGTTCGGCCACGCTGGCACGCGGGTCCACGGCGTAGCGGATGGCGATGTTCTTCAGCTCACGCACATTACCAGGCCAGGCGTAGGACTGAAGCGCATCCAGATCATGATCACTAAGCTGGCGCGCTTCACGGTCATGCTCATCAGCGCCGCGGCCGGCATAATGAGCAAACAGCAACGGCACATCCTCGATCCTCTCACGCAGCGGTGGAATATGCAGCTCGGAGACACTGAGACGATAGAACAGGTCTTCACGGAAATTGGGGTCGCCACGCAGGTCCACCTTCGCAGCAGCCACCACACGCAGATCGACCGGAATCAATGTATTGGAACCCAGCCGTTCGATCACATGCTCCTGCAGCGCCCGCAGCAACTTGATCTGCAGGTGCAGCGGCATGCTCTCGATCTCGTCCAGAAACAGGGTACCGCCACTGGCATACTCAAACTTGCCGATACGGCGCTTGGCCGCATGGGTAAACGCACCGGCCTCATGCCCAAACAACTCACTTTCAATCAGGTTTTCGGGAATGGCCCCACAGTTGATTGGCACGAACTGCTTCTTGCCTCGAATGCTGTACTCGTGCAGACACTGCGCCACCAGCTCCTTGCCTGTACCGGTCTCACCGTAGATGATCACATTGGTATCCAGCTCGGCCAACGCCAGCAGCTCTCGCCGCAGGCGCTGAATGGCCGGTGAAATGCCGATCAGACGCGCTTCCAGCACCGAACGACTGGCCAGACTCTGCTGCAGGCGCAGGTTTTCCAGCATCAGCCGTCGCTTTTCACAGGCTCGGCGAATCCGCTCCACCAGGCGCTCGGGCACAAAGGGTTTTTCGATAAAGTCGTAGGCACCTTCGCGCATGGCCGCCGTAGCCATATCCACATCGCCATGTGCCGTGAGCAGAATCACCGGCAGATCCGGTGCACGCTTGAGCGCTTCGGTCATCAACTCAAGGCCATCCATGCCGGGCATGCGCACATCGGTCAACAGAATGCCGGGGCAGAACGGATCTATCCGCTCCAGCGCCTGCTCGGCACGGCTGAAACACTCCACACTGAAACCGGACAGCTCCAGCCACTGGGCAGTTGCTTCACGCACCATCGCCTCATCATCCACCAGCAGTACGCGGCCCTGATCAATCATTATTCGCTCCTTGGTTGGTAAAGCGGCATGCTCAGCCGGAAACAGGCACCTTCAGCCTGATCAACAGGTTCGATACTGCCACCGAGGTCACGCAAAATACTGTGTACGATTGCCAAGCCCAACCCCAGTCCCTGGCCCACCTCCTTGGTGGTGAAGAAGGGCTCAAACAGTTGAGTGCGATGCTCGGGCTCAATGCCGGGGCCGTTGTCTCGCACATCCAGCAGCATCTGTCCGTTCTCTATGGCCTGCACACTGATCCAAAGGTGGTGCTCACCGGGTCGTGTCGACATGGCGTCGCAGCTGTTCTTGATCAGATTAATCATCACTTGCTCATAGCGTGCGGCATCACCGGCAATTTTCATGTCAGGCGGCGGCGGATCAAAATGCAATTGCAGATCCAGCTCCTCGAAGCGACCACGAAACAGCTGCAGCACCTGTTCCATCACCTGCTGCAGCGACACCGGATCGATACGCTCCGGTTTGCGATAGGCAAAGGTTTTCAGCTGCCCGGTAATCAACGCCATGCGGTCGAGCAGCTGCTGTTGCTGGCGCAGGTTACGCACCAGTGCATCAGGATTATCCAGCTGCTTTTCAGCAATGGCGAGATAGGTACGCATGGCGGTCATCGGCTGATTGAGCTCATGTACGACAGAAGCCGACATCCGCCCCAGCGCCGCCAGCTTTCCAGCCTGCACCAGCTCCGCCTGAGCTTCCTGCAATGCCTGGGTGCGTGCAACCACCTTTTGCTCCAGCGACTCGTTGGCTTCTCGCAGCGCCTGCTCCAACCGCTTGCGACGGCTGATATCGATCAGAGTGACCAGATAGCCCAGCTCAGGGTGTCGATCCATCTGCCGAATCGAGATCAGCATGGGAAATTCACTGCCATCCGCACGCTGGCCGACCACTTCCAGCCCGGTCAGCGGCTGAAAGCGTTCGCTGCCCAATGCACCCAGCGCCTGCTGCAGCGGCCGAGCCGAAAAGCCGGCCCGCAGCAGATTCAGCACCGGCTGGTGCCGAATCTGTTCCGCCGAAACGCCAAACAACTGCATCGCCATCGGGTTGACCAGCTCAACCTGGCCCGAAGGCGTAATGTGTATCAAACCAACCTGCGCGGTATTGATGATGTCACGCTGCTGTTCTTCACTGCGTGCCCGCTCCTGCAGTCTCTCCAGTTGGAGCCGACGTTTCTGGCGTGACTCACGCAGGTACAGCAGCAACAGACCCAGCGCCACCCCGCCGGAAAGTACCGAGGCCACCACCAACTGCTCACGTTGCCTGGCCGGACGGATATCGGTCAGCGTACTCACCTGCCAGCCCAGATCATCCAGCTCAACTCGATGCATGATTGCCATGGAGTCTTTATGCGGCACAAGCTGCAGACGGGTACCATCACTCAACAGCCGGGACTCCAGCTGCCCCAGCGGCCACCCCAGATCAGACTTGAATACCAGCTCTCCCGTGGGTGACACCACCAGCAACGGGTGGTCCGTCGTCAGCTGTTCACTCAGCCGGGGTACATCCAGCCGAATCACGGCTACCCCCACCAGCCCGCCATCATAGATCGGCGCTGACATGAAAAAAGTCGCGGTTTCCAGATCTTCTTGATACTGCAGTTCCTGCCCTTGCTCTCCCGCCAGTGCTTGTTGGAAATAGTGCTGCTGCCACTGAGAGCGCAACTGTTGTGAACTTTCATCACGCCAGTTGCTGTATGCCAGCGCCTCGCCTGTAGGGTCAAGCACAAACAGAGCCGTAGAGCCGGCCACCAGGTTGAACTGCTCCAGTACCCGGTTCACCAAAGTACGGTTATGTTCATCCGGCTGGCGCAGAAAGTCTCTGACCTGCAGATTCTGTGCAACTAGAAAGGGCAAATAGTTGTACTGACCAAGACTGCGGCGCAGCTGGCCGATGCTGTTCAGCAACCGATCGGAACCTTCCACATGCAACTGCTGCATGGCCCGATCATAGGCAACCCGACCACCCCACCAGGCCAGCAACAGAAACAGCAGGCTATACAGCAGAATTTTGAGGCCAAGCGACAGGCGAAATTTTGAAGATGTGGCACGTTCGGGCATTGGCAGTCTCTCTTGGGCAGGCGCGGAACCTTAGCAAAGGCAGATATTTTTTTCAGCCGATCAACGCCTGTGCCATAATAGCGGCCCCATTCTATTCAGTCTGTATGGATACCATGACCGCCAACACCATTATCGCCTATCAGGGCCACGAAGGGGCCTATTCCCATCTTGCCTGCCGCCACGTGCACCCGGAGCTGACGCCCCGCGCCTGCGAAAGCTTTGTTGAAGCGATGTTTATGGTCGAGCGCGGCGAAGCGCGACTGGCGATGATTCCGCTGGAGAACTCCACCGCCGGCCGGGTTGAAGAGATCTACCGCCTGATGCCGAAAACGCGCCTGCATGTGATTGGCGAGCACTTTGAGCCGGTCAACCACTGCCTGCTGGCGCTGCCGGGCACCCGCATCGAAGACCTGAAAACGGTCTCGTCGCATCCTCAGGCACTGGCACAGTGTGCCGAAAACATCCGCAGCCTCGGAATTGAGCCGGTTGCCGCGCTGGATACCGCAGGCTCTGCCGATGAGTTGTCACAAAAGCGTACCCTGGGTCATGGCGCCATCGCCTCCAGTCTGGCGGCCGAGCTGTACGGGCTGGAAGTACTGCGAGAAAACTTTCAGGACAAGACCGGCAACACTACCCGCTTCATGATTCTGTCACGCGACCAGATGATGCCGCCGCTGGAGAAGGATGTGCGTTACATCACGTCCCTCATGTTCCGTGTGCGCAACATCCCGGCTGCGCTGTACAAGGCACTGGGCGGCTTTGCCACCAACGGAGTGAACATGGTCAAGCTGGAAAGCTACATGGCCTCTGAAACCATGACCGTGTCCAGCTTTCACCTGGATATTGAAGGTCACCCGCATGAGCAGGCGATGAAGTTCGCGCTACAGGAACTGAACTTCTTCGCAGAAGAGGTGCGCGTGATCGGCACTTATGCAGCCCACCCTTTCCGCTTCAGCCACCTGAGTCTGGAGCTGTAGTCCGGCACTCAACGTTCCGGCGTACACTCTCCCCGCAGGGCACAGCCCAGTGCCTTGCGGATTGCATCCGGTGAAAGCCCAAGCGCAATCAGATGATGCAGCTTGGCGAAGGCCGCTTCCGGGGTCAGATCAAGCCCCGACACCACACCGACCTGATTCAACAGGGCACCCGTTGCATAAGCCCCCTGACTGACCGCTCCCTGCTGGCACTGGGTCACATTCACCACCACCTGCCCGCGCCCTCCTGCATGAGACAGCACCTCCAACAGACCGGTCTCGGTTTCCGGTGGGTTACCAACGCCATAGGTGAGCAATACCATTCCCTTTACCGCTTCAGGCGCCAGCGCTTGTTGCAGCAGCCGCAGCGGCATGCCCGGATATGTCATCAACATGACCACTGCATCAGGATCATACGCGGGTATTTCAAAGCGCACGGGTTGTGGCGGCAGTCGCTCTACACTCAGCTCAATGTCAATGCCGGCCTTACCCAACCAAGAGGCATTCGGCGAATCAAACGCATCCAGGCCGCTGCTTTTTACCTTGCGGCTGCGATTGCCGCGCAGCAAACGACCATTGAAACAGATGCACACCTCAGCAAGATCCGTACGCGACGCCAACAGCAGCGCCGTGACCAGATTATCCAGCGCATCATTTCGAACTTGGCTGAGAGGAATCTGGGAACCGGTCAGAATCACCGGCTTGTCCAGCTGCGACAACATGAATGACAATGCAGACGCGGTGTAGGCCATGGTATCGGTCCCATGCAACACCACAAAACCCGTGTAATCATGCCACTTTTCCTGCAGGGATCTGGCGATCTGTGCCCAGTCGGCCGGCACCACACTGGCACTGTCGATCAATCGGTCAAACTCCAGCAGATCAAACGCCGGCACTGTACGATCCCCCAGCGCCGCCTTCAGCCGGACGTCAAAACCCGGCTCCGGCACATACCCCTTGGCCGAGGCCACCATACCGATGGTGCCACCGGTATAGATCACCAGAATTTTGCTCATCATGGCGCTACCGCAACCGGTGCCAACATGGCATGCGGGCTCAGAATGGCATCCAGTTTCGCCTCAGGCAGCAGCCCTTCGGCCAGCACCAGTTCACGCACGGTAGAGCCTGAATTCAGCGCTGTAGAAGCGATCCGTGTTGCATTGCTGTAGCCGATATACGGCACCAGCGCCGTGACAATTCCGATACTGTTGTCCAGATGTCGGGCACACTGCTCTTCATTGGCACGAATGCCGCGAATACAGCGATTTTCCAGCATGGTACAGGCAGAGGTAAGCATCTTGATGGAGTTCAGCAAGTTGTACACGATGAGTGGTTCCATCGCGTTGAGCTGCAACTGCCCGGCTTCTGCCGCCAGTGTCACCGCCAGGTCCGCGGCAATTACCTGATACGCCGTCTGGTTGACCGCCTCCGGGATCACCGGGTTGACCTTGCCCGGCATAATGGAAGACCCCGGCTGCATCGGCGGCAGCAGAATTTCACCCAGCCCGGTGCGTGGGCCACTGGACAGCAGACGCAGATCGTTGCACATCTTGCCCAGCTTGATGGCGAAGCGCTTGAGAATGCCGGAAAACATGACAAAAGCGCCCATGTCTGAGCTGGCTTCCACCAGATTCGTGGCCGATACCACCGGTTTGCCAGAGATCTGCGCCAATCGCCCCACTGCCAGCGCCTGATACCCCGGCGGTGCATTGATACCGGTCCCGATAGCCGTACCGCCGAGATTGACCTCGCACAACAGCCGCGCCACCTCATGCAGGCGGTCGATATCCTCATCCAGATTGACGGCAAAGGCCTCAAACTCCTGCCCCAGCGTCATCGGCACGGCATCCTGCAGCTGAGTACGTCCCATTTTGACGATATGGGAAAACTCGCGCCCCTTATCTTCCAGCGCCTCGATCAAGCTGCGGATTGCCTGTTCAAGCGGTTCAGACGCAAACTGAATCGCCAGGCAGACCGCTGTCGGATAGGCATCATTGGTGGACTGGGAGCGGTTAACATCATCATTGGGATGCAGATACCGGTACTCCCCACGCCCATGCCCCAGCTTCTCCAGCGCTAGGTTGGCGATTACCTCATTGGCGTTCATGTTGGTGGACGTGCCGGCGCCACCCTGAATCAGGTCGACAACGAACTGATCATGAAGATGACCGGCATCAATCTCGTCACAGGCGGCGATGATGGCATCCGCCTTTTCTGCCGGCAGCACACCCAACTCACGGTTGGCCCAGGCGGCAGCAGACTTGACCTGTACCAGCGCACGTACCAGCGCCGGGAAATGGCTGATGGGCACACCGGTAATGGAAAAGTTATCAAGAGCACGCTGGGTTTGAATGCCGTACCAGGCTTCAGCCGGTACCGCCAGATCACCCAAAAGATCATGTTCAACGCGCATGTTCATCGAATGCATAGACCCTTGCAAACAGATTAAAAAGACCCCCGAGCTCGTCGTGAACCCGGGAGCAATTGGAGAAGCCCTTACCTGACAGTCTTGCCGGAAGCGGTTTCACGCGCCCTGATCCGTTCCAGATCTTCCGGCTCAATTTTCCAGGCGACCGGGTCCACATTCATGTCACGGAACTGGCTGACATCAAAAACCGGCTGCTCGATCCCCTCGCCGATCTGGCGATCGAAATCACGCAAAATGCGCAGACCTGGCTTGACCAGAAACAGCAGTGCAATCAGGTTAGCCAGCGCCAGTAGGCCCATGGTGACATCGGCAAAACCGAATACGGTACCCAAATCGGTGGTGGCGCCCCAGCACACGAGCCCAATGATCAGAACCCGGAATCCATTGAACAGGTTCTGGTTTTCAGTGCTGAAGAAATTAAGACTGTTTTCACCCAGATAGTAGTTGTAGAGCATGGTACTGAAGCCGAACAGCACCAGTGCGATGCTGACAAAGGCACGCCCCCAGTCACCGACATGATCCGCCAGTGCCGACTGTGTCAGCGCAACACCCTCAACCGCGACACCGCTGCCCGGCTCATACACTCCGCTGAGCAGAATGATAAATGCGGTTGCCGAACAGATAATCAGCGTGTCGATAAAGACTGAAAAAGACTGCACGATGCCCTGATTGGCCGGGTGCGGCACATAGGCCACGGCTGCCACGTTGGGTGCACTGCCAAGCCCGGCCTCGTTTGAAAACAGGCCACGCTTGACCCCCATCATGATCGCCGCACCAATGCCGCCACCGACTGCAGGTTCAAGGCCGAACGCACTTTTAACGATCAACATGAAAACATCAGGGATACGGTCAAAATTGAGGCCCAGCACGACAAACGCCACCAGCAGGTAGCCACCGGCCATGATCGGTACCAGCACTTCGGCGACTTTGGCGATACGCTTGACGCCACCGAAGATGATCATGCCCACCAGCATCGCCATGGCGATCCCGGTATAGAACACCGGCACACCAAAGGCGTCCCCTACCGAGGTTGCAACGGCATAAGATTGCAGCGCTGTGAAGCAGAAACCAAAGGTCACCAGCAGCAGTACGGAGTAAATAGCAGCCAGCCAGTTCCACTTTTTGCCCAGCCCACGGGAGATATAGTGCGCCGGGCCACCACGGTAGGTGCCATCCGGCTCGGCCTGCTTGTAGGTTTGCGCCAGCGTACATTCAAGAAAGCTGGTGGCCATGCCCATCAGACCAACCACCCACATCCAGAAAATGGCACCTGGGCCACCCAGTGTAATCGCCACGGCAACGCCTGCAATATTGCCACCACCCACGCGCCCGGCCACCGACAGCAGCAGCGCCTGAAACGAACTCAGGTAGCCATGTTTATCATGCTTGAACGCCTGACTGGCGCTCAGAATTCGGAACATGCGACCGAAATAGCGAAACTGGACAAAGCGGGAAACGACCGTAAAGCCAACACCGATAAGGATCAGCAGGCCGATCAGCACCTTGCCCCAGAGAAGCTCGTTGAGAAATTCCAACATCACTGCACTCCACTCTATTCTTGTTTTAGGACGGTGGGTCATTTAATCAATGATTCAGCACTGATAAAATTTGTCACTCTGACTACAGAATGGCGTATTTTGGCGCATATACAACACCAAAAAGTGCCAGCGCATTTTGGTGCACTGCCCACGACAAACCTTCAGGAGGTGACGCGATTGAACGAGGATCTGGCCCAGAACCTGCGCCTTCTGTGCAGCTATCACAAATCGATCGCCGAAGTCTGCCGCCGACTCGATATCAACCGTCCGCAGTTCAACCGCTACCTGGGCGGACGTTTCAAGCCCTCAGCGGGCACCCTGCGTCGTATCTGTGATTTCTTTGGTGTTGAGGTACATGAGATCATGCTGCCGCATGACCAGTTCCAGCGTCTGGTTCAGATACGACCCAGCGCCCTGCCACCCAGCGAACCTTCTGCTGATAACCTCAGCGCACACCTGGGCCACCTTTTCCGCAGCGGAAGCCACGGGCTGGAACGCTATGTTGGCTACTATTTCGAATATTACCTGTCGATGTCAGCGCCGGGAAAATTGATCCGTACGCTGGTCTGTATCGAGGAGCGAGATGGGCGCTACCTGTTTCAGCGCACCGAGCGGATGCAACCGGAGCCGGGCGAACCAGCCTGCCACAACCGCTACCAAGGGGCTGCCGTGATGCTCAGTGATCGTTTATTTCTGGTTGATTATGAAACGCTGAATCGACATGAGCTGACCCAGACAATCCTTTTCCCCAGTTTCCGTAACAGACTTACCCGGCTGACAGGACTGCGCATTGGCGTGTCTGATAACAGTGAACGCATGCCCTGCTGCACACGGGTGCTGTATGAGTATCTGGGCACCAGCATCAGAGTGCGCAAGGCGCTGGCGATGTGCGGACTGCTAGACCCCGGCAGTGATGAACTTGATCCAAGCATTCCTGCTGCAGTGCAAAACAATATAACAAATGAAGAGATGCATTTCCGGGCGAGACACCACACCGGCCGATAGCACTTTAACGCAATATCAGAGCATTATCATTGTGATATAAGGGCTTATATTTATTCCGCACTGCACAAAAATATTATTTATTATAATATTTTATTCTAAAAAAACTATTGTGCATTGCACAAAAAAGAGCCATATTGAATTTGTCCTGCATCGCAGGGCATCGCGAGAGTCGTTGCTCTTCCTCAGCTCTCGCATCCCATTTCCAACTCTGGCCGTTTTGAGTTGTTTGCACTTTGCCTGCCCCTCTTCAGATGAAGAGGGGTTTTTTTTGACTGAATTTCGAGAAACGTGACACGCAACGGCCACAAGAGGGGTTACATGTCAGACTGATTGCTCGCGGGCGGCACGTTCCTGCAGTTTTTTCAGCACCCGAGACACCGCCACAAAACCGAAAGTTGCGGTCACGACCGTGGTGGCTCCGAAACCACCGGCACAATCCAGTCGTGTGCCATTTTCCATCACGCTCTTCTGCTGACAGACACTGCCGTCCGGCTGCGGGTAACGCAGCTGCTCTTCTGAGTAGACACATTCAACGGCAAAGCGGCGCCCGCTGCTGCTGAAACGATAATGGCGCCGAAGGAAAGAGCGTACCTTGGCGGCCAGAGGATCGGTTTGGGTACGGGTCAGGTCGGCAACGCGAATCAGGGTCGGGTCGATCTGACCACCGGCACCGCCAATCGTGATCACCGGCACTTTTCGCCGCTTGCACCAGGCGATCACCGCAGCTTTGTCCTTCACGCTGTCGATGGCATCCACCACGTAGTTCAGATCGTCATGCAGCAACTCATCCAGATTGTCACGGGTCGCGAAGGCTTCTACTTCATGTACCAGACACTCCGGGTTGATATCTCGGATACGTTCCGCCATCACCGCCACCTTGGACTGGCCGACGGTGGAACTGAGGGCATGGATCTGACGGTTGGTATTGGTGACACACACATCATCCAGATCAATAAGCGTAATTTCGCCTATGCCGCTGCGCGCCAGTGCCTCCGCTACCCAGGAACCAACGCCCCCAATGCCAATAACCGCCACATGGGACCGCTGAAACAGTTCGAGCCCGTCCAGTCCATAGAGCCGGGCCGTACCACCAAAACGCTGCTGAGCCACATCACTCATCGTCGAACGCATCCTCGGTCAGTTCGGTCAGAACGGTGTCGCCGCACTGATTGCACTTGCCTTCAATAAAAACCAGCCCATAAAGCTCGTATTCCTCAGGGTCGGACATCCCCAGCCCCAACTGTTGGCAATTGTCGCACCAGGTATCGGTAAGGAAGAGTTGCTGTTCCTCAGAGTCACGGGCGTAAAAATCCCGCTGCACACGATTTTCGTTCATTTTTTGATCAGTCTTCATAAGAGGCGCATGATAAATCAGCCGGCAGTACCATGCCAGCGCAGAGCAAAAGGATCACGCCATTCACCCGCCAGCAGCGCTGCCATCTCGGGCAACCGGAACAGCTCACCCCGGTCAGGGTCAGCACAAAAGGCACAGGCCTTGTCTGCAAGGCTGAAGCTCAAATGCCAGGCATGCAGATAGCCGCGATCTGGCTGGACCACGCTCGGCTTCGCCGCATCCGCTTTTTCATGATAGATCGGATCGCCAATAATCGGAGCACCGATGCTTTTCAGGGCGACACGGATTTGATGTGTTTTGCCGGTGTAGGGACGACACAGAAAGGCGCGCAGGCCTGGCTTGAGCGATGCACTGTAGAACTCGGTACGCGCCCGGTTTTCGTCTGTACGCGTAAGCTTCCAGCTGCCGCGACGGCTGCGAACCATTCCACCCTCGATACGGCCCTGTTTTTTTCTCGGCTTGTGATCGCTCAGCGCCAAATAGAACTTACTGACTTTTTGTGCAGCAAAGGCCGCCGACAGCTCAGCGGCGACCGCAGCAGACAGCGCAAACACCACCAGCCCGGACGTCATGCGGTCCAGCCGGTGCACCGGCCAGACCGGTTGCCCCAACTCTTGTGCCAGCAGCATTGCCAGACCGGCTGCCTGATCATCCTTGTGCATGCTGATGCCCGGTGCCTTGTCGATAACGACAAAGCGGGCGTTGTGTTCAATGATGCGAAAGGCAGGCAGGGTCTCCGGCTGACTCACCAGTTCATGACCTGTTTGACGAAGGGTACGGTGATCTTGCGTTGCGCACTGAGTGAGGCCACGTCCAGCTTGTCCAATGTTACCAGCAGATGGGCCATGTTACGGCTGCCGTGATGCATCAGGTAGCGAATCACATCATCACCCAACTGCAAGCCACGGGCCTGAGCCCGTGCACGCAGAGCAACCACCTTGGTGTCGTCATCCAGAGGCTGGAGCTGAAATACCATGCCCCAGTTGAGGCGGGACTCAAGATCGGCCAATCGAATCCCCAGTTTTGCAGGCGGCAGGCTTGCCGCAATAATCAGCACATGGCCGTTGGCGCGCATCCGGTTATACAGATGGAACAACGCTTCTTCCCACTCAGGGTCACCGGCAACTTGCTCCAGGTTATCAATGCATACCAGATCCAGTTGATCAAAGTCTTCAAGCAGCTGAGGGCCATACTGTTTCAGCTCGGCCAGCGGCAGGTAAACGGCGCTGCGCTTGATCGGGTCGGAGGCATGGCAACAGGACTGCAACAGATGGGAGCAGCCCGTACCGGTATGTCCCCAGAGATAGAGATACTGCTCGCCAAAACCGGCCACCGATTTCTCCAGTGCAGCGCACACCAGTCCATTGCGGCCACAGACGAAGTTCTCGAAGCGGGCATCATCCCGCAGCGTTATTCCCAGAGGTAACTGCACAGGTGCAGCAGAACGGCTTTTCTCTTTTTGAATCACTGCAAGCGTCTTATGGTTCGCGATACCGAGGAAAAACATACGGCGTGTAAATGACGCGCGTAACTCTAACACAGAGCGCCCGCAACCTGATAAACTAGCGCAATAATTTTTTACCGTTATTTACCCGCTTTAAAGGTTGACTCACCCATGTCTACAGGTTCTGAAAAAACTTCCTTGAGCTACAAGGATGCCGGCGTTGATATTGATGCCGGAAACGCGCTTGTCGAGCGTATTAAAGGTGTCGCCAAACGCACTGCCCGTCCTGAGGTCATGGGTGGACTGGGTGGGTTCGGTGCCCTGTGCGAGCTGCCGGTCGGTTACAAACAGCCGGTACTGGTATCGGGTACCGATGGTGTCGGCACCAAGCTGCGCCTGGCGATGGACCTGAAAAAGCACGATACCATCGGCATCGATCTGGTGGCCATGTGTGTCAACGACCTGGTCGTGGCCGGCGCCGAGCCGCTGTTCTTCCTCGACTACTATGCCACTGGCCATCTGAATGTCGACATGGCCGCTGACGTTGTCACTGGCATTGGCGCCGGTTGCGAGCTGGCCGGTGCAGCACTGGTCGGCGGTGAAACCGCTGAAATGCCGGGCATGTATGAAGGCGACGACTACGACTTGGCCGGCTTCTGCGTGGGCGTGGTTGAAAAGTCCGAAATCATCGACGGCAGCAAAGTTCAGGTGGGTGATGCCCTGATCGGCCTTGCCTCTTCCGGCCCGCATTCAAACGGTTATTCCCTGATCCGCAAGATTCTGGAAGTGGCCAATGCCGATATGCAACAGCCAATGGGTGACAAGACCCTGGCCGACGCCCTGCTGGAACCAACCCGCATCTACGTCAAGTCTATCCTGAAGCTGATCCGCGAATCTCAGGTCAACGCCCTGTCACACATCACCGGTGGCGGCCTGCTGGAGAACATTCCGCGTGTACTGCCCGCTTCGGCCAAGGCCGTCATCGACATCGACTCATGGACCCTGCCGCCGGTATTCCAGTGGCTGCAGGCTGAAGGCAACGTGGATGCACGTGAAATGTACCGCACCTTCAACTGTGGTGTTGGCATGGTAATCGCTGTTCCCGCCGACAAGGCTGACGCGGCCATTGCACTGCTGCAGGCTGAAGGTGAAAGCGCATGGCTGATCGGCCAGATCGAAGCGGCCGCCGAAGGCGAAGAACAGGTTGAGCTGCGTCAGGGAGCCTGAACATGGCGTCCAAACGCATCGTTGTACTGATCTCCGGCAGCGGCTCCAACCTGCAGGCCATTCTCGATCAGACACGCACGGGACAGATTAACGGCAGCATCGTGGCGGTGATCAGCAACCGCCCCGATGCCTACGGCCTGACCCGGGCGGAGCAGGCAGGCGTCGATGCCCGCCTGCTCGACCACAAGCAGTTTGCCGACCGTGAATCCTTTGATCAGGCGCTGGTTGAGCTGATCGACAGCTACAGCCCCGACCTGGTGGTACTGGCCGGCTTCATGCGCATTCTGACACCCGAACTGGTCCGCCATTACCATGGCCGCCTGTTCAACATTCATCCCTCATTGCTGCCCAAATACAAGGGGCTGAATACGCACCAGCGTGCCCTGGACGCCGGCGATGAAGCGCACGGCTGCAGCGTTCACTTCGTCACCGAGGAGCTGGACGGAGGCCCCGTGATCGTACAGGCCAGCGTCCCGATTGCCGCGGATGAAACCGCTGACAGTCTGCAGCAGCGCGTACATGCACTGGAGCACAGGATCTACCCGCTGGCGGTGGAGTGGTTTTGTCTGAACCGGTTGGCACTGACCGATACCGGCGTTACGCTTGATGGGGAACCTCTTCCGATAACGGGTTTCCAATACGGCATCTGACCGATGGAGGCTGCATGACTCTTCAATTCAAGGCAGCATGGCTGTCAGCCCTGTTACTGCTGGGCACACCCGCTCTCGCCGACACCGACCCTCTGCCGCCATTCAAGGCAGTGTATACGACCGAGTTTGACCTTGGCATATCACTCAGCGGTGAAGCGGTGCGCGAGCTGCGGCAGGATACCGGTGGTCTCTGGCATTTCAGTTCAGAGGCCTCCGCCATGATGGCGGGCATCCGCGAAGCATCGTCCTTCAATTACCGCAGCGGCGAGATGATTCGCCCGCTTAAATACGATTACTACCGCAAGGTGCTCGGCAAAAGCCGTAGCGCACACATCGACTTTGACTGGCCCGCCGGTAAGGTCACAACCGTGGTAAAGGACAAACCCTGGAAAATGGTGATTGGCCCAGGTACGCAGGACAAGCTTAGCTATCAGCTGCAGATGCGGCTCGACCTGAAGGCCGGCCAGCAGAGCATGTCCTATCAAGTGGCGGATGGCGGCAAGCTGAAGACCTACGCCTTTGCGGTGACCGGTGAAGAAGAAGTCAAGACGCCCTACGGCACTTTCAATACGGTGCGTGTCATGCGAGACCGGGGCGAAGATGCCGACCGCGAAACCCTGATCTGGTTTGCACCGGAGCTGGACTATCTGATCGTACGTCTGCAGCAGACCGAATCCGATGGCAAAACCTACGCCCTGCTGCTGAAAAACCTGGAGACACCATGAGCGAAGCATTGATCAGCGCAACCGAGAACTGCCTTCTGGCACGCGAGCAATCCGCTCTGGACAAGCCTGACGAGCTGTTTTATTGCAGCTACCTGATCAGCCACTTGAATCTGGTTGCAGCCGAAATGCCAGAATCAGGCGAAGCCTTCCTGCACAACCTACAGGAAAGCCTCGACAATGCCTTCAGTGTTGATCAGCTCAGTGATCAGGACAAGTCCGGCATCAAGTCACTGTGGAACGAAGTCTGCGGCGAAATCGGATCACCGCTGGCCAGCTGATCCAGCACATCCACCAGCAGCACCCGCTGCTGGTCCAGTGCCAGCGTCAGGGTAAAGCAGCGCTGGTTGCCACTGATGTCCATATAGGGCGCCGAGCGCAGAATCCGCCGCTCATAATCCTCAGCCGCCACCAACTGATAGAACCAGGGGCGCCAGCTCCAGTTGTGACCAATCACCCGCACATCTTCGTGCCACTGGCCGTCTCGATATTCATAGTTGGGTGATACTTGTAGCCCCTGACGGTCACAGATGAAGCAGCGTAGAATCGCCGCATCCGGGCAGTAATGCTTGAGAGCCTCAACCCCCTCACCCGCCAGCAACAGATCACGCAACGCCAACAACTGGCTCTGCATGCCTTCCAGGTGCCACTGCCGCCGCGCAGACTGCTCGATCATCTGCTCCAGATAGCGCTGCAGCAACTGCTGTACCCGATCATAGCAGGCATCCGGTGCCAGAAAATCGGGCAGTGCCGGATCAAAAATAAAGCCCTGCACGTAACTGGCGTTACACTGCAGCGCGAGGAAAAACTCTTCCTCGGTTTCAACCCCTTCAAAAATCAGCTTGCTGCCCAAACGCGACGCCATGTCACCCAAAGTGTGCAACAGGGCACTTTCCTGGTGCCCGAATGCACTGTTTTTGAACATGCGCATGTCAATTTTGAGCAGATCCGGTGTAAAGGCCAACAGCCGATCCAGCTGCTGGAAACCGGTGCCAAAGTCATCCAGCGCCACCCTTACCCCTTCAGCACGGTACCGGCGAGCCAAGTGGTGAATGCGATCAATCCCACCGCCATGCTCTGTAATTTCGACAATCACACGGCTCAGGTCCACACCCGCCTCACGCATCATCTCCAGCGTTGGCAAGGGCTCCAGCGGATCAAGCGCATCAATCCATTCCGGCGACAGGTTGATGGTCAAATAGGTATCTTCCGGCGCGGACAGAAAGGCATTCAGCGCCTGGCGGCGTACATCACGGTCCAGCTGAAGGCGCTCCGCAGCCGGTAGCGTCGAGTCCTGAAACAAGGCACCCGCCGATACAACCCGACCCTGTTCATCCTTGCGTCTGGCCAGTACCTCATAACCTGCAACACGACCGGTGGCAATTTCCACGATCGGCTGAAACCAGGGAAAGAGTGAATACTGCATAATAACCTCGATAAACATGCGGGATGTGGCCTAACCCATAAGCAAAACCCGGGCCATCATATTACGCGCCCGGATTTGGCGTGGATCAGGGTAAAAAAAGCTCAGGGCTTGATGCGCTCGCCCCAAAGGTCGTGCTCATCTGCATCGGTTACGCGCACACGCACCCGGTCGCCCGGCTTCACGTTCACGTCATCGAGCAGATAGATCTGACCGTCGATTTCCGGTGCATCCGCCTGCGTACGCCCAATGGAGCCATCCAGACCGACTTCATCGATCAACACTTCAAGCTCGCGGCCAATCTTCTGTTGCAGCTTGCGCGCGCTGATGGCCACCTGCTTCTCCATGAAGCGCGCCAGACGCTCCTCTTTCACCTCTTCAGGTACAGCAGGGTGAATCGCATTGGCGGTCGCGCCCTCTACCGGTGAATAGGTGAAGCAGCCTACACGATCCAGCTGAGCCTCATCCAGGAAGTCGAGCAGGTACTCGAACTGCGCATCGGTCTCGCCCGGGAAGCCGACGATAAAGGTGGAGCGCAGCGTGATGTCGGGGCAGATGTCGCGCCAGGCATTGATGCGATCCAGCGTTTTCTCACTGGCGGCCGGACGCTTCATGGCACGTAGCACATCCGGATGCGCGTGCTGGAACGGGATGTCCAGATAGGGCAGGATCTTGCCCTCGGCCATCAGCGGAATCACATCATCCACGTGCGGATAGGGATAGACGTAGTGCAGACGCACCCAGGCGCCCAGATCACCCATCGCGTCGCACAGCTCTTTCATGCGGGTCTTGAGCGGACGCCCCTGCCAAAAGCCAGTACGGTATTTGGTATCTACGCCGTAGGCACTGGTGTCCTGCGACACCACCAACAGCTCCTGTACCCCGGCACTCACCAGACGCTCGGCCTCATCCATCACATCGCCCACCGGGCGCGATACCAGATCGCCGCGCAGTGAGGGAATGATGCAGAAGGTACAGCGGTGGTTACAGCCTTCCGATATTTTCAGGTAGGCATAATGACGCGGTGTCAGCTTGATCCCCTGAGGTGGCACCAGATCGATGAACGGCTCATGCTTGCGCTCGGGCTTGGGCAGGTACTGATGCACCGCGCCCACCACCTGCTCATACTGCTGCGGCCCGGTCACGGCCAGCACCTGCGGGTGGATATTGGTAATCTCATCCGCCTGCGCGCCCATGCATCCGGTCACGATCACCTTGCCGTTTTCGTTCAGGGCCTCGCCAATCGCTTCCAGGGATTCCGCTTTGGCTGCATCGATGAAGCCACAGGTGTTCACCACCACCAGATCCGCCTGATCATAGGAGGGCACCACCTCGTAACCATCGGAGCGCAACTGGGTGAGAATACGTTCGGAATCAACCAGCGCCTTGGGGCAGCCAAGGCTGACAAAACCAACTTTGGGTGTGTGTGCAGACATAGGGATCAACTGTTCAGGATTGAGCCTGAGGGCGAACGCCGACAGGGGTTAAGAAAGTCGAAATTATAGCGCAAAGCGGTGGAAGAATCCCTATCCCGATCGGCCCGAGCAGTGCAATTTTGTTCAATACGCCAAGCGGCATCTATCGCACACTCTGGTCGAACGCACTGGTAGAGAGACCGTAATGACACTCACATTGATTCTGCCCATGGCCGCCTTTGCGCTTGCCGCATCGATTTCACCGGGCCCTGTGAACCTGGTATGCCTGAGCAGCGGCACCCGCTACCCCATTTCCAGGGGTCTGATCTTTGTGACCGGTGCCACTCTGGGGTTTATAGCGCTATTTATGACCATTGGCCTGGGGCTTTATTCCGCGCTCCTGGCGCTACCGGGCGCTGCCACCTTGCTGCGCTGGGCCGGCATCGCCTTTCTGCTGTACCTCAGCATTCAGCTGTTTCGCGATAACGGCCAACTGCCGGAAGAACATGCCAGCAAGGCGCCGGGCTTTATGACCGGGGCCATCATGCAGTGGCTCAATCCGAAAGCATGGCTGGCCTCGGCGTCGGGCATCGGTGCCTACACCAGTGGTCAGGACGTGAGAGAAGTCTTCCTGTTCGCAGCTCTTTACCTGCCTATTTGCTGGCTGTCGTTAAGCTGTTGGGTCTACACCGGCGCCTATCTGCGCCGATTCATCCAGCGCCCCCGCACACTGGTCCTGATCAATCGAGCACTTGCCGTGCTACTTGCGGCCAGCTGCATCTATCTGCTGATCGACTGATCCTCGGCGGTATTGCTGTGGCGTTGCCGCCAGCAAACGCTTAAACGTACGCTGAAAATGTGGCTGATCTGCAAAGCCGGCATCCAGTGCGGCCTCGGCTATCGGCGCCCCCGTTTTCAACGCCTGCTGTGCATACTGAATGCGGCAGTTGATCAGATAGGCATGTGGCGTAAGACCAAAATGGCGCTTGAATGATCGAATCAGGTAACCGGCACTAAAGCCCGTACATTCACACAAGCTGTCGAGGGACACGTCGGCGGTTGCGGCATGCGCCTTGAGATAGTCGGCCACCGCTTGAAGATTGTCCGGGGCCTTGGGCTGCGGTGCAGCCGTATGGCCAGCGAGGCTTTGCATAAATCCCGTCAGATATTCAACAACGGCGGTCTGCTTCTCCAGCAACGCGCGGTCTGGATCAAGCAGGCATTGCGCCATCATGCAGTAGCCGTCATATATCTGCTGATGCGTCAGTGTTGCTGTCGGAATATCTTCCCAGACGGGCCGACCCAGCAAGCCGGCCTCGTGGCGCAACCGAGCCAACCAATCCGTATCAACATACAGCATCAGATAGCCCCATGGTTGATCATCGATTGGGTTGCAGGCATGCACCCACTCCGGATTCACGATAACCAGATCGCCCTCACCGACTCGATACTGCTCATCACGGTACAGAAACGTACTCTGCCCCCTCGTAATGGCACCCAAGGACCACTGCCTGTGGCTGTGAGGCGCATAACACACCTTTCTGCCCGCCTGCACTTTTCGCAGCTCAATGTATGACATGCGATTGTCTCGCCAGAAAACAGGCTTTTCTGAATCAGTCATATGCAATCAGGACTCCTGCCCTTACTCCTCAACCACTATGCCAAATGGCAGACACATCAAACAGCTTCAAGATTCTTTTGCCAAAAAACGGCACTCCCCGCCTTGGGGTCCAGCTCGTAACCGGAGAAGCCAAACTTCTCATAGGCTGATTTGGCCACGGTATTGTTACTGAGTACCTCCAGGGTGATTTTGCAACACCCCTTCTCTTTCGCCACTGCCTCAACTTTCTCCAGAAGCCTTTGGCTCAAGCCCATGCCTCGGTACTCACCGAGTACACAAATATCATGGATATTGATCAGCGGCTTGCAGGCAAAGGTTGAGAACCCCTCAAAGCAGTTCACCAGACCGGCCGGCTTGTCATTCACATAAGCCAGTATACTGAACGCATGGGGTATGGCAGACAACGCCGGCACCAGGTTGCACATCACATCATCCTTCAGGGGCTCGCCGCCACCCATCGGATCGCAGGCATAGACATTCAGCAGAAACGGGATGTCCAACTGGTGTCGACTGTTCTCGTAATCAGCCCGTACAACTTCAATATTCATTTTCCATCCTGTTTGTCCTAAAAATACGCAGCACAGGCTGTCATACTGCTCTATGTGATGTGCAGGCCAATGCGATACCAGAGGCAACGAACGCTCCCCCCAGAACCTTCCCCAGGTAATTGTGTCGTGACTCCAAATACCTTTTCTGAGTTGTATGAATTGCATACGCATACCCAAGTATGCAGCAGAACGACAAGAGCATGAAGGTACCGACAAGAATACTGAATTGGAAAAGCACAGGCTGGTCATGCGCTATGAACTGGGGAAACAGAGCCGTTGTAAATGCGATGGCTTTGGGGTTACTCAGCGCAACAGCCAGTCCACTTGAGTACAGCTTCATGCGACTGGCATTTTGCAATGTTACAGAGCCCGAGCTTTTGACCGTTGCGAACCCGTTTCGCCAAAGCTTGATTCCCAAGTAGATGAGATAGATTGCACCAACAAATTTAACAACCGAGAACAAGAGCGCCGATCCGAGGATAATTGCGCTGAGACCGGCAACAGACATCGCCGACATGATGAATAAACCGGTTATATTTCCCAGTATCGTGAAAACCGAGCGCTTCACCCCATAGGCAAGACTGTGTGAAGTCGCAAGCAGGATGGCCGGGCCTGGGGTAATGGTTGCGATAAACGCAATCGACAAAAATAGCAGTATGTTCGAAATATCCATGGTGCTTACCTTATTTGGCGTAACCTAATGCACGATCTCAGATGGGTGAAGGCCAGACAATGACGGGCACTGCAAACGCCAACCATGCTCAGTCGCACACACGTGATCCGTCAGCTCAATGTTTTTCAAAAAAACATCATCATGCGACACAACCACCAGAGCGCCTTTATATCCCCGCAGCATGATTTCCAATGCTTGTACTGACATCAAATCAAGGTGGTTAGTTGGCTCATCCAGTAACAGTAGCTGCGGTGGCGAGTCAGCATAAAGTACACAGGCAAGTGCTCCTTTGAGACGCTCACCACCGCTGAGCAACCCACTGGGTGTCGTGATTTTGTGCGCTTCAAGCCCTACTTGAGCCAAGCGCATACGCAGATCACTCTCCGTCGCTGTGGGATTGGCGATCTGAAGCTGTTCCAGCACAGTTTTCTCTGAATCAAGTTGCTCCAGCCGTTGATCGAGATATGCATACTCAGGTGTCACAAGGCATGTCCCAGACACGGGCACAGCCTTACCGGCAAGCACTCGCAGCAACGTGGATTTGCCACAACCATTCGGGCCAATGATACCGATACGCTGCTGCCCGCCTATGGTCAAGCTTATTGTGCGGGTATCCCCTTCCAAATGCGGCAATATCACATTATCCAGCTCAGCCACACAGCGTTTTGCAATCCGCGTCACGGGGATCGCATGCAGGGTTACGTGCGATTCATCTTCAACATGATTAGCCGCTTCCCGTACACGTTGATCAAGTCGCGCTCGAGTAATGGCCTGTTTCTGGCGTAGCGAACCTGATGACACCTCACTGCGCTCTTTTTGCCGATCCAGCAGTATTTTAGCCTGGTTCGACTCTTTTCCTTGCCGGTTGCCACGTGCCTGCCGTTGTTCCTGACGCAGGCTGTGCTTCCGCATTACTCGTTCCTGACGTTGCCGTTCAAGCTTGCATTCATCAAGTGTTTGCTGGGCGCTCTGTCGTTCATGCGCACGGGTTTCGACGTAAAATGAATAGTTGCCTCCATAGCTGCGCAGCCCCTGGGGGGACAACTCCACGATACGTTCCATCGACTCCAACAACTGCCTGTCGTGGCTCACCACGATCAGCCCTCGCGACCAACGCTGCAGTTGCTCGATTAACGCCTGCCGATTTGGACGATCAAGATGGTTGCTCGGTTCATCCAGAATCAAGAAATCCGCATCCGACAGCATGGCCCCAATCAGAGAAACGCGCATTTCCTCACCGCCGCTTAGCATGTCGACCGGTGTATCGGCATGCAAGTAGCCCAAATGATTGCGTTCAAGCTCATTCTGGAGCCTCTTGCACAGATCCCAGTGATCGCCCAGCGCTTCGAAATCTTCCGCGGCTATACTGCCTGACTCAATTCGACACAGTGCGTCCAGTCGGTGCCTGACTCCTGCCAAGTCGGCCACTGTAGACCCCCTTGAAAAACCCACGTGTTGCGCCAGGTAATGCACGCTACCGGCACACCGACAATAACCGGTACCGGGCTCCAGCAATCCGGCCAGTAACTTTGCCAGCACAGTTTTACCAATACCGTTGCGCCCCACCAGTCCTGTTGGGCGCAAATCAAATTGTTCATTCAGAGCGGAGAAAAGGGTCCTGCCGTCCGGCAGAACGAAAGACATGTCTTTCACTACGAGATTAATATTCGTCATGCTGTATTCCAAAGATGCCAAGAACTCCCCCTGCTCTCAGGGGCTGATGGAGACTGGCCGTCACAACAACGGCGGCATCAATGGCGCATTGGACAAACACCTCATATTGGAATAAACAGGCTATATATTGTACAACACCGAAGAAAATGAACAATAACGCAGTCGAGCTTACTGGCTCAGGGGGTATGCTGGTTAACTTTCTGCGTCAGTCTAAACACAAAAAAACCTATCAAATATCCTAGCAGGCCACAGGAGGGCTGCTCATGCGATTCCGATTCCCTCGCTGCTGCTGTTACCACTTGGAATCATCCTTGCGATTGTTGGCTTGCGCCAACTGAGTCGCAACCGCGCACAACAAATTCTCGGGCTGTTACTAACAGTGGGGGGTACCGTAACCGCGGTATCCAGCGGCGTATACGTTCAAGAAACAACGGCAAGCCCTGCAACGACAGAATTGTCCGCGCAACAGGGAGGCAGCGTAGCAGTGCCAACCGGGCCACAGGATTATCGCAACACCAGTGGTATTACGCTGGAAATACGCTCTGTTAATGCACCGGAGACCTAGGTACGCCGGCAGCCAGCTTGAGCCAGTGGAGGGGGGCGGTGATGCAAGCGTATCGGCAGACCTTATACCCAACACTTCCAGCCCGTTTGCCAGAGGTACAATTACCGTCTACTCAGACGGCTCATTCGATCTTGTGAACCCTGCAGTGCCTGGCACATACACATTCGATTATCATACAGAACAGTATAGGCAGCAGTACAGGCACAGTAGCGGTGGAGGTCCTCAGCCCATAAGTTAAACCCGAAGATTGGGCATGACCATAAGTATTAACTTCTTGGTCATGCCCTGTCTGCGTGCTTCGCAGTTATCCTTGCCGTTCAGCGACGGATAAGTGCCTATTGAGACCCCGATTGGCCGAGATTACCATTACTGGATGGCGCTCACCTGAGACTCGTACTCTTCAAGAATCTCACAGGCCTTGCCAAGGTTCGTCGTGGAATACTGCCCGATTTGAACATCCATAACCCGGAATTGATCAACATCCTCACGTGTGATCCGCTGCTCCTGAAAGGCGCGAGTTACCGCTTGCATCGCTTCACCATAGCGAGTCCAAAGCGAACCTTGGTCGCACTCCGCATTCTTGTGCACCTGAACGACACCGGCCGAATTCCCGCCATAGGCTTCAATCAGTCCCTCGTATCCCTGACAGATGGTCGGATCGACCGCCGTAGATGCCTGTATCGACTCAGGGCTGGGTATCTCGCCCATCATCACATTCAATGGCGTGGACTCATCCACCATCTGAGTCAACTTTCCGTGTAGACTCTCGGGAATAGGCTTTCCAGCCGCTTGCAGCTTTACTATCTCCAGATTCAGCTCTTGCATGACATTGTTAAACCGGAGCATGCTATCCTGGGCCTGTTTATAGCTACACTCTGTTGCACCTGCTCCACCATCCCCCGCAAAGACAGGAACAGAAAGAACTCCAGCCACACAAAAACAAGAAATGGTGTTTGCAATGGTTGAACCAATTTTCATACGTTAGTCCTTTAAAAATTCTGGGTAGCGCCGTTACTATTAATTCTTACGCGTGGTATGCACAGCCTTCAATTAAAACCTGTCCAGCACGCTCCTTAAAACCGTAGATCAGAAGCCCTGGCTCTTTTCGCTTTTCCAGTTCAACCTTCCACAGCACAATCACATGATCTGGATTTCTATGTATAGCCACCAAATCTGCTATTGTGTGCTTTCCATATATATCATAATTTTCTTCAATCTGCCGCTTAAAATCTTCTTCAGGGAAAGTATCCGAGGGGCTTTCCTCGTAGAAATAGCGTATAAAATCATTATAGTTCTTTTCATTCCATGCGTTCTCGGTATGCTCAGCCAACGGCTTTACAATATCGAGTATTTCTTTGTCACTAAGATCCCTGGAATCCATACTGTTCTCCATAATATATAATTTAAATACAGCCCTATATGAAAATATTTTTGATTATATGCGTTATCGACTTTTTGAATTATTAGGCATATTGTTACCCATTATACACATATAAAACAATGTTTTCTCTTGGGCTTATAACAATTAAACCAATACGCCCATAGGCATAGTAACTACCTTCACTATTGATGATATCGGTTGCTTGCCTCAAAACATCTTCATCAATATTTATACAAAAACCATATCTGCAAATATAATCATAAACGTCAAGCCGCCCTCCTTCATCATATTTCCAATACTTTTCCTCTTTTACAGGCGTTTCACTCCATGAGTCGTATATCCCACGCCACCGCCTATTTTTCTGGTTTTCATTTGCAGGTAGAGTTTCAAAATAATCAATACCACGCTCTTTGATTTGATTAGATATTTTTTCAGATAGTGGATAAACCCTTATACCTGCCTCATTACCACCTGGGCCAAAACCCCAAGATTCCTCCTTACTATAAGCAATAGAGCTAACCTGAAGAGCATCCGGAACAACACTTAATTTGAAGTTTCTCTCATATATTTTCAAGGCCACAATAAGGCTTGTGATAAGAGTAAAAAATAAAAAGAAGAAATAAGAGCGTGGCAATTTATTAAAGGCATAAACGACTAGAGCCAATATCGCAAGTAACGCTACAAACACGGTTAAAAGCATGATATATATCATAGTATTCCTGATATCGCCATCACATAACCGTGGCCATTTATAAGATCAAAAAATTCACCCGGCTCATCATATATTATGTGAGGGATTATTCTACCCCATAATCCAAAGACGAATGCCCACTTTTATAATCAACCCAATATAACAGTTGTTAGGCGACTTTTCGCCCAGTTATGCTGTAGACAATTGGAATATCATTTCCCTTGTGGCTGAGGTAAAAACGACCCGGTTCACGCTCAATCATACCCTCGAAACAGTTGTATGGACTGAACGGATACTCGCTTACACGCTCAATTTGAATGCCAACATTAATCAATGCGTTAATAACGCTAGACATTGGATGTGCCCAAGTCGCAAGCTTGACTATCGCATCTGAGCCATTTTCTGTGTACGTACCTTCTTCATCCACATCAGGTTGCACTTGGGTGAAATACGAATATCCTGACAAAAGGTCATAGATAGGATGAAATTCCGCAATATAAAAGCAACCACCAACTGCAAGATTTGAAGAGACAATCTCAGCCCATCGGCTTAAATCTGGTAGCCAGCAAAGTGCGCCGTATGAAGTAAACACGATATCGTATGGGGCTAAGTCTGAGCGTTTGAAAGAATAAACATCTGTACATACGAACTCTGCATTCAACTTGAGTTCCTGAGCCAGGTTCTGGGCTTTCTGAATGGCAACCGGCGATATGTCAACGCCCGTGCAAATTGCTCCCTTGCGAGCCCACGACAGCGTGTCCATGCCAAAGTGACACTGCAGATGCAGCAAAGATTTGCCGTTCACGTCCCCAAGCTCTGACAACTCGATTTCACGAAGAGAGGTTGCACCTGCCAGAAAGCCCGGCAGGTCATAGAAACTAGAACCGAAATGAACTACTGCACGCCTATCCCAACCTGCGCGGTTCATCTCTAAGTAATCAAATTCCTGCACTTTCCTCTCCCAAATCGCTTGTTCTACCCACAGAAAGTAGACATTTTGGTTATGCGTATTGACTCATACTCTGCCAGAATCAAATAGACCAGACCACAAGCTTAACATCTTAGGCCGTGAACTCATTCGTGTACTACTGTGTTTTCTTGTGCTTATTGTACGCTGGTATTTTTTACCTCGTCTGAATTTGATCGAGGTGTCCACTGAACCGGGGGAACTGTACAGCACAGTTGATGCAGCTGGTTAGGTGCATACGTAACCTCTCAATATATTCGCAGATATTATGACCGCCACAATTAATAAAAACGCTGTTTTTGGGTAGGCTGCCGACGCCATACAAGGTGCTGCGAAGGGATAGATCAGTAGCACAAATAATGACCTTAAACTCATAGCGGATATTTCTTTATGCATAAAATCTATACCCGATGAAAATGTTAACCGAATTTCTTTCGACATTCTATTGCTTGGTAGAAAACCCTCAAAAGCACCCCATATTGGATAGAAAACGAATACTAATAGAAACAAGCAAACAAATATAATCGGAGCTATCGATATACATTCCATAAACACACCTAACACCATATTTTTATGCAAAGGAGGCAGCGCAGCTACCAAAGCCCCATTAGCACTGAGTGTCGTGAGAGAAGTGACCTACCAAGTGCCAAATATAATTCCACCAAAATCCGCCAATATTACTCCCCCTGCCATCCATGGTATGGTGCGTTTAAAGTTTGAGTTAAAAAATTGAAGCTTATCGAAGCCTTCAATACCTTTTTTATTATTAGGAAGCAGCAAAATCGTCATATTCCACAAAAACCAACAAGTAGCCGAAAGACCAATAAAAAATCCTACCCCCGGAAAAATCAAGGAATTTATTGTTGCGAGTGTGCCCACCAAAAACAGTAGGAATATTATAACTCTCAACATGTAAAAAAATATGTAGCTCATACACTTAACACCAAGCACACCGGAACCACGTCAGTGACTCCGATACTGTGATTTGTTAACCGTTCTAGAAAGCATAGAATGACCACCACTCCCCCTCGTAAGTGGTGACTTCGCCTTCCCATTCGTCTTTTATCTGGTATAGATAGCCTGACTGAATGAATGGAGACGGTACTTCTAGGCTTAACAATTTTGAGAGCTTCCTATCGGGGATGGGACTTAAAGACTGCCATTCACTATTCCTGTCAAAAAACGAATCAAAATACTCTCTGTCAAAAAATATACAAATCTCACTACTAAACATGTCTGGGTAGGTTATTAAGGCTGAAACGACCGCTTGGTCATATTCTTTTGGCCTTGCCTCAAATAAGTGTTTGGCTGCTCTAAGTATTGCCTGCGCACAGTGCGACTGTATCTCATCACTTGTCGTCGGAGGCTCCACTAACCTATCCAAGACGGGCAGTTTCCAATTCCAATACCTCTCTTGTGAGTACTCGGAGGGAAAATAGCCATCAAAAGAGTCCGCCCATTTATCCAGGGCTCTCATTCGCCTTTCTACACCACGTACTTTTGCTTTTGGGCGCTTGACACTGATTCTTCGCATGATGTTTTTTCAGTTAAAATCCTATTTATGAGATTTTAATAAGAATATGGCGACCATTTTTTAGGGCCTTTACCTTTTATTGCAACATACGACATCGGCCAAAATAGCCAGCCTATGAAGAGCATATCTAATAGATTACCTAAAGATATTTCGTCTTTCCAAGACCCATGCAAGATTTCATAGAATGATTCAGTAAATATAATTAAGCATCCAAGCGTCATTACTACTGCACCTATTCTCAGAAAAACATTAACTCTTTTTTCTGTGCTAAATATCTTTTCAATATCCTTGATATATATTTCTTCAAAATTTTTCATCACTATTCCTCTTATCATAAATCCATTTTTCAGCGGCGCCTATGGTGCGCAGCCTAACGGGCGTCCGGCGGCCGCGAACGGCTGTGTCTTGTTATGATGGGATGACACACCGCCTAGCCTTATGGGATGCCTAGACGAGTTCAAAAAATTCGCCGACAGAAAACAGCGTCATCACCCCATGAAAACCAAACACTAAGAAGATACCAGCAGCATACACACGCCACGCATACTGCCCGATACCGTCATTGTGGTTACCTGCAGCAACCCAAAGCCGAACTGCACTATAAGGAAGCCAAAAGTATAGTACTGCAACTATTGGGATCATCATGAACGCTGGTAAAACCCAAATTGCGACCTCTGGCGGCACGACATTGGCGTAGCGGACCAACAATTTTGGTATGACAAAAGCCGCCAACACCAACCAAATGAACAGATACACCGAATACAGCAAGTGCTCAATGAAAAATATATGAACAGGCTTCCTTGTCACATTCATAGAAAATCACTCATAACGCCGTAGTTAAAGGGCCGAAAAAGCGTAGCTTTTGAAGCCCCAGTGAGCAAAGCGAACGATTTTCAACGCTTTGTTATCTGCATTACCACTTAATTTCAATTTTTGTACCGACATTAACCAGCTCCATGAACTCATCTATTTCATCGTTCGTCAGTGCAATACACCCATTCGTCCAATTGAAGCGCTGAGAAATTGGAGAAATCCAGCCTAGCCAGTTACGCTGACCATGAACCATGATAAACCCACCTGGAGAAACGCCTAATTCCTCAGCATGCGCTATATCCTGTTGATTTGGATAGTTTATGTGCATTGCTCTATAGAATGATGAATCTTCCTTTTTGTAGTCTAAGGTGTATTCACCCTCCGGCGTCCGTTCATCACCCTCTTGTTCCTTGGGCCCCTTAGGATTAGCGCCAAGTGCAACATGGTATTCCTTTACTATTTTACCGCCGGACAGCAGATACATTTTCCTCTCAGACTTATCGACCCGCACTAGATCAACATCTGCATTAGCTTGGAATGAAATCAACGCGAGAAGTATCAGTAAATATTTCATAGCATATAACGCCGTACACAGGGGCCGGAAAAAAAACGCAGCGTTTTAGCGGCCCCTGCGACCAATGGGAGCGACTGCTGTGCCTTGTTAAATTTTTATAGCGCCATATGCAACAGTGGATATGGCTTACCCTGACCATCAACTGGTGAGCGACCTATCACTTTAAAGCCAATATGTTGGTAAAAACCCAGCGCCTTCTCATTTTGCTCATTTACATCGACCTTTGATGCTCCTTGCTCTTTGATAGCATGGGCCGCCAACATAGCACCAATGCCTTTTCCGCGTGCATCAGGTGAGATGAACAACATCTCAATATTACCGTCATGCACCCCACAGAATCCCTGAATTTCACCGTTACTGTTTTTAGCGCACCTTAAATCAACTGCGTCAAAATACTGCTCCAGAATTAACGGCTTTAACTCCTGTAGATCATCTTCAGCCAGAAAGTCATGCGTTGCCCTGACCGACGCTTCCCAGACTTCTATCAGCTTAAGATGATCTGCTTTTTCTACGATCTCAATATTCATCACTAAATCCGATGGAAAATTTAACGCTGCGTTAACGGGCCGGAAAAACGCGCAGCGTTTTGGAGGTCCAGGCCAGCTTGCTGGCCGAAGTTGAACGCTTGTTAGCATTTGTATTCAACGTCATCTCCGACAATCTGAATTATTTTTTCGTTAACTAATTGATTAAAATTGTTTTTTATTGCCACTTCGTTACCCTTGATACCCATATGTGCCGCAATATGATTTCGAAGGCTGGTAACCTTCTTCGGGCGTTTGTCTTTAGGGGTAGATGTCAAAAATGTTATCAGCTTATTTTTGGCGCTCGGATCTGATGCCGCTTTGACCTGCTTGCATGATCTGCCATTCACTTTGACATGGGCAATAAGTGGGGAAAAACCGTTGTCGTTGCTGATAATATCAAAGCTGACACCCGATGGGGCTTCGCTGTCATACTTCCCGAGGTAGTAGGAAAGGTGGAAATCTAAATTGTTTGATTGAGTGGCTTTAAGTTGGACTAACACTAGATTAATTGGCGTGTCGTATTTTTTCTCACCGAGATCTATTTTTGGCTGCTTCGCCCCAAGGAATAAAACGACTTTGCTATAAGCTGAAAGATCAACTTTGCTAAGACACCCGATGTTTTCGTAGTCGATAAATGCCCACTTCACTGTGTGACCTCCTTGGTAATGCTAACGCTTGGCTTTGCGGCGCACCGGAGCGCCAGCGTAGGTGCGTCCGACAACAGCCACTTGTTAAATTTTCAGTGGTCCTGACTCGACTTAGACAGGAACAACCCTATTACGATTGCAAACATGAACATACCAACCAGGGTCTGACCAGTTGCCAGCATTTTCGTCAGATCTGAAGCTGGGTATATATCTCCATATCCAAGCGTTGTCATAGTTACAAAGCTATAGTAGATGCTATCTACCCGGCTTAACCCCTCCACCGAAAATGCGCCCCATGACCAATAGACGTAAGCCATAGAGAACCCGATTTCCAAGTAGTGACCCAGAGCGAAAAATAACGATCTACCGGAATCTCTGAGTCCCCGCTTCTCAGCAGGAAACACGATTTTCAAAAGGTAAATCAAGGAGCCTATCTGAATAAATGCTACAAGAAAGCCAAGGAACAGATTCACCGGCAGCAATAGAGCTGCAACAATCGAGAAAATAAACCTCGAAACCAGGTAAATTTCTGCCCAAACATAGAACTCCACCCTGTCTGCGGTAGCCCATGCGCCAAATTTCGGCAACAGAGTATTCGGGGTGAGTGACGCCAAAACCGAAATGGCTTTCTTAGACTTCTCGTAGAGCATGGATCTTGGTACTCAATTTAACGCCTGCAATAAACGGCGCGAGGAACGAGCGTCCGGCGACCGTAGGGAGCGAATTTAATTGCATTGTTAGGCTTCTGCAAACCCAGCATCCGTGAGCTTGAATGCGTCACCACCTGACTGGACTTCCACCCAACCTTGAGCAGCGGCATACTCCATTCCCGACTGAAAATCCTCTGAGGCCAATCCACGAGAATGCCAAACCGCATTGAAGTTGTTGATGCGCAGGACATGTCCAGGCCGTGAGTTGAAGTTGCCCACGAATATTCCTAGTATTTCACGAGCAGTTTCTTCGGGTGTTGGTAGTGTCGCCATTTTGGAGTACCCCGTGTCAGTTAGCTTATATGAATCGCCGGACGGCATTGCCTCCACCCAATTTTGAGAAACGGCATATTCCATCCCCACATTAAAGTCCTCTGATGTGAGTCCACGAGAATGCCAAATTGAGGTGAAGTTATTGATTCTCAGGACATGACCCGGGCGGGAGTTAAAGTGCTCCACAAATATTTCTAGGATTACATGTGCTGTGTCTTCTTTTGATGGCACCGTCGCCATTTGCATCTCCTTGAGTTGAAAGCCTAACGCTCACATAAAAGGCGGAGCGTCAGCGACGTCCAGCGAAACGCAGTGGAGCGATTTTTGATGTGATTGTTATATTTTTTAGCACCCATCTAGGCGCCTCTCCACGTTTAAATATTTTGAATGCTCTGTGGCTTGTAACGTAATTATAGCGTTTTCAATGACACAGAAAGTACCAGCTACGGGCAACCTGCAAACATGCTCAGTGCAGACCCCACCATAATTTTTTACAAACTCTACAACACCTTCAAAACCCGAACTCGACATATATTTTTCGTTAAGCAGGATTTCTAAATTGTTGTAATTGAGACTCCCGTCTGGCTTAGTTAAAAGGTCTATTGCTATTTGTTTTCGATTATCAATTGCTATCGAAAAGTATATAGCTACAGCCAAGCTAATTATTACAGTTACTCCGATAGAGCCTAGAATGACAATCCTTCTCCTTTGCACATTACCTCCGTGAAATATAACGTCATTATAAATTGACGAAAGAAGCGTAGCTTATTGAGGTCAATTTCATAATTTTGTTAGCTTATTTTATTTTTACATGTAATCGCATTAATATAAATAAAGCCTTTAGTTTGCGCTGCCTTAACCTTCTTGTCCAACATATCTGAAAACGTCTGTAGCCCTTCTAAAACCATCATCAAGTCTTCACCATCAACAAAGATCGTTTTAATGGCTTTTCCATAAACCAATGATGATACAACGTTTTCACTAAATCCATTAACAGAAATAAAAATACCACGACCGTATAGTTTACCTTCAACCTTTCCCGCAAATTGATAAACTGGTTCATTCGATGACGCTTTATCCTGCCATTTGGCTTCAACTAAATAATGTTCACCTTCAAATTTAACAGCACCATCTATTTGTTCGCCATTGACCCTGTATGGCTCGGTTATTTCAAGTTTGGATATTTTTCCTAATTCTTGCAGTATTTCTTCTAGTTCATATCCCCTTCTGTTTGGAGATGCAGCACCTTGTAGTAACTCAATAAAACGATTTTTAAGATCAGTTAGGGTTTTCTTCGGGTTTTTCGCCTCAGCTTCCTTTGCCTCACGAGCCTTCTTTTCTTCTCTTAGCTTGTGATCTCTTATTTCTTGAAGTTGCTTTAAATGTGTAATGGAGCGTTCCGCTTCGCCACGATTAAGCTTGCCGAGTCTTTCGAAGTAATACGGATCAAACTGCGACCAATTTGTAAGTGCTTGCAGCATAGCCCTGAAAGGCCCAAGCCCTCCATCCGACTTCGAAGATAGATGCGCAAACATATTATCAACAAGCTTAGAACGATGACTTTCTTGCGTGGAGCCAATGGCGGTAATATCAGCCTTCGTACAGCCGTTATCTGAGAAGAACTGTACAATATCCTTTTTTGGCCAAAGTAGCTTAAGAATACAGTCTCGCATCGCGCCTTTTATGTCTGATGGAAAGCTCATTATTTCCTTCTCTTACCGCTAACATTTGTTTTGCAGCTACGGTATATCACTAATTTCCTAAGACCTGATATGCTGTTGGAACTGCTATCAGTACGACACACGTTAATTTCCACCTGTTTTCGAAATTATGATCAATAGTCCAAGATAGAAAACCGTGGATTACTTTTATTGGTACGTTTAAGAAGTAAAGAATTACTCCTAATATAAAAACCACGAGATTAGCCAGAAAAGCATAGCTCAGAATAAAATAGGATGATAGTAGATCTTTATCCATCAATAGAATATAGGCAACATACACTCCACTACAAATATTTATCGCCGCAGATAGTGAAATAAATATATTTTTATATTCAGATATCTTATTTTTTATTCGTTGAAAGATAATTGAAACATTTAAAACAATATTCCGTGCTTTTTCTGAGCCCCACGCTACAAGACTAAGACATCCAGCCAATGCGGGCAAAACAAGTAGTAAATCCTTCATATGATCGCTTTCAACCCAGTTAAGACTGCTAACGTTTAGTTAACGTGCCGCTGAAAGCGCAAAAAAATATACGCTGGCACAGAGTTCATGATGAGTCACCGATATTCCCCCTTTCAAGGTCACGTTCAACGCCTTGTTGGACATAGCCGCCCCCTACCAACACACCGTCCCTCTTTATAAGGGAAATTCCTTTTACAGCCTTGCGACAACGTCGTCTCAGCAACTCAGCGTGCGCACCACAGGCCTTACAACACAACAACACCTGCTCCATGGGCTCAGCATCTCGAACCTTCATCCGCGCCAGATTACCGTGCTGCGCCAACATCCGTTGGTGCCGCTTCCTGGCTGCCGGGGCGTATAGCCC
>NZ_FNRJ01000018.1 GCF_900107855.1 Marinobacterium iners DSM 11526 | reverse complement strand
CTTAACCGGCGTGAACAACCTCCTTAGCACCCACACCTAGCGTGTTCTGACGACGGTCGTTTGTTACGCGGTGACCAGGCCTCTCGAAGCGAGGCAGCTTCTTGATATCCATATGCAGCATGTCACCCGGCTTGGGGTGCTCGTAGCGCTGCACAGGTTGCACTGGCTCCAGGTGTGAGGCGCGATTGAGCTTCAGTCGACGCAGTACAGCTGTCACGGTGGAGTACGCCAGACTCAGTGCCTGTGCGATTTGCTTGGTGGTCCATTTGAGCGTCAGACGCATCTTCTGTATCAGCTCAACCCATTATTGTTTCGGCATCTGCCTCGGTGGGGCGTGGGGACGGCTGGATGCTGACTCAAGACCTGCTTCACCTGCCTCTCGATAGCGAGCAAGCAACTTATACACCGTACGCCTACTGATACCGAATGTGTGGGCGATATCCATGATGGATTGTTGCTGACGTATGGCGCGATCAACGATCAGGGCTCGAATATGGGGCGTGGTTCGTGCATTTTTATGGGGGTTGTTCATGTCGGTTGTTCTGTGCTGTTTGTTTGGCAATAACCAGCATCTCGAACTTAACCGGCGTGAACAACCTCCTTAGTACCCACACTTAGTCACTTTTTAAAAGATTCCCGATGATTTCACACTGACAGTCCCCCTCAAGAGCCCACTCGTAGGGAGTTTGATCTTCTTTATCGTCTTTTACTCCAATATCGGCACCATTATTAATTAGCAACTCAACAGCATCTTTTTCACATTTATATGCAGCCATATGCAATGCGGTTGATCCCCATGCACCTTTCTTATTAACATCGACCCCCTGATCAATCAAATATTTCATGATATGCATATGTTTAATTGCTGAATGTAAAATCCCCGGCGAACTAATATCTGCTCCACAATCTACCAGCATCTTCACCAGCTCAAGATCACCAGTGCCAGCCGCCCAAAGTAAAGAAGTCCCGCTTTCCGGGTTGCTCGGATTAAGGCTAGGATCTGCTCCACGCCGCAGCATCTCCTTAGCATATGCTAATTGATTTTTATAAATGGCCCGAAATAGTGGGGTCTGACCATCGTCACTAATAACATTTATCTCGGCATTTTTATTGAGAAGGAAATCTATAAAAGCTATTTTTTTACGATTCACTGCTATAGATAATGAACTTTCTCCATTAATGTTTCGCGCATCTATGTCAGCACCATAGTCAACAAGCAAATTCATTATCTCAATAAGAGGCCTATACGTACAACAAGTCAAAAAAGGAGTATCGCCGTCGCAATTTTTTGCCTCAATATCTATACCATTATTCAAAATAGATCTGACTCGATCTATATCGCCTTCAAAAATAGCATCATGGATGGCGTTTATCATACTTATGGCTCTCCTTTTCACAGTGATTATATAACGAGATCAGAGTAAAATTTCTGATGTGCATGACTGGTTGCTGTCGGTCAACTAATTATTGGGGCTGGTTTCGTGAGCGGCGGCGTTGGGTTGAATCCACAGCGCAAAGCAGAATAAACCCCACGTCCATCAGATCAGCCTCCCCCCACAAAAATCTGATCCCTATGCTGCTGCATCAATCCGGGATCAGGACTAAACCGCTCAGGCATCACAATCTTTTGCCCTTCGACCGCCTGGAAAAAGCGCTGCATGGCAGGCTCTGGCTGTTTGAGTTGTGCGGACAGCACAACCCGCCAATCCTCATCAAACGTCATCAATCCCTGATCAAAGGCCCGATCATATAGCGCAGATAGGCAAAGCCCATTGCTGGGGTTGAGTCGGTTGGTTTTGTCTTGACTCCAAGGGACGATATGGCTAGCGATCAGTAGGCGTGGTTCCGAGAGGCCGGTGACACAGCAGCGGTGGTGATAACTCGACAGCACAGCGCGGCGGAAAAACGACTGCTTGATGCGTTGCTGCACGATTTGACTGCGGGTTTCGCCTGTAAAGTCGTCTATCAGTTCCTCACTGGCGGATTCAGTTTCCGTTGTATCGCCTGAGGTCTGTTCCAGTTCGGCTTTTATTCGGCTGCTTTCCAATACCAGTCCCTCCCAATCGGCATGAAATTCGTCCCAGATGGCTCGGTCCAATTTTGAGGCGCCTGTCAGACCTTTGCGGCCTGATGCGGTGATCGCCGGATCAAGACTGGCCAGGTTGCACAGTTTCATGGCGACCGAGTTCGCCGAGCGGCCCATCAGGTTGGCCAGAGCGATGATCTCCGGGTTGCTGCGGTGCAGACGTCCGTAAGGGAGTTGGCAGTAAAGATGAAAAGCCAGTTTTACCTGTTCTGGTGTCCAGTCTTTCCTTGGCATAGCAGGGCTCCATCCGAGTCTCAGAAAATCATGTTACCAGTATGTATCGTCGCTACGCACTAGGGCTTCCCAAAGCACCAGTTATGCACACGCACCAAACCATCCATTGCTGTGTATATCTTTTCAGTTTTCCCCACCGCCTCAGTCGAAGAAAAATTAATTCTGTGAAAACCATCCCCAGAACCCCTGAACAGTTCTGTGGAAAACCTCGGCACAACGGGTCCAAACATCGCCCTTAAGCCCTTGCAGTACGGGATCTGTAAAACTGATCAGGGGGTGATCGTTTTGATGCACAATATGGATGTCAACCCTGACGGAGTTTCTGACCGGAGGTTCGGAATGCTGTGGACAGTGATGTGTGTGCCTGTGGAGTATCCTGTTATCTGTTTTATCCACTGTGTGAATTTCGATCAGACGGTGTGGCGGGGCAGGATTTACTTATATAGCTTTAAGCAATTGATATCCTAAAAACAATAAATTTCAACAAACGATCGTCAGGGGGTAATCTGGTTGCATCTGACACCCAAGGAGCACTCGACATGACTGACGTTGCCCGCTACATCGTTTCATCCTTTGAACATTCATCACGCCCGGCTGCGGTTGCCGCCGTACCCGTGACCGAACAGGCATGCCCTGACTGCAATTACAGCAATAACTATTATGGTGATCAGGTGTGTCGGCCTAAATAACGTTAAGCGATTGAAAAGGCTGTAGTTAAATATAAGGCTGCAGTCTTTAATTGAAATAAGTTAAATAAAACTGTCACTGGCTCAATAATAGGCGTACTCTGAACTGGCTTGAGAGTAACACCTGCATTTATGCACCATTTCGACGTCCTGCCTAATCGTATGTACCTCGTTCTGTTTTCATAAGTCCTTGTATTATTAAAAGCATTACCCGAACCAGATCAGTATTTTGCTGGCTGTGTTCACACATTATATTTCGAACGAGAATACTATTATGTCTACTACTACTGGCACCGTTAAATGGTTCAACGAAACTAAAGGCTTTGGCTTCATCGAGCAGAAGAGCGGTGGACCGGACGTTTTCGCCCATTTCAGCGCCATTGCCGGTTCAGGCTTCAAAACCCTGACCGAAGGCCAGCAGGTACAGTTCAATGTTACTCAGGGCCAGAAAGGTCCTCAGGCAGAGAACATCGCCGCGATCTGAACCTTGAGTTCAGTCAGCGCAAAAAACGGGCCCTTGTGGCCCGTTTTTTGTTCACTTCTTTTGGCAATGCCTGAAAATAGTTGAAATAATGCTTTGACTCCCTACCGAATCAGCGTAGACTGCAATGGCTTGAGAGTAACACCTGCATTTATGCACCATTTCGAAGTCCTGCCTAATCGTATGTACCTCGTTCTGTTTTCATAAGTACCAGCATTACCTAAAGCATTATCGGAGCATGACCAGCATTTGGTTACGCCCAAAAATTATATTTCGAACGAGAATACTATTATGTCTACTACTACTGGCACCGTTAAATGGTTCAACGAAACTAAAGGCTTCGGCTTCATCGAACAGCAGAATGGCCCGGACGTTTTCGCCCATTTCAGCGCCATCTCCGGTTCAGGCTTCAAAACTCTGACCGAAGGCCAGCAGGTTCAGTTCACAGTTACTCAGGGCCAGAAAGGTCCTCAGGCTGAGAACATCGTCGCGATCTGAACCTCGAGTTCGATACGCGTAAAAAAACGGGCCCTTGTGGCCCGTTTTTGGTTTTGGGGGCTGAAGTTCAGGCTCTCACCCGTTAACATTCTGTACCATGCCTTATTCCTCTCCTCTCTTTACCATCCCCTGCGAATTGCGTGACTATCCCGAGTGGCATTATGGCCGCCAGATGTATTGTGTCTGGACGCTGCCGGTGCGTGACAGGCTTGTGCTTGAGCGTCTGCAGGCCGCGCAGCAGCACCTTTCGCCCTGGTTGCATCAAGACTACCGTCGGCAGGCCCATATCACTTTATTTGTCTGTGGGTTTGATGCGCTGGTGCAGCACAGGGATGATGATTTCACGCGGCAGGCACAACAGTTGCAATGTGAGGCGCTGGAAATGCTGGCACAGGCATCCTTTTCATTACAGATTGGGGGGCTGGACAGCTTTGCCAGCGCACCCTATTTGCAGGTAAGTGATCCCGAGGGTGTGTTGGCAGTGCTGCGTGAGCGGCTTGAGACAATCAGCTCGGAAGTGCGGCAAGCCGAATATGTGCCGCATCTGACGGTTGGGCTGTTCCAACAGGCGTTGTCTTGGTCGCAGCTGCAGGCCAGGATCAGTTCATTCAACCGAGCCGAGTCATTGACGCTGCGGGTGAGTGAGTTGGAGCTGAGTTGTTACCGCGCCAGTGAGCTGTTCGGGCCGCTGGCACGGATAGCATCCGTGCCACTGCTTTAGGCGTTTGGGTCAACAGGTTATGGCTGAAGCTCGGTATTAGCGCTGATGACACGGTTTCGTCCGCCAGCCTTGGCCTGATACAGCGCATTATCGGCCCGACGCAGCAGGTCATCAGCGGTATCACTTTCGGGGTTCAGGGCGCTGATTCCGGCTGAGAGGGTCACGGGGCCGATTATTTCGGTACCGTATGTGAATGTCTGGCTGGCCATGCTGGCGCGTAGCTGTTCAGCGCGATCCTGGCAGTCCTGCAGCGTTGCCGCAGGCATGACCACAACAAACTCCTCGCCACCAAAGCGACAGATAATGTCGGTTTCGCGGAAGGTTGTCCGCAACAATCGGGCAACGCTTTTCAGCACCTCATCACCGGCAGCATGCCCGTAGGTATCGTTGAGTCGCTTGAAATGGTCAATATCACAGATCATGACGGTCAACGGACTATGATTGCGATGTGCCAGGGCGACCTCGCGGGACAACATTTCATCAAGGAAGCGCCGGTTATTGAGGCCGGTCAGCGCATCCTCGTAGGAGAAGTGACTCAACGCCTGTTGCAGTACCACTTTGGACAGGGTCAGGTTGATCCGGTCGACAGCCCGCAGGAACAGGTTTTGCAGTGTTAACGGGTTCAGCTGCTCAAAATTGATATTGCGACTGTCGAGGTTGACCACCAGCATGCCGATCAGCTGGTTGCCGTTGCGGGGGTCTTCATATTCGATGCGGAAGCTGTGCCACTCATCCCCTTCAGGCCGGGGCGTGTCAGTTAACGCATAGCGCGAGGGCAGGGTCTCCTGGCACCAGTGTAACTCCAGCTCCCAGTGATGCTGAGTCTTGCGATAAAGTCCGCCGGGCAGCGGTTCACACAGATCGGGAAGGTGCGCCGCCATCCGTTTGATGGCGTGCTCAGCAGTCTCGCTTTGCTCCATAGCGCTTATCATTTTATCCAGCAGTGCGCGTTTGCGATTGCCGAACTCCAGAGCACGCGCACGATCGGCTTCGCGCCGGGCCAGTATTTTCAACTCTGAGGTGCGCTCGACCACGCGGTTTTCAAGTGTGGCATTCAGATGTGCCAGTGCGTTCTGGGTGTGAATGAAGTGCCGTAACGATAGTGCCACAATGGCCAGTGAAAACATCAGTGAGCCCCAACCGACCGGAATCCGGCTCCAGGAGATCCAGCCATGGGCAACCGCCATATCCACCAGGAGCAGCAGCGTCAGGGTGGTGGTGGCCAGCAGCATGATACGCTGGTCGCTGTTGGCTTGCGGCAATTGATACACAGTGCAAAGCAGCATGACCGGTACCAGCACCGCGAACAGCAAGTCGAACAGAGGGTAGGTATTGGCGAGGCTTACCACACCCATGAGCGAGAGCCCCAGAGCGCCGATCAGGTAGACCAGAAACAGCCCCACCAGTGAGCGGTAAAGCCATCGCAGTCGCCCAAACCATGCCTGTAGCATCAGCGCCAGTGCGATGGGCAGCAGATAGTAGCTGCCGGCTCCAATGTATTCCCATATAAGAGCATGATTGAACAGCAACTGTTTAGCCTGGCTTGTACTCAGGGCAAGACCTGCGCTGGCCAACGAGAACAACCCCAGAGCAAGCAGGGTCAGACGACCGGATTTGAAAAGTGCAAACAGCAGTGCCAGAGCGGCAATTAACAGGTTGAACAGGGTGATGATCAGGCTATCGATCGATTCCTTCAGAATTTGCTGATAAAGCTCAAGCCGGTCCATGATTTTGACCTCACCCCAAAGACCGATGTCCATGTAATTGGAGTAGACGCGAAAATGGATCGGCTTGCCTGCGGCATCCTCGGGCAGCGGGATCATGTGCCAGGGCCAACCCTCGAAACGGCCCTTGCCCTGGGCATCAAATTCGCCGTAGTGGTAGATGCGCTCACCCTCAAGGTATACCTCGACAATCAGATCAACACTGAAGATGTACAGTACCGGGTCGCGCCAGTCATCTTCAGGGATCTGGGTGCGATACCAGATGTTTTCGCGCCCCTCCCGCCCGGGTGGGTTGGACGGAAAGCTGATAGGGTGCCATTGGGCCTCATCGGCCTCGATGGTCCAAACGGGAGTGTCATCCTTGAACGGTGAGTCGCCCCAGCGGTATTCCCAGTGCTGGTTCAGTGGCACGGTTTCGGCCTGTGCTCGCGTCAGGCCAAGCGCCAACAGGCAAAGCAGACACAGCCACAGGTATCGCATGAGGGCTGCTGATTGATCAGATCTGGCCGAACAAATAGCTGAATTCATCAGCTGCGGCTCCGTCAACAGTATTAATAGAGCCAATTATATAGGGAGAGTGGCTACTATATCACCTATTGTGTATGTCATTTGATACTTAGTTGTTCCAGCGCAGCACTCAGAACCGGCCTGATGGGCTGGTTGATTTTCAGACTGAGCAGTTCGTCCGCGCGGGTTTTGCCCAGGGTCAGTGCCGCGATCGGCTTATTCCACTCATGGGCACGGCGGCAAAAGCGAAAGCCGGAATAGACCATCAGCGATGAGCCGATCACCAGCAGACCATCGGCTTGATGCAGGGCGTCCAGTGCATCCACTACCCGCTGTTTGGGTACATTATCGCCGAAAAACACCACATCAGGCTTCAAAATTCCGCCACAGTGAGGGCAGTCGGGTATGCGGAAGTCACTGAAATCCACCTCCAGGTCCGCATCGCCGTCTGGGGCGGTCTCGGCGCTGAAGTGGGTGAAGGCAGGGTTCAGGTCGGCGCTTTGATGGTGTACCTCGTCACGGCTGCAGCTGAAATCACAGCTCATGCAGATCACCCGATCAGATCGGCCGTGCAGGTCGATAACCCTCTCGCTGCCGGCCCGCTGATGCAGGCCGTCCACGTTTTGCGTTACCAGCAGGTCGATATGGCCCAGCCGTTCCAGTTGTGCCAAGGCAGCATGTGCCGCGTTGGGCCGGGCATCACGCATCACCGGCCAGCCGACCAGACTGCGACCCCAGTAACGCTTACGGGTGTGCTCGCAGCGCATGAACTCCGGGTGCTGTACCGGCTGCTTGCGCTTCCAGTCACCGTTGCTGTCGCGGTAGTCGGGGATGCCAGAGTCGGTGCTGATACCGGCACCGGTCAACACCAGCAAGCGGGGGTGGTTGTGGATAAAATCGCTCAATGCCTGGTGGGACATGATTGGGTCTCAAGCGGAAAAAGAATCTTTCTAGGATACGTCATTGTGTGGGAAATGAATCGCCGGGGCCAGGCAGGGCGTTAGTACAGAGTATTCGGCCTGGGCAGCGCGCATCGAGTACAATCTATTGATTACCTAAATGATAATAATTAGCATTAAGCTTAAGTGTTTGGTGCTCTGACCCCTTCCAGGGCGCCACACGCTCTCACTGTACTCAAGAAGCCCTCCGCCGCATGGCCAACAAGGGGCTCACACACATTCTTACAGGTATAAGACAAAATGTATCCATCAAAGCCGATTCGGGCGTTTGCCCTTTCTACGCTTTCAGCCGGGTTGATGCTGGCGCATCAATCTGCATTTGCCGCCACTCAGGAAATGGACACGGTCGTCATCAGTGCATCGGGTACCGAACATACCCAGATGACCGCACCGGCCTTTACCACTGTGATCGATGCCGATGCGCTGCGTGACAATCCGACCGAAAGTGTGGCTGATCTGGTCAGCCGTAGCGCCGGTGTGATCAACACCACCGACAGTGCGGGCCGTGACGAAGTGCGCATGCGTGGCTTGGATGCCGGTTATACCCTGATTCTGGTGGATGGCCGCCGCATCTCCTCCGGCAATGCCCTTTGGCGTGGCGGTGATTTCGACTTTAGTGCGGTTCCACGCGCCAGTATTGAGCGGATCGAAATTGTGCGTGGTCCCATGTCGTCGCTCTATGGTGCGGATGCCATGGGGGGTGTTATCAATATCATCACCAAGAAGGGTGCGCAGGACTGGGCCACCAATGTGGACGTGGTCTATGAGCACATCACCGAGGGTGAAGAAGGCGACCAGTTCCGTACCAACCTGTCCACCGCCGGCTCCCTGACAGACAATCTCTACCTGCGTCTCAGTGGTGAGTTCTACAACCGTGACGCCTGGTATATTAACGATGTTGATACGGTGCCGGAGCGTGAAGAGAAGAAAGCGCGTAACCTGTCCGGCTCGCTGAGCTGGGATCTGGATGAACGTCAGACCGTGAATGCGGATCTGATGATCAACCATGATGAGCGCCCTTATGATAATTACGCCAGTGGCTCATATCGCGAGCAGGAAATCGAGCGCACCACCTATGCTCTGAGCCATGAGGGTGACTGGGACTGGGGCCGTACCCTGCTCAGCGTCAATTATGAAGACGGCGAAATCGACGATTACAACAGCCGCTATCCGGACCCCAAGCAGCGCAATCTGGAAGAGACCAACCTGACGCTGTCCGGTAGTGCCGGCATGAATCTGGGCATTCACGGCCTGAGTATGGGCTACGAATATCGCAATCAGGAAGTCGGCGACAAGGTCGCCTTTACCCAATCTGGCAGCAGCGACGCCAGCCAGCAGGCCCTGTTTATGCAGGACGAAATGCAGCTGACCGACAAGCTGCGCCTGACCCTGGGTGGCCGCTATGAGGATCACGATGACTTCGACGGTGAGTTCACCCCGCGTGGTTACCTGGTGTACGAGTTGAACAACGCTGTTTCTATCAAGGGGGGTATCAGTAAGGCGTACAAGGCACCGCGGCCACACCAGATTATCGAGGAATACCAGATCGTCAGCTGTGGTGGGTCCTGCTTTATCCCGGGTAACCCGGACCTGACGCCGGAAACCAGCGTCAACTATGAGCTGGGTGTTGAAACCCGTGCCACCAACTGGCGCATGAGTGCAGTGGTGTTCCGCAATGATGTGGAAGATATGATCACCGCCACCTACGATGCTGCTACCCAATCCCGTGCCTGGGTCAACCTGAATGAGGTTCAGGTCACCGGTCTGGAGGTGGAAGGTCAGGTTGATCTGAACCGCGTTCTGAGCCTGGATGCGGCCTACACTTACATGGATACCGAAGAAAACGGCGATGCCGAGCTGGCCTTCCGCCCGCGCCACAAGCTGAATGCCGGCTTGAACTGGCAGGCCACTGCCGATACCGGCCTGCGTCTGGGTGTGGATTATTTTGGTGAGCAGAAAAACTGGGATAACGAGGCCCAGTCCGCCTATACCTTGGTGAGCCTGACAGCAAACTCCCGTGTGGCACCGGATTTGACCCTGCGTGGCGGTATCAACAACCTCACCGACGTGGACCTGAATGACGACGATGATGACTACTACAGCAACGTGGTCGGTCGCAGCGTCTACGTGGGCCTGAGTTACGACTTCTGAGTAATTGTCTCTCCCTGGGGCGGTGTTCTTGTTACCTGAGCACCGCCCTTTTTTATGAGTGAACCTATGTTGAAAAGGATGAATACGCTGGCACTGGCCGTGGCAAGCACCGCGCTAGTGACAACGGCTGCATGGGCGCTGCCGCTGCAGCAAACGCTGTCCCTGCCGGCCGGCGAAACGCGGGTGGTGGACCTGGAGTTGGCACAGGGGGACTACCTGCGTGGGCAACTCAGTGGCAACGGCCCGGTCAACGCACTGCTGGTCGATTCCGAAGGCGCGCCGGTGCGCCATCTGACCCGAGCGGGTGATGTGGATGCACGGGTGGCCTTTCGTGCTTCTCAGGGGCAAGCCTATCAGCTGGTATTGAGTGCCGGTGATGCACCCGTGCAACTGTCGCTGGCGCTGGAAAAGGCACCCTTGTTGGCACCGGGGGAGGTGAATGCTCCCGAGATGGACAGCCCTCAGGTGCGCCGGGCATTGGCTGCATTGCAAGCAGGGCAGAGTGTCGATGAGGTCTGGTCTGGATTGACGGCGTCAGGCACTCCCCTGATTGAATGGCCGCAGGATGTGCCAGAGGCAGAATTGGCTGCGGATGAACGTCTGGTCACCTTCATTTGGCGCGGTGCCCGTGAGCGGGTGTTGATGCTGGGTGCGCCGGGTTATGAGCATGATCCGCTGTTTCGCCTGGGGAATTCGGATATCTGGTTTCGCAGCTATCGTTTGCCCAGCGATACGCGCATGAGCTACAAACTGGCGCCGGATGTGCCGCAGGTCGCAGGAACGGAACGCGAGCAGCGGGTCGCCATTATGGCGACGGCACAAAGAGATCCGCTGAATCCGAACCAGTGGTCGCCGGATGGTCTGAATGATCGCTATAACCTTAACTCCATTCTGGAGCTGGATCAGGCACCTTCCGATCTGCTGCTCAAGGGGGATCGACCGCTGCCAAATGCCCGGCACTACCGTTTGAGCAGTGAGCGTTTGGGCAATACCCGTGATGTGGATATCTGGCTGCCCGAAGGCATTGAAGCGGGGTCGGGTGAGCAGGTACCGCTGGCCATTTTCTTTGATGGTGCTGAGTACCAATCACGAGTACCCACGCCCCGTATTTTGTCGAATCTGATCGAATCGGGTCAGATACCGCCCACGGCAGCGGTTTTTGTCAGCAATCCCAGTCGTGCAGCACGGCGTACGGAGCTGCCCTGCAACGCAGACTTTGCCGACTTCATGGCAGAGGAGCTGCTGCCATTTGTTGTGGACAAAACCGGTTTGCATTTCTCTGGGGATAAAACCCTCTTGGCCGGTGCCAGTTTCGGTGGTTTGGCATCTGCCTGCACGGCCTATCGTTATCCACAACACTTTGGCCTGGTGCTGAGCCAGTCAGGGTCGTTCTGGTGGAGCCCGGCGGATGCGGAACGTCCTGAATGGCTCAATGCGCAGCTGGCCAAGTCTGAACACTTGCCCATCCGCTTCTACCTCAGTGCCGGCCGTTTCGAGACCGACTTTGGCGAAAGCGGTATTCTCAATGCCAACCGCCAGCTGGAGCAGATCCTGCAGATAAAAGGTTATCCGGTGAAACTGGAAGAGTTCAGCGCTGGCCATGACTACTTCCACTGGCGCGCAACCCTGGGACGGGGGTTGGTACATCTGCTGGGTGACTGAGCACCGGCCAGTTGTTTGCAGTATCAGGCTGGAGGCTGATTGTACTGGCGTGCCAGTTCGACAAAGGCGTTCAGGTAGTCAGTCTCCACATCCTCTTTACGCAGACCAAGGAAAATCTGTTTGGCGACGCCTGATTTTCCCAATTGCAGCGGGTGCAGCGGCAGCCTTTGTTGGTACTCACTGACCAGCCAGCGCGGCAGTGCTGCGACACCACGCCCGGCAGCTACCATTTGCAGCATGATGTCGGTGGTCTCGATCTGCTTGTGGCGGCGCGGTGCACAACCGGCCGAGGTCAGAAAGCTGTTGAAGATATCCAGCCGTTCCGGCTCAACCGGGTAGGTGATCAGAGTGTCGTTGAGCAGCTGTTTCGGTTCAACCTGAGGTTGCCCGTACAGTGGGTGCTCAGGACCCACCACCAGCACCTGTTCGTAATCGAAAACCGGCTCGAAGACGAGGCCACTACGGTGCAGCGGGTCCGGTGTAACCAGCAGGTCGATCTCGTGGCCATACAGGGCGCCCATGCCACCAAACTGAAACTTCTGCCGCACGTCCACATCCACATCGGGCCACTGCTGCAAGTAAGGGTTCACTATCTTCAATAGCCACTGGTAGCAAGGATGGCACTCCATGCCGATGCGCAGGGTGCCGCGCTCGCCACTGGCAAACTGCTGCATCACCGCTTCGGCGTGCTCGAACTGAGGCAGCAGCCGTTCCGCCAGTCGCAGCAGATAGCGGCCGGCCTGGGTCAGGCGCAGGCGACGGCCTTCCTTCTGCCACACGGGGGTACCCAACTGCTGCTCCAGCTTGCGCACTGAATGACTCAGGGCGGATTGGGTGAGGCACAGGGTATCGGCGGCGGCAGTCAGCGAACCTTGTTGGTCCACGGCGCGCAGTATCATCAGGTGGTGGCGGTCAAGCATGTTAATCCATGATCATAATTAATGTGTTGATGAGATAATGCCATTATTTTTCATCATTCATAAGGGCTAGCATCGACTCCGAATTGAATTTTGGAGAGTGTTATGAGCCTTCAGCGACAAAACAAAAGCCTTCAGCCACAGGCAAAAAGCCGTTTACACAACTTGGGTTTTCCGCGCATCGGCGCACGGCGCGAACTCAAATTTGCCCAGGAAGCCTTTTGGAAAGGCGAGAAAAGCGAATCCGAGCTGCTGCAGACCGCCTCAGAGCTGCGGGCGCAGAACTGGAAGCGTCAGGCGGGACTCGATTTGATCCCGGTGGGGGATTTTTCCCTCTACGATCAGGTACTGGATCTGAGCTTTACCCTCGGCAACCTGCCGGCCCGAGTGCAGGGACTGCAAGGCTCGGAACTGGATCAGTATTTTCGTGTCGCCCGTGGCCGCTCCGCCAACGACAGCGGCTGCAACTGTGTGCATGCCGGTGAGATGACCAAGTGGTTCGATACCAACTACCACTACATCGTGCCGGAGTTCAGCGCCGAGACCCGCTTCAGCCTGAACCCGAGTCGCCTGCTGGCGCAGATTGAAGAAGCTCAGGCACGGGGTCACAACGCCAAGCCGGTGCTGATCGGTCCGGTGACCTATCTGTTGCTGGGCAAGAGCAAGGACGCAACCGATCCACTGAGCCTGCTGGCGCAGCTGTTGCCGGTTTATGCCGAACTGCTTGGACTGCTGGCCGAGAACGGCATCGAGTGGGTGCAGATCGATGAGCCGACGCTGGTCACTGAGCTGGCACCGCAATGGCAGGAGGCGTTCCGCACCGCCTATGGGGCGCTGACCAACACGGGCGTGAAGCTGCTGCTGACCACCTATTTCGGTCAATTGAAAGAAAATCTGGCGCTGGCCTGCAGCCTGCCGGTTGATGGACTGCACCTGGATGCGGTCAATGCCCGCGATGAAGTCGAGCCGGTGATCGAGCAGCTGAGCACGGATAAGGTGCTGTCATTGGGTGTGGTCAATGGTCGTAATATCTGGAAAACCGATCTGAGTGCATTGCTGGACTGGCTGGAACCCGTGGCGGCAAAGCTGGGGAGTCGCCTCTGGATCGCACCGTCCTGCTCGCTGTTGCATGTGCCGGTGGATCTTGCGAGCGAACAGAAGCTGGATGCCGAGATTCGTTCCTGGCTGGCCTTTGCGCAGCAGAAGCTGGATGAAATTTGGGTTATCCACAGCGCATTGAACAATGGTCGGGCATCTGTTGCCGCTGAGCTGGCCGAGAATCTCGCAGCGCTGAACAGCCGCCGTACCTCACCGCGGGTGCACAACCCCAAAGTACAGAACGCCGTTGCCGCCATCGATCCGGGCCTGGGCAAGCGCAAGAGTGCCTATCCGCAGCGGGCAGCGCTGCAGCGCCAGACGCTGAACCTGCCGCTGTACCCGACCACTACCATCGGTTCCTTCCCGCAAACGCAGGAGATCCGCCAGGCGCGGTTGGCGTTCAGGAAGGGTGAGCTGGATGCTGGAGACTATACAGTCCGCATGCAGCAGGAGATCAAATTTGCCGTCAAACAGCAGGAGGCTCTGGGGCTGGACGTGCTGGTACACGGTGAAGCTGAGCGCAATGACATGGTGGAGTACTTCGGTGAGCAGCTCGACGGCTATGCCTTCAGCCAGTTCGGCTGGGTGCAGTCCTACGGCTCCCGCTGCGTCAAGCCGCCGATTCTGTTCGGCGATATCAGCCGCCCGAAGGCAATGACCGTGGAGTGGATCAAATATGCCCAGTCACTGACGGATAAAAAGATGAAGGGGATGCTCACCGGCCCGGTCACCATCCTCAACTGGTCCTTCGTGCGTGATGATCAGCCGCGTTCACACAGCTGTTACCAGCTGGCGCTGGCGATCCGCGAAGAGGTGCAGGATCTGGAACGTGCCGGTATCGATATCATCCAGATCGATGAAGCGGCGCTGCGTGAAGGTCTGCCACTGCGCCGCAGCCAGTGGGCCGAGTATCTAGACTGGGCGGTGGAGTCGTTCCGCATCAGCGCCAATGGCGTGTCGGACAGCACTCAGATCCATACCCACATGTGTTACTCGGAGTTCAACGACATCATCGAGGCGATCGCGCACATGGATGCGGACGTGATCACCATCGAAACCTCCCGTTCCGACATGGAGCTGCTGGATGTATTCGACGAATTCCACTACCCCAACGAGATCGGCCCGGGCGTGTACGATATCCACAGCCCCAATATCCCGTCGGTAGAACAGATGGTGAAACTGATGCGTCTCGCGGCGCAGCGCATCCCGGCAGAACACCTCTGGGTGAACCCCGACTGTGGCCTGAAAACCCGCCAGTGGAGTGAGGTAATCCCGGCACTACAGAACATGGTGGATGCCGCCAGAGTGCTGCGTGAGGATCGGGCGGCTGCGGCCTGAAAATGAGGGTGCCCGCTGCAAGGGCGGGCACCTTTGTATCTGTTTACAACTATCAATAGTTCACATAAATCAGCTTATCCACCGGATAACCGGCCTTGCGGGCAGTGGCAACCAGCTGCTCCAGCGTACCGGCATCCATCTTCGGCGTGCGCGACAGTATCCACAGATAATCTCGATCCGGTCCGCTGACCAGTGAGTACTGATAGCCCTTGTGGTCCAGTTCCATGATCACATAGGCACCATAGAAAGGACCAAAGAACGACACTTTCAGGTAGCCGGTGTTGCTGTCCTCAACGAAATACGCCTTGCCCTCGGCCTCGCGCCACTCACCTCGGGCGGCGTCGAAACCCCGGTTGATCACTTTCACCCCGCCATCGTCTCTCAGACTGTACTCGGCCTGCACCTGGCTCAGGCCGCGCTCGAACGAATGATCCAGCCGTGCGATCTCATACCAGGTGCCCAGATAACGGTTCAACTCGAAGTTGCTCACCGGCTCGACTCGATCGGGCAGGCTGGTGCAGGCGGTCAGCGTCAGCAGTATCAGACCGAGAAAAAACGTGCGCATGGGATCTCCTTGCTCAATGGCCTTAAGGTATTTAAGAATAGCTGACCCGTTTATACGCAGAGGATTGGCAATGGAGCAGATTCGGGTCGCCGTATATGGCACTCTTAAACAGGGGCAAGGCAACCACCACTTTCTCAGCGGGGCTGAATATCTTGGCTCAACATGGCTGGATGGCTTCGCGCTCTATGACCTGGGGCCTTGGCCGGCGGTTAAGCGGGAGCCGGGCCAGACGCAGGTAGAGGTGTACCGTGTGAATACGGAGACTTTTGCCGCCCTGGACGAACTGGAAGAATACAATGCCCGTGCTCCGCACACCGGACTGTATGACCGGATTCAGGTGGACACCCCCCATGGCTGTGCCTGGCTGTATTTATACAATCCGGCGGTACAGCCCGGGCAACGGCTGACATCAGGTAACTGGGTCAGTCGTTGATTTCTCGGGCCTGCCGCTTGCCGCTTTCTCGGCGGTATCCAGATAGATCAGGGTCCAGTCAGTCCCCGGGTTGACCTCATCGGGATTGGACAGCAATTGCAGGTGCCGGTCCGGGCTGATCAGCGCGATTGGCATGCGCACGCCTGATGCATCCTGCTGCTGCCACTGATTGAAGTCATAGCTCTCGCTGAAGCGGGTGGCGCGAAAACGCGCACCGCGGCTGATCAGGCCGGCGAGCTGGCCGAAGTTCAATGGATCAGCCCCCAGTGGCCGGCCCTGATGTTCTTCGGCCAGCTTGAGCCGCGCCTGTTGGTGTTTTTCCGTGCGGACCGTGAAGATCTGCCGAGCCGGAAAATCGCGTCGGAAATGCTGGCACAGCAGGGCATTCCATTCCCGCTGCGGTGTCAGCGTCAGTAGATGCCCCAGTCCGGCCAGGTCCAGCCGGTCATCGACCACCGCGGCCAACGGATTGCCGCACAGGGTCCTGAGTCCGCGCATGCGGGCGTCCCGAATCGCATCCCAGTGGGTGTCCACCACCAACAGAGGAACGTCCTCTTTCTGCAGACACTCGGCCAGAGCCAATGCGGCTGGGTTAGCGCCCACCAGTAACAGTCCGCGGGGTTCCGGTTCGGTTACCTTAAGCAGTTTGGCGACCGGGCGAGCCGTAGCGCTCTGAAACACCACGGTGCCGATGATGACGGCAAAGGTCAGTGCACTGATCAGTCCGGCGTCTTCATACCCGGCCTGCTCCAGCTTGAGAGCAAAGAGGGCCGAGACCGCCGCTGCGACAATGCCGCGCGGGCCGATCCACGCGATCAGGCCTCGCTCCGGCCAGCTCAGATTACTGCCGAGGGTGCAGACCCAAACCGATAATGGGCGGGCGATGAATTGAATGACGGCCAACAGTACCAACGCCTGCCAGCCCAGTGCCAGCAATGCCTGCAGGTCCAGCCGGGCAGCCAGTAGAATGAAAAGCCCGGAAATCAGCAGGGTGGCAAGATGTTCCTTGAAGGCCAGAATTTCGTCGATATCGATCCCTTTGGCATTGGCCAGCCAGATCCCCATCAGCGTCACTGCCAGCAGACCGGACTCATGGGCGAGGTGGTTGGACACTGAGAAGGTCACCAGCACAACGGCAATGGCGGCCAGTACTTCCAGATACTCCGGAATCCAGTAACGCCGCAATGCCAGAGCCAGCAGCCAGCCCGCCAACAGGCCAATGATGGTGCCGGCCAGCGTGACTTTGAAAAAGATCATCAGGCTGGCGAGAAAACCGTTTTCACCGCTGCCGGTGGCGATCAGCCACTGGAACACCAGTACGGCCAGCAGTGCACCCAGAGGGTCGATCAATATACCTTCCCAGCGCAGCACATCGGCGATGCGAGGTTTGGCGTGCAGGGTACGCAGCATGGGCACCACCACGGTCGGGCCGGTGACGACAACCAGTGCCCCGAACAGAGCGGACAGTGCGGGCGACAGCCCGATCAACCAGTAGGTCGCCAGACTGAGCACGCCCCAGGTCACCAGTGCACCCAGTGTGACCAGCCGGCGGACGACTGTGCCGGTCTCGCGCAGCTCGCTGAATTTCAGAGTCAGGCTGCCTTCGAACAGAATCAGAGCGACGCTGAGTGATACCAGCGGAAACAGCAGCTCATCCAGAAAAAGATCCGGTGACAGCCACCCGCCGATGGGCCCCACCAGAATGCCGGTCAACAGCAGAAACAGAATCGCCGGCAGGCGCAATCGCCAGGCCAGCCACTGGCAGGCCAGGCTGGCCAGTGCCAAAGAGGCGAAACCCAATGCAGGGGTAAAAAGATCGTTCAGGGTCACGGGCTGTCCTTGTCGGCAGATGGGTGTCTTCGGGGCGGTTCCCCGTCGTTACTGTATAGTGTTTCCAGCACGCGGTTTCCAGCCGCGGGCAGGGAGGCAGTTGAATATGCGCCACTGCAGTCCAATATACTGGGTGGTCACAGGTATGAGGAGAGTGGCAGGTGTTTCGATTTCCCTCCGAACCGTTGAGTGAACACAATCTGGTGGAGCAGCTTGAAATGCTGGGCGGCCTGCTGGTTCAGCAAGGCGACGTGCTGCAGTTCTCACTGCTGGATCATCACTTTGCGCTCACGCGTATCGAGCAGCCGGGAGCGCTGGTCCGCTGGCTGGAAAAGGCCGCCGACACCGCGCCCGATCTGCGAACCCTGTACATCGAGCTGCCGGCCGGCGAGCATGCAAGCACAGCGCCGCCCACCCGCTTTGAGCACTGCCGAGTATCCGGCGTTGAGGCCGCCTTTGACTGCCACCGCATGGCGGCCGGAGCACTTGAATGTGACCGTGTTCTGATCAGTCTGGCGTTGCAGGACAGCTCTGCCACCCTAGTCTGTGAATATATCGTTTAAATCCGCAACAGGAGTGATCCCCATGTCATCCACTCAGCCCACCTTTTTTGTGCCGCACGGGGCAGGCCCCTGTTTTTTCATGGACTGGAATCCGCCCGATGCCTGGGATCGGATGGAAGCGTTTCTGCGTGGCATTCGCGAGACCTTGCCGGAACAGCCCAAGGCGATCCTGCTGGTATCGGCCCACTGGCTTGAGCCCGTGTTCAGCACTACCTCGGGTGAACAGCCGGATCTGATCTATGACTACTACAATTTTCCACCACACACCTACGAGCTGACCTACCCGGCTCCCGGCCAGCCGGCATTGGCACAGCGTGTGATTGAGCTGTTGCAGCAGGCCGGGCTGCCGGCTGCAACCGATGCCGGCCGGGGCTTCGACCATGGCATGTTCATTCCGCTCAAGCTGATGTTCCCTGAGGCGGAGATCCCGGTGGTGCAGCTGTCTCTGCGTCAGGACCTGGATGCCGAGGCGCACCTGCAGGTAGGCCGAGCACTGCAATCGCTGCGGGATGAGGGCGTATTGATCGTGGGCAGTGGCATGAGTTTCCACAACATGCGTGGCTATCGTGATCCTCATTTTGGCCCGATCTCGGATGAGTTTGATGCCTGGCTGGCGCAGACGGTCGAGGCCGACCCTGCCGTGCGCTGGCAGGCGCTGGCGCACTGGGATCAGGCTCCGAGGGCGCGTGAATGTCACCCGGAGCGGCACGAGGAGCACTTGCTGCCACTGATGCTGGCGGCGGGTGCTGCCGGTGATGATCAGGGGCGGCACGTGTTTGTAGATCGGATACTGGAGACAAGCCTGTCCGGGTACCGTTTCGGCTAATATTAACCGGGAATTTTTCCCGTCAGATACAGGATTTTTTCGCTCTGTTGCGGGCGTAGTACCAAAGTACGCCAGTACCGCTACCTGTTGCCGACGACAGCGTTTTGTTGCTCATCACATACTGCTGCAACAATTTTGCCAGCCCTCTCATTGGCAGAGGCTGTCCTCTCGGCAACAGGAGTGACCCATGTTTTTTCGCAAGAAACTGCTCAGCAGTGCCATCGCCTCTTCGCTGATGCTGGTCCCATTCGCCTTGCAGGCGGAGCAGGTGGACAGCATAAACACACTGACGGTTACCGGCATTTTGCCCGACCGACTGGAAGCGGTTCCCGGTTCATTTGATATTGTGGACGAGCGTGACCTTGAACGTCGTCGGCCGTTTACCGTGAAGGAAGCACTGAAAACCGTCCCCGGTATCAATGCGGTTGATGAAGACAGCTATGGCCTGGCGCTCAACATCGGGGTGCGTGGCCTCAACCCCCGCCGTACTTCCCGCACCCTGTTGATGGAAGATGGCATGCCGCTGTTTCTGGGCCCTTATGGCGACCCATCAGCACACTACTCGACCCCGCTGGACAGAGTTGAGCGCATCGAGGTGGTAAAAGGCTCGGGGCAGATACTGCACGGGCCACAAACCGTGGGTGGCATGATCAACTTCGTAACACGCCCGGTGCCGACCGATGGCTTTGAAGGCGCTGTCACTATGGACGCCGGTAATCAAGGGTTCCGAGGTGCGCATACGCGCCTGGGCTACGGAAATGACACCGGCGGTATCATGATTGATGCACTGCAGAAGCAGGGTGATGGCGTTCGTCGTGGGCATGACTTTGATGTCACCGAATTTTCCATCAAGGGGCAGCTCAACCTGACGGATCGGCAAACGCTGATTGCCAAGGTCAGTCGCTTTGAAGAAGATTCGGCCATTACCGAAACCGGCCTGGGGCAGCTGGAGTACGCTCAGGACAAATTTCAGGCACCCACCTCCGATCATGACCGTTTTGAGCATCAGCGCGACAGTGTGCAGCTGAAGCACATCTTTGATATCAACGACAGTGCCACGCTCAATACCCAAGCCTATTATGCGGATGCCTATCGCTCGTCTTTCCGGCAGGTCAATGAGCCGGGCGATGGCAGCTACATTATTGACGGTACTGCCTATTCAGAGTTGGATCGCTGTGGCACAGCGGCGACCGCTGCCAATGCAGACGCCTGTGGCGGACGTCACCGTCCCCGCGACTATGAATACTGGGGTATTGAATCCCGTTTGGACTTCAATCACACCCTGTTTGGCCTCGACAGTGATGCTGTCGTCGGCGTTCGGTACCACGAAGAGGACATTCGTCGTCGTCAGTTCCGTGATGGTGACCCGCGTGCTCGCGATCTGGACTGGCTCAAGTCCTTTGGCACGGACTATCTGCGTGAAGATATTCGCATCGATGTGGAAGCGATCTCCTACTTCGCCCAAAACACGTTCCACCTCGGTGACTGGTCCTTTACTCCCGGTGTTCGAATCGAGGATCTGAGCATCAAGACCGATGTGGTCTGGGCGGAAGGCGACCCGCAGGACATTCGTCAGACCAACCGTTCAACCGATGTTCTGCCAGGCTTCGGTATCGCCTGGAATGGCATCGACAACACAACCGTTTTTGCCGGTGTACACCGCGGTATTGCCCCTCCGCGCCCTGATCGTGATTTGGGAGAGGTGGGTGATGGTGTGGTGCTGTCCAAAACCAGCCCCGAAAAAAGCACCAACTGGGAACTGGGTTTGCGCAGTGACTACTTCGATGGTGTCTCCCTGGCGGGAACGCTGTTCTATACCGATTTCCAGGAGATCGTAATTCAGGACAGCGGCCGTTTCTTCAATGCCGGTGAGTCGGAGCAGGCAGGTATCGAGTTGGCGGGCCGAATCGATTTCGGCACCTTCTATGACAGTGCTCACAACGTCTATTTAACGGGTTCCTATACCAACCTGTTCAAGGCCGAGTTCAGCAAGGCCGTACCGTCGGAGAATATTGCAGCGGGTAACCGCATGCCGTATGCCCCCCGTCACATGGCCTCACTCAGCCTGGGTTACGAAAATCCCTACGGGTTGGATACCCGCATCGGTGTGGACTACATCAGCCGACAGTTTGTGGATGGCGAGAACACGCGTGTCGAAAGTGCCAATGGTCAAGAGGGCATGATTGACGGCTACAGCCTCTGGAACGCTTCCATCAACTACAGAAAGCCCGGCAGCGATATCACCCTGTTCGGCAGTGTGTACAACCTGACCGATCGCGAATATCTGGTCAGCCGGGTGGATGGCAAGGTGGCGGGGCGTCAGCGTCAGTTCTTTGCCGGTATTCGCTACGAGTTTTAACTCCCTGAGCCTTCAGCCGCCAACTCTGTTTCCCCGGGGTTGGCGGTTTTTTCATTATTGGCTTAATTTCTTGTTGCAAATAAGAATGATTATATTTAAGATTAATCTCGTTCATTGACAGGTCTAGCTCACTGTAGGCACTGCAGATGTGTGCCGAAGGTGATTGGCGCCGCTTCCTCCATCTCCCCGGGGGAAGCGGCATTTTTTTGTTCGTTTTCGTTCAACTTCACTTGAACAGCCTCCGTTTGACCTCTTCCTCCTGAGTGCCTATTATCCGCGGCTTGCTTCCGGTGTACTGAACAGCTGTTCAGGACTTAAACGGGAAGTTGGTGCGCATCGTTTTATGAAAGTCGATGCAATGCCGACGCTGCCCCCGCAACGGTAGAGGCGTGAGGCGATGACGACAGGCCACTGTATCGATCCGATATGGGAAGGTGTTATCCCTCCTGACTGCACAGTCTGACGCCTGAGCCCGGAGACCGGCCAGAAGTGATCATTCATCCATCAGTGTGCGGGTGGCACACATGAGAAAGGTCTTTCCCATGCCGAAACGTTCCACGTTGGCGCTGGCCATTACGCTCGCGCCCAGTATTGCCTTTGCTGCTGAAACCTCGCTTGATGAGCAGCTGAAACTCTCCACCATCGTGGTGACCTCTTCCCGCCAGCCACAGCTGCAGCAGGACACAACTGCCGCTACCCAAGTGTTCACTCGTGCGGACATTGAACGCCTGCAGCCTTCAACCGTTGTTGAGCTGCTTGATCGGGTACCCGGCGTACAGATGACCCAATCCGGCGGTCGCGGCAGTATGACCAGCCTGTACATCCGTGGCACAAAATCATCCCAGAGCCTGGTACTGATTGATGGTGTGCGTATCAACGGCGCCGACAGCGGCAGTGCCGCGCTGGAAGCACTGTCGGTTGATCAGATCGAGCGCATCGAAGTGTTGCGAGGGGCCCGTTCCGCCATCTACGGGGCAGATGCCATTGGCGGTGTGGTTCAGATCTTCACCCGTCGTGGGGAAGGAGATGGCCTGCGTGCCCGTGTACATCTGGGCTACGGTACAGAGCAAACTTGGGAGCGCAGCCTCGGGCTGTCAGGTGGCAATGCTGATACGCGTTTCAACCTGAGCCTCAGCAATGACGAGACCAATGGCATTAACCGCACTTATGAAGCCACCGGCCCGGACAGTGACCGTGATGCCTATCGCAATACGGCTGCCAGCTTCAACCTCAACCACCGTTTCAGTGACCGGTTTGACGCCGGCGTCAGTCTGCTGGATCAGCGGGGCGAAAGCGAATTCGATCTGAGCTGGGGCGGTGACTATCCCTATAATGATTTCCAGCTGAGCACCGCGTCCGTTTATGCCAATCTGCAGGTCAGTGAGCTGTGGCACAGCCGTCTGGAATTGGGCCATGCAGAAAACCGCAGCTGGACGCGATTTGACGATCACGCCGGCAGTGATGCCTTCAATACCTATCGTGACAGCCTAGCCTGGCTCAACACCCTGCAGCTGACCCCGGCACAGCAGTTATTGGTTGGTTTCGATGGACATAAGGAGCGTCTAAACGGCAATGACAGCTTCGCTGAAACCAGCCGCTGGAATCGGGCGGCGTTCGTTCAGCACCGCTATGATCATGCACGCTTCAGTACCGAAGTTGGCCTACGGCATGACGATAACGAACTGTACGGCAGTGAAAATACGCTGAGTGCGGCACTGACCTGGCGACTCAATCAAGACAACGATTTGATCGTCTCCTACAGCGAAGGCTTCAGGGCACCCACGTTCGTGGATCTGTACTACCCGGGCTATGACAATCCTGCCCTGCAGCCCGAAACCTCAAAGAGTTATGAGCTGCAGTGGCGCAGCCGACTGGGGCAGAGCACCGAGCTGCAGGCGTCTATCTATCGTACCGATATCGATAATGCGATTACGCTGGATTCGACCTTCACTCCGCAAAATATTGGCACTGCACGTATCAATGGTTTCGAGGCACGCCTGCAGCACGAACTGTTCGGCTGGCAGACCGCATTGGCGCTGGAGCTGGTCGACCCTGTTGATCGGGATACCGACAAGACTCTGGCCCGGCGTGCCAAGCGCAGCCTGAGCCTGGACCTGGATCGCACGTTCGGAGATCTGTCTGTGGGCGGCAGCTGGCAGCTGGCCGACAGCCGCTGGGATGATGCCGCCAATACGCGTGAAATCGCCGGTTATGGACTGGTGAATCTGCGCAGCCGCTGGCAGCTGAACCCTGAACTGGCGCTCAAGCTGAAAGTTGATAACCTGTTCGATAAAGAGTACGCCACCGCGCTGTACGGTGTGGGCTGGCCCTCAACCTATCACCCCTATCGTGAAACAGGACGCACAGCATTGTTGTCACTGACATGGACACCTGCACTCTGATTCTGGAAACGGCATGTCTGGCCTGATGCTCCGCTGCTTGCGGGGCTTCGGGCTGGGGCTGCTGCTTGCCAGCGCCAGTGCCCAGTCAGCCCCCCAGCGCATCCTGTCGCTGGATCTGTGCATGGACTGGCTGTTGGCGTTGCATGCAAAACCTGAGCAGGTTGCCGCCCTGTCGCCAACTCATCGGCGCTATCAGCTGCCTTTTGATATGCCTGACTGGCCGCTGCACGATGGCTCGCTGGAGCAGATTTATCTATTGCAGCCAGACCTGATTCTGGTGGGTGAGTACAACGCATTGCTGTTGCGTCGCCGTCTTGAGGCGCTGTCCCTTCCGGTGGTGGACCTGTCCCTGCCGACCAGCCTTGCTGAAATCGAGGTCTATGAGCGTCAGTTTCTTGAGCTTATAGGCCAGCCGTCCTCGCGGGCACGACCGGCTCCAGCGCCTGCGCAGCCAGCGGGTGATGCGCCTCGGCTGTTGCTGCTGGGCGCCAACGGCATCGGTACAGGCGCAGGTACCTTTGAAGACCAGATTCTGCGTCAGGCGGGCTGGCACAACTATCTGCGTGATGCCGGTTATGTCCGCCTTGATCTAGAGCAGTTGGTAGCCGACCCGCCTGATGCGATCCTCTGGTCGGCTCCGGCGAGTCCATCACTGGCGAGCCGGTTTGCCGAACATCCGGCGCTGCAGCAGGTTGTCACACAGGAAGGGTGGTTGAGCACCGACTACTGGCGCTGGCAATGTCCCGGCCCTTGGACCTGGGAGCTGATCGAACAACTGAAACGGAAGCGAGTGCAATGAACGGGATACTGGCGTTGCTGGTGCTGCTGACGGCGCTGCTGTCACTGGCCACTGGCAGCACCGATATAGCCCCCTTGACGGGCCTGCTTGACTGGGCACGAGGGGAGCAGAGCATTGATGCCATTGTCAGCAGTGAAATTCGCCTGCCACGCACCCTGTTGGCACTGTTGGTGGGGGCGTCTCTGGGCCTCAGTGGTGCTGCGCTGCAGGGCCTGCTGCGCAACCCGCTGGCAGATCCGGGGCTGACCGGTGCCAGTCAGGGGGCGGCACTGGGCGCGGCCTGCGTGTTCTATTTTGGTCTGTTTCCGGCCCTGGGTGTGGCAGCACCGGCACTGGCGGGGCTGGTGGGTGCAGGGCTGGCGCTGCTGATCATGCTGCTGCTGGCAGGCCCCGCCGGGCAGGCGATGGTGATCATGGCGGGGCTGGCCATCTCGACGCTGACTGGCGCGCTGCTGGCTGCGGTACTCAACTTTGCCCCCAATCCCTTCGCCATGCAGGAGCTGGTGTTCTGGCTGCTGGGCTCGGTGTCCGAGCGCGGGCTGGATCATCTCTGGTTGCTGCTGCCCGCATTGCTGGTCGGTGGCGGTCTGATCTGCAGTCAGCGGCGTCTGCTGCTGGGGCTCAGTCTGGGCGAACAGGTGGCACAGAGCATGGGGTTGTCCCCCCGGCGCGGAAGCCGCCTGATTGTGCTGGGCGCTGCGTTGTTGGTGGGCACCTCGGTAGCCGTGGCGGGAGCCATCGGTTTTGTCGGCTTGATTGTGCCGCATCTGGTGCGGCCCTGGGTGCAACACCGGCCCGACAGAGTGCTGTTGCCCTCGGCCCTGCTGGGTGCGGTGCTGGTGTGTCTGGCGGATATCGTGGTGCGTCTGCTGCCGCCGGGGCAGGAGCTGAAACTGGGGGTGCTGACCTCTCTGATCGGCGCCCCCCTGTTCATCTGGCTGGTATGGAAGGAGCGCCGACGATGGATCTGATTCGGGTGGAAGCTCTGTCGCTGGCACAGCGTCTGGTATCGGTCAGTCTGGATCTGCAACCGGGCGAGCTGCTGGGCATTATTGGCCCCAATGGTGCCGGCAAATCCTCTCTGCTGGAGTCACTGGCCGGCATCCAGCCCTGTTCCGGCGTGATCAGTTTCGAAGGCAATAACCTGAGCACGTTTGAACCGCTGGAACGGGCGCGCAAGATCGCGTTTCTGCCACAGCGATCCATGGCGGCCTGGACCTTGAGTGTGCGTGATGTGATCGCGCTGGGGCGTCTGCCTTGGGGGGATGAGTCAGCGCAGATTATTGATCAGGCGGCACGCAGTACCGGCGTAGACGAATGGCTGAACGTACCGGTGGATCAGCTCTCCGGCGGCGAGCAGGCACGGGTCTGGCTGGCACGACTGCTGGCAGGGGAGCCGCGCGTGATTCTGGCCGACGAGCCTTTGGCCAGTCTGGATCTGTATTATCAGCAGCAGGTACTGAAACTGCTCCGCAACTACACCAGTCGAGAACGTGCCGTGATCCTGTCGCTGCATGATTTGTCACTGGCGGCGGCGTGGTGTGACCGGCTGGTATTGATGGACGCTGGTCGTGTCATTGCCGTGGGTACGCCACAGGCGGTACTGACGACGGAAAATCTGCGTCAGGTGTTCCGGGTCGAGGCCGAAATTGATTTCAGCGCCGCAGTGCCACTGCTGCGCATGCAGGGGAGAGAACCCATATGAGCATTGCCAACAGCCGCGATCTGGATGAACTCTGTTACCCCTTCATCCATGAAACCTCCTGGCTGTGTGATTATGAACTGCTGACCGACGAACTTTGTGCCCAGATTGGGGCGGTACTGGCGGCGCTGCCGAATGAGTGGGATGACCTGCGCCAGGATCTTGAACAGCTGCAGCCGCTGGTGTTGCACGCCAACGGCTCAATTCGCGGCCGGCTGGCCCTGAAGGAGGCTGACCTCGTCTGGCTCAAGTCGAGACTGCAGCACTTTCGCCAACAGCTGGTTACGCCACCACAGGGGTTTGTGTTGCCTCGGGGCTCAGCACCGGTGCCTCAACTGCATATCGTGCGCTCCAACTGTAAAAAAGCGATTCGGGCGCTCGTGCGCGTTAGTGAAGAGGGGCGGGAGGTGGCGGATATTCTGCCGCGCTTTTTGAACCTGTTGTGCAACTTCAGTTTTACCCTGACGCTGGTGATCAACCAGCGCCGGGGCGAAGCGGAAACGGCGTTCGCCAGCCTCAGTTACGGGCCTGTGAAACCGGCATCCGGTCAGGTATAGAGTGACCGAAGCCCGGGCTGTTTTCGGGTGTTATTGGCATTGACACCAGAACAGTCTGAACCGATGCTTGTTGCAGTGCACAATACAAGGGGCTGCGCATGTCTGAAGTGAAACTGAATCTGGCGTTGCAGGGGGGAGGGGCTCACGGTGCCTTCACCTGGGGGATGCTGGATCGTCTGTTGCAGGAAGATGACATCCGCTTTGACGGCATCAGCGGTACCAGTGCAGGCGCCATGAACGCCGTAATGCTGACGGCAGGTTGGCAGCAGGGTGGCGCGGCGGGTGCGCGAGCACTGCTGTCGGAGTTCTGGCATCGATTGATGCTGCCCGACAGCTTTGACCCGGCGGGATGGAGCCGTCACTGGCCAACCTGGTGGAGTGGGGTGACCCGGCACCTCTCACCCTATGACCTGAACCCGTTTGATATCAATCCACTGCGAGACCTGCTGAATGATCTGGTTGACTTTGAGCGGCTGAGGCGTGATGCGCCCTTTCAGTTGTTCATTGCCGCCACCGAGGTCGAAACCGCCAAACTGAAACTGTTTCGTGAACACGAACTGAGCACTGAACACCTGCTGGCGTCTGCCTGCCTACCGGCGCTGTATCAGGCGGTGGAGATTGAAGGTGCGCATTACTGGGATGGTGGCTTTGCCGGCAATCCGGTGGTGTACCCGCTGCTGTTCGACTGCAAGGCACGTGACCTGCTTCTGCTGTTGCTGCACCCGCAGCAGCCGGCTGCACCGCCGGTCAGTGCCCAGGCGATTGCTGACCGGGTGGCTGAACTGGGTTTTCAGACCACCTTCATGCGCGAGATGCGGGCGCTGGCAGCCATGCATCAGCGGGCGCGCCGCTCGCCCTGGCGGCTGGGGCGGCCTGAGCGCCGGATACGGCAGATGCGGCTGCACGTGCTGGGGCCTGATGAGGGCTTGAGTCAGCTGCACCGAAGCAGCAAGCTGGATGTGCGGCCTGATTTTCTGCTTGAGCTGATGCAGCGTGGTCAGGCGCAGATGGACCGCTGGCTGCAGCAAAACCGCTCGGCGCTGGGGCGCAGCAGCAGCTGCGATATTGAAGCCGAATTTCTCTGACGCCCGCTGCGGCAGGTACAATCTCTTTTTATCGGCAATACAGGCAGATACAAGGCAGATGATCAGATTGATTCTCGGAGGCGCTCGTTCCGGCAAAAGTCGGCAGGCGGAGCAGTTGGCACAGGCCTCGGGCCTTGAAGTGATCTATATTGCCACCGCACAGGCGCAAGACCGCGAGATGCAAGAACGCATCAACCGTCACCGGGATGATCGTCCCCGTCACTGGACAACCATTGAGGAGCCGTTGCAGCTGGCGGACGCAATTCTGTCGCACCAGGCGCCCCACCGCTGTCTATTGATCGACTGTCTGACCCTTTGGGTTACCAACCAGTTGCTGGCCAAGGCTGATATGCACGCCGAGCGGGAAGCGCTCTGTGCGGCCCTGCGCAATGCCCGTGGCGACATCATTCTGGTCAGCAATGAAACCGGCATGGGTATTGTCCCCACGGGAGAGTTGAACCGCCGCTTTACTGACGAGTCGGGGTGGCTCAACCAGTCTGCAGCGGCCCTGGCTGATCAGGTCGTGTTGATGGTGGCGGGAATATCGATGCAACTGAAGGGACCGGCACTGGAGGTGTCCGCATGAGCTGGATAATCCATGCGACCAAGCCGATTGACACCCAGGCTGTTGCGGCGGCACAGGCACGCCAGCAACAGTTGACCAAACCGGCCGGCTCGCTGGGCCAGCTGGAACAGTTGGCGATTCGATTGGCCGGGATGCAGGGCAAGGCCTGTCCGCAACTGCAACGGATCAGCATCGCCGTATTTGCGGCCGACCATGGTGTTGCAGTGGAAGGTGTGTCCGCTTATCCACAGGCGGTCACCGCTGAGATGATTCGCAACTTCTCCCGTGGTGGAGCTGCCATCAGTGTGGCGGCCCGGGTGCTGGAAGCCGAGCTGCGAGTCTGGAATCTGGGTACCGTGGTGGAGCTTGAGCCTTTGCCGGCGGTTGAGTCCCGCGTGATTGCAGCTCAGAGCGGCAATCTGCTACATGAGCCTGCGATGACGGCAGTGCAGTTGCAGCAGGCGCTGGCGGCAGGGCGAGAAGCGGTGTTGCACACCCCAGCCGAGCTTTTCATTGGCGGCGAAATGGGCATTGGCAATACAACGGCGGCCACGGCCCTGGCGGCGGCGTTGCTGGAAAAACCGGTGGCGGAGCTGGTGGGCCCCGGCACCGGGCTTGATTCGATGGGTATGTCGCACAAGTGCCGAATCATAGAACAGGCTCTGCTGCGTCATGGCCGCAACAACGGAGACACGCAAGAGCCAATGGCCCTGTTGGCCTCGCTGGGCGGGTTTGAAATTGCAGCACTGACGGGGGCTTACGTTGCCTGCGCTCAGGAAGGTCTGGCAGCACTGGTGGACGGATTCATCTGTACCGTTGCGGCGCTTTTGGCCTGCCGGATCAACCCGGCTGTTGCTGACTGGCTGATCTTTTCCCATCATTCGGCAGAGCCGGGATATAGACATTTGAGGCCTGCATTGCCATCACCGCCCCTGCTGGATCTGGGGCTGCGCCTGGGTGAGGGTAGTGGTGCCGCTGCGGCTGTGCCCCTGTTGCGCATGTCCTGTGAGCTGCATGCCGGTATGGCCACCTTCGCAGAAGCGGCAGTGTCGGAGAAACCGAGTTGAGCGTATTCAGAATAGATCTGCTGCGTCATGGTGAAACCGATGCCGGTCAGTGCTTTCTGGGCCGTACGGATGCGGCCCTGACCGATAGAGGCTGGCAGCAGATGCACGCAGGTTTGGAAGGGGTCAGGCCTGAGGATTATGAGGGGGTATTCAGCTCACCTCTGCAACGCTGCTCTGCTTTTACCGAGCAGTGGGCCGGCTCCGATGGCTTTGTGACCGACGTTCGCTTGATAGAATACGATTTTGGCCAATGGGACGGACAGACTGCAGCCTACATCCACGCAACCGATCCGGCTGCACTGGGTCGCTTCTGGCAGGATCCCTGGCACTGTCCACCGCCACAGGCCGAATCACTGGCCGATTTTTTTGTTCGTCTTGAAGCTCTGGTGGATCAACTTCAGCAGGAACATGCCCGTGCCGTGCTGCTGATCTGTCACGGCGGTGTCATTCGTGCCTTGCACTGTATTCTGAACGGGCTTCCGGTCAGTGAAATGTTCAGTTTTCCGGTAGCGCATGGCAGTTTGCATCAGCTGCAGGATGCACGCCAATGAAAGCTGGATGGCAGGCGTTTCTCTGTGCGTTGCAGTTTCTTACCCTGATTCCGGTACGTTTGGCTGCACCGCCCGATAAGCGAACTCAGGCGCGGGCTCTGCTGTATTACCCGCTGGTCGGCGGGTTGATCGGGCTGTGTTTGCTGCTGCTGGCCACCGTTCTGCAAGGAGTACCGACCGGGCTGAGCGCGGCACTGTTATTGCTTGTCTGGGCCGGGCTGACCGGAGGGCTGCATCTGGACGGACTGGCTGACAGTGCCGATGGCTGGATGGGCGGACTGGGCAGCCGAGAGCGTACTCTTGAAATCATGAAGGATTCTCACCTGGGGGCCAGTGGAGCGCTGGTGCTGATACTGGTGTTGCTGCTGAAGTGGAGTGCGCTCGCCGCTCTGTTAAGTACGGCCACGCTGTGGCCTCTGCTGCTGGCCCCTGTAGCGGGTCGTGGTGCTGCGCTGTTGCTGCTGGTCACCACCCCCTATGCCCGACCTGACGGTATCGCGCGTGAAATGCTGCCACTGTTGCAGCGTCGGCATGCATTTTGGGTGTGTGCTGTCGTAATACTGCTGTTGGGCCTGTTCAGCCTGTGGTTGCCACTATACCTGTTGCTTGTCGGTGCGGGGCTTAGGTGCCTGATGCTGCGCCGTCTGGGTGGCACAACCGGTGACACCGCCGGAGCCTCGATCGAATTGATCGAAACCCTGTTGCTGGTGCTGGCCGTGATTATCCAGAGCGACACTGGTGGTTAATTAATGCTCTGGCGTATAGTCTTGTAGAGGTCCCCCAAGTAAGCAGGGAAGGTGCAGTGAGAAAACCCTTGTCCACTCCGATGCTGCGGTATGTGATGCTGTTGGCTGTGACGCTGTCCAGCGCCTGTATGGCGACACCCGACAGAGTCGTGCGGGTCGGCGTGTATGAAAATGAACCCAAAATCATGCCGGCAGCCGATGGTCGGCCCAGTGGGCTGTTGGGCGACTTGCTGCAGGCAATAGCTGAACGTGAAGGTTGGCAACTGGAACCGGTACAGTGTGAATGGCAGCGCTGCCTGAGTTTGTTGTCACAGGGCGATATTGACCTGATGCCGGATGTGGCCAGCAGCCCGGCGCGGCAGGAGCTTTACGACTTTCATCAGGTACCGGCGTTGCACAGCTGGTCTCAGCTGTTCAGCCGGCCCGGCAGCAATATCCATTCGCCACTGGATCTGGATCGGAAGCGGGTCGCGATTCTGGCCGATGGTGTCCAGCATGAATACCTGCAGCAGTTGATGGACGGATTTGATATCAGTCCTCGCATCATGCCGGTGAGCACCCTGCAGGAAACGTTACAGGAGTTGCAGCAGGGCTATGTGGATCTGGCGGTCAGCAACCATCTGTACGGCAACTATCACGCAGCTGAATACGGCATCATCCCGACCTCTATCGTGTTTCAGCCCAGTCGGCTTTACTACGCGGCTCCACTCGGGAAAGGGTATGAGTTGCAGTCACGAATCGACTACTGGCTGCAACGTTGGCGTGATGATGCGAACTCCCCCTACTATAACTTGATGAAACGCTGGGGTGGCGAAACCCCAGCGGCACTGGTGCCTCCTGCTCTGGTGTGGGGGCTGTCGGTTTCTGCTCTGCTGCTGTTGCTGGCGCTGGCATTTGTCTGGCTGCTGCAGCGACAGGTACAGGCACGTACTCGTGCCCTCGAGGCAAACGAAGCGCACTTGAATGACATCCTATCCAATATTCAGGCATTTATTTACCACAAGGGCAGGGACTACCGTTACGAGTATGTAAATGCTGCTCTGTGCCGTTTCCTGGGCCGCACTGAAGAGCAGTTAACCGGGGCCAGTGACGCCGATTTCTTCGACCCGGACACCTTGCAGGATATCCGCCAGGCCGATCGACAGGTGATTGAACAGGGCAAGCGTGTGGTGGTTGAGGAAGTGATCACGCCGGTCGACTCAACCGAGCCCCGTGTGCTGATGACGGTCAAAATGCCGCTGTGTGATGCCAAGGGAAGGGTGCGCGGGTTGTGTGGCGTATCCACCGATATCACTGAACAGCGCAAGCATCAGCAGCAGTTGCACCAGTTGTCTCATTTTGACCCGCTGACCGGGTTGCCCAACCGGCGCCAGCTGCAGGAGCGGCTCAAGGTGGCACTTATGGCGGCAGAGCCCAATGGTCAGGAAGGGGCGATCCTGTTCATCGACCTGGATAACTTCCGTGACCTGAACGATGATCAGGGCCATGAGGTGGGTGACCAATTGTTGCAGGCTGTGGCGGCACGGCTGAATCAGTTGCCGCTGGAACATTTCATGCAGGCCCGTTTCGGCGGAGATGAATTCATTCTGCTGCTGGAAGGGCTCAGCCCCTTCCGTGATCGTGCTTTGATGCAGGTGGAACAGCATGTAAACACGACATTGCTGGCGCTGAGTGAACCCTTTGAGCTGAGTGATGGCAACACCCATACCGGAACCGCAAGTATCGGCGTGGCCATGTTCTCCGATGCGCCCGGTGATATTCGTGGATTGATCAAAAAGGCAGAGTTGGCCATGTATGCAGCCAAAAGTGCCGGGCGCAGTGGATTCAGCTTTTTCGATCCTTCCATGCAGGCGCAGGTGCGGCTGAGAGCCGAGCTGGAAGCCGGCCTGCGCCGTGGGCTGGAACAGGATGAGTTTCGACTCTGGTATCAGCCCCAGTTCAACCTGGAGGGCAAATTGATCGGAATGGAAGCGCTGGTCCGCTGGCAGCATCCCGAGCAGGGCATGGTCTCGCCGGCCGATTTCATTCCAGTTGCCGAAACCAGCGGTTTGATTCTGCCACTTGGGCGTTGGATCCTGCGGACCGCCTGTGAACAGCTTGTCGCCTGGCAACAGCATCCTGTGCTTGCGAACGTTCGTATCGCCGTGAATATCAGTGCCCGTCAGATGCAGGATGAGGGGTTTGTCACCGAAGTATGTTCGATTCTGGATCAAACCGGGGCCGATGCATGTGCGCTTGAGTTGGAGCTGACCGAAAGCATGCTGGTGCAGAGCATAGAGCAGACCATCGACAAAATGCAGGTACTTCGCCAGCGAGGCGTTCATTTCGCCCTTGATGATTTTGGCACCGGCTATTCTTCCATGAGTTATCTCAAGCGCCTGCCGCTGGATAAATTGAAAATTGATCAAAGCTTTGTGCGTGACCTGATGACGGATCCCAACGATGCCGCCATTATCCGTACCATTGTGGCGCTGGGCCAAAGCCTGGATCTGTCCGTTGTGGCAGAAGGGGTCGAAACGAATGAACAAAGACAGGCACTTGTGACGTCGGGCTGCCAGGGTTTTCAGGGCTACCTGTACAGCCGACCGGGCTCGGCACAGGAGCTGGAGCACAGTATACATGGACAGAGGTAACCCGTTGCAGGATGCATTTTTCACACGTCTGTTTCATGGTGTGAGTGATGCGATTTATGTGATTGACCCCGACAGCTCATCGATACTTGCGGCCAATGAGGCGGGCTGTCGAGCGTTGGGCATGAGCCCAGAGGAGCTGATTGACCAGAGCGTACTGAGTCTGAATCAGGATGTGACCGGCCCCAACCAGTGGCGTGAAATATCGGCTGCCATTATCGCTGCGGGCAATTACACCTTCATGGGGCGGCATGTGCGCAAGGATGGTACCGATTTCCCGGTTGAGGTGGTCACAGACTATCTGGAATATAAGGGACGTGGCTATCTGGTCTCGGTGGCACGTGACCTGAGCGAGCACCACCGACATCGCGAACACCTGACGGATGATGAGCTGATTCGTGCACTGTTGCTGAATGAGTCCAGTGACGGCCTGTGGGACTGGAACCTGCAGGACCATAGCCTCTTTCTGAGTCCGCAGTGGTTCCGCATGCTGGGCTATGGCCCGAACGAGATCAGCTCACCCACTCTGGATACATGGCGCAACTCGGTACATCAGGAAGACCTGGAGCGCGTTATCACGCTGCTGCAGGATCATCTGCAGGGCAAGTCGTCGCGCTATGAGGCTAAATACCGCCTGCGCAGCCGTGACGGACACTATCTCTGGGTACATGACCGAGGGATGGTGGCACAACACGATCTGGACGGTCGTCCGCAGCGCATGATCGGCCTTGTGCTGGATATCACAGAATCCGAGCATTATGCCGCCGAGCTGCTCGAGCGATCCCAGCGCGATGAACTGACAGGGCTCTATAATCGGCGCACGGGGTATGAGCTGTTTGAACGTTTTCTGCGTGACTGCCGACGCGATAATCAGCCCCTGCAAGTGGTGATGCTCGACATCGACCACTTCAAGCCGCTCAATGACGATTATGGTCATCTGGAAGGTGATCGGGCCATTCGTCATGTGGCCGATGAACTGCGCCGCTGCCTGCGCGCCGATGAGTGGCTGTTCCGCTGGGGAGGCGAAGAGTTTCTGCTGCTGTTCCCGGGGATGGATCGCAGCTCCGCTCACGGCATGATGCAACGCCTGCTGAAACACTTCAATGCCGTACCCTTTGTTACCCAAGGGGGGGAGTCGCTGGAACTGACCTTCAGCGCGGGCATCAGTGGTTTTCCGGAAAACGGTAACAGTATCCGTCAGCTGGTGGGGGCCGCAGACCGCGCCATGTATCGTGCCAAATCATCCGGGCGAAACCGGGTAGAAGGATAGGCTGAGAGTCTTGATCCGAAAACGGCAGGCTTACATCTACTGGTCATCATAATGAATGATCGACAGCAGCTGGATCGGAACCTCCAGCAACTCTTCAGGCCCGTGGGGAATCTCTGCATCGAATGAAAGTGCATCCCCGGGCTCCATGTCGTACAGATGGTTGCCGTGCCGGTAGCGAATCTGTCCCTGCAGCAGGTAGATGAACTCCTGACCGGGGTGAGAAAAGGTCGGGAACACCTCGCTGGCATCATCCATGGTGATCAGAAACGGCTCGTAGCTTTTCTTCTTGCCGCGGTGGTAGCTGAGCAGTTGGTAAGTGTGGCCTTTCTCGGTCCCGCGGCGCACCACCTCCATCCCTTCACCTGCCTTGGTCAGCTGTGCCGTACCCTCGGGGCGGTCATAGTCGGTAAACAGCTGTGAAATCGGCAGCCCAATGGCATCACACAATCGACTCAGCGTATCCAGGCTGGTGGATACCTGCGCGTTTTCAATCTTGCTCACCATACCCTGACTAAGCCCTGCGATGCGGGCAACATCGGTGATCTTCAGGCTCTGCTCGGTACGTTTGCTTTTCACGCGCATGGCGATGTACTGCTCAAGCTTCAGTTTCGGGTTATCGGCATCGCTCATGGGCGTCATGCTCCTTTCTTGTGCGTTCTGTTCACCAATGGTGCGTTTTTCTGCGTGCAACCATGAGTGAGGCTTGAATAGCTTAATATTCCTGACAGTATATTTATTTTCACATAATAAGCTAAAACAATGCCTTAGCCTTGCTGTGCGCAATTTTTTTGCCTGAAGAGCAAAGTTGGCAAAGAGATTGCTTTTACCTTAAGGAAATAAACTTTCCTTTAAAGAAATATGGGACAAGGTCATGGCAATCGAAACCCAACATGCACGCAAATTCCGTCTGACCGTCTCCTGCCCTGATCGGGTCGGGATTGTAGCAGCCGTTACCCAGTTCTTCGCCTCTCACAGTGGCTGGATCAGCGAGGCACATCAGTTCGCTGATACAGAGAACTGCCAGTTCTTCATGCGGTACGAAGTACTGGCCGATTCGCTTCCATTTGGGCTGGAAGAACTGAAAGCCAAATTCGCTCCGCTGGGCGAGACGTTCGGCATGCACTGGCAGATCACTGACTCCTCCCAGCGCAAGCGCGTGGTCCTGATGGTATCAAAGGAAGCGCATGCACTGTCGGATCTGTTGTACCGCTGGCGTTCGGGGGAGATGAACATCGATATTCCCTGTGTCATCTCCAACCATGACGACCTGCGCTCCTATGTCGAGTGGCACGGTATTCCCTATGTACACGTCCCGGTCGATATGAGCAACAAGGAACCGCATTTCCGTGCCGTGCGTGAACAGATCGCGGCGGCGGAAGCCGATGCCATTGTGCTGGCTAAATACATGCAGATCATTCCCGAAGAACTGTGTGAGCTGTATCCGGGCCGGATCATCAATATCCACCACAGCTTCCTGCCCTCCTTCATTGGCGCACGCCCATACCATCAGGCCGCCGCGCGCGGCGTGAAACAGATCGGTGCCACCTGTCACTACGTCACCTCGGAGCTTGATGCCGGGCCGATCATTGAGCAGGACGTGCATCGCGTTACCCACCACAACACCACTGCGGATATGGTCCGGTTGGGCAAGGACGTGGAGAAGTCGGTGTTGGCACGCGGCCTGCGCTACCACATCGAAGACCGTGTACTGGTACACGGCAATAAAACCGTTGTCTTTGCCTAGGAGAATATTATGCCCTGGCGCCTGCTTAAACATGGCTTCACGTCGTCTCACAATGAGCCCCGGTTCTTTCCGGAAACCCGGCCACTGAAATCACATTATGACGTGGTGATCATCGGTGGTGGTGGTCACGGCATGGCCTGTGCGTACTACCTCGCCAAGGAGCACGGCATCACGGATGTGGCGGTGCTGGAACAAGGGTACATCGGTGGCGGCAATACCGGCCGCAATACCACCATCGTGCGTTCCAACTACCTCACGCCTGAAGGGGTGAAGTTTTACGACACCAGCCTGAAGCTGTTTGAGGATCTGTCTGACGATTTTGACCTCAACATCTTCTACTCAACACGAGGCCACTTCACGCTGGCGCACACTGACAGTGCTCTGCGCACCATGCGCTGGCGTGCCGAGGTAAACAAGCATCACGGCATCGATTCCGAAGTGGTGGATCGCGATTTCATCGCCAAAGAAGTGCCCTACATGGACCTCGACTGTGCCGGCCACAACCCGGTGATGGGCGCGCTCTATCATGCGCCGGGCGCGGTTGCACGTCATGATGCCGTTGCCTGGGGCTACGCTCGGGGCGCCTACAACCGCGGTGTGGAGATTCATCAGAAAACCCGTGTCACTGCCATCCGTACCCAGGGCGACAGGGTAACCGGTGTTGAAACCGACCGCGGCTTTGTCAGCTGTAACAAGGTGGTATCCATGGTGGCCGGTTCCACCCCGCGCATCACCTCCATGCTGGGGTTGCAGACCCCGATAGAGATCTACCCGCTGCAGGCCTGTGTGTCCGAGCCGGTGAAGCCGTTCATGGACACCATCGTCGTATCCGGCAGCCTGCATGTCTATGTCAGCCAGTCCTCGCGTGGCGAAATGGTGATGGGGGCTTCGGTCGATCCATCGGTGTTGCACTCCACCCGCTCCAGCTTTGATTTCGTTGAAGGGCTGACCGACAAAATGATCGACCTGTTCCCGTTCATGAGCCGCATGAAAGTGATGCGCCAGTGGGCCGGAATGAGTGATATCACCCCCGACTTTGCCCCGATCATGGGTAAGACCCCGATTGAGGGTTTCTACCTTGATGCCGGCTGGGGGACCTGGGGCTTCAAGGCCACTCCCGTCAGCGGCAAAACAATGGCCTGGACGCTGGCCAACGACCGCAACCATGAACTGATTGAACCCTTCCGACTGTCCCGTTTCGCCGACTTCGATCTGGTCGGCGAGAAGGGTGCAGCATCGGTCGGGCACTGAGGAGAGGGCGATGAAAGTATTTGATTGTCCCGTAATAGGCCGTCGGCCGATCAGCGAGTTCGACTATGTCGGAGAGGTTCGCAAGCCACCGATGGACGCGGATGAGATCACCTGGGCCGAGTATGTATTCAACAGAAACGGTGCACCGGGCCTGCTGCGCGAATGGTGGTACCACCGTCCGACCGGGCGCTGGTATGTGATGGAGCGCGACACCCTGAAGGATGAAGTGCTTCGGTTTATCGACCTGGAGGAGGTGCGCTATGACATCCCGGCTTGATCAGCAGCCGCTGGAGTGGATCGACCGCTCGGCGCTCTGTGACTTTGAATTTGAAGGCCGTCGTTATACCGGTTACCGCGGCGACAGCATCACCTCCGCACTGCTGGCGGCGGGCCAGACCCTGCTGGGCCGCAGCTTCAAGTATCACCGCCCGCGTGGGGCCGTAACACTGGCCAACCATGACGTTAACGCGCTGTTCCAGAGCAGTGAAGAGCCCAATATCCGCGGCGATGTAACGCCTTTGACCGAGGGTATGGTGCTGAGCGCCTGCAACGTGAACGGCAGCCTTGAGAACGACCGGGACCGGATTATCGAGAAGCTGTCGGGCTTTCTGCCGGTGGGCTTCTACTACAAGGCATTTCACAAACCGAAAAAACTGTTCCCGATGTGGGAGCGCCTGATTCGCGAAAAAGCGGGCCTGGGGCGTATTGATACCGGCTGGAGTGTGCGCCGTCAGCCCAAATCCTACGGTTTCTGCGATCTGTTGGTGATCGGTGCCGGTGCATCCGGCATGCAGGCTGCGCTGAGCGCAGCCGAACAGGGGCTGGATGTGGTGCTGGTGGATGAAAACTCGCAGATCGGCGGCAGCCTGGACTATCAGCTGGTGAACGAGGCAGAAGCGGAGCCGGTGCGGTCCAGTCTTAAACAGAAGGTCCAGTCTCACGCCAATATACGGGTGTTGCCGGCGCATCTGGCCTGCGGCTGGTACACCGATCACTACGTGCCGCTTGTGGGCCCGAATGGCATCGTCAAGATGCGTGCACGCGCCGTAATCAGCGCCACCGGTGTGATGGAGCAGCCAGCGGTCTTTCGCAACAACGACCTGCCCGGTGTGATGATGGCGTCGGGTGCCCAGCGCTTGATCGCGCGTTACGCGGTCAAGCCGGGGCAGCGTGCGGCGGTACTGACCGCCAACAGCGAGGGCTACCGCGCTGCGCTCGATCTGATCAAGGCCGGCGTTCAGGTGTCGGCGGTGATCGACATGGGCTCCGCCAGCGGTCGCGGTGCCTGGGCAGACGAGCTGGTGGCGCTCAAGGTACCGGTGCTGGAACGGCATGCGGTCCATGAGGCGCAGGGCAAGGGCCAGCTTAAGCGTGTTGTGGTGGCGCCTTTTGATGGCGAACAGTGTGATGCCACGCAGGCGCGAGAGTTTGACGTTGACCTGCTGTTGATGAGCGTCGGCTGGGCACCGGCTTCACAGTTGTTGTATCAGGCCGGTGGCCGTCTGGCCTATGACTTTACCCTGGAGCAGCTCCTGCCACAGGAGCTGCCGAACGGGATCTTCGCCTGCGGTCGCCTGAACGGTGCGTTTACGCTGCAGCAGCGCCTGGCCGATGGAGAGCGTGCAGCAACCGAGGCGGCTGCCTGGCTCAAAGGCCAGCCGGTTACGGCGGCGTTGAGTGCCTTCCGCGACAGCGTGGCGCACTCCCACCCCTGGCCGATCGTGAAGCACCCGAAAGGCAAGAACTTCGTGGATTTCGACGAAGATCTGCAGCTCAAGGATCTGATCAACGCGGCGAAGGAAGGCTTCGACAACATCGAGCTGATGAAGCGTTTCTCCACAGTAGGTATGGGCCCGAGTCAGGGCAAGCATGCCAACATGAACGGCATTCGTGTGCTGGCCGCCGTTACGGGTCGCAGCATCGATCAGACCGGCTCCACCACAGCGCGTCCCATGTTCCATCCGGTGCCGGTACAGGCACTGGCCGGTCGTCGCTTCCGTCCCGAGCGTCTGACTGCGCTGCACCAGTGGCATTTGGACAATGGCGCTCAGATGATGGAAGCGGGGGTATGGGTGCGGCCTGAATTCTATGGCCGCCCCGAGGAGCGTGCCCAGGCGATTCTGCGCGAAGTGCAGGCGGTGCGCACGGCTCTGGGCCTGATCGACGTGTCCACACTGGGCAAGATCGAAGTGATGGGCCCGGACGCTGGCAAACTGCTGGATGGCACTTACACCATGCGCATGTCCAACATCAAACTGGGCATGACCCGTTATGCCCTGATGGTGGATGACAGCGGCGTCATCGTTGACGACGGCATTGTAGGACGCATCGCCGAAGATCGCTTCTATGTTACCGCCACCACCAGCCATGCCGATGCCACGTTCCGTACGCTGTCACGCCATGTGATCGAGTGGGGGCTGGATGTTCGTCTGGTGAATCGCACCGGAACGCTGGCGGCGATGAACCTGGCCGGCCCCCATGCTCGCACGCTGATTAAGCCGCTGACCGATATCGATCTGAGCGAAGAGCACTTTCCCTATCTGGGCTGCCGAGAAGGCACGCTGTGCGGTGTGCCTGTGCGCCTGATTCGGGTCGGCTTTGTCGGTGAGCTGGGTTACGAGATCCACCTGCCGGTGGATGCCGCCGAACGGATCTGGAACACCCTGATGGAAAAGGGCACCGAGTACGGTATTCGTCCATTCGGTGTTGAAGCACAGCGTGTACTGCGGCTGGAAAAGGGACACATCATCGTCGGTCAGGACACCGATGGCCTGACCAACCCTTTCGAAGCCAACATGCCCTGGGCTGTGCCGCTGAAGACCAAGCCCTGGTTTACCGGCAAGCCTTCACTGGCGCTGTTGAAAGAGCGCTGCAACCGACATCTGTGCGGCTTCATGCTGCCCAAGGGGTACAGCGGCGAGCGGCCGAAAGAGTGCCACTTGCTGATCGAAAACGGTGATATCGCCGGTCGCATTACCAGTATCGCCTACAGCCCCTCCCTGGGCCGCCATATCGGTCTGGCTATGGTGGACATGCCTCTGGCTGCAACTGAAGGCGATTTCAAGGTGCGTGTCGACAGCGGTGAACTGGTATCGCTTGAACCCTGTGCAACTCCCTTCTATGACGCCGAAGGTGCGCGTCAGACCGTTGATCTGACGGAGGTGGCCTGATGAACACACAACAACCGAACACGCTGCAGATCGGTGTGCGTGAACTGAGCAGCTATCTGCTGACCGGATCTGACAGCAAGGCAGTGCTGGCAGCGGCAGGCTTGCCGTTGCCTGAGGCGGTCTTGAGTGCCGAAGAGCGCCCCGGCGCTCTGGTGGCCCGAACCGGACGTGACGAGTACATGGCGATGCTTGCTGGCACCCTTCCTGCGCCACAGGGAGAGTGGTGCTTCCGCCGCTACGACTGCGTGTTCGAACTGACCGGGGGTAACTGGATCGCATTCATGGCACACCTGTGTCAGTACGATTTCCGCCAGCTTCAGCGCGGCAACTGGCTAATGACCTCAGTGGCTGGCGTCAACTGCTGGCTCTACCACGAAATTGAAAGCGGCAGTCTGCTGATCGGTGCCGATCCGAGTTACCGACACTATCTCAGCGAAATATTCAGCGCGGTCCTTGATGACCTCAGCGCAACTCGAAAAACGACAGGAGGTGCATCATGATGCCCGCAGAGATCGAACGCATTATCAGCCAGAACAACATCAAGTACGTGCTGGCGCAGTTTGTTGATATCCACGGCGTGGCCAAGACCAAGTCGGTGCCGGCCAGCTGCCTTATGGATGTGGTCGAAAAAGGTGCCGGTTTTGCCGGGTTTGCTGTCTGGGGACTGGGGATGGAGCCACATGGCCCCGACTTCATGGCTCGCGGTGACCTGGAAACCTTCAGCATCGTACCCTGGCAGCCGGGTTATGCCCGCATTGCCTGTGACGGTTATGTGAGCAATGCGCCTCATCCCTATTGCAGCCGTGTGGTTCTGAAACAGCAGTTGGCGCGTCTGGCCGACAGGGGCTGGACGCTGAATACCGGTGTGGAGCCCGAGTTTTCGCTGTTCACCCGTGATGACAAGGGTGTCCTGATGCCAGTGGATGAAAGTGATGTACTGGACAAGCCCTGCTATGACTACAAGGGTCTGTCACGTTCCCGTGCGTTTCTGGAAAAACTGGTTGAATCGCTGCAGCAGGTTGATTTCGATGTGTATCAGATCGACCACGAAGACGCCAACGGCCAGTTCGAGATCAACTACACCTACAGCGATGCACTGACATCGGCTGACCGTTTCACCTTTGTACGCATGGCGGCGGGCGAGATCGCCAACGAGCTGGATATGGTGTGTTCCTTCATGCCCAAGCCGTCTTCCGATCGCACCGGTAACGGCATGCACTTCCACCTGTCGATCACAGACAAGGATGGCCGCAATCTGTTCCATGACCCGGACGATGTGAGTGGCATGGGGCTGTCCAAAATGGCCTATCACTTTACGGCGGGCCTGCTGGCGCACGCACCGGCACTCTGTGCCTTCGCTGCACCGACGGTCAACTCTTACAAGCGTCTTGTCGTGGGTGGCAACGCCTCCGGTGCCACCTGGGCGCCGGCTTACATTTGCTTCGGCGACAACAACCGCTCGGCCATGGTGCGAGTCCCTTATGGCCGACTGGAATTCCGACTGCCGGACTCCGGTTGTAACCCCTACCTGGTCACCGCAGCGATCATAGCCGCAGGCATGGATGGTATCGAGCGCGAGCTGGACCCGGGTGAGCCGATGAACCTCAACCTGTACAGCCTGACTCTGGATCAGATCAAGGAGAAAGGTGTCGAGATCCTGCCCCAGAACCTGAACGAGGCGCTGGATGCGCTGGAAGCGGACACCGTTTTCACCGAAGCGTTGGGACAGGAAATCGTGTCCGAGTTCCTCAAGGTGAAACGGACCGAGTGGGTTGAATACAGCCGTCATGTGTCGGACTGGGAAGTCAGTCACTACGCCGAATTTTTCTGATCCGGATTTGTTACGAGGAATGTGATTATGTGTGGAATTGTCGGGCTTTATCTGAAAAATCCTGAGCTGGAAAGCCGGATTGGTGAACTGTTCAAACCGATGCTGATCGCAATGACCGATCGTGGTCCGGACAGCGCAGGCTTCGCCATCTACGGTGATGAAGTGGGCGAAGGCTGGGTCAAGCTGACCCTGCGTCACCCGGACGCAGAATATGACTGGGAGGCACTTGCCACCCGTCTGAAAACCGAACTCCAGCTGGAATTGAGCTGGTTCCAGAACGCCAGTGTGGCGGTGTTCAAGGTGCATGCCGAGGAGGCGACACTGCGCGAGTGGCTGTCTGAAGAAGCGTCGGATGTGCTGATTTTGAGCGTTGGCCAGTCGATCGAAATCCTGAAGGAAGTGGGTCTGCCGGAGAAGATCGCTGAGACCTTTAACCTGGAAGGCATGAAAGGCAGCCATATCATCGGCCATACCCGCATGGCGACCGAGTCGGCTGTCACCATGGAAGGCAGTCACCCGTTCTCTACCGGCATGGACCTGTGCCTGGTGCATAACGGCTCCCTGTCTAACCACAATCGCCTGCGTGAAAACCTCAAGCGTGAAGGGATCACATTTGAAACCCAGAACGATTCTGAAGTCGCCGCGGGTTACCTGACCTGGCGGCTGCAGGAAGGCGACAGTCTGAAGCAGGCGCTGGAACATGCACTGGAAGACCTGGACGGATTCTTCACTTTCACCATCGGCACCCGTAACGGTTTTGCGGTCATGCGTGACCCGATTGCTTGCAAGCCTGCTGTACTGGCTGAAACCGATGACTACGTCGCGATGGCATCCGAGTACCAGGCCCTGACCACTCTGCCGGGCATCGAGAATGCCAGAGTATGGGAACCGGAGCCGGCCACTTTCTATGTTTGGGAACGCAGCTAAGCGCCTGTTTGAGGAGTATTGAATATGAAAACGATTGATCTGGCTGAATCCAGCATCCGTGAATTGAATCAGGCGCTGCATGATCAGGCACAGGAGTGTCTGGAGCGTGAATTTGAAGTACTGAATCCCAAAGGCCAGCACAACATTGCCTGCGGTATTGATCAGAACCTGTCCGTGGATATTCGCGGTCATGCCGGCTACTTCTGTGCCGGCATGAACAAGAAGGCGCATGTGGTAATTCACGGCAACGCCGGTCAGGGCGTGGCAGAAAACATGATGTCCGGCACGGTTCGCGTCAAGGGCGATGCCTCTCAGGCGGCAGGTGCCACGGCACAGGGCGGACTGCTGGTAATCGAAGGCAACGCCGGTGCCCGTTGCGGCATCTCCATGAAAGGGGTCGATATTGTCGTCAAGGGTGATGTTGGCCACATGAGCTGCTTCATGGGTCAGTCCGGCTCACTGGTTGTCTGCGGAGATGCCGGTGAAGCGCTGGGCGATTCCCTCTATGAGGTGCACATCTATGTTAAGGGCGAAGTGAAGTCCCTGGGTGCCGATTGCGTCGAGAAAGAGATGCGTTCCGAGCATATCGAAGAGCTGACGGATCTGCTCAACCGTGCCGGAGTGGACGAAGACCCGTCCAGCTTCAAGCGCTACGGGTCTGCCCGTCAGCTGTATAACTTCAAGGTGGACAACGCGTCCGCGTATTGATGATCAACAGGCCATCATGGCTGCCCCCAATATCCGAGACGGGCAGCCGTTGAATCCGATTTTTGAGGACTTGATTATGAGCAACGATATCAACGTCAATCCGGGCCTGCGTGAGTCCGCGACCTTTGACCGTACCACCATGGCCGAGATCCGTCGCGCGGCGGACACCGGCATCTATGACATTCGCGGCTTTGGCGCCAAACGCAAGCTGCCACACTTTGATGATCTGCTGTTTTTGGGTGCGTCCATGTCGCGCTACCCGCTGGAAGGCTATCGCGAGAAGTGCAATACCCAGGTGACCCTGGGCACCCGCTTTGCCAAGAAGCCGATCGTGATTGAAACCCCGGTGACTATTGCCGGCATGAGCTTCGGTGCCCTGTCAGCCAACGCCAAAGAGGCGCTGGGACGAGGTGCCTCCATCGTGGGCACCTCCACCACCACCGGTGATGGCGGTATGACCCCCGAAGAGCGCGGTCAGTCCAGCAAGCTGGTCTATCAGTACCTGCCGTCTCGCTACGGCATGAATCCGGACGACCTGCGCAAGGCGGATGCCATCGAGGTGGTGTTGGGCCAGGGTGCCAAACCCGGTGGTGGCGGCATGCTGCTGGGTCAGAAAATTACCGACCGTGTTGCCCAGATGCGCAACCTGCCCAAGGGCATCGACCAGCGCTCGGCCTGTCGTCACCCGGACTGGACCGGCCCGGACGATCTGGCGATCAAAATTCAGGAACTGCGTGAAATCACCGACTGGCAGGTGCCGATTTACATCAAGGTCGGTGCAACCCGTACCTATTATGACGTGAAGCTGGCGGTCAAGGCCGGTGCTGACGTGATTGTTGTGGACGGCATGCAGGGCGGTACCGCCGCGACTCAGGATGTGTTCATCGAGCATGTCGGCATCCCCACCATGGCGGCCATTCCGCAGGCGGTACAGGCACTGCAGGAGATGGGCATGCATCGCAAGGTGCAGTTGATCGTCTCCGGCGGTATCCGTAACGGCGCCGATGTGGCCAAGTGCATGGCGCTGGGCGCCGATGCCGTTGCCATCGGCACGGCTGCTCTGGTGGCACTGGGCTGCAACGACCCGAAATGGAGCGATGATTACCAGAAAATCGGCTCCGCCGCCGGCTTCTACGATGACTACCAGGAAGGCAAGGACCCGGCGGGCATCTCCACACAGGACCCGGACCTGATGCAGCGACTGGATCCGGTCGAAGGGGGACGCCGTCTGGCCAACTACCTGCGAGTGCTCACACTGGAAGCGCAGACCCTGGCGCGAGCCTGTGGCAAGAACGATCTGCGCAACTTGGAACCGGAAGACCTGGTTGCCCTGACCGTTGAATCCGCCGCCATGGCCCGTGTGCCGCTGGCGGGCACCAGCTGGATCCCCGGCCAGGGATTCTGAGGACCCATGGCCTGCTGACTCGCAAACGAGTCCGCAGGCCACAGTAAGCCCTGCACCTGATGATAGGGTGGCGGGGGTATCGCCCTTTTAAAAACCTTGATTCAGGAGACGATCTTGGACACTCAACTGATCGATGGCAAAGCCGTAGCGGCCGGATTACGGATGGAGATTGCAGGCAAGGTTGCCGAGCGTGTATCCGCCAACAAGCCACGGCCCGGACTTGCCGTAGTACTGGTCGGGCAGGACCCGGCGTCACAGGTCTATGTACGCAGCAAAGTCAGGGCCTGCGAAGAAGTGGGCTTTCTGTCACGCAATCACAGCTTGCCGATGGACACAACGCAGGCGCAGTTGCTTGAGTTGATTGATACTCTGAACGCGGATGATCAGATCCACGGGATTCTGGTGCAACTGCCACTGCCGAGTCAGATCGACGTGCAGTCGGTCATTGAGCGTATACATCCCTCCAAGGATGTGGATGGATTCCACCCCTATAATCTGGGGCGTCTGGCGGGCAAGGCTCCAACCCTTCGCCCCTGCACACCCTATGGCTGCATGCGTCTGCTGGCTGCCTATGGCATCAACCCGGAAGGTAAAAAGGCTGTTGTGGTGGGGGCCTCCAACATCGTGGGCCGCCCGGTGGCACTTGAGCTGCTGATGGCTCGAGCTACCGTCACGGTTTGTCACTCCAAAACCCAAGACTTGCCAGCGGAACTGGCTACGGCCGACATCGTGATTGCTGGCGTGGGAATTCCCGAGTTCATCAAGGGCGAGTGGCTCAAGCCCGGTGCCGTGGTGATCGATGTGGGCATCAATCGGCTGGACGATGGCCGACTGGTCGGGGACGTTGAATTCGCCAGTGCATCTGAAAAGGCGTCAGCCATCACACCGGTACCCGGTGGTGTGGGGCCCATGACCATAGCCTGTCTGTTGCAGAACACGCTGGAAGCCTGCGAGGCGATGGAAAAAAACTGAATTTCTGTAGCCATACCACTGTACAATAGGCCGTGCGTTTAGTGATTAAATGTACGGCCTGTTTTGTTTGCGACGTTTGAAACAGGGCACCTGTATGGGGAACTAGGATGCTCCAGTCCAACAAAAAAGAAGTGTCGCTTAGCCTCAGTGAACTCGATCATATATTGGCTCTGCAGCGGACGATATGCAGCTTGATAGCGTCTGACACTCCTTATCTTGATGTCATTACCGAGACCTGCCAAATGGCAGAGCAGCTGTTGCCGGGTGCTGTGGCGTCGTTCATGCGGCTCGACAGCCACACTGAAAGAATGAGTGTTGTGTCGGCCCCGAGTATTTCATCTGAAGGCGTCAGCCGCTTGGATGGGCTTAAACCTGGGCCAGGTAGCGGCTCCTGTGGTAATGCGGTCTACGGTAATGCGCCAGTGTTCGTATATAACACCTTCACTGATCCCCGCTGGAGTAACTTGCGTAGCGTGGCAGAGGACTTTAACCTTTGCTCCTGTTGGTCGTTTCCTGTTCGCAACGAGCAAGGGGAGGCCATCGGCTCATTTGCCCTGTCTTCATTTGAACACCGTAACCCATCAGATTTTCACAAGCGATTATTGGATGTCGGCGCTTCCCTGATTGCGATTGTTCTGCTTCGCCATGCGCAGCAAATGCAACTGCAAGCACAGCGTGAAGAACTGATTTTCAGCCTTGAGCATGACGCATTAACCGGTCTTCCCAATACTCAAAGCCTTCTGCAAGCCCTCAAGCGTGCTCCCGAAACGGCAGTTCTGGTATTACTGAATCTCAACAATCTGGGCTATATCAACACCGCCTATGGTCTTGGTGTGGGTGACCAGCTGCTGCGGACGTTGGCAGATGAGCTGCATCGCAACGCGAAAGGCGCGCAGGTCTATCGAGGCAGTGCAGATGAGTTTGCCTTGCTTTATGACCAGCTGGAAAATCCGGTCGGCGAAGTACAGCGGTTGCGGCAACACTTTTCTACTGAACCAGCGCAGCTGGATGGTCTCAACTTCTATCTGACCTTCAATGCCGGGCTTGCGTGTGGAGGAAGAGATCTATTGCGCAGTGCCATGGTGGCACTTAAGCGTGCCGCACGCAGTGGCAAAAGTGCTACTCACGTATTCGATCCCAAATATGATGCTCCGGCACGACAGCAGAAGGAAGATTACATCGGTTGGAATGGCCGCTTGCACGAGGCACTTCGCAACGGCGGCATCCGCGCGTGGTATCAAGGCATACGTGATAACCGCAGTGGCAAAATTCAGAAATGGGAAGCGTTGGTGCGACTGGAACATGAGGGAGAGATTTTCAGTCCTGTTCATTTCCTGCCGGTCGCGGCTTTATCCGGGTTGATGCGTTCCATCACCTGCATAGTGGTTGAACAGGGCGTGGCAATGCTGGCACAGGTTGAAGGTGAGTTGGCGATTAATATCACCGAAACCGATCTGGAGTTGGGCTACCTGCCTGACTACCTGGACCAGATGACACAGCTGCATGGTGTATCGCCTGAGCGCATCACACTGGAAATACTTGAGGGCACCAGCAGCGGTGGTAAACAGACGCACATACCTCAGTTGCATGCCCTCAAACAGCGAGGTTATAAGCTGGCGATTGATGACTTTGGCACCGAATATTCCAACTTCGAACGCATTCTTGAACTTGAAGTCGATATCATCAAAATTGACGCCAAATACATCCGTAATATCCATCTTGACCGTACCAGTTATGAAATTGTACGCGCCATTGTCTATTTCGCCCGCAATGCAGGCATTCGCACGGTTGCAGAGTTTGTTCATTGTGAAGAAGTACAGGCAGTGGTGATGGCGCTGGGAATCGATGAGTCACAAGGTTATCTGTTTAGCGAACCCGCCCCGGAGATTTCTGCAGACTAGCTATATGCCCCGCAATGGACCGCGTGCACCCTCCGCTGCGCGGTTTTGGTTCCTGCCCTATCAGTATTACTCCTCCTTTCCCCAATTAATTCATTTAAATCATGCGGTTATAAAACTGGCCTGTCCTTTGCTTATTCATATCAGGAAATTAAATATCCTTTTGGTAAAGACCGGTTTGTGCGCTTCAGCCCAACCGGATACCGAACAAGAGACGTTAGGAGAGTGCTAATGGAAAGTATGGTGCTGGAACTGGGCTATGCCCTCGACACCTTCTATTTCTTGATGTGTACCGCACTGGTGATGTGGATGGCAGCCGGTTTTGCCATGCTCGAAGCAGGTTTGGTGCGTGCCAAGAATACGGTGGAAATCCTCAACAAGAACGCGCTGCTGTACGGCGTGGCTTGTATTGTTTATCTCGTCGTGGGTTACAACGTCATGTATCCCGCCAACCCGATCAGCTCGGTGATTCCGGGCATCGACTTCCTGCTGGGCGGAGACAATAGCACCGAGTCTGTTACAGCCGGTGGTGATGATGCGCCCTATTACTCCAGCATGGCTGACTTCATCTTCCAGGCTGTGTTTGCCGCTGCAACCATGTCGATTGTCTCCGGTGCGGTTGCCGAGCGCATGAAACTGTGGCCGTTTCTGATCTTCTCGGTTTTCATGGTTGCCGTGATCTATCCGGTAGAAGGTTACTGGAAATGGGGCGGTGGCTTCCTTGACCAGCTTGGCTTCCAGGATTTCGCCGGCTCGGTTGTGGTGCACATGGCGGGTGCAGCCGCAGCGCTGGCAGCGGTTATCCTCGTGGGTCCACGCAAGGGCAAGTATGGCAAGAACGGTGAAGTACGTGCGATTCCGGGTGCCAACCTGCCGATGGCCACGCTGGGCATGTTCATCCTGTGGATGGGCTGGTTCGGCTTCAACGGCGGCTCCGAGCTGAAGATCGCCAATGTGGAAGAAGCCAACGCCGTGGCCAAGATCTTTGTTAACACCAATGCTGCAGCTGCTGCAGGTATGGTCGTCGCGGCTCTGTTCGCCCGCTTCCTGTTCGGCAAAACCGACCTGACCATGACCATCAACGGTGCACTGGCCGGTCTGGTTGCCATTACCGCCGAGCCGCTTCAGCCTTCTGCAGGTCTGGCCAGCTTGATCGGTGCTGTAGGTGGTCTGGTGGTCGTGGGCTCAGTACTGGCACTGGACAAGCTTAAGCTGGATGACCCTGTTGGTGCGATCTCGGTGCATGGTTCTGCCGGTATCTGGGGTATCTTCGCGGTGCTGCTGAGCAACGAAGATGCAACGTTCATGGGGCAGTTGATCGGTACCGCAGCAACCTTCGCCTGGATGTTCCTGGCCAGTATGGCAGTGTTGCTGGTGATCAAGGTGATCATGGGGCTGCGTGTCAGCGAAGAAGAGGAAATGGAAGGCATGGATGTGCATGAATGTGGCATGCAGGCATACCCGGAATTTGGTCCGGAGCACATGAGCAGTAAGTGACGGCAAAAAGGACTCCTCCAGAGTCAAAGGCCCTTCGGGGCCTTTTTTTGTGCGCCCGGCGAAGCCTTGCAATCAGGCTTGCCGGTTGTCACTCATCAACAGCAGGTCATCTGCCTGCATGGACGTGCTTCCGAAAGTGCGGTGACGGGTCATCAAGAGGAAGCAGGACGGTACAAAATAGAACGAGAGCAATGTGGTCAGCAGAGTGCCTCCGGCGATGGCAACCGCGAAGGGGGGCCAGAAACCGCCACCCGCCAGAATCAGCGGCATAAAGCCCCCGATGGTGGTGATGGTGGTTGAACTGATGTGGCGGGTGCAGCTCTGAACCGCTTGGGTGATGGCGTGAATATCCCCCCTGGCTGCATTCGGATCAGCCTTGAGTTCTGCCAGAATGACGATGGCCGCATTGATGGCCAGCCCCATTAAGCCCAGCAGGGCAATGATGACGGTAAAGCCGAACGGGTAGCCGAACAGCCAAACGGTCAGCAACCCCAACCCGGCCGCTTGAAGTGCAGTCGCAAAGATCAGACCGCTGATACGGAAGGAGTTGAACGAGAGCACCACCACTGCGATCAGCAGCACAACAATAATGCCCACATTGGCCATTAGGTTGCCGACCGCACGGTCACGCTCAGACGCTTCACCGCCGATCTCCAGCCGATAGCCTGCGGGGAGTTCGAACCCTGCCTCATCCAGTGCCTGTTTGTATGTCTGCAGGGCGCTACCGGGCAGAACGCCAAAACCGAGAAACCCCTCGATAACGTTGACGCGCTCACCATTGCGGCGGGGAATGGCGCCCAGACTCGGCTGCAGGCTGATCGATGCCAGTGCACTAAGCGGGATGTTCCCTGCGGTCGGGGTGCTGATGTGCAGCTGCTCCAGTGCGGCGGCAGACTGGCGCCGTTCATCGGCGATTCTGACTCTGACGGGAATGGACTCGGTGCCGTCCAGGAGTTCACCGGCATCGACACCCTGTAGTGCGGTTTGTAACTGCTGGGCAATCTCGCGCAAACCCAGACCGGCAACCCGGGCCGAGGCTTCATTCACATCCAGCCAGACCTTGGGCATGCCGGACTGCAATGTGGCGCGGGTGTGAATAACCTGTGGCACAGTCGAAAGAATTCGCCGCGCTTCATCCCCCAGAACCTTGAGTCGATCCAGTGACGGGCCATACAGGCGCAGTTCGATCGGGGCGTTGAACGGAGGGCCCTGATCCAGTTGGCGTACCAGAATCTGGGCGCCAGGCAGAGCCTGATCAAGGCGCTGCTGCAGCTGCGGAATTAACCGGTTGGCGCTGGTAACGTCGGCGGTGGTGATCATTGCCTGGGCGTAGTTGGGTTTGCCATCGTTCAGGGGAACCAGATTGTAATAGAAGGGCGGGACACTGTTGCCAATGAACCATGTGACCTGTTGGATGGCGGGATATTCCGTCAACAGGGCACTGATATCGGTGGTGACGGCAGCGGTATGCTGGAGGCTGGATTGCGGCGGCAGATGCAGTTCGATATGGAACATATCCCGATCAGACGGCGGAAAAAATTGCTCAGTCAGCTGGCCAGCACTCCAGAAACCGGTCAGCGGCAATATCATGACCAGTATTCCGGCACGCCAGGGGTGGCGCAGAGCCAGTTGCAGACTCTGTGTGAACATGCGCGCCAGCGCTGGCAGGTGCAGGCCGGTGCGATACCAGTGGTCGGTACCGCGTGGTACCGGGCGAAGATAGCGGCCGGCCATGGCGGCGATCAGTGTATGTGACAGCAGCCATGAACCAATCAAGGCAAAGATCACACTGATGGCGATACCGCCAACAAACTCACCGGCGGGTCCTGGCATCAGCACAATCGGCATGAAAGCGAGAATGGTGGTCAGGGTCGAGCCCAGCAGTGGCAACCAGAAGTGTTTGACCGACTCGATTACGGCCTCTTGGGCGGATGCACCCTGCTGTCGGCGATGCTGAATGCTGTCGACCATAACAATGGCATTATCGATCATGATGCCCAACGCAACCACCAGCCCGGTGACAGACATCTGGTGGATCGGCAAACCGTACGCATTCATGCAGGCGAGCGTGAACAGCGTGGTCAGCGGCAGTGCAACAGCGGTGATCAGGGCCGCGCGCAGCCCCAGCGTGACCATTAGAACCAACAGGATAATGACAAACCCCTCGGCAACATTGAGCACCAGTTCCTGCAGTCGCGTTTGGGTATAGCCGCTTTGATCAAACAGAATGTGCGCTTCGATATTGGCGGGCAGGCTGTCATTGAACAGGTCCAGTCGCTCTCGGGCTGAAGCGGTCCACTGATCCACACGCAGATGCGGCAGCATGCGCACACCGATCACAACCCCCGGTTCGGCATCAATGCTGACCTGCTCCCGCGTCGGGAAGCGCAGCGCGGGTTCGACGCGGGCGATGTCACCCACTCGGCTGAGATGACCATCGGCATCGGTCTGAATCGGAATGGCGCGGATGCGTTCGGCTGTATCCAGTGCACCGGTGATTTCGATCTGAAACTGTGTCTCATCGTTGGTGATCTCACCCGCGGCGATACGGGCATCCGCCCGTTGTACGGCTCCTGCAATGGCAGGAATGGTCAGGCCCCGAGCGCCTGCCTGTTCCGGGTCAACTTCAACGCGTATCTCCTCCTGCTGCTCGCCATACACCTCAACGTAGTCAGTGCCGTTCAAGGTTCGCATGCGGCTTTCAAGCTCTTTGGCATAGCGCCCCAGAGTGGCCATATCCGGTGGTGTGGTGTCTGACCAGCGCAATCCGATCAGAAGGGTGAAGGCATAGCCACGGTCATCTTCCAGTTGTGGTGCCGAGCTGCCGGTGGGCAGTTGAGGAGTAAGGTCATTGAGCAGATCCCGGGCGCGTGACCAGATCGGCGCCACATCGGTGACGCGATCCTCCAGCTCCAGACTGACAAAGGAGATGCCGGGGCGGGAGGTAGAACTGATCAGTTTGATGTCGGCCAGTTCACGCAGGGCATTTTCGATCGGCTCGGAAATTTGCGCTTCGACCCGTTCGGCACTGGCTCCGGGGAGGTGCGTAATAACGGTTGCGATGCGTGCAAGCACACGCGGGTCTTCCATTCGCGGCAGGCTGTGCAGGGCGGCCATGCCGGCCACGATCAGCAGAGCCACCAGCAGTGCCAGCAAACGACCGTTGAACAGAGCAGCCTTCATTCGGGTCGTCCTTCAGTGGAAAGGGCCGGGTTCGCAGGCGAGACCTTTTGTCCGGGTACAACCCGGTGCAAGCCGCTGACGATGATCTGCTCACCCCCTGTGACGGCACCGGTTATATAGGCAGTTTGCTGATCACTGTGCAGTACGCGGATATCACGCGCCTCGACAATCGTGCCCGCGTCAGTTTGCTTGAGCGCGTAAAGATTCCACAGGCCGCGAACACCTTCGGTCAGTGCGCTCAGGGGTACCGAAAAGCCTGATGCCGCATAGTCCTGCGGCAGTGACAGCTGCACCAGTTCGCCATTGACCAGGCCAGTATCGTCAAGCGGCATCAGTCGCGCCTGCAAAGTACGTGTCCCCGGATTCAGGTCGGCACCCACACTGAGCAGGCGCGCCTGCAGGGTGCGTTGTCCGGCGTACAGGGTGTAGAGCCTGTCCTCACGCAGTGCACTGGCCTGTTCGGGCGGTAGGCCGACACTCACCTCGGCGTTGGCGACAGACAGCAGTTGGAGAACAGGTTGGCCGGCCGCGACAACTTCGCCTTCATCGGCCAGACGTTGTGCAATACGGGCCTCAAAGGGGGCATGCAGTACGGACTTTTCCAATCGCAGGCGGTTGGCCGCAAGGGCACTGTCAGTGACGGCCACCGAGGCTTGCAGGGCTTCTACTTCAGCGTTCAGCTCATCCAGATTTTGGGCCGAGGCATATCCCTTCTGCTGCAGGGCCGTGAAGCGGTTCAGGCTGGCTTTGGCCAGTTTGAGCCTGGCCTTGATCTCGTTGCGCTGGGCCTGTAGCTGAGTTGTTTCGGCTTCCAGCAGTTGGGTATCAAGCCGGGCCAGCACTTGACCGGCCTTGACGCTCGCACCTTCGTTGACATTGATGAGTGCCAGTTTGCCACCGGCTTCGAAGCCCAGCGCACTGTTCTGCTTGACCTCAACGGTCCCTGCATAGCGGTGTTCAATGGTGTAGGCCTGCCGGGGCTCAAGTGTGAACACCGAAACAGTCAGCGGTTCGGCAATGGCCAAGACAGTGTCATCGCTGCTGTTGCAGCCCGAAAGAATCACAATACACAGTGTTGCAACACACAAGGGGCGGAAAAGATTCATATGAGTAGGGCCATAAGGGCTATAATAATGGACTGATGAGTTTAGTTTAGAGTCAATAGACTGGACTGTATAGTATGATTTTGTTCCAAATATCAGGAGAGTGCTTTTGAGACCCAGCAGTGCAGCCAAACGTGAGCAGATACTGGACGCTGCCTCGACGCTGTTTGTGCAGCATGGTTTTACCGATACCAGCATGGAAATGGTGGCGCAGCAGGCGGGCGTGTCCAAGCAGACGGTGTACAGTCACTTTGGCTGTAAGGATGATCTTTTTACGGCTGCCATTCGGTGCAAGTGCGATCGCTATAACCTGGTTGATCTGCTGGTGCGTGAAGATGGCTCTTTGCGGGAACGGTTGCTCGACATCGGTCGTCACTTCATTCAGTTAATACTGTCTGAAGAAGCGCGCTGCGTGCACCGAACCTGTGTGGCCCAGGTCGATACTCAACCGCAAGCGGCAGCACTTTTTTTTGCCGCCGGGCCTCAGGTCATGATTCAGGGGTTCACCGATATGCTGGGGCGTGAAGCCGAGTTGGGCCGGGTTGTCATGGAGCAGCCACGCCATGCCGCCATTCAGTTCCTGATGATGGTGATGGGGGAGGCCAAGCTACGCTCCGAGCTGGGTATTACTCCTCAGCTGAGTGATGAAGAGATTGATCGTTACATTGTGAGTTGTGTTGACCTGTTTCTGCGCGGCTATGGCTATACTGAGGGGCAGTGACCGCTGCAGCTACGTGTGATGATCCAACCGAAAAGGGCTGTTTATGGAAACAGGCCCCCTCGGTGTGTCAGGCCTGATCAGCCCTTAGCGGTACGCTTTATTTTCTCGGGATCATCAAATGGCAGGGTATGGGCGATGGCCGATACCTCAAGGCTACCTTTGACCTGAAGCGGGGTGCCCTGCTCGGCGTAGGGCACTTCAAGACGAGCGATTGCCATTGATCTGTCGGTCAGGCGTGAATACATGGCGCAGGTGATAACCCCCACCTTTTTGCCATCGGCCCAGAGTTCATCACCCTCGGAAGCGGCCTCTTTTCCTTCCAGCAAAACACCGAAAATCTTGAATCGCTCTTTGCCCTGCAGGCGGAAGTGCTCGTAAGCACCGCAGAATTCTGTCTTGTCCTTGGACACTGTGAAATCCAGGCCCAGCTCCCAAAGTGTATCGCCGGCCGGTTCGTTTTCGAACGGGTACATCTCGGAGTTATCGAACGGATAGAACAGCAGGTAACTTTCGGTACGCAGCCAGTCGAGCGCGGTGAAAGAGCAGGGAATGATGCCGAACGCTTTGCCGTGCTCCAGAATGCCGTCCCAAATGGTAGTGGCGTCGGCCGCCTTACAGAAGATCTCGTAACCGCGCTCGCCGGTATAGCCGGTGCGTGAAATGGTGATCGGGCAACCGAACAGGCGTGCGTGCGTGTGGTGGAAGTAGGCCAGATCCCGGATTCCGGGGATATGCTCAGCGAGGAAATCCACTGCAGTGGGGCCTTGCAGCGAAAGATCGTGCATATCGTCATCAAACAGCACGGCAACCTGTTTGCCCAGTGCCGCCTGGGTCAGGCGTTCATAGCCGGCGCCGGTGCCATGTACAACCATGAAAGCGTTGGGGCCCATGCGGTATATAACACAGTCATCAATAAACTTGCCGGCTTCATTCAGCATGGTCGCGTAGACCGCCTTGCCCGGATACAGCTTGGAGATGTCACGCGTGGTGGCCCACTCCAGCAGGCTCTCGGCATGTGGACCCACGTAGTGCACCTTCTTCAAGCCTGATACATCCATCAAGCCTGCCTTGGTACGGATTGCTTCGTGCTCATCGGCCAGAGTGTAACCGCTTTTGCTGTAGGTCCATGCCGTAGGCAGGCCGTTCCAGTCTTCAAGGTTTGAGCCCAGGGCACGATGTCTTTCAGCCAGTGCGGCGATACGCCATGAATTAGCCATTTTTCTCTCCATTGGTAACAGATCATAATTAATTCCTGAAGAGGAACTATTATTCCTGATAGGAAAGCAAGTTCCGGGCCATTAAGACTCAACGTCATGATTTATAGAGTGAAAAAATAATCCCAATCAAAACTGGCTCGGGCCTTGGCCAATATTTGGGTATGGGGAGCTGAAGTGCGACCCGTTTTGGGTCAACCGGGGTACTTTTGCACCGTAATGATCATCTGCCCTGTGCTGAGTCATCCGGATACGGAAATGCACTGTTGCTGTGCCCTTATAGAGGAGATGTTTTGGATTGATAATCCTAAGGTATTGAAATTTATCTGGTTTCATATTTTGGCAGAAAAATTGCTTTTCCTAGGGAGAAATAAATTACACCACTAATAAATTTTGGGTAACCCAAAAGGAGTAGTGATGCAGATCGATCCATCCATCAAGAGTCGTCCGACCTATACGCCACCCGAGCTGGTCGCGACAGCAGGACTACAGTTGTTTGTCAGTGAGTCAGACGCAGAGCACCTGCTGGAACCGCTGTACCGTCAGTGTGCTGAATCAGGTGCACAATGGCTGGTGGCGGAACCGGGCAATGCGCCGGGTACGCTGGCGAACTCGCTGTCGGGCTACCTGCAACACATTCTGAATGACGCGCCGGTGACCACCCGATTGTATGTGGCCGGAAGTGAAGGCTTTCTGTGGGACATACGCAATCAAGCGTTGTCGGCCGGGCTGGTCGATGAGCAGATTCAATTGGCGCCTCCGATCAGTTCTGCCCGCCGGTTATTCTGTACCCATTGCTACACCCTTATGGAAGGGGTGACAGCCAGTCCTCACACCTGCACAGGGTGTGGTCGTTTGTTGTTGGTACGGGATCATTTTGCCCGTCTGCATGGTGCCTACGTAGGGGTGCAGATCAATGCTGAAGATCCTGATGAACAGCCGGAACAGGAGGTGTTGCAGTAATGAGTATCGACAGCATACCGGTGCGTGTGATGGCCATCGAGCAGGTGGCACCGATGATTCGAGAGTTCAAACTGGAAGCGATTGAAGGCCGGCTGCCGGCATTCTCGCCCGGCAGTCATGTTCAGGTGATCATGCCGGGAGCATCCCGCGAGATCCGTAATGCCTATTCGCTGTGTGGCGACCCTGCCACACCGCGGCGTTACAGCATCGCCGTGCGGTTGCAGGATGCCTCCCGTGGCGGTTCTTCTTTCATGCATGGACAGGTGAACGTAGGGGACCAGCTGGCGATCACACCACCGGCCAACCTCTTTGCTCCCGTGATGACTGCCCGCAAACACCTGCTGATTGCAGGTGGCGTTGGCATCACCCCCTTCATGTCGTATATCCCGGAACTCAAACGGAAGGGTGCTGATTTCGAGTTGCACTATCTGTATCGAAGCAGTCAAACCGGCGCCTATCTGGATCAACTGCAGCAGCAACTTGGATCGGCTCTCCATCGCTATGACTCTGTGCAGGGTAATAAATGTGACCTGACTGCCGTGTTGAGCGGTCAGGGGCCGGGGACCCATGTCTATATCTGTGGCCCTGAATCGTTGATTGACGGTGTTCGCAGCACGGCAGCCGCTTTGGGCTGGCCAGACAGCCTGATCCATTTCGAAGCCTTTGCCGCACCCGAGCCGGGCGAGCCGTTCAAGGCGCAGCTGACCCACAGCGGAAAAACGGTGGACGTAGCGGCCGATGAAAGCCTGCTTGAAGCGCTGGAGCGTGAAGGCGTCAAGGTTCCCAATCTGTGCCGTGCAGGCGTCTGTGGCCAATGTCGCACGGCTGTTCTTGAGGGCGATGTTGAGCATCGAGATGACTTCCTGTCCAACGACGAGCGCTCCAGCGGCAGCTGCATCATGCCCTGCGTCTCCCGTGCCGCCGGCAAACACCTGACTTTGGACCTATAGGAGCGACAGCTATGCGCATGTCACCCAAACCCGTACAAACCTTTCGTGATGACTTTACCTACAGCAACAGCCCCGGTGCCGTTGCACGTTTTCCGTTCCCGTTTCCAGAGGACGAGTATCGCTACTCGGTCAACATTGAGCCCCACGTGACGCCGGGGCCGGAAGGGTCAGTGTTTGAGTTTCTGCTGGATATCGACGAACACTATCTGTCGGAGATGGCCGAGCGTGCCACCGTGCTGGAAGAAAATCCCAAACGCTGTCTGGCGATGCCGCATATGGATCTCGCGTGCTGGGATATGATCGAGCGATGCATGACATCACTGGCAGCGGATTACCCCGAACATTTCAGCCTGCAGGTTGATGGTGACCAGTGGACCTGGGAAAACCGGCTGCTCAATATCAAGGATAGCTTCACCTTTGGTGACAGCAGCACCTTGCCGTTGCCACCGATGGAGTACATGGGCCGTCAGGTACAGGGCGACTTCGCACTATTGGACCAGCGTGATGGTGACCTGTTCCTGGATGCGGGCATCGTGACCTGCCCAGCCGACTGGTCGCTGGCGTTCGATGCCGGCATGAGCTTTTCCGAGTGGCACGGCCCGGTCCCGCTGGCCCACGAAATGGGCGTGTTTGACCGTGCCCTGAAGTATCTGACCGCCATTCCGGTCGGGCGTCCAGTGCGTCGCCTGAACTGGACCCTGACTGTCAACGCACGCATGGACACCTCGCCGGAAACCTATCCGAACTGGGGCACCGACCGGGCCAGCGTTACTGCTGATAACGTGGGTGAGAAAGTACACCTTCGAGTGGAACTGCAGGTGCTGGATCGCATGCCGCGCAGCAATGCACTGATGTTCAGTATTCGTACTTTCCTGATCAGCTTTGACGATCTGGTGACCAACCCGGACTGGGCGCGCCGCATGCACCGGGTGCTCAAGACCCTGCCGCCGGAGCTGATCGAATACAAGGGACTGGGGCGGTATCACGACCTGGCTGTCGAATGGCTGTCGCGCTTCGACCCGGCCAACTGAAACGGAGCGTTGAATGGGCTGGATCTATCTGCTGATCGCCGGAGTACTGGAGTGCCTTTGGGCGCTCGGCCTCAAATACAGTGACGGCTTCACCCGGCTGTGGCCTTCGTTGATTACCGCGGCGCTGATCGTGATCAGTCTGGGATTGCTGTCGTTGGCCATGCGGACCATTCCCGTGGGAACTGCCTATGCGGTATGGTCAGGGATTGGAGCCTCTGCACTGGCGGTTGTCGGTATCCTGTTCATGCAGGAACCGGGCGGTCTGATTCGGATGGGTTGTATCGGCATGATCATCGCCGGTGTGGTGGGGCTCAAACTGTTTGGTGAAGGGACGGTCTGATCGTCAGGCGCATGGCTGAATTGAACGAGGTATAGGCATGAATGACAGCAAACCCGTAGTGCTTGTGACCGGAGCAAGCAAGGGCATTGGGCTGGGGATTGCCCGTGTATTTGCGGACAAGGGTTACAGAGTTGCCATAGCGGCACGACATTTGGAACAGGCTCAGGCGGCAGCGGACAGTCTTGAGACGGAAGCGTTGGGCTTGGCTGCTGACGTGACAGATCGTGCGTCACTGGAGGCCGCCGTTAACGCGGTGCAGGCGAAGTTTGGCCAACTGGACGTGTTGTGTGCAAACGCGGGCATCTTCCCGTCGGCAGACCTTGAAACCATGACCGAAGACGACTGGGATCTGGTCATCAATACCAATCTCAAGGGCATGTTCAATACTGTACAGGCGGCCCTTCCGGTGCTGAAAGCGAGCCAATGTGGCCGCATCGTGGTGACCTCGTCCATCACCGGGCCGGTCACCGGTTTTCCGGGCTGGTCGCATTACGGTGCCAGCAAGGCCGGTCAGCTCGGATTCGTGCGAACCGCATCGATTGAGCTGGCCAAATATGGCATCACCGTCAATGCGGTCATGCCGGGTAACATCATTACCGAAGGGCTGGAGGGCATGGGCGAGGACTACCTGCGCCAGATGGCAGCGTCCATACCCTTGAAACGGCTGGGTCGAGTCGAGGATATCGGCCATGCGGCGGTGTTTTTTGCGTCACCCGAGGCGAGCTATATCACCGGCCAGACGTTGATCGTGGATGGCGGGCAGATACTGCCGGAGTCGCTTGAAGCGGTCGGCTGAAGCTGGTATCACCCGGAACTGCCGCTTCTCTCGCATAACATAGAGGATGAGTGCCCGACGCTCATCTTCACTTCTCTATGAACTGAGTCAGGGAGTTCTGGTGGAGTCCGTTCGTATTGGGGGAAGAAATTTACCAAACATTCGATCTTATCGAGTATTAACTGAACCAGACGGCTTGCGGCAGCAGGATTATCCAAAACGCCGCTTTCTTTCCGCGTCTAGTAGGGCTCGTTTTCGCTCCAGCCCCCAGCGGTATCCGCCAAGGCTTCCGTCTCCTCTCAAGACCCGATGGCAAGGGATAAGCACGCCTATACGGTTTTTTGCACACGCTGATGCCACTGCCCGAACCGCTTTGGGCTTGTCGATTTTTTCAGCCACCTCGCTATAACTGAGAACGTTGCCTTCTTGGATGCTCAACAGAAACTGCCATACCTTCATTTGAAAGGCTGTGCCCCGCATATCAAGCGGCAGGTCAGGTCTGGGAGCCCCTTTACTAATATGTTGATCCAAGGCTTCCATCCAGGCATCAAGTTCGGGAGCGTCTTGCGCAGGTGAGGCGCTCAACTCAGCATTGGGGAACTCCGCTTTTAAATTGGTAACCAATGATGCTTTATCCTCACCAAATTGGACAAAACAGACGCCTTTATCAGTCGCGGCCATAGCCATCTGACCCAGTGCAGTGTTTCGGCATGCGTAGGCAATGGTCTCACCAGCACCGCCTGATCGATAGGCCTTTGGCGTCATTCCGATATTGCGGGTTGCTTCGCCATAGACACGACTAATGGAGCCAAAACCTGAGGAAAAAATCGCATTGGTCACGCTGTCACCTTCCTTCAATAATTGCTTGAAGTGCCGCATTCGAACAGCGTCTTGGTAGGCTTTTGGTGAAATACCAAAGGCTTCCTTGAATATTCTTTGCAGTCTTGAGGGAGACAGTTCGGCTAACTCAGCCAAACTAGACAGTGTTAGCCGTTCATCAGCATGCTTTTCAATATGGCGGGCGATCTCCACCAATCGATCTATTCGTGGAATCTTTGCTGTGGCCTGGCAGCGCTTACAGGGCCTGAAGCCTGCCAACATGGCGCTTTCAATAGTAGAAAAAAACCTCAGGTTTTCAGGCTTGGCAGAGCGAGCGGAGCAGGACGGTTTGCAGAATACGCCTGTCGTGATGACGCCGTAGAAGAAGTGTCCATCGTAGGACTCATCCCTTGCTTCTATTGCGGCTCGCATTTGCTGTTCTGATGGCATCGACATGACGTAGTACTTTTTGCGAAGTTGATAATACTAGTTGAGCCGATTTCGAGGAGCGCGTCCATCCGATTATTGCTAAGCAATTTTCAATCGATGGAGTTGTTGCATCAGGAGTCCTGAATGCAGGCCTGGTATTGAAAGCGAATTAGAATGCAAGAATCGGATGTTTCGTCTTTTGATCACTCGTTATGATGGTTCCAACCTGTGTTCATTTTGGGCTGACATTCACTATGACATCTTCTATTAACACCACTATGGGCACTCGCGAGTGGGCGATGCTGATTACGTTGTCTGTCCTATGGGGAGGGTCCTTTTTCTTCGTCGGTGTGGCTGTTACAGATCTTCCTCCATTAACCATTGTTACTCTAAGAGTCGGGATCGCAGCCATAACGTTATGGTGCATCGTGCTGGTAATGGGGCTGCGACCTCCAAAGAGTCTGGAAGTTTGGGCGGCATTTCTGGGAATGGGGCTGTTGAACAATGTCATTCCCTTTGCGCTCATCGTTTGGGGGCAAACTCAAATAGCTTCGGGGCTGGCATCAATCCTTAACGCTGCAACCCCTATCTTCACTGTTGTCGTCGCAAGCATGCTGTTGCCCGACGAGCGTGCTACACCATTAAAAATCGTGGGTGTAATGATTGGCTTTATCGGGGTAGTTATGATGATCGGTCTACCCGCTATTGATGGTGATAACAGCTTACTCGCGCAGGTCGCTATCATTGCTGCAACATTGTCTTACGCATTTGCGGGTGTATATGGTCGCCGATTTAAGGCAATGGCTGTAAACCCGATCATTACAGCGGCTGGCCAGGTCACAGCATCAGCGCTTGTGTTGGCACCTATCGCCCTGGCTGTAGAGGGTCCACCTGATATAACCGAGATAAATACAGGGACATGGGGAGCAATCTTTGGCTTGGCCGTTCTTTCAACGGCAGTAGCTTATGTCCTCTATTTCAAAATACTGGCATCGGCAGGAGCAACCAACCTGCTGTTGGTCACATTGCTGGTGCCTGTCTCGGCAATATTGCTCGGTTCGCTGCTCCTAAACGAGACACTAGAGGTTGTCCATTTTGTGGGAATGGCGCTGATAGCACTGGGTTTATCCGCCATCGATGGGCGGCTTTGGCGGCGCAGGGTAACAGCGAAAGCCTAACGGCCGCTGCGAAGCTTTCAAGCAAGCTGGCAACGCGGGTACCTGCGAGCTATTTGGGAACGAATAGAGCTATGCTGCCACTGCTTGGCCAGCCAAGTAGTTTGTCTTTCAAAACCTGAAGTGAAGAGCAGCTTTATGAATGCACAGGATATAGATTGTGGAATGAAGGCTCTTGCCCTTATCGATAAGGATATTGAATATGCATTAACAGAGCTGGGGCCGCCACCTCCGCGCCATCGGCCACAAGGTTTTGAGACGTTTCTATCGACCATTATAAGCCAGCAAATTTCGACGGAAGTCGCGCGTGTCATTATGGATCGAGTAACAGCTCTGGTGCCTGATATGACAGCCACTGGATTGTTACATGTGGATGACCAAGCGTTACGTGATGCAGGGTTATCCTGGCGAAAGATTGAATATGCCAAAGGCTTGGCTGAGGCTGTTTACTCGGGACGTTTTGATGTTGACGGGCTTGCTGATTTGAGTGATGAAAAGGCGATTGAGGCAATAATGGAATTGCGAGGCTTTGGCCGCTGGAGCGCTGAGATTTATCTGATGTTCTCTTTGAAACGAAGCGATATTTTTCCTGCCGACGATCTAGCTTTACTAGTTGCTCTGGGACGCTTGAAGGGGCTTTCTGCTAGGCCCACACCCAAGCAAGCACGTGATCTGGTCGAGCATTGGTCACCTTGGAGAAGTGTTGGGTCTCTGTTTCTTTGGCACTACTATCGAGGTGCCCCTACGTGACGTATATACAACCACCTACACCCAACAAATCTGCCAAAACACCTGCTAATACCCCAGTTACAGCTAGTGCTAAAACAGTCGGTATGTTGTTCGTTGGAAAATATATGACATTCATTAATTGATATCTTTATATTGAATAAATAATGGGGCTATTAAAGCCCCAATTATGTGCTCTCTGTTATAGTATTACCGAAAACTATTTAGATAGCTCTTTTCTAACAATTTCTGCACCAGCAGCCAGTGCATTCAATTTACCTCTGGCCAGTTCTCGTGAAAGTGGTGCCATACCACAATTAGTGCATGGGTAAATCTTATCCGCATCTACATATTTAAGAGCTTCGCGAATGGTCGCAGCAACCTCTTCAGGCGTTTCGATGGTGTCAGTTGCTACATCGATAGCACCGACCATGATTTTCTTACCCTTAAGCAGCGCCAGCACTTCCAATGGCACACGGCCGTTATGGCACTCTAGAGAAACAATATCGATGCTTGATTTCTGAATTGCAGGAAAGGTCCGCTCATATTGACGCCATTCTGTTCCCAGGGTCTTTTTCCAGTCAGTATTGGCTTTGATACCATAACCATAACAAATATGAACCGCCGTTTCGCATTTAAGTCCTTCAGTCGCTTTTTCTAACGCTTCTATACCCCATTCACTAACCTCATCGAGGAATACGTTAAAAGCAGGCTCATCAAACTGAATGATGTTGACACCCGCGGCTTCGAGTTCTTTAGCTTCTTCGTTCAGAGCCTTGGCGAATTCGAAAGCCAGCTCCTTACGGTCCTGGTAAAAATCATCGTAGAGTGTATCTACCATGGTCATAGGGCCCGGAAGTGCCCATTTAATGGGCTGGCTAGTTTGAGACCGAAGGAACTTTGCGTCTTCGACAAATACAGGTTTTTGACGGCTGACGGGGCCTATCACACCGGGAACACTAGCGTCGTAGCGATCTCGAATTCTGACGGTTTTTTTGTTTTTGAAATCAACGCCACTCAAATTCTCGATAAATGTTGTTACAAAATGTTGACGGGTTTGCTCACCATCACTGACGATATCAATACCAGCATTTCTTTGCTCTTGCAGGGTAACACGCAGTGCATCCTGCTTTCCTTTAGCGAGTTCATCACCTTCTAATTTCCAAGGAGACCAGAGTTTTTCAGGTTCTGCTAACCATGAAGGTTTAGGCAAACTTCCAGCGGTAGATGTGGGAAGTAGTTTATTCATAAAAAATTCCATTCAGTAGCGTAATTAATTATGCGGCAAATTCTGTAGCCCATTTTTCCAGGATAGGCTGATAACGTTGAATAAAGTTATCTTCGCACCATTTGCCTTGTTTTACCGCCAAAAGGTTGCGTTCCTCTCGATCATAAATCACTTGCGTCAATGAGTAGTCCTCGTTTTTCAAGCTTGGCTTATACTCTTCGCCTGCAACGGAGTGTGCATTATAGATTTCCGGCCGATAAATTTTCTGGAAGGTCTCCATAATGCTGAGGGTACTGATTAGCTCTAAATCGGTATAGTCGTTCAGCAAGTCGCCAAAGAAATAAAAAGCGAAAGGCGCAACACTATTTGGCGGCATAAAATAGCGTACGTCCATGCCCATTTTCTTGAAATATCTTTCAGTCAAAGATGGCTCATTAGGTATGTATTCAATACCTAATACAGGGTGTTGATTGCTGGTTCGATAATAGGTTTTATTATCTGATACGCTTAAACATATAACCGGAAGTTTATTAAAATTATCTTTGTAATTAGAAGATTTAATAAAGTCTTTAAACATCTTCCCATGCAAATCACCATAACCATCAGGCACGGAAAACTGATTTCGTCCTTTGTTGTGATTTTTAAGTAAGACACTAAAATCATAGTCGCGCACATAGGACGAGAAGTTATTGCCAACAATACCTTCGATACGTCTATTATTTTTATGATCGACAATGTAAGTTTTTAAAAACTCGATCGTAGGAAAACTTTTGCCATTTCCTTCGATATCAACGTCGATATGAATAATTTCAAGCTCGACTGAGTACCTATCACCGCCGGGATTGTCCCAGTGTACACGCGAGTTAAAACTATTATTGATCATGCTGATGGTTCTGTATAAGTTTTCTTGCCGCTTTTCGCCGCGAGCCAGGTTGGCAAAGTTAGTGGTAAGACGCGTGTCACTTGATGGTTGATAATGTTGATCAAACCGAATGTTTTTAATGCTGTATGTGAAATTATGACTCATGATTATTTCGTGTTCCGATTCTTAAAATAAAGCCTGACTTTTGTCGCTCTGTTCACTTTTCGAGCTTGTTCGTAGCCGAGAAGTAGGAGCAGATGAAATAAAGTGAGATTTATACAGCTGTATTTAGATGAGTAATATTGATTTTTTATAATAAATCCATGAGTTATTTTCATGGATTGCGGTGTCAGTCAGTACAGGCCTGGGTGTAGACCTATTGCAGAGGAGTGTCTAAGCTGGAGAGAGTCGAACTCATACAGGAGTGCAGCGTCGTCGCCGGTATTTCGCGCATGAGGAAGCATGTATGGTCGCGGGGTGCTAGCTGTGGGTGCTAAGGAGGTTGTTCACGCCGGTTAAGTTCGAGATGCTGGTTATCGCCAAACAAACAGCACAGAACAACCGACATGAACAACCCCCATAAGAATGCACGAACCACGCCCCATATTCGAGCCCTGATCGTTGATCGCGCCATACGTCAGCAACAATCCATCAAAGATATCGCCCACACGTTCGGCATCAGTAGGCGCACGGTGTATAAGTGGCTTGCTCGCTATCGAGAGGCTGGTGACGCTGGTCTTGAGTCAGCATCCAGCCGCCCCCACGCCTCACCGAGGCAGATGCCGAAACAGTGGGTTGAGCTGATTCAGAAGATGCGCCTGACACTCAAGTGGA
>NZ_FNRJ01000002.1:8452-352846 GCF_900107855.1 Marinobacterium iners DSM 11526 | reverse complement strand
TGGGCGAATAGCTCAGTTGGGAGAGCATCTGCCTTACAAGCAGAGGGTCGGGGGTTCGAACCCCTCTTCGCCCACCAGAACATCCTTCCTGTTTTACATCTCATTTATCTCTTTGCAACAAGTAGTTGCGCTCGGTTGCTGTCTTCCGACGAAAGCTGAATAGTTCAGGCTTGGACTGAACTGATAGTCTGTTGTCCAAAATCTGTTTGATGTGATTCTGGAATCTGTCCTTGTTTGAGCCTGCCAAAATAGTGATGCAACCGCTGTCCTCCCGTTTATATGACCGGTTCGGGGTTGATGTGTCAGTGTTGCGCCTTGATGGCATCCATCCCCTGGTGAGCGGTAACAAGTGGTTCAAGCTCAGGCCTGCGCTTGAGCAGGCACGAAAACTGAGATGCCCCATCCTCAGCTTCGGCGGTGCCTGGTCCAACCATATCCACGCACTGGCTTATGCGGGTTTTCAATCAGGTGTTGAAACCGTTGGTATCATTCGTGGTGAACCTGAATATGCAGCCAATGCCATGTTGAGTGATGCGCGGCGGTGGGGTATGCGGCTGCAGTTTGTGGACCGAAAAACCTACCGTTTTCGTGATTGTGCGCACTATCAGCATCAACTGTCGCTGGAGCATGGTAATGCCTTGGTTGTCCCTGAGGGTGGAACTACGCCTTCGGCCGTTCATTCCGTAAGCGAGATATGGCAGTTGCCGGCTATGCGTGAGCAGGGTGCCGACCTGCTGCTGACGGCTGTTGGCAGTGGCGGTACCCTTGCAGGGCTGGTGGCCGCAAAGCCTGAAGGTAGCCGTGTGCTGGGTGTGCCGGTACTCAAGTGTGGGCCTGAAATGCTCTCAAGGATCAATGCGTTGCTCCTCAGGGCCGGCTATGCTGACAGCAGTGGCTGGGAACTGCTGGAAGATGCCCATCGTGGGGGCTATGCGCGGCTGGATGCCGAGCTTGCAGCCATGATCAAGCATGTTGATGAGGTATACCGGTTGCCACTTGATCCGGTCTATACCGCAAAGCTGTTGATGGCATTCAATCGATTACTGTTCGAAGGGCGGGTCGTCGCAGGCAGCAAGGTGGTGCTGGTACACACTGGCGGGTTGCAGGGCGTTCGCGGCCATCAAGCCAGGCTTTCAATGCTGGCGTCTGCCTTTAGCGGGCCTCTGGTCGTATAATGCGTTCACATACACCTAAAGATCCTATCGGGAGAGCAGGGCTGGCATGGATAACTTTCGCAACATCGGCTTGATTGGGCGCCTCGGCAGCAAGTCCGTCATTGATACCCTGAAACAGCTGATTCGCTTTCTGGACGATCGAGGGTTGAACGTCATACTGGACCAGTCCATCGCCGAGGTGATGCCGGGTCATGGCCAGCAGGTGTGTAAACAGAAGATGATGGGAGAGATCTGTGATCTTGCCATTGTCGTAGGTGGTGATGGGAGTCTGTTGGGTGCCGCCCGCTCGCTCGCACAAAGCAAGATTCCGGTGCTGGGGATCAACCGTGGCAATCTGGGTTTTTTGACCGATATCTCCCCACAGGATTTTGAAGACAAGTTAATACAGGTGTTGTCCGGGCGTTACACGGTTGATTCACGCTTTCTGCTGGATGTGGAGATCAAGCGTAACGGCGAGCCGATTGCCGAGATGACCGCCTTGAATGACTGCGTGATTCACCCGGGCAAGGCCACCCGAATGATTCAGTTTGAGCTGTATATCGAAGGGCAGTTTGTCTATACCCAGCGTTCGGACGGACTGATTGTATCCACGCCGACCGGCTCAACAGCCTACGCTCTGTCAGCGGGCGGTCCCATCATGCATCCCAAAATTGATGCGCTGGTGCTGGTGCCGATGTTTCCGCATACCCTGTCCAGCCGCCCGATCGTGGTTGACGGAAACAGCGAGTTGAAAATGGTGATCAGTGAGGATAACAAGACCTATCCCGCGATCTCCTGTGATGGTCAGTTGAACCTGAGCCTGGCGCCGGGAGACAGTATTACGATCCGCAAGAAATCGCAGAAACTGAAACTGTTGCACCCGCAGGATTACGATTTCTATCGCACCTGCCGTGAAAAACTGGGATGGAGTTCCAAGCCCGGTCAACAGGAGTGAAATGTGAAAAGCCAGGGTTATGATCTGATCGGTGATGTGCATGGCTGTGCGCTCAGTCTGCGCATGTTGCTGGCCCGCATGGGGTATCGGCAGATCAATGGCGTCTATCGCCATGCTGATCGTAAGGTCATTTTTATTGGCGATATCATTGATCGCGGGCCGCATATACGTGAAGCGTTGCATATTGTCAGGGATATGGTTGATGCCGGCCAGGCCGAAATCGTGATGGGCAACCACGAGTACAACTATCTCTGTTACATGACCCCAGATCCGGACCGTCCCGGTGAATTTCTGCGTGAGCATACCCCGCGTCACCAACGTATTCTGCAGCAGACACTGGAGCAGCTTTCACCCTGGCCAGATGAACAGAGGGAATACATGGATTGGTTCCTGCAGCTGCCATTGTTTCTCGAATTTGATCACTTTCGGGTGGTGCATGCCTGCTGGCATCAGGGCTTGATTGATCGTTTCCGACAGCAGTACGGCGGCAATCAAATCACGCACGACTTTTTGTGTCGTTCGGCGATCGAAGACAGCTTTGAATGGGAAATAATGGATCGTCTTCTGCGTGGTACTCATTTGCGCTTGCCCAATAATGAAGTGATGGTAAGCAAGGATGGTTTTCGACGTCGCTTTTTCCGCACCAAATTCTGGACGCCGGATCCACAATACCTCGTCGATGTGGTATTTCAGCCAGACCCGCTGCCGCCTCACCTGGCACGCCTGCCCATTACCGAGAGGCAGCGGAAAGACCTGATCTATTATGGCCCGCAGGAAAAGCCGTTGTTTATAGGTCACTACTGGCGGGAGGGGGTGCCGCGGCCTGTCACGGACAATATTGCCTGCATTGATTTCAGTGCGGTCAAGTACGGCAAATTGGTAGCCTACCGGCTGGATGATGAAACCCGCATTGATCCTGACAAGTTTGTTTGGGTCGATGTGGCGCGGGAGGTTCATCTGCCTCAGTCGGAGATCGGTGCCTCATGATACCGGCCGTCGAATCGCCTCTGAGCGAGGATCTGACCGAATTTACCGCGTTCCTGTGGCAGCATGGGGTGTCTCATCGTGTGGTCGAGGAAGGTGAGTGGCAGCGGCTTTATGTCAGTCCCGAATTCAACCCGGCTCAGGTGCATGAGTTGTACGAATACTGGCATGGCGGCGGCAAGCTGGATCAGGTCGAAATTCGCTCCCGAAAACGGGCGATAAGGTCTGTCAGCTGGCGTCGCATTCCGGTTACCTTGTCACTGATAGCGTTAAGCGCGCTGTTCAGTCTGCTGATTGGCTTCGGTTCCGATCTGCAGCAGATGGCGCTGTTCAGTTTTACCTCCTTTGAGGTGTTCGGCCAGCAGGCGCGTTGGCATACGCTGGCGGCCATGCTGGCAACCGGTGAGCTGTGGCGACTGATTACGCCGGTTTTCATGCATTTCAGCCTGCTGCATATCATGTTTAACCTGCTCTGGGTTTGGGTTGTCGGCGTAAGAGTGGAGCCGGAGCAGGGCAGCCTGCCTTTCCTTGGCCTGGTACTGTTCAGTGGCGTATTGTCCAACCTTGCGCAGTTTGTTGTCAGCGGCCCCATGTTTGGCGGCATGTCGGGTGTGGTGTTTGCCTTGCTGAGCTATGCCTGGTTGTGGGACCAGTCTGGTATGCAGCCTCGTATCGGTCTGCCGCCCGCATTGATGGGCTTTATGCTGCTGTGGCTGGTATTGGGGTTCACCGGTGTGTTGCAGGGAGTCGGCCTTGGCGCAATAGCCAATACCGCCCACCTTGCCGGGCTGCTGGCCGGGCTGCTCTGGCTGTTGCTGGTACGGTTTCTGGGCAGGCGTTTCAGCTGAGCACTGTGCTAAAATCGGAACATCCAACTCAGGAGATGCTAATGACTCTGGACAAGATGATTGAGGCGATGACGCCGGATATCTACCAGTCACTGCGCCGCGCAGTGGAGCTGGGCAAGTGGCCCAATGGCGAGCGTTTGACGCAGGAGCAGCGCGAGACCAGTCTGCGTGCCGTCATCGCCTATGAGCACAAGCGCAATATGCCCGAAGATCAATGTGTCGGTTTCATCGACCGCACCCGCCCCGATGGCAAGCAGCATGGCAGTGATCCGCTGCAGCCGCAGGTTCTGAAGATTCTGGCTGATGGTTGATACTGTAGATACCCCTGCTGTTGGTGGCTTGCGCAAGATGTATACCCGGCTGGAGCAGCCCGTTCACTATCAGCTGCCGATCGGTGATGAGCAGGTTGATCTTAATGCACTGATCGGCAAGCCGATTCGACTGGTGTACCAGCAAGAAATCAACTGTCTTCACTGTGGTCGCAAAACGAAAAAAAGCTTCAGTCAGGGCTATTGCTACCCCTGCTTTACCAAGCTTCCCCAGTGTGACAGCTGTATCGTCAAGCCGGAAAAATGTCATTATCACGAAGGTACCTGTCGTGATCCGGCCTGGGGCGAACGTCACTGTTTTCAGCCCCACGTGGTCTATCTGGCCAACTCATCCGGCCTCAAGGTCGGCATTACCCGGGGTGAGCAGATACCCACCCGCTGGATGGATCAGGGCGCCATTCAGGCGTTGCCGATCCTTGAAGTGGACAACCGCCTGCATTCGGGTCTGATTGAACAGATCATTGCGGCCCACGTCAGTGACAAGACCAATTGGCGGACCATGCTCAAGGGGGGAAATCCGGGTATCGACCTCAAAGCGGAACGTGACCGTTTGCTTGGGCTCTGCGCTGATGAGCTCAATAAGCTGCGTGAGCGTTTCGGTGAGGCGGCAATCCGCCAGCTGGAGGCCGACGTGGTCGAGATCGAGTATCCGGTAGACCAGTATCCGGGCAAAATCAGCACCCATAATTTTGATAAGGAACCGGAGGTATCCGGGGTGCTCCTGGGTATCAAGGGGCAGTATCTGATTCTGGATACCGGTGTCATCAATATACGTAAATTTTCCGCTTACAAGGTACAGCTAAGCGTTTAGGCAGGAGTCGCAATGTCAGCTCAACAGCCCCATGCAATCTATCTGGAAGACTATCAGCCCCCCGCCTGGCGAGTGGAGCGTACAGCGCTGCGCTTTGAGCTGGAAGAAGAACAGGCACTGGTGCGAGCGCAGCTGAGCATCAGCATCAATCCGGAAGCGGGCAGTCGCCAAGCGCTTGAACTGTTGGGTGATGACGAGATTGAGCTGCAGCGGCTGAGCATTGACGGCGAGGTGCTGTGTGCATCCGACTATGCCCGTGCCGATGGCCGATTGGTCATCCCAAACGTGCCTGACAGCTTTACGCTGGAATGTGTCACTCGGCTGCTGCCACAGCAAAATACTGCACTGGAAGGCCTGTACAAGTCCGATGGCATGTTTTGTACCCAGTGTGAGGCCGAGGGTTTCCGGCGCATCACCTTTTTTCCCGATCGTCCGGATGTCATGTCGGTATTTACCACTACGCTGGTAGCCGACAAGACGCGTTATCCTGTACTGCTGTCAAACGGTAACCCGGTTGCCTCAGGCGATGCCGATGGCGGCCGTCATTGGGTGACGTGGGAAGATCCCTGGCCCAAGCCCAGCTACCTGTTTGCGCTGGTCGCAGGTGATCTCGCGTTGGTTGAGGATCACTACACCACCGCTTCGGGCCGTGAAGTGGCACTGCGTATTTATGCCGAACGCAAGGATCTGGACAAACTGGACCACGCGATGGTCTCGCTCAAGAATGCCATGCGCTGGGATGAGCAGGTGTATGGTCGTGAATACGACCTGGACATCTACATGATCGTGGCGGTGGATTTCTTCAACATGGGTGCGATGGAGAACAAGGGGCTTAACATCTTCAATACCTCCTGTGTGCTTGCTCACCCTCAAACCACTACCGATGCTGCATTTCAGCGCGTGGAAGCAGTGGTGGCACACGAGTATTTCCATAACTGGTCGGGTAACCGTGTCACCTGCCGTGATTGGTTCCAGCTCAGTCTGAAGGAGGGATTTACCGTCTTCCGGGATGCCGAATTTTCGGCTGATATGAACTCCCGTACAGTGAAGCGTATTGAGGATGTGACGCTGTTGCGCACGGCCCAGTTCGCCGAAGATGCCGGCCCCATGGCACATCCGGTACGGCCGGAGTCCTACATCGAAATTTCCAACTTCTATACCCTGACAGTGTACGAGAAAGGGGCAGAGGTGGTGAGGATGCTGCACACCCTGCTTGGGCCGGAGCTGTTCCGAAAAGGCAGTGACCTCTATTTTGAACGGCATGATGGCCAAGCCGTTACCACAGACGATTTCGTACGAGCTATGGAAGACGTCTCAGGTCGCGACCTGAGCCAGTTCCGCCGCTGGTACTCTCAAGCCGGTACGCCCAGGCTCAATGTTTCCGATCAGTACGATGCCGAAACCGGTTGCTACGAGCTTCACGTCAGTCAGAGCTGTCCACCGAGTCCAGGCCAGGAGCACAAATTGCCCTACCACTTGCCGCTGGCCATGGGGCTGCTGGCTGATGATGGTACCGAACTGTGCAGCCGGGTGCTGGAGTTGACCGAAGAGGAACAGGTGTTCCGCTTCGAAGGTATTCCGAGCCGCCCGGTGCCCTCACTGCTGCGTGGTTTCTCGGCCCCGGTTAAACTGGACTATGCCTATACGGATCAGCAACTGTTGATGCTGCTGCGTCATGATACTGATGGCTTCAATCGCTGGGATGCCGGCCAGCGATTGAGCGTGCGTTTGCTGCAGCAGCAGACAGAAGCCTGGTGTCGGGGCGAACCGATGCAGTGTGAACAGGCGCTTGTCGATGCCTGGCGTGGCCTGCTGCGTGATGAGAACCTTGACCCCGCGATGGTGGCTCAACTGTTGCGTTTGCCATCCGAGGCACAATTGAGTGAACTGGCCGATGAAATTGATGTCATTGCCATTCATGAAGCGCGTGAATTCATGCGCACAGCACTGGCGCGAGCGCTTGAGTCGGAGTGGCTGGCAGTCTACCAGCGCTGTGATGCTGCATCCGGCACCTACTCGCCGGATGCAGCATCGATCGGATTGCGCAGTCTGAAGAACCTGGCCCTGGAGTATCTGATCGCCACAGGCCGTGAGCCTTGGCTGGAGCTTGCACGCCAGCAGTTCGAGCAGAGTGATAATATGACCGATCAGCAGGCGGCGCTGTCGCTGGTTGTGCATTCGGGCTTTCGTGAAGTGGGCGCCGAGTTGCTGGAAGCGTTTTACCTGCAGTGGCAGCATGAGTCGCTGGTGATGAATCAGTGGCTGGCAATTCAAGCATCCGACTCGGCTCCCGGTGCGCTGGAACGCGTGGTGTCGTTGAGCCGGCATCCCATGTTTGATATGCGCAACCCGAACAAGCTGCGTGCATTGATCGGTGGGTTCTGTGGTCAGAACCTGGTGCAGTTTCATGCCGAGGATGGCAGCGGCTATACCTGGCTGGCAGACTGGATCCTGAAGCTGGACCGTCAAAATCCTCAGGTGGCAGCAAGGCTGCTGACACCGCTGACTCGCTGGAAGCGTTATGAACCGGTGCGTCGGGCGTTGATGCGTGATCAGCTACAACGAATGATGGATACCGCCGAGCTGTCGGCTGATGTATATGAAGTGGTAAGCAAGAGCCTTGTTTGAACAGGGCATTACAGCGCGCCCGTTTGGTGGTGCACACAACCGGAACAACAAACCGTGAAGGATAAGTAGATGGAACCGTATCTGAACGCCAGTGACAAATTTGATCTTCAGCAGAATTACCGCCGTTATCTGAAGTTCCATGATCAGTGCCAGGTACTGAACGAAATACTGAAGGATGCCCGTGCCAGCAGGGTCTGGGTGGCAGGTGTGGTGTTGATGGTGTTTGCGCTGGGCTCCGAGTTCTTTCTGGGTGCTGCAGCTGGTCTGTTTGGCCTCTATTTCTACCGTATCCTTTCGGCCTGGTATCGACTGAGTCAGGTTGAGGAAAACGTTGAAGGGATTGAGCGCTGGTTTGCCAGCAAAGGGCTTAAGTTTGAAAGCCGGGTGCTGTATCAACGCAATGATGACCAGCTGGCACAGCCTCTCGATCCGTTTAATGAAGAGCTTTACCGCTGATCTGACACCATACGATGCAGCGAGAGTACCGACGCCTTAGCCAGCACACCCGCCACCTTCTGTCGTTACCGGAAGGTCTGAACGTGGATTTCAAGCGTGAAACCCAGGCGGTGAAGGCGTCGGATCTTGTTGCCTTCGCCAATACGGCATTGGGTGGCACATTGTTGATCGGCATCGATGAGTACACCACTGAAGACGGTGTGCAGCGTGGCAGGGTAGTCGGCTGTGAAGTGGACGACAAAGCCAGGCTAACGCTGGTCAACAAGGCCACCGGCTGTATACCTAACGTTGATATCCATATTTTTACCGAAAACCTCTCGGCTTCCAGGCCCATCTTTCGGGTCGAGATTCCCCCTGGGCAGAATAAGCCCTACTGTACCCAACGCGGCGAATACTCTATCCGTACCGATGGTCGTAACCGAGCCATGCTGCCGGAAGAGTTGCTGGCTATTTTCATGGAACGAGAAGGCGAGCAGTTTCTGTCCCGCTTTCGTCATGCCGTCCAGCAACTGGAACATCAGCTTGACAGTGTCAGTCACGCCCTCAGTGATGGCATGCTGGGCGTGAGCGAGCGTTTACATGAGCTGGATCATCAGTTGCAGCGCACCCTGTCACGTATTGAACAACTGACCGACAGCAACAAGAAACGCTCACGCAATTTGATGCAGGCCTTGCGGCAAAGTCAGGATGGCATCGTGCAGCTTGAAAACAGTATTGCTCCGGTCATCAATGACAAGGGGCAGCACCTGCTGCAGGATATCGAGCACAAGCTGGGTATGTTGCTGGATCTGCTTGATATCGACAGCAGCAACGGCAACGGTCACTGATCAACCTTCGTCTACCGCACTGGTTAAGCTTGATCCCTGTCAAGATGAGGCAATGAGACTCGTCTATAGTGAAGTAAAGCAAGCTGTAGCGGAGACACCAACATGACAATTCTGTCAGAACTGCATCAGGATCATATCAACCTGAACCGTCTGCTCGAAATACTGACGCTGAAAGTAGAGCGGTTGCGTGAAGGCAATCACCCGAACTTTTCATTGATGGCGGACGTGGTGGCGTATGTCGGCAGCTATGCCGACCAGCATCACCACCCGCGTGAAGATGTGATGTACGAACACTTCCGTGGCCGTGATGCTGACTTGGACAAGGGTTTTGACCAGTGTGAAGCCGAACACGCAAAGCTGAAACAACTGTCTCATGACTTGGCCGAGTCCATTGATGCGATCCTGCATGACGCCGTGATGCCGATGGATCGGTTCACCGATCAGCTGGATGAGTTTGTCAGTACCGAGCGCCAGCATCTGGATTTTGAAGAGCGAGAACTGTTCCCCGGTATTCGCAAATTGGCCGGTGATACTGACTGGCAACAGCTTGAAGAAGCGTTGCCGTTGCCTGAAGACCCGCTTTTCGGTGAAAAGCAGGCTGCCGAGTACCGTGATCTCTATCGTGCTTTGATGGAAGATATGAACCGCAACGGCGCGGCGCACTAGCCGCGCTGTGCCATATAAAGGTTGACCGTATCAACGATCGCCTGAGTCTGCGGATCAACCTCCAGATTGACCCTGGCGCCCGGTTGCAGGCTGCCGAACGTTGTCTGCGAAAGGGTTTCCGGTATCAATGATATACCGAACTCACCCCGTTGGTTATCGACCTCAGCCAGGGTCAAGCTGCAGCCGTTCAGACCGACAAACCCCTTGGGGAGCAGGTAGGGGGCCGCAGCTTGTGGAATTTCAAAGTGAATATGGTGGTTGTGCTCGCTTGCTTCGATTCGGCTGATGCGTGCGCAGCACAAGATATGTCCGGACATCAGGTGGCCGCCTATTTCATCACCAATGCGGGCGGCACGCTCAAAGTTGACTCGGTCGCCGGGTTTCAGCTCACCCAGGTTGGTCAACTCTAGCGTGGTATCAATCAAGTCAAAGCAGACATGGCGACCCTTGAACGAAGTGATGGTCAGGCAGGTGCCATTAACTGCAATGCTGGCACCGGTCTCCAGGGCGCTTGCACGGGCAGGTGGCAGCTCCAGTTCCAGTTGCATGAAACCTTCGTGGCGACGGCAGGCGATAACCTCGGCGGTGCCCTGAACAATGCCAGTAAACATGTTGTGCTAACCTCTATACATCAGATCTGATCCGGTATTGGGAGCGTAAGTTTAACCCAAAGCCGCACGGAGAATAAAAAATGCGTGTATTGATTACAGGTGGTAGCGGGTTTATAGGACAGGCCCTGAGTACGGCCCTCATCGCCCGTGGAGATGATGTCATCATCCTCAGCCGGTCGCCGGAGGCCGTGCCTGCACGCAAGCGAGTACAGGCTGTAGGGGCTTTGCATCATATTGAAAACCAGGTTGATGCGGTCATCAACCTGGCGGGGGCACCAATTGTCGATAAACGCTGGAGTGATGCACGCAAGCAAGTTTTGCGTGACAGTCGTATCCAGCTGACCGATGCACTGGTGAACTGGATGCGACAACAGTCACAGCCACCGGCTGTTCTGGTCAGCGGCTCCGCTATTGGCTATTACGGCAGTCATGCTGATGAAGTGCTGGAGGAGAATGCTGAGCCAATGCCCGGATTTGCCCATGAGCTTTGTCGTGACTGGGAGCAGGCTGCCCTTGAGGCTGAATCATTCGGCGTACGTGTCTGTCTGATCAGGACTGGAGTGGTGCTGGGACCAGAAGGTGGGGCGCTGTCAAAAATGCTGCCAGCATTCCGGCTGGGTCTGGGTGGTCCCATTGGTGATGGCAAACAGTGGATGTCCTGGATCCATCTGGACGATGAGGTGGGTGCCATTATTTATTTGCTGGACAATCCTTCTCTCCACGGGCCGTTTAACCTGACTGCACCAGAGCCGGTGCCTAATGAAGTGTTCAGTCGAACATTGGCGCGTGTTTTGCGTCGACCTGCGTTTATGCGTGTACCCGCGACGATAATGAAACTAATGCTGGGCGAGGCCAGTGAGTTGTTGGTGGAAGGCCAGCGAGTTGTACCTGAAAACCTCCACACCGCCGGCTACGAGTTTCAGCAACCACGGCTGGAGGACGCACTGCGAAAGGTGCTGGATGTGAAATGAGGTAAGGGCCTCATGACACCATCAAAAGATCCTGTTCGCGAGAGTCCATACTCGGCTCCGCGTTGCGCAGGCGTCTGCGACGCATCGTTTCCAGTGCTTCAAGTAACAGGTCACCCTGCCACAATGTTGGTTCGTGGCGCAGGTGATGTTCCAGATCCATAATCAGAAAGTCCAGCGCCTGGCTACCCGCCGCTTCGCACAGGGACGTAAGGGAGTGCACATGGTGATCAAGCCAGAATTGCTGTCCCCAGTCGATCAAGCGTTGTTGAGTGCTGCCGGCATCGTTCTGCTGGCAGGCAATGGCCAGTGCCTGAAAGGTGTTGCGCTCCGCCTGCTGGTGTGATCGGTGCAACTGCGCTGCCTGTGCTGCCTGCACTTCCTGGCTGGCAGCCTTGTCACGGTTACGCAGCTGGCGCAGCTGATGCCAACTGTAAAGCCAGCCCAGAGAGCTGATGATGCTCAGTAGCCCAAGACCTGCGACCAGCATCCGCGAAGGGCTGCTCGGGTTGGCAGCGTCTCGGGCTACGGGTGTGCTTGAGTCTGTAACGGGTGGCAAGGACACCATGTCGATCTCCAGCTGTCTGCCGGGCAGCGTCAGAATTTGCCCTCTGTCACTGAGTGTGTTCCACCAGTGAATATCGATGGCGGGCAGAACCAGTCCGCCTTCACCCAACGGCTCAATCAAGATCCTTTCCGTGCGAGTGCTCACCAGCCCCTGCGGGGTTGCCGTTTCCGTCAGGCTGACATCTTCAGTACGGGCAAATGCTGAGTCCAGCTCTGCAACAAACAGGGAGGGCAAGGCATCGGCGGGCAGGCCAAGTGCTGTCAGGCTGATCTCGCGGACAAAGCTTTCACCAGGTTGCAGGCTGTCAGGCAGAGGAGCCTGTTCCTCGAAGCTGAGCCGCTCTGCTGGCAACCAGTAGCCACGCTGGCTGTGATGTGCCTGTGGCAGTACCTCTATCTCGAAACTTTCCACGGGGGTCAGTGCAATCGCATTTGGGGTAACATCGCTTTCATCGTCAAGAACCAGCCGTGCTCCTCGCAGGGTGTGCAAGCCCTCGTTTGAAGGAAAAAGCGCAAAGGCCTGTTCGGTAATCTGCCAACTTTCGCCACCGCGATCGGTTTCGTAACTGCGCTTTTCCGTCAGAGGTATGACCAGCGCCTCGGGCAGTTGGGGAGGCTGGAACCGGGCTGATTCAGGCAGTGGTTCTGTATGAAATACCCGCGCGGTATACAGCAGCTGAGCATGGCTGTAGATCTGATCCTGACTCAGTAGGCTGTCCATAAACAGGTTGCCGCGGTTCCGTGTCGGAGCGAGGTTACCTGTTACCTCAACTTCCATGGGGGCACTCAGATCGCTACCCAGTCGCAGGGGCGGAATCCGGATTTTGCCCGTGGTGCGGGGACGCAATTGCAGTTCCCAGCGCGTTCGTACGGCACGGCTGGAGGAGGAGTGGCTGGAAATGATGACCTTGCGGCTGCTGAGTACACTGAAGTCTCCTTCAAGTGGAGTCAGATCAGGGCGTTGCTCCAGCTGATCAGTTGCTTCCAGTGTCAGGGTCAGTACATCGGCGGCCGTTAGAGAGTAGCGGTCGAGCGAGGCGCGCACCTCAGCCCAGGCTGGCAATGAACAGCTCAGCAGTAACAGCAATGCCAGCAATGAACGCATCCGCGACTCCATTGTGGTGCAGAAAGAATTTAACAAATTCAGGTCATTATCAGTCATCATCTCGGCCAGATCAATTTCATGACCGTATCGCTTCGAACGAGGGAGATGTTTGCTATCCGTAAGGATGACTTCAGGCAGGCTTTAACTATACTGCTGAAAACAAAGCGCTTTCACTCAGGACGAACTCAGAATAAGAGGATGCTTATGTCCCGGCAACGTGCAGACAGCAAAACCGAACTCATGCAGCAACTTAAGGCGACCATTCGGCAGCGGTTGCCCAAGGAGCGGGCAGCACTTCTTGGAAGCTTCGTTGATCACTTCTTTGCCCATGCGGCAGATCAGGATCTTGGCAGCTGGCGCCTCGATGATCTTTATGGTGCCACACTGGCGATCTGGCATTTTCTGCAGCAGCGTTCTGCAAGTGAAGAGATCAAGGTCAGGGTGTTCAATCCTGACTTTGAGCGGCATGGCTGGCAGTCGACCCACACCGTTATCGAGGTAATGCAGCCGGATATGCCCTTTATTGTTGACTCGCTGAGGATGGAGCTGAACCGTCGAAACCTTACCATTCACGCGATCATCAATACGGTTTTCAGCATCCGCCGGGACAAGAAGAAAGGTGAGCTGCAGGAATTACAGCCGCGTAATGTGGCGTGCAAGGGCGGTGAACCCGAATCGCTGGTTGTCATTGAAGTGGATCGTCATACGGATCCGGCTCAGCTGGAAGAGCTGCGTAAGAGCTTGCTTGAGGTGCTGGGTGAAGTCAAGGCAGCGGTAACGGACTTTGATGCCATGCTGGCCAAGGCGCATGAGCTGCTTCAAGAATATCAAAAGATTCCCGAGGGACTGGAAGAAGAGGATGTTGTTGAAGCCCGCGACTTTATTTCATGGCTGAAAAACCATTTCACCTTTCTAGGATACGATGAACTGACCCTGACCGGCGAAGGCAAAAGCCGCCAGCTGGAGCCAGTATGCGACAGCTGCCTGGGTCTGTTTAAACAGCAGGATGGCAGTTGCCATCCGGGTGTGCTGCCATCCGGTGATCGAGAGGATGGCGGGTTTACGCTGATTCCTGATCTGATGTCATTTACCAAGTCATCCCGGCGCTCACGCGTGCATCGGCCAGCTTACCCTGACTACATCAGCATCAAACGGTTTGATGCCGAGGGGCAGCTGGTAGGTGAGTCACGTTTTCTGGGACTTTATACGTCATCGGTCTATCTGCATGGCGCCACCGATATTCCCGTCGTCAGGCGCAAGATCAACGCGGTAATGGAGCGCTCAGGCCTGCACAGGCAAGGGCATGACTGGAAAGAGCTGAAACAGATTCTCGAAATTCATCCGCGAGATGATTTGTTTCAGGCAAGTGTTGAAGAGCTGTTTGATACCGCCATGGGGATTTTGCAGATTCATGAGCGACGTCAGATCAGGCTGTTCCTGCGGCGTGATTATTATGGCCAGTTTTTCTCTGCGCTGGTGTATGCCCCGCGTGAGGTGTACAGCACCGATTTCAGGCAACGCGTGGAACGCATTCTTCAGCAACAGCTTGGCTGCGACCAGGCCGAGTTCACGACATACTTTTCCGAATCTGTATTGGCCCGTACTCAATTCATTCTGCGGACCAGCAACCATCAGGAAGTTACTCGAGAGTTTGATGTGGCCGATCTTGAGCGGCGCATCACTCAGGCGGCCAGCAGCTGGAGCGAAGAGCTGTACGCGGCGCTGGTCGAAAGTCTGGGTGAAGAAAAGGGAATAAAAACCTACAACCATTTTTGCAGCGGTTTTTCGGCGGGCTACCGGGCGGACTTTTCACCGCGTGCGGCGGTGGTCGATATTCAGTATATCCGTCGATTGACCGAAGACGCGCCGATTGCACTGAGCTTTTATGAAGCGCTTGAGCGTGAGCCAGATGAATTGAACTTCAAGCTCTATCATTTTGGACAGGCGCTGCCGCTGTCAGATGTGCTGCCGGTACTGGAAAATCTGGGTCTTAGAGTTATCGATGAACACCCCTACCAGGTGGAAACAGACGGACGCTGTATCTGGATTCACGACTTCAATCTGCGCTACACCGGCAAGCAACAGGTTACGGCCGAAACCATGCAGAACCTGTTCGAAGATGCTTTCCTGAATATCTGGAACGGCAATACCGGTAATGACGACTTCAACAAGCTGGTGCTTGGGGCGCAGCTGCACTGGCGTCAGGTTGCGCTGCTGAGGGCTTATGCCGGCTACATGAAACAGATTCGCTTTCCGATCAGTCAGGAAGCGATCAGTCTGGCGCTCAAACATCATGTGGCGCTGGCACGACTGCTGGTGGAGCTGTTTGCTGCACGCTTCGACCCTGACAGGGCCGATCCCAAACGGGAAGACAAGTTGGAAGCGGATATTCTTCAGGGGCTTGAAGAGGTCGCCAGTCTGAACGAAGATCAGGCAATCCGTCAGTATCTGGCACTGATACGTGCCACATTAAGAACCAACTTCTACCAGCAGCTTGGTGGTCAGCCCAAGCCCTATCTGTCGTTAAAGCTTTCGCCGCGTGATATTCCTCACGTGCCCGAGCCTCGGCCCTTGTTTGAAATTTATGTGCATTCTCCGCGGGTGGAAGGGGTGCATCTACGCGGTGGCAAGGTTGCCCGCGGCGGGTTGCGCTGGTCTGATCGCCTGGAAGACTTCCGTACCGAGGTGCTGGGGCTGGTCAAGGCTCAGCAGGTGAAGAACGCGGTTATTGTTCCTGTCGGTGCGAAGGGTGGCTTTGTCGCGCGACATCTGCATTCGGATATGAGTCGTGAAGCCTGGATGGAGGAGGGCGTAAGCTGTTATCGCACCTTTATTCGTGCTCTGCTGGATATAACCGACAATCTGATTGAGGGTGAGGTCGTACATCCCAAGGCAGTCGTACGCCACGACGAAGACGATACCTATCTGGTTGTGGCCGCGGACAAGGGCACTGCAACGTTCTCTGATATCGCCAATGAAATTGCCGCCGATTACAATTTTTGGCTGGGTGATGCCTTCGCCTCCGGTGGCAGTCAGGGGTATGACCACAAGAAAATGGGCATTACCGCACGTGGCGCCTGGGTATCGGTAGAGCGGCATTTCCGTGAATTGGGGCTGAATACGGCAAAAGAGCCGTTCACATGCATTGGGATCGGTGACATGTCTGGCGATGTGTTTGGTAACGGCATGCTGCGCTCGGATCAGATCAAATTGGTGGCCGCGTTCAATCATTTGCATGTTTTCATCGACCCTGACCCGGACCCCGCGGCTTCATTCAAGGAGCGTCAGCGTCTGTTTGAGCTGCCACGCTCGGGCTGGGGGGACTATGACGCCAAATTGATCTCCAAAGGCGGTGGTATCTTTAATCGCAGCGCCAAGTCGATCAGTTTGACGCCAGAAATCAAGCGGTTGACCGGTCTGACTTCAAGCCGAGTTACACCCAATGAGCTGATCTCGGCCCTGCTGTGTGCCGAGGTGGATCTGATCTGGAACGGTGGTATCGGTACCTACATCAAGGCCAGCGATGAAGCTCATGCCGATGCGGGTGACAAGGCCAATGATGGCCTGCGAGTCGATGCGCCGCAGGTCCGCGCGCGCGTGGTTGGAGAAGGGGGTAATCTGGGGCTGACCCAGCGTGCGCGTATGGAGCTGGCATGCAATGGCTGCCGCCTTAATACCGATTTCATTGACAACGCAGGTGGCGTTGACTGCTCCGACCACGAAGTGAATATCAAGATTCTGCTGAATCAGCTGGTGGCCAGTGGTGATATGACCGCACGCCAGCGTAACAAGCTTCTCAGTGACATGACCGATGATGTCGCGGAGCTGGTGCTACAGAACAACTACCGTCAGGTACAGGCAATTTCACTGGCAGAGGCGCGTTCTGCAAGCTCCATGGCTGAGTACAGGCGCTTTATCAATGCGCTGGAATCTCAGGGGAAACTCAAACGCAAGCTGGAATTCCTGCCGGCAGATGAACAGTTGGCCGACCGGCAGAACAATCGTCAGGGGTTCAGTCGACCGGAACTGTCAGTGCTGGTTTCCTACAGTAAGGCTGATCTCAAGGAGCTGTTACTGGCGTCTACGGTGCCGGATGATCCCTATCTGGCGCAAGAGCTGGCCACGGCCTTTCCTGCACGAATCTGCAAAACCTATTCTGATGCCCTCAATGAACATCGACTGCGCCGCGAGATTATTGCCACTCAGATCGCAAATCAAATGGTCAATCTTATGGGCATCAACTTTGTTGATCGCTTGCTGACCTCTACGGGAGCCGACATAGAGCATGTGGTACGTGCCTATGTTTTGGCTCGGGATATTTTCAATCTGAAGCCGCTGTGGCAAGAGATTGAAGGGCTTGATTACAAGGTTAAGGCCGATGTGCAGCTTGAGATGATGCATGATCTGCAGCATTTGATTCGGCGCGTGACGCGCTGGTTTGTTCGTAACCGTCAAGGTACGCTCGACTGCGCCAAGGAAGCCGAACATTTTAGCCCCTGCTTGGTGAGATTGGTGCCTGAGCTGGGCAACTTGCTGAGTGGGCAGCCATTGGAAGTGTGGCAGAGTGCACATGACCGTTATGTCGATGCAGGCGTTCCCGAGAAGCTGGCGCAGCGTGTCGCTGGCTCAAGAGCATTGTATCCGCTGCTGGGCATCATAGAAGTGGCGCATGATTGCGAAGTGTCTGTAGAACTGGCAGCAAAAGCACATTTCAGCATGGGTGATGCGCTTGAGTTGCAATGGTTCAGCACTCAGCTAAACGATCTGGATGTGAACAGCTACTGGCAGGCTCTTGCGCGGGACAGTTTCCGTGATGATCTGGATACTCAGCAACGCGCTCTGATTGCGACCCTGTTTGCCCCAGAAGGCAAGCTGGACCAGTCGGGGCTGGAAGCGCGCCTGGATGCCTGGCAGGAGCAGAATCAGCCGCATGTGGAGCGCTGGCTTAACATTTTGACCGAGTTGAAAAATGCCAGTGTTCAGGATTACGCAATGTATACTGTCGCCACACGAGAGCTGGCCGATCTGGCCCGCTGCAGTAGCTTGACGGAATCCAGTGGCTAGATGAACGAAATAATTGTTGATCTCAGGATCAGCAGTGAAGAATTCTTGAAAGTGTATCGGGGCCCGTCCCGGGTGGTATCAACCCGCGCCCGGGACGGTCGTCGAGTACAGTTCCCGGCCAATATTCTGCGCCCCTGGCTGCTGCATGAAGGCATCAGGGGCACCTTTCGCATCCGCTTCAGTGACGCAGGCAAACTGGAGGATATCCAGCGCTTGAGTTGAATGGTGTTCATAACCCGGCCGCTCGCCTATAATGTGGCCTCAGTTTATAACCACCTCAGTGACTCTCATGCTCTACGACCTCGCACGCGCACTCATGTTCAGGCTTGACGCCGAAACCTCGCACGAACTGGCATTGGGTAGTATGAACCTTGCTGCCTCTCTGGGTTTGCCTCGCCTGTTGGGTGCTCAGCAAATTTCGCTGCCAACCAAGGTGATGGGCATTCGCTTTCCCAACCCGGTTGGGCTTGCGGCGGGTCTGGACAAAAACGGTACCGCCGTCGATGGCCTGGCTGCCATGGGCTTCGGCTTTATTGAGGTGGGTACGGTAACTCCCAGGCTACAGCCGGGTAATCCAAAGCCTCGACTGTTTCGGATTCCGGAGTACGATGCCATTATCAATCGTATGGGGTTCAACAACGCAGGCGTTGATCAGCTGTTGAAGAATCTTGATCGCAGCCGGTACAAGGGTGTTTTGGGCATCAATATCGGCAAGAACAAGGATACTCCGAACGAGCAGGCGGATCAGGACTATCTGGTTTGCATGCGCAAAGTGTATTCCCGTGCCAGCTACATTACGGTAAATGTTTCATCGCCCAACACGCCGGGCTTGCGTACACTGCAGTTCGGAGATTCGCTGAACAGTCTGCTGGATGCTCTGAAAACCGAACAGGCCAGGCAGGCCAGTCTGCATGGACGTTATGTACCCATTGCGGTCAAGATTGCTCCGGACATGAATGATGAAGAGCTGGGGCTTGTAGCCACCGCTCTCAAAACCTACGAGATGGATGGTGTGATTGCCACCAACACTACGCTGTCACGCGAGGGGGTTGAAGACAGCCCACTGTCGGATGAGGCGGGTGGCCTGAGTGGCGCACCGGTACGCAATCGTTCTACTGAGGTGATCAGGACACTGGCTTCACATCTGGATGGTGCTCTGCCGATCATCGGTGTGGGGGGAATTACCGAAGGCTTTGATGCTGCCGAGAAAATCGAGGCGGGCGCCAGCCTGGTGCAGATCTATACCGGATTCATCTATCGTGGGCCGTCACTGGTACGGGATTCGCTTGAAGCAATTGAACAGCTTAAGCGAGGTTGAACTCGGCGGCAGGCCTGCGAGCAGGCCTGCCGTTCAGATTTAAGAGGTGAGTTGCACCGTCAGTGCATTGAAGGGTTGTGTTGGATAGCAGAAACGCCGGACATTCCACTCCAGTGCGCCTCACGTCCTTCGCGCCAGCCACTCATCCAGTGACTGCGCAGCTCAACTGTCTGGACTGGGCATTCCTCACGGGAACGCCCGTTGATGCCAGCCATGAATCCACGATTAAACAGAGTAGAGGTACGATCCCGTTTCTGTTTCTTCATACTTTGCGCCTCACATATTCTGATTATACTGTCCCCGACGTTAAGGTAACTGCATGGAACGGGGATGCGCTTTACGGTTTTCTGTCGTGACGTCACACCCCTATTGATATCTGAAAAAACAGGCCGTGGCGATTTAAATAAACTATGTTGTTACAGTGTTGTAATAAAATTTATCCGAGCGCAATTGCAGCATCGGTTATTAAATCAAGTGCTTAATCCGAATTGCTGCAGTTGCGGCGCTTGAATGAATTTTTTTCACTTTCATGACAGGTCGTTACCTGCAGACAGTAAAACATCGTCATGACCAGGTCGGAGCTACTCCAGACAATGCAACTTTTCATCACCTGTCCCAAGGGGCTGGAAAATCTGTTACAGGACGAACTGACTCAGCTGGGTGCTGCCGAAGTACGTCAGACCGTCGCGGGTGTGTCCTGTGAGGCCGAACTTGAAACCGCTTACCGCATCTGCCTCTGGTCTCGGCTTGGTAACCGGGTGTTGATGCCGCTGGCAGAAGGTGAGGTGCCGGACGCGGATGCACTGTATCAGCTGGTACAGACCGTGGACTGGCTTGAGCATCTTCGTCCCTCCGGCACTCTGACGGTGGATTTTAATGGCCGTTCTGACGCGATCAACAACACTCACTTTGGTGCACTGAAAGTCAAGGATGCCATTGTGGATCAGATTCGCTCTGCAACTGGACAGCGTCCGAGTGTAGAGCGCAACCAACCCGATCTGCGCATCAATGCTCACCTGCAGCGTAACCGGGCTACGGTGGCACTTGATCTGTCTGGGGACAGCCTGCACCGGCGCGGCTACCGCCTCAAAGCCGGTGCGGCACCGATGAAAGAGAACCTGGCCGCTGCCGTGTTGATTCGGGCGGGCTGGCCCGCCGCTGGCTTTGATACGCTACTGGATCCCATGTGCGGCTCAGGTACTTTGCTGACGGAAGCGGTACTGATGAGCGCCGATATCGCGCCTGGCCTGTTTCGACAGACATTTGGTTTCAGTCGCTGGCCGGGGCATGATTCCCGTCTTTGGCAGCAGCTGGTTGAAGAAGCCCGCCAGCGTCGTGAAACCGGTCTGGTAAAGGTACAGACGCAGTTCTATGGTTTTGATGCCGATGCCAGTGTGCTGTCGCGGGCTGAAGAAAACGCCCGCCGTGCCGGTGTCGCTGAACTGATCCGATTTGAACGCCGGCCACTGGATCAGTTACAGAGGCCAGAGGGAGGCGCCAAAGGCCTGCTGATTACCAATCCACCCTATGGTGAGCGCCTCGGCGAAACCCAGGAGCTGATGTTCCTGTACCGTTTGTTGGGCGAGCGACTGAAACAGGACTTTGCCAACTGGCAGGCTGCTGTATTTACCGGTAACCCTGACCTGTGCAAGGTGATGAAGCTACGGGCGGAGAAACAATACCGGCTGTTCAACGGCACCATCGACAGCAAACTGCTGCTGTTTACCGTACATGAGCAATCGGAAGAGCAGCGTGAGGAAGCCCGGCAGCGGCTGGAACAGGGCAGCGAGACCGTTGCTTTGTCCGAACAGGCGCAGATGTTTGCCAACCGCCTGAAAAAGAATCTGAAACAGCTGTCCCGGTGGGTGAAGCGAGAGTCGATCAGCTGCTACCGTGCCTATGACGCTGACATGCCCGAATATGCCGTCGCCGTGGATATCTATCCAGACCACGCCGTGGTTCAGGAATATGCACCACCTGCGTCCATTGATCCGGTCAAGGCGTTCTCGCGACTTCAGGATGTGATGCTTGCCGTTCCGCAGGTGCTTGAACTGCCGCCGGAGCGGGTGGTTCTGAAGCAACGCAAGCGTCAGCAGGGCCAGCAGCAATATGAGCGCCAGGACCAGACCGGTCATTTCATGACAGTCATTGAGCATGGCTGCAAGCTGCAGGTTAATTTGCACGATTATCTCGATACCGGTCTGTTTCTTGACCATCGCCCGGCTCGGCTCAAAGTGCAGCAGTTGGCGGCGGGCAAGGATATGCTGAATCTGTTCTGCTACACCGCCAGCGCCAGCGTACATGCCGGTGTGGGCGGGGCGCGCAGTACCACCAGTGTGGACCTGTCTCAGACCTATCTGGACTGGGCTCGGCGCAACCTGGAGCTGAACGGCCTGCCGAAGGCGCAACATCAGCTGATCCGCTCGGACTGCCTGCAGTGGCTGCAGCAGCCACACCAGAATCGCTATGATCTGATCTTCATGGACCCGCCCACTTTTTCCAATTCGAAGCGGATGGATGATGTGCTGGATGTGCAGAGAGACCACGTGCAGCTGATCAAGGGTGCGATGCAGCTGCTGCGTGATGATGGTCTGCTGATTTTCTCCAATAACTACCGCCGTTTCAGTATCGATCGTGAGGCGCTGGCGGACTTTGAAATCCGGGATATTACGGCCCAAACACTGGACCCGGACTTCAAGCGCAACGCCAGAATTCACAGTTGCTTTGAAATTCGTCATCGTCGCTGATGCACTGCCACGGGGCTTTTATCGCCCGACTGCACTGAACTGGCACAAAAACTGCTTGATTTTGCACCAATGCTCTGCACGGCGCTGGTGCAAATTGTACACATTGGTGCGTAAACCCAGTCACCACGCCGTCTGAGCCATTCAATTTACTTCGGGTGTTGATTCAGGTGGTGCTGTATTGCGGTGCAGTTGCCTCTTGATGGTGCATCCGTCAACAGACGGAGGGGATCGAGTGGAATCCATCAGCAGTGCAATCTCGCAGCTGTCGCAGAGTGCCAATACTCTGTTTATCCTGTTGGGCGCCGTTTTGGTATTTGCCATGCATGCCGGCTTCGCATTTCTTGAAGTGGGAACGGTACGTCGCAAGAACCAGGTCAATGCACTGGCCAAGATCATGAGTGATTTTGGCTTTTCAGCGCTGGCATACCTGTTCGTAGGCTATTGGTTGGCCTACGGAATCACGTTCTATGACAGTGCTGCCGTGCTATCCCGCGACAGCGGCTATGAGCTGGTAAAGTTTTTCTTTTTAATGACCTTTGCCGCTGCGATTCCTGCCATTATCTCCGGTGGAATTGCCGAGCGTGGTCGCTTCTGGCCGTTCTTGATAGCCTCAACTCTGGTCGTTGGGCTGGTATATCCGTTGTTCGAGGGTATTGCCTGGAATGGCAATTTTGGTGTTCAGGCCTGGCTGGAGGAGCACTTCGGGGCACCGTTCCATGATTTTGCCGGCTCTGTTGTGGTGCACGGTGTTGGTGGGTGGTTGGCACTGGTTGCAGTACTGTTGCTGGGCATACGTCATGGTCGCTACAAGGGGGGCCGGCTGGTTGCGTTCCCGCCGTCGAATATTCCGTTTCTGGCACTGGGTGCCTGGATTCTGTGTATTGGCTGGTTCGGTTTCAACGTCATGTCGGCTCAGACGCTGGATGGTGTGTCCGGTCTGGTGGCAATGAACAGTCTGATGGCGATGGTTGGCGGTATCGTGAGTGCGCTAATTGCGGGGCGCAATGACCCGGGCTTCATTCATAATGGCCCGCTGGCGGGTCTGGTGGCTGTCTGTGCCGGATCTGATCTGATGCACCCACTGGGCTCTCTGGTGGTCGGTAGTGTGGCCGGTGCGCTGTTTGTGTGGACGTTTACACTGATACAGAACCGCTGGAAGATCGATGACGTGCTGGGGGTGTGGCCGTTGCACGGCTTGTGTGGTGTCTGGGGAGGCGTTGCCGCCGGTATCTTTGGCAGTGAAGCACTGGGTGGGCTGGGCGGTGTCAGCCTGGTTTCACAGCTGCTCGGATCTCTGCTTGGGGTTGTGATTGCAGTGCTGGGTGGTCTGGTGGTCTATGGTGCCATCAAATCATTGGTGGGTCTGCGTTTGACTGCTGAGGAAGAGTTCAATGGCGCGGATTTGAGTATTCACAAGATTGAAGCAACATCTGACGATCGTTGAAAACAAAAATGCCCGGCATGGCCGGGCATCCTGATCAGTGCTGAGCTCCGAACTCAGTGCTGGTGTCCACCGGCACCGTGAACGTGACCGTGCTCAAGTTCTTCTTCAGATGCTTCACGTACTTCAACAACTTCTACGTCAAAGCTCAACGTCTGGCCTGCCAGCGGGTGGTTGCCATCCAGCGTGATGTTCTCGCCTTCAACCTTAACCACAGTCACGGGCTGTTCACCCCAAGGGGTCTGAGCCATGAACTGCATGCCCACCTGTACATCATCGATACCGGCAAAGGCGCTGCGATCAACGTCCTGAACCAGCTCTTCGCGCATAGGACCATAGCCTTCTTCAGGCTCAACGGTTACCTGCAGGCTGTCACCCACGGCCTTGCCGAGCAGGGCGTTTTCCAGTCCCGGGATGATGTTGCTGGCGCCGTGCAGGTAGGCAAGTGGCTCTTGGCCATTGGAGCTGTCCAGCACGTTGCCTTCTGCATTGGTCAGAGTGTAGTGGATGGATACAACGGATTTGTCAGCGATCTGCATCAGGGTCTCTCCTGGTGATGCGGAGATGCGTCGATGCACAGGCTCCCGGTCGATCAACCCCTGCCAGTGATGACACAGGGCTCAGCGAGCCGAAAACAGGGCAGCTTGGCAGGGCTCCCGGTTGGTTTGGGGCAACATGCTAACGGCCCGGCAGAGCAGGTGCAACCCGCAGCGGCCTTCAGGCATGATCTCAAGCGACCAAAATGGCGTAGTATGAAAAATTTTTTAGAACATCAAGGAGCATTGGTCGGTGAAGCAGGGAGAACGGGTGGCAATTATAGGTGCGGGGCTTGCCGGTGCGCTGGTGGCTGAAGGACTGCATCGCTTTGGAGCGCAGGTAACCGTTTTTGACAAAAGCCGGGGTACTGGTGGTCGCTTGGCGGCCGCGAGGTTGGGTGAGCTGAGTATGGATCTGGGAGCACCCGGGCTTAATCCATCTCAACGCAGTGCTCTGGCGGCACTGTTGCCAGGAGCGTCAATGCCACCCCTGTTCCACTGGCAACCCATTGCTGTGGATTTTAATCTGAAGCCTGTGGCGGCTAAACAGCTTTGGATGGCCCAGCCACGCAGCAGTGGTCTTACCCGCGCCCTGTTGAATGGAGTTGAGCTCAATACCCGTGTCCGTATTGCTCGGATCGAGTTTTCGGATGAAGAGGGGTGCGTTCTGGTAGATGATGCCGGTACCGCTCAAGGTCAATTCGACAGAGTCGTAATCGCTACACCGGCCCCTCAGGCGGTATCTCTGCTGGAGTGTGAGCCTGCGCTGCAGCGGGCCGTTCGAACAGTGGAGATGGAGCCTTGTTGGATGTTATTGCTGCAGCTTGAGCAGAGACCTGATCGGCTGGCACAGGTAGAATGGCTGGAGGGGGAGCATTCCTTGCTGCAAAGGCTCTGGCGCGATGGCAGCAAGCCCGGCCGCAGTGGCGAAACCTGGGCGGTTGAGGCCAGAGCTGACTGGAGCAGGCGTCATGTTGGTGATACGCCCGAGCGGGTTCAGGCTGAATTGTTACAGGCGTTTTCGGCGTTGTGCATGCAGCCGGCTAAACCGGTCCAGAGCCGTATTCATCGCTGGCTTTATGCCCATGCCAGACAGCCGGTGCTGTCATCATTCTGCAGTGATGATGCCCGTGTACTGGTCTGTGGTGACTGGGTGGCTGGTGGCGGCATCGAAGGCGCCATCGCGAGTGCTCGTCAACTGTTGGAGCGGATCCGTTCCTGAGCTATGCTGGTTCAAATGGAGGCTCTGCAGTTAGACTGTGGTTATGACAGGGAGGAGATAACTGTGACTGATCAACTGCGACACAAGGTGGAAAATGCACTGAGCACGCTGGGACAGGTGTTGTTGGGCAAGGATGAGCAGCTGCGCCTGGCACTGACTTGCCTGCTGGCAGAGGGGCACTTGCTGATCGAAGACCTGCCCGGTATGGGCAAAACCACTCTGGCGCATGCCCTGGCGCGCGTGTTGGGGCTGGACGACAAGCGAATTCAGTTCACCAGCGACATGCTGCCGGCCGACATCCTCGGTGTGAGTGTTTTTGAACCCGGCAAGGGCAGTTTCCGCTTCCATCCTGGCCCGGTTTTTACCCAGCTTCTGCTGGCGGACGAGATCAACCGCAGCACCCCCAAAACCCAGTCTGCACTGCTGGAGGCGATGGAAGAGGGGCAGGTCAGTATTGAGGGTGAACGTTATCCGCTGCCTGAGCCTTTTTTTGTCATCGCGACCCAGAATCCATCTACCCAGTACGGCACCTTTCCATTGCCCGAGTCCCAGCTTGATCGGTTTCTGATGCGTATTGCCCTGGGTTATCCAGCCCCGGATGTTGAACGGCGCCTGCTGACGGGCGGGGATACTCGCCAGCATTTGGGGGGACTGTCACAATGCTTGACGCCAACTGAATTGTCACTGGCTCAGGCGGCGTGCCGTGATGTACATGCCTCTTCCAGCTTGATTGACTACGTGCAGCGTCTGTTGCAGTACACCCGTGATGCGCCCGGCTTCAGTTATGGGGTTTCACCTCGCGGCGGGCTGGCTCTGTTGCGCTGCGCACGCTGCTGGGCCTGGCTGGATGGGCGAGATCACCTGGTGCCGGAAGATGTTCAGGCGGTACTCGAAGCGGTGGTCGGTCATCGCGTGCGGGCAGCAGAGGATGTGGCGGGTCATGAAAGCCGTCGGCTGGTGTCAGAGTTGATGGCGGAGGTGGATGTTCTTGGTTGATACACTGCGATCACGGCTACAGGGACGTGTTCGACGCTGGGCGCTGAAGCGCTACCCGCGCAGTCGCAGTGTGACACTGACCCAAAAGCGCATTTTCATTCTGCCTACCCGTGCCGGCGCCGGTTTCATGTTGCTGCTGCTTATGTTGTTGATAATGGGCGTCAACTACGAAAACAACCTGATCTATGCCATCACCTTTCTGGCAGCCGGGGTATTTCTGGTCTCCTGCCTGCACACTTACAGCAACCTGGCCGGCATAAAGTTGCAGGCACTTCGTGGCAACAGCTGTTTTGCAGGTGAGCAGGCCGGTTTCGAACTTGAACTGGATCATCAGGCTGGGCGGCAGCCTGAGCAGATACGATTGCAGTTTGAGCAGGGCAGCCCTCTTTTGATTGATCTGGAACACAGAGGTCAGCGTCTGGAGCTTTTCTGTGCTGCACCTGAGCGAGGCTGGTTGGATCCCGGTGGCTTGAAGCTGGAAACCTGTTTTCCGCTGGGATTGTTCAGAGCCTGGACCTGGGTCAGCCTGGAGCTGCAGGCACTGGTTTATCCCAAGCCTCTTGGGGGAGAGCTTCCGGCTCCTGATGGCGGCGGCCAGTCGGGTGAAACCGGCTTGCAAAAGCGGGATGGCACAGATGATTTCACAGGTCTTGAACAGTTTCAGCCAGGGATGTCGCTGCGTCAGATTGACTGGAAAAGCTATGCCCGCGGGCTGGGTCTTCAGGCCAAGCAGTTTGGAAGTCAGCAGAGCCCGGATATCTGGCTGGACCTTGAGGCCTGTCCAGGAAATCTTGAGCAGCGTCTGTCGCGCTTGACCTACTGGGTGCTGGAACTGTCCAGACGAGAGCAGCGCTTCGGACTCAGGCTGGGAGCCCTGGAGCTGCTCCCCGAGCAGGGTGACAATCATCGCTATGAAGCTTTGAAGCGACTTGCGCTGTATGGTCGTGGAGGTCGAGCATGAGGCACGTCCAGATAAGTCGAAGTGCGGTGATCCTGCAGCTGGTGACATTTGTTGCTGTGCTGCTGCCCCATCTGAACTGGTTGCCAATCTGGACCACCCTGTTGGCTCTGGCCATGGTGGGTGCACGACTGATGATCCATACCGGCCGCTGGCCCTTTCCTCACTGGCTGATCAAGCTGGCACTGATCGCCGCCAGCACCGTTGGCCTGATTATCAGCTTTGGTGGCAATGCGGGTCCTGAAGCGATGGTCGCACTGCTGGTTTTGGGACTGGCACTTAAACTGATCGAGATCTATCATCGCCGTGATGCGCTGATTTTGCTGTTTGTGGCCTTGTTTGTACTGGCGACGGCGTTTCTGTTTCATGAAAGTGTCTGGGTCGCCGCGTACGTATTGCTGGTGGTCTGGCTGTTGCTGGCTGCCCTGTGTGCCATTCACCAACGACCGGAACGCACGGAATGGCTGCCACCCTTCAAGCGTGCCTTTGGGTTGCTGCTGCCGGCACTGCCACTGATGTTGGTACTGTTCCTGCTGTTTCCGCGGCTGGAGCCTTTCTGGTCAGTGGAGATCAGCTCTCCGCGTGCCACCACCGGCTTGTCAGACAGTATGAGCCCTGGTGATGTGAGTGACTTGGCGCTGTCAGATGCGCTGGCGTTCAGGGTGAGTTTTGATGGCAATCAACCACCTGCTCCAGCTCAGCGTTACTGGCGAGCGCTGGTACTGGGCCAATTTGATGGCCGAAGCTGGCGTCAGGCTTCGCTGGATCAGCGCAAGCAATTGCGAGAGGAAAAACTGATTACGGAGGCTGAGCCGCTGGGTTATGAAATCGTGCTGGAGCCCAGTGGCATGCCCTGGCTGATGGCGTTGGACTTGCCGATGGCTCAGGCACAGGGGCAGCGGATGACGCCGTTCAAAACACTGGTGAGCAATGCTCCATTGGAGCGGCGTACTCAGTATCGGCTTGAATCGGTGCAGGATTATCGGCTCCAGCCTCTGCTGACACAGCAGGAGCAACAACACTACCTGCAGTTGCCGCAAGTGGGTAATGATCGCAGCCGGGAGCTGGCAAGACAATGGCAGCAGGACAGCAATGGCGAGCCTGAGCTGTTTATTCGTCAATTGATGAATTATTTCAACCGTGAATTTGAGTACACCTTGGCACCCGGGGTGTTGGGGCGTGACGGTATCGATCAGTTCCTGTTTCAGACCCGTCGCGGTTATTGTGAGCACTTTGCTGGTGCCAGTGTCTTTATGCTGCGCTCAGCCGGGATTCCGGCTCGGGTGGTCACCGGTTATCAGGGTGGGGAGTGGAACCCTTACGAGAACTACCTGCAACTGCGCCAGTACGATGCCCATGCCTGGACCGAGGTGTGGCTGGAAGGGCAGGGGTGGATACGGCTTGACCCGACTGCAGCCGTGGCACCGGAGCGAATCGAATCCTCCGCGGTACAGTATTTTCAGCAGCGGGGTGATACCGCATTCAGCGGCGGGCGTGGTTTCAGGCTGCAGGCTGAGTGGGCTCGCCAGCTGCAGCAACGCTACGAAGCCTTCAATTTTGCCTGGCATCGATGGGTGTTGAACTACCAGAGTCAGCAAACGGATCTGCTCAAGGACTGGTTGGGTGGACTGGACTACTGGCGCATGATTCTGGCTCTGATGCTGCCGGCTACCGCCGTTGTGGCAGCCGTTATGGGCTGGCAATTGCGTCAACGCCTCAGAGCGGGTCGCAAGGATCCCTTCGAACGCAGGTTGCAACGGTTACAGGCCGTGCTGGGGCAGCAGTTTAAACCGCGTCAGCCCTGTCAGTCCCTGACAGGCTGGCTCCGGGTTCTGGCTACTCTATGGCCAGAGCAACAGGGCAGGCTGGAGCAACTAGCCAGGCTGGACGAACGGCAGCGCTATGCTCGTGACAGCGATCAACAGCTGCGCCAACAAATGTTGCCGCTGGTTGATCAGTTGCTGCGCGCAGCGCGGGAGCGGTGATGACACACGCTTACCAGCTGATCCGCAGCCGCAAGCGTAAAACCCTGGGCATTCGCATCCGTGATGCCGAAATTCAGGTGCGTGCTCCAACCGGTGTCAGTCGAGATGAAATTGATCGATTTGTACTCAGTCGCAATGACTGGATCAACCGTCACTTGAGTCATCAGCGGGAGCAGCTCAGCCGGTATCAGATCCAGATTAGTCAGGGTGGTCGTGTAATGTTGGATGGACGCTGGTTGGCACTGGAGTGGCAGAGAGCCGCCCGAAACGAAGTGCGTCAGCTGCCGGAACAATTAAAACTGACCCTCTCGGCTAGGGTGCGCCGTGAAGAGCGTGAGGCCGTGCGAGCTCTGCTGCAGCAGTGGTTTCGGGTCGAGGCTGAAGCGCGTTTGATCCCGCGCTGTCAGGAATTGGCCCAGATAACCGGATTGATACCGGCGAGCATTAGCATCGGCAGCTGGCGAGCACGCTGGGGACAGTGCTCCTCAAAAGGTGAAATTGGTCTGAACTGGCGTTTGTTGCAGCTAGAGCCCAGGCTTCAGGATTACGTCATTCTGCATGAGTTGTGTCACCTGCAACAGATGAACCATGGTCCGCGTTTTCATGCTCTGCTGGCGCATCATTGCCCCGCACACATTCAATTAAGAGCTGAGTTGGCTCAATATACTGTCTGTTTGAACTGGTAGTCTTGATACCTAAGGAGGATGGCACCTCGCTTGTATCTGTGGCCAAAATAGGTCACTTCGTCGCAGGAGGCCGCAAAGCGAGCCATCCCCTGTGCCTATAACGATAAGAAAGAGTGTCTGATGAGTCTCTATACAGCTATTGAGAAGGCCGCTTTCAATACATTGACCAAAAAAATTGTGGGCAATGTCATCTTCCTGCTGTTACCCCATCTGGTTCTGATTCTGGTTGGCATCTATTACGCTGCCGAGCTGCGCCAGCTGCTGCACAGCCTCGATCTGAATGAAACCCAGCTTGGCGCGATCGAAAGCAGTCTTATTGCCTTGATGTTTGCGACCGGTACCACTGTAACGCTGGCGCTGCTGGCGGGCATCTTCACCATCTTTTTCATGCGCCATCTGTTTCTGCGCCCGATTCGTGAAATTACGTCGGTGCTGCGTGCAATCAAGGAGGAAGATGGTGATATTTCAGCCACCTTGCCGGAATACACCCATGATGAAATTTCCGAAATGGCGGCGGCCTACAACGAGTTTTCGGCCAGTCTTAAACGGATGATCGCCGAGAGTCAGCGCCGCTCAGTAAGCGTAGCGCTCTGCGCAACGCGACTGCAGAAGGTGGTGATTCAGGCGCATGCTTCGGCGGAGCGTCAGGAGGGACAGGCCCAGCTGGTATTTCAGTCCAGTCAGGAGTCGACCCAGGCGATTGACGAGATCGCCCAGAGCACACTCACCATCAGTGAACAGAACAACAGCAACATGCAGGAAGTGCATGGCTCCAGCGAAGAGCTCAAACGGGTTCAGGAGCAGGTCAAAGCGGTGTGCGATCTGGCGGTTGGGTTCCAGCAAACGGTGGACAAGCTCAGCGAGAACTCTGGCAATATCACCAGTATTCTGTCCATGGTGAAGGACTTTTCCGATCAGACCAACCTGCTGGCCTTGAACGCATCCATTGAGGCCGCCCGTGCGGGCGAGGCGGGGCGTGGTTTTGCTGTCGTGGCAGATGAGGTGCGCAACCTTTCACAGAAGGTCAGTGCCGCTACCCAGCAGATTGACAAAAACATCAGTGAAATGGCGGGTCTGGTCGAGAGCACTCGCAGCAGTGCCCACAATATTCTGGAGTACGTCGAGAACACGGATCAGTTCATTGTCAGTACCAATGAACAATTTGCCCGCATGGTACATGACTTCGAAGAGGTTAACGCACAGCTGACCGGTATCAGTGCCGCCATTGATGAACTGTCACACACCAACCGGGAATCGCATAGTCATGTGCGTGAGATTACCGAGCTGTCCGGTGGCATCCGTGATGAAATGGCGCAATCGCGCACCTATTCTGAAGAGCTGGAAATCTCGACGGAAGAAACCCAGGAGCTGCTGTCACGTTTCATTATCGGCTATGGTGGTTTTGAGCGCATGATTCAGACCGGCAAGCACTGGGCACAGGAAACCGTTGACGCGATGCAGAGGCTGCAGGCCGAAGGCGTGAATCTGTTCGATCACAACTACCGCTGTACCAACAAGGGGCAGAAGCCTGAGAAGTTCGACTGCAGCTACACTAACCGCTTTGAGCAGGCGCTGCAGCCTTTGTTTGACCGTTTTATCACCGAGCGACCCGAGTTTATCTATGCCATTACGGTGGACAAGAATGGTTATGCGCCGGCACATCACTCCAAGGTTTCGAAGCCTCTAACCGGGAATTTTGAGGTTGATAACCTGCAAAGCCGCAATCGGCGCATTTTCAATGGCAACCGTGCCGAGAAGCGCCGGGCTTCTCACACTTCACCGTTCCTGCTGCAGACCTTTGTACGTGATACCGGTGAGGTGCTGAATGATTTGTCGATTCCGATCTACCTTAATGGTCAGCACTGGGGGGCACTGATCATGGGCTTTAACCCTGAGCAGTTGTTGCGGGATACGGAAGAGAAAACGGTGAACTGATCTTTAAAGATCAGTTCACCGCTACCAGCTGACGCACCAGCTGCTTGAGCATGTCGTAGTTGAGCGGTTTGTTGCAAATGGCAGAAACCCCGGCACTTTGAACAGCAGCCAAACGGCTTTGATTCTGCTCAGAGGTGATCATCATCACCGGAACAGTCGGCTGATCGCTGTAGTGGCGAATATGCTCTACCAGCTCCAGACCATCAATATTCGGCATGTTGTAGTCAGAGATCACCAAATCAAAGCGCTGCTGTTTCATTATCTGCAGTGCTTCGGCCCCATCTTTGGCTTCAATGACATTATTGATCCCGATGGCGTTCATGCTGCGGCGGACAAACTTGCGTGACATGACACTGTCATCCACCACCAGCACCTGCATGTCTTCCAGCTCATCATTATCCAGCGGCTCGGTTTCCTGAGTATCGCGTATATAGTGCATGGTGTTGCGCAGGGCCACTTCCAGTTCTTCACGCCGAAACGGCTTCGGCAGGATGGCGATGGAACCGGCTTGGCGAATCGGCTCCAGATAGCGGTAGTGGGTTTCCGAAGAGATCAACAGGAAAGTGACGTCGGTCAGCTCGGCGCTGGCACGCATGCGGGTTACCAGCTCAGTGCCGGTCATGTCCGGCAGGTGCATGGAAGAGACAACGATATCCGGCACTACATGTTGCATCCGCTCAAGCGCGGGACCGGCCTCTTCAAATGGCTCAATCTCACGTAGCCCGACGTCTTTGAGCATGTCGATGATGATATGCCGTTGAAGTCGTGAGGGCTCAATTACCAGTACCAGAAGTTCATCGAGGTTCATATCAGTTCAATCCATTCTGACTTGAATCAGTCCCAGACCCCGGTCGTGAGTCTGATGTTCAGCTTTTATCTACAGTATACAGGGGGAACTGCCTGTGTTTAGTGTCTCAGATTATCAACATTAGTGCCGCCTTTTCCGTATTTTTTTGCCCCGGTTTGGCTCAGGGATCCGCTACGGCTTGCATCAAGGGGAGATATCGCCGTTAAATAGCTGGCTTTGGTCTTGGATGGAATAAGTATATGAATCGCCATGTCTGGTTATTGGCACTCTGTCAGGCATTGTTGAACACCGGCAATGTATTGCTGGTATCGGTCAACGCCCTGATCGGTCTGCAGCTCGCACCGGCCAGTGAGTGGATTACGCTGCCAGTGGCGTTTCAGTTCATAGGTCTGATGCTGGCGACCATTCCCGCTTCGCTGATCATGCAGCGTATCGGGCGGCGCAACGGCTTCTTTCTGGGCAACCTGATAGGCTTCAGCGGTGCTTTGCTCTGCCTGTTGGCGCTGCAACAGCGTTCATTTGTGCTGTTCTGTACGGGTACCGCCCTCCTTGGGGTGGGCATCGGCTTCGGCATGTTGTATCGCTTTGCCGCCGTTGAAGTGTGCAACAAGGGCTATGAAAGTCGTGCCATTTCCATGGTAATGGTGGGTGGGGTGGTTGCGGCCATTCTGGGGCCCAATATTGCCGTTTACAGCCGTGACTTCGAGATTGGTGCCGATTTCAGTGGCGCCTTTGCCGTACTCGCCGGACTGTATCTGCTGGCACTTGTACTGCTGACGCAAATTCGAATTCCGCCGATGCAGCAGGGGACGAATGGCGAAGTAAGACCGTTGCGGCAAATCCTGCTGCAGCCAAGGTTTTTGCTGGCGGTGATTGTGGGCATGACAAGTTATGCGGTTATGAACCTGCTGATGACAGCAACTCCGCTGGCGATGGATCGTTGTGGCTATGCCTTTTCCAGTGCAGCCAACGTCATTGAGTGGCATGTGTTGGGAATGTACCTGCCATCCTTCTTTACTGGCCAGCTTATTCGTCGTTTTGGCGAAGTGCGCCTTATGCTCTGTGGTGCGATCATCATGCTGGTGTGTATTGGCATCAACCTGCACGGTGTCAGCGAGTGGCACTTCTGGAGCGCGCTGTTCCTGCTGGGTCTGGGCTGGAACTGGATGTTCATCTGCGCAACCTCCTTCCTGACCAAGGCCTATCGGCCGGCTGAGAAGGCGCGGACTCAGGCCGCCAATGAATTTCTGGTATTCGGGACGGTCACCTTTTCGGCGCTGGCAGCTGGCTGGCTGGAGTCCAGCCTGGGTTGGCAGGCGATGAACGCATTGATGATCCCGGTAGTGGGTTTTACCCTGTTGGCAATCCTGTTGCTGGAGCCCTTGCGTCGACAGCAGGAAGTTCCGCAACCAGCTGGAGTATCCTGAATCATGTGTGAGCTGCTGGCGATCTCAACGGCTGAACCTGTGCATTTGTCACTTTCACTGGAACGCTTTGCTCGTCATGGTGGGCTGGAAGGTCCTCATGGCGATGGCTGGGGTTTTGCCTGGTATGAGGGAGCAGATGTCCAGCTGATTCGTGAAGCGGCCGCTTGTGCTCACAGTGAGACGGCGCACTGGCTGCGGGAGCGTCATCGACCTTCAAGTCTGTTTGTCGGCCATATACGGCATGCCACTCAGGGCGAACTGGCACTGCGCAATACCCAGCCGTTTCAGCGAGAAGCCTCAGGACGCATGCACCTGTTTGCACATAATGGTGATCTCAACCAGTTCATACATAACCCCAAGCGTTTTCCCACTGGTGGTTACCGTCCCGTGGGTGAAACCGACTCCGAACGTGCCTTCTGTGTACTGATGAATCGCATCAGTGCCGTTTGGCAGGATGGGCGTCCCGATCCGGAAGTACGACTGGCGGTGGTGGCCGATTTTGCGGCACGCATGCGCCAGCTCGGTACGGCCAACTTTCTCTACTCAGACGGAGAGCTGTTGTTTGCCCACAGTGACCGCAGGCGTCAGGCAGATGGCACTGTTTCGGCGCCAGGACTGCATCTGCTGGAGTGTGACGAAAGTGGTAACGCCCATATAGACGGTATCGAGATTGAACCGCTGCGTAACAACCCCGGCGTAATGCTGGCAAGCGTGCCTTTGGATGGACGTAGCTGGCAGCCATTGCCTGAAGGAGAGGTGATGATGTTTCGCGATGGGGTGCTGCTGGATCAGTGCCCGCGCCTCTCTCTTTGGAGTGAGGCACGGGAACAGCTGGAATACTGAACGACCGGATGTAGCAATTCAGCGGATACAGTTCACCAGGTAGGTGATCTCGGGGCTGCAATTTTGTGGGTTGACCAGACTGTCGGGCAGGTAGGTCGGAGGCTCTACAAGACCGCGAGCCAGCAGTTCGTTGATCAGTGGCAGGTAGCTGAAGCCGGTCTTGCCGATATACAGCCCCTTGATATCCCCCTCGCGCCACAGCTTCAACGCCTGGCTGAAACCGCTCAAGTAGAGATGATCCTTGGTGAAACCGCCTCCACGGTGTACCCGTGCAGTGATCTTGAATGCCTCTTCCTCTGGGCAGGCGTGATCTTCCACCAGCGTGCGCCAGGTGCGGCAGAAGTCGTTGTAGCGGATCATCTGGTCAACCGCGATGACCCTTAATGCCAGTGTCTTGAGACGCTTCAGCGTGAGGTGGCCACACAGGTACTCGCTCAGAATCGCCAGTCCTTCCTGCGCATGGGTATTCCCGGGCAGGCCCAGGGTAAACACCTTCAGCGGCTGAGCAGCAGCATTGAGCGACGTGCTCATGTGAACCCCCAGCTCATGATGTGCCAGCGCGTGCAGCTCAGCCTCGCTGGCACGGGCGCTGCGTTTCACCAGCAGTGCCTTGCGGCCGTTATTCACCATCGCCTGTGCCAGCAGTCGATCCGACAGCTCTACCTTGCACTCCAGCCCCCATTGCTGCGCTTTCTGTTCGAAGAACGGGATCATCTCTTCGGCACTGTAACGTACGCCATTATGCTCTTCAGGCCGTTCGGGGGCATGCAGCAGGAAACGGGCATTCGCCAGATCTTCAGAGGTAGGTTCACCGTAATAACGCAGTGAATTATACAGGAAGCGGTCACTGCCGATGCTGACCAGCAGGTCGATCCGCTCGGCCAGTGCATCGATCACCTCACGGTAGAGCTGGCGCAGGGCAGGGTCGCGGATGCGGTCAACCGGTAGGCGGTACAGCTTCTCGCGGTGTACATAAGGGTCAATGCGCAACTGACGATAGCGGAACTGCGGTTGATAGCGACCACGGTTGCGCATGAACAGCCGCTCTTCCCGGGCAATATTGATAGGGTTGATGTACAACAGAGTCTCCAACCCCTTGGCCAGCTTTTTAAGTGCGCGGTCGACGCGCAGCACTTCACCAGGTAGTTCGCTGGGCATCAGGTCATGGCCGCGAATCCGTTGGCCCGACCTTTGCCGGGCCAGAATGGCGGCGGTCTCGTACAGGCTGTGATGCAGCCCGGTGCAAAGTGCATCCACCACCAGTGGATACAGGGCGCCGCTGCTGTCGCGGAATACCGGGTCGATCTGTAAGGGGATGGTCAGGGTCTGTTCATGACGGGTGTTCACATGAGCACCCAGGTACTCTCCCTGATGTATCGGTTCACCGGTCGATACACTGACGCTCTGGTTGGGAAGGCTGATCTGGTCAAGCTGCTTGAGCAGACCATTGACCACCGTTTCACCTTCCGGCAAACGTACCTGACTGGCGATGACGTGAAAAATCCCGCTTTCGGTACCTGGCTCTCGTGGGTGGCTGTGAAGGTCGATCAGCAGGCAGTGGCCATGGTCCTCTTCCAGTGCATCCAACAGTGCATCCAGCAGATGGTAGAAGCGTTGGTGCTGACGATGAGCCCGCTGTTGCATCTGCTTGGTGGGAGGGCGCTGCCACAGGCTGCGGCCGTCGATGCGCCTGCGCAGGCATTGCGACAGCGGAAAATTCAGGTCGCAGCCCAGGCGAGATTCTTCAACAATCAGCGTGATCGGCAGCAGGGCGGCGAGCTGCTCCGTACCGGTCGTCTCGAAACGCTGCCGCTGCTCTTCGCTGATGGCCAGCCGCGAGGAAATTTCAGGCCGCAGGCTGGTGCCCGCATGTAAAACGGTGCATACCAGCGGCACATACTCATCAATGCGTATGGTCAGCCCGGCGTTGCGCAGCCGGGCGTGAACCGGCTGGCGTGCTTCGATCAGGCTGACAACCTGGGCTTCAGACAGCGTCTGCATCTTCGATCACCTTGCGGAAAGCGGTTTTGCGCTGTTCGACCATGTTGCGCGCCTCGACCACATTTTCGACAAAGTCGATCACCTGACGTTGCAGGCGTACCCGATTGAGCTTATTGATTCGAACGATGCCACCCGGTGCCATGACGTTCACTTCCAGCAACTTGCCGTTGATCACATCCAAACCGGTGAAATAGAGGCCGTCACGCACCAGTTTCGGGCCGAAGCTGCGGCACAGTTCCAGTTCCTGTTTTGTGAGGGTGTGTTTCACTACGCGACCGCCTGCGTGCACATTGGAGCGCATGTCGTTCTCGGCCGGGATGCGGCGCATTGCGCCAATCGGCTCGCCATTGAGCATCAGAATACGGACATCGCCGTTCTCGGCGCCTTCAATGTATTCCTGCAGGATGACATAGTTGCTGCTGCTGCCACTGCCGATGTAGAAGTCGAGCAGAGAGCGGAAGCTCTGACGCGCGCTTTTCTCGATGACGATCACTCCCTTGCCACCGAAGCCGTTCAGCGGCTTGAGGATCATGCGCTCGCCGGGTGACTCATCCAGTGCCTTTTCCAGGTAGTCCTTGTTCTTGGATACATGGGTCACCGGCAGATACTGTGCAGCGGGGCCGTTAAATGCCGCTGTATAGAGTTTGTTGTTGCCAATGCGCAGGCCATCCAGTCCATTCATGATAAACACTTCACCATGAACCGAATCCAGGAAGTTCAGCACGATGGTATCCAGCGGCGGGTTCAGACGCACGATGATGGCATCAAAGCCAGCCAGTGGCAGACGGCTGCGGCGGAATTCGGCGTGGCGGTAAAAGGATGGAATGTTGTCCGACACCTTGCTGCCCTTGCGCAATACGTTGCAAAACGCACTGCTGATGTTGTCGCGAATGGTCAGGTTGGCGGGTGAAGTGATCGCCACGGTATGACCACGGAGGGCCGCCTCATGCACCATGCGCAGTGTGGTGTCGGTGTCCGGTTTGATTTGTTCCCAGGGGTACATCAGAAAGCAGATTTTCATGTCTTTCTCCTGCAGACAGACAGACGTACCGGGCAGCACATCTGCCGGAATCAGGAAGCTGTCAGTGTGTCAGATATAGGGGGTAAAAAAGGGCCGCTGTACAGGTCTGGACAGCGTGCGACAAGTGCGCGCATTGGACGCCATATCGCCGTTTGACACAACACTTTTTACCCGGTGAAACATGGATTTTTTTCATCTATTCGCCTGAGTATAGTGTGCTGTGTTCATGTTGTGGCAGGCGGTGTAAAACTTTTTGGCCTAGACTCTGGTACAGCTCATGTGGCGGGCTTAATATCGCCGCTCACACCCTTCGGAGTAGCCCCGACAGATGCTTGGCTGGATTCTTTACAAATCGGACAGCACCCTGGTCAAACAGGAAACCTACGAACTTGAGCGACTGGTTGCGCGTGCGCCTTCGCACGGCATCGATATCCGCGTGTATCAGCCCGAGGACTTCGACCTTACGGTCACCCGTGATGATCGCAACAGCGTAATGATCAACGGCGAGTCCACCCCGCTGCCGGATTTCTTTCTGCCTCGCATGGGGGCAGGCACCAATTACTTTGCGCTGGCGGTCATTCGTCACCTGGAGCGCCTTGGGGTACACAGTTTCAATTCGGCCGAAAGCATCGATACGGTCAAGGACAAACTCTACAGTCACCAGATTCTGGCTCAGAACGGGCTACCGGTACCCAAAACCATGCTGGTTAAGTTTCCGGTCAACCCGGAACTGGTGAAAAAACAGATCGGTTTTCCGGTGGTGGTAAAAACGCTTTCCGGCTCTCAGGGCAGCGGCGTGTTCCTGTGCGAAACCCTGAACCATTTTGAAGACCTGATGCAGATGGTGGAGCTGACCAACCCCAAAGCCAACATCATTCTGCAGGAGTTCATCGCCGACAGTCGTGGCCGAGACCTGCGCGTGATTGTGATCGGGGGGCGAGCTGTGGCCTGCATGGAGCGGGTGGCGGAAGAGGGCAGCTTCAAGGCCAACTTCTCCCGCGGGGCCTCGGTTCGGCCCTATCCGATGACTCCCGAAATCGAATGGCTGGCGATCGAAACCGCCAGAGTACTGGGCCTGGAGATCGCGGGGGTGGATCTGCTGTTTGCCGGCGATCACTACAAGGTGTGTGAAGCCAATTCATCCCCCGGCTTTGAAGGTGTGGAGAGCTGCTGCGAGGTGGATGTGGTGAACGAGATCTACAACTTCCTCTGTATCCGCCTTGGTAACTTCTAATCTGTTATTGGTAGCCCGCTTCGGCGTTGTCAGGGTCGTTCAGATGCGGGCGTGGCTCACGTCCCCAGCCATACTGCTCAAGTACAGGCAGCAACAGTGCACGTACCTCGGCTTCGCTGTTGCAGGCTCTGGCCTGCTCCAGTACCGGCAGCAGCTCGTCCCGGTTGATCGAGCGGATAAGCAGTTTGATACGGGGAATGTTGTAGGCACTGAGGCTCAGGCAGTCATAGCCCATGGCAGTCAGTACCAGTACTGCTGCCGGGTCTGAAGCCATCTCGCCACAGATTGACACCGGCAGTGACAGGGCCTTGCATTGCTGCAGAATATATTCCAGGGCTACTAGTACCGCCGGGTGAAGATGGTCAAACAGCGCCGAGACGCGCGGGTTGTTACGGTCTACCGCCAGCAGATACTGTGTCAGGTCGTTGGAGCCGATCGAAACGTAATCGATGTAGGGGGCCAGCTTTGACAGCAGCAACATGGAGGAGGGCACTTCGATCATCATGCCGATCGGTGGCACTTTTACCTGATGTCCTTCGCGCAGCAGTGAATCGACCGCCTTCTCCACATACTGGCGAAACGCCTGCATCTCGTCCACCCGTCCAACCATCGGCACCAACAGCTTCAGATTGTCGGTGTCGACATTGGCCCTCAGCATGGCACGCACCTGACTGATCAACAGTTGGGCATTGTCCAGCGTAAAGCGGATGCCACGCCAGCCTAAATAGGGGTTACTCTCGCTGATGTCGAAATAGGGCAGCTGCTTGTCGCCACCGATATCCAGCGTACGCATTGTAACGGGCCTAGGCGCATAGGCCTTCAGCACCTTCTGGTACAGGGTGAACTGCTCCTGCTCGGTAGGAAAGCTGTCATGAATCATGAACGGAATTTCCGACCGGTACAGACCAACCCCTTCAGCGCCGCGCTGAAGACCGGGAGTGGCATCTGCCAGCAGACCGGTGTTCGTCAGCAGGGTTACGCGGAAGCCATCCTGGGTTACGGCGGGCTCATCGCGCAGCTTCTCGAGCCCTTCCATAAAACGTTTTTCTTCCGCAATCATCCGCTTGTATTCAGCCAACAGCGGTGGTGGCGGGTTGAGTACGGCTTCTGCCCGGTTGCCATCAACAATCACGCGAGCGCCACGGTGGTGCTCCGGTTCAAGTTGCTCCAGCCCCATCACTGCAGGAATCCCCAGCGCATTGGCGACAATGGCGGTATGGGACAGGGTAGACCCTTGAGTGCACAGAATGCCGCGAATCTGTTGCAGCGGAAAGTCAGCCAGGTCGGCGATACTGACCAGCTCGCCGGCCAGGACCAGCTCTTCATCCGGGGTTTCGATGACAGGGCGTTCGCGCGATAAAAGCTGGTTCAGTACCCGCTGGCCGATGTTGGCGATATCCTCACCACGGGCGCGCAGGTAGGGGTCTTCCGACTGGTGAAACTGATCAGCCATTTGCTCGATTGTCTGACGCAATGCCCAGGCGGCACTGTCGCCGGCCTCAATCAGTGCCAGTGTCTGCTGGGTCAGCTCGGGACTGTGCAGCATCATTTGATAGACGCTGAACAGCGCGTGTACATCGCTGGGCAGGTGGCTGCCAAGATGGCCTGAACCGGACTCAAGCTCGTCACTGACCATGGAGATGGCCGCCAGCAACTCGTCGCGCTCCTGCACCGGATCACTGTTGATCCCGGGCTGAACCTGATCGAGCGACATGTGTGGTTTTACGAGCCAAAGCCGTCCAAGGCCGAGCCCCGGGGCTCCCTTCAGACCGACATGGCGACGGTACACGCCGCGATTGCTGCGCGGGCGTTGCTCGTACCAGTCCCCCCGACTTTGCAGGGCATGCAAGCTGCCGGCCAGCTGGGAAGCGATGGTAATCAGGAAGGCCTCAACCTCTTGGGAAAAAGGTTCACGCTCGCGCCCCTGCACCACCAATACACCCACCAGACGGCGCAGATGGATCAGTGGCACGCCAAGAAAGCGGTGGTACGGCATTTCGTGGGTTTCCGGAATGAACACGAAGCGATCATCCGCCGGCGCATCGCCAAGATTGAGAGTGCTTAGTGAGGCGGCTATATGCCCTACCAGTCCCTCGTCAAGCTTCAGTCGGGCCTTGCCAACAGCTTCTCTTGACAGACCTTCGGTCGCGGCCAGGATCAGATGCTCCTGATCCGGTGTGCACAGGTAAAGGCTGCATACATCAACGTGCATCAGCTGACACAGGCGTTGGACGATGGTACTCATCATTGCTTCAGGATCGCCGGTACGCGCAATCTGTTCAACAATAGCGGTCAGGGCGCTCAGAGAGGGTTGTTGCATGGTCGCAGTTCCGAAAAAGGTTCCGACAATGAATCCGGCAATCGGCAGGTAATGCATGGATGCTGTCACAGCTGTGACAGCAGAGCAATGCTTTGATGCGAATCAAAAATCTGTCACTGATAGACTACAATTAGCGCAAATTGCGAAGTGTGGTAATCTTGCAGATCATGAATACACATCTCCGACATCTGCCGGCAATAAAGGTTGCAGCAATCAGCCAGGCTGAAATTATTAGCATCGAACTCGGTGCCCCCCTGTCGCAGGCGGTAACCCTGATGGCGCAGCACCATATTGGCTCAGTGTTGGTGGAAGATGGTGCCCGTCCGGTGGGGCTCTTGACCCGTAGCAGAGCGATGCAGCTGGTGTTGCAGCAGGGCTCCAGCAATACCCTGATTGAAGCCAGTATGCTGGCACCGGTACTGCAGGTGGATGCCAATCTGAGCGTGGATGAGTTGGGGCTTGAGTTCATCAGTCAAAGTGCAGCCCATGCAGTTGTTGTCGGGATGGCCGGTCAATGGGTTGGTATTGTCAGCCAGAGTGATGTCGTTAACAGTCAAGGGCTGGAGCACGACCTGTTTCTCAAATCGTTGGAAGAAATTACCAACTTCAATGTACTCAGACTGTCCCCGGATTGCAGCTTGAGGCGGGCAATCGAGCGCCTGCGCAGCGTGAATTATACCGCCATGCTGGTAGGTGATGATGCTCAAGGCTGGCAGATCATGACTGAAACCGATGTCATTCGTCTGCTGGCCGAAGCGGTCGACCTGGATCAGCCGCTGGCTGGCCTGGCACTGCCAAGCTTGATATCCGTTGACAGCCGCCTGAGCCTTTATAATGTGCGGCGCTATTTTCGAGAGCACAACTGCCGGCATATCGGCGTCAAGGATCACAACGAGACAGTGATTGGCCTGGCCTCCTATGGCGATATACTGCGCAGTGTCGAACTGGACTACATCTATCGGCTGCGAGAGCTGCTGCATGACAAGAGCCGTGCCCTGCAACAGTCTCAGCATAACCTGCGCCTGATTGAACGGGTGATTAATGCATCCCGCGAGGGGATTGTGATCACGGATGGCACGGGTCATATTCAGAGCGTTAACCCGGCGTTTACCGCCATCACCGGTTATGAAGCCTGGGAAGCGCTGGGGCGTAACCCCAGCATGCTCAGTTCAGGGCGTCATGATCGTCAGTTCTACCGTCAGCTTTGGCAGACTCTGGAGCAAGAAGGGCGCTGGCAAGGGGAGATCTGGAACCGTCGCAAGGATGGAAGTATTTATCCTGAATGGCTCAGCATTACCGCCATCGAGAATGACGACGGCCAGATTACACAGTATGCCGCCATATTTCATGACTTGACCGAAGCCAAGCGCTCGGAAGCACGCATGCAGCAGCTGTCTTGGTTTGACAGTGTGACAGGGTTGGCCAACCGTCGGCTTTTTCATGACCGGCTGCAGATGGCGCTGGGTTTTGCCCGTGAGCAGCAGCGATCGTTGGCGCTTCTGGCGCTGGATCTGGATATGTTCAAGCAGATTAATGATCGCTTTGGCCACAGTGGTGGCGACCAGGTGCTGAAGCAAATTGCCGAGAGGATCGAGTCTGCACTGCAGGAGTGCGGCACCGCGGCGAGGCCGTCAGGGGACGAGTTTTATATTCTGTTGACAGAGCTCAAGGACGAGACCTGCATCACGGCCTGTCTTGATCGGATAAGCAGGGCATTGTCACTGCCAATCCTGATCGAGAATCGCGAGATACGTGTTCTTGGCAGTATTGGTGTGGCGGTTTTTCCGGCTGATGCAAATGAGCCGGGAGAACTGGTGCGGGCTGCGGAGGTGGCGCTGGAGCACTCCAAGGAACGGGGTCGCAACAATATCTGCTTCTTCTCGCCCGTTCTGCACGAACAGACGCTGAGTCGTTATCGTATTAACAGTTTCTTGCATCAGGCCCTGGAACGTGAAGAGTTCACCCTGGTGTATCAACCACAGGTCTGTCTTCGAAGTGGCACTCTGCTGGGTGTCGAAGCCCTGATTCGCTGGGACAGCCCGGAACTGGGACGCGTAGCGCCGGATGATTTTATCCCGGTGGCCGAAGATACCGGCCTGATTGAATCAATTGGTGCCTGGGTGCTGGATCAGTCTGCACGGGATGCGGCTGACTGGTTGGCTCAGGGCCTGGTACTGAAAATGTCGGTTAACTTCTCTGCTCGTCAGTTTCAGCGTACTGAAGTGGCGGATCAGGTCCTCAGGGCACTGCAGACCTACCGGTTACCGGCCGATCAGTTTGTGGTGGAGCTGACTGAAACCAGTTTTCTGCACAGTGCCGAGCGCACCGAGCATGAAATCTGCCGCTTGCGCAATCAAGGCGTGCGTATCGCCATTGATGATTTCGGTACCGGTTACTCCAGCCTCAGTTATATCCGCCAGATGTCACTCGATATGCTCAAGATTGATCGCAGTTTCGTCAGTGGAGTACAGGCAGGCAGTACTGACGCGCGGCTGGTACAGGCCATGATCGATATGAGTCATGCGATGGAGCTGATAGTTGTGGCGGAAGGTATCGAGAACGAGCAGGATCTGCGGGTGCTGCATGAGCTTGGTTGTGATCAGGCGCAGGGGTACCATATTGCCCGGCCGATGCGGGCGGAGGAGCTGGTGAAGTGGGCTGAACACTATCAGGCCAATGCTCTCCTTTCACCGGATGATTCGGCTCAGTTATGAGGCGATGGCCTGAGACTTCAGCGGGAGTGAATGCGTGAAAAGCTATATTTTTGCCACCGACAACGAGCGCGGCGGCGTAATACTCTGTGATATTGATACGCTGGAAGAGGCGGTCGAATACCTGCAGCAGCGCTTTGAAGGGGTGATCAGGGTAGAGCAGGGGCGCCATTATTGGGCCAGAGGCGAAGGGTTTGCCGAACTGGAACCCCTGCCTCCGTCTCTGGGGCGTGTCAGCGCCTAGAACCAGTCGTCGCGGCGTTTGCGCTTGCGCGGCATATAGGGCATCACCAGTCCCAGGATGACGCCGCCAAAGGCGATCAGGCCTCCATAGGTCAGCCAACGCATCAGGTTGCTCTGATCCATGTTTGCAATCTGAGACTGCAAGTCCCGAATCTCGGTGTTGAGTGTTCTGATCTGATCATCATAGGTCCCATTCTCGCTTTTCAGCTGGCTCAGGCTGGTGTTGAGCTGCTCAATGGTCTTTGCCTGCTGGCTGATGGTGGCCTTGCTTTGCTCCAGAGACTGCTCCAGTTTTGGCAGTTCGATCAGCTTGCTGTCCCCCGTCGCTACAAACTGATCGGGCATCCAGCCGGTACGACCACTCTCTGTTTGAATCTGAACGTAACCGGTACCGTTGTTACGTCCCAGGATTTCCACGGGCTCGCCACTGTTAACCCGGCCGGTAATACGGTACTCATTGCTTGGGCCGCCGTGGAAAAAAACGTACACATCGTCGGCAATATGTCCTTTCTCAGCCAGAACCGGTAACGAGAAGCTGAGCAGGGCGGTGAACAGGGCTGTTTTTCTCATCGTTTTCCCATCTGCGTAATCAACAAAAACATGATTTTACACTACAAACACTTTATCGTTTAGGAGCTGTCCCGTACATGAACGGCAGCAAAACATGATTAATGTGCCTGAATTTTCAAGGGGAGCACAAATGGAAGCCTTTTCTCAGGAATATATTTTACCTTGGGCGGTCAATATCGCCCTGGCAATCGCGATCTTTTTTGTGGGTCGTCTGGTTGTGAAACTGTTGATGAATGTGGTGGGGCGACTGCTGCGCAAGAGCAAAATGGATGTAATGCTGATCAACTTCATCAGTTCCATCGCGTATGCTCTGCTGCTGCTGTTTGTTATCATTGCTGCACTGGGTCAGCTGGGTGTTGATACTACCTCGCTGATCGCCTTGATCGGTGCGGCTGGTCTGGCCATTGGTTTGTCACTGCAGGATTCGCTGAAGAACTTTGCTGCAGGCGTAATGTTGATTGTGTTTCGTCCGTTCAAGGCTGGTGATTTCGTTGAAGCCGGTGGCGTGACCGGTATCGTTGAGCACATCACTATTTTCAACTCTGTTTTTCGTACCGGCGACAACCGCGAAGTCATTATCCCCAATGGCAAAATCTATGCTGACAACATTACCAACTACTCCACACGTGAGACACGTCGCGTGGATATGGTATTCGGCATTGGCTACGGCGATGACCTGCTGAAAGCCAAGCAAATTCTGGTTGATATTCTTGCTCAGGATGAGCGCGTACTGAAAGAGCCTGAGCCAGTCGTGAATGTGGCGGCGCTGGCCGACAGCAGTGTTAACTTCAACGTGCGTCCCTGGGTCAAAAATGCCGACTACTGGCCGGTGCTCTGGGATACCACAGAAAAGGTAAAGCTGGAGTTTGACCGTCAGGGAATCAGCATTCCCTTCCCGCAGATGGATGTCCATTTCCATCGGGAAGAGTCAGCCGACTGAACCTGCCTACCCCTCCTGTTGGGGTTCCTGCAGCAGCTGCTGACGCAGCGTCTCGTTTTCATGACGCAGGCGCTGCGCTTCCACTCGATAATCGAATATCTCCTGGTAACGCTGTTCCAGGCGCGTTTCAAGCTGCTCAATCTGATTCTTCTGCTGATCCACCTTCAGCTGCAACCGTTCCAGTTGGTTCTGCAGATCATCCAATGCTTCAAAGCTGTGATTTTGTGGCTCGTGCGCCTTGTCCGGGTGAAAACGATAGGACCCCTGCAACTCGTTTACAATATGGCTGTAAATGGCGGTCAGGTCCGAGCGTTCCCGGTCGGTATAGCGAATACTTTCCTCAATGGCAGTATGCGCGCTGGCAGCCCCAATTGAACCTGCCAGTACCTGCTCCAGCATGCGGTGGAACTCCATCAACTCCACAACCGAAATGTGACTCTTGTCGTAAACCTGCAGGTCTTCGGCGATGCGATTTACGCTGTGCTGCGCCTTCTCTTCACCCAGGTAGCGCTTGAGTAACTGTTCCGCCTCCACCAATTTGGGGGCTAATTCGATATACGCATTGAGTCCGGTAGGGCGTGTTTTTTCCTGAGTGCGCAGTGCTCGCGTTGTATACAGGAATTCGGTAGTCAGGGTGCGTTCGTGCTTTTGTGGGTGGTAGAACCAGGACCCCAGCAGATAAAACAGGATGTTGGCCAATAGAGACCAGAATACGGCATGAGGGACCTGAGGCAGGTCCAGGCCAAACAGCATTTCCGGTCGCAACCACTCAATCCCGAAAGGCCCGTTATTGAGAAGGCTGGCTGACACCCAGCCTTCCTCCACCCAGGCTGGGATGATCAATGTCCATCCCCAGAGGGCAAAACCGACCAGCATGCCAAGAAAAGCCCCCATGCTGTTGCCGCGAGACCAGAACAGGCCTATGAGGGTTGCCGGTGCCAGCTGCAGTGCAGCTACAAATGAGATCAGGCCTACAGCCACCAGCATGTGCGTATCGCTGAGTAGCCGTGCCAGACCAAAGCTGCCAAACAGAATCAGTGCCACGAGTACCCAGCGGACCTGCAGTAGCCAGGTACGCATCCAGCGCAGATTATCAAACTTCTCGCAGACCGGCAGTAACAGGTGGTTGGAGACCATGGTTGAGAGTGTCATGGTTGTGATAATGACCATGCCGCTGGCTGCTGAAAAGCCGCCAACAAAGGCAAGTAATGCCAGAAGCGGTTGGCCCAATGCCTGTGGAACCATCAGCATGAAATAGTCGGCGCGGGCTTCGGGCAGGCCCAGAATCATGCCGGCTGCGGCGACAGGAATCACGAAGGCCGTGATCAGAGCCGTATACAGCGGAAATATCCAGCGTGCACGGCCCAGGTGACGGGGTGACACGTTCTCCACCACGGCTACATGGAACTGACGTGGCAGCAGCTGCACACCGACGAAGCTGAGTACGATCAGCGTCATCCACTGGATACCCGCATCTTCGCCTCCCAACCCGAGCAGGTGTTGATAGCCGTTGGTCTGGATTTGTTGATACATATCCACCGGACCATCAAAAAAGTACCAGGTAATGAAGCCGCCCAGTACCAAAAAGGCCACCAGCTTGACTACGCATTCGGCCACCAGCGCAAGAATCATTCCCTGGTGCCGTTCGGTGGGGTCCAGGCGGCGTACCCCGAACAGAATGGTAAACACCACCATCATCAGGGTGATCAGCAACCCTGAAGAGCTCCAGTGGATACCATCGGCTTCTTCAATGGTGATCAGGCGAAAAGAACGCACCACCGCTTCAAGCTGCAGGCTGATGTAGGGCAGCAGGCCGAGAAAGGCGATCAAGGTTACCAGCGCCGCGATCCGTTGCGAGCGTCGGTAACGAGTCGAAATCAGGTCGGCAATGCTGGTGATACGGAATGTTTCCTTAACCGCAATCATGCGCCTCAGGGTCATCTGCCAGAAGAAAATGGACAGTAAAGCGCCAACATAAATACCCAGATACAACAGGCCGGACTGAGTGGCAAAACCGATACTGCCGTAGAAGGTCCAGGTGGTGAAGTAGACTCCCATAGACAGGGCATACAGGGTAGCCGAGTTAAACGGCTGGCCGCGTCGTGTGCGCTGCTCACCCCACTGAGCCAGACCAAACAGGAACGCGATGTAGACAACAACAACCAGAATGACACTCAGTGGAGAAAACATCTTTGCTCCTGCAGCCGGTGGCGGTCAGTGATTCTTTTCAGTGTAGTCAGGTTGTGACAATTCGGAACGCTCGTCGTGGCCGGCACAGCCACAGCGTGGAGGTACAGGATCAATTCCACCGTCGCTGTAGGGATGGCAGCGCAGGATGCGTCGAGTACCGAGCCATAGCCCTTTGAACACGCCATGCACTTCGATCGCTTCGATCATGTAGCTGGAACAGCTGGGATAGAAACGGCAGTTGTTGCCGAGAAAGGGGCTGAGCAGTAGCTGGTAGCCACGCACCAGCAGAATAAGGAGTTTTTTAAGCCATTGGGTCAGTTGATGCATGGGAACCTCGAAACCATCTGTTGCAGATGATAGCCCGTGCAGCAGGCAACAGCCAGTGAAGAGAACTGTGAGGGGCCTGTAAAAGGCCCCTCGGCAAGTGATCAAGACTGACGATCCAGCTCCAGTACCGACAGCGTGCGCTTGCGCACCTGAAGCAGTAGCTCCGTGTTTTCAGTCAGGTTCTGGCCGTAGGAAGGCACCAGTTCGGTGATCTTTTGTTTCCAGCTCTCTTCCTTCATGCGCTCTGCAAAACAGCGCTCGACGATGCTCAACATGGCGCTGACAGCAGTGGAAGCGCCCGGAGATGCGCCCAGCAGTGCCGCCAGTGAGCCGTCAGCAGAGGTTATCACTTCGGTACCGAATTCCAGCTTGCCCGCGCGCTCGGTACCAGGCTTGATGATCTGCACACGCTGACCGGCATAGGACAGCTCCCAATCTTCTTCTTTGGCATCCGGGAAGAAGTTGCGCAGAGATTCAACCCGCGAACGGTGAGACTGGCGCACTTCACTGATCAGGTATCGGGTCAGGTCCATGTTGTGCATTGCCACCGACATCATTGGTGCCAGGTTGCTTGGGCGAATGCTTAGCGGCAGGTCCAGAAACGAGCCCTGCTTGAGGAACTTGGTGGTAAAGCCGGCGAAGGGCCCAAACAGCAGTGCCTTCTTGCCATCGATCACACGGGTATCCAAGTGTGGAACCGACATGGGCGGAGCGCCGATCGGTGCCATGCCGTAAACCTTGGCCTGATGCTGTTCGATGACTTCTGGGCGTTTGCAGACCAGCCACATGCCGCTTACCGGGAAGCCGCCGTAACCCCGACCTTCTTCGATTGCAGACTTCTGCAGTAGTGGCAGTGCGCCGCCGCCGGCACCGAGAAACACGAAACGGCTGCGAACGGTTTCAGAGCTGCCGTTGCTGTTGTTTTTCAACACCACGTCCCAGCTGCCATCACTGTTCTTGTTCAGGTCCTTGACGTTGCGGCTAAGCAGCAGATCGAAGCCATCCTGTTGTTCAAGGTTGCTGACCAGGTTGCGTGCCAGGGCACCGAAGTTGACGTCGGAGCCATAGCGAACCCGGGTGCCGGCAACCTTGTCGGACGGGTCACGGTTCTGCATTACCAGCGGCATCCACTCGCGCAACATGGCGTGGTCTTCGCTGTACTCCATGTCTTTGAAGCAGGGGTGCTGGCTCAGCGCGGCGTAGCGCTTGCGCAGAAACTCAACGTTTTTTTCGCCCCAGACGAAGCTTTGATGAGGAGCCGGGTTGATGAACTCACGGGGTGAAGGCAGGTTACCCTGCTCGACCAGATAGGACCAGAACTGCAGGCTGACCTCAAAGGAGGTGTTGATTGCGAACGCCTTGGTGGTATTGATGCTGCCATCAGGCTGCTCGGGCGTGTAGTTCAACTCACAATAGGCCGCATGGCCAGTACCGGCGTTGTTCCAGGCGTCGGTACTCTCGCGCGCAACATGGTCAAGACGCTCGACCATACAGATCTTCAGGGCCGGGTCCAGCTGTTTGAGTATCATCCCGAGGGTGGTACTCATGGCACCGGCACCGACAAGCAGCACATCTACAGTTTTAGTGGTCATATGAGTTCGCCATTTGATCGTAAACAATGGGATTCAGAAACCGGGAGGAAGGCTTTTGGCACACCTGATCGGACCCGTGCCGTTGGGCACAAAACCGGTCAGGACCTCCGGGTCTCACTGCAGCGGTCACCGGCTGATGCTCGGTCCCGCGCGCAGATTGCATGATTATTTACGCTGAATACGTTGGTGCGGTGCATTATATGCAACTGTCGACAGAATAAAACTCACTGCTCGAATCAGGTGCCCTGCCGGGGTGATGTCATCAGGCTGTAACCCGCGTGAGATAAGGCGTTGAGGCGTTTTTTAGACTTTGGTCTCGCGATTGTCGCGGTTTTGAATTCCACTGTTGCAGCGAACCGTTTGGTTCGCTGCAACTCGCAGGCTGACGCCGTTCAGAGGTGTTCTTCGGCGTACTCGGCCAAGCGTGAGCGGAAGATCCCTTCAAAGTGAACGCTCGCCGAACCTTCAAAGTCACGGAAGCGTTCGACAATGTAGGTCAGGCCCGAGGTCAGCGCCGTGAGGTAATTGGAATCGATCTGCGCCAGGTTGCCCAGGCATACCATCTTGGTGCCCTTGCCACAGCGGGTCAGAATGGTTTTGAGTTGTTGTGGCGTCAGGTTCTGGGCTTCGTCAATCAGTACGATGGCATTTTGTATGCTGCGGCCGCGGATGAAGTTCAGTGACTTGAATTGAATGTTGGCTTTCTCAATCGCGTATTTGACACTGCTCTGTGGACGCTCGTCCTGCTCGTGCATGGCTTCAAGGTTATCGTTGATCGAGCTCATCCAGGGCGTCATCTTCTCCTCTTCGGTTCCGGGCAGAAAGCCGATGTCCTCGGCCACGGGAGGTGTGGAGCGTGTCACGATGATCTTGTTGAAGCGCTGCTCCTCTATCACCATTTCCAGGGCGCAGGCCAGCGCTATTAACGTCTTGCCCGAGCCGGCGGCACCCAGCAGGATGCTGAGGTCAACCTCGGGATCCATCAACGACTGCATCGCAAATGCCTGCTGCAGGTTAATCGGTTGAATACCCCAGCAGGATTGTTGCATCAAGCGGTCATAGCCCAGATCCATCAAGGTGACGGTCGTTTCGTCCACTTTCACGGTACGCGCTGCAAAATCCTTGCTGTCGTCATAGATGTATTCGTTCATGTAGGTGTCAGGTAACAGGCTGCGATCCACCTTATGGTAGGTGTGGCCGTCTTGCTGAAAACTGTCGACCTTATCCACGCCTTCCCAGAAGGGGGTATCCAGATGATGATGTCCGGCCGGCAGCATGTCGATGTCGGATACCAGCTGGTCGGTGCGGTAGTCTTCCACCCGCTGAAGGCCCGCCCCCAGCGCCTTGAGGCGCATATTGATGTCCTTGGTAACCAGAACAATCTGCCGGTGAGGGAAGGTGGCCTGCAGGTGCAGCGCGCAGTTGATGATGCGATTGTCCTTGTTGCTTATGTCCGGCAAAAAGCCCTGGCGGCTGGTCAGTTCATGGTCCGGGAAAATCGACAGCTTGCCCAGCTTCTGCTCGCGCTCCTTGCCTTCCACCAGAATGCGCACGCCTTTAGTGATTTGGCTCGCGTTGGTGGCACTGGACAGAATGTTGTCGATCACGCGGATGGCATGCCGCGCCTCTGCAGCTACGTTTTGCTTGCGGTCCTTGATTGAATCAAGCTCTTCGAGCACGGTCATCGGGATGGTGATGTCCTGCTCCTTGAACTGGAACAGACACTTGGGATCATGCAGCAGAACGTTGGTGTCCAGGATATACAGTTTTGATGCAGACATCGGCAGGCTTCCTTGTACGTCAGTGTATGGCTTCAAACTAATTCAAGGTGAGACCAATTACAACGCGTCCGGTTAGGCTTTTGCTGCATATCAGTTCAGTGAGGTGCTGTAACAGGGTTGACATGCGGTGGTAGTAAATCTGTCCGGCAGCGTTCATAGTTAAAGCCACACGCAGGTATCGGCGTGTGTCAAAGCAGTAGCGAACAAGGAGGTCAGTATGATGACCGAGCACTACATTACCTCCAGCGTAACACCGCTGGACAATCTCGATGTTCTTTCACCTTATGAAGTGGCCCGGCTGCAGGACAAAAGCCAGGGCGGCCTGTACAACCTGTTTCGTCAGTGTGCACTGGCGGTCTTAAACTGTGGCAGCGAAATGGACAGTACCCGTTTGGTGCTGAATCGCTTTCGCGAGTTCGATGTACAGATCAGTCAGAAGCACCGAGGGGTACAGCTGGACCTGATCAATGCACCAGCCGCAGCGTTTGTCGATGGTGAGCTGATTCAGGGGATTCACGAGCACCTGTTTGCGGTGCTGCGTGACCTGCTATATGTCAGTGACAAAATTGATGGCTGCTGTGAGGGGCTGGACCTGTCCGGTACCATCTCCAATCAGGTATTCAACACCCTGCGTCATGCCAATGCTCTGCGGCCCCATGTGAAGCCGAACATGGTGGTATGCTGGGGCGGACATTCGATCAATCAGGTTGAATATGACTATACCAAGCGGGTGGGCTACGAGATGGGCCTGCGCGGCATGAATATCTGTACCGGCTGTGGTCCGGGAGCCATGAAGGGGCCGATGAAGGGCGCCACGATTGCTCATGCCAAGCAGCGTATCCACGATGGCCGTTATGTGGGTATCTCGGAGCCAGGCATTATTGCGGCTGAGTCTCCCAATCCGATTGTTAACGAGCTGATCATCATGCCTGATATCGAGCGTCGACTGGAAGCGTTCGTACGGCTTGGGCACGGTTTTGTCGTATTCCCCGGGGGGGTTGGTACAGCAGAAGAAATTTTGTACATCCTTGGCATTTTGCTGCAGCAGGATAATACAGAACAGCCATTCCCGCTGATCTTTACCGGTCCCGCTGGCAGCGAGGCCTACTTTGAAACCGTGGATCGCTTTATCCGCAATACGCTGGGTGAGCGTGCCGCCAGCTGCTATGAAATCGTTGTGGATGATGCGTATGAGGTGGCGGAGCGGATGCGGGTGGGGCTGGAAGCCGTGACTTCATATCGAAAGGCGACCGGAGAGGCGTACCATTTCAACTGGCAGCTGCATATCCCGTTGTCGCTGCAGCAGACTTTCGAGCCGACACACGCCAACATGCGCGGGCTTAACCTGTCTCGTCGGCAGGAGGATCATGAGCTGGCAGCCCAGTTGCGTTGTGCGCTGTCCGGCATTGTGGCTGGTAACGTCAAGGAGCCGGGCATTCGAGCCATTGAGCAACATGGGCCGTTCGAGCTGCACGGCGAACCTGAGGTGATCGAGGCACTGGATGAGTTGCTGGAATCCTTCGTTTCACAGCGCCGCATGAAGATTAATCATGACGATTACCAGCCCTGCTTCCGGCTGGCACGAAACAATCGTGCCTCGGCCGGTTGATCAGAGCTGGCGCGAGATGGTGCGTTCACGCACAAATGATGTGAGGTAATTGGGGCCGCCATAGAGCGGCCCGGTACCCGATGTGCCTGCCCCGCCGGCAGGTCTTACTCCGGCTGACAGGTCGGCCAGGCTGCGGTTGATCATCAGGCTGCCGGCCTGCAGCTGTTGTCGCACCCGAGCGATCAGTGCTTCATCATGGGTGTGAATGCCGAATGCCTGCCCCTGGCAGTAACGGTTGATTTCGTCGATCACACGCTGCAGGTTTTCCCGGTTGTAACGGATGAGGTGCAGGATGGGGCCATTTACACAGTCTTGCAGCTCATCCAGGGTGTACAGTCGCAGCAGCGTTGGGGGTACAAAAAAGCCATTGTCATGGCGGTCGTCCAGTGGCAGTTGTGCCAGCAAGCGATCACGCACCCGCAGTCGCTCAATGTGGTGATAGACCCGGTCCATCTGATGACGGCTGACCAGTGGGCCAATATCGGTGTCAGGTTCTGCCGGATCGCCCAGGTGCAAAAGCTGCAGGCTGCTGATCAGTTGGGCTTCCAGCTGGTCGGCTATCGACTCTTCAATATAAAGCATGCCCAGCGAGGCGCGTCTCTGGCCGGCAAAACTGAAGGCACTGTGCATTAGTTCGCGCACTTCACGGTTGTCCAGTGGTCGGTCAACCAGCTGAGTACCAGGTAGGCTGCTGTGAGTCAGAGGCGGTACCAGCGGAGCCCCTGAGCGGTTGCTGATCATCGCATTCAGAGCTGTGGCTTCACTGGCATCACCAAAAAACACGGCACCTGCCAGCCGGTAGTCTTCAGCCATCCAGGCCGAAACCCGTTCGGTAGGGCCTGGCAGCAGCGCGACAAGCGACTCAGGCAGACCGGTTTCCAGCAGCAGCTCGATCAGTCGAGTCGCGCTGAAAGCCGTGGCGCTGCCTGTATTGACCAAAACGGCATTGCCGCTAACCAGAATGGCCGCAAGTTGACCCACAAGAGTGGCCAGGGGGTCGTTGTCATCCGTGATGCAAATGTAGACACCGCGGCCGTGCAGTTCCAGCTGGTTTACCTCACCGGGCAGACCGTGCAGGGGGCGTGTCTGCAGCTGTGTTCGAGCCTGAGCGCTATAGTAGTAGCACAGGTTGATGGCGGTACGCAGATCACCCAGTACATCATTCAGCACAAGCCCTGATTCGCGAACACACAATGTGGCCAGTGTATTCAGTTCCTGTTGTAACCGCTGCCCCCAGCGTAGAATCAGATCAGCGCGGTGAGAGACGTGAACGTCATTCCAGCCGGGCTGTGCTTCCACGGCCAGCTGAAATGCTTCACGCACCTGCGCTTCGGTACAGTCGCAAACCTCGCCGATCATGTCTTCAACATGAGCAGGGTTAAAGCGCTCTCTGGCCAGCGTATCGGTGCAGCTCTCGCCTGCGATCAGAGGGCAGGCAACCCATCTTTCCCGTTGAACACGCTGCAATGCGTCCTGCAGTGCCTGTTCAATCAACCATTGGCCGCGTATGGGGCCGGTGGCGTTCAGTCTGGCAGGCAAGTAGATGTCGGTTGGTGGTAACGGAGCTGAATAGTGATCAGGAAAAGGGCGGGATTTGGCGAGTCGGGTACGCAGGCAGGTGTTATTGGTACTGTGCAGGAAAGTGTCGCACAGCTCAAATGCGATGTCGCAGTGTGCAGGGTCGGTCATGACCGGATATTCAGGGTAGCCGAGGTGTTGGGCGTTACTGATTTCCGAGGTCTCCGGTGCGCCAGTCAGCAGCAGGACCGGAATGTTAAGCTTGAACGCACGTCCCAGGTGTTCCAGGTATCCCAGGGTTGGAAGTGCGCGTTTTGATGCTGTCGGAAGGCAGATGCCAAAATGATTCCAGCCTTCCAGGCCCGGCAGGGCAAGGGTACTGGTAAAAATGCCCAGTGTAAGTTCGAGAGCCTCTTCCGAAGGGGAGAGTAACAGCACTTCGCGTCCCTGCTCGCGCGCAGCCAGGGCAATTACCTGTAGCCGTTTGCTGATTCCCTCGCTGATTCGCTCGCGCAGAAGCGGCTCGAAACGGGGGTGCAGATCAGCAGGGTTAATGATCAGCGGGGTGTTCCGCGGTGTTGGTGAGTTCAGATATTGGTTGAAGCGCTGATTGGATTCTTCAATGCTCAGCGGCGGTGGCAGCCGTGTCGGCAGACAGATATCCGTCTGGATTTGTTCTTGCCTGCGCCCGGGTTGCCATACTTCCGGTGTCAGGTTTTTCAATTCCTGCCAGGCACTGACCAATAGCTGGTCAGGGACCGTAAAGTATTGGCTTACACCTCGTTGCAGCTGGGCTCGACTCAACAGCCTGAATTCATCCGAAATATAGAGTGCCAGCGGTAACATCCATCTACTCCGCACAATGAGTGGTCGTGACCCAGTCTACCTTAAAAAACGCTCCAGAAACTCCCTTTTGCCAGCGGCATTGATCAGGGTCGTGTTACTGGTGGCATGGGGGTACTCGGGTTATAGTAGCTGGATTTGAGCGTATGAGTATCCCGTTTGCGACGTAAGCTGATTCTGACACTGACCACCGTGCGTGGCTCCCGGCAGTATTCCCTTCACCGGGTATTGGGCTATTTGATGCTGATGTTCCTGCTGGTGTCAGCGCTGAGCTTTTTTGTATCCAATTGGTTATTGATGAAGACCCACGATAATCTGACGGATCTGGAACGTGACCATCAAAGTTTGAACGAGCAGTATGAAATGTTACTGGGTACCCAGCAGCTCTACATATCCGAGCTGGGGGAGTTGGGTGCAACCCTGTCCAGTCTGTCAGAAGAACGTGAGCAACTCGCGTTGGAAAATCATCAATTCAGTACTGCTCTGGATGATCTGGAATCGATGCTGGGGCTTTTGGCTGAAGACAGCGCTGCCGATAATGCTGAGCAAAGGCTGGAACTCGCTCGGCTGGCCGCTCGTCAGCGTTTGTTCCTGCTGCACAGTATTCCCAACGGGGTGCCGATCCAGGCGGAGCAGGTGAATGACAGCTACGGCATGCGTTTCCATCCGGTGCTCAAAACCCGCAAAATGCACAATGGTACTGACTTTAAGGCTGACACAGGCACACCCGTGTATGCCACAGCAGATGGTGTGGTTGAGTATGCCGGCTATCGCAAGGGCAGCGGCTTTGGCAATCTGATCATTCTGCAGCATAATTTCGGTTTCAAGACCTATTATGCGCATCTGCACAAGGTGCAGGTCAAAAGCGGCAGCTTTGTCTACAAGGGGCAGCAGATCGGACTGAGTGGCAACACCGGTCGCTCCACCGGTGCTCATCTACACTACGAGGTGCGACATCTGTATCGGCCTCTGAACCCGGAGCCCTTTGTACAATGGGGGCTGGATAATTTCGACTCCCTGTTCAGTCGTGTCGAGGAGGTACCTTGGGAATCATTAAACGCGATGTATCCGCTAAATCAGGTCGGTCTGCAGTAACCATCATCGCTCAGGGCAATCACTTCAAGGGTGATACCCAGGTATCCGGCAAGATGCATGTGGATGGCCTATTTGAGGGCAGTGTTGATTCGTCCGAGGATATCTCTATCGGGCGCCATGGCTGTGTTCGTGGCCGTATCAAGGCACGCAACGTAACAGTCAGTGGTGTGCTGGAGGGTGAACTGATCTGCGATCAGCTGCATATCGAGCGTGGCGGGCAGGTACGCGCCACCGTCTACAGTGATAATCTGAGCATTGACCCACAAGGTTGTTTTGTCGGCGAGCGCCGGCTTCAGGTTACGCCACAGCTGGAATATCACCCTGAAGAGGCAATGCGTGAACACAGTGGCAGCATCGACTACAGTCTGATCGACTCGCTGCCGGACCGTATTACCCTCAGCGCCAAGGGAAGCTAGGCCATGTGCGAATTACTTGGCATGAGTGCCAATGTGCCGACGGATATCTGTTTCAGCTTTACTGGTCTAATGCAGCGCGGTGGTCGCACCGGTCCGCATCGGGATGGTTGGGGTATCGCCTTTTATGAGGGCAAGGGGCTGCGCTGCTTTCATGATCCCAAGCCCAGTGCAGACTCGCGCATCGCGAATCTGGTCGCGGACTACTCGATCAAGAGCAGGGTGGTGATCAGCCATATTCGTCAGGCCAATGTCGGCCAGGTTTGCCTGGAAAATACTCACCCGTTCAGTCGTGAACTGTGGGGCTATAGCTGGACCTATGCCCATAACGGTCAGCTTGACCCGAACCTGTTCGACTGGCCATTGAAGTTCTATCATCCGGTGGGTACCACCGACAGCGAATATGCCTTCTGCTGGCTGTTGGATCAGATCCGTAACCGCTACCCCGAACGTCCAACTGATTTGCATGAGCTGGAGCGCTTTATTCACCAGTGCTGTGAGAGGCTGCGCGGGCTGGGCGTGTTCAACATGCTGTTGAGTGAGTCTACCCATTTGTTCTGTTATTGCAGTACCAAGCTGGCCTGGATTACACGGCGGGCACCTTTTGGCGAGGCTCGGCTGAAAGATTGCGAGATGAGCGTGGACTTTGGCGCTGAAACAACACCGAATGACGTGGTTACTGTCATTGCCACCGAACCGCTCACGGATAACGAACAGTGGCAGCGACTGCAGGCGGGTGAGTTGGTTGTATTCAATGACGGCGAAGTTGTATGTGATTTGTCGGAGGCGTCCTGATGCAGGCGCCCGGGCCGCAGTTCGACAGTCTGTCCGACATGCTCCAGTTGCTGGCGCGCCGTTTTGATGAACGTCCGGCCTTTGGGCATATGGGAGCCAGTATCAGCTTTGCTGATCTGGATCGCCTGTCACGCCGCTTTGCCGCCTGGGTGCAGCATGAAACCGATTTGCAGCCGGGCGACCGAATCGCATTACAACTCCCCAACCTGATGCAATATCCAGTGGTGTTGTTTGGGGCTCGCCGGGCTGGGCTGGTGGTGGTGAATACCAATCCCCTTTACTGCTGTGAAGAGCTGTGTCAGCACTTGAAAGACTCGGGTGCGCGTGCGCTGGTTGCCTTTGCGCCGCTGCAGGCGCAGGTGTGTCAACAGCTTGCCGGCACCGAAATCGAATATCTGGTTACCACCGAGCTGGGTGATCTGCATCCTCTGCGCAAGCGCTGGGTGCTGAATCTGGCCGCCCGCTTTAAACGAGGCGGTGCGGCTCAGTTGCTCCAGCCGGTACCACAATTATCAGGTATACAATGCATGCGCTTGACCCAAGTGATGCAAAAGGGCGGCGGCTTGATCTGGCAGCCGCCGGAGCGGTTCGGCCAACAGGAGTCGTTGGCATTGTTGCAGTACACCGGTGGAACGACAGGGCCTGCCAAGGGTGCCATGCTGAGCGAAAAGGCACTGCTGGCGAATCTGGTCCAGATTCGTGCCTTGCTTGACCACTATTGTGAGCCGGGTCAGGAAAAACTACTGCAACCCTTGCCGCTGTATCATATCTACTCGTTCATGTTGACGCTGGTCATGTTGAGCATTGGTAGCTGTATTGAGCTGGTACCGGACCCGCGTCGTATCCGGACTCTGGTCAAATGCTGGGATCGTTTCGATCCGACTGTAGTGGCCGGAATCAACCCTCTGTTCATCTTTCTATGTCAGCAACCGGAGTTTCAGCGCCTGGACTTTGGTCGCTTGAAGCTGACCATTTCAGGCGGTATGGCGCTCACCCAATCGGTGGCACAACGCTGGCAGCAAGTGACGGGCAACGCTATTTGTGAAGGTTACGGCCTGACCGAGTGTTCACCGGTGGTGAGTGTGAACCGGCCCGATGATATTCATCTGGGTAGTGTCGGTTGTCCGTTGCCGGATACAGAGGTTCGTATCATTGGTGAGCAGGACCAGAGATTGCCCGATGGCGAGATTGGCTCCATTTTCGTACGCGGGCCACAATTGATGCAGGGCTATTGGCATCAGCATGGCGAAACACAGCAGGCCTTTCATGAAGGCTGGTTGGATACAGGGGATATCGGTCTGATCGATACACAGGGTTATCTGCGTATCATTGACCGTCGCAAGGAGGTGATTAATGTATCAGGCTTCAAAGTGTATCCCAGTGAGCTGGAAGATATTATTGCGTGCCACCCGGATATTCTGGAATGCGCTGTGATAGGGCTACCGGACAGCTGCAGTGGTGAGCAGATCAAGCTTTACGTGGTGCCTGCCAGTCAACAACTGACCATCAAGGCAGTACGCGACTATTGCCGTGAACGGCTGACACCCTATAAGGTGCCGCGCTTGGTAGAGTTCTGCCAGCAGTTACCGCGTACCTCGATCGGCAAGGTTTCGCGCCGTGCGTTGCGCGAGCAGGCGCTGGGGCGCCGTACTCTCTGAACACATTCATTTACCCGCAACAGGTTGTATCGGTTTGTCTGACTCCATTATTAGCTTGAAACAGAGGCTGCAGCAGGTTCGCCTCGCGGACCGCTTCCGTTTGCAGCGAGATCTCAACCGTTTGCAGCGTAATACTCAAACGCCGGACCCGGATCGTCTGCAACGCCTGAATGAACAGATTGACGCTTCAGTGGCTCAGGTCGAACGTTTGAAAGCCCTGCCTGCAAAGCCTGAATACCCTGATCTGCCGGTATCGGAACGTCGCGAGGAACTGCTCAAGGCCATTGCTGAGCACCAGGTGGTTGTAATCGCTGGCGAGACCGGTTCCGGAAAGACCACCCAGATACCCAAGCTCTGCCTTGAGCTGGGACTGGGTTGCCGCGGCCTGATCGGCCACACCCAGCCACGCCGATTGGCGGCGCGTACCGTTGCTGCTCGTATTGCCGAAGAACTGAAAACTTCGCTGGGCGAGCGTGTGGGGTATCAGGTGCGGTTCCATGATCAGGTAAGCGACAATACCCAGATCAAGCTGATGACCGACGGTATTCTGCTTGCTGAAACCCAGCATGATCGTTTTCTTGATAAGTACGAAGTATTGATTATCGATGAAGCCCATGAGCGCAGTCTCAACATCGATTTTCTGCTTGGTTACGTCAAACGTCTATTGCCGCGGCGACCTGACCTCAAGCTTATTATCACCTCAGCCACCATTGATCTGGAGCGTTTCTCAAAGCACTTTGATGATGCACCAGTGATCGAAGTATCCGGTCGCACCTATCCTGTTGATGTTCTTTACCGCCCGTTGCATGAAATGGAAGGTGAGGATGAGAAGGCGTTGGACCTGCAGCAGGGAATTCTGGCTGCGGTGGATGAGCTGGTCGAAATTGATCGCGCCAAGCGAAATGGAGGCCCCGGTGATATTCTGGTATTTCTGCCGGGTGAGCGTGAAATTCGTGAAACCGCTGACCTGTTGCGTAAGGCTCAACTGCGTGACACTGAAATCATTCCACTCTATGCGCGCTTGTCACTCGCGGAACAAAACAGGGTGTTTCATGGCGGTCGGGCTGCGGGGCGTCGCATTGTACTTTCGACAAATGTGGCTGAAACCTCACTGACTGTGCCGGGTATTCGTTATGTAATTGATCCCGGTCTGGCGCGCATCTCTCGCTACAGCTATCGTTCCAAAGTGCAGCGACTTCCGATTGAGGCCGTATCCCAGGCCAGCGCCAATCAGCGCGCTGGTCGTTGCGGTCGTGTGGCGCCGGGTGTTTGTGTCCGCCTCTATTCCGAGGAAGACTTTCTTGGTAGACCCGAGTTTACCGACGCCGAGATTCGGCGCACCAATCTGGCAGCTGTTATCTTGCAGATGCTGCAGCTCAAGTTGGGTGATGTCCGAGACTTCCCGTTTGTTGATCCGCCCGACAGTCGCATGGTCAATGATGGTTACAAGCTGCTGGAGGAGCTGGGCGCTGTCGACAGTTCACGCAACCTGACGCCGATTGGGCGGCAGTTGGCAAGGCTGCCCGTGGACCCGCGCATCGCGCGCATGGTGATCGAGGCCGGCCGGCTGGATGCGTTGCGTGAGGTGATCATAGTTGCCAGTGCGCTCAGCGTACAGGATCCGCGTGAGCGCCCGCATGACAAACGCCAGGCCGCAGATCAGAAGCACAAGGAATACAGTGATGAGGAGTCTGACTTTGTCTCGCTGGTCAATCTGTGGGACCTGTACAATGAACAGCGCGAAGCGCTCAGCCAGAGCCAGTTACGGCGCTGGTGTCAGAAGCGCTTTCTTTCTTTCATGCGTCTGCGTGAGTGGCGTGATGTACACCGCCAGCTGCACCTGAGCATCCGTGAGTTGGGTCTGAAGGAAAATACCGAGCCAGCGGATTACAAGGCGATGCATTGTTCCCTGCTGGCTGGGCTGCTAAGCCAGATCGGTTTCAAGCAGGAGAAAGGCGAGTATCTGGGTGCGCGTAACCGTCGCTTCAAGATATTTCCGGCTTCGGGGGTGTTCAAGAAAGCTCCCAAGTGGGTCATGGCGGCAGAGTTGCTGGAAACCAGTCAGCTGTTTGCACACCAGGTGGCGCGAATTGAACCTGAATGGGTGGAAGCCCCGGCTCGGCATCTGATCAAGAAAACATGGATGGAGCCGCACTGGGAGAAAAAGCGTGCCCAGGTGGTGGCAACCGAGCAGGTCAGCCTGTTCGGGTTGATCATTGTTCCCAAGCGCAAGGTCAACTATGGCACCATCGATCCGGTAGTCTCCCATGAAATATTCATTCGCGCGGCGCTGGTAGAAGGTGAGTATCAAACGAGTGCCGCCTTCTTCCAGCATAACCGTGAACTGCTGGCCAGTGTCGAGGCGCTGGAGGACAAGTCACGCCGCCGCGACCTGTTGGTGGATGAGGAGCAGTTGTACGCTTTCTATGCCCAGCGCTTTGAGGAGTTGAAGGGCACTCATGTCGTCAACGGCAAGGGCTTTGAGCACTGGCGCAAACAGGTTGAGCAGGATAACCCCGAAGCGCTGTTTATGCGTGAAGAGGATATCCTGCAGCGTGAAGCGGCTCATGTAACAGCACGCCAATACCCGGATCATCTGGATCTGGAAGGAGCCGGGCTTAAACTCAGCTACCAGTTTGAGCCAGGTGCCGAGGATGACGGTGTGACGTTGGAGCTGCCCCTGGCACTGCTGCGTATCGCACCGCTGCAGCGGCTGGAGTGGCTGGTGCCGGGGATGCTCGCGGACAAGGTGGCAGCGATTTTGAAGGGGCTGCCCAAGTCATTGCGCAAGCACTATGTACCTGTACCCAATTATGTTGAAGCCTTTTGTGCTGCAGTGGTGTTTGCAGAGGGTGACCTGTACGAAGCATTGGCGCTTCAGCTGCTGCGCATGACCGGTATACGAATTGATGCCGATACCCTGCGTGATGTAGAGCTGGAGCCGCATCATCGATTCAACCTGCGCCTGCGTGACGAAAAGGATCGGGTCGTGGGGGAGGGGCGTGACTGGGACGCGCTTAACCGTCGCTTCGGTGACAAGGCTGAAGCGGCGCTGCAGGCAGGGCCGTCACAACAATGGGGCAAAATCGGTATTACCGGTTGGGGTTTTGGTGAGTTGCCTGCGTCATTGCGACTGCGTCAGGCAGGTGGTATCGAAGTCGAAGTCTGGCCTGCCCTGATTGATCGGCAGGACAGTATTGAACTTAAAGTAATGCCTTCTCCCGATCTGGCTCAGCAGGAAAGCCTGCTGGGCATCTGCCGACTGTTGCTGTTGTCACTGCCGGCACAACAACTCAAATACCTGCGCCGCGATATCCCGCAGCTGAACCAGAGTCTGATTCTGACCGGAAAGCTGTTTGAGCGCAAACGGCTGGAAGATGAGGTTCTGCTGCTCGCTGCACGGCGTGCTTCCGGTCTTGATCCTGAGCAGTTGCCTCGCGATGAAGACCGTTTTGATGCCTTGCGTGAACAGATGCGAGGCAGTATTGCCGATGAAGTGGCGCAGACTGGACAGTTTGTTTTGCAGTGTCACCAGTCAGTGCATCGTATTAACAAACAACTGGGTGGCCGTATTAACCTGCAGGCTGTGCCTGTGCTGAATGATATCAAGCAGCAGTTGGCGGAGCTAATGCATCCGCACTACCTTAGTCGTACAGAAGAGGAGTGGTTGCAACAGTATCCGCGCTATCTGCAGGCGATTGAAATCCGGCTGGAAAAATATCAGCGCGATCTCCGCCAGCAATGCCTGCTGTCAGATCAATTAAGCCAACTCTGGCAGCAATATAAAAAAAAGGAGCAGGAGTGCCGGGCGCGCCATGAGCTACCGCAGGCCCTGAGTCGTTTTCGCTGGCTGCTGGAGGAATACAGAGTGTCCCTGTTTGCCCAGCAGCTGGGTACAAAAGTGACTGTTTCAGAGAAGCGCCTTAAACAGGCCTTGGCCGAGCTTTGAGTATTGTTATGACGGGGGTCAAAAACCCGTCCAGCCCTTGCGAGCAAAGGCTCTAAAGGGTTGCACCAGTGCGGTGCTTGTGCTGTAATGCCGCCAATTTAGGTGGTTGCTCAGCCGGACGCGAGCCATTCTCAGCAGAGAACCTTGCAAGGGAGGGCAGTTACCATGCAACATCGAACCGGTAAAAGTTTAAAAGTTATGGAACTTTTTGCTTTGATTGGTTTGCAATAATCTGGATTTATAGTATTTTTCTGATAGCGCTGATAGTGCTGAGAAAAACTAGAATTCACTACTAGTATGTTGAATGAAGGGGAAATGTTGATGAAAAAGTCACTGATTGCTCTGGCTGTTGCTGGTGCCATGACTGCTCCGATGGTCGCTCAGGCTGACGCTACTCTGTACGGTTCTTTCCGTGTAGGTCTGGCATTCCAAGATAATGAAGATGCTGATCTGCGTGACGAATCTACCCGTATTGGTATCAAGGGCACTGTAGATCTGGGTCTGGAAGACACCAAGGGTTTGTTCCATTGGGAAGCTAATATCAATACTACTGACCAGGGTGGTTACGGTGCTGATATGTTCGCTCCGCGTCTCTCCTATGCAGGTTTGACTGGTTCTTGGGGTACTGCTCTGGTTGGTCGTCAGTACCACCCGCACTACACCATGCTGGTGTCTCACACTAATATCTTTAACTCTGCAGATAGCGAGTTTGGTGAAGCGTTTGCGATTGGTAATGCTGGACGGCATGGCGGTTTCGCTCACAAGCGTAATGACAACACTATTGCCTACGCCTCTCCTGTTATGGGTGGCTTCCAGGTGGTAGCTGGTGCAGTTATCGCTGGTGAAGGTGATGACTCTCGTGACGACGTAGACGGATACAACATCGCAGCCCAGTTCACTGGTGTTGAAGGTCTGCGTGCTACCGTGTCTTATGCTTCTACTAGCGATGGTGGTGCAGCTACAGTCGATCAGGATCTGTGGGGTCTTGGTGCTAGCTACAAGATCGCTGATTTTACAATCGGTGCTCGCTACGAAGATCGTGAAATCGAAAATGCTGCTGGTGCAACCATCGATGAGCGCGATGCTTGGGAACTTGCTGGTGTATACCAGATGGGTGCAACTGCGCTGAAAGCTCGTTACGGTAGCTTGGATATCGACAATGTTGCTGATGGTGATCAGTGGGGTCTGGAAGTTGAGCACAAGCTGGGCAGCAAAGGCCTGGTTTGGGTAGGCTACACTGATATCGAAGAAGAAGTTGCAACCGCTCTGGGCGCAGCAGAAGATACACTGGTTCTGGGTTACCGCGTAGATTTCTAATCTAATCATAGATTAGTATCTGGTATGAAAAGGCTCCTTCGGGAGCCTTTTTGCATTATTGGAGACATTATCACTCCAGTGTTATTGAGAATATTTGCTTGAATGGCTGCTACTTGGCTTAGTTTAAGTGAGCTCATTTACTCTGTTTGCCCCCCGAGATAGAATTGCCCCATTGTCATGTCAGCTTTTAAGGATCGAGCATGCTGAAATCTGCACTGCGTACAGGGCTTCTGGTAACCGGTTTTTCGCTGGCGGCTATTGCTGCCCCTTTGTCGGCGAACAGCGAAGTTGACCCTTGGGAAGGCTTTAATCGCCCGGTATTCAACTTCAATGAAGGCGTGGACAAGTATGCGTTGAAGCCGCTGGCGCAGGGATACCGTTATGTCACGCCTGACATTGCCGAAAAGGGCGTCAGTAATTTCTTCGATAACCTGAGCGATGTGCGCAATCTGCTGAACAATCTTCTGCAGTTCAAGCTTGAAGCGGCCGGTCAGAGCTTTGCTCGCCTTACGTTCAACTCAACCTTCGGTCTGTTTGGTCTGATTGATGTGGCAACACCGATGGGAATAGCTCAGAAGCCTGAAGACTTCGGTCAGACGCTGGGTTATTGGGGCATGCCTTCGGGGCCTTATCTTGTGCTGCCGCTGCTGGGGCCAAGTAACCCGCGTGACGGTATTTCACTGCTCGCGGATAGTGCTGTCGACCCTGTACGCCAGGTCGGTGACACGTCTGACCGCAATGCGCTTTACGGTTTGCGCCTGATTGATACTCGCAGCCGGTTGCTTCAGGCTGAGCAGATCATCAGTGGCGACAAATACAGTTTTATTCGTGATGCGTATATGCAGCGTCGTGAATATCAGATTAACGATAAAGCCGTTGATGTCGACTACAAGAACGACTTCTGATTCAGTTGCAACCGGGTGCGGTTGTGGCTACTGTTGAGACTCTTGATTTAGAGTCTCTTAATGGCTGATTAATGGGTCTACACCATCAGCGGGTGTTGCTGGTCTCAGACAGCACCCGCACCACCGATCGTATCTTCGAGCTCTGTGAGGAATGTGATCATCAGCGTCTGCGTCTGATTGTTTGTCGTGACACTGACGATGCCGATCAACAGCTCGACCACTATGATATCTCCCTGATAATTTTCGATCTTGCTTCTGTCGGCAGCAGCCTGTCGATGGATCGCATCGCACAGCGACTTAACCCCAAGCCACTTATCGCCCTGATCAATGAAGGCACGGCCGAGAGCTTGGTTGCTGCACTGCGCAGCGGGGCTGATGATGTTTACGTATCGGGCGAGCTGGATCTGCACCCTGAGTTGTTCGTTCGTTCGGTTGAGCGGCAATTGAAGCGGGCACGCTATATTGAGGAGGTGCGCAGTCTTCGTGACAGCCTTGAGCGCAGCCTGGATGAGCTGCGTGAGGATCAGCATGCTGCTCAGCAGGTGCAGCAGAATCTGCTTCCGCCTCAGCAACAGGATATCAATGGTATCGAGTACGCCTATGTGCTCCAGCCTTCCTTGCTGCTCAGCGGTGATTTTGTTGATGCCTTTGTTGTCAGTGACAAGTTGAGCCTGTTCTATCTGGCGGATGTATCCGGGCATGGGGCTTCATCGGCGCTGGTGACGGTGTTGCTGAAAAACATGACACACAGGCTGCTGCGTAACTACCGCCGTAATTCAAGCTTTGACATTCTGTCGCCTTCTGCCACGTTGCACCGCATTAATCGTGAGATGTTGCTGACTTCGCTGGGCAAGCATTTGACCATGTTTGTCGGTTTGATTAACCACGATACTCAAACCCTGAGCTATGCTGTAGGTGGTCATCATCCGCTGCCGATTTTGCTTCAGGATGGGAGGGTGCGTTTTCTGGAAGGGAGGGGTATGCCCCTTGGCTTGTTTGAAGAGCCGGTGTTTGATGAGTTAGAGTGTCCGCTTGGCGACAATTTTACACTGACTCTGTTCTCCGATGGTGTGCTTGAAGTGATTGATGGTGAAACGCTGGAAGATAAAGAGCAGGTGCTGCTGAATATGTGCAGTGCAAAATACGGGTCGCCAGCCGAGTTTTTGCAGAGTATGATGCCCGCCGGGCGGGGACATCCCGATGATGTGGCGATCATGACTGTACGCAGAGAGTCTTTATGAGTGATGGGGCGATCTATTACGCGTGCCGCGACGGGCACTACGTTCTGAAGTTTGTAGGTGATGTGCGCCTGACCCTCTGCTCGACTATCGAGCGACACCTCGAAGCCGTGTTGGAGCGTGAAGATGTGTCAGATACGCTGGTTGACCTGACTGAAACGGACAACATCGACAGCACATCTCTTGGGTTGATTGCAAAGCTTGCGATCAAGGCGCGAGAGAAAGGAATGCCGTTGCCGACCTTGGTGTCCACCAACGGCGATATCACACGCATTCTCTACAGTATGGGGTTTGATCGCGTGTTTGTGTTGCTGGAGGAGTTGCCTACCAGCCGCTGTGACCTCAAGCAGGTGCCGTTTGTGCAGGAGTCTGAAGATGAAGTGCGCGAGCGAATTCTCGATGCTCACAAGGTGCTGATTGATCTGAACGAGTCCAACCGTAACGCCTTTAAGGATCTGGTCGCAACATTGGAGAGCTGCCGTTAAAGCCGCTCTCCTGCAACCGTCAGTGACCTGCCAGTAGTTGTTCCAGCTTGATCTGGTCCTTGGCAAAATTGCGAATCCCTTCTGCCAGCTTTTCCTGTGCCATTACATCTTCGTTCATATCCCAGCGGAAGTCGCTTTCGTTCAGGTGTAGGCGAGTATCATCACTGCTGCATTCAGCTGACAGCATGCGGTGCAGGGGCTGCTCCGTGCTGGCCAGTTCCTGCATCAGGGCGGGGCTGATCGTGAGTCGATCACAGCCTGCCAATGACTGGATTTCGCCGATATTGCGGAAACTGGCACCCATCACGACTGTATCGTAGTTGTGTGCTTTGTAGTAATGGTAGATTCGAGCCACTGATCGTACCCCCGGGTCACGCTGGAGGCTGAAATCAGCCTCTGGCTCTCGAGCCTTGTGCCAGTCCAGTATGCGGCCAACAAAGGGTGAAATCAGATAAATGCCGGCATCGGCGCAGGCGCGGGCCTGAGCAAAGCCAAACAGTAAGGTCAGGTTGCAGTTGATGCCTTCCTGCTCCAGTTGACGGCCAGCTTCGATACCCTCCCAAGTGGAGGCAATCTTGATCAATACGCGTTCCCGGGGAATATCAAGGGCTTCGTACATGCTGATCAGCTCCCGCGCCTTGGCAACCGTAGCTGCCGTATCAAATGACAGGCGGGCATCAACTTCGGTAGAGACGCGTCCCGGTACCAGTTGAGTAATTTCACGGCCGATCAGTACGGCGAAGCGATCTGTCATCAGTCCGAGCTGCTTGGTTGTGTTGGAGGTTTGTGCGGCAGCCCAGTCCTGTGCCTCCTTCAGCAGGGGGGTATATTTTGCATCCTGTGCGGCCTTGAGCAGCAGTGATGGGTTCGTGGTGGCATCGACCGGTGCAAACTGGCGGATGGCGTCGATATCGCCGGTATCCGCCACCACGGTTGTCATCTGTTTCAATTGTTCAAGCTGGTTCATCAAATCTAGTCCTGTAAAAGCAAATAAAGTCTTTAGCTCAATCCTGTGCGACCAATGCAAGCGCGGCCCTGAAGGTGTCAACGCCTGCTTCCCTTGCATGACCGTTTTCGCTTAGATATCGGCGGAACTGTTTACCGCCACGCTGGCCGTGGAAGAGTCCAAGCAGGTGTTTGGCAACGGCGTACAGGGGAGCGCCTTCAGCCAGGCGCTGCTCCAAGTAGGGGATGAATGCTTCGGCAATGTCCATGCGGCTGCGTGCCGGACGATCAATGCCGAAGTAGCGTTGGTCCACCTCACTGAGCAGTGGCCAGGGATTCTGGTAGGCCTCACGCCCGATCATCACGCCGTCGACCCTCTCAAGATGCTGGTCGCACTCGGCAAGTGTTTTAATGCCGCCATTGATGATGATCTCCAGCTCGGGGTATAGAGCCTTTATGCGGTAAACATGGTCGTAGATCAGTGGCGGGATATCGCGATTTTCCTTGGGGCTCAAGCCCTGAAGAATCGCCTTTCGTGCATGAATGGTAAAGCTGGTGCAGCCGCTTTGGCGAACTGTCTCGACAAACTGGTGCAAGTGTTCAAAGCTGTCCAGATCATCAATGCCAAGTCGGTGTTTGACCGTGACGGGAATGCCTGCCGCTGCCCGCATTTCTCCCAGGCATTCCGCCACAAGCTGTGGGTGCGCCATCAGGCAGGCGCCGATCATATTGTTCTGTACCCGATCGCTTGGGCAGCCTACATTCAGGTTCACCTCGTCATAGCCCCACTCTTCGGCCATGCGGGCGCACTGAGCGAGTTCACTCGGGTTGCTGCCACCCAACTGAAGCGCGACTGGATGCTCACTGGCGTGATAGTCAAGATGGCGTGCGGCGTCGCCATGGATCAGCGCGCCTGTCGTAACCATTTCGGTGTACAGCAAAGTGTGGTCTGAGAACAGGCGATGAAAGACCCTGCAATCAGATGTTGTCCAGTCCATCATCGGCGCAACTGAGAATCGCCGGCTGATACTGTCAGGTGTCGAAGAGGGATTGGAAATGTCGAGTCTTTGTGGTGCCTGAGCTGAGTTCATTACTGCCTGTTCTGTTCGATTTAAGGCGGCTACTATAACACAGCTGGCAGGATGATTCGGCGGGGCGCAGAGACAAAACAGGCCCCAAAAGGGGGCCTGTAAAAAGAGGAAACTGACAGCTGATCAGAAAGCGTTGAAGCCGTAGTTTGCGATCAGGCGTACCTCGTCGACGTTGTCGAACTGCTCACTTTCAATGTGAGCAATGCGTGCACGCAGTGAAAGGCCCTCAAGCGTTCCGCCCTGAACTGTATATCGGGCTTCAAGATCGGTTTCGCTTTCTTTGGCATCTGACTGGGTGCTGGTATCAATATCCCAACCTTCGGTATGACGTGCCATCAGACTCAGTCCCGGTACAGATGCGACATTGTAGTCGGCGCGAACCTGCAGTGACTGTTCATCCGCACTGTTGAAGTCCAGATATTGAACGGAGTTCCAGACCATCAGGATGTTGTTGTCGTTGTTAAAGCCATCCCAGCTGTAGTCATAACCATCATCGCCACCTATGTTCTGGTAGGACAGCGTCATGGTTAGGTCGCCGGTCGTGTAGCGGCCTGCAAGGTTGAACAGGCTGGATTGATAATCACGGCCGTAAAGGTCACCGTCATCCGTGCCGTAGTAATAGTGTGCATCTACCAGAATATTGTCGCCGTTGTTCAGTTCAAACGGATAGGACGCGTTCAGGTAGGTCTGACGCAGGTAGTCATCAGCGATGCCGTGAGCTGCCTGGACGCTCAAGCCGTTATTGAAGCTATAGCTGCCGCCGAGGACGTACAGGTCGTACTCTTCACCGTTGGCTTCATACTTGTCAAAGTCAGTCTCGGCCATGTTGACAGCACGATCACTGTAGATGGCATAAAGATCAGCGCCGCCCACTTGAGTATCCAGTTTGATCGCCTGGGTCGAGCTGGGGGTTGAGCGAGAGTCGTCATCGTATAGCAGAGGAGTCGCGAGAACCATGCGACCCGCACGCAGCTCGGTGATGTCACCCAATTTCAGTTTGATGAATGCCTGGCCCAGTTTGGCATAGCTCTCGGTATCATCGCCATCGGCTTTAAGCATGCCAATGCTTTCATCGCCACCGCGGCCATCCAGTTTGAGGGCTCCAAACAGGGAGGCGTCAAAGCCGATCACATCGTTGATATAGGGAGAAACATAATCAATGCGCACGGCCTGAGAAGCGGCTACACGGTCTTCTGCGGTCCCTTGACGAAAGTCGCGATTGAAGTAAAGCGTACGCAGGTTGATATCCAGGCTTGGCTCATTGGCAAAGGCAGCTGGCGTGGCGATCATGCCGCAACTTGCTAATGCAACGGCGAGTGGTTTTTTGAGTGTATTCATCGTAGCTGTACCCTGTTGAATGAGAGGGTCTGCAGAGTTGTGTTCGCCAAATTTGGTATTGGCAGCAGACTGAACGGGGCGCAGTGTAATAAAATGCACGTTTGAGCTCAAACGTGTGGTATTAGACCTTGTCTGTATTTAAAGCCTTATCCAGGCCCCTGCTGGGGTTGCCGGTAGCGATCATTTTTCTTTTGCTGCTCGATCTTCTGTTGGTGCGAGATTTGGCATGGACGCTGGAGAACTATCAGGGCAAGCGCTTCTGGGTCAATTTTGGCATCAGTGCTTTTGTGCTTTGGGCGCTGTTATTCAATATCCGAGGCTATTGGAACCTGCACCGGCGCACTGCAGTCGCCTTGTTGGCTGGCGTGGCCATTGCCTATTTCGCCCAAAGTGCCTACTTCGGCGTATACCGCAAGTTTGTAACGGTATTTGATTTCCGCTTTTTTGCCACTGATCCCCTTATGGCCGTTGAATTGTGGCTGGAGCACGGTACCTTTCTGCGTCCTGTTCTGGCGGCAGGGCTCGCCTGTATGGTGTTGTATCTGATTATGCGCCAGCCGGCCTCCCCTCGTCGCTGGCTGCGCTGGAGTAAGGGTGGGTTGGGTGTTGCACTGTTTTTACTGGTGACGCTCAACTGGTATGGCGCACCTCATTTCCAGCTTTCACCGGTGGCCTATGCCGGTAATCTGATCAGTGCAGTCGAGTTCAATTACAACCGGGATGACTACCCGCCAAAACCCACGCTGAATTACCGCGAGCAGGTGCCTGAAGGAGCGCCATCGCTGGTGTTTGTGATCGGCGAGTCATTGAACGTGAATCATATGGGGGTTTATGGCTATGAGCGTGCGACAACACCGAATCTGAGCCGGTTGCAACAGGAGCAAAAGCTGGTCGCCATGCGCAATGCAGTGAGTATTGGTCCACGCACGCTAACCTCGGTTCCCTACATGTTGACCGGATTGCAAGGCGTTGACCCGCACGGGGTGATCTACTCCGTGCCGACTCTGTTCAATTATGCGAAAAGTGCGGGCTATGTCACCGCACTGATCACGGCGCAGGATTTCCAGTGGCGGAATACAGATAAACTTTTTGTTGATCAGGATATGGATCACTTTGAGCAGGGCAGTCATTTCAGCGCTGACGTCAGCGTGTCGATTGGTGCTGACGATCGGGTGGTGCTGGAAAAAGGTATCAAGCCCTGGCTGCAACGCCAGTCAGAAGATGAGCGTCCCTTCATGCTGGTGGTTCAAATGAGCGGCAGCCACACTCCGTTTTCTCGACAGGTACCGGCCGATATGAAGCAGTTCTTGCCGGAAGAAAACCCCAACAGCATCAACGCCTATGACAACACAGTGTGGTACACCGATCTTGTTCTAAATGAACTTTTTCAGGCAGTAAGAGCCGAGAAGCCGAACAGCTGGATCTTTTACTCATCCGATCACGGGGAGCATGTGACCGGAAAGGGTGGGGCCTTTCATGGCGATTTTCAGGATGAGGTGACACACAACAGTTTTCTGGTTTTCCCACCTGCATCATATTATGAAGCGGTTGTCGGCAAGGTGGATGCTCCGCTGTCACAGGCAGATATTTTCGCTACCCTGCTGGAACTGATGCAGGTGGAGCCGGTGACACCTATTGATGGTTTGAGCCTGTTGGGTGATATTCCTGAAGGTCGGATGCGAATTGTCACGGCGTTTATGAAAACTCTGCATAATGACCCGCGGGCTGCGCTGGTGTTCCCGGATCGTCGCATCTGGGAAGTGGATTTTGAACGCAGCAATGTACGCTTGGCCGATGGGGAGAGTGTGATTCCCTACCGCCAGATGGATAAGCGCTACCGTCAGATGTTCGACCGTCGAATTAATGCAGGGAAAACAAGCGAATGATCGTAACCAAAACCACGGGGCTGGCGAGGTTCTATTACGCCACCCGCTATTCAATCAAGGGGCTGCGAGCCGCCTATCGCAGTGAGCCGGCATTTCGGTATGAACTGTGGGCGGCAGCGTTGCTGTTGCCACTGGCATTCTGGCTGGCTCAATCCGGCTTGCAGCTGGGACTTTTGATCAGCTCACTGCTGTTTGTGCTGATCATGGAGCTGATCAATACTGCCATAGAAGCGGTGGTCGACCGTGCCGGTACCGAGTTCCATGCTCTGGCCGGCCTGGCCAAGGATCTTGGATCGGCAGCGGTGTTGCTGGCGCTGTTCGTTACGGCTTTGATCTGGGGCGGTATCGCTTGGGACAACTTCAGCTGACGCTCCTGCATGGCAGCCTGCCTGTCTTGCGCGTTATAATGTCGCGTTTAACTCACCCCATTACAGGATCGAGTCACCATCATGACTGTTCGTACCCGTGTAGCACCGTCACCTACTGGCGATCCCCACGTAGGCACCGCCTATATTGCACTGTTTAACCTCGCTTTTGCCCGTCAGCATGGCGGTCAGTTCATTCTGCGTATTGAAGATACCGACCAAACCCGCAGTACGGTCGAGTCTGAACAGGCGATCCTGGACTCGTTGCGCTGGCTGGGGCTGGAGTGGGACGAAGGCCCAGACGTGGGCGGTCCACATGGTCCTTATCGCCAGAGCGAACGCAAGGATATGTACAAGGACTTTGCCATGCGTCTGGTGGAGGAGGGCACGGCGTTTCTCTGCTTCCGTACCGCAGAGGAGCTGGATGAGCTGCGCGAAACTCGTCGTGTCGATGGCAAGCATACAGCACTGAAACAGAGTGACCTTGAGTTGCCGCAGGACGAAGTCGAGCGTCGCATGGCGGCGGGAATGCCCTATGTGGTCCGCATGAAGGTGCCCGAAGAGGGTGTCTGTGTGATTGACGACATGCTGCGAGGCCCGATCGAGCTGGATTGGGGGCAGGTTGATGCTCAGATTCTGCTCAAGTCCGATGGCATGCCGACCTACCATCTGGCCAACGTAGTCGATGACCATCTAATGCAGATCACCCACGTGATTCGTGGCGAAGAGTGGATCAACTCAGCACCCAAGCACAAGCTGCTGTACCAGTACTTTGGTTGGGAGATGCCGCAGTTGTGCCACATGCCGCTGCTGCGCAACCCGGACAAATCCAAGCTGTCCAAGCGCAAGAACCCGACCAGCATTCTGTACTATCAGCGCATGGGCTTCCTGCCGGAAGCGCTGCTGAACTATCTCGGTCGCATGGGTTGGTCCATGCCGGATGAGCGTGAAAAGTTCAACCGTGACGAGATGTTTGCGAACTTCGATATTCAGCGTGTGTCTTTGGGCGGGCCGGTATTCGATCAGGAAAAGCTGAGCTGGCTCAATGGCCTTTGGATTCGTGAAGAGCTGAGCCCAGAGCAGTTTGCGGCACAGGTACAGAAGTGGGCGTTGAACCCCGAGTATCTGGCGCAGATCATTCCGCTGATTCAGCCACGCGTCGAGAAATTTACTGACATCGCTCCGCTGGCTGGGTTCTTCCTCAGTGGAATGCTGTCGATCACCGAGGCGGATTTTGAGCACAAGAAAATCGAGCTTGATGAGGTGCGTCGCATCCTGCAGTTCAGTGTTTGGCATATGGATCAGCAAGGCCATTGGGACCGTGACAGCCTGTTCGCCGAGTTGAAACAACTGGCCGATGGTATGGAAATCAAGATTCGTGATTTCCTGTTCCCGCTGTTCGTAGCCATATCCGGTACGGCACAAAGTGTTTCAGTGGTGGATGCCATGTCTATTTTGGGACCGGATATGAGCCGCGCCCGTCTGCGCCATGCGCTTGAAGTAGTGGGTACGCCGTCCAAGAAGGAAACCAAGCGTCTCGAAAAGGAATACAAGGCGCTAACTGACTGATTCAGTTGTGCAAATTGTCAAATTTACTGCAAGAAAACGTTTGACAGCACAGGGTGGGGCCATTACTATACGCCCCGTCCTTTGACGAGGGGCCTTAGCTCAGCTGGGAGAGCGCAACACTGGCAGTGTTGAGGTCAGCGGTTCGATCCCGCTAGGCTCCACCAAATCGTCATACACTGCGTCCCATTCGTCTAGTGGCCTAGGACACCGCCCTTTCACGGCGGTAACAGGGGTTCGAACCCCCTATGGGACGCCATTTTTACAGGCATTCGCCTGATTGTGGGGCCTTAGCTCAGCTGGGAGAGCGCGACACTGGCAGTGTCGAGGTCAGCGGTTCGATCCCGCTAGGCTCCACCATCCTCTTATATCTTTCCAGGTTCTCTGTAACCGGCATCAAATGCCTGCTCATTAAGAGTCAGCATTTTTCCACCCTTGTTGGCAAAATGGTCCAGCAAAGCCTGTTTCAGCAAGCCGCTGTCGAAAGGCAGATGTCTGGCTGCGGCACCGAGCATCAGGCTGTTTACCAATCGACGATCCCCCATGCCAATGGCCATATCCCCGGCATTCAAGCTGCTGACGCTGATCGGATACCGGGCCAGCTGTTCCAGTGGTGCATCCGGATATTCAAACAACCCTAAAGATACAACCGGTGGAGTTTGTGCAAAGGTGTTTACCAGTGCAGCTGCACCTGTGCGCAGGTGTCCCGCCCAGCGCAGTGCCTCAGCTGGCTCGAACGCCAGTAGCAAGTCGGCGTGTCCGGGTGTGATGGAAGGGGAGTACACGTGCTCACCAAAGCGGACGTGGGAGGTTACAACACCACCGCGCTGTGCCATGCCTGCTACCTCTGTCTTTTTCACATCATGGCCGGCGCGAATGGCAGTCTGAGCAATAATGTCCGCTGCGGTCATGACGCCTTGTCCGCCAATTCCGGCCACCAGTATATTGGTTACGTAGCTCATGCACTTACCTCCACGGCATTGATTCGGCTGTCGCGGCTTAGCGGAATGATGGCATCCGGGCCGCAGGTGTTGATGCAAAGATTGCATCCGGTACAGGCTGCGCTGTCGATTTTCACGAATGCCAGTTGCTTTTCACGACCGTTGGGTTTGATCACCGTTTCACGCCGTTCAACCAGAATGGCCGGGCAGCCTACATCAAGGCAGTTGCTGCAGCCGGTACACCTGTCGGCATCTACCGCCAGAGCCGGTTGTTGTCGGTAACGCTCGGTAAGGACGCAGGGCTGATTGGTGATGATGACCGACGGCCCGGTTTGTTTGACCTCTTCGCGCAACGCCTTGAACAGTACAGGCAGTTCATATGGGTTTACCTCATGGATTCGCGCTGGTTTGACACCCAGGGCCTCACACAGCTTTCTGAAATCTACCTGTATGGTTTCCTCGCCATGAAGATCAAGGCCTGAAGAGGGAGCGTTCTGTCCACCGGTCATCCCAACTGCTCGGTTGTCCAGCAGCAGGATGGTAACGTTGCCACGGTTGTAGGTGATGTCCAGCAGTCCCTGCATGCCCATATGCAGGAATGTGGAATCGCCGATGACCGCAATGACATTCTTGTTTTGATCCGCTTCACTGCGCCCCTTGTCGATCCCTTGGGCAACGCTTAGTGAAGCCCCCATGCTGATGCAGGTATCCAGTGCACTCCATGGCTGGCCGGCCCCCAGCGTGTAGCAACCGATGTCGCCGGAGATAATGGTGTTTTTAACGTGTGCGAGGCAGTAGTAGATGCCCATGTGAGGGCAGGCGACGCACAGGGTTGGTGGGCGCGGAAACAGGTCGTTTTGAGTTGCAGGGGCAGTGGTGCAGGTGTCACCGGTGAGCGGGGCCAATGCGGGCCTTAGTACGGAAGGTATCAGTTCTCCGATCCGGGGCAGGATATCCTTACCGCTGAGCTGGATGCCGGCCGCTTTCAACTCGGTTTCGAGCAGGGGTTCGACCTCTTCTGCCACAATAAGCTGGTCAACCTCTTGGGCAAAGGCTCTGATTGTTTCAATGGGGGCGGGGTGGCTAAGCCCAAGCTTCAGAACGGGGGCTTCCGGAAATGTTTCGCGTACATGGCAATAGGCGGCTCCCGAGGTGACAAAGCCAATCCGCCGATCCTGGCCTGGCTCGAACCGGTTCAGTTCACAGCCTTCTGAAAATTGCGCCAACTCTTTATCGCGTTGCATCATCAACGGTATGCGGTTGCGTGCGTTGCCCGGCACCATTACGTAGCGGCTGCTGTCCTTATTGAAGAACCGTGCAACCGTTTTTTCGGACGCATCGGTTCGGACCAGTCCCTTTACGTGGCAGATACGAGTGGTTAGGCGCAGCAGCACGGGTACTGAAAACTGTTCTGACAGGCTGAAAGCAAAGCGGGTCATGCTGTAGGCTTCCTGCGCGTCACAAGGCTCCAGCACCGGAATATGGGCGAACCGACCCCAGTAGCGAGAGTCTTGCTCATTCTGTGAGGAAGAGAGCCCCACATCATCCGCCACTGCAATGACCAGTCCGCCAACCGCGCCAATCAGTGTTTGAGTCATCAAAGCATCGGATGCCACGTTGAGTCCGACGTGCTTCATGGCGCAAAGGGCCCGGCTTCCGGCCAGCGAAGCGCCAATCGTGACCTCAAGTGACACCTTTTCGTTGATCGACCACTCTGAGTAGACCGTTGGATAGGCTGACAGATATTCCAGTATTTCGGTGGATGGTGTCCCGGGGTAGGCTGCTGCCACACGGCAATCGGCATCGCGGGCAGCCATCGCTACCGCTTCGTTGCCGGAAATGAATATGGCCTGTGGATTACGTACCTGTTCGGCGGCGGTCATTGGGCGCTCCATGACAAGATGATATTTTTTATTAAAGGTCTTGTTCGAAAATGAATCATGTTTCGAGTGTAGAGCTGCAGCCACGGGCGTATACGGATCTGGATCAATAAAGCGTGAATGTGGCACATTAGCCAATAGCAGCGCGGCGAAGAGCGTTGATGTCGATCATCAGGGAGCGGGAATGTTATGAATGTAATCCAGCATGTGGCAGCTAATCAGCGTGGGCGCGATTTTGTGGTGGGTGATATTCACGGCTGGTACGGGCCCTTAATGGCTGAGCTGGAGGCGGTCTGTTTTGACCCTGCCCGGGATCGGCTGTTTTCAGTGGGGGACTTGATCAATCGAGGGCCGGATTCAGAACGTTGCCTGCTGTTGACTCAAGAGCCCTGGTTTTTTGCGGTGCGCGGAAATCACGAGCAAATATTGTTCAACTGGCTGAAACAGCCTGAGGCGGTGGATGTGGAAACATGGCTGCGATACGGCGGCAGAGCCTGGTTGGGCACCGGTCCGGAACACTACTTTGCTCGCCATGCGAAGCTGCGCCAGCATGCTGAGATGCTGGCAGAGCAAATGCCCTGGGTAATTGAGCTTGAGGTGGGTGATGGGCGCAGAATCGGCATCTCACACAGCACCTTCCCGCTGGATGAATGGGAAGACCTCGCCCTGAGGCTACCGTTTGAGCCTGCGTTGCAGGAAGCCTTGTTGTGGGAACGCCCCATTAAGCAGTCTGAATTTGTCCACCATGTGGAGGGGATCGACCTGACGGTACATGGCCATGTGGTTGTGCCAAGGGTCGAGCGACGTGGCAACGGCATATATATTGATACGGGGGCTGCGTTGTTTGAACAGCCGCTGAAGCCTGAAAGCCGTACTCATAACCCGCGTATTACGGCGATCGAACTCAGCGAATTGTTTGTGATTTCAGCTCACTGAACCGCAATCGGTGCGGTGTCACTCTTGAACTCAAGTCGTTTTCGGCACATCTGCAGTATCTGTTCGGCGATACCTTAACTGACGTGAATCAATTTCAGCATTGACTCGGAGCTACGCCCTCACTTGTCGTATTTATTGACTAGACTGATCCGTATGACTGCACCCGCAGTATCATTGCTTCAAGTGATACACTAATTCAAAAAAAGTTTTGTTTTTATGTATCATTTAATTAGATTTGGTAGTACATTTAATCCATCGCATGTTGGTGAGCGTATCCTGTTGTATCTGTGCCTGAAGCGGTACAGCTAAACAGGCTGTAAGTGGCTAGAGCGATACAAAAAACACTCTGGCTTAGAAAAATAAGTTACACAGTGCGACAGAATGAACCAAGATCGGAGAGCAGAACGATGACGCCCGAAGAAAAGAATTTCATGCGTAAGATCGAAGCGGAAGAGAAGATCGAGCCCAAGGACTGGATGCCTGCGGAATACCGCAAGAACCTGATCCGTCAGATCTCTCAGCACGCTCACTCTGAAGTGATCGGCATGCAGCCGGAAGGCAACTGGATCACCCGTGCACCTTCTCTGCGCCGCAAGGCGGTATTGCTGTCCAAGGTACAGGACGAAGCGGGACACGGCCTTTATCTCTACAGCGCAGCCGAAACCCTGGGTATTTCTCGTTCCGAAATGATCGAGCAGCTACAGACCGGTAAAGCCAAGTATTCCTCGATTTTCAACTACCCGACCCTGACCTGGGCTGATGTAGCGGCGATAGGTTGGCTGGTTGATGGTGCTGCCATCGTGAACCAGGTATCCCTGCAGCGTACCTCTTACGGTCCGTACTCACGCGGCATGATCCGTATCTGTAAGGAAGAGAGTTTCCACCAGCGTCAGGGCTATGAAGCCATGCTGGCTTTGGCCAAGGGTTCTCCGGAACAGAAGGCGATGGCTCAGGACGCCCTGAATCGCTTTTACTGGCCGGCCCTGATGATGTTTGGTCCGCACGACACCGAATCTGCCCACTCCCAGAAGTCCATGGAGTGGAAGATCAAGCGCGAGACCAATGACGATCTGCGCCAAAAATTTGTTGACCAGACCGTCAAGCAGATTGAAGTGCTGGGTCTTGACCACCCGGACGCCAACATCAAGTGGAACGAAGCGCGTGGCCACTACGACAGCAGCGATCTGAACTGGGACGAGTTCTGGAGTGTGATCAACGGTAACGGTCACTGCAACCGTCAGCGTATCGAGCACCATGTTGCCGCTCACGATGAAGGCGAATGGGTTCGTGACGCCATTACTGCATACAACGAAAAGAAACGCGCCAAAAAAGCACAGCGTGCAGCTTAAGAGGTAACTGGAAATGACAAAGCCAACAGAAAAACTGGAACTGTTTGAGGTTTTCGTACGCTCCAAGCGTGGTCTGGACCACAAACATGTCGGCAGCCTGCACGCTGAAGATCCTGAACAGGCACTGGAGTACGCCCGCGACTGCTACACCCGTCGCAGCGAAGGCGTCAGCCTGTGGGTCGTAAAGTCCAGCGACATCTGCGCCTCTCAGGAAGATGATGCGGATTGCTTCTACGATCCGAACGATGACAAGCCCTACCGTCACGCGACTTATTACGTGCTGCCCGATCCCGTCAACAACATGTAATTGGTGAGGAGATAGAGTAATGAGTGACGCAATCAAGGCGGCAACGCTTGAATATGCCACCCGTCTGGGTGATGACTCCGTGGTTCTGGGCCACCGTATCTCCGAGTGGGTGAGCTACGGTCCGTTCCTCGAAGAAGACATCGCCTACGGCAATGTGGCACTGGACTACATCGGTCGTGCTCGCATGTTCTATACCTATGCAGCCGAGCTGGCCAACGATGGTCGCACCGAAGATGACTTCGCCTACATGCGCAGCGATCGTGAATACCGCAACCTGTTGTTGATGGAAATGCCCAAGGGTGATTTCGCCTACTCTCAGGTTCGTCAGCTGTTCGCGGATGTGTACTACACCATCATGCTGCCGCATCTGGAGCAGTCCAAGGACAAAACGCTGGCCGCAATCGCCTCCAAGGCGATCAAGGAAACCAAGTATCACCTGCGTCGCAGCCGCGATTGGGTACTGCGCTTGGGTGATGGTACTGAAGAGAGCCACAAGCGTACTCAAAAGGCCGTGGATGCACTCTGGGGTTACACCCACGAGATGTTCGACATGGATGAAACCGAGCAACTGCTGGCTGACAACGGTATCGGTGTCGACGTATCCAAGTTGCGCGATGAGTGGCACAAGATGGTCAGCGATATTCTGACCGAAGCGACTCTGACCGTACCGGAAGACAGCTGGGCCGTACGTGGTGGTCGTACCGGCTATCACACCGAGAATCTGGGTCACATGTTGACCGAGATGCAGATCGTGCATCGCTCTCACCCCGGATGCCAGTGGTAACGCGCCATGAATGAAATCTCACTGATGCCGGAAGAGCAGTATCGCCGTTTGCAACAGCGCAACGCCCCGGACGTAAAGGAACTCTGGAATTTGCTCGATGAAGTGAAGGATCCCGAAGTCCCGGTACTGAGCATCTGGGATCTGGGGATTCTGCGTGACGTGGAGCGTGATGGTGACCGTATTGTGGTCACCATCACTCCGACTTACTCCGGCTGTCCGGCGATGAACACCATCACCGATGACGTGGTGGCTCAGCTCAACCGAAACGGTTATGACAAGGTCGAAGTCAAAATGACGCTGTCGCCGGCCTGGAGTTCGGAGTGGATGTCACCGGAAGGACGCCGCAAGCTGCGCAACTACGGCGTGGCACCGCCGGAAGATGCCGATATCGATGCGGATGGCCTGACCCCGGATGCCCATGCCAAGTGCCCGCACTGTGGCTCGCGCAACACCCGTCGGATAAGCGAGTTTGGCTCCACCGCCTGCAAGGCGCTGTTCCAGTGCAACGATTGCAACGAGCCTTTTGACTATTTTAAGAAGATATAGGTGAAGCGATGTCTGACACCAATTTCTACACGCTGAAAGTGGCCGAAGTCCAGCCTGAAACGGACTCGGCCATCTGCGTGACCTTTGAAGTACCTGAAGAACTGAAGCAGAAGTTCAAGTTTATCCAGGGCCAGTTCCTGACCCTGCGCGCCATGATTGATGGCGAAGATGTGCGTCGTTCCTACTCCATCTGCTCCGGCGTGAACGATGGCCACATGCGTGTCGGCATTAAGCGTGTACAGGATGGTCGTTTCTCCAACTACGCCAACGACCACTTCAAGCCGGGCGTTGAGGTTGAAGTCATGCCGCCTCAGGGCAGCTTCTACACCGAGCTGAACCCGGATAACGCCAAGAACTACATGTGCATCGCGGCGGGCTCCGGCATTACGCCGATGATCTCGATCATGAAGTCCGTGCTTTCAACCGAAGCCAACAGCAAGGTCACGCTGATCTACGGTAACCAGCGCAGCAATACCGTGATGTTCAAGGATGAGCTGAACTTCATCAAGAACCGTTATATGGATCGCTTCCAGTGGATCAATATTATGGACTATGAAGATCAGGGAGCGGATCTGCTAAACGGTCGCATCGACAACAAGAAAGGCTATGCACTGCAGAAGAGTGGCCTGATCGATATCAAGAGCACCGATGAAGCGTTCATTTGTGGTCCTGAGGCGATGATGACCGAAGTCTCTCGCGGCTTCCGTATGGAAGGTTTGAGCGACAGCCAGATTCACTACGAGCTCTTTGCTACTTCATCTGCAGACTCCAAGGAGATGCTGGAGAAAGCACAGGCGCGTGTAGCGCAGTATGGCGAAGACAAGATGAGCAAGGTGACCGTGGTTGCCGATGGTCGCTCGGTGATGTTCGACCTGGCTACCGTGGGCCAGAATATCCTGGATGCGGGTATGGATGCCGGTATGGACCTGCCGTACTCCTGCAAGGCCGGTGTGTGCTCCACCTGCAAGTGTAAACTGACCAAGGGTGAAGTGGAGATGGATATCTCCCATGGCTTGGAGCAGCACGAAATTGAAGCCGGTTACGTGCTCAGCTGTCAGGCACACCCGATCTCGGACGAGGTGGTGCTGGATTTCGATCAGCGCTGATACCGCGTCGGTTTATACCGGAACGCCCCGCCCAGTGCGGGGCGTTTGCGTTTCTACTCTTCGCTCGATGGGTTGCCGGTCGTGTTATCGGACATTGGTTCGACCATGCGCACGGCGCTTTCGATCACCACGGGTGTTAGCGGTACATCTCCGTGCATGCCTTTGCGGCCGGTTTTCACTGCACTGATTTCATCGATGGTGTCCATGCCGCTGATCACTTTACCGAACACGGTGTAACCGGTTGGTCCATTGCGGCCGTCAAGCCGAACGTTATCAGCTGTATTGATGAAGAACTGGGCTGTGGCGCTGTCCAGGTCCCGTGTGCGAGCCATGGCGATGGTGCCACGTTGGTTGCTCAAGCCGTTGCCCGATTCGTTCTTGATCGGCGAATCAGTTTCAACCTGCTCCATCTCGACCGTGAAGCCGCCACCCTGGATCATGAAGCCCGGGATTACGCGATGAAAGATCAGGCCGTCATAGTGGCCCTTGTCCACGTATTGCAGGAAGTTTTTTGCAGTAATGGGGGCTTTGTCGGCGTTAATCTCCAGCTCGATAGGGCCCAGTGTGGTGTTCAGTAACACTCGGGGCATTGTGTCTTCGGCGTGGGCAGGCATAAAAGTGGCTGGCAGAAGTGCCAGGCCAAGCAGCAATGGTTTGAGCATAGTGTCCTCCTTGGTTATCGCTGCGATTATAACCACTGAGCACTCGGTTGATAGTCGTGATAGGCAGTAACTTTCAAGAGTGGCACTCTGACACTACACTTTTTTTGATCTAGAATACTGTAAACCCCTGAGTCGTGTTTTATACAAGGATACACCATGCCCCCGCAGACACTTCCCGGCTGTGCCGGATGTCAGGTACCGCTGGATTTTGATTTTACCTTTGCCTTTCAGCCTATAGTGGAGCTGTCCAGTGGCGAGATCTATGGACACTAAGCGCTGGTGCGCGGCGTGGATGGTGCGCGATATCGACAGCAGTCGGGTTAAACAGATCATCGTGGGTGGGTTGATCGATATCTGTAACCAGCTCGATATTCGTATTCTGGCCGAGGGGGTCGAAACCGCCGCCGAGATGGAGTATTTCCTCCAACACGGCGTGACCTTGATGCAAGGCTACTACTTCGCGAAACCAGGCTTTGAATGTCTGCCCAAGGTTGATTTCGAGAAACTGCCCGACTGATCAGGCAATGGGCCGGTCATAGACCGGCTGAATCCTGTGCTCTGCGTTCGATCGCGGGCTCTTCGATCACATCTTCCGCTACCGCCCAGGGTTCTGCCGGAGCCAGTTTGCGCTCACCGGTGCGAGCAGCATAGCGCTCTTTACGCAGCGCACGCAGCAAACCGGTCGCCATGGCCACCACCACCAGTGAAAACGGCAAGGCAGCGGTAATAACAGCTGCCTGCAGGGTTTCGAGTCCGCCGGCCAACAGCAGAACTGCGGTCAGCAGAGCCAGAAAAACTCCCCAGAGAATACGGTGCCCAGAGGGCGGATCGGTATCCCCGCCAGACAGAATGGTGGTGATCACCAGTGTGCCGGCATTGGCTGAGGTGATCAGGTAGGTACCGATCAGCACAATCAGCAGAGTGGATACAACCGGTGTCATGATACCCAATGACATGCCTTCAATCATGACAAACAGGGCCGAAGAGATATCGTTGTACACGGCTTCAATGACACCGCCGCCTTGAAACAGCTCTTGATACAATGCGGTGCCGCCAAACAGGCCTATCCAGATAATAGTGATGCCGGTAGGAACCAACAGTACACCGGTGACAAACTCACGGAAGGTGCGCCCGCGTGAAATTCGGGCGATAAACATGCCAACAAACGGGCTCCAGGCCAGCCACCAGCCCCAGAAGAACACAGTCCACTCTGCTTGCCAGTGGCCACCATGGGTGGCGTTGGTGTGGAAACTTAGGGGCAACAAATTCTGGATGTAGTCGCCGGTGGCTTCAATAGTGACGCCGATCAGATACTGTGTAGGGCCTAGAATCAGCATGAAGAAGACGGCGGCAATGCTGAGCCAGAAGTTCATTTCCGATAGCAGCCGCACACCACGAGAAACACCTGATACCACCGAGACGGTGGCGATCATCATGATACCGGCGATTACGGTCAACTGCAGTTCGGTGGAATTGACGATGCCAAATACACGATTAAGCCCGGCGTTCATCTGTTGAACGCCAAGGCCCAGTGTTGTGGCAATGCCAAACACAGTGCCGAATACCGCCAGCAGATCGACCAGATCACCAAAAGCCCCATGGATTCGGTTGCCCAGCAGTGGGCGCAAGGCTGAGCGTACAGTCAATGGCTGGTCATGGCGAAAGGCAAAGTAGGCCATGGTGAGCCCGACAAAGGAGAAGATGGCCCAGCCGTTGATACCCCAGTGAAAAAACGAGAGCCGCATGGCGATGATGGCTGCGTCGGCATCAGTGCTGCCAAACTCAACAAAAGGGTTGTCTTGAAACTGAAGAATCGGTTGTGCCACCGACCAGAAAAGAATCCCGACCCCGGTTCCGGCTGCAAACAGCATGCTGACCCAGGAGAAAAAGGTAAATTCGGGTACCTCGGCATCGTTGCCCAGACGCACATTCTTATAGCGCCCAGTGCCGAGCCAGATCATGAAGAACAGCAGAAAGGCAACCAGCAGGACGTAATACCATTCCAGAAAGGGGTTGAGCCAGCTGCGCAGCTGGCCGATTGCGGCGGCACTTTCATCGGTGAAGAAAACACCGGCTACCACCGTCGCCAGAATCATCAGGATGGCGATGGTGCTCATCCCTGCGTTCATCCCCTTGAACGGGCCTGTCTGTGCCTGATTATACAATGCACTATCCTCCTTTTATCGGGTAAGATCCTGAAATGGTAAGGGTTGAGGCACTGATTACAACCGTGCCGAGAAAATAGAGTCACGGGCGGTCGGTTCGCTGAGGGTGTGGGAGAGGGTGTTGGAATGACGGAATTACTGAAGATACGGGGGTTTCCGGCGTTCATTCTGGTGGCGTTTATCAATGCGTTTGTCGATCTGGGACACAAGGTCACCATCCAGAACACCCTTTTCAAAAGTTATGATGGTGAAACGCAAATTCTGCTGACGGCTGTCGTAAATGGCTTGATCCTGCTGCCTTTTATTATGCTGTTTACCCCTGCAGGTTTTGTTTCCGACAAGTACCCAAAACACCGTGTCATGCAGCTATCCGCAGCGGCGGCACTGTTAATTACGCTGGCTATTACAGCCTGTTACTATGCCGGCCTGTTCATCCCCGCCTTTGCCCTGACCTTTATTCTGGCTGTGCAAAGTGCGATTTATTCACCGGCAAAATACGGTTTTATTCGGGAACTGCTCGGTGTTGAGCGTTTGAGCGAAGGCAACGGCTGGATTCAGGCTGTTACCATTGTGGCGATACTAAGTGGCATTGTGGTGTTTTCGGCGCTGTTCGAGTGGATGCTGGCCGGGCAGTCGCTGCATGGCCCAAATCAAATTCTGCCAAACGTGGCCTCACTTGGCTGGGTTCTGGTGGGTGGGGCAGCCCTGCAGCTACTGCTGACCTTGCGTCTGCCGGCCTTGAGCCAAACCGATTCTCGACAATGTTTCAGCGTGCGGGACTACGTCAGTGGGCGCAGTCTGTGGCGTAACCTGGCCGAGCTGGCGAGTGTACGCACCATTCTCCTGTCCATATTTGGCCTCGCCATGTTCTGGTCAATCAGTCAGGTGATGCTGGCTGTATTTCCCGCCTATGCCAAAGAGCATCTGGACCAGAACAACACATTCATTATTCAGGGAGCGATGGCGCTGGCAGGGGTCGGCATCATGATTGGTTCTGTCATCGCGGGTCGCCTGTCACGACACTACATCAATGTCGGACTCATTCCCCTGGGTGCCTGTGGTGTGGCATTGGGGCTGCTGCTGTTGCCGCAACTGAACAGTATTGCCCTCTGTGCGCTGGCCTTTCTGCTGATCGGGGCCAGCGGTGCGATGATGATTATCCCGCTCAACGCCATGATTCAGTTTAACGCTGAAGAGTCGCGTCTGGGGCGCGTGCTGGCCGGCAATAATTTTGTTCAAAACGTTTCCATGCTCAGTTTCCTGCTGCTGACCGTGACAAGTGCGCTGTTATCGGTACCCTCAACTTGGGTGCTTTGGCTGCTGGCGCTGGTGGCGGTATGTGGTGCAATCTATGCGGTGATCCTGCTGCCACAAGCGCTTGTACGTCTTATGGCTACAAGTCTGATTCGACGTCGCTACAACCTGAAGGTGCTTGGGTTCGAGCACCTACCGGTGAGCGGAGAAGGGACTCTTCTGCTTGGGAACCATATCAGCTGGCTGGACTGGGCCATGCTGCAGATGGCTTGCCCGCGTCATATCCATTTTGTGATGGAACGCTCGATTTATGAGCGCTGGTATCTGCGCTGGTTTCTGGATCTGTATCGTGTCATTCCCATCTCTGCGCGAGGCCCGCGCAGCGCCATGCGCCAGGTACGCAAGCTGCTGGCTGATGGCCGAGTCGTGTGTCTGTTCCCGGAAGGCGCCATCAGTTACAGCGGTCAGCTGGGCGAGTTCAAACGTGGCTTTGAGCGGGTCGCTCGTGAAAGCGGGGATGGTCCGGTTCCGAATGCGCGGATCATACCTTTTTATCTGCGGGGGTTGTGGGGCAGTCGCTTTTCTCGCTCCAGTGAGCGGCTGCAGGGATTTGACAACCGTGGGCTCAAACGTGATGTGATAGTGGCATTTGGTGAACCGCTGCCGCTTGATACCCGTGCTGAAACGGTCAAGCAGACGGTTGCCCAGCTATCGATTCATGCCTGGAATGAGTACACCGACAGCCTAGAAACGCTGCCGCGAGCCTTTATTCGTACAGCCAGGGCGGCACCCTCTGAATGGGCTTTGACCGATCTTAACGGCCCTGTGCTTAACCATCGAAGGCTGTTGACGGCCTGTATCCTTTTCAGTCGCCGGCTTAGAAAGATTGAAGAGCAAAATGTTGGGCTGTTGTTGCCGACGGCGGCCGGTGGTGCCATTGCCAATATGGCGCTTTTGATGTCAGGCAAGACGCTGGTCAACCTGAACTACACATCACCGGAGCACGTGTTGCTGGGTTGTGCCGAGCGGGCTGGTGTACGCACACTGGTCACCTCGTCACAGTTTCTGCGCAAGCTTGAGCAGCGAGGCCTGAGTTTCAGGCAGCTGCTGGAGCGAATGAATGTAATCATCCTGGAAGACGTAAAAGCAGGGATTGGCAAGCCAGAGTCGCTGCTGACCCTGATGCAAGCAGTGCTGACGCCGGTATGGGCGTTGCACTGGCGTTATGGGGGGGCGTCTGATCTGGATGACACCGCCGCGATCATGTTCTCATCCGGTAGCGAAGGAGCCCCCAAAGGGGTCATGCTGAGCCACCGTAACATGATGGCAAACCTTAAACAGATCGCGGCCGTGTTGAACGTTCAGGAGGATGACTGTGTACTGGCAACGCTGCCCCTGTTCCATGCCTTTGGCCTTACCGTTACTTGCATGATGCCGCTGGTGGAGGGAATCCCGCTGGCCTGCCATCCGGATCCGACCGATGCGGTCAATATCGGCAAGGCGGCAGCGCGCTATCGTGCCACGATTCTGTGCGGTACCAGCACCTTTCTTGGCATTTATGTGCGCAACCAGAAACTGCATCCGCTGATGTTCAGCTCGTTGCGTTTGGTGGTGGCAGGAGCCGAGAAGCTCTCGCCGCAGATAAAATCCGGCTTCGAGGCGCGCTTTCGCGTTCCGGTCCTGGAAGGATATGGCTGTACAGAAACCACGCCGGTGGCCAGCGTAAACCTGCCGGATTACCTCGATACACAGTGGTGGCACCTGCAGCGGGGGCAGCGCGAAGGGACCGTGGGCATGGCACTGCCTGGCTCCATGTTCAGAGTCGTAGACCCGGTTTCGCTGAAGCCGTTACCGGTTGGTGATAGCGGAATGATCCTGCTGGGAGGCAGTCAGATCATGAAGGGATACCTCAACGAACCTGATCGTACTGCCGAGGTGATCATTGAGGCGGATGGTTTGCGTTGGTACAAGACTGGTGACAAGGGGTATCTGGATGAAGATGGCTTCCTTACCATCATTGATCGCTATTCACGCTTTGCCAAGATAGGGGGCGAGATGATCTCGCTCAGCTCGGTAGAGCGAGCCGTGCAGTCAGAACTGGATCAGCCGGAGCTTGTGCTGGCGGCGGTTGCTGTACCGGATGAGCGCAAGGGCGAGCAAATTGTATTGCTGGTGGAGGGGGCTGATTCCGAGTCGATTCAGTCGTGCTTGCGGAAATCCTCAATTGCGCCGCTGTGTCGGCCTGCAAGGGTGTATACCGTTGATCAAATACCGCTGCTGGGCAGTGGCAAGATGGATCTTCCCGCGCTGCGGCAGCTTGCACTGGAACAGCAAGGCATATCTGAGGCATAATTCCGACTATAGTACTGGGTTATTATCAGGCTCAGATCGTTCAAGGAGTTTCCATGACAGCAGCAAATGCCGAGCAGATACGTGCAGCCATTGAGGCTTGGATTGATCCCGATACCGGGCTGGCCCTGGCGGACATTGGCCGGGTTGGTCCGATAGAAATTGATGACACCCGCATCAGGGTTGTAGTTGAGCTGGGATTTGCCTGTGCCAGCCAGCACTCGAGGCTGCATGATGGCTTGAATGAGACGGTTAGCGAGATGTATGCAGGGCATACCGTTGAGATCCAGGTTTGCCAGCAGATTCAGGCACACCCCAGCCCTAAAAAGCTACCTGGCCTTGAAGGGGTTCGCAATATTATCGCCATTGCTTCCGGCAAAGGTGGAGTTGGCAAGTCGACTACCACCGTAAACCTGGCGCTGGCGCTCGCAGCGGAAGGCGCACGGGTGGGTATTCTGGATGCGGATATTTATGGCCCCAGTCAGGGCATGATGTTGGGAATTCCCGAAGGACAGCGACCCGAAACCGCGGAAGAGAAATACTTCCGTCCGATCGTGGGGCATGGTATTCAGTCCATGTCGATGAGCTATCTGGTCGATGAAAACACACCCATGGTCTGGCGCGGACCAATGGTGAGTGGCGCCATGCAGCAGTTGCTGAACCAGACATTGTGGCAGGATCTGGACTACCTGCTGATCGACATGCCGCCCGGCACCGGCGATATCCAGCTGACGCTGGCGCAGCGGGTACCGGTCAGCGCGGCGGTCATTGTCACTACGCCACAGGATATTGCTCTGCTGGATGCCCGCAAAGGGATCGAGATGTTCCGCAAGGTGGATATTCCGGTGCTTGGAATTGTCGAGAATATGAGTGTGCATATCTGCAGTCAGTGTGGCCATGAAGAAGCGCTGTTTGGTGCTGGTGGTGGCGCGCGCATCGCGCAACAGTACGAGACAGAGCTGCTGGGGCAGTTGCCGCTGGCGCTTGCGATTCGTGAGCAGACCGATGCCGGCAAGCCGACGGTGGTTGCCGACCCCGAAAGTGGCCATGCCCAGCGCTATCGAGAAATTGCTCGGAGCATGGGCGCGCGGCTGGCAAAAAAATTAACTACAGCGGGGAACTCAATTCCCACTATTCAGGTCAACAGTGACTAGTACAGCGAGATGAAATTTTCCGCCCCAGTGTTACACCGGGGCGGTTTTTTTTGCCCAAAACGTATAGAATGGTGCGTTGATTTGCCAACAGACTTTCAGGTGAACAGGCAGCTATGGGTATAAAGTCGGATCGCTGGATTCGCCAGATGGCGGACAAACACCGCATGATTGAGCCGTTCGAGGCCGGTCAGGTACGACGTGCCAATGATCAGCCGATTGTGTCCTACGGGACCTCGAGCTATGGTTACGATGTTCGCTGTGCGGACGAATTCAAGATCTTCACCAACATCAACTCCTCCATCGTGGATCCGAAGAACTTCGATCAGGGCAGCTTTGTTGATGTGCAGTCTGACGTTTGCATTATTCCTCCCAACTCGTTTGCACTGGCACGTACGGTCGAGTACTTCCGTATCCCGCGAGACGTACTGACGATCTGCCTGGGTAAAAGTACCTATGCTCGCTGCGGTATCATCGTTAACGTGACACCGCTGGAGCCCGAATGGGAAGGACATGTAACCCTCGAATTCTCCAACACGACGCCACTGCCGGCCCGTATCTATGCCAATGAAGGCGTAGCTCAGATGCTGTTTCTCGGCGCAGATGAGGTTTGTGAGACCTCCTATAAAGATCGCAGTGGCAAATACCAGGGACAGACGGGTGTTGTTGTTCCGCGAACCTGACACGCTTTAACATCATTGGTGTACATGAATTCCAATCCTGATTTGAATCAGATCCGCGCTTTCTGGCAGCAGATTGAACAAACACTCGATCAGCTGCTGGATAGTCAGCAGGATATGCAGTTTGATGCCGACAACCTGCTCGATACCTACCGTGTCTCGCTGCAGAAAATCGACCGTAATCTGACCTTCCACTTTGAGCGCGAGCATGAAGAAGGGCCGGTCGAGATGATCTTTGGTTGTGACGGCTATCCTGAGTCGATCCATGCTGTACTCAGTGTGGTGGGTGCTGCGCCTGAGCTCAGTGGCATCAACTTTCGTGCCTTCAATCACCGCTATGATCCAGTACCGTCCTGCGTCAACCTGGGTGAAGAGTACTGTGATATTGAAGAGTTCTGGTGTTCACTGCGCGTGATCGAAGGCAAGCTGCACCTGGCCATCTATCTGCAGGATTCTCCCAAAATACTGGAGATGGATCCGCGGGTTGAGGCGGTGATGATTTTCATGGATGCTCTGATTGGCGAATATGAGCTGATGACCCGGATCTGGGCGCTGGACTGGTGCGAACTGCCGGCAGAGCCACTCGATTTTGGTCTGATACCCTTGCTGCAGCTGCGTGAGCAGTTTGACAAGCTGAAAGATGACGTTAAACCTGTGGGTATTACCATTCACTAAGCAGGGTTTATCCTGCAGATGGGCGGAGGCACGGCATGAGTCGTCGGCTGGCAGATCTTATGGACAGGGTGCGGCAACGTTATGTACGCACCATGCAGGAAAGTGGTCAGCGTGAGCCTTACATCACGGCACACCGGGTGTGTCAGCAGATGCTCAATCTTTCACCGTTAGCTCTGGCGGAGTTGATTGCGGAAGATCCGAAACTGCTGTCAGCACGTGCCGGTGAGCTGGTGGAAGATCCTGCCGAGATTGAAAACCCAAGTATTGGCGTAATAGTGACCAGCAATATCTGTGCGGCGGCGCTTGAGGGGCTGCTGGCAGTGGCTGTCAATCGTGAGTGGCTCCAGATCGACAGCGATGACCGTATTCTGGTCGATGCGTGGGAGCTGGACAACATTCCCGAAGTTAAAAGTGTGGACTACAGTGATGTGGCTCCACCTGATCTTAGTCAGCGCCAGAACAGCCAGTTGTCTGTGCTGTTTAATGCGGCCGAGAAAGCCTATCTCAAGCAGTTGGGGGAAGCCCCTCATGATGCCTATCAGCTGGCGCTGCAGGTATCTTCGGATTATGTGGTGTTTGCGCCGGATGACCTGGCACCGCTGATACAGGAAAACCCGCTGCTATTAGGACTCCGTGCCGACGAATTGGTAGATGAAGACATGTTTGAAGGTGATCCGCCTGCCGGGCTGATCATCAGTGCCCACTTGACTGAAATGCTGCTGCAGCAATTGCTGGAACTGGCTCAGGGGCAGGGCGCCTTGCCGCTGGACAGTGCTGGCCAGCTGATTTTGCCTGAATCGGATGAAGATGCGCCCACGCTGCATTGAGTGGCTTGCAATGTGCCGGCGACTCGGTATCACAAAAGCACAATAAAAAGCCGGCAACTGCCGGCTTTTTACGTATTCAGGTCAGGATTTATTGAGCTGCGGTCGATGACTTCAGCCATTCATCCAGTGACAGCAGGTCATCGGGGCTCAGCGTGCCCAGCTGTTGCTTGAAACGGAACAGGGTGGACACATGATTGAATCGTGCAGTCGCGTAGTCCAGTCGGGCTTGATACAGCGCCTGTTCGGCCTGCAACACATCCACCACGTTGCGGGTACCCACGTTGAAGCCTTCTTCAGTGGCACGCAGGGCCGTCTCGCGTGATTTAATGCTCTGCATCCGGGCTTTCACGCTCTGGACGCTGGTTTGCAGGTTGCGCAAGAGCGAACGGGTCTGTTCCGTGACCTCACGATACCGGTCCTCACGCTCATACTGGGCGGCATACAGGTTCTGCTGCGCCTCGCGTACCTGAGAACTTGTGGCGCCTCCGCTGAACAGCGGTACGCTCAGAGTCAGGGCTACCGAACTGCTGTCCTCCCAGGGGTGACTAGTGAATTCAGATTCACTGTAGCCATAGTTGGCTTCGAGATTCACGCGCGGATGATGGCCGGCACGTGCAATCTGACTGTCGCGGCGGCTGGTTTCAATGCCAAGCTCGCTGAGTTTGAGGGCCAGGTTGCCGCTACGTGCCTTTTCGAGCCATGGCGCGGGCTCAGCCGGTGTAATCGGCTCAATCGGATAATCCTCGCGCAGCAGGTCGACCGTGGTAAATTGCTGTCCCGCCAGCCGCTCCAGTGCTTCATAGCTGTTGGTCAGGGCGCCTTCAGCATCGATTCGCTGTACGACAGCATTATCAAAGGAAGCCTGGGCTTCCTGTACATCGGTGATGGCAATCACGCCAACCTCAAATTGCGCGTTTACCTGCTCCAGTCGGCGCTGCAATGCGCGTTCTTGGGCCTGAGCGGTCTCCAGCGTGCTCATGGCACGCAGAACGCCAAGGTAAGCGTCAACCGTGCGCTGGATCAGCTGCTGCTGGTCAAGATCGAATTGAAGCGATGTCTGTTCTGTGATCAGCTGGCTTTTCTGATAACCGAACCACTTGGCAGTGTCGAATACCGGCTGTACCAGAGAGACCTGCCAGGCGCGATCATCTGCGCTCTGGTCACGATAGCCATCATTACTGTGTGTGTAGCTGCCACCGGCATTGATTTGTGGCAGCAGTTGCGCCAGCCCCTGAGTCTCTGCTTCCTGCCCGGCCAGGTAGCGGGCTTCTGCGGCCTTGAGCTGCGGGTCGTTATCCAGTGCCATGCGGTACAGATCGGCAAGAGCCGCTGCACCAGCAGGTGCACTGCTGAAGCTGGCAAGGGCCAGCAGCGGGATGAGTTTCCGTTTAATGCGTTTCACTGTGCAATACTTCCCTTGTGTGATGTACGGGCCGGTCGTTGGGTTCCGGAGCGGGCAAAATTTGCTGCCACAGCATATTAACTGCGTCATAAAGTGGCTGGCGGCTATCTTCAACTTTCATCCGCAGCAGTGCGCCTTGCCAGTAGTCCCAGATCAGGCGCGCAAGGGCACTGGCAGAGAGGTCGGTGCGGACACTGCCTTCCTGCTGACAGATCAGCATATCGTCATTTATGGCATCGATAACACGCTGGATTGCATCGCGAATGGCGTGCCGAAATTCCGGTGAGGCCAGAGCCATCTCTCCGGACAGGTTGGCCAGCAGGCAGCCGATTCGTTCGTTTTCATCAGAAAAGTCTTCGATCAGGCGCAGCATCATGGTTCGCAGCTTGTCGGCGTGGGAGCCCTGAATGCGGCTGAATTCTTCGCGCCACAGGTCCATTTCCAGTGCCTGATAGTGTTCGATGACTTCGATGGCGAATGATTCTTTGCCGCCGAAATAATTGTAGAAGGAACCACGCGAAACGTCACAGGCATCCAGAATCATGCTCAGGCTGGTGCCGTGATAGCCGTGGCGCTGGAAAAGGTGGTTGCCAAGATCCAGCAAGGCTTCGCGGCTGTGTACCGGGGGTCTGCCTCGTGCCATTTAATTGAACCGATCATTCCAGAAAGGCGTCATTGTGCATTAACAGACTGGCCAGTTCAATAATCTGTCACTCAAATCCCGCGCTGTTTCTTTTCTTTTCTCAAGCGGCTGTCCGCCAGCAGCAGCAGCTCATCACCACTGCCGTTGACTTCTGACAGCAGAGCCAGGCCGGCACTGGCATGAAAGGCTGACCCTAATGTCTGTGTCATGGCGCGGTTGATCTGATCCAGGCGCTGTTGCAAAGGCGGTGGCGTGTGTTTGACGGGAAGCAGCAGGACGAACTCGTCGCCGCCAAAACGGAACAAGTGGTCATCAGGACGGCAGATGTGGCGCAGGCGGTCGGCAAACTGGCACAAGACGCGGTCTCCTTCGTGCTGGCCGTGCAGATTGTTGATTGCCGAAAGGCTGTCGATGTCGATCAGTGCCAGCAGACAGTCACGGCCGGACTGCTTCCGCTCCTGCTCGCTGCCGGCAAGGGTGTGATCGAGTGCGTCGCGTCCGGGCAGTTGTGTCAAAGGGTCCAGCTGGAGAGCAGGGCTGCGCTCACTTCTTTCCAACTGTTCCGGTTGCCAGGCGCTGATAAGATCGGCGCAGAGTTGCATCAGATGGATACTGTCAGCCAGGCTGGCTGTTTTCTCGGCCCCCCACAGGCTCAAGTGTCCCAATGGGTTGCCATTGCGGGAATCCACGCGCTGTGCAATCCAGAGTCCCTGATCCCCAAGCAGGGGATCGCGCACTCTGGCTTCGTTTCGGTCCCATTCCAGAATCAGGGTACCGGGCTGGCCTTGCTGGTAGAGCGGAGCTGCTGAGCTGTTTTTAAGCTCCAATGTTTGCGGTGGCAACAGATGTTGTCCGGACCAGTGTCCCATCAGAGCCAGCTTATCAGTGCCCTGCAGCTTGCAGCCAGCCGCCTCGGGCCAGTCAAGCAGGGATGCCAGCAGTTGCGGCAGAATAAAGAACGGGTCGCTGCCCGAGGCCAGGGCAGGCATCAGCTCCTGCAGCAATGCTCGCTGCTGTTGTCCGGCACGGTGCCCGCACGCCAATATCAGGTAGTGCTCATCCGTTTTCAGGCGCTCAAAGATCACGCCCTGGCTGATCAGGATGTCGGTATTTTTGCTGTCACTGCTCCAGTCCACAATGCTCTTACGCTGCTTTTTCGGCAACTGTTCAAAGGCCTCGTTGCTCCATTCGGCTTTGGAGTCCTTCAGCAGCAGGGCCGGAGCGGATGTATCGGCAAGCAGTCGAGTCAGAATTCTGGTTTTCATGGCAGTGTTCGATCAGGATAGGGGATACAAAAAGCCCCGGACTGTGCCGGGGCTTGTGTTTAGCGTTCCAGTGCCGCCTTGATGCGGCTGATTGCATCCTCGAGCACATTCAGGCTGGTAGCGAAGGAAAGTCGCATGTTGCCGGGTGTGCCAAAGGCCGATCCAGGCACCAGTGCTACACCGGCTTCCTGCAACAGGAATTCGGCCAATGCAATGTCATCATTAAACTCGGGGCGAGAGTCGATCACCTTGTGGAAGCTCGGGAAGGCGTAAAAGGTACCGTCCGCCCGGATGCACTCGACACCGTCGATCTCGTTCAGTGCATTGACCACGAAGTCATGACGCTGCTTGAATGCGCTGACCATCATGGCAACACAATCCTGTGGGCCATCCAGTGCCGCCTGAGCCGCCACCTGAGCGATGGAGTTCGGATTGGATGTGCTCTGTGACTGAATTTTCTTCATGGCGCCGATCAGCTTGGCCGGGCCTGCCGCATAACCGATACGCCAGCCGGTCATGGAGTAGGCCTTGGAAACACCGTTCAGCACGATGGTACGGTCATACAGCTCAGGACAGGCGTTCAGGATGTTGCAGAACGGCTGATCGGTGAACAGGATGTGCTCGTACATGTCATCAGTGGCAACCAGTACCTCCGGGTACTTGTTCAACACTTCGCCCAGAGCCTTAAGCTCTTCCAGTGTGTAGGCTACACCGGATGGGTTGGAAGGGCTGTTCAGTACGACCAGGCGGGTACGCTCGGTAATGGCATCATCCAATTGCTGCGGCGTGATCTTGAAACGCTGCTCCTGGGTAGTGGTGATGATCACTGGCTTGCCTTCGGCCACAAGAACCATATCCGGGTAAGATACCCAGTATGGGGCAGGGATCACGACTTCATCGCCCGGGTTCAGCAGAGCCAGCGCCATGTTGAAAAAGCTCTGCTTGCCACCGCTTGAAACCAGAATCTGGTTGGGGGCGTAGCTGAAACCGTTCTCACGCTCAAATTTGGCAATCACCGCTTTCTTCAGCGCCGGGGTACCATCAACGGCAGTGTACTTGGTAAAGCCGTCCTGAATGGCTTTGGTCGCCGCCGCCTTGATATGTTCCGGGGTGTCAAAATCGGGTTCGCCGGCGCCGAGGCCGATGATGTCTTTGCCTTCAGCACGCAGCTCGGCAGCACGATTTGTGACGGCCAGTGTGGGTGAAGGTTTGATGCTGTTAACGCGGTCGGAAAGTTGCACGTCCAAGCCTTGGTCCTCTCTGTAATCGGTGCAAGGAATCCATCAATGCATAGCCAAAAGAGCATACAGCATAACGCACCGGGTCTGAATGCCCCGTTATGAAAAAATGCGTATCGGCGGGCGTTGCAGGCTGGTTTCTGTGTGTTGCATCAAAACAGGTATAATCGGCGGCTGGTTTGAAACAGGTGGAAAAATGAAACAGAGGTTCAGAGTACAGTCGGCATTTGCGCCCGCCGGCGATCAGCCGAAGGCGATCAGTGAGCTGGTTGACGGGCTGGAGTCGGGGCTTGCAGCCCAGACCCTGTTGGGCGTGACAGGATCGGGCAAGACCTTCACCATTGCCAATGTGATCGCCGCCGTGCAGCGCCCCACCATTATCATGGCGCACAACAAGACGTTGGCGGCACAGCTGTATGGCGAGTTCAAGGAGTTCTTCCCGGACAATGCGGTTGAATACTTTGTCTCCTATTACGATTATTACCAGCCGGAGGCCTATGTGCCGGCGTCTGATACCTTTATCGAAAAGGACGCCTCGATCAACGATCATATCGAGCAGATGCGCCTGTCCGCTACCAAGGCGCTGCTGGAGCGGGATGACGCCATCATCGTGGCAACGGTATCTGCCATTTATGGTTTGGGCGACCCCAAGTCCTATCTGTCGATGATGCTCCATCTGGACAGAGGCGATGTGATCGATCAGCGTGATCTGTTGCGCAGGCTGGCAGAGCTGCAGTACACCCGTAACGATATCGAATTCCATCGTGGTACCTATCGGGTACGCGGTGACGTGATTGATGTGTACCCGGCTGAATCGGACAGGGACGCCATCCGTATTGAGCTGTTTGGTGACGAGGTGGATCAGATCGCCTGGTTCGATCCCTTGACCGGCGAAGTCTTGCGCAAGGTGCCACGCGCCACCATCTACCCCAAAACCCACTACGTCACACCGCGTGAAACGCTGCTTGAAGCCACCGAGCATATCAAGGAGGAGTTGCGCGAGCGGCTGAAGCAGCTGCGCGACAACAATAAGCTGGTGGAAGCACAGCGACTTGAACAGCGTACCCTGTACGATATTGAAATGATCATGGAGCTGGGCTATTGCTCCGGCATCGAAAACTACTCGCGTTACCTGTCCGGTCGTGATCCCGGGCAGGCACCGCCCACCCTGTTCGATTACCTGCCTGACAGCGCGCTGCTGGTGCTCGACGAGTCTCATGTCACCGTGCCGCAGATCGGCGCCATGTATAGGGGCGACCGCTCGCGCAAGGAAACCCTGGTTGAATACGGTTTCAGGTTGCCTTCAGCGCTGGACAACCGGCCGATGAAGTTTGAGGAATGGGAGCAACAGGCGCCACAGATGATTTTCGTTTCCGCCACGCCCAGCAAGTACGAGGCCGCGAATGCTCAGCAGATTGTAGAGCAAGTGGTACGGCCGACCGGACTGGTGGACCCGCAGGTTGAAGTACGTCCTGCAATCAATCAGGTGGATGATCTGCTGACCGAAATCAACCTTGTGGTCGCACGCAAGGAGCGGGTGATCGTAACTGTGCTCACCAAACGAATGGCTGAGGATCTCACTGAGTATCTGGCCGAGCATAATGTGCGGGTGCGCTATCTGCATTCGGATATCGATACGGTTGAACGCGTGGAAATTATTCGCGATTTGCGCATCGGCGAATTTGACGTGCTGGTTGGTATTAACCTGTTGCGTGAAGGGATCGACATGCCGGAGGTATCACTGGTGACCATTCTGGATGCCGACAAGGAGGGCTTCCTGCGTTCGGAAACCTCCATGATCCAGACCATCGGTCGCGCGGCGCGTAACGTCAACGGGCGTGCCATTCTTTATGCTGATCGCATGACAGGTTCGATGCAACGCGCCATTGATGAAACAGAGCGGCGTCGCAATAAACAGATCGCCTTCAATGCAGAGCATGGCATTACACCCAGAGGCATCAGCAAGTCCGTGGCCGATATCATGGAGGGTGCCAGCCAGATTCCCGGCAAGCGTGGCAAGGGCGGCGCGCGCAAGGCTGCCGAACCGGATGCCGAATACCGGGTTGATGCCCAGCTGCTCAGCCCTGCAGAGCTGGCAAAGACCATCACGCGTCTGGAAGACAAAATGTACGAAGCGGCCAAAAATCTGGAGTTCGAGCAGGCAGCCCGCTACCGGGACGAGCTGGAGCGTTTGAAGCACAGCGGTTGAGGGTATCCGATGCTGGAGTGGAGTGTATTAATAGTTGCTGGATATCTGGCAGGGGTGCTGAACTCAATTGCTGGAGGTGGCTCTTTTCTGACCTTTCCGGCGCTGGTTTGGGCCGGCGTGCCCCCGATAACGGCAAATGCCACCAGTGCAGTGGCCGTATTGCCCGGGTATCTGGGCGGTGCGGCCGGGTTTCGCAAGGAGTTGCGCAGTCTGTCCATGCGAGAGCATGTGCAGATGTCGGTTGTGGGTCTGGCTGGCGGCTTGGCAGGAGCGCTGTTGCTGCTGGTGACACCGGTCGAGCTGTTCTCGAAAGTGGTGCCGCTGTTGTTGCTGTTGGCAACCTTGATGTTTGCCTTTGGTCAGAAGCTGCTGGCCCTGGTGCGCAACAGTGAAAACCCCCTGCCTCTGCTGCCAGGCCTGTTTGTGGTGGCAGTCTACGGGGGCTATTTTAATGGCGGGCTGGGAATCATGTTGCTGGCGATGTTTGCAGCCGCCGGCATGGCAAATATGTTGCTGATGAACGGCCTGAAAAACTGGCTGTCATTCGTACTGTCGATGATTTCCGTTGTGGCTTTTGCCATCGCCGGCAAGGTGCTTTGGGTTGAAGCATTGGTGATGATGCTTGCGGCAACGCTGGGCGGCTATCAGGGTGCTGCCCTGTCGCGCCTGTTGCCGGTTGCCTGGGTCAAGGGCGGAATCGTAGTTGTGGGTCTGATGATGACAGTGGTATTTTCCCTGCGTGCATGAGGGTGCAGGTTGAAAATTGTAAACCAAGCAAAAAGGATGTGGCGAATCATGCAGGGAGTGAAACAGGTACTCTGCCTGGTCAGAGCAGGCGTGTTTGGGCTGGTATTGCTGTTGGTGACGACCATGGTGACGGCGGCAGGCATCAGTGACTATTGGCACTATGACGAGTATTACCGGCAACATCCTGAGCAGAGGCCCTGGCTGGCTGAGTTGACTGAAGCGGTTCGCCAGCGCGCTGAGCCTGTTGAGACAGACTTGCAGGCGAGGCCGTTGCGCATCGCCATGGTATATCCCTCTCTGCAGGCATCAAGTTACTGGCCGGACAGCGAACGGGCCCTGCAGCAGCGGCTGAACCAGCTCGGTATTCGATATCATCTGGAAGCACGCTATACCGAGCCGAATATCCAGCTGGTCGAGCAGGTAAACCAGATACGTGAACTGCTGGACTGGCAGCCGGATTACCTCCTTTATACCCTTGACTCATCGCGCCAGCAGTCGATTATCGAGCGACTGATCCAAAATACGGATACGCGGCTGATTCTGCAGAACATCACTACGCCGCTCAAGGCATGGGGTGACCGCCAGCCACACATGTATGTCGGTTTCGATCATGCTGAAGGGGCGCGTCTGTTGGCTGATCACTTTGGGAAACGTTTTCCTCAGGGTGCCGACTATGGTGTGCTGTTTCGTAGCCAGGGTCTGATCAGTCAGTTGCGCGGAATGACCTACATTCAATCGGTGCCCGAGAGTCACCGTCTGCGCAGCAGTTATTACACCGATTCCAGTCGAGTTGGAGGGCGCAAGGCGGCGTTGCAGATGCTGCGTGAACACCCCGAGCTTGACTACATTTATGCCTGCTCTACTGACGTGGCGCTGGGAGCAGTGGATGCCCTGGCCGAGCTGGGAAGAGCTGATGTGGTTGTCAACGGCTGGGGTGGCAGTCCCGCCGAGATTGAGCAGCTGCGCCTGGGAGGGCTTAAAGCAGTTCTGATGCGCATGAATGATGACAATGCCATCGCCATCGCGGAAGCGATCAAGCGTGACCTTGAGGGCAAGCCACAGCCGTTGATCTACTCCAGCGATTTTGTCGTGCTGGATGACAGCATGAGTGTGGAAGAAATACAGGCGTACGAGGCGCAGGCGAGGCGCTACAGCGCAGGCGGATATTAGTCGCATGGGCAGGCTGCGCTTCAAAACGCTGACATTTTGGCTGACATTGGGCATCTCGCTGATATTTGTAGCCGTGTTTCTGGTCGTTACCTTCATCCAGTCACGCAGTGTGATTGAGGAGCAGGCATATACACTCAATCGCAGCCTTGCTCTGCGCTATGAAGAGCGTGTAACGGACTATCTGCAGCAAATTGAAACCGAAGTCTTGACGTTGGCGGCCGATCGTACCCGCATTGAAACACTCTACACCCAAAGCCCTAGCCGGCTTGAAACCGGCTTTGAGCGGTGGGAGGAAAGCCACGAAAACCGTCGCTATGATTTTGTGGCGCTCTCTTTTTTTGAGTCGGGGCGTTGCCTGTTGTCGCTCAGTTATACCCCTGAACTTAACCAGTTGCCCTGTGAACAGTTGATCAAACAGCATGGCAGTTTTCAGTACAAGGGCTGGAAGCTGCTTGAGGTGGGTGGTGAACAGCTTGCCGTATATTCGGTGCCGCTTTACCTGCACGACAGTGGCAAGATCGTTGGCCAGCTACTGTCGGGGATGCGCCTGGGTGGGAATCGCTATCTGCTGAGCTCCATTCTGGTCAAAAGTGACAATTTACGTCATTTGGCGCTTTTTGATGGTGACCGAGTGCTGAGTCGGCTCCAGCCGGAACTCGAATCCAGTAATTCGGTTATGGCCCAAGATCTGGTGCTCTCGAACGGCCTTACTCCGCTTGGGCCGCAGCTGCGAATAGGTTTGCTGGCTGATGCCAGTGCGCAGCGTCAATTACGCGATGCGCTGGCGGAAACGCTGCTGTATGGCTGTCTGCTGGCACTGGTCGTCTCGCTGCTCTCGTCCTTTTTGTTGTCATCGGCGGTTGACCGGCAGTTGCAGCAATTGATCAGCCTTACCCGTCTGGCCAACCGTCAGAGCAACACCCGTTGGCCGCAAAGCTATATTCGGGAATTCAATCTTATAGGCGAAGAGATCATTGCGATCGTTAACCGCCTGAAAGAGCGAGAGCAAACGCTGGAAGGGGTCAACCAGAGACTGTCACAGAACATTGAAGAAAAGCGCCAGATCCTTCAGCACTTGATGCAAACCCAGGAGCGTGAACGACTGCGGCTGTCGAACGAGTTGCACGATGATATGGCGCAGCTGCTGGTTGCTGTACGCATGCACCTGCAATTGCAGCGTCAGGAGCTGGAGCAGGCTCGCTTGCCGCAACAGAACCTGCAGCTGGCCGCCGAGCTGATCGACAATATCTATGACACGGTCTACAACCGAATCAGGATGCTGAGGCCTTATGAGCTGAGTGATTTTGGCCTCGGTGTGAGTCTGACCAGTTTACCGGCCGTGAACTTGCTGGAACAGCTTGATTACGCGGTTGAATTTGATATTGAACAGAGCCGGCCGCTCAAGCCTGACCTGGTATCGAATTTGTATCGCATCGCACAGGAGGCACTGTCCAACGTGACACGCCATGCAGGTGGAACCTGGGTACTGGTACGCCTTCGAGACGAACCTGACGGGCTGCGTATGACTATCGCCGATGACGGTGTAGGCTTTATGTCGGAACAGAATGGTGGAGTCGAAACTTCTGGTTTTGGCTTGATGGGGATTCGTGAGCGGGCAGGGCATCTGAATGCTCAGGTTGAGATTCACTCCGACCATGGGGTCAGCATTGATCTGCTGATCCCGCCTGAATATGCGTATTCATTTGTGGATCTGTGTGAAGGACCAGGGGGGGCACCTACGTAAAAACACGTATCGCATATTGCGTAGTATGCGGTATCGGCTGCGTAGAACCACTCCTGTCTCTGGGTGGTATTTCCGATACCGGCCTGTGCCTTTGCTGTCGATAATGTCATGGCTGATGACTCGTCTGAGTCATTGTCAGACTCGACAACAGAGGATAGATAACAACAATGCTTAAATTTACCTTTGCCCGCAAACTGATGGCCGCTGCTGCCTGCGCCGCTGTCATGGTTAGCCCTGTTCAGGCGGCCGAGAAAGTCCACAAACTGAAACTGGCTGAAACCTGGCCCACGAATTTTGGCGTTTTCAGCGAGCCGGCTCGCCGCATGGCAGACCTGGCCAACAAGATGTCCAATGGGCGTCTGGAAATCAGTATCGATACTGCCAACAAGCACAAGTCAGCCTTTGGCGTTTTCGACATGGTACGTGCCGGCCAGTATGACATGGGGCACTCAGCGTCCTACTACTGGAAAGGCAAGGTGCCCAACACGCTGTACTTCACCACCATGCCGTTTGGCATGACCGCTACCGAACAGTATGGCTGGTTCTACTACGGTGGTGGCATGGAGCTGATGCAGAAGGTCTACGAGCCGTTCAATCTGATGTCTTTCCCGGGCGGCAACACCGGTGTGCAGATGGGTGGCTGGTTCCAGAAAGAGATCAATACTGTAGAAGACCTGGAAGGCCTGAAAATGCGCATTCCGGGATTCGCGGGTGAAGTGCTAGCCAAGCTGGGTGCCAACCCGACCAACATTCCGCCGGGTGAGCTGTATACCTCTTTGGAGCGTCGCACCATCGATGCACTGGAATGGGTGGGGCCTTCCATGGACCTGCGCATGGGCTTCCACAAGATCGCACCGTACTACTACACCGGCTGGCATGAGCCTGCAACCGAGCTGCAGTTCCTGGTCAACAAACGTACCTTTGACAAGCTGCCTGCAGACCTTCAGGAAATCCTGACCACTGCCATGCGCGTTGCGGCCTATGACATGACTATTCAGTCGCACCATGAGTCCGGTATGAACTGGGCCACCATGAAGGCGGAGTTCCCGAATGTTCAGGTCAAGCAGTTCCCGCCGGAAGTCATCCAGGCGCTGAGTAAGGCCAACGATGAATTGCTGGCTGAGCATGCCGCCAACGATGAGCTGGCCAAGGAAATTCTGGACTCCCAGGCCGAGTACATGGGTGTGGTACGTCAGTGGACTGACATTGCAGACCGTGCCTACCTGAACAGCTTCGAGTAAGCCTGTTCTCTTCGAGGCTCCGGTTGCGGAGCCTCGATCCGCATCCGGAAGATGTATCTGACAGCCTTGGGCTGCGAGGGATTCTGAATGTTTCTGTTACGCCTTGAGCAGACGATCAACGCCTTTTCCGATTGGCTGGGCAAGATCTCTGCCGTTCTTTTTGTGATCATGCTGTTCAACGTTTTCTACGACGTGATCACGCGTTACCTGTTTAATGATGTGTCCATCGGCATGCAGGAGCTGGAGTGGCATCTGTTTGCTGCCATGTTCATGCTTGGGGTGCCGTTTACCCTGAGGGTCGGTGGCCATGTGCGCGTTGATCTGATCTATGAAGGGTTGAGCCTGAAGAAGAAAGCCTGGATTGACCTTTTCGGTGTCCTGACGCTGTTGTTCCCCTTCTGTCTGCTGGTGGCCTGGTATGGCGTGGATTTCGCCCGCGAGTCCTTTGAGTTGGGTGAAGGCTCGGGCGACCCCGGTGGTCTGCCGTATCGTTGGGTGATTAAGGCAGTCATTCCCTTTGCCTTTTTCTGCACTTTCATCAGTGGTGTCGGGATGATGCTTCATTCTGTTAATACGCTCGCGGGCCATCACAGGGATGATGGCTACACCCCGATGCAGCACTAACGCACAAGGTATTCCCGATGATCGGTATTACAATGTTTTTCGTTGCCCTGGGCATGCTGTTGATCGGCTTCCCGGTGGCCTACATTTTTGGCGGTGTGGCGCTCTGGTTCGGTGTCTATGCCGAGGGACCGGACATGTTTGCCTTCATGCCGTTCCGTATCCAGAGCATCATGGAAAACACGGTGCTCATGGCGGTGCCCTTGTTCGTGTTCATGGGAATCGTGCTGCAGAAAACCCGTCTGGCCGAGCAGTTGCTGGAATCCATGGGCAAACTGTTTGGTGGCGTACGAGGCGGTCTGGCAATTTCCACCGTACTGGTAGGTGCTCTGCTGGCTGCTTCGACCGGTGTGGTGGGTGCGTCCGTAGTCGCCATGGGTCTGATCTCGTTGCCGGTCATGCTCAAGTACAACTATGACAAAAAGCTGGCCTGCGGCACGATCTGTGCCTCCGGTACGCTGGGGCAGATCATTCCGCCATCCATCATCCTGATTATTCTGGGTGACGTGATGGGGATTCCGGTCGGTGATCTGTTTCAGGCGGCCATCATGCCTGGATTCATTCTGATCGGTGCCTATGTTCTGTACATCCTGGTGTATACCTACCTGAAACCTTCAGCGGCTCCGGCCTTGCCGATGGATCTGGACGATGGCACACGTCGGGAGCAAGTCTTCAAGGCATTGAAAGCGATTATTCCCCCGCTGGCACTGATTCTGGTGGTGCTGGGCTCGATCTTTGCCGGTATTGCAACACCGACCGAATCCTCGGCGCTGGGTGGCGTAGGTGCTCTGCTGCTGGCGCTGATCTACCGCCAGTTCAGCTGGAAGATGGTATACAACTCTGCCATCGAGACTGTGAAAGTTACGGCGATGGTTTTTGCCATCCTGTTGGGGGCCTCGGCGTTCTCCATGGCGTTCAGTTATACCGGTGGTGAAGAGATTGTAGAACATTACCTCTCCAATCTGCCGGGTGGGGCCATGGGCTTCCTGCTGCTGTCGATGTTGGCAATCCTGATTCTTGGCTTCTTTATCGATTTTGTTGAAATCAGTTTCATCATCGTGCCGATTCTGCTGCCGGCAGCAGAACTTCTGGGCATAGCGCCGGTGTGGTTTGCGATCTTGATCGCAATGAATCTGCAGACCAGCTTCCTGACTCCACCCTTCGGCTTCAGTCTGTTTTACCTCAAGGGGGTTGCGCCGCCCAATGTGCGTACCCTGGATATCTACAAGGGGGTCGTGCCCTTTATCATCATGCAGGTGGCAATCGTGATTTCGATTCTCCTGTTCCCAGGGTTCTACGGTCTGGTTTAGACTTAACGAACGCCTGTTCGGCCCTGTGCCGTTCAGGCGTTTTATTTTTCTGGCCGTGCGGGTGCAGTTCAATGCCGCTGAAGATCAAGATCCTCCTTCTTTCCATTCTTCCGATGATGCTGGTGACCTCGGCTGTTGCCTGGCTTGGCATGAATCAGGCGCGTCAGCTGTCAGAGGAAGAGATCCGGCTGTTTGAACAGCATTTGCTGGGCTCCAAGCAACGAGAACTGGAAAACTATGTCAGCCTGGCGCTGACATCCATCGCCCATATCGTTGATACGGCAGGCCCCGATGATGCCCAGGCCAAAAGTGCAGTCAAGCAGATTCTGACTGATATGACTTTCGGTGATGATCAGGACGGGTATTTCTTCGTTTACACACTTGAAGGGGTCAACCTGGTTCACCCGACACAGCCGGAGCTGGTCGGGCAGGACCTGTATGACATGCAGGACGCCCGTGGCAATTACGTGATTCGCAATTTGCTGGAGCGCGCTCGACAGGGAGGCGGCTTCCATCGCTACCTGTGGGAAAAGCCCTCCAAGCAGGCACGTGAAGAGAAAATCAGCTATGCGGTGATGTTGCCCAAGTGGAACTGGATGCTGGGAACCGGTCTGTATCTGGATGATATCAGCCGTGAGGTTGCCAAGATCCGTGCCGAGGTCAATCGTAACATTCGCAACACCTTTTTTACCGTGCTTGTCATCATGTCGGTGGCTGTGGTGTTGGTGGTCCTGTTGGGAGTTGCAATCAACCTGCATGAGAATCGTTTGGCTGACAGTCGTCTGAGGCTGCTGGCGCATCGTTCCATTCTGGCCAACGTGGCGGATCGACGTCGCTTCTCGCGGGAGTTGCATGATGGCATCAACCAGTTGATGGTATCAGTGCTGTACCGGATTGAGTTGGCGCAGCGCAAACTGAAACAGGGAAATCAGGAAGGATTGACTGACCTGGACAAGGGCTATCAGGTGCTGAATGAAGCGATTCAGGAAGTGCGTCGGATTTCTCACGACCTGAGACCGACTCTGCTGGATGATCTGGGCCTGGAGGCGGCGCTGGAAGGCTTGCTTGATCGCTTTACGGAGCGAACCGGTATCCGACTGGATCTGGATATCCGCTTGCCCGGTGGAAGGCTGCCAGAGGACGTGGAAATTACGGTCTATCGCTTGGTCCAAGAGGGTCTGACCAACGTGGAGCGACACTCAGGTGCGGGGCTGCTACGCTTACGTCTGTGGCAGCAGAGCGGTCAGCTGTGGTTGAAAATGCAGGATGATGGCTGTGGGTTTGACCCCGAGGTACTGGAGCGATTTGAAGGTATCGGTTTGCGTAACATGCGCGAACGGGTCGAATTGCTGGGTGGCGAGTTCAGGCTGGCTTCACGGCAGGGACAGGGGGCAACACTGTTGGCGGGCTTGTCCCTGCAGCAGACAGGAGGTGAGCGATGACAGACTCGATCAGGGTGCTGCTGGTGGATGACCATCCGCTGGTCATTGATGGCATTCAGGCCCGGCTGGAAAACGAGGGTGGCATCGAAGTGGTTGGACAGGCCGGCAATGGTCTTGAAGCCATCGAGCTGGTTCAGTCTCTCAAGCCGGACGTGGTGTTGATGGATGTGTCCATGCCGATCATGAATGGACTGGAGGCAACGCGTGAGCTGCGTACACGTTCACCCGAAACTCGAGTGCTGATTCTGAGCATGCATGACAACCGGGAATATATGGTACAGCTGATTCAGTCTGGTGCCCGAGGCTACATACTGAAGGATGTTTCTGCGGCCGAGATGGTGAAGGCGATTGAAACTGTTTGCCAAGGCGGTACTTACTTCAGTGCCAGTGCATCGCAGACCTTGTTCAGTCACTTCACGGACCCGGAGGCGGCGAATTCGGCAGAGGAGCCCGGGGAATTAACACCGCGGGAACGCATGGTGTTGCGACAACTGGCGGAAGGGCACAACAACAAGGAGATTGCCCGTGCCCTGTCAATTTCGGTGCGGACGGTGGAAACCCACCGTCAGAACATCAAGTCAAAGCTCAATATTCATACAGCTGCAGGCCTGGTGCGGTATGCGCTGGAACACAATCTGGTTCAGTGAGGCGGCGCGACCTCCTCTAACACAATGGGCCCAAGATCATTGGCCTCGGCTGCTTTTCTAAGGCGGCCGTCTTGTTTGATGTCACTGACAAAGCGATTCACCCGTGCCAGCCACTGGGGCTGCCCTTTGGCTACGGCATATGCGTACCGGAAGGGGCGCTCAGTCATTGATGCCGGAGGCTCAATCAGGCGAGCCCAGTCATAGAAACGAAGCACCTTGCGTGAGTAAGGGTAATCGGTGATGAATACATCCGCCATTCCTGACATGACAGCCTGCTCACGTTCTCGAGGGTCTTTAACTACCATCATGTCGGCATGTTGCAGGCTGCTGCGCATTTGAGACTCCATATAGGTTCCTTCCTGTACACAGACAATGGCGCCGGGCTGGTCAATATCACTCCACTGTTGTATGCCAGGATGCGTGCGTGTGCTGACCGCATACATCTGGCTGGCCAGGTAGGGTTCACTGTAATCGATGCGCTGGGCGCGTGCGTCCGTGATTGCTATCGAAAACATTCCGATGTCACAGGCGTCTGCTTCCAGGTCATCCATGAAACGGCCGAAATGTGTTTCGACAAACTCAAGTTCCACATCAAGGTCGCGTGCAAATTCATGCGCCAGCTCGATATCAATCCCCTCAAGACGACCCGTCTTGGGGTGGCGTGCACTGATGGAAAAGTAGTCGGGCCAGATACACACTCGCAACGTCTGTGATTGCATGATCCGGTTGAGTCGATCAGGAGAGTTCGTTTGTGCATTCAGGCCAAGGCTGGTGCACAATAGCGTCGTGAGGGCAACCCAAGAAAGGGGTAACAGTGCCTTGACCTGCATTTAACGTCTCCAGAGAGTAAGCGATGCCAAGCACTATAGCAGATGATAAACCCCGGTATAGCCTGAAGACGGGCTTGTCTGTTTTGCTGTTGGGGCTGCTGCTGATTACCACGTTGGTGGTGATGCAGTTGGTTGTCGTCAACCTGGGTACACAGCGGGCGGTAGCTGAGCTGGAAAAGGAAGCCACCCTGCTGGCACATTCGCTTGAGAGCAGTGTCACTCGAACGGTTCAGGACGTACAGGGGCGCTTGCGTTCCCTAGAGGATCTGTTGGAGCACAGTAAGGAGTTGATGCAACAACCGCTAGAACTGCAGCAGCGGATGCAGATGCTGGTTTCCATGACGCCCCAGCTGCGTGAGCTGGCAGTGCTGCAGCGACAAGAGGGTCGCTTAACCGTGTTGGCGAGCTCCGCGATAGCGCGTGATGGCAGTCATATTGAGTCCCTTGCCTGTACGGAAAGTGCCCCTGTTACAGCATTGCTGCGTTTTTCCGAGCCGCTGCCTGGGCGCTTCCTGGGCTCTGATACCGGGCCTGAGGGGGTGTATAAGCTGCCGGTATGCATGCTGTTTTCGGCCGAGGCCGGGCAGCAGACATGGCTTGTTGCAGTATTGAACCCAGATGCGTTGCGTGAGTTGTTCCGGCCGATCATTGATAACCTGCCGGCGCAGGTGCAGCTTTATCGTCATGACGGCCGAGCGCTGGTGGAGCTGCCGGTCGCTGCAAAAGGCTTTGCTGCAGCACCCGGAGAGTTGCTGGAGCTGGTGCGCCAACGTGAGTGGGGGCTGTATCACGCTGTTGAACAGCCTGACGCCAATGTAACAGCCTACCGTGCTACCTCCATGCTTCCGTTATTGTTAACGCTTACCATCGATCGTAATCAGGCGTTGGCACCCTGGTATAGAACGGTAGCGACCATGTGGTTGATAGTGGGTGTGGTGTTGGTGTTGATACTTATGGCATCAGTTCTGATCGCCTGGATGCGCTACCGCCAGTATCGTTTGATAGATGAGCTGCACTTGCTGGGCGCAGCGATCAGTACCACGGCCAATGCCGTGCTGATTACAGATAGCCGTGGCGATATTCGCTGGGTCAATCAGGCATTTACGCGCCTGACCGGCTTTGCGCCCGAAGAAGCTCTGGGGCGCACGCCAGCCATTCTCAATTCAGGTGAGCACTCGGCACTGTTCTTCAGACGCTTGTGGGACACAATTATGGCGGGTGAGGTTTGGCGTGGCGAAGTAGTCAATCATACCCGTGATGGCAAGCAGCTCATGGTTGAACAGACAATCACGCCGATCAAAAGCGGCAAAGGAAAGCTGACTCATTTTGTAGCGGTGCATGAAGATATTACCGCGCGTAGGGCGGCCGAACAGCGCTCGCTTTATCTTGCCAATCATGATCACCTGACCGGACTTCCCAATCGGCGTGAGCTGCTGTCGCGGTTGGGTCAATGGCTGCAGCCAGATGGCCCTTCCTATCTCGCGCTGCTGTATATCGATCTGGATAACTTCAAGGCGGTCAACGACACGCTTGGGCATGGCCGAGGGGATGAGTTGCTGATTGGCATGGTAACCCGGCTTAATAACCTGATTCCGCCAGGCGGGTGCCTTGCGCGCTTGGGGGGGGACGAATTTGCAATTGTGATGGTACAGGATGTGGGGCGCGAACAGGCGTCGCAACTGGCACAGAGAATAACCGATCTGTTGGCTGAACCCTTTGAGCTTGCAGGCCAGCGCTTCAGTTTGACGGCCAGTATAGGTTTGGCTCTCACGGCAAGGGGCAAAAGCGACCCCCAAACCCTGCTGCGGCAGGCTGATCTTGCACTCTATGCGGCCAAGCATGATGGGCGTAGCGTATATCGAATATTCAATGCAGAAATGGACTTTCAAGTCAGCCGAAGAGTGAATATCGAGCAGGGACTGAGACTTGCGCTGACGCGGCCTGAGCATGTTTTCAGCATGTACTACCAGCCAGTATTCGATGCCCAGACATTAAAGCCTGTAGCGGCTGAGTTGCTGCTGCGCTGGAAGACTGAAGCGGGAGAGTGGATTTCACCGGCGGAATTTATTCCGGTTGCTGAAGAAAGCGGCATGATCATTGAGCTTGGTCGCTGGCAATTGGAGCAGGTAATCGCGCGTATGGCAGACTGGGAATTGATCAACAGCAGCCGTTTTTACCTTAGTGTTAATGTATCGGCAGTACAGCTGGCGCGTGACGAAATCGCCAATTGCATGATAAGCCTACTGGATCAGTATGGTATTCCGGCGCACAAGATCACAGTGGAAGTAACCGAAACGGCAATTATCAATTTGAATGACAGGTTTGAAGCCAATCTGGCCTCCTTTGCCGCTGCCGGAATACGCCTGTCGGTAGACGACTTCGGTACCGGCTATTCATCACTTGGAAATCTTCGTAACCTGCGAGCGGACTACCTGAAAATAGATCGCAGCTTCGTGGTGGGTATTGGGCAAAACCATGGCGATGAAGAGATCATTCTGGCTATGCTGGCGTTGGCGCGAAGTCTTAACATGAAAGTGGTGGCCGAAGGGGTTGATAAAGATCATCAGCTAAGATTTTTGCAGCAGGCCGGCTGTGATCAGATACAGGGCTATCTGCTTGCCAAGCCAATGCCGGAGTCGGCTTTAATGCGTCACCTGCAACAGCATCAGACAGGCCCAGGTGGTTGAATGACTTGATGCAGGCGTATGAAAAAAAAGAAAAATACCCTCTGAGGGGCTTGCACCCAAAGTCATCATCTATATAATACGCAGCACATTTTAGGACTATAGCTCAGTTGGTTAGAGCACCACCTTGACATGGTGGGGGTCGGCGGTTCGAGTCCGCCTAGTCCTACCAAATTTGTGAAAGAAAACAGCCACTTACGTCAATGACGAAGTGGCTGTTTTTGTTTGTGGAGAAATTCTGGAGAAATTCTGGAGATATACAGTGTCCGATAAACGGATTTCTGTTGGTAATATGCGGGAGCTAATGCCTTATGGAGCGAGTCGCTTCATTTCCTTGGACCAGCGCCAGTTGCACTATAGATCCAGCCTCCTTGATTCTCTGGCCATATAGATCCTGTCGGGCTTCGTGATCCTATCGACTTAAGGTTCTGCTGTTTCAGCTCATCCAAAAGCTGAACTATTCGTTGCTCTTCATCTGGATGCTGCTTGATATGCTCTTTAATTCGCGCTTGGGCCTCTAGGTTTCCTTTTCTGGCCATCCTCGCTGTACGGATTAGCTCACAATCATTCTCGAAATCTCTCACATCGAACCTCCGATATCTCTATATTTCAAGTTACATGATAGCTAACAGTCAGCGAGTGTGGCCTTAAAGACTTCTAAGTTGATTAAATTGTTAGGTTTGCACTACACACCGTCCATTCAATGTGACGGTCGGTGTAATGGTGTGTCATCTTCAGGGTGCTGTGGCCCATCAGGGTTTGGACATACTCGTCAGAGAATCCGGCCTCCAGGTAGAGATGCCCACCCAAAGCCCGGATCTCATGGACCGTGGGCCGCTGTGCGACTGGCAGTCGCGCGATTTCGGGTACCTTGTCCCTGGCTTTGGCAAACTCTTTCGACAGGGTCTCTGGCCGTACCTGTGACCAGTGAGTCATCGACTTGCTGCGCCTGATGCGTTCTGGGCGGCGGTGGATGATGTAGGGGCTGGCAATGCCTGATTGTCGGCTGCGCTTTATCACGGCCTCCAGTGATGCACCTACTTTGATTCTCAGGTGAGCCCTGTGGCCGTGTTTCTCCGTCTTGCGCTGTATCAGGTGCAGGTGACCCTCTCTGATATCGTCGAACTTGGCCGAGCATAGGTCGCTGCGGCGCTGCAGTGTGATCAGGGCAAAATCCATGGCCACCTTGAGCCAGTCATCGGCGTGCGCATAAATCGCGTTGAACCACTCCTTGGTCAGCGGTCGGCGCTGCTTTTCGTCTGCTGCCTTTGCCAGCGTATTCTCAGCAGGGTTGGTGTCACACAGCCCCTTGGTTGCACCGAACCGGAATAGCTCCGACAGCAGGCCACGGATCTTGATGTAGGCGTTGTTCTGGAAGTTCTCATCCAGGTAGTCAGCCACCATCTTGATGCTCATAGCCTCGACCTGTTTGTCTTTCAGGTCGCGTTCCAGCCGGTTCAATCGATAGGTGGTTTCTTCCAGGGTGCGGGGCTTCAGCTTCTTGGTGGGTAGATATTCTGTCCGGTACCGCTTGATGATGTCACCGAACAGAACGCGCTGCTCGGTGACCACACGGGATACCAGATCATTAGAGGGGATCAGTAGTGCGTTCAGTTTTCGCGCTGCTGCGTTCGCTTTCTTCCGGTCAGATCCCATGCCGTGGTACTTCCCTGTTTGAGGGTGGCGGTACTTGTAGTAGCCGCCACTCTCGTGCAGGTTTGGCTCCAGATCTCGGTTTTTATCACTTCGTCTGCGTGCTGCCATTGTCTGCCAATACCTGATCAACCAATGGATCACCGGTCGATCGTCGCTCCTCTTCAACTCTTACAAACCACTTCCCGCCTATCAGTTTGGCAGGAATGTGACCATTAACGCACCACCGTTTAACCGTCGATCTGGACGGAGGGGTGGTGAATCGTTGCGTTCTCCACTCATGCAAGGGCATCAACTGTTCAATTGGCATCCCGCTGACTCCTGTGGTGGTTCTGGTAACGGCCGAACGCCTGCTGTACCTTGCGGAACAGAGCAGCGGCATCAGGGTTGTGGTCCAGCTCAGCTCGACTCTTGATGCCGCATGCCTCGCAAATGAACTCCCTGGCGTCGTCTTCAGTGTGCGTGCCATCGGGAATATCCATATTGAACTTGGCTCGGCGGCGGCGATCGAGCCAAAGGCGGAAGTCAGCACTCTGGCACAGCATGGCTGCGCTCCGTGCCAGTCGGCCGCCTTTGGTCTCGCTATCAAACCACTCTTTCAGGTGCTCAGCTTCACCAAAGATGCCGTTTTCAAACAGCTCACGGCCACGCTGCAGGCTTACACGCTTGCCGTTTTCAAAGAAGATGGGCTTACCCTTCGCCCATGATTGAGATGCAGTGTGGTAGGTCATACATCCTCCCTGTTAGCAGGTACTGCTCATAATTCTGGTGTTAGGCATCCAGCATTCCAGCTCGATATAGAGCTATGTCTAAATGATGGATGCCGTTATCAAGCTCAACACAGAACGGGCATTTACCATTTTTGCCGCCGTCCTCAACTTCCCAGCCTTGTCTTCGGGCCAGCGTGTCCAGCTCTGAGTCAGTCATCTCATGCTTGGCGTTTTCGATATATTTATCAGTGCTGCAAGTGAAGCAGTGGAGCTTCACCACCGGCTCACAGTTGTGCTCTCTAATTACATCTTTCCAGCTCATAGCTGCCTCCAGAAGCCATCTGTCGCAATAGGTCGGTGATCACATCAACCTCCGTTCCTCTGACAGGGATTCAAACCGCTGGACCAGCTGCTTCAGTGCTTTTTCATCAAAGGCGTTGCGCAGGTGCTTGCGGGCCAGATCGATCTGTTCGCGCAGGTGGCGGATGATGGATTCATCGCTCCAGTCGCCGGCGTCGAAGTCCAGCGCATCGAGCGCCAGGTACAGGGTGCATTCCAGTTGGGTGATGCGCTGGCTGTAACGGGGGATGCTCTCCAGCTGCTCAACCGCCAGGACGATATCGGTGGGCTCGTCGGTTTCGCCCTCTGCAGCCAAGCGATCGGCGAGCCGGTGCAGCCGTGTTATCAGTTCAGACATGGGAACCTCCTGTGTACCGCCGCACACCTATGAGGCCCATACATTCCATGCTATCCAGTTCGAGCATCTCTGCTCGACGACCGATGCGGTATGAATAGACCCACTTCGGAAATCCCATATAAGAAAGTCCATCTGCAATACCGATCGGTATTCGCTTTAGGTATCGCAACTTGTTCATAGCTCCAAGATCCCTAGACAATTGCGGGCACTTCGGAGCGCCAAATGGTTGAATGCCTACCTTTGGGTTGAAGTGTTCTGCATAGGCATACACAAAATCAGAGTCCAAAATATCAGCGGTACCTTTCTTCTTAATCCATTCCAAAATCCATTTGTATCGATGATGAGGTTTAACAGCAGCATCAAAATCATTTGCTTCGCGCATTTTGACCTCCTGTATACCGCAGCACGCTCATGAAGCCTGGATCTTGCGGTGTGATCATGCCGGCATCGACCGCAGCCCGAACGGCGGTGAACAGCCGCTTGGTTGTCCAAGGCTTGCCGTTCTCAGTCGGGCGCAGGTTGGCTGACAGTTCCAACCAGGTGAGCTGCCGGGTGTTGTGTGTATCGCGCACCAGGTGGGTGACGATATCGGCATCGGTGTCGGGGGCAGTGGAGGGCGGTAGGCCGCCCTCGCTGCCCAGCAGGGAAAGCTGAGCTTCAGACATTTATCGTGCCTCCTTCATTGCCAATGCTGGTAGCGCTGCTCCAGGCACAGAGGGTTCTGTTCAGTGCTCATATCTCGTCTACCTCCTCAACCCAGTTTGCGCGGGCGGCCGTCAGGATGGCTGTCAGCCGTTTGCGTTGCTGCGTGACCCAGTGTTCAAGATGCTCGGGGCACAGTTCACCGCGTTCAGCCTGGGCTAGTATGTCGGCCAGCATGATCCTGACGATTTGCGATCGCTCGCCGTTGGCGGCGTACATGCGGCAGCGTTCCAGCTCGTCGCCGCACTTCACAAACAGCTGAAGATCAGAGTGGCGATATTGGCCGCCGGGGCCGCCGAGCCAGTAGAAGCCGTCGGTCGGCTCTGGTTTCAACGTCACGCGGAACGGCTCGCCAGTGTCCTGGTCGGCGTAGTAGCTGCTGGCCGGGTGGATGCGTGCGTATAACTCAGCCATGACGCACCTCCTGCTCATCATTCTTCAGGCCCTGCATCAGCTCGCGCTGGATGCGGCGCCAGATCTCCTCGCGGTGTACCTGTACGTCTTCCGGGGCTTTGACGCCGATGCGCACTTGGTTGCCTTTAACACCCAGTACAGTTACTTCGATCTCGTCGGCGATGATGAGGGTTTCGCCTACGCGGCGGGTCAGAATCAGCATGGTGTTGCCTCCTTGCTTTCGTTAACTTTTACTTTGAAGTCCTCAGACTCAAAGGTCATCTCGTCGCAGCCTGTAAGCTCAATGCCGCAGGTGCCATCAAGTGGCACCCAGCCTTCTCGCTGTTGAAACTGGCTGCGTACTCCGTGAACATTCCACTCAATGGATTCAATAATCGCGGTCTGCGCGAAGAGCAGCAGCCAGGCCTCTTGCACGTCACCTTCGCAATCCTCGATCATTTCCTGGCCACCACCTCGGAACAAAAGCATTTCACGCAAGGTATCCAGTGTTTCCGAGTCCTGCTGAATGCGCAGGGTGGCTTCCCAGCCGCTCCAGTCATGGCTCACAGTGAATGTCTTGTATCCAGCGTTCATACCGCACCCCCAAAAAATGCCTGGTGAAAGGCCAACACCTCACCCGCGATCGCTTTCGGTACCGGGCGGATCTTCGGCGTGATCAGTTCACTGCCTTCAACGCGCACGGTCTGGCTGACCTCATTCTCAGTGTCGAGCAGCTGGTACCAGCCATCCTTCGGGCAGGTGAACAGTTCCCAGCGGCCGACGCGGCCGGGTTCGAAGATCCGATCGGGCTTTAGCTCCTGCACGGCGTTGGCCTGTGCGATCGCTTTATCCAGGGCGATGTCCAGCTGCCGGTTCTTCTTGGCCAGCTGGTGGTTGCGGGTGCGCATCTTCTGGGCACCTGCAACGGCTTCGGTACGTTTCTTCTGCAGCCGCTTCACCTGCGCCTTGAGGCGGTCGGGCTCCATTTCGCGCAGGCGTTTCACCTCGGCCTCGGCGGCTTTCAGCTTCTCCTGAGTTTTGGTCAGTACACGGGCGTTGGCGTTGTCCTGGATGATGAGCCGTTCGATCTCGCCCTGTAGTCTCTCCTTGTCGTCGGCCAGCTGGTTGCCGGCCTTCTCGAACTCGTCGCGGGTGTCCTTCAGTTGCTGGCATTCCAGCTGCAGGCTGCACACCTTCTGGTGTAGCTCAGCAGTGGTTCCACGCAGTTTGGCGAGGAAAGGTTCAGCAATGGTGCGCAGTTCCGCTTCGTCCAGCTGCTGGATATCGCCGCAGATGAACATCACATTCTTCAGGCCCATGTCGCGTACTGACTGTGCAAGCTGGCTCATGAGTTCGTAGCTACCATCCGGTGTTTGCAGTACATCACCATCCTGAAGCTGAAGCTTGTTGATGACCGCATCGCGCAGCGTCTGCACGCGCTTGAGACTTTCGGCGCCACGTTCCAGGCTCAGCTTCTGCTCGTTGGACATGAACGCCAGCTGCTCCTCAAGCTCTTTGATCCGCTCCTCCCGCAGGGCAATCTCGAACGACTCCAGACGGCTGGCTTGCTCGGCCAGTGATGGCTCGGGGCGGTTGTTCAATGACAGTCGGGCGTTCATGGGCGGTCTCCTTTGCGGGGCAGTTCCAGGGCCTGTGCGCGGCGGGCGCGGATGCGGCGGTTGAGTTTTTCGAGCGCGGACGGTGGCAGCTCCCGCAGGATCTGCATTGCGATCGCGCGCCCCAGGGCGTTAGAATCAAAGGCGTTGGTGTTTGCTTTCATGTGCTTACTCCTTCATGGCTCCCGGATGCTTGGCGGTATCGGGAGCCGCTTCATTTCAGGCCGTTCGGCCCGGTTCAATCTCGATCAAATATCCAGCACTTCACGGTCTTTTCCTGCTCGGTGATCTTGCTGCGTACCGAGCGGTTGGATTCAATAAACTTGCGGGTCTTACTGGTGCGCAGCAGGTGTTTCAGCGTGCGCATATCGGGTGCGCGCAGTTTGAACTCGCCACACCAGCGTTCGAATTCCTTCAGGTTCACGGCAATCTGTTTGGCATCGGGGCCGTAGTGGTTCAGCTTGGGTTTGCTGCTGTCGCCGGTGCCTTCGATGTAGTCGAACGCCTCCCAGAACTCCGTCACCATCGGGTGGTCTGCATTCAGGGCGGCCTGGCGTTCCTTGGCCATCTGCACTACAAACTGACGCGCCTCGGCGATGATCGGCTCTGGCAGCAGGCCAAGGCCCTTTTCGCCCAGGCAATCCACCAGGGCCATCAGCTGGCCGTGGTTTTTGGCGATACGTACCATGCGTACCTCCTCAAGGCTCAGCAGCCACGCTTCGTAATGTGCGCAGGCCTTGTCGAAGATCTCCATCAGCTGCTGCTCGGCCCGAGTGGCTTGCAGCAGGAAACCGCTGACTTGCTCCATAGGCACGCGCTCCAGCCACTCGGCGGCCACTTTGGTCTGCGGGGTTTGGCGTTCGCGGGTAAGGGTAATGTGCAGGATACGGCTAAGGATCGCTTCACTGGCTTCGACCTGCGCGTTCTGGCTGATCACAATTGCACCACGAAATGGCGGTTCGCGTGTTTCGCTGCCGGCGGTTTTAACGCCGAGGCTACGAATGGCACGTCCGTTGTAGGCGGTTTTCAGCTCGTCCCAGTCGAACTGCCCCGCTTTGCTTTTGTCGATGCTTTCGCGGTCAGCCTCGATCAGTACCACTGGCAGATTGCTGACCTGCTCAAACTGGCGGTAACGGCCCACCCTGGTTGCTTTGCTGGGATCAAACCCCTCGTAATCTTCACGGCCTAACAACTTCCACATGAATTCAAGCAGAGTGGATTTACCGGCCCCGGCTTCGCCTACCAGCTCAAAGAAGGGGTAGGACTTGTGTGCGGCACGGATCTGTTCCGCAAACACGCTGCCCAGCCAAAAGGCGCTTGCCACCACCCCGGCACTGCCAAACGCCTGTGACACCTGGCTGGCCCAGTGCGGGTTGTACTCGCTGGTATCGGTGTTAACGTAGATCTCGGGTGCTGGTGCCAGCGTCTTGATCGATAACTTGCCGAACTGAAAAAAGTCTTCATCGTTGATTGCCACGTTTTTTCCATCCTTTATTGCTTGCTCAGTGAACAGATACACGCTGTGTTCCTTGGTGTAGCCGATGTAATCAATGGTCTCGACGGTGCGCAGACCAATCATTTGATCGTGCACAATGCGGTCGAGCTGTTTGGTGCTGCCGGTGAACTGGGCACCTTTGATGTTCATCAGGCGGTTTTTGAACTCGCCTGCAGTGGTGATCTGTTTGGGTGTCATGGCGAGCTGGTGGACCGCCTCATCCGGTGTCTCAATGCGGTAGTAATAGGCGCTTTCGTCCGTGGTCTGGTTGCGCTGGAAATACAGCGGGCGTGGCACGGCGTTGCAGATGTGGGTTAGTACACCGGCGTTTTTCAGGGCTCCTTCGCGCTCCTCTGGTGTGAGGCTTGTAGCGTTTTCGGCATCACACATCCGCATCTCGCGGTCATAGGCATTCATGTCCAGCTTCCACCACCAAATCTTGCCGGCAAAATCAAACCAGAACTCGCGCTGTTCGCGTTGGTTGTACATCAATAAGGCTTTCTCGCCGGGGCTCTTGGCCAGCAGCAAATCCCCGTGATAGCGGTACTTGTCCAGATCCTTCGTGCCCAGGCGGTCCAGCTGCAGCAGGTCGTTCCAGTCGTAGCGGCGGCCATCCATCATCGGGATTTGTGCCGCTTCGCACGTCCAGCCACCGGCCTCGGCACGGTCGCGGTGCTTCAGCGTGGCCTTGCGGCCGGCGTGATCACCATCCTGTGCCCACACCAGCGTGGGCAGCTTGCCGCCGGCGGGGACTTCTTTGCGGATCGATTCCAGCAGCTGGTCGATATAGTTGGCCGAGCTGAGGTTCGACACCGCCGTAATGCCCACATGCATCAGCGCGATCGCGTCGAAGATGCCCTCGGTAATCCAGATCTCTTTCGCCTCGGCCAGCTCTTTCACGCTTAGGATCGGCGGCACCCAGGCCTGCCCCTTATAGGCACCGATAATGCGTGCCTTTTGTTTGCCGAAGCGCTGCGGCTTATCCAGCAGGCGTTCCCAGTGGCCGTTGGGCAGGGCGAAGCGCACAGTGGTGGTGCCCTGGTTAATGGTGTGGTCGTGGTAGAACTCTTGGGTGTACCAGCCACGGATGCGCATCAGGTCAAAGCCGCGGCCGTCGCGCAGGTAACCGTCTGCCACGGCAGTGGGGTTGGCCTGCCGCTCGGCTTCATCCTTCGGGGTGTAGCGCTCTGTCCAGCTCTCGAACAGTTCGGGGAACAGGTCTTTTACATGGTGCTGGGCACCGCAGCGGTTCTCGCGGCCGCATTTGATCATCCAGGGAGCGTCCGCATTGGTGAACGCTTCAGGCTGGTTGCAAGTGGGGCACTCGATCTTGCTGATGTAGTGCTTAACCACCTTGCCCTTTAGCTGCTTTTCCAAGCGGCTAACGATGTCGTCACGCAGTTGTGGGTTCATACCTGCTCGCCTTGTACTGCATCGTCCTGGAGGAGGTCGTCTATATCCATCTGCTTGCTGTTTTCGCGCTCGATCGCCGCTTGGCGAATGGCCGCGTCAGCCAGTGGCAGGTCGATCTCGGGGTTGGGGCAGCCTGATGGACTCATTGAGTGGGTAATCTCCATCTGGCCACGGAACGTCGCGCCACAGCCCACGTTGGTGCATTGCAAATAAGTGGACCGCAGCAGGGGATGCATGGCCACTGAGTTGCGCACACGCAGGCCGTGATGGCAGTGCGGGCACCGGAGTTTGTAGACGCTTCCGCTCATGGTGGAACTCCTTGTTAAACGTCCAGGCCCTGCTGATTGCCGATAGGTATCTCGATGGCGAAGGCCGCATTCGCCTTCTGGGCGGCGATGCGCTTGATGGTCGGATCTTTGATGCGGTCGATCTGAGAGAGGGTGTTGATCAGCTGACGTGCATCCTGGCTTTCTTTGATGGCGAAGCCGTCTGTTTCGTAGTGGTGCAGGGCGTCATCCCATTCGGAGTGCTTGGCTTCCAGCCAGTCGGCGGCTTCGTGGTTGCCCATACCGCGAATTTTGAGGGGGTTAATTATGTTCAGAAAGGCCGTTACTCGGTCGACTCTGATGCAGTACTGTGCCTTTTCACCCTGTGATTCAGGATTCTGGTAGGGCTTAACCCCTACCAGAAGTAGACCCAGCCTGTTAGTGAGGTACTCGTTATCTTTTATCTTGCGGCGCTGCGATACCCAGTCCAGACCGATCTGATCTGAGATCGGTTTCAACGGCACACGCTTATAACCGTCTTCACAGTCGATCACCGGCAGGATGGCATCACCAAAGGCGATGGAAATATGGATAGGGCTTTTCATGGCGTTACTCCTCAAACTGGCGGGCGGTTTCGGATACATGCTGGGCGGCCTGATTCAGGCGCATAAAGCGTTCATTGAGGCGAGCACGTTCCTCGGCGTCGATCTTGCCGTCGGCCAAGGCGTCTTCCAGCTCCTCGATAACCGCTACTGAACGGCTCATCAGGCAGGTACTGCTGCTGAGTACATCAAGGTCAGCCGGTGCGGTGGGCACCTCATCGGGGCGGAACCATACGGCGTCACCCTCGGCACCCAATGCATCAAGAATGCGGGCATCTTTGGTAATGCGCAGGATGTGTGCGGCCTCTTCCAGTGTGAGCAGGTGGGTGTCCACATTGGGGTTCAGCTTTTTCTGCAGCGTGCCCAACGGTTTGTTGAGCAACGATGCCAATACCGGCAGGCCACCGGGGTAGTCATGGGCCGCGTGGTAGCAGGCCATCAGCGGGCTGAGAATGCCGCCGTGGTCGGTGTGTCGCTTTTTCATGGGTATGTCCTCATGCCTGTTTATCGGGACAAGGCCCCGTGGCAGACGTGGGTAGTGGCCGTAGGTTAAGAGGCAGCAGACTGCCTGGCTTCGAGGGCTTCGCCGACCAGCAGGCGTCCCATGCTGGACATGGAGCGCACTTCACCTGAAGCCAACGCTTCTACTTGGGCGAACTCTTCAGGCTTAAGCATGACGGTCAGCGGCAGGTGGTTGCCACGTTTGGGTTTGCGATGACTGGCAGTGGTGGCTTTCATGGGTATAATCCTATTAACTGTTAATAACGGTTATGAACGGCCAAAGGCCAAGGAGCTGGTATGTCGAAGAAACAGAAGCGTTTGTTCCCTCGCCTGAGCGTGATGGACACGGGCGGTTTGGGTGACAACCTGTATGCCGCTGCGCAAGACGTTGAAGAGGTGCTGTTGGCCGGTGGAGCCGTGCCGGGTGAGGATTACACCCGGCTTGACCTGCTGAACCTGGTACAGCCTTTTGTGCGCGATGCAGTACGTGGGTTTGAGTCATCAACGCAGCCCTGGTCCTTTTCGGCTGATGAGGTCAACAAATGATGACCGGCCACCGGGGTACTGATCTGGCAGCAGTTGGCTCTCCAGCTGGTCCAGGGCCTCGGACTCACGCTCAAACAGGTTGTCGAGCAGGTCATCTAGCTGGCCCCAAACTTGATCAATGCCGATCTTTATTTGGTCTTCGTCAGATGTTTTCTGGCATAGCTTGATAACCAGTTGAGGTAAGTACTCAGCGCAGATCTGTGCTTTGAGGTTGGCGAGTTTCATCCGCGCACGTATCGGTGCGTTGTGAGCTTCAGCTTTTTTCAGGTTGTCATAGGCGGCTTGCTCTTTTGGTGGCAGCAGGCCTTTGCTGGCCGCAGCGGCCCGCGTCATACGCATGGCGGCTGGATCAAAAGTGTCGGCTGTGTTGGTGTTCATGATTGTTCGTCCTTTACTTGGCGGTTAGGGCGATGGGTAACGGTTAATAACCGTTCATGTAGGTAATGATGGTGAAGATTTCTTCACGCGTCAATAGATTGGTGTGAAAAACTTTTCATGAGTGATCTTGGCAGTCGTTTGAAACAGGAGCGTGAAGCTCAAGAGTTGAGCCAGCCTGACTTAGCTCAACTGGTCGGCACGACCAGACGAACGGTTATCGCGTGGGAAAAAGGTGACTCATCACCAACGGGTGTGCAACTTTCTTCACTGGCAAAAAACGGCTTCGATGTGCTCTACATCTTGACCGGTGAGCGGGCTGGTGAACCGGAGCCATTGAAACCCGACGAATCAGCATTGCTGGACAACTACCGCCACCTCTGTGACGAACAGCGCGAGGCGGTCTTCAGAGTCAGCGAGGTGATGTCCGCTGGCACCAAACAGGAAAAAAATTTCAGCCAGGGCTGAACATTTGATGTAACCAAAAAAGGAATGACGACATGGAACAGGGACGTTCTAAGACAGCAGTAGCACACGCCATCACTGAACGGTTTGCAGAAGAGATCAGCAAACTGGAACTCAGCATCGCTGAGATCGCCAGGCGTATCGATGTGAAGAAATACCGAATTCACGATGTATTGAGCTTTAAGCAACGCCTACCGACAGACCTTTTGGCACGCGCTGCCAGCCTGGGAATTGATGTCAATTATGTACTGACAGGCGTAAAGCCCGCGCTGAGCAGCCGTGAGGCGGCTTTAATTCAGAACTACCGCAGCGCCAGTTCGCAACAAAAAGACCACCTCGAAGCGGCTTTCAATGTGCTTGCGGAACCGCACAGACCGCGTCTCGTGAAACCAGAATCCAAAACAGTAAAGGAGTGCCGTTATGGCCATGGCTAAGTGTAAGGAATGTAAACAGGAAGTATCGAGCAAAGCCAAAGTGTGCCCGCATTGTGGGGTGAAAAACCCGACGATAACGGCCAAAGACCAGTTTGTTGGCGCGATTATTTTGGTCGTGATCATTGCAGGTTTATGGATATGGCTGAGCGGCGATAGTGAGCCAGAAAAGGCACCTGATCAGATAGCCGCTGAAAAGACTGAGCCTCAGCCAAGTCAGGCTAAAACCCTTAAGGGTGGCTATGGCGCCTGTATCTCAGAAGACCTATTTGATCAGCTGACCAGTGCGGCTGTTAATAATGATGAAAGGGCTATCAACTATCTGATGAGCAACGGGTGCCTGATGACAAAAGCCGGTGTCCCGATCTCTGTACTCGATACATCGTGGGGGACTGCCAAGGTCCGTGCTTACGTTGGTGATCAGGCGGTTGTTCTGTGGACGAACATCGAAAACATACAGTAACAGGCTTTCTTCAACACCTTGAACTGTCGGGGCGCTGATATGACCGACACGCAGGTTGTGACCATCACCTATACCGACCTCGGCGGGAACACCATCTCGAAGCGGTTGGCGATGCGTATGCGTAATAACCTCACGAGCAATATAAAAACCAAACCAAAAGTGGATGCACATGGAAATTAAAGTATTTCAAGGTGATGCAAACATTACTGATGTGGGTATTAAAAACCTATTCTCAGGGAAACGTAATGACCCTGTGTATGCACTTGTGGAGCTGGTTGCCAACGGATTTGATGCAGGTGCTACAAGAGTAGACGTAAAAATAAATTGGAATGACGCGCATGGTTTAGAGTCTGTCACAGTTCTTGATAATGGACATGGGATAGATACTGAGAAATGCGATGAGCATTTTGGAAGATTTAATGAGTCAAGCAAGGTTGATGACGATGACACGCAAGGTTCACAGGGCCGTGGTCGCGTTTCGTTTCATTTACTATGCGATTTGGCTCAGTGGTTTACCCGTTGTAATGGGGTGGATGCCTGCCTAAAAATTGAAAGTTCTAATGTTCGTCACTACGAAGGTAAATTTTTAGAAGAAAAGGAGCAGCATGCTCTTTTATATGACTGCCAGAATGGAACATGTGTTGAGCTAAGCCGTTTCCATAAAAATCTTCCGAGTGCTGAAGAGATAATAAAGCGTTTTTCTTATGAGTTTGGTTGGCGGCTTTTGCTTAATAATGAAGGTCGTAGTTTGTTTGTTAATGGTAGTGAAGTACCTATCCCACCATATGAAAAAGAAAGGCATGTTTTAAAAATAGATGACTATGATTTTGTTATCGATTTTGTCCGGTGGATAAAGAAGCCAGGTGAAGAGAAATCTTATAATTATCTAGTAAATAATAGTGGTCGAATTGTACATAGAGAATATAGTAAATTTAATAATAAAGCATCTTTCCATCTAAGTACTTACTCTTCATCTATTTGGAATGAATACTTCAATAAACATGGTGGTATGAATTTTGATCATGACGTTGATGCAAGCCCGACGACCCCTGTCTATCGTAAATTAAGATCTGAGATTGAAGCTAAGGGCCGCGAGATATATGATAATTTCTTGCGTAGAATGGCAGATCAGAAAATGGATGAGTTTGAGGAGAAAGGATATTTCCCAAGTTATAAAAAGCTTGATTCGTCATATGCAGAGTGGAGGAAGAAAAATACTCGCAACACTCTTAAAGAAATATATTATGCAGACCCGACTATATTTAATAATATAAAGTCAAAGCAGATTAAAATTATAATTGGATTGCTTGATAAAGTTCTTGTTTCCAACGAAAATGATGCTTTGTTAGATGTTCTTGAAGGCGTTATTAAATTGGAGCCTGAAAAAATGGAGCAGTTTGCTGATCATATCAGAAAAAGCTCGCTCGATAACATTGTAAGTACTATTGAAACGCTCAGTAAACGTGAGAGCATTATCAATGCACTAAAGTATGTTATGGAGGAGCAATATAAAGAAATACTGGAAACGCCTGATCTCCAGAAAGTGATAGAAGCTAATACTTGGCTTTTTGGTAATAAGTACACAATCATAGGTGCAGAGGAAGATGACTTCTATAAGACTTCGAAAGCACTCCGAGATAAAGTGGAAGGTATAAATTTTATTGACGAAAGTGACCTTGATAAAAGTGATCTCTTGTCGGAAGGATTTGATATAGAAGGTATGCGTGGTCAAGTAGACCTATTCCTTGCGAGAAAAAATATAGAGTTTGATACGAATGGTCGAGAATATTTCAAGGCAACTATTATTGAAATAAAAAGGCCGATTGTTTCACTTAATGATAAACACCTTGATCAGATTAAAAGGTATGCCAAAGTTATTAGTCAGTGCTCAGGATTCGACGCAAATAATCTAAAGTTTGATATTATTCTGGTTGGCAGAAAAATATCTGAAAAGTCTTTTGATATACCAAATTCATTAAAATCATGTGAGAAAGAAAATGATCCGGGTAGAGTATATATAACTTCTGACGAACGCATTAAATGTTACGTGAAGACTTGGGCTAGTATTTTTAATGAGTTTGAGTTATCCAATAGCTATCTTTTAAGAAATCTCAAAATGAAAAGGGACGTGCTTGAGGGTAAAGCAGGAAAAGAAGTTATAGCTGATGCTCAAGTTTCTATTCATTAATAAATCAATTGGCCACATGGCTTAGCTTAGTTAGCCATAAATACTCGTATGTAAGTTGATGTGAAAATAATTTAAGGACTGATAATGGATGATGAGTTTGAGTTCTTTTCGAAGCAAGAAAATAGAACAGTTCTTAATTCATTTAGAACTAGACTTGATATGTATTCGGAAAGCGATGAGTTTGCTAAAACAAGAAATTCTTATATTAGGCTTGTTGTCAATGCAATATCAAGAAACCCTAAGGAGTGGGATAGAAATTGCGAAATAAATATAAGCTGGATGGGTGAGCATTTCATCGATGAAATATCTGGAGATATTGATTTCTCAGATAAAAACAAAATGGATATTATCTTTTCCATATGTTTTAGGCTTGTTTTTGAATATTACCTTTCTGTTAAAAATGAACTATCGAATGACTTTAATAGGCTTAAAGATTTTGCTTTGAATAATATTGGTTTTTTTTCAGATGATGCAAGGTTTCAAATTGATTATGCATTCAGAGATATGCCTGTTGCAATATTTAAAGATATTGCAAATAGCGAATCCATTCAGAGTATAAGAAATCTTCATCAAGTCTCTGAATATGTGAAGAATACAATTGATAAATTTTCAAAAGAACTGGCTGCTAAAGAAAAAAGAGTGTCTGATCTTCAGGAATCATTATCAAAATATGAGTCAGCTTTTAACTTTGTTGGTTTGTATGAGGGGTTTGACGAGCTGTCAAAGGAAAAGAAAAAGGAAAAGCTCAACTTGTTTCGTGCGCTTTTGGCATCTGGTTTTTTTTGTTTGCTGCCATTTTTGTGTGAAGTTTTATTTATATATAAAAACTGGATCAATCTGGATATTTACATAAAGGCAGTCGCATTGTCCTTTATTCCTATGATCTCGATCGTAGCAATAAGTATTTATTTCTTTAGGGTGATATTGCATAGCTATAAAGGAGTCAGAGCACAGCTTCTACAGATTGAAATACGAAAAACGCTATGTAGATTCATTCAGAACTACAACGAATATTCATTTGACCTGAAATCACGTAATTCGGCTGCATTGGAAAAGTTTGAAAATATAATATTCGCGCCCATAGTGTCCGATGAAGAGAACCTACCGAGTGCTTTTGATGGATTAGAACAGCTTGGGAAAATTTTTCAGTCAGTTAAGAAAGGTGGGTAAAGTAACATGCGTACTATAAAAGTATGCTAGCCCTTCACCTCCATCTCCACCTTCGTCGTAAACCCACTCTCATTCAGTGAATGAGCCAGGCGCACGATGATCCAGTCGGCCCCGTCGATATCCGGCTTGTAACCCCTGACGGTTACAGCCGTTTCGGGTTTTAGCGTCGCTTCGCCCTTTGCCCGGTTAATAGTCAGCTTTGACAGTGCCCGGTTCAGTGCGCGCAGCTCGGCCGTTGCGGCCAGCATGGCCTCTTCTTGTGACGAGTAAGTATGGCTATGGCGCAGCACTTTTGTGACGTCTTCAGTGCCGGCGGTTTCGGTCTTTTGTTCGCCGGTTTCCGTGTCGTGCCAGTGCGCTTGTACACCGGTGTAGCGGTTGGGCCTGTCAGACCTACTGAAATGATGGGTGTCGCCATCCTGTCGGTGCAGTGTAATGCCTGGTACCGGTTGGCCCTCGGCAGTTTGCCCTGATCCGGCAGGCGAGAACAGCAGGCGCCCGTCTTTGATGGCATGTAACGCATCGTATCGCTGCCCCAGGCGTAGTAGCAGGTTGTGATCGGATTCATCGGTCTGGTCGATGTGCTCAATCACCACGTTTGCCAGGTCGGCGTGCAATACGGGCATCAACCCACTGCGTGCCGCTACGATGCCTAAAATGCCGCCCAGGGTGGTTTTATGCCAGCTCTCTTGCCGCTTTTGTTTCAGTGGGCTGACAAAGTCGGCAGATCGGGCGCGAACGGTGAGGATATCCGGTGGGCCTGAGAGGCTTGCCTCGTCGAGCAGGTATTTGCCCTTGTATGTCAGGTCGCCATCCCAGCCGATCCAGACCTGTATTTCAGCGCCACTGGGGGGGATGGGCACGCGGCCATCGTGGTCTGATATGACGATGTCCAGCTGGTCGGCTTTGTCGCCGCGCTCGTCGGTCAGTGTCAGGTTGACAAGGCGGCCACTGACCTGTGGGGTAATGTCGTTGCCATTGACCTGTAGCCGGTAGCTGGGTTTGTAGCCCCTCATCGCAGCAGCTCCCTGGCGTTGGTTAGCATGCCCACCATGTCGATCAGGTTGTCATCAACCCGGGCGATCGTCAGCGAGAATTCCAGCCGGCGTGGCCGGCTGTCGATTCTGTGCAGGGTGCCGGTTTCGGTCAGGCCTTCCATCACCCACAGCCCGAAAACGGTGCCGGTGGCGTCGACCAATACCTGTGGCAGGCCCTGATCGGCCTGAACGCGCAGTTGACCAATCGAGGTGGCATCGCCGGCCAGCTCAGGTGCGATCCAGCCGCTGAGGGTTATTACGTCATCCCCCTGGCCCACGTACTGCCGGGCAGGGCGTTGCCCCACCCGGTTGTTTGCAGCCCACCGCCAGTTGTTCTGGCGCTGCAACTGCTGGTAACTCAGGGTGTTAATGCCGAATACAAACCGGCCAAGGCACATCAACATGGTCAGTCCTCATCACTGAAGTGTGAGCGGGTAGCGGCCAGCTGCTGCTCGTGCAGGCGCTGAACCTCCACAGCCACCAGGCGTGCAACGGCATGTTCATCCATGCCAGGTGCGGCATGGACATGGATCTCGCCAATGCTCAGGCTATTGCTGGCCGGTGCGGCCTGCCGCGGTTGCAGGGCAGGGCGGTTGTCGAGCTGGATGCCGCCGGCGCCTGCAAAGGCTGGTTGTGCGGCAGTGTCATTAAAGCCCAGCTGCTCACCCAGCCAGCCGCCTGCGGCTTTGAGTTTGTCGAAGGCGCTGTTCTTCAGGTTGCCCAGGGCACTGCGCAGCTTGCCAGCCAGCTCACGGCCTTTTTCCAGCAAACGGTTGCTGATGCCTGCGATGCGCTCTAAAACGCCGCCTTCGCCGTCACCCAGCCCCTGCTGCAGGCCGCCCATCACATCACCGCCGTGTGCGGCGAATACGCGGCTGGGGGAGTGGATGCCCAGCTTTTCTTTGAACCAGCCCGATACGGATGCGGCGATGTTCGTGATTTTGTCCTTCACCTGCGTAATGCCACCGGTCAGGCCGTTGATCAGCCCCTGAATGAGGTTGCCACCAAACTCGCTGAACTTGGCGGGCAGCTCGATACCTATCAGCCCCAGGCCTTTTTGAATGGCGGTATACATCAAACTGATGGGGTTCCAGTTGAGAAGCAGCTGACCGGCTGCGCTGAGTGCCTTGCTGAATACTTCGCTCAGTTGGGCGGGCATTTCAATGCCCAGCTGTGACAGCCCTGCGCGTATACCCTTGTACAGCAGGCCGATAGGGGACCAGTTGATCAGCAAGGCAGTGACGCCGGCAATGCCGCCATCGAACGCCGCTTTCACTTGCTGCCATAGGCTTGCAAAAAATGCCTTGATTGGCTCCCAGTTGCGGTAGATCAGATAGGCAGCGGCGGCGATCGCGGCGATGATCAGGCCGATCGGGTTTGCAATCAGTGCGGCTGTGATGGCTTTAATGCCACCGGCAACCAACGGTAATGCAATTTTGCCCAGTGTCAGCAGCACGGGGCCCAGTGCTTTGAACATGCCCAGCAGGGGTGCCATTTTCATCAGCCCCGATATGCCAAACATGACGGTGCTGGCTGCGAGCCCCAATGCGCCAAGCACTGTGACAACAGTGGCCGTGATGGCTGCTATTCTGACTAGCCAAGCGGCGAGTTCCGGGTTCTCTTTCACCCAGGCAGTAACGAGCCTGACGGTGCTTGAGAGGGATTGAACCAGCTCACGCAGCGCGCCCGTTTCTTTTTCGAACAGTTGGGTTTTTAGATCATGCCAGGCACCGGTCAGCTTGCCGAAGTCGCCGTTCAGATCTTCATGCAGAGTTTTACCCAGCCTGTCAGCAGCACCTGTGGTCTCACCCAGAACATCCTTGGCGCCGCCCAATGCTTCCAGAAAGTCGGGGATTTTATCGATAGCCAGATCTTCAACCGGTGTGCCGAACAGGGCAACGGCCGCGTTGGCACGCTCAGCCGGGTCGGTCAGTTCCAACAGCCCTTTGACGGTTGCCTGCAGGGCCTTTTGGGCATCATCACCCCCCGTTGCTATGGCACCCGACATTGTGTGTGCATTCAGCCCGATCAGCTCGTATGCCTCAACACTGGCCTTGGACATGTCAGAGCCACGGATAGAGAACTCTTTGATGGCATCGCCGGTTTTGTCCAGAGCGTACCGGCCTTGTCCCGCCATCTGAACCAGAAGGCTCATGGCTTCCTGGCCGTTAAAGCCCATGCCCCTGAAGTGGGTGCTGTATTCATGCAGGATATCAGGCAGTTCACCTCGCATTTCGGCGGTGACGTTCTGCATGCCGCTGGTGATGAGATCAAAGGCCTCATCGGCACTGCTTGCCAGCCCGTTTTTCAGCATGAGCTGGGCCATCTGAATTGACTGGTTGGTATCGGTTCCAAAGGCACTGGACATGTGCAGGGCGTGGCGGGCAATGCGCTGCAGTTCGGCTGCACTGGTTTCGCCCAGGCGGCCAAAAGCCGACGCGGCACCATCAAGCGCGTTGGCAATTTCACCCACTTCAGCCAAGCTGCCATCGGCTTTGATAGCGTTGATAATGTCGGTGTAGCCCTCGGCCTGTGTGCTGTCTTGCCCCTGCCGGGCAGCGATCAACGAGCCACCGGCCTGTGCCTGTACAACGGGTGCCATCATGCCGCCCATCCCGCGCAGGGCCAGCGTGCCACCACCCAGTGCTGCAGCACTGTGGCCAGTCAGGGTCATGGCGTTACCACGGATTTTATCGGCTTTGGCCTTGATGGCGTTCAGGCGCTTTTGCTGGTCGGCCAGTGCGGCCAGCTTTTGTTTCTGTTCGTCGATGATGCCGTTGGCTTGCCGCATCTGTCGCTGCAGGCTGTTTTGGTGACGGTCGAGCCGGTCGGTATGGATACCACTTTGGCGAAGCTGTTGGCTTAACTGCTGCAATTTGTGTTGGTTGCCCTGGTGGGCAGTTTTCAGCTTGCGGGCCGCCGCACTGGCTTGCTCAAACTCGCGTTGCAATTTTTTGGTAGGGTTGGCCGTGCTTTTTAGTTCGCGTGCCAGTGCAGCCGCTTTCTGTTGTTGTTCACGCAGGGCATTACTGCTGTCACGGGTGGCTGACTCTAACTTGCGAAAGCTGGAGATATCCCGCTGTTGCTGCTTGAGGGCTTGAAGCTGCTCTTGCGCGGCCTTCAATGCATCGGCTGTTTTGCCACCGTCACGGGTAATGGCTTTGAGTGGGGCGCTGGCTTTGTTGATGGTGTCCAGGATCAGCTGGACGCGCAGATCACGCGCCATGGCGGCGCGCCTCTGAAGGATGGATCAGTCGCGAGGGGTACGGAATACGTTGCGCAAGGTGGCCGCGATGAACGAGCCCGCGCCGTACAATGCGCCAAAGCACATAAACAGCAGCAGTGCTACGAGTGTCCAGATAATCAGGTGCTCCATGGGGCTGGCTCCTGTGTGGGTGTGTGGTCATCATAGCAAATTCACGCTCCTGTTGCTGTTACGTGCCGCCGGAATCACCCTCCCAGCGCCTGCGCGCCCGTTCTCGCCAGTCCATCAGTTCAACCAGTTCCATGTCGGCCATGTCGCAGGGCCGCCAGTGGAACACCATGGCGATGTCCGCCATGGCTTCGTCTACGCTTACAGGTACGCTTCTTCCTTGCGCTGCTTCTGCACGAAAAAACCCACCAGCTCCGTGCCTACGGCGGTCAGGTCGGCGGGGTCCATGTTGTCAACGTCCTGCTCGGTCAGGGTGGGGTGGCTGATGCGCGGCAGCAGCTTTTTCAGGCTGTTCACGTCCAGCTGCAGCACATCCTGCAGGCTGAGGCCGCGCAGCTCGCCTGATTTCGGCTTGCGCAGTGTAATGGTGTTAATGATCTGCTCGCCGCGCTTGATCGGCTCGTCGAGCATGACGGAGTAGGGCGGTAGCTCTTTGGCTGTGGTGGTGACTTCGTTCAGGTTCAGATCAGATTTTTCGGTTTTCATGGTGTGCATCCCGTTGCAGTGAAAAGGGCCGGGCAGTTGCAGCTGACCGGCCAACGTCGATGATTAAAGGCCGATTGCGCGGCGCTGGTTTGCGAGGCGGTCTTCCCCGTCGACGATCTCAACCATGTTGATCAGGTCGATCTCGATCACGGGTTCACCGTTGATGCTGAGCTTGTAGTAGCTCAGTTCTGAGGTGACTTTAAATTCGGTGCCTTCGCCAGGCTTGGCGGTGCCCATGTCAATCTTGCTATGACGGCCGCGCGCGACTACTTCAACGGCATCAACATCGCCGGTGTCATCGCGCTGATATGCGCCGGCAAAACGCAGCTGAACGCCATCGTGGGTGGTGATGCCATACTGGCGCAGGGCATCGTCCATGAGCCCCCCGCAGGTCCATTCCATGGACAAGGCCTCCTGGCCATGATCCGTCTTGACGGGGCCGTTCATACCGCCACCCCGCCAGTCTTCCATTATTCGTTCCAGCCCCGGCAGGGTGACTTCACCCACTTCACCGACATAGGAGAGGCCATCGTTAAACAGGTTCATGTTCTTTAGTTTGCGTGGCAGAGCCATGGGGTGTCCCTCCTGTTATGCGGTGATCTGGCTGGCCAGATCGACCAGGTAGCGATCAGTAATGCGCTGGTGGAACATGAGGTTTTCCAGCGGCGGCACCGGGGTGTAGTCGTAGTCGATATAGAGCTTGCCGCTCTTCAGTGTTTCAGGACTGTTGACGCTGTCGTCATACCAGGCGGTGCCGTCGATGATGTACCCCAATGACTTCAGCTCGCGGAACTTGGCATTGATGCTCTCGATGATGTCGCGGATCAGGCTGGCATGCATCGGCTTGTCGATCGCCCACATGTGAGCATCGGCCATGGTGTCGGCGAGTACTTGGGCCGTGCGAACGTGGCTCTCAAACGCAAACAGCGGATCGTCTGTGCAGGTGCGCGACCCCCAGAAACGGAAGCCTTTGCTGTTGACCAGGGTGGTGACTTCGGCCGCGTTCAGGTAGCCGGCATCGGTTGCAGGGTTAAGCAGATCCCAGTAGATGTCTTTACTGATACCCGTCACCCCGTTTACAGGGACGTTTGACAGGGTTTTGTGCCAGCCTTGTTCTTCATCGATTTTGGCGCGCAGGCCCAGCGCACGGGCCGTGGCGTGCAGTGTTGTCGATGCATTGGCTTCGGAATCCCAGCCGATGAAGTCAGGCCAGATCACCATGACTTCACGCTGGCCGAAATTCTCGCGGTAGGTGACAGCCTCTTCTTTTGTCGCGGCCCCAAATGCACTGATATAGGCAAACGCTCGCAGCTGCTGTGCAATGCCTGCCAGCTCAGTCGCCACGGGCAGATCATCAAGCCCTGGCACACCCAGAATGCGTGGCTTCACACCCACGCTAGACTCGGCGGCCAACAGTGCTTTCATGCCGGTGTATTCACCCGTGGCGGTTACAGCACCGATCAAATTGGTGGTGGTTTCGGCTGCGTCGGCTCCTTCGGGCACACGTACAACGACAATCACGGGGTTGGTCTGATCTGCGATCGCGTCCAGGGCTTTTGCCAGGGTGCCGGTTGTGCCGGCTTTGCTGATCGCACGGGGCATGCTGGTGACAAGTACCGGTTTGTTGGCTGGGAAAAAGTCGGCATCTGCATCGTCAGCGGTGGCAACCAAACCGATCACGGCCGTCGATACGGCCCGGATCGAGCGGGTGCCTTCGTTGATCTCGATGACGCGGACGCCGTGATGGAAATCGGTCGCCATGGGGCTCTCCTGTTGATTCAGTGTCACCAACAGTGTGCCCCTGACACGCGCGCGGACGCACGGGGTGGGACTTGTATCGATACGCTATACAAGCCCGCCCTGTGATTTATTCGATAGAAAAGGTGGGGTTGTCCAGAATTTCGCGGGCACGTTCCAGCGTTAGGATGCCCTGGGCGACGACATAGGCGATGCCCTGGTTAAGCTCCGGGTCGTCTTGCGCGACCACCGGGGTAGCCTCAAGGTCGTCCATGAATATCTTGATCATGATATCGGTTTCAGTGGCTTGGTACAGTGCGACTTTCTCGGCGGTATAGAAACGCTTGCGGAAGTCGATTAATGGCCAGCGGAGTGGTTCTGGGGTGGTAGTTATAATAGGATCAGGTGCCTGCTCATAAAAATCGTAGTTATCTGCGACAAAGTTTTCTGAGGCGACTATACGGTTTATCTCTTCGCCGTTTGTATCTTTGATTATGTAAGTTGGCATATTTTTAACCCCACACTTTAAATAAAACTATTCCATCGCCACCATTACCTGAAGATGCACTCACATCCGTATTATTTGCCCCCCCAGAGCCCGCCCCTGCGATAGCATTTGCACTAAATCTTGTGGCTGAGGTTCCACCAAATGCCTCACTAATACCTCCGATACCTCCAACATTTAGCAAGAATCGATCTCCCGAAAATATCTGAGCTGAGTTTCCAATAGCGGTCGCAGGTCCCATATTTGCGGGCGCGCCTGCTGATAAACTATTATCTGAAGCGTTTGCCGCAGCTATGCCATCACCCGCAAGGCCTACTGACCCGCCGCCACCAGCAGCGTTGGCGTTTGTGACCGAAGATTGCGAATACGCATCACCGCCTTTCCCGCCGGTAAAATTAAAGTCGCCTCCAGAACCTACACCACCGAGACCACCTATACCGTCACGGCCAGAGACTTCGCCTTTCAGACCACCCGTGGCTGACATTGAGAAGCCGGCGATATTTATTACTGTTGTACCGCCATCGAATCCGTTTGCTAACGGACTGTTTTGGGATGCAGAAACACCTGCACCACCTGCACCGATAATAATTGAAACAGTATCCCCAGCCTTTAACTGGAGCTTTAATTTAATCGCCGACCCAGCAGCACCACCGCCGCCACTGGCATAATACAAGACACTACCACCTGAATTCCGTCGTACACTGGCAGCGCCCGAACCGCCACCTCCTACAACCAAAATATCGACTACCATGTCTGCAGGTACTACAAATGTCCCACTCTCTACAAACTCAATAAAAAAACCGCCGCCACCGCTGCCACCAAAGAACCGACTCAAATGACTCATTAAAATACCCTCCAGTCACCGCCAAAATAGATCAAATCAATCGCAGCGTTTTCAATATCTATATTCATGTTTTCCGCGAGTCCCATGATGGTTTTGCCATTGCGATTGATCACACAGTTATGTGTGCCGAAACTGCCGGTGGCATCGACAATACCGATTTTGTCACCGTTGCTCGGCGTATCAGGCAGGGTGAGCGTGACGGCACCGGCCGAGGTGTCTACTAGGTAGCGGGTTTGAAGCGCTGCCCCGGCATTGACTGCGATCGCTTCTATGCTCCACTTGCTTTCGCGCTGCTGGAGCTGCGTGCTGGTTTTTTCAGAGCTCCAAAGGCCTGAGTCTGATACTTCCGTGTCATCAATCAGCGAGTCCACGTGCTGGTTAACCTGCTCCTGCAGGGCGGTAATGGACTGTGACACCTGTTCCTGAATGTCATTAATCGACTGGTCCAGCGCCGTTTGCAGGTTGTTGAGCAGCTGCTGGCTGCTGCTGAGCAGCTGACTGGTGGATGCCAGCCGTGCTTCAGAGCCATCCAGCAGCGGCTGAATTTCCTGCTCGATCACTTGCTCGGTAAAGGCTGTGACTTGCTGCTGTGCCTGGTCCAGCACCTGGTTGATGTCATCCAGCACGGGCCGGATGTGCAAGTCGATACGGGTCAAGCCGAGGTCTCGCAGCTGGTTAACCTCGGTGCTCCAGCTGACTTTCAGCCGTTCCAGCATGTCGATCCGCGCGTCGATATCGGCCCAGATGGCGTTGAAGTAGGCCTGACCCAAGCGGGTCTGGCCATCACGCATCAGGTAGTTCTGCAGCCGGTTTGCCATGTGTGCCTCCGGTTACAGTGCAAAGTCGTACCGCTCGGCGACGTGGAAGCCACGGCGCGAGTCAGTTGTGTTGCCATCCAGCCGAATGGCGTATTCGGTGGTGGTGGCCCCCAGGCTGAAACGTGACTCAAGCCAATGGCTGCGACCGTCGACATAGTCGGTCGTTTGTGAGGTTGCGTTTACCGGGTTGCCATCCACGATCAGTGCGACGGCCAGCGTATGCACGGCGGCGTCGTAGTCTTCCAGCAGAGTGCGTACGATGATGGTGTCGCTGGCGGTTGCCAGGGTGCGTGTGGTGGAGTAGTGGCGGAAGCTCGTGCCGTTTTGGCGCAGGATCACTTCGCTGCCGTCCAGCTGCAGCCCCGGCATCAGATCGGTTGTGCCGGTGAATACGGCACGCAGGGGCAACAGCGGGGGCGATACGCTCAGGGCTTCAGCGTTGCCCGCTTCAATGGGGTACCACTCGCTGCCAATGCGGTATTCAAAGGTCAGCTCTGTGCCGTCTGGCCGGAAGCCCTCAAACAGCATGTCGAGGTCATGGATGCCGCCGGCCTGTTCCAGGGCCTTGAGCTGGATGACGGCACGGGGGCTGTTGAACTTGGCGAAGTTTAGCCGCAGCATCAGGTCACGCTCGCTGGCTTCCACAAAGTACTCACGGTCCTGTGAATACATCAGAATGCCCTGGGTGTACTCGGTGCCCTCGGTAAACCCGAGGCGATGGGCGCCGCCAGAAATTACCACCAGGGCATAACGCTTGCCCGCTTCGATAAACACGGGGCGAGACCAGGGCACACGCTGCCAGCCGGCTTCAAGGCCTGCAGCGCTGAGCGTGGCACTTGCGAGTACTTTCTGCGTGTCGGGCTGGCCATTCTTGACCGCAGTCAGCATGACGGTGACCGCGCCATCGGCGGCAACACTGGTAAAGAACAGCTCGGCACTGGTATGCCAGCCGGTCTGGGCGCTCAGGAATGTCTGGGCGAGTATGCTGCCCTGCACTGTGTGATTTGTGGCGGCTGCATCCCAGTAGGCTTCTTCGTATTCATCCACCCAGTATTGCGTAATGCGCACCCAATGGGTCAGGCCACCGGGGCCGTCACGGCGGCCGTGGTCATCAGCGACGTTAAAGGTCTCGCCGTTTTTGCTGAAAATGCCGGTGGCGATGTCGTACTCACCCGAGCGCCAAAACGCGCTGTTGGTGCAGACCGTGCGTGCCTCGCCATAGCGGATGCGCGTGCGGGTCATGGTGCGCTGGGTCGTCTCGATGGTTTGGTATTGGTACTGGTTGATGGTCAGCTCGCCGGCGCGGTTTTCCATCCTCAGGCGGACCTGCTCGGTGTAGGCCGGCAGCAGAAAGCCGCCTTCGCTCAGGCTGGCAGCGCCATCCAGGGGGTTGTCGATCGCCAGTGCTGTGGTGGTGGCGGCACCGGGTGTGCAGCGAACGCCTTCTTGCAGCAGTGCGCTGTAGTCAACCGGTGTGGTATCGGTTTCGCGGTCATCCAGGTAGTGGTCGGCGCCATAGAAGACGTAGTCGTCTGGCATCTCCAGGCGTTCTTTCACGCGGGCCATGTCCATGGCCAGCTGCATGGTGTGCTCAAGCGTGGGGCGGCGGGCAACGCTGTCAGCCAGTGCCGAAATGTCGCTCTGGATGTGGGCAATACGGGGCTCTGCCGTGGTGATCCAGCCTTCCAGGGCGTTGATGCGGCCGGCTACCTGCTGCAGGTTGGGCAGACGCCGAGCCGTTGCCAGCACGATTTCCTGAATGCCTGAGCTGTTCAGTCGCACATGGGCGATCAGGGTATAGCCAGTCGGCGGTTCTGGCCGTTCGGGTGTGGGTGATTCAAGCCCCTGGGCAATGTGGACCTCCGCGACACGGGTGCGTTGCATGGCGACCGTTTGAGGCTCTACCTCACGCGATTGCAGATCGATCAGGAAGTCACGCGGCTCCATGCTGGTATCGACTTCTTGCCCGATCAGCGACACGGCCAACCACTTTTCATCCTGCAGCGGCAGCATGGAAAACACGCTTTTCAGCTGGGTGCTTTCGCTGGCGTACACCTTGCCGGTGCTGCCGTCGTACAGGCGGCCGGGCTCGATGGATAGCTCGGTGGCTGAGTTGGAGCTCACCGCCATGCCGGTAAAGTGGCGGTCGTTTGAGATGGCATCTCGCACCACATGGCTCAGCGCTTCGTCAGCCCAACGCTGGGTGTTGTCGAGGTCTGCAGCCTGCAGCTCCTGGCGGTCGCGGTACAGTACTGATTTTTCCATGGTGAGCTCCTAGCGTTCAATAATTTGGCCGGCGATCACGTCACCGGCCAGCAGGTGTTGACGCGCAATCACAGCGCGAGAATTTCGGGTATCAATCAAGATTTTGTCTGCCTCGGCACGCATCCACTGCAGTGCCTTCAGTGGCGCATCCAGCCGGGCTGCTGATGAGCGGCCGGCGGGAAAGTGCCCGCCCAGGCAGTCATCGACATGCCCCGAACGGGATACCGTGGCCGCAACTTTGATGCGGGCTTCGATGTGGAAAGGCGGCATACCCAGCCGTGTGGCGCCCAAGTGCGCAGGGCTGGCCGTGGTGCGGCCGGTTACGGTTGGATCGTGCAGGTAAATGCGGCGGTAATAGCGCGTTTCGGTATCCAGGCGGCACAGGTGCCCACCCACTGGCAGGCCGAGCAGGTATGCCCCCGGTCGGGCAGCGCGATCGCTGACAATCTCAACATCGGTACTCAGCGGCTTTAGGGATGGCGCCACGGCGCGGATAGTGAGTGTGGCGGTGTTGTAGTGGTACGCCTGCTGGTTCAGCGTGTACAGGCGGTGCCGTGCGCTGCCGGTTGCAGGATATCCGGTGAACCCACCCACGTGCATACCCCATGACACACCGTTGCGTGCTGCGCTCAGGGTGGCATTGCCGGTAGCTGTGGCGGTATCCCATTCCAGCGTTGTCAGGTCGTCGGTTGACCCATCGGGGTGGTGGATGACTGTGCGGGCGGTTGACCGGTACACGGCATCGCTGCGGTGGGGTGCGTCACCGACAAAGCAGGCGCCCAGGGTAAAACTGGTGTTGTGGCTACGGCCCCGGCGTGGATAGACGCGCAACTGCGGCATGGCCGCGAGCCAGTTTCGGCGGGCCTGATCCGTCCAGCCACCCAAAAAGGTTTTGGCCGGGGGTGACACCAGGTGTGTCACTTTGGCATGAGCCAGGCGGGCGGCGGCTTTCAGGCCACTGGCTGTACCGATCTGGCCGTGCAGGGCATGGCTGCGCTGGATGATGTCGCGGCGTGCGGCCGGGTCGTTGGGCCATACGGGCACGTCTTCGCCCCATGCCAGCCATGGCAGTAACGGCTCGGGTATTGTGTCGGGGGTGTGCAGGGTGCGCAGCACATCCGGTGACAGGTCGTGAATGCAGGCCTGCTCCAGCGCGATATCCAGCTCTGTTTTGTTTTGTGGCAGCAGTGACTCAGTCATGGCGTACCTCGACTGTTACATCGATGGCGGTACAGACGGCCAATTCACCGGGGCCGCATGTGATGTCGGCCACTGGCTGGTCCAGCTGGACGGTGCGTGCCCCATTGACCAGCAGCGCAGCTTTCAGGGCAGGCAGGTGGATGTCTACGCGGAACTGAGCCAGCGATCGGGCTACGGCGGCAAGTTTTGCCCGTGCCTCTGAGGCAACTTGGGCTGGGTCTGGCCCCGGCGGCACGATGAGCGTCCCGGTTACCTGGTAGGGTTTGATGACCGCTTCACGGACGCGCAGGTCTACGCCCAACACGCGGGTGTCGTCGTCAAACAGGTGGGTATGGGCGGCAGCAAACGCGGGGCTGTTGCGGGTGCCTGGTACGTATGGCTCAGTCTCATTGTTGCCAAACAGAGCCTGCCCGATCGCACGCTGCTCGTCCGATACTGTGTCGGCTGCGGCAACGTCCCGTGTCAGCAGGCCCACATAGACCACGCCGGGTGTGGTCATCCAGGCATCGGCGGCCACCACATCGGGGTGGGCGTTGCGGGCGGCCAGCCGGTACCGGTTACGCGGACCCGTGGCAGACACTTGATAAAACGCCAGCTGGATACGTTCACGCAGGGCGGCATCTGGCTCGCCTGGCAGGCGGGTGATCTGGTACCGGGCGGCGATATTGTCCAGATCGGCCCCCATCGCCGTTGCCACCATGCCCGCCTGGGCGGCTTCGTTAATTCGTTGACGCAAGATCAGTTCACGGTAGGCATTCTCTTGCAGGTGCTTGGTCAGCGGCTCTGATTCCAGCTCCAGTGTTTGTGCGATCGCGGCTTGCTGATCAGCGGGGAATAGCGCAATCAGGGCCGCTTTGCGTTCAGCCAGTAGCGTCTCGTAGTCGAGGGTTTCGATAACGGCCGGTACCGGCAGGCGGCTCAGGTCGATGATGCTCATGCAGTACTCCCTACCGGTACGGTAATGGTCAGATCAGCGTCGAGCAGGCTGCACTTGACCTCGACGGTTGCCCCGGCCGGGGCATTGAACCCCATTTGAATGCCGGCGATTTTGACACGCGGTTCCCAGCGCATGATTGCGGCCGCCGTGGCGGCGTACAGGCGCAGCACAGTGGTGCGATTCAATGGCTGGTCGATCAAATCCGGTACCAGGCTGCCGTACTCGCGGCGCATGACGCGGCTACCGATCGGGGTGGTGATGATGTCGGCAATGCTCTGGCGCACGTGGTCTTCCAGATCCGCGATTGCCGTGCCGGTGGTTACGTTCATACCCAGCGTCATTTGGTTGGCTCTCCGGTCAGGGCGGGGCCTGGCGCCACTTTGTCATGTTTGTGGTGCTGGGCAGAGATGCCGTCAGAGGTCATATCGCCATCGGTTTGAGTGACTGGGCCTTTGAGGTACAGGTGCTCGTATTCCAGGGTGACGGTGCCGTTGACGCTGATTTTTACATCGCGCTCGACATTGGCATTGAGGTCACCCCGCGCGGGGCTTTTGCCTGATTCGGCTGTGCCGATGTTGAGGTCCAGATTGCCCATGGTGCGCACGCTAAGGCTGTTGAGCTGGCTGTCGTACATGATGACGCTGCCGTCATTGAACTCAATCAGGTCGATGTGGGGCTGATCGCTGGGGGTGTCGAGTTCCTGGGTGTACAGGATCTGGATGATCACCGCCTGTGCGGGGTCGCCCGAAGGGCAGGCCAGCACGACTTGAGTGCCGGTGCGCAGCGGTCGCCAGCGGCGGAAGTTGCGGCCCACCTCGGCAGGCCATGCCAGCCAGTTGGTGAGCAAGCCACCGGTTTTGACACGGAGTTTGCGCGCAGCGTGGTCCACCTCGGCGATGGTGCCCAGGCGGATGATGGATTCAATGCGGCGGTTCAGGTCGGCGGTATTCATACCCCGATAATGCACAGCCCTCGCGCGAGAGTAGAGCTAGGGTGTGTGTATATCGGGGTTATACAAGCAGGCCGCCAGTGGGTGGCGGCCTGCTGGGGTTTACTTCAGGGAATCAAGCGCGTCTTGCACTTGCTGCATGATGCCTGTCAGGCGTGAGTTCCAGCCCCGAGGGGCTGGTCAAGAACTGATTAATAGAACTGAAAGAGCTCTAAGATCAGGAGTTGGACTGGGAAACCATTTGCTGATGTGAATTTCTGAACACCCAATACTCGATATGGGCCGGCTTGAAGCTCTTCCCCTTGATGCCAGCTTGTATCAGCCATGACAAACTGAGGGTAGTTTTCGCCATTGAACTCATGCCTGAACAGCGTGATGTCACTCAGGCGCTGGATTGCTTGAAACCTTTGATCGTAGTTTTCTGCAATTACTACAGCGTTTTCGTAATCAGGAGCAGCCGTATAACCCTTCTCTAAGGCATTCACTTCAGTCAAAACGCCACACAATATCTTTTTGATATCAGGGTCTTTTTTCTGGGCCAATGCCAAGATTTCATTGTTTGTTTTGTTATGGGCTATGGAGGAAGCGGGGGAGTCGCACAACACATCTGCTAAAGCAGGGTTACTCAAAAGCAATAAAGCCAAGGCTATGTGTGAGAGTCGCATGTCTCAGTCCTTTGATGGTTTGTGGAATGCACAGTGTAAAGCGAAACCTTACCCAGCGGCCAGATGCTCAATCAGCAGATCCTGCACCAGGTCGATATCGGTTTCGGTCCATCCGACCAGTTCGCGCTGTTCGTACTTCACATCGGGGCCGCTTGGGGCCACGCGATCGCGCAGGCCGTAATGATGCACACGAGCAAGTATCGCGATATCGCCGAAGAACCCCGTGCTGACGCTGTTGGCGTTGTACTTGGCTTTCAGGTACTTGGTGGTGCGCAGCTTGGTGAACATCGCTTTTCGCCGTACCCGGCCGGTTTTGGCTTGCCCGCGTCTGGGGGCATAGGCGCTGCCATCGGGGTTGCGCTGTTCGGCGATGCGCTGGCGTTGCGATCGGCGCAGTTCGATGGAGATGGTACGGGCAAGGCGCTTGCGTTCCTTTGGCCCCAACTTTTCCAGCAGTGGGGTTGCCCATGTTTCCAGCCGCTGCAGGTCACTCATCAGGCGTCAGCTTTTCGTTATCGTGCCAGAGCGTTTTGAATAGCACCGGCTCGGGCAGGTTCCATTCCGGTACCGGCTCGGGCAGGTGCTCGGTGGTGTAGTTGCCTTCGGCGGTGCGGTTCACCAGTACCCGCTCGGTGAGGGGCAGAGTGATGCTGAGGTCGATCTTTCGGTGGTCGATGATGTCGGCCTCAAACTGGATCGCATCATCTTCCATTTCGGGCTGGGCGTGTTTGACCCATGCCAGCAGCGGTACCAGCACGGTATCGGTATGGTCGGCCAGATCGCTGATGATCAGGTTCAGGGTGTACTGGTATTCAAAGTGCAGGCTGGCTTGCAGCCGTGCCTGCAGGTTGCCGCGGTCGATGAAGATCTGCAGCTTCTCGGGATTGCGCTTGAGGTCACGCACGCTGGCGATCAGGTATTCACGCAGTTCAAGTGGCTTGCGCATAGACCTCTCCGGATGGGGCGATGTAGATGGTTTGGTCGTCATGGCCCCGGGTCATGTAGTCCTCGCCGTACAGCTGTACAGCACGGTACCAGCCGCGGCGGCGCAGGTACCACATGCCGTCTTTTTTCAGCCAGCGCAAAAATTCACGGTTGCTCTCGTCAAACCATTTTATGTCGAGCAGGCCCTGCTTCATGAGCTGGTACAGGGCATCGTGTATGGCGCTGCCGCGCATGCTGTTGGGGGTGTCGACGGTGGGGCCGGATGGGCCGTCCCATGCGTAGCCCGCTTCGAGCGTCAGGGTGCCGTCTGGCTGCAGGGTGATCCAGTCGGTTTTCAGGGTGCGATCCGGTTTGATACGCGTCTGGAAGGTCTCGCTCTCTGGCAGGTCGTATTTCCAGTTGCGCTTACGGTATTTCATCGGTCTGATCCTCTTCCAGCAGGTCCAGTAGATCGGTGCACAGGCCATCGGCCGGGTAGCCCGGCACGGCCACGCGAATCATCCGCAGCAGGATGGCACGGGCCACCGGGTCGGACTCTGCACAGTGGCGGGTTTGCAGGGTGACTACGTGCACGGTGCCATCCACGGCTGTGGCTGACAGGTCGCCCAGCTGGTAGCCGTCTTGGAAGCGCGGGGCTGAGCAGCCGACTAAGACACATGTGATAAGTAGTGCAACAAGGATACGTTTCATGCGGCAACCTCCTGATTTGAGTAACGGGCATAGGCGTCAGCCAGCCGGGTGTCGTACTTGTTTTTCTTGTAGCCGGGGCCGTTGTAGCGGCGGGCAAAGGCGGTCCAGTCGCGGGCCTGCAGGGTTTTCCACAGCTCTCCATCTGTCTGAATAAACGAGATGAATGTCCACAATTGGCAACGCTCATTAGTGCGCTGTTGAGCAACGAAGTCGTCTACGCTGTCGAAGCCCAGCCGCTCCCAGTGGAAGCCCATGATCTGAAAAAGCCCCCAACTACAGGATTCCAGCGCGCTCGTTGCGTGGATCTGGCTGGCGTTGCTAAGGCGGAAATGCTCAGCGCTGAGGCCTCGGTAGCCGCCGGGGGTTTTGTTGATCAGGCCGGGGTAGCGGGTGCATAGGGCGGCCACGTCCGCACGGCTGAAGCCGTTGGCCAACAGACGGCGGCGCATGATGTGGCGTTCGTACAGGATGGCGACACGGCCACCGGGCAAGAAGCCATTGCCACGGCTCTCGATCGCTTTCACCGCATATACGGCCGCAGGATCAACGTCCAGCAGGTCGGCGGCCTCGGCGATATCGTCATCCCCCAGGAAGTGATCAGCACTGCGACCGAGCAGGGCCTCGTAGGTCTTTTCACCGACCACGCCATCAACGATGAGGCGATGGGCATGCTGGAAAGCACGCACGGCGCGGTCGGTTTCGTTGCCGAAAACGCCATCGACAGCGATCAGATAGCCGTGGGTGCGCAGGTGGGTTTGGATCAGCCGAACGGACGGACCTTGATCACCGCGTTGCCAAAACTGCGTGTTGTTCAGTTCCACTGGTGCCCCCTTGCGAGTCGGATCAGTTGAGCGATATTGCCGCGTGCATACCAAGTGGCGGCTGTTAGCAGGCAGAGCATCAGGATGCCGATCGGGTGGATCTGAGTGCTGCTGATTTTGCCGGTGACGATGCACAGGGCGACCGAGCCGGTCACGACAATCACCAGCCAGGCCAGCAGTGATACATGCCGTTTAAAGCGGGCCGCGCCACGGCGGTAGAACAGCAGCCGCAGGCAGGTGCCGGCGGCGCTGACGAATACGATCAGGTCGAGCAGATTCATTTTCTCCACCACTCAATGATCAGTTGAATGAGGTTGCCGTCTTCCAGTTGCCGGATCATCGGCAAGGTCGCAGAGATGCAGAACACTGAACCCAAGAAGCTGGCAACTCCGGTCTGTTCGATGAATGTCAGACTTGTGATCTCTGGTGCTGCGATGTACCCCATTACCAGACTGATCATCAGGTAGACACCCCGCACCCAATGGCGCAGCTCTTTGGCTGACATGACGAACAGGGTGGCCCCCGCGAACGCGCCGATCAGGGCGTTGCCATCAATGCCAGGGAAGATGGCGGCCAGGCCGACACCGGTGGTGGCAACTGCAATGGCGGTGGTAGTGCTGGGCTCTGCCATGGGGCTCTCCTTAATCCCAGAGTTGGAGCGTTTTGGTGACCGGCGTGCTGTCTGCCAGGGCGGGTAACGTGATCAGGTGGCCGTGGGGCAATACGGGGCCTAACTCGCACAGGCCGGGGTTGACGGCGTAGACCTGCTCGGTGACGCGACCTGTGCGGCCGTAGTGTCGCCAGCAGATCAGGTCGACGGTGTCGCCTTGCTGAGCCCGCACCTGAGTGGCCATCAGATCAGATCCACTGTGGTGCGCTGCCGGCCGCTGATCTGGCGGATGGCCAGAATGGCCTGACGGCGGTACTGGTCGATGGTCGGGTCGAGGTTGTCAGCACGGTCGCCACCCTGCAGGGTGCTGTCGTAGTCGCGGTAGCGCTCGGTCAGCTCAGCCTTGGCGAAGTTGTAGACGGCGCGGCGGTACAGGGTTAGGTTGATGCTGTCGCCGTCGATCTCTTCTGCCGGTACCGCTGCCAGATCCGCATGGCCGGCCTGCTCCTGGGTAAACCGCCAAGCAGCCAAATCCGCATTGGTATCGATGATGCCGTTGATCAGCGCTTCGCGCAGTCGCTCGGGTGTGATCTCGGAGCCGATGCGCATCACCGCGCGGCAGTCGGTCAGCGAGACATGCGGCCAGAAGGCGCTGTTGGCGATATCGGGCTCTTCGATGCTGGGTGAGTTGGCGACGAATCCGGGTCCAGCCATGGCTTATCTCACTTTGAATAGGTGGGCGGTGGAGGTGTGCTTCAGTTGGTCAATGAGGAAAACCACATCAGCACACCTGCCGCCCGACGCGTTGGGACGCTCGGTTAAGCCTGCTCTGAATCAGAGCCGGGCTTGTTCTGTTGCAGCTGCTTTTCCAGCTGCTTGATCTTGGTTTTAACGCCGCTGCGGTCGTCGTAGTCGAAGGCGACTTTCAGGTGGTGCAGCGCTTCAGCCGGGTCGGAGGTTTCCAGCACAATGCCGATCGCTTTGTGCAGCTTCGCCTTCACCTGATCGGGCATGTCGTGGCTAGCCGTCAGCACGCCCACCTTGCGCAGCGCGTCCTCAGGAACAGCATCGTTGTTGACCAGCACTGCCTCGGCGAACTGTTCAGCCAGCAGGCAGGGCAGCGAGCGGCTGAACGCATCGGCCATGCTCAGGTTGTGACGCATGGCGTATTCGGCCAGCAGCAGCGCGACGTCGTATTCGCCGGCATCAATGCACCAGAGCATGAGGGTGGTCAGCACATCGTCTTGAACGCCGGCATCGGACTCCAGCACGCCTTTGATGTACGGCTCGTACTCGGGCAGCATTTCCCGCTTGAGCTCGGCGCGAGCCTTCATCGACTCGATGCCCTTCAAGCGGCGTTTGTCCTCGTAAAGCTTGGCCAGCATCAGCTCGTACTGGCTGGCATCTGGGCGTACCTGTGAGTCAGCGGCGGCAGCGGCTTCTTGCGCCGCTTTCACACGCATCAGGTGACGTTTTGCGGGTGAGATCATGTCAGCACCTTTTGATCAGTGGCTGGGCTGCTCCTTAAGGAGCAGCCGGAGCCTCGGTGACGATGTTTTCGATCAGGCAGCCCACACCGTAGTCTTCGATCACGTAGGCATCGTTGGATGACTCGTAGTTCTCGATACGGTCACGCTTGGGGTTGTCCATGAGGTGGCGACGGCGCGCACCTTCCTGGAAGTAGATCGACAGGTTATCCAGTCGGGTGATCAACATGGCGCCCGCCGGTACGAACGGTGCGCGTACAGCCGGCAGACCGCCGACACGCTTCTGGCTGATGATCAGGTCAGCCGCGAGAGTTTCGGTCGGGGCGTGGTTCTTGTTCACCAGTGGGAAGTACTTGTCGGCCAGCAGGTCGCGGCCCATGATCGCTACCAGCTCGGTGTCTTCGCGGTACCAGGGCTCGATCAGGTTGTTCACGGCGTCATATACCAGCGCGTCGATGTTGGCGTAATCACCGCCCTCATAGGCCCTTACCTCGCCAGAGGCATCCACCACTTCAGCCAGTACACGCTCAGCCGCTTCGCTGCGGTACTTCTGCAGCCAGCCGATGTTCACGTCCTGCAGCATCGGGTTGGTGGCGATATCAGAATCAGCTGAGTAGCTGACGCCGTTAAACCCGATGGTGATGCGGTCCAGTGCCTGACGGCGCAGGATGGCGTCACGGATGCGGGTCTGGAAGTCCGCGAACTTGGCCCACAGGTCCAGCTTGGCATAGGTGATATGGGTGTCGCTGTTGTTCTTGCGGCACAGGTAGCCGCGCTCATCCAGGTTGGTCGGATCTTTAGTCTGGCGATCCTTGGTGGTGGTGTCGGTGTTGCTGGCAATGGGACTGCCGATGCCAAGGCCCAGTTTGTCACCCTGCATCTCGGGCACACCGATGATGTTGATCTTGCTCAGGAAGTCGGAGCTTTCCTGCATTTTGGTTTCCAGCGTCTGCTGGATAGAGGGCTGCACGTTGAACTTCGCGCTCGGGTCAGCGACACCGTTCAGGGTGCCGATCTGAGCCATGTAGGCGTTGAACTTCAAGCGGGTTTCGTTACGCATGGTCTGTCTCCAGTGATTCGAGTGTGTCCGTTCGGCGGTACCGGCTTAGCAGTCGGTGACCTGCTCTCCTTTGCCGCCAGAGGCAGCCGGGCGTTGGGTGAAGTTCGGGGTGTTGTCGAGTTTCTGTTTCAGCTCGGTCAGGTCGTCCCGGGCTGCTTTCAAATCGGTTTGCAGCTGCTGGAGTGCAGAGCTGTCGCCACCGTCGCTCAGTTTGCTGAACTGGTCTTTCAGGCTGGCCAGTTCGCCGGCGATCGCCTCGATCGCTTCAGAAAACTCACCGTCTTTCTGGGTGCGCTGGCCTTCGTTGCGGCTCAGCATCTCTTTCACGCGGGTCAGTAGGGAGGTGTTGTCTTCGAACTCCAGCTCGACTTCACGGGCGGCGCTGAACACGTTCTCGGGCTTCTGCTTGCGAGCATTCAGCGGATTCTTTTCAGCCTGAGTAGCTGCAAATTCCAGCATTTCAGTGCCCAGCGAGGCAGGGGAGTCGGTCACGGCCAGGCCGACCAGGTACGCCTCGCCCTTGTCGGCAAAGTTGTGGTCGATTTCCATGCTGGTGTAGACCTTCTTGCGTTTTTTGTTCAGCGCGATCAGGTCATCGTTCGGCGTGATCTGGGCATACAGGGCCACCTTGTCTTCACCATCGATCTTGATGGTTTCGGTCTTCAGGGCGGTTACATCACCGAAGGCGCCGAAGCTGCTGTCCGGCGCCATGCCGCGCACATGCTCGCAGTTGACGCGGGCACCGTACTTTTCGGGGTTGTAGTTCGCGGCCATCTGGGTCAGCCAGGCGGCCTCGATTTTGCGGCCGTCCGTGGTGTCACCTTCAACACCTACGCGAAACCATTTGCTTTTCAGCGCCTTCTTGGCCATCGGTCTGTCCTCGTCTGATTTCAGCTGCTGCTGTTCGTTATCGATGAGGACAGGGTGGGCATATGCGCGCGGGGCTTCAATCGACGCCACTTGTATAGCGCGGCTATACACGGAACAAGAGGGGGATGGAGGCGGTTAGATCGCTACTCTGGCGGCATGAATGCACTGACTGACGTGACAGAGTTGGACCCGCGACGCCTTGCCAGGCTGCTGTACTGGCAGGGGTTTCGCGTTGCCCGTATTGCGGAGCAGCTGGGCGAGAAGGCCGCCACGGTTCACAGCTGGAAAAAACGCGACGCATGGGATGAGACTAAACCCATCGAGCGGGTCGAGTTTGCCGTAGAGGCTAGACTGATCCAGCTTGTAATGAAAGACCCCAAGGAAGGCCGCGACTTCAAGGAAATAGACTTGCTCGGTCGGCAGATCGAGCGTATGGCACGGGTGCGCCGGTATCAGGAGCCCGGCGGTCACGAGGGCGACCTGAACCCGAAGGTGGCCAACCGCAACAAGGGCGAGCGCAAAAAGCCGACGAAAAACGAGGTCACGGATGAGATCGCCGAGCTGCTCCGTGCCGCCTTCTTTGATGAGCTGTTTGACTACCAGAAACACTGGTACCGGGCCGGTGAAAAATACCGTATCCGGAACATCCTCAAGAGCCGCCAGATCGGAGCCACATACTACTTCGCCCGGGAAGCGCTGCTCGATGCGGTCGAGACCGGCCGCAACCAGATCTTCCTGTCGGCATCCAAGGCCCAGGCCCATGTGTTCAAGGAGTATATCCAGGCATACGCACGGGATGTGGCCGACTGGGAGCTGACCGGCGACCCGATTGTGCTGTCGAACGGTGCCACGCTGTACTTCCTCGGTACCAACGCTCGAACGGCCCAGTCATACCACGGCAACCTGTACTTCGATGAGTACTTCTGGACCTACCAGTTCCAGACGCTTCGTAAAGTCGCCTCCGGCATGGCAATGCACAAAAAGTGGCGGCAGACCTACTTCAGCACGCCATCCAGCCTGAGCCACGACGCATACCCGTACTGGTCCGGCGAGCTGTTCAACAAACGCAGGAAAAAAGCCGAGCGCGTCGATATCGATATCAGCCACGCAGCACTAAAAAACGGTCTGTATTGCCCGGACGGTCAGTGGCGTCACATCGTTACGGTGGAAGATGCGGTTGCCCAGGGCTGCGACCTGTTCGATCTGGATCAGCTGCGCCTGGAGTACAGCGAGCCGGAATACGAAAACCTGCTGATGTGCCAGTTTGTCGACGACAACAAGAGTCTGTTCGGCCTGATGATGATGCAGCGCTGCATGGTCGACAGCTGGGAAGTGTGGAGCGACTTCAAGCCGTTCGCACCCAAGCCGGTGGGCAACCAACCGGTCTGGATCGGCTACGACCCCAACGGCGAAACAGAAACTGGCGACAACGCAGGCCTGGCGGTGATCCTCCCGCCCGAGAAACCCGGCGGCAAATACCGCGTGATCGAGCGGCGCCAGTTCAGAGGGCTGGACTACGAGGACCAGGCAGAGCAGATCCGTCAGATGACGCTGAAGTACAACGTCACCCACGTTGGTATCGACACCACGGGCATTGGCTCATCCGTTTACCAGCTGGTCCGCAAGTTCTTCCCGGCAGCAGTGCAGTACCAATACAACCCCGAGGTGAAAGGCCAGCTGGTGATGAAAGCCTATCAGCTGATCAGCAAAGGCCGGCTGGAATTCGATGCCGGTTGGGTCGATATCGCGCAGGCCTTCATGGCGATCCGGAAGACCACCACGGCCAGCGGCCGTCATATCACGTTCATGGCCGGCCGCAATGGCACCACCGGCCATGCCGACCTTGCCTGGGCTGTGATGCACGCCCTGGCGAAAGCCCCACTTGAAACCGATGGCCCAACAACGGGTGTCGGCAGCAGCAGGATGGAGATGTTCGAATGAGCGAGACAGCAGAGAAACAGCCAGGCATTGAGGCATTCAGTTTCGGTGAGCCTATACCAGTACTCGATAAACGCGAGATTATGGATTACATCGAGTGCCTGCGGATGCAGAAGTGGTATGAGACGCCGCTGTCATTTGATGGGCTGGCCAAGTCATTCAGAGCGGCAACACACCAGTCGTCCCCGATCTACTTCAAGGCCAATATCCTGACCAGTTCGTTCAAGCCCCACCGGTTGCTCAGCCGTCAGGCCTTCAGGCGCTGGGCACTGGATTACATCATCTTTGGCAACGGTTATCTGGAGAACCAAACCAGCATCGGCGGCCGCTCGATGAAGTTGGAGCCCGCACTGGCAAAATATACGCGGCGCGGCATCGATCTCGACACCTACTGGTTCGTGCGCGGCTGGGGAAAGGAGCACGAATTCCGCAAGGGGAGCGTCTTCCACCTGATGGAACCTGATATCAACCAGGAGATCTACGGCCTGCCGGAATACCTGGCTGCACTCAACAGCGCCTGGCTGAACGAGTCGGCGACCCTGTTCCGCCGCAAGTACTACCTGAACGGCAGTCACGCCGGGTTCATCCTCTACATGACCGACACAGCCCAGAACGAAGATGACGTGGATAACCTGCGGCAGGCACTGAAAGACAGCAAGGGCCCCGGCAATTTCCGTAACCTGTTCATGTACTCACCCAACGGCAAGAAGGACGGCCTGCAGGTGATCCCGATCAGCGAGGTCGCCGCCAAGGACGACATCTTCAACATCAAGAATGTCACCCGCGATGACATGCTGGCCGCGCACCGCGTGCCGCCGGTACTGATGGGTATCATGCCCAGCAACGTGGGTGGATTCGGTGATGTGGAGAAGGCTGCTTTGGTATTCGCTCGCAACGAACTGGTACCGCTGCAAAGCCGCTTTCTGGAAGTGAACGAATGGCTGGGTGAAGAGGTGGTGAGGTTCGACCCCTACGTGATAGAAGAAGTGGCCGAGAAAGGAGGAGTTTCGCCCGTTAAATAAAAAGAGCTTCGCAAGAATTATAGCACATAACTCACTGATATAGATGGAAAAGCCAGCGGATAGCTGGCTTTTTTATTGCCAAGCTAATGGGTTTGCCTATGCTTACGGATCAAACCAAAACATGACAGGAGGTCATCAATGACCGATATCTACCAGCTCGAGGCAAGCAAGTTAAAAGTCCTTAAACTGCAGCTCAAGCATGGACTCCAGTTTAACTACACCTGTTACGACGATGGCGATGGTGTATGGAAGATAGAAGATGGTGTCTGCAAAGCACGAGAGGTAAGAATGTGCAGGCATCCAAACTCACCCTATCAGCCGGAATGGAGAGAGGTGGCAAAGGAAGAGCATCTGGTCTCGCACGTGGTTGTAGACTGGCCAGCCCTGTAACCTGATAAATACGCGTCAGTGCCATAATGGCGACACGATCTATAAAGCCGGCAGCCCGCCGGTTTTTTTGTGCCTGGTTACCCACAGCTACCTGACAAATGCGCTCGTCCCCCTCCACGCCTGCGGTGCTTCTTGAGCGTGTAATTATGCGATGCATGACAGGGCTTCAGGACAGGCCCGGTGCGGGCTTTTCGGAGGTTGGGGCAGGTGGTTGAATCATGCGGATTTATGCGGCCTCAGAGGGGGTTACAGCGCTTTGAGACGGCACCGGCTGTAGGCATTGTTCCAGCTTTGATGCCGGAGAAAGGTAACAAAAGTGATCAAGCTGAAAAGCTGCGCTAACTGATTGTTATGTATGGTTTTGTTTGTAACCTTCAAAAGGTGATGAAAGGTGACATAAAAGGTAACGCCTTTATAAGCTACTGATATTAATAGATTTTATTTTTTATCTATATCACCTATATAAAAGGTAACACGTCACTTTTTCATCACCGTTTCATCACCTTTTGCCGAACCAGAAAACGGCAATGCATTCAGCCAGTTATAACCGAATTGGCAACCTTGTTACCTTTGTTACCTTTTTCCGTAGCGATCCTGAGAAATTCACCAAACGCGCGCGCATGTAAGACGCGTAGGAAGCTGGGCTTTAAGGTTCATGCTTGCGTCTGAAGATCTTGTCGGTCGTGGAGATATACAGTGCATTAGGGAGAGATAACTGTTTGATTCACAATGGGCCATTCATGACGTCAGCAGAGGTGTGCTATAGAGGGTTAAGCCTTTTAAATCATTAGGTTGCGGGGGTAATTCCAGCTTTTTGACATGGTGGGGGTCGGCGGTTCGAGTCCGCCTAGTCCTACCAGATTTATAAAAAAGCCACTACGGGTCATGCCGAGTGGCTTTTTTTGTTACACTGCACCTGAATGTGGCTTGTACAAACTCTAGGGAAAAGGAGGGGGTATGTCGAACAGGGAAGATGATCAAGCGTTTGAAAGCTTGAGCGATCTGTTAGGTGTGGAGGATGATCTGGATGCAGTTCGTCCAGATCTATTCGAAACAGTTGCAGTTGATGCGGTCGACAGCTCACAGGCCAGGCCTAGTGTGGGTTTTGATGTTGAAGCTTTTGACCGCTCCCGCGCATTGGTGTTGTTGGGTAAAAGCACTGGTGGAATCTGTTTGCAGCAAGTGCGTGAATTTGCCATGGAGGCGCATGCAGGGCAGTGGCTTCGACATACTTCAGAGCCATACTGGAAGCATCTTTCTGAAGTTGCGGGGCTTGTGGCGACCTGCAACAACTCAGGCTCAAGGATGGTAGCGTTGGCCTGGTTGCATGATGTGGTTGAGGGTACAACTGTTACGCTGCGAGAGGTCGAGCGTACGTTTGGCGCTTCAATTGCTGACGGAGTGCGATGTCTGACTGGCTCAGCCAATAGTTCAATTTCGAGTGAAGAGCGTAGTCGGCGTGACCGGCAGCGGTTGGCGGCTGGTGATGCAGATGTGCATAGTGTCAAGTTGGCCGAAATTGCATGCCGTCTTTCATCCCTGTGTCGTCTTAATTCGGAAGTTGAGCTTGCGGGTTATCTTGAGGAAAAGCGCCTTGAAGTTGGCGTGCTGACCCAGGGTGATGATGGTTTGAAAAGACTGGTGCGCACGCTCTGGTCTGAAGCAAAGCGAATGGCTGGGTCGAGTAAGGTATAGTGCGTGTGCGTGAATTGTGGCTGGATGCCTTAGTGCGGCAGTTGCTTGTAGCTGCCGCCTGAAGTGCAAAGCTGAAAATTCAATGTTGCGTCAGTGGCTGGGCGCGTACTCAGTACCTCTCTGTGGTCCTGCTCGCTTAGCAGGTATGCATCACATAAATCGCATTTGATCAGTTCACTATCACTGATTTTGCTGATGCTGAGATGGTGTCGTGAAAGGACTCCGCTGCTCAATAGAGTGCGGCAGTGTTGGCATATCTGTTCCATGGTTGGATCCCTCCTGAGTACAAGCGTCCTGCTGATACCACTTTAGCTTATCCAAAGGTCATGAGCAGTAGGAATTTTTCCTAATTTAAATGTTTGTTTGGACCAAAAAAAACCCTGCATAGGCAGGGCTTTTTGGTTAATTGCAATCAGGCAGGATAATCACGCTGCTTTGCACCAGTATAGAGCTGGCGCGGGCGACCAATTTTGTTCGGGCTGGAATGGAATTCGTTCCAGTGCGAGATCCAGCCGATGGTGCGGGAGAGGGCAAAGATTACGGTGAACATGTTGGTCGGAATGCCTATCGCTTTCAGGATGATGCCGGAATAGAAGTCCACGTTCGGGTACAACTTGCGCTCAACGAAGTATTCATCTTCGAGTGCGATCTGTTCCAGTCTCTTGGCGATCTGCAGCTGAGGGTCGTTTTCGATACCCAGCAGAGCCAGAACTTCATCGCAGGTCTTCTTCATTACCTTGGCGCGAGGGTCGAAGTTGCGGTATACGCGATGGCCAAAGCCCATCAGGCGGAATGGATCGTTCGGATCCTTGGCCTTTTCGATGAACTCTGGGATGTTGGCCTCATCGCCAATCTCATCCAGCATGGTCAATACTGCTTCGTTTGCGCCGCCGTGAGCTGGTCCCCACAGGGCGGCAATGCCGGCTGCGATGCAGGCAAACGGGTTCGCACCGGAAGAGCCTGCCAGGCGAACGGTAGAAGTGGAAGCGTTCTGCTCATGGTCGGCATGCAGGATGAATATGCGATCCATGGCGCGAGCCAGTACAGGATTGACTTCATAATCAGCGCAGGGGGTGCCGAACATCATGCGCAGGAAGTTGGCGCCATAGCTGAGTTCGTTTTGCGGATACATGAACGGCTGGCCGATGGAATACTTGTAGCACATGGCTGCAAGCGTCGGCATCTTGGCGATCAGGCGATACGCGCAGACTTCGCGGTGGTGGGGGTTATTGATATCGAGCGAGTCGTGATAGAACGCTGACAGTGCACCAACAACACCGCACATGATGGCCATTGGGTGCGCGTCACGGCGGAACCCCTTGAAGAACTGGCTGAGCTGTTCGTGCACCATGGTGTGGTTAGAAATGGTGTTAACGAACTTCTCTTTCTCTTCTGCCGTGGGCAGTTCACCGTTGAGCAGCAGGTAGCAGACTTCAAGGTAGTCGGACTTTTCAGCCAGCTGTTCGATCGGGTAGCCGCGGTGCAGCAGCACGCCTTGGCCACCATCGATATAGGTGATCTTGGATTCGCAGGCCGCAGTGGACACGAAGCCGGGGTCGTAGGTGAACAGGCCTTTGCCGGTCAGTGGGCGTACATCTATGACGTCGGGACCTTCAGTGCCGGAATAGACCGGCAGTTCGATCGCTTCGTCCAGACCATCGACTGTCAAACGTGCTTTCTTGTCAGCCATCAGAGGCTCCTATCATTCTGTTTTGTATTGCTGCGGCTTGCTACTGAGCCGCTTCATAGGAAATGGCCCGAAAAAGGACCCACCCACTATAGAGTTTGAAACAGGATTGTCAATTAAGCCTTGGGGGTGAAATGTTGCATCGCAACAGAAAGAATTTTCCTAGCAATTCAGCTGCTTTGGGGAAATAAATAATTAGTTGTATGTCGACCTGAAAATAATTATACGAGCCAGTCAGCAGGTCTGGATCTTCACACTAGACTTAAGCCTTAGGTAGCGCTGGGCGCGTTGTATTCCAAGGGTGATCTGTCTATACTCTCGCACCTGAGTTGGCACCGTGCCCACTGGTTAAGTGTCAGTTCTGGCATCTCGAGGTACTACTCTCTGAGCACTTCCTAGCAACCTTGTCCTGCAACTGGACAGAAAAGTGTGAACTAGAGCCGTGAACAAGAAAAGACCTGTAAATTTAGATCTGCGAACCATAAAAATGCCACTCCCGGCGATCACTTCAATACTGCATCGCGTATCAGGTGTGGCGCTGTTCTTTGGCGCCATCTTTATGCTTTATGTATTAAGTATGTCGCTGGAATCTCAGGCCGGTTTTGACCGCGCTGCTGAGATGCTCCAGGAGTCATTCCTGGCAAAACTCATTGCATGGGGGCTGGTGTCAGCGCTGCTGTACCACTTCTTTGCAGGCATCAAGCACCTGATCATGGATCTTGGCCACTGTGAAGAACTGGATAGCGGTCGTTTGGCAGCCAAGGTCACTTTGGTGATAGCGGGCATCGCTATCCTGCTTGCGGGAGTCTGGATATGGTAACAAGTATCACAAGCTTTGGTCGTAGCGGCCTGTATGACTGGATGATGCAGCGCGTCACCGCAATTGTACTGCTGGCTTACACCATTTTTATGATCGGCTATCTGCTGATGAATCCGGAACTGGATTACAACCAGTGGAAAGAACTGTTCAGCGGTACGGTCATGCGTATCTTTACCCTGCTGGCAGTCCTGTCCATGGTGGCGCACGCCTGGATCGGTATGTGGTCTGTTTCTACTGACTACATCAAGGCGACCGGTGCTCGCTTCGTGTTCCAGTCCGCATGCGGCCTGCTGGCGTTTATTTACGTCGTGTGGGGCATCCAGATTCTGTGGGGTATCTAAAACATGTCTAAACTGCGTACGCTTACTTTCGACGCGATCGTCGTCGGTGGTGGTGGTGCTGGCATGCGCGCTGCGCTGCAGTTGGCACAGTCAGGCCTGAATACGGCCTGTGTCACCAAAGTATTCCCGACCCGTTCTCACACTGTGTCTGCTCAGGGTGGTATTACCTGTGCGATTGCCAGTGCTGATCCGAACGATGACTGGCGCTGGCATATGTATGACACCGTCAAGGGGTCAGACTATATCGGTGACCAGGACGCAATTGAGTACATGTGCTCCGTAGGTCCTCAGGCTGTATTCGAGTTGGATCACATGGGGCTGCCGTTCTCGCGTACCGAAATTGGCCGCATCTATCAGCGTCCGTTCGGTGGTCAGTCCAAGGGGCCGGATAACCCCACGCAGGCAGCTCGTACCTGTGCAGCGGCAGACCGTACCGGTCATGCGCTTCTGCATACACTGTACCAGGCCAATATGAAGGCCGGTACGACTTTCCTGAATGAATGGTATGCCGTTGATTTGGTCAAGAATGCCGATGGTGATGTGGTTGGCTGTATTGCCATTTGCATCGAAACCGGTGAGACCGTTTATATCAAGTCCAAGGCAACTGTGCTGGCAACTGGTGGTGCGGGTCGTATCTATGCATCCACCACCAATGCACTGATCAATACCGGTGATGGTATTGGTATGGCGATGCGTGCTGGTGTTCCTGTTCAGGATATGGAAATGTGGCAGTTCCACCCGACCGGTATTGCCGGTGCTGGTGTCCTCGTAACCGAGGGTTGTCGAGGTGAGGGTGGCTATCTGGTGAACAAGGATGGCGAGCGCTTCATGGAGCGTTATGCTCCGAACGCCAAAGATCTTGCAGGTCGTGATGTTGTTGCGCGCTCCATGATTCTCGAGATTCTCGAAGGACGTGGTTGTGGCGAAAATGGCGATCATGTTTATCTTAAGCTGGATCACCTGGGTGAAGAGGTGTTGCATTCACGCCTGCCGGGCATCTGCGAGCTGTCCAAGACCTTTGCTGCCGCAGATCCGGTGAAAGAGCCGATCCCGGTTGTGCCGACCTGCCATTACATGATGGGTGGTATTGCGACCAATATTGGTGGTCAGGCAATCTCTCCGGATGCTCAGACCGGTGAAGACAGGATCATCAATGGTTTGTTCGCCTGTGGTGAAGCTGCTTGTGTATCTGTGCATGGCGCCAATCGCCTGGGTGGTAACTCTCTGCTTGACCTTGTGGTATTCGGTCGTGCGGCGGGTATGCAGATCGAGCAGCAAATGCGTGAAGGCTACTCTGTGGCTGAAGCGACTGAGTCTGATATTGAAGCGGCGATGTCTCGTCTGAATCGTCTCAATAACAGCACAGGTGGCGAAAAGGTTGCGGATGTGCGCAAGGATCTGCAGAGCACCATGCAGCTGTACTTTGGTGTGTTCCGTGATGGCACCAGCATGCAGAAAGGTCTCGGCCTCCTGAAGGAGATCCGTGAGCGTGTTGCCAACGTACATCTTGAAGACAAGAGTCAGGCGTTCAATACCTCGCGTATTGAAGCTCTGGAGCTTGAGAACCTGATGGAAGTTGCTGAAGCAACCGCGATTGCGGCTGAGGAGCGCAAGGAGTCCCGTGGTGCGCACGCCCGTAACGACTTCACCGAGCGTGATGACGAAAACTGGTTGTGCCACTCCGTCTTCTTCCCGCAGAACAAGTCCGTTGGCAAGCGCGCAGTCAACTTCGCGCCCAAGACAATGGATCCGTTCCCGCCGAAAGTACGAACCTATTAAGAGGCTGGTGCGATGCTGGTAAGTGTATATCGTTACAACCCTGAAGTGGACGATGCTCCCTACATGCAGGATGTCCATATTGATATCCCGGGTGGCAAGGACATCATGGTGCTGGATCTGCTCCAGCTGCTGAAAGAAAAGGACACGACTCTTGCTTATCGTCGTTCCTGCCGTGAGGGCGTGTGTGGCTCGGATGGCATGAACATGAATGGCAAGAACGGTCTGGCGTGCATCACGCCGCTGTCTGAAGTGGTCAAGGATGACAAGCTGGTACTGCGCCCGCTGCCGGGTCTGCCGGTGATTCGTGACCTGGTCATCGATATGACTCAGTTCTACAAGCAGTACGAGAAGATCAAGCCGTTCCTGATCAATGACACGCCGCCGCCGGCGATCGAGCGTTTGCAGTCACCGGAAGAGCGTGCTGAGCTGGATGGTCTGTACGAGTGTATTCTCTGTGCATGCTGCTCCACTGCCTGTCCTTCCTTCTGGTGGAATCCGGACAAGTTTGTGGGTCCGTCCGGCTTGCTGCAGGCCTACCGCTTCCTGGCCGACAGTCGTGATACCGCGACCAATGAGCGTCTGTCAGAGCTTGATGATCCGTTCAGCGTATTTCGTTGTCATGGCATCATGAACTGTGTCAGCGTGTGTCCGAAGGGTCTCAACCCGACCAAGGCGATTGGTAAAATTCGCAACATGCTGATTCAGCAAGCAACCTGATCTTTCTCAGGTATAAAAAACGGCATCTTTGATGCCGTTTTTTTTGGTTCTCAGGCAGGAGGGTTCGGGCGTCATAGCCAAAAGGCCTATGTCGTCCATGTGGTATAATTTTATAGAATCCTCGCCTGCTAGCGGTGTTAAGGCCGCAATAAAAAGCGTAGAATTATCGACCGCGGCCGCACGCGATCCGTCGTTGCTGCGGGACGATACAAAAACGGTAATCAGCAGAGGGTTAACGGGCTGTTGGGTCAGGAAATAGTGCAGCCTGATCGCTACAGTGCCCTCTCAGAGCCAGGGTGAGATGATAATGCAAGATGGCATAATGGAGCAGATGTGGAAGAATGCCCATCTCTATGGGGGCAACCTTTCATATGTCGAACAACTATACGAAACGTACCTGATGGACCCGAATGCCGTTCCACAAGAATGGCGTGAAGAGTTCGATCGACTCCCTAAGGTTGGTGATAACATCACGCAGGATGTGCCTCACTCCACCATCCGGGAACACTTCCTTCTCCTCTCCAAGAATCAAAAGCGCGCCATGCCGGTTTCCGGCAGCAGTGTCAGCTCTGAGCATGAAAAGAAACAGGTTCGCGTTCTGCGGATGATCAATGCCTATCGCGTGCGTGGACACCAGCACGCTGATATTGATCCACTGAACCTGATGCAGCGTGAGCAGGTGCCTGACCTTGATCCGCGCTTTCATGAGCTTTCAGAAGCTGACTTCGATACCCGCTTTCAGCTGGGTTCACTGTTTTTTGGTCCCGAAGAGAGCACGCTGAAAGAAATCCTGGCTGATCTCAAGAAAACTTACTGCACTACCGTCGGCGTTGAGTATATGCACATCGTCGATACACAGGAAAAGCGCTGGATTCAGTCACGCATGGAACCTGTGCGCAGCCATCCTGTACTGACCAATGATGAGCGTAAGCACATTCTGGAGCGCCTGGTCGCGGCTGAGGGCCTCGAGAAGTATCTCGGCTCACGCTATGCCGGTGCCAAGCGCTTTGGACTTGAAGGTGGCGAGAGCCTGATTCCGTGCCTTGATGAGCTGGTTCAGCGTGCCGGTCGTGACGGTGCCAAGGAGCTGGTGATCGGCATGGCACACCGAGGTCGTCTCAACGTGCTGGTCAATCTGTTTGGCAAGAATCCGCAGGATCTGTTCGGCGAGTTCGAAGGCAAGCGCGTAATCGAAACCTCTGGTGACGTGAAATACCATCAGGGCTTTTCATCCAATGTGATGACACCGGGCGGAGAAGTTCACATCGCCATGGCGTTCAACCCATCTCACCTTGAGATCGTGTCTCCGGTGGTTGAGGGCTCCGTGCGTGCGCGTCAGGACCGTCGTAATGATCCGGTTGGCAATACCGTGATCCCGGTCGCCATCCATGGTGACGCCGCTTTCGCTGGTCAGGGTGTGGTGATGGAGACATTCCAGATGTCTCAGACTCGTGCCTACAAAACCGGCGGCACCGTCCATATCGTGATCAACAACCAGGTGGGCTTCACCACTTCCAAGAAGGAAGATGCGCGTTCCACTGAGTATTGTACAGATGTGGCCAAAATGGTGCAGTCTCCAATTTTCCATGTGAACGGAGATGATCCCGAAGCCGTCCGCTTTGTGACTCAGCTGGCACTGGACTATCGTAACGAATTCAACAAGGATGTGGTTATCGACCTGGTGTGCTATCGCCGTCGCGGCCATAACGAAGCGGATGAGCCTTCAGGTACTCAGCCGCTGATGTACAGTAAAATCAAGTCCCAGAAGACAACCCGAGAGCTGTATGGTGCTCGCCTTGTCGAAGAGGGTGTTATCTCGGCTGAAGAATCCAAGGCGCTGGATCAGGACTACCGCAAGGCACTGGAAAACGGTGAGCATGTGGCCAAGTCTCTGGTGCTGCAGCCTAACTCTGAGCTGTTCGTTGACTGGCGCCCCTACCTGGGCCATCAGTGGTCTTTCGAATGTGACACGCGGGTGGATGCCAAGCTGTTGAAAGAGCTGGCCAATAAAACCTGTGAGTTCCCGGAAGGGGTGGCGGTTCAGCGTCAGGTACAGAAGATTTACGAAGACCGCAAGAAAATGGCCGCCGGCGCCATGGAGATCAACTGGGGCTTCGCAGAGACCATGGCCTATGCAACACTGCTGGCTGAGGGCTATCCAATTCGCCTTACCGGTCAGGATGTGGGGCGTGGAACCTTCTCTCACCGCCATGCGGTGATCCATAACCAGAAGGATGCTTCCACTTATACTCCACTGCAGAATCTTGCAGATGGGCAGCCAGCCTTTGATATCTATGACTCCTTCCTCTCTGAGGAAGCGGTACTGGGCTTCGAATATGGTTACTCAACCACTACGCCGAATGCATTGGTAATCTGGGAAGCTCAGTTTGGTGACTTTGCCAACGGAGCGCAGGTCGTTATCGATCAGTTCATTACCTCCGGTGAGCACAAGTGGGGCCGTCTGTGCGGTCTGACCATGCTGTTGCCTCACGGCTTTGAAGGTCAGGGCCCCGAGCATTCATCCGCACGCCTTGAGCGTTTCCTGCAGATGTGTGCCGAACACAATATTCAGGTGTGTGTGCCATCCACACCGGCTCAGATTTTCCACCTGCTGCGCCGTCAGGTCGTGCGTCCGCTGCGCAAGCCGCTGGTTGTGATGTCTCCGAAGTCTCTGCTGCGTCACAAGCAGGCGATTTGTTCGCTTGAGGATCTTTCCGAAGGCACGTTCCAGCCGGTGATTCCGGAAGTGGATCAGCTGGATCCGAAGAAAGTAAAACGCGTGGTCATGTGCAGTGGCAAGGTTTACTACGACCTGTACAACCGTCGCGCCGAACTGGAAAAGGACGATGTCGCCATCGTTCGCATCGAGCAGCTCTACCCGTTCCCGGAACAGGGCCTGAAAGATGCCATTGCTGATTACACCAATCTGGAATCGGTGGTTTGGTGTCAGGAAGAGCCGATGAACCAGGGCGCCTGGTACTGCAGTCAGCATCATATGCGCAATGTGATGCAGCAGCATGATCCCAAGCTGCATCTGGTGGGTGTGGGTCGTCCCCATGCCGCAGCACCGGCAGTAGGCTATATTTCGGTTCACCTTGAGCAGCAAGAGCAGCTGGTCAACGAAGCAATCAACGGTTAATGACAGGTTCGCATACAAGACCTGAGCAGCATTAATAAAGGAAACAGCATGTCCATCGATATTAAAGCGCCGACTTTCCCTGAATCCGTTGCTGACGGAACAGTTGCAACCTGGCACAAGCAGCCGGGTGAAGCATGTTCAGCTGATGAGCTGATCGTTGACATCGAAACCGACAAGGTCGTTCTTGAAGTGGTTGCACCGGCAGATGGTGTTCTCAAGGAGATCGTCAAGGGTGAAGGTGACACTGTTCTGAGCGAAGAAGTTATTGCCATCTTCGAGGAGGGCGCGGCTGCGGCTGCGCCAGCACCGGCTGAAAAGGCCCCCACAGCCGAATCTGCCGATTCGCCTGCCGCGGAAGTGACCACTGACGCTGATAAGGTTGGTCCGGCCGCTCGCAAGTTGATCGAAGAGAACGGCCTGGATGCGTCCAAAATTCCGGGTACCGGCAAGAATGGTGGTATCACCAAGGAAGACGTACAGAACTTCCTGAAAAACAAGCCTGCTGCAGCTCCGGCGGCCGCTGCTCCTGCAGCCGCAGCTCCGGCACTGAACATTCCGGCTGGCGAGCGCACCGAGAAGCGTGTTCCGATGACCCGTCTGCGTGCCACCATTGCCAAGCGTCTGGTCGAAGCGCAGCAGAATGCGGCGATGCTGACCACGTACAACGAAGTCAACATGAAGCCGGTCATGGAGCTGCGCAAGCAGTACAAGGATCTGTTCGAGAAGGTTCACGGCGGCACGCGTCTGGGCTTCATGTCCTTCTTCGTAAAGGCGGCTACTGAAGCATTGAAGCGCTTCCCGGCGGTCAACGCTTCCATCGACGGTAACGACATGGTCTATCACGGCTACCAGGATATCGGTGTTGCCGTATCAACTGAGCGTGGTCTGATGGTACCGGTGCTGCGTGACACGGATTCCATGAGCCTTGCTGAAGTGGAAGGCACTATTGCCGATTTCGGCAAACGTGGTCGTGAGGGCAAGCTGGGCATGGATGACATGCAGGGTGGTACCTTTACCATCACCAACGGTGGTGTGTTCGGTTCTCTGATGTCCACTCCGATCCTGAACCCGCCGCAGACTGCCATTCTGGGCATGCATAAGATCCAGGAACGTCCAATGGCGGTCAATGGACAGGTTGAGATCCTGCCTATGATGTACCTGGCGCTGTCGTATGACCACCGTATGATTGATGGCAAAGAGGCGGTACAATTCCTCGTCACCATCAAGGATCTGCTGGAAGACCCGGCACGCATGCTGCTGGATGTCTGATCAGACCCGCAATCGAACGAGTGAAAAACAGGATTAAGTAATGTCAGATAAATTTGATCTCATTGTTATCGGTGCCGGCCCCGGCGGGTACGTGGCTGCAATTCGTGCAGCTCAGCTGGGTCTGAAAACTGCCTGTGTCGAGAAGTGGGTTGATGACAAGGGTACTCCGGTTCTCGGTGGTACCTGTCTGAACGTGGGTTGCATTCCCTCCAAGGCGTTGCTTGAAACCACGCACAAGCTGCATGAGGCTCAGCACGGTTTCGCTGCTCAGGGTATCGTGGCCGATAACGTGCGCATGGACACCAAGCAGATGGTGGCGCGCAAGGATCAGATCGTCAAAAACCTGACCGGTGGCATCGCGGGCCTTTTCAAGGCCAATGGCGTGACTCTGCTGCAGGGTACCGGCAAACTGCTGGCCAACAAGCAGGTTGAAGTAACGGCTCAGGACGGCAACAGCAGTGTTTATGCTGCTGATAACGTGATTTTGGCCTCTGGTTCCGTACCGGTCGAGATCCCACCGGCTCCGCTGACTGAAGGTCTGATTCTGGATAATGAAGGTGCCCTGAATATCGATGAAACCCCGAAACGTCTGGGTATCATTGGTGCAGGTGTCATCGGTCTGGAAATGGGCTCCATCTGGGCGCGTTGCGGCTCTGAAGTAACTGTATTTGAAGCGATGGATGACTTCCTGGCACTGGCTGACGTTGATGTCGCCAAGGAAGCCAAGAAACTGCTTACCAAGCAAGGTCTGGACATCAAGCTGGGTGCGCGCTGCACCGGCACCGAGATCATCGATGGCAAGGAAGTGAAGGTAACATTCGCTGATGCCAGCGGTGACCAGGAGATGGTGTTCGACAAGCTGATCGTAGCAGTTGGACGTCGTCCTCAGACTCAGGGCCTGTTGGCAGCAGACAGCGGTGTCAAACTGGACGAACGCGGCTTCATCTTCGTTGATGACAGCTGCCGTACTGATGCGCCAGGCGTCTACGCCATCGGTGACTCCGTGCGTGGCCCAATGCTGGCACACAAGGCCTCTGAAGAGGGGATTATGGTCGTTGACATCATTGCTGGCCACAAGGCTGCATTGAACTATGACTGCATCCCCAACATTATTTATACCTTCCCCGAGTTGGCCTGGGTCGGCAAGACCGAACAGCAGCTCAAGTCCGAAGGTGTAAAAATCAAGGTTGGTAAATTTCCGTTTGCTGCATCTGGCCGAGCAATGGCTGCCAATGCAACTGACGGCTTCGTCAAGATCATTGCTGACGAAGAGACCGACCGCATACTGGGCGTACACATGGTCGGTGGCATCGCCTCCGAACTGATTGCTCAGGGTGTGATTGCGATGGAATTCTGCGCCAGTGCAGAGGATCTGCAGCTGATGGTGTTCGCTCACCCGACCGTCAGCGAAGCTGTGCATGAAGCAGCACTGGCCGTGGACAATCACGCCATTCACATTGCAAATCGCAAAAAGCGATAACCTGAAGGGTTAATCGGTGGGGCAGAGATCCTGCTTTTGCCGATCTGCAGAGCAAAGGTGTATCCCGACTGACTGCACTCTGGTCGGGGTACCTGTATAACCGAAAATACAACGGATTAGAGCATGAACCTTCACGAGTACCAGGGTAAACAACTGTTTGCCGAATATGGTCTGCCGGTCTCCAAAGGGATCGCGGTAGATACTCCGGAAGCGGCTGCTGAAGCGGCTGAAAAAATTGGCGGAGACAAGTGGGTTGTAAAAGCCCAGGTTCACGCCGGTGGCCGTGGTAAAGCAGGTGGTGTAAAGCTGGTTGACTCTCCGGCTGACGCCAAGGCATTTGCCGAAAAATGGCTGGGCCAGCGTCTGGTAACTTATCAGACAGACGCCAATGGTCAGCCGGTTACCAAAATTCTGGTTGAAACCTGCACCGATATCGCTAACGAGCTGTATCTGGGTGCGGTTGTTGACCGCTCCAGCCGTCGCATCGTGTTCATGGCTTCCACCGAAGGTGGTGTCGAGATCGAGAAAGTTGCTGAAGAGACTCCGGAAAAGATCCTGAAAGCAACCATCGATCCCTTGACCGGCGCTCAGCCGTATCAGGGTCGTGAGCTGGCGTTCCAGCTGGGCCTGCAGGGTGATCAGATCAAACAGTTCGTCAACATCTTCCTTGGCCTGGCCAAGATGTTCGAAGAGAAAGATCTGGCACTGCTCGAAATCAACCCGCTGGTCATCACTGACCAGGGCAACCTGCACTGCCTGGATGCCAAGATCGTTATCGACGGTAACTCTGTTTACCGCCATAAGGATCTACAGGGCATGCACGACCCGTCTCAGGAAGACGAGCGTGAAGCGCGTGCAGCCGAGTGGGATCTGAACTACGTGGCACTGACCGGCACTATCGGTTGCATGGTAAACGGCGCAGGCCTGGCCATGGGTACCATGGATATCGTGTCTCTGCACGGCGGTTTCCCGGCCAACTTCCTGGACGTTGGTGGTGGTGCAACCAAGGAACGTGTAACCGAAGCGTTCAAGATCATCCTTGAAGACAAGAACGTTAAAGCGGTTCTGGTTAACATCTTCGGCGGTATCGTACGTTGCGACCTGATCGCTGACGGTATCATCGGTGCAGTTAAAGAAGTGGGTGTCAACGTACCGGTTGTGGTACGTCTGGAAGGTAACAACGCTGAGCTGGGTGCGCAGAAACTGGCCGAATCCGGTCTGGACATCATTGCAGCAACCAGCCTGACTGACGCTGCTCAGCAGGCAGTCAAAGCAGCGGAGGGTAAATAATCATGGCCGTTCTGATCAACAAAGATACCAAAGTCATCTGTCAGGGCTTTACCGGTGGCCAGGGTACTTTCCACTCTGAGCAGGCGATTGCCTACGGCACCAAAATGGTTGGTGGTGTAACTCCGGGCAAGGGCGGTACTGAGCACTTGGGTCTGCCGGTATTCAACACCGTTAAGGAAGCTGTAGAAGCGACTGGCGCTGAAGCGTCTGTTATCTACGTTCCGGCTCCCTTCTGTAAGGATTCCATCCTGGAAGCCGCCAATGCTGGCATCAAACTGATCGTTTGCATCACCGAGCACATCCCGGTAATGGATATGCTGCAGTGCAAAGTGAAGTGTGATGAACTGGGCGTGCGCCTGATCGGCCCGAACTGCCCGGGCGTTATCACTCCGGGTGAGTGCAAAATCGGTATCATGCCGGGCCACATCCACCTGCCGGGTAAAGTCGGTATCGTTTCCCGTTCTGGTACTCTGACGTACGAAGCGGTTAAACAGACTACTGACGCTGGCTTCGGTCAGTCTACCTGTGTTGGTATCGGTGGTGACCCAATCCCGGGCTCCAACTTCATCGACATCCTGGAAATGTTCCAGAACGATCCGCAGACTGAAGCGATTGTTATGATCGGTGAGATCGGTGGTTCTGCCGAGGAAGAAGCGGCTGCCTACATCAAGGCTAACGTAACCAAGCCGGTTGTTTCTTACATCGCGGGTGTTACTGCACCTCCGGGCAAACGCATGGGCCACGCTGGTGCGATCATCTCCGGTGGCAAGGGCACTGCAGACGAGAAGTTTGCGGCTCTGGAAGACGCTGGTGTGAAGACTGTTCGCTCTCTGGCCGATATCGGCAAGGCACTGTCTGAAGTGACCGGTTGGGCAATGAAGTAAGAGCCTTCGGGTTTCTTTCAAAAAGGCAGCTTCGGCTGCCTTTTTTGTTTCCGTGCGCCCCTATCCGCCCTCTGCTAGAATGCGCCTTCAGAAACACATTCCGAAGGTATTCCCTTGAGTCAACATCCCTTTTCAGTCCTGCCCTTGCGTGCCGAGCTGCTGGACAATCTCGCCTCGCTTGATTATCACTTGATGACCCCGATTCAGCATGAGAGTCTCCCCGTGATTCTGGACGGCAAGGATCTTATCGCTCAGGGCAGAACCGGATCAGGTAAAACGGCGGCCTTCGGTCTGGGTGTGCTGCAGCAGCTTGATCCCACACGTTTTCATGTTCAGGTGCTGGTGCTCTGCCCGACCCGCGAGCTGGCTGATCAGGTTGCACAGGAATTGCGCCGTCTTGCGCGTCAGATCCCCAATGTCAAAACGCTGACATTGTGCGGAGGGCAGCCGTTGGGGCCACAGATTGGCTCACTGGAGCATGGTGCCCATATCGTTGTCGGTACCCCTGGGCGCCTTGAGGAACACCTGCGCAAGGGCACTCTCAAACTGGACAGGTTGCAGGTGCTGGTGCTGGATGAAGCCGATCGCATGCTGGAAATGGGCTTCCAGGCTGCGGTGGACGCGATTGTTGATCAGACGCCGGCCAAGCGCCAAAGCCTTCTGTTCAGCGCAACCTATCCACGTGAGATTGAGGACATTGCCAGCCGTATTCTAACCAACCCGGTTCGGGTGGAAGTGGCCTCGCTGCATCAGTCCGGCAGCATCCGCCAGCATTTTCATCGTGTTGCCGAAGAGGAGCGTCAGGCGGCTTTGACGGCACTGCTCTACCATTATCGTCCGGTATCGGCGGTAGTGTTCTGCAATACCAAGCAGGAAGTGCGCGATCTGGAATCTTTTTTGCAACAGGAGGGGATTGCCGCGGTGGCTCTGCACGGTGATCTTGATCAGCGCCAGCGTGATCAGACCCTGGTGCGGTTCTCCAATCAAAGCGCTTCTGTATTGGTGGCTACTGATGTTGCAGCCAGGGGGCTGGATATAGAAGGGCTTGATCTTGTGGTCAACTATCGTCCCGCCAAGGAGTCTCAGGTGCATGTACATCGCATTGGACGCACCGGTCGTGCCGGCCAGAGTGGTGTGGCAGTAACCCTGTTCAGCGACCGGGAAGGTCACAAGCTTGCGGGCATTGAAGCCCAGCTGGATATAATTGCCACGGAAGAGCCTTTGCCCGCCGCGCGTGCTGATGGCAGTTATCGTCCACCGATGGCAACGTTGCAACTTGATATCGGTAAAAAACAGAAGATCCGCCCCGGAGATGTTTTGGGTGCATTGACCGGTGGCGAGGGGCTTCAGGGTGATGAGGTCGGTAAAATTCGCGTGTTTGATTTTTGTACCTATGTGGCGGTCAGTCGGCCGGTGGCGAAAGAGGCGGTACGTAAGCTGTCTCAGGGCAAGATCAAGGGCCGCAGCTGCCGTGTACGACAGTTGCGTTGAGGAAAAGACATGAAGATCTGGGTCGATGCTGATGCCTGTCCGGTGGTGATTAAAGAGATACTCTTCAGAGCGGCTGATCGGACTGGGCTGGAGCTGACACTTATTGCCAATCATGCAATCAAGGTGCCGCCCTCCGCGAATATCCGCGCGATCCAGGTTTCCGGTGGGTTTGACGTGGCTGACCACGAGATCGTACGCCGCTGTGAGGCTGGTGACCTTGTGATTACCAGTGACATACCACTGGCGGCAGAGCTGCTGGACAAGGGCGCGATGGCTCTAACGCCGCGAGGCGAGCAGTTTACGGCAGAAAATATTCGTGGTCGGCTGAATATGCGTGATTTTATGGAAACGTTGCGCGCCAGCGGCGTACAAAGTGGCGGTCCTGCGGCCATGAGCCAGTCCGACCGCCAGGCCTTTGCCAATCAGCTCGACCGTCTGATCAGTAAGGCGCTGCGAAGCAAGGGTTAACCGATACGGTGGGGTGGAAGTTCAAAACCCTGTACCCGGCGTCCGCTAAGGCGGATCAGGCCGTTATAGCGCTCATCTCCAGTTGATGTGAAACTGAATTGGTAGCAGCGCTCCAGTTCGAGAAGGCCTTTGGAATTGCGCCTCGGTTTCATGCTCTTCAATGCGATACTCTCATCCAGTAGCTGTACGTCCTGTTGCTGGCAATAGGCCCGTACCTGGCGCGTGGCATACTCACGTACCTTCAGATTCTGCCACCACATCAAACACAGACAGGCTGTCAGCGCCAGCCAGAACAGATCAGACAGCTCAATCCACATAGAGGTCTCCTTCAAGGGGGGGGCTCATAATACCAGCCGTTGCGTTAAAAATAACCCTGCGGAATTGAGGGGTGAAAATACCTGATCAAAATGCTAGGTTAATGGCATTGAACGTTAGGGGGTGGTCATGTCTCATTTGCAAGGCCTGGACGGGCTGGTATTTGACAACAGTTATGCACGCTTACCGCGGCACTGGTTTCAACCGACACGTATTTGTCCGCTGAAGCATGCCCATTTAATCAGCTTTAATCCGCCGGTTGCACGCCAACTGGGCCTTGATCCCTGTGGAGTTAGTCCAGGCCTGCTGGCACAGGTATGTGGTGGTGAAGTCGACTGGCCGGGTACAGAGCCGTTGGCGATGAAGTACACCGGCCATCAGTTCGGAAGCTACAATCCGGATCTTGGTGACGGGCGCGGTTTGTTGCTGGGAGAGGTGATTGGCCCAGAAGGGCAGCGGTTGGATCTGCACCTTAAGGGGGCAGGCAAGACCGCCTTTTCCCGTTTCGGTGATGGTCGTGCCGTATTGCGTTCCAGTATTCGCGAGTATCTGGCCTCAGAAGCAATGTGTGGTTTGGGCATTCCGACAACACGTGCGCTGTGTCTGCTGGGAAGTGAAGAGTACACCCTGCGCAATGGCATGGAGCCCTGCGCCATGTTGCTGCGTGTCACCTCCAGCCATATCCGTTTCGGGCACTTCGAGTACTTCTATTACAGTGGTCAGCATGATGATCTGCATCGGCTTGCCCAGTATTGCATAGAACGCTATTACCCACAGTTGCAATCAGCCGAGCAGCCCGTGGCTCAGATGTTTGCTGAAGTGGTGCGACGCAGTGCTGAGCTGGTGGCACTCTGGCAAGCCTACGGTTTCGTGCATGGTGTGCTGAATACCGATAACATGTCGATCATCGGTGAGACCTTCGACTATGGCCCATTCACGTTCATGGACCATTATGAACCGGATCATGTAGCCAACAAGAATGACCATGCCGGGCGCTACGCCTTCTCACGTCAGCCATCCATTGTGCTGTGGAATCTCTCAGCACTGGCCCAGGCGCTGCTGCCACTTATAGAAAAATCAAGGTTGGAGGCCGAGCTGGATCGCTTCGAAGAGCTCTATGAAGCGGCAAAGCTGAAGAGAATGCGGGCACGTCTAGGGCTGCAAGCTCCCCGGTCGGACGATGCCGACCTGATTGTCAGGCTGGAAGCGATCTGGACTGAACAACGGATGGATCACAACCGGTTTCTGCGTCATTTGTGTGAATGGCAGCCGGGCGATACCTCCTCTACCAACAGTCTGCTTGCGTTGGCGAGGCAGGAGAAGGCAGTTGCGGACTGGTTGCGGCAATACGAGATGCGCCTTGAGTATGAGGCGGCCAGCACTCCGATCCGTCAGGCACAGATGCGCTCGGTCAATCCGCGCTATATTTTGCGCAACTATATGGCGGAGGAAGTCATTCGCGAAGCTCATCAGGGCGATTACCGTCCACTGAACGCACTGCTACCATTGCTACGCCATCCCGGTGATGAGCACTCTGAATTCAGTGCCTATGCTGATGCTCCACCGGACTGGGCTGCCGCAATCCATCTGACCTGTTCTTCCTGATGCCGGGCGGTGAGCTACAGACAGAGGACCTCATTCCCTGTAGATTAAGGGTTTGAAATCAAGGCACTGAGTCACAGGTCCGGTCATGGAAAAACTACTGCTGCTGATCCAAAACAACTGGCTGAATGCTTTTGCAATCACCTGGTTTCTGTTCTGCTTTCGTGGCTATATGTATTACGCTGCCAGCCGTGCCAAGCACACGTCCTGCCTCGTCAGCATGCTGCACATGTACCGAACCGAATGGATGCTGCGCATGATGACGCGTGAAGTGCGTATCGCCGATACCACCGCCATCGCCAATCTTGAGCGTACGGTTGCGTTCTTTGCCTCGACCACGATACTGGTGCTTGCGGGTCTGATTACGGTGATGAGTTCGGCTGAAAAGGCGATCAATCTGGTGCAGGATCTGCCATTTGTAGTGGTTGCAACCCGGCAGGAATGGGAGCTTAAACTTCTGCTTCTGATCGTGCTGTTCATCTACGCCTTCTTCAAATTTACCTGGAGCCTGCGCCAGTATGGCTTTGTATCGGTGATGATCGGTGCTGCCCCCCTGCCGGCAGAAAACCCGTCCGAAAAGCAGGTGCGTGCCCACGCAGAACGCATTGCCACCATGGCTTCCATGGCCGCAAACAACTTCAACCTCGGTTTGCGCACCTACTATTTCAGCATTGCCGTGCTGGGCTGGTTCATGAATGCCTGGGGCTTCATGCTGCTGACAATGGTGATTGTCTTTGTCCTGTATCGACGGGAATTCACCTCCACCACGCTTCAGACCTTAACCATGAGCAGTGGAGCGGAGAAATGACGCAGGGAGAATATGCAGGGCGCTGCACACGGTTTCTGAACGCCCAGCCTCATATGATGAAGCTGGGCATCCGCCTGATACAGGCGGAGAAGGGGCGTGCTGTACTGGTATTGCCGGTGCAGCCTCAATTGATCAGCCCAGTACTGGATACCTACCTGCACGGCGGTGTACTGACCACACTGGTGGATGCCGCCAGCAGTGTTTCGACGTTGTGCGCCCTGGATCGGTTTGAGCTTTGCCCGACGCTGGATCTGCGTATCGACCATATGCGGACCCCGGCCCAGAGTCAGCCCCTCTACGTAAATGCAGAATGCTACCGCGTGACCCGTAGCGTCCTGTTCACGCGTGCGTCGGTTTATCAGGACGATCCCGAACGGCCGGTCGCCTATGCCATTGCAACCTTCATGCGGCCTGAGGGTGGAAGCACCGAGTCCGAGTTTCGTCGCCTGATTGAGGGAGGGGACAATGCAACAACTGCTTGAGCTGGTACGTCAGGCACAGGAAAGTGGAGATTATCAGCCGCTGGTCGATCTGATCCCCTATGCGCGGGTATTGGGTGTGCAGTGTGCATGTTATGGTGAGGAGATTATCTTTCGACTGCCGGCCAATCCCGGCAACATTGGCAATCCCACCATTCCTGCCATTCACGGAGGTGTGATTGCATCCTTCATGGAATTGACAGCGCTGTTCCAGCTCACCCTGCAGCTGCCGCAGCCTGGACTGGCCAAGATTATCGACTTCTCACTGGATTACATGCGGGCGGGGCTTGATAGAGACACATTCGCCATTTGTGATGTCAGCCGACAGGGGCGTCGGGTCGGCAACTGCTCGGTGTTGGCCTGGCAGGAACGCAAAAGCAAACCGATTGCACAGGCGCGTGCACATTTTCTTCTGGATGCCGGTACTTTAACGCCTGTTCAGCGATAAGCGCTTGAAATCTCGGGGCGGGCCCCCATATCCGTGACGTTGAACGTTAGTTTTCGGAGGTAGATAAGCCCGCCATGAGCACAGATACTCAGAAAGAGACACTCGGTTTCCAGACGGAAGTTAAACAGCTTCTGAATCTGATGATCCATTCCCTCTATTCAAACAAGGAGATCTTCCTGCGTGAGTTGATCTCCAACGCCTCGGACGCATCGGAAAAACTGCGTTTTGAAGCGCTGCATAACGATGCGCTGTATGAAGGGAACCCGGATCTGGATATCCGCATCGAATTCGATAAAAACGCCGGAACCGTCAGCATCGAAGACCGCGGCATCGGCATGAACCGCCAGGATGTGATTGAGCACCTGGGCACCATTGCCAAGTCCGGTACGGCCAGCTTCTTGTCCAACCTTACCGGAGATCAGGCCAAAGACAGTCAGCTGATTGGCCAGTTTGGTGTCGGTTTCTATTCCGCATTCATTGTGGCCGAGCGTGTTGATGTCTACACCCGTCGTGCCGGTGAGCCCGCCGAGAACGGTGTGCACTGGTCGTCTGCCGGTGAAGGTGAGTTTACCGTTGGCAGCATTAACAAAACCACCCGTGGCACCCGCATCGTACTCAAGCTTAAAGAGGGTGAAGAAGAGTTTGCTGATGGCTGGCGTCTGCGCTCACTGGTGCGCAAGTATTCTGACCATATCTCCATTCCGGTCAAAATGCTGAAAGAGGAGCAGCCGGCAGAAGAGGGCGAAGAGCAGACCGAGCAGAAAGCTGAGCTGGAAAGTGTCAACTCGGCCACTGCACTCTGGACGCGCAGCAAATCTGACCTGACGGACGAAGAATACCAAGAGTTCTACAAGCATATATCGCATGACTTTGCAGATGCACTGACCTGGTCACACAACAAGGTTGAAGGCAACCTGGAATATACCAGCCTGTTGTATGTGCCGGAAAATGCGCCATACGATCTTTGGAACCGCGAAGCGCCGCGTGGCCTGAAGCTGTATGTGCAGCGCGTGTTTATCATGGATCAGGCAGATCAGTTCCTGCCGCTGTACCTGCGCTTTATCAAGGGTGTGGTCGACAGCAACAACCTGTCACTGAACGTGTCCCGCGAGATTTTGCAGAAAGACCCCAACGTCGACAAGCTGCGCTCAGCACTGACCAAGCGTGTGCTGGATATGCTGTCGAAGTTGGCTAAAAACGATGCTGACAAGTACGCCAAGTTCTGGACCACCTTCGGTCAGGTCATCAAAGAGGGGCCGGCCGAGGACTACGCCAACCGTGACAAAATCCTCAAGCTGCTGCGCTTTGCCTCAACCCACAGTGGCAATGCCGAGCAGAACGTTTCGCTGGAAGACTATGTCACTCGCATGAAGGAAGGTCAGAAAAAGATCTACTACATCGTTGCTGACAGCTTCAATACCGCCAAAAACAGCCCGCACCTTGAGATCTTCCGCAAGAAAGAGATCGAAGTGCTGCTGCTGTCTGAGCGCATCGATGAATGGATGATGGGCCAGCTGTTCGACTTTGACGGCCACAGTTTCCAGGATATCACCAAGGGTGAGCTGGATTTGGGTGAGACCGAAAGCGAAGAGGATAAGAAAAAGCTCGAAGAGGTGGCGAAAGAGCACGAAGGGCTGGTGGAGCGCCTGAATAAGGTACTGGCGGATCGTGTCGACTCCATCCGCATCACCCATCGTTTGACCGAATCACCGGCTTGTCTGGTAATCGGTGACTACGATATGGGGCTGCAGATGCGTCGTATTATGGAAGCTGCCGGCCAAAAAGTGCCTGATACCAAGCCGATCTTCGAGATCAACCCGGAACACCCGTTGATCGACAAACTGGACAAGGAGCCGGATGAAGAACGCTTTGGCGAGCTTGCGCTGGTGCTGTTTGACCAGGCGGGACTGGCCGCAGGTGCTGCACTGGACGATCCTGCCAGCTATGTGTCACGTCTCAATAAGCTGTTGCTTGAATTGAGCCGCTGAAAGCGCGAGGTTGTATGAGCAAAACGGACGGCTCGGTGCCGTCCGTTTTTTTATCTGTTCCGGATCAAGGACATTCCCATATTGAGGTTGTAAGCTGTTATCAATTAACAAAATGGAGATCTCCCATGAAGCCTCTGCTCGCCATCACTGCTGCAACCCTACTGTCTCTTCCGCTGAGCGTTCAGGCCATGAGTGCCGATGAAGTGGTGCAAAAACATTGTGTTGCCTGTCATCAGGCCGGGCTGGGCGGAGCACCCAAAATGGATGACAAGGCTGCCTGGGCGCCAAGAATTGCGACCGGTGTGGATGCGATGACCGCCACTGTGCTGGCAGGCAAGGGAGCCATGCCGCCTAAAGGAACCTGTGGCAGCTGCAGTAAAGATGAAATTCGCTCAGCTGTTGAAGCGATGACGACACCACTGCAATAATTCTGAAGCCTCAAGTCGAGCATGCGGGCAGACGACTGTATCAGCCTTGTGTGCTCATCAATTGCATTGACTCGTGGGTCCATTCCAGGCTGCTGACGTAGAATGCCTGCATCGCTTTCATTCGAACCAGGTCTTTGTTTTCCCATTCGCCTTGCATGAATTGCTGCACTTGTTGCAGAAGATTGCCAAGGGGTGAGTCATCACCTCTGAGTGCACCCTTGATAGTATCGCTGACATCGACCTGAGACAGGATGTCATCTCGGCTGATGCTGAGCAGTGCGTCAAGATGTACCAGAAGCCCGGCCATGAAGGCTTGCTCAGCGTCCACATCGGCTGCGGGAGTGGCAACCAGTTCCGACATGCGCGCCAGAAGCAGAATCTGTCGTGTAAGCTCTGATGGCTTGCCGTAGTTGTCGGCCAGTGCAATCAGCGAAACCCACTTCTTAAGCTGGCTCATGCCAAGGTAGATCAACGCTTCCTGCAGGCTGCTGACTTCGCGCCTGAGGCCGAAGGCGGAAGAATTGACCAGTCGCAGCAGTTTGTAGGTCAGGGCCGGGTCTCGCTCGATCAGCTGTTTCAGTGTTTCGACCTGTACGTCAGGGTCATTCAGCGCACTGAGTAACTGCATCAGAATCAGTTTGTTGCCTTGTGGGCTGTGGCCTTTCAGCAGTTCGGGCTTGCTGAAAAAGTAGCCCTGGAACAGGTTGAAGCCCAGTTCTCGACAAAAGGCATACTCCTCGTGTGTCTCGACCTTTTCAGCCAAAAGGCTGACCTTGAAACGCTTCAGCAGCGCTACCTGCTCCTTCAGCTGTGACGCATCCATGGCGCGAATGTCAACCTTAACGATGTCCGCGATTTCAAGCAGAGGGTCGAAGCTTTCATCGTATATGAAGTCATCCAGCGCGATGCGGTAGCCTGCTTCCGCGTGTCGCTTGGCAGCTTGTATCAGTTTGGGGGTGACGACACTGTCCTCGAGAATCTCGATTACCATCTCTTGTGGAGGTACAGGCGGCAGACTGTCGGCTTCCAGCATCTGCTGGGTGAAATTGACGAAAGCGGGCAGAATGCGCAGGCTGCCGGCCTCACAAATGCTGGTGTAGGAGTGCAGAATGACGCGGCTGCTCGCCTGATCACCGCTTATTCTCGCCTGATCACCGCTAATCAGTGGCAGAGGGTTAATCCCATCTTCGCTGCGATAAAGCAGCTCATAGGCCACAACCTTCATATCCAGATTGAATATGGGTTGGCGGGCCATCAGGATTTTCGCGCTGTCAGTCATGTGCAGCCTCTATCTGTCGCCTTTGGGGGGGCGTTAACCCTTATCAGTGATGCCTACAGGCAACAGTTAACATTGTTATGCAGGTTGCACGCAAGCTCAAGTGTTCACTTCGTTTGAGTGCTGTTCTGGATCATGTGTTAATGCAGGGATTGCATACTGACCCCGTATCGGGGGTATTATCGGTCAGAGAAGTAATCAGCCCGCCGCCCGGGTGAGACATTAAACCGCATGTCTGGAGAGATGAAATGACAACGGATGCAACCGAGGCTCGTTACACGGCATTGCTACAGGTCTGTCAAGACCCGCTGCTGATTCTGGATGGCGAACGGATTGTGGACGCCGTGTCGGGTAGTGCCGGCTGGCTAAAGCCTGAGCAACTGAAAGGCAAGGTGCTGTCGGACTTTCTGGCTGAGGATCTGTTGGTTCAGGTCCGTTCGCTGATTGAGCGAGCCCGCCAGGAAAGTGCTCCTGTTCAGCATGAGTACCAGCTGAGGCCTGAGCATCTGCCGGAGCTGAGGGCGCTGGGGCTGCATGAAGCACTCTGGTATCGTGGCAGCTGGATGGTAACCGCTGCCGGTGAAATAGTCTGGAGTGCCCGTGATATCACGGCGCAGAAAAAGCTTGAACGTAAGTTGTCGCACCAGGCTCAGCGTGATCCGCTGACCGGCGCCTATAACAGGCGTGCGCTGGCGCCGGTGCTTGAGGTGTCGGTAGCTCAGGCGCTGCGATATGACGGTGCAAGCAGCTTGTTATTGATTGATATTGATGGCTTCAGCAATATCAACGAGCAGCACGGTTGGGATGCCGGTGATCAGGTTTTACAGCATACGGTTTCCGAATTGCACCGGCTCAAGCGGACAGCGGACTTTGTCTCCCGCTACAGTGATGATCAGCTGGTGATGGTGCTGCCTGAAACCAATCACGAACAGGCGATGTTGGCAGGTGAGCGCATGCGCTCTGCGGTAGAAGCGCTTGAAATTCCCTACCCTACAGGCAATCTGAACTGGACGGTCAGTGTGGGTGTGGCGTCTGCCCTCAATCTGGAGGATGATGCGGTGAGTGTGTTGCGTCGGGCTCATGAGCACCTGTTGATTGCCCAGCACAGTGGAGCCAACCGCGTTGAGGGTGAGGCGCTCTGAGCAGAGCGCCTTGTTGACCTAAAGTGACGGATGGTTGCGCAGGCAGTCGATCAAGGCCTGCATCTGTGTTTCTGTACCGATAGTGATACGCAGGTGGTTGTCGATACCCGGTTTGGTGAAATGCCGCACCAGAATCCGATTGTCTCTCAAGTACTGCATCAGCTCGGCCCCGGCCACTTTTGGGTGGCTGGCAAACACGAAGTTGGTGTGGGATGGCAGCACATCAAATCCCAAAGCTGTCAGCTGTGTTGTAGTCCAGTCCCGGGTTGCGATAATCTGTTGGCAGCACTGGTTGAAGTACGTTTGATCCTCCAGTGCTGCAATGGCACTTAGTTGTGCCAGCATATCCAGCGGGTAGGAATTGAAGCTGTTCTTGACCCGCTCCAGCCCATCGATCAATTCTGCCTGACCATAGGCAAAACCGACTCGCATGCCTGCCAGTGAGTGAGACTTTGAAAATGTCTGGGTGACCAGCAGGTTAGGAAACTCACTCACCAGCGCGGTAGCGCTTTCAGCACCAAAGTCCACGTAGGCTTCATCCACAATGACAACAGATTCCGTATTGCGCTCAAGCAGGCGGTGAATCTCGCTCAAGGGTACGGAAATGCCGGTAGGGGCGTTGGGGTTGGCAAAAATGATGCCGCCATTGCTGCCCTGGTAGTCATCCAGGTTAATACTGAAGTCGGCGTGTAGAGGTATGTGGCGTGCCTCAATGCCAAACAGGTCGATGTAAACGTTATAGAAGCTGTAGCTGGTTTGCGGCAGCAGCAATGGCTGGCTCTGGCGCAGGAAGGCCATAAAGGCCAGTGCCAGCACTTCATCAGAGCCATTTCCAACAAAAACCTGCTCTGGCTGCAGCCCCTGGTCGGTAGCAAGTGCCTGTTTGAGTGCCTGGCAGTCTGGATCCGGATAGAGGCGCAGTCGCTCGGCATCAAAGGTGGCAATCACCTGCTGTACGCCGGGTGCCGGGGGATAGGGGTTTTCATTGGTGTTGAGCTTGATCAGGCCATCAATCTTGGGCTGTTCCCCGGGTGTATAGGGGACCAGTGACTGGATGGCCGGGCTCCAGAATTTACTCATGCTCGGACTGCCCTGCAGCAATTGAATTTAAGGCTGCATGATAACAGAGCCGGCAGGCGGGAAGAAATGACGCGCCTGAATGTGGGTGCAGTTCAGTTCTTCAGCGGGCTCTGTTCATCACGCAGGTAGTCGGGGACACCGTTCTCGGTAGATCGGTCCAGTGCGCCGATATCGAGCATCGGAGCCGCATCAATGTGGTGTGCACCCAGTATGTGGGATACGCGCTCCAGAGAGGCAACGATCATCGATTGTTCCCAGTCGTGCATATCCTCGAACTCGCGGATAAAGGTGTCTTGCAAGGTGGCTGGGGCCGACTTGAGCAGTTCGAGACCAGCTTCAGTGGGGCAGGCCAGAACCTTGCGCTTGTCGGTGTGGCTGCGCTCGCGGCGGACCAGCTCCTTGCGTTCAAGCCGGTCAAGAATGCTGGTGACAGTTGCTTGTGCCAGATTCATTTCCTTGGCCAGCATACCAATTGTCAACGGGCCGTTGATGCGCAGCGTTTGCATGACCATCAGTTGTGGCATGGTGAGCCCGGTCAGGCGGCTCAAATGTTTGTCATGCAGGTCGGTGGCACGAATAATCTGGCGCAACAGCACCAGTGCGTCCTGACTCTTTTCCATAGCGCTCAGCAGATCTCCGGAAGCAGGTGTGAACTGATCGCGCTTTTTAGCCTGATTCGTAAAGTATTGCAAAATAAGTTTGTCACTCCTTGTTAAGTATTTTGTAATGCAAAGCAATGTAAGATTTCAGGTTTTGCCGTGTAAATAGCCTTGAAATGCGCTCAAATGGACTAATATATGTAGAGCATTACGATGACTTGTGAGCTTGCAATGCCATTCTAGATGTGTTTTATAATAAAAACCATAGCAATGCGAAATAAATCAAATACTATGGAATCTGACATTATTACTTTGCGTAAACCCAAGGCCACTGATGGCTATGCTCTACATAAGCTGGTGGAGCGTTGTGCTCCGCTTGATCCCAACTCTGTCTACTGCAATCTGCTTCAGTGCAGCGACTTCGCTGACACGGCAGTAGCGGCGGAAGACGAAAACGGTGAGCTGATCGGTTTCATTTCCGGCTACCGTCCGCCGAATCGTCCGGACACTCTTTTTGTCTGGCAGGTGGCAGTCGACTCACGTTGCCGCGGTAAAAAGCTTGGCCAGAAAATGCTGTTTGAGCTGGCTGAACGTTTGGCACCTGAAGGTGTTCGTTTTATCGAGACCACCATCACGCCCGGTAACGTCGCCTCGGAAACTCTTTTTGCTCGCGTGTTTGCGGCCTTGTCAGCGCCGGTAGAGCGCTCGGTCCTGTTCTCACGTGATGAGCACTTTGAAGGCAAGCACGATGATGAAGTGCTGTACCGTGCAGGCCCTTTCAAGCTCACTCCCCCGAATGCATAACCAGGAGAAATCGATGAATATTTTCCAGAAAACTGAATCTGAAGTTCGTACATATAGCCGCTCTTTCCCGGTGACATTCACCAAGGCGAAAGGTGCTGTACTGACCACTGATGAGGGCAAGGACTATGTCGATTTCCTCGCCGGCGCCGGAACACTGAACTACGGCCACAACAACGATGTTCTCAAGCAGGCACTGGTTGACTACATCATGGCAGATGGCGTGACTCATGGTTTGGATATGCAGACCGAAGCTAAGGCCGAGTTCCTGAATACGTTCCGCGACCTGATCCTTGAGCCGCGTGGCATGGGCGACTTCAAAGTCATGTTCACGGGGCCGACGGGAACAAACTCGGTAGAGGCCGCGTTGAAGCTGGCGCGCAAGGTTAAGGGGCGCAGCAACATAATCTCCTTCACCAACGGCTTTCATGGTGTGACCGGTGGAGCGTTGGCTGCTACCGGTAATCAGCATCATCGTGGTGGCATGGGAACCTCAATGCCGGACGTTACCCGCATGCCGTTTGACGGCTATCTGGGTGAAGGTGTTGATACCACAGAATATCTGGAGCAGGTGCTGAGCGATCCGAGCAGTGGTGTTGATCACCCTGCTGCGGTAATCGTGGAAACCATCCAGGGTGAGGGCGGCCTGAACGCAGCCTCTTTTGAATGGCTGCGTAACCTTGAAAAGGTATGCCGCCGCCATGACATGCTGTTGATTGTCGATGACATTCAGTCCGGCTGTGGTCGTTCAGGGCGCTTCTTCAGTTTCGAAGAGGTCGGCATTAAACCTGACATCATCACCCTGTCCAAGTCCCTCAGTGGCTATGGTCTGCCGTTTGCAGTCACCATCTTCCGTCCTGAGTTGGATATCTGGAGCCCGGGTGAGCATAACGGCACTTTCCGTGGTAATAACCACGCGTTCGTAACCGCTGCCACTGCATTCAAGACGTTCTGGAGCGATGACAGCTTCCAGAAAGAAGTGCAGCGCAAGGCGAAGAAACTGCGTGAAGGTCTGCAGGCGATTATTCGCAAGCACGGCAACAAAACCCTGGAGCTGAAGGGTCGTGGTCTGATGAGCGGTATCGAGTGCCCGGATGGTGATCTGGCCGGTGCGGTGATCAAGGGTGCCTTTGAACAGGGGTTGGTAATTGAGACCAGTGGTGCGCATGACCAAGTGGTGAAATGCCTGGTGCCGCTTGTAATCACTGATGAGCAGATCGATTTTGGTATGAAAGTGCTGGATAAGGCATTTGCAGCAGCCATGGAAAAACGTGAGCGTAAGGCTTCCTGAACCTCGGGCCTCTGCCCTGGAAGTTCACGAGCGCCTGCGGGCGCTCCGCACACTGCATAAATTCAACGGAGAACAGACTCAATGATCGTAAGAACCCTGCAGGAATGTGAAAATTCGGAACGTCGTGTCGTATCCGAGAACTGGGAAAGCACCCGTATGCAGTTGAAAAATGACAACTGCGGCTACTCTTTCCATATCACCACCATCTATGCAGGTACCGAGACTCACATCTGGTACCAGAACCATTTCGAGTCCGTATACTGCATCAGCGGTGAAGGCGAAATCGAGACTTTGGCTGACGGCAAGATTTATCAAATCCGCCCGGGTACACTGTACATTCTGGACAAGCATGACGAACATCTGCTGCGTGCCAGCTCCGAACTCAAGCTAGCCTGTGTATTCAATCCGCCGCTGAGCGGGAAGGAAGTACATGACGAGAACGGCGTTTACCCGATCGATGCAGACCCGATCGAAGCCTGATCTGCCCCGGATATCCTTCGCCTGAGGGATATCCGGTCCGTACCAGAGCGCAACCGTTCAACGGCAAATCCATGAGAGAAGCCAACAGGATATAACATGCATACTGTAGAGAAGATCGGCGGCACCTCAATGAGTCGCTTCAGCGAACTGATGGACACTATTCTGATTGGTGACCGCAGCGGAGAGGAATTGTACAACCGCATCTTCGTTGTTTCCGCCTATGGCGGTATCACCAATCTGCTCCTTGAACACAAGAAAACCGGTGAGCCCGGTGCCTATGCCCGCTTTGCCAACGCCGAAAACGAAAGTGCCTGGCGTGAAGCGCTGGCCGAAGTAAAGGCACGTATGGTCGAGATCAACCGGGAGCTGTTTGGTGATACCGACGAGCGCACACAAGCGGATGCCTTCATTACCCAGCGTATTGGGGATGTCGAGGCGATTATGTCCAACCTGGAGGAGCTCTGCTCCTACGGTCATTTCCAGCTCGATGACCACCTGATGAAGGTGCGCGAAATGCTGGCCGCCATTGGTGAGTCTCACAGCGCACACAACAGCGTGCTTGCGCTGCGCAAGGCTGGCGTCAATGCACGATTTGTTGACCTTTCAGGCTGGGATCAGGAAGAGCCGCTGGCGTTTGATGACATGATCGAACAGAGCTTTGCTGACATTGATGTCAGTCGCGAAATGCCGATTGTCACCGGCTATACCCACTGCAAGGAAGGGCTGATGCGTACCTTCGACCGTGGTTACAGCGAGATGACCTTCAGCAAGATCGCGACCAAGACGGGCGCAGTCGAGGCGGTAATCCACAAGGAGTTCCACCTCAGTACAGCCGATCCGGGTATTGTCGGGCTGGACAATGTCGTCACGATTGGTCGAACCAACTATGACGTGGCCGATCAGCTGTCCAACCTGGGTATGGAAGCGATCCACCCCAAGGCAGCCAAGGGCCTGCGTCAACAGGAGATTGAACTGCGCATCAAAAACGCGTTCGAGCCTGATCATGCCGGTACTGTTATCAGTACGGATTACTGCAGTGCCAAACCCTGCGTTGAGATTATCGCTGGCCGTTCCAATGTATTCGGTATTGAAATTTTCGATCAGGATATGTTGGGCGAGGCGCGCTACGACATTGAGCTGTCGCGCCTGCTGCATGAGCTCAAGCTCTATGTTGTCAACCGTGATTCCGACGCCAACAGTATCACCTATTTTGTGGCGGGTAACCGCAAGATGGTCAACCGTGCTGTGCGCTTGATCAGCGAAAAATACGTGAGTGCCGAGGTGGCGATGCACAAGGTTGCAATTGTCTCGGCCATCGGCTCGGATCTGAAAGTGCCTGGTATTCTGGCCAAAACGGTTTCCGCATTGGCGGCTGCCGGAATCAGTGTACAGGCGCTGCATCAGTCCATGCGTCAGGTTGAGATGCAGTGTATCGTGAACCAGGAAGATTATGAGCCTGCGGTACGTGCGTTGCATCACGCCTTGATCGAACAGGAGGATCACGGGGACGTTATATGCGCCGCCTGAGTGCGCTGCTGATGGCTGGATTGCTGCTGGCGTTGCCATCGGCAAAGGCCCAGTCTCCTTCGTCTGACACCACTGCCGCCTCCGAGGCGGCAGTGGTCGTTTCCGAGTCTGATCAGTTGCGTTCGGAGCAGCGTCAGGAGTTGCGTCAACACGTTCAGCAACTGCAGGAGCCGCTCTACAATCCGTTTATCGAACGCTACATGATCGATGAAATCAAGGCGCTGCGCTCCGATATGGAGCGGCAGCGGGTCGAAATGATTCGGGAGATTACCGACCGTGAGCTGAAGGTGGCCAACACCTCGATCTCTTATGCAACCGACACGGTAACCTATTTTTTCTATCTGATTGCAGCTGCATCATCGATCCTGTTGATTGTGGGCTGGAGCTCAATCCGTGAGATTCGTGAACGGGTACAGAGCATTGCGGATGAAAAAGTTGGCAAACTGGTGCAGGAGTATGAGGAGCGGCTTGATCGAGTCGAGAAGGAACTGCTGCGCAAATCCCGCATCATTCAGGAAAACCAGCATGAGCTGGAGATTACCAATGAAGTTCAGACCCTATGGGTCAAGGCGACTCAGGAAACGTCCTGGGAGCAGAAAATACGGCTGTATGATCGTATTCTTGAGCTGCGCCCGGATAATCCGGAAGCGCTAACCTATAAAGCCGATGCGGCGCTCGAACTGAACCAGCATCAGTGGGCGATCTCGCTGTGTAACCGTGCCTTGACGGTAGATCCTGACAGTGGTCATGCCTACTTTCAGCTGGCCTGTGCCTATGCTGACCTGGGGGCCAGCCGCATAGCGCTGGATTATCTGAAACAGGCTGTACAGATTTCGGATGAGTATCGGGAGCAGGGCCGTCAGGAGCAGCGTCTGCTGTCACTGTCGCAGGAGCCTGATTTCGTGTCAGTACTTACGCAACAGCAGGAAGGAAGCAGCAAAGAGGACTAGACTCTTTGCTGCGTGATTCAAGGATTAATGCAGGTAGAGATCCTGGTCGTCGAAGATGTCGCCAATTTGGCGCATCAGACGACGCTCTTCCATCAGGTCTTCGATCTGGCGGCGGCGCTTGCCGTTATAGCGTACACGGCTGCGGCCGATCTCTTCCTCTTCGGTAAACTGTTCGTTCCAGTCGTCCAGATCGTCATCTGCAACTTGATCGACACGGATTTTGGTGCCCATCGACATGATCTCATTTATCAGGTTTAACAGGTGCGGCAGGGCCGCGTCATGGGTGTGGGAGCGATTTCGGACCGGTTTTTAAGGTTGCCGCCGAGGCCGCGTCATGACTGGGTTTGAGCCCCGTCTCCACTTCCGCGAATATAGTTCAGTGGCCGGTCGGCTTCAAAATAAAAAATTGCTATCGCCTGGATTAAAAAAGACGAAAATGCGCTATCAGGAGAGGAGAAGGGCTGCCGGTTGGCAGCCCCTGGGGATTACTTTTCGAAAACGTAGGTGCCGGGTGCCACTGTCAGTGGTGGATATTCCTTTGATCCCATGGTCGGGGGGGCAACTTTGCTGCCGGAGTGCTTGTCCAGCCATTCGCACCAGGGCACCCACCAGGAGCCGTCCTGGCTCTCATGACGAACCAGCCAGTCATCAGCCGGAATATGTTTGTCTTCTGCAGTCTGAACACCCACCTGATAGCTGCGTCTCGGGTGGCCGGGCTCGCTGACGATACCGGCATTGTGGCCACCACTGGTGAGTACAAATGTCACTTCAGTGTTCATCAGGTCATGGATCTTGTAGACAGATCGCCACGGTGCCACATGGTCGGTCTGGGTTGCGACACAGAAAACGGGAACGCGAATGTCTCGCAGCGAGATGGCGCGATCACCCACACGGAAACGCCCGCTGGCAAGGTCGTTTTTCAGGAACAGGCGCTGCAGATACTCAGAGTGCATTTTGTAAGGCATGCGGGTGGAGTCGGCGTTCCAGGCCATCAGGTCGTTCATGTGTGGCGGTTCACCCAATAGATATTCGCTGACTATTCGCGACCAGATAAGGTCATGGGAACGCAGCAGCGTGAAGGCACCGGCCATCTGCTGTGTATCCAGATAGCCGCGGTCCCACATCAGGTCTTCCATATAGCTGAGCTGACTTTCATCGATAAACAGCATTAGCTCGCCGGCTTCAGTAAAGTCGGTCTGTGCCGTAAACAGACTGAGTGATTTCAGGCGATCATCGTTGTCTCGTGCCATGGCTGAGGCGGCAATGGTGGCAAGCGTGCCCCCAAGGCAATAGCCGACAAGGTGTACCTTCTGCTCAGGTACCACCGAGTTGATCACTTTCAGTGCGTCCATCACACCACGGCGCAGGTAATCACCCATGCCCATGTCACGATCTTGGGCGGTGGGGTTGTGCCAGGAGATCATGAAGACCGTGTGGCCCTTGTCAACCAGGTACTTGACCATGGAATTGTGCTCGGAAAGGTCAAGAATGTAGTACTTCATGATCCAGGCGGGTGTAATCAGAACCGGCTCGGCGGCAACCTTGTCGGTTGTGGGCGAGTACTGAATCAGCTCAATCAGGCGGTTACGGAACACGACCTTGCCGGGTGTTACCGCCAGGTTCTTGCCGGGCATGAATTCGGGGTCGATATCATCCGTTTCACTCAACAGGTTATGCTGGATATCCTCCAGCATGTTCTGCAGTCCCTGTACCAGATTCTGGCCGCCGGTATTAACGGTTTTCTCTACCACCAGCGGGTTTGTCATTGGGTAATTGGTCGGCGAGAACAGGTCAAGCCACTGGCGCGCGGCAAACGACACCATATTCTCATGGTGGGGGGCAACGCCGGGAATTCCGGTAGTCGCATAGTGCCACCACTGTTCCTGCAGCAGAAAACCCTGTGACATCACATTGTAGGGAAAGCGTTTCCAGGCCTCGTCACGAAAGCGACGGTCTCCCGGCAGTGGATTGATGAAAGGGGGCGCGTTGGCATCAAGACTGGCGCGGCCGGCCCAGAGAGAAAATGCACTGAGCTTGCGCACCATATTCTCACGCATCTCGTTCATTTTGCCTGGTGAATGGCTGGTATGGATCAGCCAGTCCATGTAGGCCAGGGTCAGAGAGGCGGGCGACATGCCGTTGGTGTAACGTCCCTCGATAGCATGGATGACACGGTCTATGCTGTTCTTAATGTCCGGTAGTGGCATGCGGGTCATTCGAATCTCCTTTCTTGTCCGGTGGGGGCCCGGAACCTTAGTGTTAAGAGTAACAGTCAGTATAGGGGCGGTGTATGACTATTTTTTAACCCAAAGTCGAATTGCCAATAACCTCACTTTTCGACTTTTGCTGCAGGTGCGAAAAATATAGAATAGCTTATATCACGTTATGCTTGAATGCACACCGGCGCAGCCGGCGATCAGGGGATCAAAGCGAGTGTCGACCAAATACCTCAAACGCTTCTTCAAACCCGAATCCATTGCCATTTTCGGTGCTTCCGAGCGCGAGGACAGCATGGGCGGAATCGTGCTGCGTAACCTGCTGGACAGTGGTTATGTGGGTAAGCTGATGGCGGTCAACGCTCAAGGGTATGAGCAGGTTAACGGTGTTCATTGCTATCGATCGCTGTCAGACCTGCCTGAAATGCCGGATCTGGCCATTATTTGTTCACCGCCTGAAAGCGTGGCGGGTATCATTCGCAAGCTTGGCGCCAATATGGTCAAGGCAGCCATGATTCTGACCGGGGGGCTGAGCAACTCGGACAGTGATTATTCCCGTTCACTGCGCGAAGAGGTCCGTGAGGCAGCACGCCCCTATGGCATTCGCATTCTGGGCCCAGACTGCATGGGTTTGCTGGTACCGGGATCAAAGCTCAATGCGAGCTACGCGCATGTGAACATAAGCAAGGGCAAGGTGGCCTATGTCGGTCAGTCAGGGCTGCTGGGCACGGCCATGATTGACTGGGCCAGCGGGCAGGAGATTGGTTTTTCCCACTTTCTTACACTGGGTGAAGGTGTTGACGTCGATCTGCCGGCCATTATCGACTATCTGGCAAAAGATCCCACCACCCATGCCATTCTGCTGCAGATGGATCGTATTATCGGTTCTGCGCGCGACTTTGTCTCAGCGGTACGGGCTGCGTCCCGCAACAAGCTGGTGCTGGTACTCAAATCCAATATCATCCAGGACGGTCGTATGTCGGTGGAATTGGCCCCCGGCGTCGATGATGAAGACCGTGTATATGATGCGGCCCTGCGCCGAGCTGGCGCCGTGCGGGTTGAAACCTCGGACCAGCTGTTCAATGCACTGGAAACCCTGTCACGAATGAAACCGATGCGCGGTGAGCGCCTCGCCATTGTCTGTAATGGTATGGGCCCCAACGCATTGGCCAATGATCGACTGCTGCGCAAGCAGGGCAAGCTGAGTGAAATTACCGAAGAGACTCGGACCGCACTTGAGGCCATTTTGCCGGCCGAGTGGAATGGGCGTAACCCGGTTGATCTCAACGCCGATGCGACCCCGGAACGTTTTGCCGAAGCCATTCGTTTATTGACCAAGGACCCTAACGTTGATGCAGTACTGACCATTCATGCACCGACACGCATGGCTGCCAGCGTTGCGACAGCCGATGAGGTGATCAAGGTGGCACGCAAGACGCCGCGCAATGTGCTGACCTGCTGGATGGGCCGCTTTTCGGCCATCGAGGCACGCAACCACTGCAACGCAGCTGGTATTCCCACCTTTATGACCCCGGAAGAGTCGGTGGACGCCTTTATGCAGATGGTTGATTACCACCGTAACCAGGCCGCCATGCGCCAGACGCCGGCGCCATACCATTTGCATAACCTGCCAAATCGAAAGCGGGCGCGGCAGATGCTGCAGGATGCGTATGCAGAAGGGCGGGACTATCTGACCCACTCTGAAGCCAGTGATCTGTTGGATCTGTACGAAATCCCGACACCCAATACCGGCTATGCCGATGATATCGTCGGGGTCGTGGAGTTGGCACGGCAAATGGGTGGTTCGGTAGCCGTCAAGGCGCTGCACCAGGACAATCTGTACCCCTTCTTTTACGACAGTAGCGCATACCAGCGCTGGCGTGATCTGGCGCTGGATCTGTACTCCATCAGCGAAGTGCGCCATGCCACCACCAAGCTGGCCTACAGAGTGAGTGAACGGTACCAGCCAGAGCAGACCCACGGCTTCGTGGTACAACAGATGAAGCGTGGCTTTCAATCCCTCCAGATCAATGTGGGTGTGACCCGTGACCCTGTCTTTGGGCCACTGATTCTGTTCGGTGTGGGGGGCTATGCGATTGATGTACTGGCTGATCGCAATATCATGCTGCCGCCGCTGAACTTCGCATTGGCGCGTCAGCTGGTCAAGCGCTCGCGGGTGTACAACATCATCAGCGAAAACAGTTATCAGGTTGAGCGTGATGTTGATCATCTGTGTGAGCTACTGATACGCCTGTCGGAAATGGTGGTTGATCTGCCTGAACTGAAATGTCTGGAGATCAATCCGCTGCTGCTGAACAAGCGTGGTCTGCTGGCCGTCGATTGCGCCGTATCGCTGGGTGAGGCCGCGAGGCTGTCGATCTCTCCGTACCCGGAACATCTCAACGAGAATGTCTCTCTGCGTCGCTCTGGACGCAAGGCGATTCTGCGCGCCATTCGTGGTGAGGATGAGCCGGCTCACCTGGAGTTTTTCAACTCGCTTAGTCCGGAGTCGATCCGGCTGCGTTATTTTTACAGTCGAGGTGTGCCCAGCCATGCGGAGCTGGCCAACTGGACCCAGATCGACTACGACCGTGAAATGGCTTTCATTGTGTCGGCACCGAAACTCAGTGGTGCAGGATTTGAAACCCTGGGGGTAGTGCGAGCCGTGACCGATGCCGATAATATACGCAGCGAGTTTTCCATCGTGATCCGGGACGACATGCAGGGCGAAGGGCTTGGGGTAATGCTGATGCAGAAAACCATCGATTACTGCACCAGTCGTGGCACTTTGCAGCTGGTGGGGTCCACCATGCCCAGCAATAAAGGTATGCAGGGGTTGGCTCGCAAGCTTGGCTTCAAGATCAGCTACAACATGGAAGAGGATGTGGTTGATATGAAAATGATGCTGAACGAGCCCACTGAAGACTGGCAGATCTACCGCCTGCAGCACTGATCTTCTTGACCGACTAATCCAGCCGACAGGACGCTCCCGAGTGGGCGTCCGGTATTGTTACGCATTATGAGCACAGCAACCGAACCCGATCAATCCGCTTTCCGTCTTTCGTTGCCGGTACTGTTTGGCTATATACCGCTGGGGATGGCCTTTGGCGTCCTGTTTTCCGAGCTGGGGTATCACTGGCTGTATGCAGCCCTGATGGGGCTGGTGATCTATGCCGGGGCTGGCCAGTTCATGGCAGTAGGCCTGCTGGCCAATCAGGCAGGTCTGGTTGAAGTGTTCGTGGCTACACTGTTGCTGAATGCCCGTCATATGGTCTATGGCCTGTCACTCTTGAGTAACCTCACACTGCAGGGCTCGCGCCGTTGGTATCTGATCTACGCCCTGACCGACGAAACCTATTCGCTGCTGACCATGCTGCAGGCCGGCTGTGATCGAATGCGTGCTCGGCTTCAGTTCAGGTTGGCACTGCTGAATCACCTCTACTGGGTGATCGGTTGTACCCTGGGGGCCTGGCTGGGTGGGCAAATCAGCTTTTCAACGGCGGGTATCGAGTTCACGCTGCCTGCACTGTTCCTGGTGCTGACATTGGAACAATATCGGGTGGTGCGCCGACCGGGTGTGTTTGTTCTGGCACTGGTAATCGGCCTGCTGGCGCTTTTGATCAGTGCCGACAACATGCTGATGTTATCCATAGGAATAGCCGTTTCATTGTTGATCATGGCCAGAGGAGGAGAGGCGTGGAGCCGACTGCGTATCTTCTGAGTGTCATAGCCGTGGCTGCTCTGGCCACATTTCTGACACGAGCACTGCCTTTTGTGCTGCTTTATCGTTGGGCTGACCACCCGCTGTTGAAGCACCTTGGACGCTATTTGCCACCTGTGCTGATGGTTTTGCTGCTGTTGTACGCATTGAGGGATGCGTTGATGACGGGGCAATATCTATTGCCCTCGCTGTTGTCGCTGGGACTTGTGACTGCGCTGCACTGGCTGCTGCGCAATCCTCTGATCAGTATTTTGTCCGGTACCGGTCTTTATATGTTGTTGATCCAGACAATGCCCACTGGCTGACATATATCAGGGCTGGTAGGGGCAAAACAGGTCGTGCAGGGTGCGTATAATTGTGATTGCGGTGTTACCGTTGAGCGAGTAAAAAATGGTTTGGGACTCGCGTCGGGTACGTACCAATCCATCCCGGCGCAGGACGGCCAGATGTTGCGACAGGGCTGACTGGCTCAGATCAAGGCAGCGATTGAGCTCAGAGACGGACAACTCCTTGCCGTCGAGGTGACACAGAATCAGCAGGCGACTGTCGTTGCCCAGCACGCGCATCAGTTTCGCGGCAGATGCTGCATTCTGCTTCATCATCTCGATGCTGTCAGGGCTTAACTGTGGGGCAGGTTCGGCAGGGCGGTGGTCCGTGTGGGTCACGTCACAATACTCCAATCTTGTTATTTGTTGGCAATTCTAGCCTATCACTACAGTTAATCCAATTTAACTAATATACCTAGAACGAATATTAGTCTTCTCTTATGTCATAACGTGCCGACACTTCAGACCCCCACGCCCGTGTATGTGACGCTGATTTAGGGGAAACCCTTATACTTTGGTGCAGCTCGCGACTAAAGTCGATTGTTGACACCTCGACTTGCTTTGCCTTCGCCTATAACGTTCCGCCTGCTTGTTCTCAGGGGGTTGGGGAGCCCCCTGTTTTCCTTAAATAGAAATAAAACACTGGTCAATGCCAGAGGAGCACTTATGGGACTCTATCAGCGAAAGCATGGGGAGGAGCATCCGTATTGGAAGTTCGGCCCTTTCAAAATTCGTCTGCCATTCATTCACCATCGCTGGGAATGGCCAGAAACCATCCAGGCCTTGATCATGTTCGTGGTTGGCATGGCGATGATACCGCTGCTGGAGCAGTATCTTGGCCTGCCTTACGATGTGGCACTGGCGTTTGTGGTGATCTGCGGTTTTGGCTTTATGCTGCCAACCGTGTTGGGAGTTCCGATGGTGCCGGGATGGATAACACCCGCGATTCCGGTCGTGGTGCTGTTTCTTGGCAATTTTGAGCCCGGCCCCGAAGCAATACGTGCACTGATCGGGCTGCAGCTGGTCGTCACCCTGATCTTCTTTGTTCTCGGCATTACGCGGCTGGGCAGCAAGCTTGTTGACATGTTTCCGGATTCGATCAAGGGTGGCATTCTGATGGGGGCGGGTATTGCCGCCATATCCGGTGAAATTGTGGCAGGTGGTCGACTTGAGCAAACACCGGTTTCACTGATCATCGGTGGTGCCGTGACCGGGTACGTTCTGTTTTCACTGTCATTTCGTGACTGGACGGAAAAACACCGCTGGGCAAGGGTAATCGCCGGCTATGGTATGGTCCCGGGTGCGTTGGTGGCGATGGCCATCGGTTGGGCCGTAGGTGAATATCCAATTCCTGAGGTCCAGTTTGGCCTGTCTGCACCTGCGTTTGACAAGGTGCTGGACTACACCGTATTCGGTGTTGGCCTGCCATCCCTTGAGATGGTCTGGATGGCAATTCCGACCGCTGTGATCGCCTATATTATCGCGTTCGGCGATATCATCGTGGGTAAAAGCCTGCTCAACCGTGTGGACCACCTGCGCCCTGATGAAAAAATTGAAGTCAATGTTGACCGGGTGCACCTTGTCACCGCCATGCGTAACCTGATGCATTCGCTGCTGGCTCCCTATCCGGGTCTGGCTGGCCCCTTGTTCACTGGTGCGATGGCGACCATTGCGGAGCGCTATCGTTACGGTCGCAAGGCGATGGATACCATCTACAGCGGGGCCAGCATCTTCTGGATTGTCGGGTTTATTGCACTGTTCATGCTGCCACTGGTGACCCTGTTCAAGCCTGTGCTGCCGATTGCCCTGTCCCTGACGTTGCTGATCACCGGCTATCTCTGTATCAGTGTGGGCGTTGAACAGATCGATAACGCCACCTCCATGGGCGTTGCCGGCACCATGGGGGTTGTGCTGTCAGTCTACGGTGCAGCCTATGGGCTGGCTGTGGGTATCATTCTTTACCTGCTGCTGGAGCGCCGCTCGAAAAAGGCATTGCAGGAACACGCTGGCGAGATGCCGGAAGAACCGATACACATTGAAGAAATAGCCGAGGATTACGGTAACCGTTGAAACAGGGGCTGTCGGTGCAGGGATGCACCACAGCCGGCTCAGGCTCTGGCAAAGTCGGTGCGGCTCTTGCGACGCTTAGCAGCCGGCTTGTTGTTGCCCGCCTGAGTGCAGTTCCGGCCCCGTTCCTTGGCCAAATAGAGAGCCTGATCGGCACGCTTTATGACTTCCCGCGGTGTTTCACCAGCTTTGTTTTGACATACACCGATACTGATCGTCACCTTTACGATGCTGGTATCAGAGGAGTTGCTGCCTCGCTGATTGCGACCACTCTGATCATCCTCCGGCCGGTTCTGATCACGTATCTTCATCGGGTAGTCGGCAACACGCTGGCGTACCTGCTCAAGTGCATCAAAGGCTTCCTGCTCCGAGCGGCGCTTGAACACAATTGTGAATTCCTCACCACCATAGCGAAACAGCCTGCCGCCACCGCGCACCAGATTCAACTGTGATGCAACCATCCGTAATACCTGGTCTCCGATGTCATGCCCATAGCGGTCATTGAATTTCTTGAAATGATCGATATCCAACATGGCAATCGAATAGTGTCGGCCTGGCCCAATGAGATAATGTTCAAGTGCGCGGCGACCGGGAATGCCGGTGAGTGTATCAATAAAGGCCATACCGTAGCCGTGATGAATCAAAGCGCCAATCAGTAACAGTTGTGCCAGCAGATGATAGCCGCTGTTGAGCAAAGGTTGTCCCGGCTGGCTAAGGCTGATCAGGAATGCGAACGACAGTGCAGCAGTTGCCAGTGTATCTACAGGCTGGCGCCGCAATCGCAGCAGGCAGATGGGCAGCAACAGGAGCAGGTTCCACCAGAAGGCAGCTGTTGGAAGAGCCAGTCCCGGAGCAATAAAGTTGAGTAATGCCAGTGGCAGATGCGGCAGCAACTGTGTCAGCAGTTGGGGAGACCCAAGCCAGATAAGTCCCGGGACAAGATAGATGACAATCAAACAGCCGCAGCGAAGCATGCCGCTGCGAGACAGCAGGCCTCGTTCAGGCAGAAGCAGTAATACAACCTGGCCCAAAGGCCAGAACAGACTCAGCAAAACCAGCAGCACATAACTGGCCGGATTATCGGGGCCGGCATCGGCCGTGGCGTGCAGCAGGGTGGCGGCACAGGCAAAGTGCAGTGACAGCAGGAGAATTCGGCCATGCTTGAAGCCGATAGCCAACAGCATCACCATCAGCGCCAAAAGCCAGGGTAGGGTATTCAACAGCAGCTGGTGACCGGGCGTAAGCAGGTGGAGCTGATCACGCAGCAAAAACGGAACCGGCAGCAACAGCAACGGCAGCAAACGCAACGCCAGTTTCAGAATCACGTGAACACCCACTCCATTATCCGGGCAAGAGTCGCAAGTTTAACACGCCCGGAGAGAATGAGCCTGCCGATTGTGCTGTTGAGCACAGTCGGCAGGTGTGGTGTCAGGCGCGATGAGTCGGTTTGAATCCGATCATGCGAGCGATAAGAATGGCAGGGCACCAGCCGGTAAAGGCTGACTGAATCAAGCTAAGCCCAATAATCAGCGGCAGGATCAAAAGGGTTGGGCCGACCATGCCCAATACTACGGGCAAGCTTGTGGCGAGAATCAGAATGCCGGCAATAATATGAACGCCCTGGTTGACGCTCATGCCCTTGGAGTCACACACCTCTTCCTTCAGGCCCAGCAAGCGAAACACCGTGATGGCGGGGCACCAGCGAGTAAAGGCAGACTGCAGCAGGTTGAAACCGACAAAGGCAGTCAGCCAGAGCCAGAGGGCAGAGTGGTATTGGCTAAGTGCCAGGCTTATCAGCACAACGGTACCGGCCATCAGGCGCAGGGCAGCATTCAATGTCATCGAGCATCTCCTTTGATTAGAATTTTCTGAATTATATATAATTAATGTCTAATATTAATAGTCAAAAGTCGACAGAATATCCAATGCTGTCGTTTCCATGCTCCTTCAGTCGGGCTATGCTGGAAAAAATTCTGACAGGAGACCGGCATGAGTGAGTTCAGGCGTTTATTGGTGAATCTTGCTGAAGATGAGCACCGGGGCGAGCTGCTGCAGAAGATGCGGCGTCTGCTGACGCCCGACAGTCAGGTTGAACTGTTTTCCTGTGTCTATTCGGCGGGATTGGACAGCAGTCATCTGTTCGACGCTGATGGGCGCCAGCATGCGATTCAGTCCGTCTTGAGAAAGGTGGAAAAAGGTCTGCAGTCCCATATGGACAAGCTGGTACAGCAGGAGATTGAGGCCGGGGCGGATGTCTACTGGGATCGGGATCGAGCTGAAGGCGTGGTACGCAAGGCGCTGCGCTACCAGCCCGAGCTGGTGCTGCATGCGTTGGAGCCTCATCCCAGAGTGCTGAGCCAGTTGCTGGCGGCGTCTGACTGGCGTTTGCTGCGCCAGTGCCCGACACCACTGCTGTTAAGCAAGACACGTCAATGGTCTGAGCGTCCTCGCATTGCAGCCGCCATCGACCCTTTTCATCTTGATGATGTAGCTGCTGAGCTGGATCAGAAGCTGTTGAGCCATGCAACACGGTTGGCGGCACAGCTGGGGGGAGAACTGCATGTGATTCACGTATTCAATACGCTGCCACACTCGGCCATTTTCGATGAGCACCTGGTTGTGGATTACGAGCAGCTGCAGAAAAAAGTGGCAATAGAGCACCGGCAGCGGATTGGTGAAATGATTGCGCCACTGCAACTGGAGGTCGGAGACCCCTGCGTTCACCTTAGGGAAGGTGAGTTTCATCAGGCATTGCCGAAGTTGATCGATGAACAGTCAATCGATGTGCTGGTGATGGGGTCTTTGGCGCGCGGTTTTATCGATCGATTGCTGCTGGGAAGTTCTGCTGAGCGTCTGTTGGATCAGGTCAGCTGTGACCTGATGATCGTCAAACCGGACAGCTTTCACTGCCCGGTGACAGAGTTCTAGACAGCAGGGCTAAATCTCGAAGCTGGCCCATACAGGGGCATGGTCGGACGGTTTTTCCATGCCTCGTATCTCGTAATCGATACCGGCATCTCGACAGCGCTCCAGCAATACGGGCGTGGCCATAATCGCGTCAATGCGCAGGCCGCGACGAGGATCGTCGTCAAAACCACGGCTGCGGTAATCGAACCAGCTGAACAGGTTGTCCTCCTCCGGGTGCAGTATGCGGAAGCTGTCACCCAGGCCCCACTGCTTAAGCTGGTCAAGCCACTCGCGCTCAACCGGCTGGAAGCTGGTTTTGCCGGTTTTCAGCCAGCGTTTGCGGTTGACTTCACCGATACCAATATCCTTGTTTTCCGCCGAAATATTAAGATCACCCATCACCACCAGCGGCTGCTCGGGGTTGCAGCTGGACTGCAGATAAGCCAGCAGATCAGCATAGAAACGACGCTTGGCCGGGAATTTTGTCTCGTGGGCAATGTTCTCGCCCTGGGGGAAGTAGCCGTTAAGAACCTTGATGGGCTTGCCGCTGGTCGAGTTGAACTCGGCCATGATCATGCGGCGCTGGGCATCAGGCTCATCCCCCGGAAAACCGTATTCAACATTAATCGCAGGCTCACGAGAAATCAGGCACACGCCGTAATGTCCCTTTTGACCGTGATAGACAACGTGATATCCCATCGCCTCGATCTGCTCTCGCGGGAACTGGTCATCGGCTACCTTGGTTTCCTGAATGCCGATCACATCCGGCTGATGCTTTTCGATCAATCGCTCAAGCTGGTGCATGCGTGCGCGAATACCGTTGGTATTGAAAGAGATCAGTTTCATGCTCTGTCCTGAAGGAAGCTGCGGGTCAGGTGAATCATATTATCAGAAACGGCCAGCCAGGTGGGTGCGATGCAATAGTTTTTGGCTATTACTGCGGGGCGGCAGTTCTATTGGGCTATCGTGTTACAGCCCGATACAATGTCTCTAATGAACGAGTGGATTGTTAAGGAGAGCACAGTGGCAGAATTCGATTATGACCTGTTTGTGATTGGCGCCGGGTCTGGCGGTGTACGTGCTGGCCGGATGGCTGCCGGCATGGGAGTTCGGGTAGCTGTAGCCGAAGATCGCTATCTTGGTGGTACCTGCGTTAACGTGGGCTGCGTGCCAAAAAAACTCTATGTCTATGCGTCACATTATGCTGAGTCCTTGCATGAAGCCGAGGGCTACGGCTTGAAGGCGGAGTCTGTCCAATTTGACTGGGCGACTTTGCGAGACAACAAAAAGCAGGAGATTGCCCGTCTTAACGGGATCTACACCAACCTGCTCAAAAATGCCGGCTGTGAGTTGATGGATGGCCGCGCCAGCATCACAGGGGCTAATGAGGTCAGTGTCAACGGCAAGACTTATACTGCAGAGCGGATTCTGGTGGCCACCGGAGGCTGGCCCTTTGTGCCGGACCTGCCAGGCAAGGAACATGTCATCAGCTCCAACGAAGTGTTTGATCTGGAACAGTTCCCCGAGGATGTGATCGTCGTTGGCGGAGGCTACATTGCGGTCGAGTTTGCCGGCATATTTGCAGGCCTGGGTGCGCGCACTGAGCTGATCTATCGCGGTGAGCTGTTTCTGCGCGGGTTTGATCAGGAAGTGCGAGAATTTACGGCCCAGGAAGTGGCGAAGAAGGGTGTAAACCTCAGCTTCAATACCAATATCGAGTCGATTGAGCGGTTAGCCAGCGGCCGCTTGAGTGCCCGCCTGACGGATGGACGTATCCTGGAAGCCGATCAGATACTGTACGCCACCGGTCGTGTACCCAATACCGATGGGCTTGGACTTGAAGCACTGGGCGTTGCACAGGCAAAAAACGGAGCCGTAATCGTCAACGATCAGTTTCAGACCTCGGTGCCGTCGATCTATGCCATCGGTGATGTGATTGACCGGGTGCAGCTGACCCCTGTGGCGTTGGCCGAAGGCATGGCGCTGGTGCGAAGCCTCTATGCCAAGGGTTCACCCAAGGTGGATTACGACCTGATCCCCACGGCCGTATTCTGTCAGCCCAATATCGGAACGGTTGGTCTGAGTGAAGAGCAGGCGCGTGAGCAGTACAGCAATATTCAGGTGTTCCGCTCCGAGTTTCGTGCGCTCAAGCACACGTTAAGCGGCAGTGACGAGCGCACCTTGATGAAAATGATTGTGGATGCTGACACCGATCGCGTGCTTGGCGTACACATGGTGGGCGCAGAAGCCGGTGAGATCATTCAGGGTATCGGTGTGGCACTCAAGGCAGGCGCAACCAAGGCGGTATTTGACAGCACCATTGGCATCCACCCGACGGCAGCGGAAGAGTTTGTCACCATGCGTGAGCCGGTCAGGTGATCCAGGCTTAAGCAGCAAAAAAGGCCGGGCATCAGTCCCGGCCTTTTTCGTTCTGCTCAGCCAGAGAGGAGTCGCTGCTGTCTATCGTGGCGGCAGCCAAAGATGCAGTGTACGAAACCAGTTCAACCCGGTCAGTTGCTCACGCAGACGCTCCTGCAACTCTCGCGCCGTTAGGCCTGTGTGCAGCATAAGCTGGTGAAACTGCTCAGAAGCCTTGATGTCCAGGTCGATATACTCAGGGTGGTAGTACAGGATCAGCTCGTAGTCGGGATTGTCACCCAGAATACGGCTGATGATAGCGTCCAGATGTTGGCTGACTTCAGGCCGTGTTGGCATGACAGGGCAAAATACCTCGTCATGGAATTCTTCATCATCGTAGGTATCGATATGGAAAATGATATGGCTGATATCATCGAAGCGGCTCTGCAGCTGACACACCACGTTGTCGCCGATGAAGTGCCCTTCCGCCGCACTGAGGTGAGGAGCAACCTGAAGGTGCATTTCCAACAGGCTTTGGCTACCCATGCGACGACTTTTGAAGCTGTGCACATTGATTACGCCGTCAACACTCAGCACCTGCTCGCGCAGTTTGGTGACCTTTTCTTCCGGCAGAGCCGTGTCGACCAGTTCGGTAATGCTTTTGGCGACCAGGTCCCAGCCTATCTTGCCGACCATTAGCGCAACCAGTACTGCTGCAAGGGCGTCCAGCCACCAGATGCCGGCCATGGCGCCTGCAACAGCCAGCAGTACGACGATGGATGAGAAGGCATCAGTACGACTGTGCCAGGCATTGGCGATGATCAGGTCAGAGTCCAGCTTCTTGCCTACCTTGAACGTGTACTGGAAGATCCATTCCTTGCTGACAATGGAAAGTGCTGCAACGATCAGTGCCGGCCAGCTGGGCAGAATTGTTGGTTGCTCGCTGAACAGAAGCTGCAGACTGTCATAGGCCATCACGCCACCGACACCTACCAGAATCACGCCGAGCGCAACCGTGCCGACGGTTTCAAAACGCGCATGGCCCCAGGGGTGGTTTTCGTCAGGTGCCTGGTGAGACAGACGCAACACGATGACCACCATGAAGTCGGTGACCAGGTCCGACAATGAGTGGATACCGTCCGCAACCAGCGCAGTGGAGTTGGCGATGACCCCAATCAGGATTTTAAGGATGCCGAGTACGGTGTCCAGAACAGCACCAATGATGGTGACTTTTTCGGCTGCCTTGCGGCGTATGTCCAGTTGCTCTTGCATCAATCCGAAGCTCTCTCATCCGACAGCGGGGGATGATACCTGCAACACTCGGCCAGAACCAGCGCAAAGGCCTTAAAATTAACACTTGCGTTATGTAACATATTGATAATAAATGAATAAATACAGTTGATCAAAAAATAATCAATCTGTAGAAGAGCAAGAGAACATGCCTGCTGAAGCCGTTTGGTAATCAAATTTTCACAGTGTTATCCACAGCAGATGTGGGTATACCCGGCCAGCCCAGAGGTAATGGGGGATGGCGGTAAAGTCTGTGTGAGCGATTGTCCCTCGAGGCGAGAGTAACCTAAGATGTTGCTTTGAATTTTGACCTTCACGGGAGCGAAAATGCAAACCTCAGTCATGACCCAATGGTTTTTGCCGCTGGCGCTGTTTGTCATCATGCTGGGGGTTGGTATGACGCTCAGGGTTGATGACTTCCGGCGTGTGCTCAAGGCACCCCGCGCTGTGCTGGTGGGGTTGCTGGGACAGCTGCTGTTACTGCCTTGCCTGGGGCTGATGTTGGTAACGGCGCTAGAGTTGCCGCCATTGTTGGCCGTTGGCTTGATGGTACTGACCTTTGCACCGGGTGGCGCTACCTCCAACATGCTAACCTTGTTATCGCGGGGCGACACGGCTTTGTCGGTGTCGCTAACCGCCATTTCAAGCCTGATTACGCCTTTTTCGCTACCGTTGTTGACGTTGATGGCCCTGAGTCATTGGCAGGGAGACGCTGTACTGCCCGATTTTCCTGTGTTGGAGTCGGTGATGAAGTTGGTACTGGTGACATTGTTGCCGGTGTTACTGGGCATGCTTGTCAGTGGCCACAGCCCTGGCTTCAGCCAACGGGTTAAAGGGCCTGTAAAGATACTGTCGCTGTTGTTTATGGTTGTGGTTGTTACCGGAATTGTGGCGGCCAACTGGGGACGCTTGCCGGCTCTGGTTGCCATTGTAGGGCCTGCAGCGTTGCTGCTGGCACTTTTGGCAATGGGCAGTGGCTACTTGCTGGCTCGCCTGATGCGGTTACAGGCATCGCAGCAGGTGACCCTGAGTATTGAAGTGGGAATTCAAAATGCGGGGACGGCTTTGCTTGTGACGGGCGGTTTGCTGCAGAGTGCTGAAATGTCTGCCAGTGCGCTGATCTACGGGGTGTTGATGCAATTGCCGGCCTTGCTGCTGGTGGGTTGGCGCAACCGTGATCTGGTGCTGGTGCGCCAGCGCATTCAATGATTAGTCGATACCGGTGATCTTGTGCGTCTGCAGACCCAGTTTCCACTGTGGATGCGCCATGCAGTAGTCGATGCAGCGGCGGATATTGGTAGTTTGCAGAGGGCCATCCATTGGCTGCAGATAAAAATGGTCAAAGTGCATTTCAGTGAACCGTTCGGGTTGAGCCAGTGGCTGTGGGTAGACCAGCTTCAGCTCGTTACCGCTATGTACAACCAGTTCGCTGCCGGCCTTGGGGCTGACGCAGATCCAGTCGATACCTTCGGGCAGAGGGCAGGTACCGTTGGTTTCGATGGCAATCTCAAAACCCTCGCCGTGCAGAGCGTCAATCAGATCTGAATCAAGCTGCAGGGCGGGCTCTCCACCAGTGCAGACAACGTAGGGCTTGCCGTCTGGGGCGTCCGGCCAGAACGAGCGAACCCGCTGTGCAAGCTTGGCCGCGCTGGCAAACTTACCACCATTTTGTCCATCGACGCCGACAAAGTCCGTGTCGCAGAAGTCACAGATTGCTTTAGATCGATCCTGCTCCCGGCCGGACCAAAGGTTGCAGCCGGCAAAACGGCAGAATACCGCTGCCCGTCCTGCTTGAGCACCTTCTCCCTGCAGCGTATAGAAGATCTCCTTAACGCTGTACATGCTCGCCTCCAAGCGCCGCGATCAGCTCAGGCAGCAGGCGGGCATACTCGAGCCCCATGCGAGCCAGTTCGGTATCACGGGCCGCGAGTGCCTCTTCAGGCGTGTCGGCTTCGAGCTGATCACGGTACTCATCGCACAGGCGCAGGCGGTGCAGGCTCAGGTCTTCATGCAGGACCAGCCGGATCTGCTGCTGCCATTCCAGCGCTAACCGCTTGACCAGCATGCCGGTACTGATATGTGCTGCAATCTCGTCACACAGCAGTTCCTGGCCCTTGACGCTGATTTTGCTGCCCTCGGTCATCGGGTCACGCAGCTCACATTCATCTTCCAGCGCCCAGCCCTGTGGCATGGTTTCACCCTGTACCCAGGCTGTCATGACTTTATCGGCCTGCACCTGAGTTTGTACCAGCTGTACCTTGAGTGATCCCAGTGCCTGGCGCAGCTGATTCAGCAGATCTTCTGCACGCTTGTGCGAGGAGGCATCCACCAGCAGCCAGCCCTGCTGTGGCATCAGCAGGGCGTATGTACGGCGACGACGGGTAAAGCTGCGTGGTAGCAGGTCCAGAATGACTTCATCCTTGAGTTGCAGCTTCTCTTTGCGGTAGACCTTACGACTTTGCTCGGCTTCAATCAGGGCAACACGTTCATCCAATGCCTCGCGTACAACGCTGCCGGGCAGAATGCGCTCTTCCTGCAGCAGGTTGATCAGCATGAAGCCGTTGCTGCTGAATACCAGCATCTCGTCAGCTTCGCTCACCGGTGCACTCCAGCCGCTGCGACTCAGTTCCTGGCTGCCACAGGGGGTGAATGGGTGTTCTGACAGGGCTTCGCTCAGGTGCTCAGGGGTAAACCCAGGGGTGGGTTCAAAGCGATAGACAATGGCATTACGGAACCAGAGCATGGACTCTCCAGAGGTGCAAAAGGGGTGAATTATAACAGTGTGCACCGGGAAGGCGTACCCGGTGCATCAGATGGGAAGTTCAGCAGCCTTCGTAGGCGAGCAGGGAGTAGACGGGGATGCCCAATTCCTGAATGCGGGTTGAGCCCTGCAGGTCCGGGAGGTCGATCAGGGCGGCGGCCTCGATAACCTCCGCGCCAAGTTTCTTGATCAGGGTGCAGGCGGCCAAAATGGTGCCGCCTGTAGCAATCAGGTCATCGAACAGAAGTACGCGATCACCGGACTCAACCGAGTCAATCTGCATTTCAACTGCGGCGGTACCGTACTCCAGCGTATATTCCTGATGAATGGTTTCACCCGGCAGCTTGCCTTTTTTGCGTACCAGCACCAGCGGCAGGTTAAGCTGGTGCGCCAGGATCGCGCCAAACAGGAAGCCACGGGCGTCAATACAGGCAATATGCGTAATGTCGCTGTCGATATAACGCTGGATGAACGCATCCGACACCATACGCATCGCTTTGGGGTCTTTGAAAATGGGAGTTACATCGCGAAAGGTTACACCGGGTTCGGGCCAGTCCTGCAGTGAACGGATGACAGACTTCACATAAAACTCATCGTAGGACATAAATATCTCCCGGTTAGGCGCTCAATTGACATAACTCAATGCTGCGAGGGCGGATTAAGGGTGTAATGGCTTCGTTGGGTTACACATTGAGATGGCTACTTCATTGTGCAACTTGAGGCATGGCTTCGAAAGAAGCCATGCCTTTTTTATTGGCGTGATACTGGCCCCGGTTATAAACCGCCAACCGTATGGATGGGCTTGGTAATGTTGGCAGCTTCCCCGTCATGGTGTCAGCTGGTCTGGTTTTCCTGATGCTGGGAGCATTCACCTTGGCGTGCCTCGCCAGACAAACGATACATTTCGTCCAGGTTGGTCAGCTCCACTTCCTTGCCGTCCACTTGCATCAGGTCCATCTTTTGAAAGCGCGTAAAGATGCGGCTGACGGTTTCCACGGCCAAGCCCAGATAGTTGCCGATCTCGTTACGTGACATCGACAGACGGAAGTTGGATGCAGAGTACCCGCGTGCCTTGAAGCGCTGAGACAATTTGAGCAGAAAGGTTGCCACGCGTTGTTCTGCATTTTTCTTCGACAGCAACAGCATCATTTGCTGATCATCTCGGAGTTCCTTGCTCATGCTGCGCAGCATCTGACGGCGCAGTTCGGGCAGTTGGCCTGAAAGCTCATCCAGACGTTCAAAGGGGATCTCACAGACGGTCGTGGTTTCCAGTACCTTGGCTGACATGGGATAGGTTTCGGCATCAAATCCACTCAGGCCGACCAGTTCGCCCGGGAAATAAAAGCCGGTGATCTGCTCTTCACCCTCATTGGTGAGCGTGTAGCTCTTGATTGTGCCGGCCCGAAGGGCATACACGGAGCTGAAGGGTTCACCCTGATGGAACAGGTGTTCACCTTTCTTGAGCGGGCGGCTTTTCTCGATAATATCATCGAGTCGGTCGATCTCGGTCAGGTCAAGCGATACCGGAAGACAGAGTGAGCTCAGGCTGCAGGTCTTGCAATGGACCTGTTGCAGGCTGTGAAGCTTTCCTTGAGATTTCCAGTCGGCCATGGGGTCATCCTTATTGTTGGGTTCGTCACGCTGCGAGTGCTTTCCCGCATTATGTAACATTTACCCCAGAGGGTGAAGCGCCGGGCCCGGTTAACGGGCCTCGACTTTAGATGATACGCGAGAAACTCCGTGTGGCTTCATGTTTCGGTATATAGGCATCGAACGCCATACAGATGCGTCTTATCAGCAGGCGGCCTGCTGCAGTCACGCGAATGCGACTGGATGACAACTCGATCAAGCCATCAGTACTGAACTGCTGCAGTTCAGCCTGCTCGGCATTGAAATAATCGCCAAACTGAATATCAAAGCGCTGCTCGACGGCCGCAACATCCAGTTCAAATTGACAGATCAACTCAGTAATGACCGCGCGGCGAATATGATCATCACGGCTCAGTGTTACACCGCGCTTGACGGCATGTTGCTGCTGAGCAACGGCCTGACTGTAGGCGGCAATATCATGCTCGTTCTGATAATAGACATCGCCAATCTGACTGATGGCTGATACGCCCATGGCGACCAGGTCACAATCGGAATGGGTGGTGTAACCTTGAAAGTTGCGATGTAGCTTGCCTTCCGCCTGGGCGAGGGCCAGCTCATCATCGGGCTTGGCGAAATGGTCCATGCCTATATAAACGTAACCGGCCTCAAGCAGGCGATTGATACTGTTTTGCAGTATGTTGAGCTTGGTCTCGGGGCTGGGCAAGTCTTCAGCACGAATGTGTTTCTGTGAGCGGAATCGATCCGGCAGGTGCGCATAGTTGAACACTGACAGGCGGTCAGGGCTCATGGCAATGACGGTGTCGAGGGTATCGGCAAAGCTTTCTTCGCTTTGATGCGGCAGGCCGTAGATCAGGTCCATGTTGATCGATTTGAATCCCAGTTCACGCGAGCGTTGCAGTACGCGCGCGGTCATCTCGGTGGGCTGGACGCGATTGACCGCCTCCTGTACCCGTGCATCCACATCCTGTACACCAAGGCTGATACGGTTGAAGCCGATCTCGCGCAAAACCTCCAGAGTCTGGTCACTGGCTTCACGCGGGTCAATCTCAATTGAATAGTCGCCCTTGTCGTCATCACGCAAATTGAAATTGCTGCGCAGTGCCTGCATCAGCTCACGCATTTGATCATCGCTGATAAACGTCGGGGTACCACCACCCCAATGCAGCTGATTTACCTGCCGGTCTCCACGGTACCACTGTGACAGCTTTGCCATTTCACGATAAACAGTATCAAGATAGGGCTGAGCTTTCTTGCGGTTGCGGGTGATCACCTTGTTACAGGCGCAGTAGTAGCAAACGTGAGCACAAAAAGGGATATGCACATACAGCGACAAGGGTGCATGAGGGTCACTTGTGGAGCGCCCGGTTTCGATCAACCTCTCGGGGCTCAGGCCGGAATCGAACTGGATCGCAGTCGGGTACGAGGTATAGCGGGGGCCGGACAGGTCATAACGCTTGATCAGGTCCATATCCCAACTGATGGTTGTCTGGTTGTTCACCTCAGTACCTCTATTTGTTGGCCGGCCGGGCATTATAGGGAAGAGTGACCGGGCGGTTGTTGATGGATATCAATGCGGGTGCAACAGGCCGGTCCACGGCAGGGTTGCCAGACCAAACAGAATTACCAAAAGCCCCGCTCCCTGTCTTACGCCACTGCGTTGCAATAACTGTTTCAATTGGCGTGCCAGGAGCGCCGATGTGAGCAGAGCAGGTAGAGTACCGGCACCGAATACCAGCATCAGACTCGCACTGGTGAGGCTGTTGTTGCTCACCGTACCGGCCCAGAGCAGAGTCGTATAGACCAGACCGCACGGCAACCAACCCCAGAGTGCGCCCAGGAGCAGCGCCTTGGGCAGGGTGTCGGCGGGCAGCAGGGTGTGGGTGAAAGGCTGTAACCGGCGCCAAACAACACCTCCGGCTCGTTCCAGATAGGCCGCGCCCTGCCACCAGCCGGCAATGTATAAACCCATCACAACCATGATGAGCGCAGCAACGCTACGCAGAATCAATGTAAGCTCAGCCGTTTGAGTAAACAGCTGGCCCAGCTGACCGATCAGGGCACCCGCAAGGGCATAACTGAACAGGCGACCAAGATTGTAGGCCAGTTGAAAGCGAAGGACTCGCTCACCGCCACTCATGGCCAGACTGCCGGCGATTCCGCCGCACATTCCGATACAGTGAGTGCTGCCGGCGAGGCCAAACAACAGGGCGGAAGCAAGAAGGGCGGGTTCAGGCATGCTCAACGGGTATCCTGATCCTGGCTTTCCGGCTCGGGATTATCCTTTTTCTGTCGTGCATCCTCGGGAATAAGGTCTTCATCATCATCATAGAGGATACGATGAGCCGGTGACTCAAGGTCATCAAATTGACCACTGTTCACACTCCAAAAGAATGCCCATATCGCAAAACCTGCCAGAATGATCGCGATGGGTATTAACAGGATAACAATATCCATTAACGTTCCGCTCCCTCATTGGTTGACTGAGCCGCGACGTGGCGGCGACTCAGTCGCATCGCATTGCCGACCACTACCAGCGAGCTGGCGGACATGCCGATCGCGGCCCAGTAGGGTGGCACCAGACCGGCGGCTGCAGCGGGCAGGGCAAGAAGGTTGTAAAGCAGCGCCCAGCTCAGGTTCTCACGGATAATGGTGCGTGTCTTGCGTGCCATGCGCACACAATCGGCCAATCGCATCAGGTCGTTGGCAATCAGGACTGCATCAGCGTTGGTCTTGGCCAGATCAGTTGCACTGGCCATCGCAACCGAAGTGCGGGCACCGGCCAGTGCGGGGATATCATTGATACCATCGCCCACCATAATGATCTCAGCTCCCTGCTGGCTCAGTTGGTTCAAGTGTGCCAGTTTCTGTTCAGGGCTCATACCGCTGAATACCTGATCAATTCCAAGATGAGAGGCGACCTTTTGTGCAGCATCGGAGGCATCACCGGTGAGCATTAGTGGCGTCAGGCCAAGTGCGCGCAGTTCAGTGAGTGTTTGTGCGGCTTCGGGGCGAATCTGATCATCGAGCCGGAACCAACCCAATGGTTGTTCAGCATCTGCAAGCAATAACCACAACCCGCTGCTTTTGGGTTGTTGAGGCGTATCGTCAGGGCAGGCAAAACCGGGTTTGCCAATTCGATAGCGCTTGCCCTCAACCATACCGCTAAGGCCTTGGCCAACATGCACCTGTACATCCGTGGCGGCCTGAACAGCGTGGGCACGAAAGGCACGGGCAATAGGATGTTCGGAACGGCTTTCGAGTGCGGCGGCAATACTCAACAGTGTTTGGCTGTCGAGTGTGCTGACAGGACATATCTCCTCAATGTTAAGGTTGCCCTCGGTCAATGTACCGGTCTTGTCGAAGATAATGTGGGTTGCCGTGGCAAAGCTTTCCAGCACGTGCCCGCGACTGATCAACATGCCACGCTGGCGTAGAGTGCCTGTGGCAGCAGTCAAGGCGGTAGGCGTTGCCAGTGAAAGGGCGCAGGGGCACGTGACCACCAGCACGGACAGCGTGACCCAGAATGCGCGTGCAGGGTCATAAAAGTACCAGAATACCGCCACGGCTGCTGCCGTCAAAAGCGTGGCTGCCACAAACTGGCTGGCAACACGGTCGGCTATGCGAGCAACGCTCGGCTTCTCTGCCTGGGCCCGATCCAGCATGCGGACAATGGCGGACAGGCGGCTTTCACTGCCCGTCTCGGTTACTTCGATCTGAAGCGGGTGCTCGATATTGAGAGTGCCGCCGATGACCAGTTCGCCAGTGCTTCGTGACTGGGGCAGGTACTCACCGGTCAGAGCCGACTCGTCCACTGAACTGCGCCCCTCGATAACACGGCCATCAGCCGGAATGGTATGCCCCGACTTGACCAAGACCCTGTCTCCGGTTCGCAGTTGAGTGGCGGGCACAAGCGTTTCGGTATCGCCGTCAAGGCGAATGGCACTGGTTGGCAGCAGATCAAGCAGTGCGTTGCCGGCCCTGCCGGTTCGATGACGAGCGGCCATTTCCATGAAACGCCCGACCAGCAGGAAAAAGGCGAACATGGTGACTGACTCGAAGTAGACATCGCCGCTGCCAGAAACCGTTGACCAGACACTGGCAAAATAGGCCAGCAAAATTGCCAATGCGACTGGCACGTCCATGCTCAGGCTGCGTGTTTGCAAGTCGCGCCAGGCGGCTTTATAGAAGGGCACGGAAGAGTAAAGCGCTACGGGGGTTGCCAGAACCATGGATGCCCAGTTCATCAGGGTGATGATATGGGCGTCCATGGAATGGCTGAGTTCGCCGGCATAGAGTGCTGCGGCGAGCATCATGGTCTGAGCCATGCATACACCCGCCACCCCAAGGCGGCGCACGGCGCGTTTACGCTCTTGCTCAAGCAACTGCTCTTCGCGGTTGGGCTGATAGGGGTGGCCCTGGTAGCCCAGGCGATCAATTTCTGCCAGCAGGTGGCTCAGACGTGTGGTTCCACTGTGCCAGCGGATACGGGCACGGTGGGTGGTCATATTGACACTGGCAGCGGTAACACCGGGTTGGCTTGTCAGGTGTTTTTCCAGCAGCCAGACACAGGCGGCACAGGTGATGCCCTCAATAACCAACACAGCTTCACGCTGATCGTCCCCGGCGTTATGTACAAAGCTGCTTTGCACTTCGGGGTTGTCATACAGCTCCAACTCTTGCTTGCGCCGGCTACCGCTGTTGGTGCGGATCAGCTCACTGTCGGCACTCTGACTGTCGCGATGGCGATAGAAGTTGTCCAGCCCCCCATCTACGATGGTCTGTGCAACCGCCTGGCAGCCAGGGCAGCACATGGAGCGTTGTTTGCCCTCAATGCTGACAGTGTACTGGCTGCCACGAGGAACAGGCAGGCCACAGTGATAACAGGGCGTGCGCGCCGGGGGCTGCTGTGCGGTCATGGCTGGCTCATTGCGCAGTGAGCGTAAGGCTAATCAGTTCAGAATAAGGCGGTACCATTTCCTGGCGCAGCTGCCAACTTTCGTCGGCAGGAGACAGGGAAAGGTAGCGTTTTCCGATCAGACCTGCAGTGAGGCTGCCGGAATAGATGCCTTTGCCATCAACGCTTTTCAGAATCAGGATTTGGTCAAATTTCTGATGGGTTGGATGAATGATATTCAGACTGAGAGTCTGCGGGAAGCTTGTCAGCATACCACTCAGGCGCAGGTTGATATCACCGGTTACGGTATCAAAGTTGAGGGTGCCTTCAAGTCCCAGTCTGCTTGCTGCATCAGATTTGGACGTGTCGATATTCATTCCGCGGGCGACCTTGTAATAGTCTTCCTTAACAATGCCGTCGCTGGTGGTTACTGCAATGTACATGAAAAATGAAGCATAGATGAACACCGCAATCAGTGGCGCCAAGATGAACCAGAGCCAGGGCTGCTTGTACCAGGGGGCGGGGGGAGTTGCGTGTGTATTCATGACACTCCTTGAATGGAAACGGCCGGAATGAACCGGCCGTTATTCTAACCTAATTAAGCCGAATGAAGCACTATCGCTGTGGAGTGGGACCCAGGAAACGGCTTTCAGTTTCAATATGGATTGAAGGATCTTCAGCGGCCTCGACAGTAAAGCTGAAAGGAGTGTTGGCCTGACTCAGCTGCCCCGGTTCTATTTGAACCCTGACAGGGTATGTCAGAAGCTCTCCAGCCTTTACTGTCACAGTATCTGTCGAGATCATGTTCAGTCCTTCCGGACCATCAATTTCGATGCGGTAGCTGTGGTCTATCTGCTCCTTGTTGGCGATCTTGAGTGTGAAAACGTTCTCGATCATGCCGGACGGTGTTGTGGTGTACAGCTGGCCACGATCACGGATCACGTCAACTTCAAGCGGAACGCGGTCGCCGATGGCCCAGATGAAGGCACCAAACATCACCATCAATGCAACAAAGTAACCGATCAGACGGGGGCGCAACAGCTTGGTTGTGTTGCCGTTCAAGGCGTGTTCAGTGGTGTAGCGTACAAGCCCGGGTTCATAGCCGACACGCTCCATCATGTCATCGCAGGCATCAACGCAGGCACCACAGGCCACGCATTCGTACTGCAAGCCGTCACGTATATCAATACCGACTGGGCAGACGTGAACGCAGGCATAGCAGTCGATACAGTCGCCCAGGCCGGCCGCTTCTTTGTCGACCCCTTTTTTGCGGCTGCCACGAGGTTCTCCACGCTTCTCATCGTAGGAGATAATGAGGGTATCCTGGTCGAACATGACGCTCTGGAAGCGGGCATAGGGGCACATGTAGATACATACCTGCTCACGCAGCCAGCCAGCGTTACCATAGGTAGCTACGCTTAAGAACGCCAGCCACCAGGTTTCCCATGGCCCCAAATCCCACGCTAAAACATCGGGTACCAACTCACGGATTGGAGAAAAATAACCGACAAATGCTATAGCCGAGGCGACAGCGATGATAATCCAGATGGCATGCTTGGCGCTCTTACGCAGAAACTTTTCAGCGCACATGGGTTGTTTATCAAGCCGCATGCGCTTGTTGCGGTCGCCTTCGGTGATACGCTCTGCCCAGATAAAGAGCCAGGTCCAGACAAACTGGGGACAGGCATAACCGCACCAGAGGCGCCCTGCAAAAACTGTTACGAAAAACAGAGTAAAAGCCAGAATAATCAGCAGCCAGGAGAGCAGCATGAAATCCTGGGGCCAGAAAGTCATGCCGAAAATATGAAATTGCCGGTTGGGCAGATCAAACAGGATGGCCTGTCGGCCATCGTATTGAAGCCAAGAAGCGCCGTAAAACATCGCCAGCATGATGAAACCGGAGATGGTACGGAAGTTTTTGAAGAAGCCTTTGTAATACTTGACGTAAATGTGTTCCCGCTTGGCATAGAGGTTATAGGATTCGGCCTCTTTTTTGCCTTTTTTGCCCGGGGTTACGTCCTTTACCGGTATCTGATTCATGCCAGTACCTACTGCTGGTTGTGTCGACAGGTCCATGCGCTCCATTAGGAGCGTCGAATATTATACTAAGCCGCTAATAAAAAAGGCGACATGACTTGAATCATGTCGCCTTTTTTTGGTGCTTGTCCAGTGCTTATTTATTGGACAGGCTGTAGACGTATGCTGTGATCAGGTGGATCTTGTCGTCAGACAGAAGATCCTTGTGTGCCGGCATCACGCCAAATCGGCCAATGCGAATGGTGTGGGCAATCTGGTTGAAGTTGCCGCCATACAGCCAAGTGTCATCGGTCAGGTTGGGTGCACCGAAAGACCTAATGCTTTTGGCTTCATTGCGTTTCCGATTTGCTTCTTCGGCCTTGCCTTCTGCGTCTAAGGCATTGGCTTTAGTCAACAGAGCATCACTTGTTCCAATAGAGCCTAAACCCTCTTGACCGTGGCACATTGCACAAAGCGCCTGATATTGCCTTTCTGCTTGGGCTATATCAGTGCCTGGCATAGCAGTTTTACCACTTAGTGTCATAACATAGCTGGCCATGTCACGGACGCCGTCTTCTCCAAGTGCATCAGCCCATGCCGGCATACCGCCGTTACGACCCTGAGTGATGGTGTGCTTGATGGTGGCGGGCTCGCCACCGTAAAGCCAGTCGTTGTCAGTCAGGTTGGGGAAGCCAACCGCACCGGTGCCGGCAGCGCCATGACAAACGGAACAGTTGTTGGCAAACATGCGCTGTCCCATCTTGAGACCGCCTTCGTTCTCCGGCTTCTGCAACTCTTCAATGGAAAGAGCGGCATACTTGGCGAACACCGGGGCGTATACCTCTTCGGCATGCTGCATCTCTTCTTCCCACTGACCGTGGGAAGTCCAGCCCAGCAGGCCTTTGAAGTTACCAAGACCCGGGTAAAGCAGAAGGTAGCCAAGGCCGAAGATCACGGTTGCGACGAACATGTAAAACCACCACTGCGGCAGGGGGTTGTCATATTCTTCGATACCGTCGAACTCGTGACCCAGGGTGTTCTCGGTCGTTTCCTTGAATTTTTCGCTTTTGCGGGTAGCCAGCAGCAGCCATGTACAGCCGATAATAACGGCCAGGGTGATGACTGTTACCCACGCGCTCCAGAAAGCACTCATTTGTCGTCTCTCCTGTTATGGGTCTCTTCCGGTCGGCCCTGCTCCTCTTCGCTTTTCTTGTGCTGTTCTTCATCAGCAAAAGGAAGCTGGGAGGCCTCATCGAACCTTTTCTTGTTCCCCGGCAGGAGAACCCAGATGAAAAGGCCGATGAAGGTGATCAGCATTATGACCGGTATGTAAGGACCATAAACCTCGTAACTCACTGAAAATTACCGCTTGTTGGTGTAAACAGAGTGTGTTTTACCCAGTGACTGCAGGTAGGCGACCAGAGCGTCAATCTCGGGTTTACCTGCTACTTCTTCACGGGAAGCGCTGATCTGTTCATCTGTATACGGTACCCCCAGCTTGCGCAGAGTTTCCATCTTCGCTGCCGTTTCCTTGCCACTCAGACGGTTTTCAAACAGCCAGGGGTAGGCAGGCATTTTTGATTCAGGAACCACATCACGCGGGTTGTAGAGGTGCGCGCGCTGCCAGTCATCAGAGTAACGTCCACCTACGCGGGCCAGATCAGGACCGGTACGCTTGGAACCCCACAGGAATGGGTGTTCCCATACGTGTTCGTCAGCGGTGGAGTAGTGACCGTAACGCTCGGTTTCAGCACGGAACGGGCGAATCATCTGAGTGTGGCAGACGTGACAGCCTTCACGGATGTAGATGTCACGGCCTTCAAGCTCCAGAGCCGAATAGGTACGCAGACCATCAATCGGCTTGGTGGTAGAGCTCTGGAAGAACAGCGGAACGATCTCCGCCAGGCCACCGCCGCTGATCACGATAATGATCAGCAGGATCATGAGGCCGATGTTCTTTTCAATCGTTTCGTGTTTGATCATTTTCTTCTGCTCCTCGTCTCAATCAGGCCGCTTGCGCAGAGGGTTCAGCTGCCTTGACGGAGCTGCCGCTGCGAACGGTCTGCCAAACGTTGAAGGCCATCAGCAGCATACCGGTCAGGAAGAACATGCCACCGATCCAACGCACCAGGTAACCCGGGTGGCTGGCTTCAAGCGCTTCGACGAAGCTGTAGGTCAGAGTGCCGTCTTCGTTAACTGCACGCCACATCAGACCCTGCAGGATACCGTTAACCCACATGGAGCAGATGTACAGCACGGTACCGATGGTTGCGAGCCAGAAGTGTGTGTTGATCAGGCCAACAGAGTACATCTGAGCCTTACCGAACAGTTTCGGGATCATGTGGTACACGGCACCAATGGAGATCATCGCAACCCAACCCAGAGCGCCAGCATGTACGTGGCCAACGGTCCAGTCAGTGTTGTGTGACAGGGCGTTGACGGTCTTGATGGACATCATCGGGCCTTCGAAGGTAGACATACCATAGAAGGACAGAGATACCACCAGGAAGCGCAGTACCGGGTCGGTACGCAGTTTGTGCCAGGCGCCGGACAGGGTCATCATGCCGTTGATCATACCGCCCCAAGAGGGAGCCAACAGGATCAGTGACATGACCATGCCAACAGACTGAGTCCAGTCAGGCAGGGCAGAGTAGTGCAGGTGGTGACCACCGGCCCACATGTAGGTCGCGATCAGCGCCCAGAAGTGAACAATGGACAGGCGGTAAGAGTAGATCGGACGCTCGGCCTGCTTGGGTACGAAGTAGTACATCATGCCCAGGAAGCCTGCAGTCAGGAAGAAACCTACCGCGTTGTGGCCATACCACCACTGAACCATCGCATCCACGGTACCCGGGTACATGGAGTATGATTTGGTCAGGGATACCGGCATCGCCATGCTGTTGACGATATGCAGCACCGCAACGGTGATGATGAACGCCATGTAGAACCAGTTACCCACATAAATGTGAGACGTCTTGCGGTTCTTGACAGTGCCCAGGAAGACAATGGCATAGCTGACCCAAACCACGGCGATCAAAATGTCGATCGGCCACTCCAGTTCTGCGTACTCCTTGGCGGAGGTCAGACCCAGCGGAAGGGTAACAGCGGCTGCCAGAATCACGACCTGCCATCCCCAGAAAGTGAACGCAGCCAGGCCGTCCGAAAAAAGACGGGTCTGACAGGTGCGCTGCACCACATAGTAGGAAGTGGCAAAAAGTGCACAGCCACCAAACGCGAAGATTACCGCGTTGGTGTGTAACGGACGAATACGTCCGTAGGTCAACCAGGGAATATCAAAGTTCAGTGCAGGCCACACCAGCTGGGCGGCGATCAAAACGCCGACGCCCATACCGACGATGCCCCAGACCACCGTCATGATGGCGAACTGGCGCACGACTTTGTAGTTGTAAGTCGGGTGTTCAGTTGCAGTGCTCATGTCAGGCTCTCATCAACAAGCTAATAGTAGTAAGAAGAGTTCCACCCGCAATTATCTGGGAATACCCACGCCATTTCAATGCGATGGAACCTTTAACTGTGGTTTATTGTCGCAGGGGGCATTTATCTTCATTATATACCCGATCAAAAAAGACGGTTTTTTGTAACTGTTTGAATTTAATTTGGTAATTGGTTTTGTGTGCTGTCGTGGTAAAGCGGTTTATGCTTCAGAAGCACGGTTTTCAATGGTCTTTCGCTGAACTCGAGTGTTGATTTGATCTTTTGCTTGATATGGATCAAGCGCTTTTTTTGAGGTCATTTTCCATGCCACTGTGCGATGGCTTCTGTTGTTATCAGACTAAAGGATTACTATAGTGCGCCCACCGAGTCAGGAGAAAGTAATGAGTGAATTCAATACGCTGGTGCTGTATTGCCGTGCCGGATTCGAGAAGGAGTGCGCAGCGGAAATTTCCACCCGTCTTTCTGTAATGGGTATTTATGGCTATCCACGTTTCGAAACGGGGCAGGCCTATGTGATATTTCACTGTCAGCAACCCGGTGGTGCGACAGATGCGATTCAGCGGCTGCGTTTTCGCGACCTGATTTTCACTCGACAGTGGTTTGCGGCTTTACCACTGTTCGAGCAGCTTCCTGCGGATGATCGCATTACGCCGATTCTGGCCAGTGCCGGTAGCCTGCCTGTTGCAAGTGAGCTGGTTGCTGAAGTGGTGGATACCACTGAAGGGCGTGAGTTGCAGAGCTTTGCGCGCAAATTTGGCTCAGCCCTGTCGCAGGCGTTGCGACGTGAGTCGATTCTGCTTGAGCGCAAGCGTCGTGCCGACTGGCGCTTGCATATGTTGGTGCTTGATGGCCGTACGCTCTGGCTTGGCGCCGCACCGATAGGTAACAGTTCACCCTGGTCTATGGGTATTCTCCGGCTGAAGTTTCCTCAGCAGGCTCCTAGTCGCTCAACGCTCAAGCTGGAAGAAGCCTGGCGCTACTTTATACCGGCACAGCGGCAGGATGAGCTGCTTGGTGGAGGGTTGAGAGCGGTCGATTTAGGCGCGGCCCCCGGAGGGTGGACATGGCAGCTGGTGAAGCAGAACATGTTTGTCATTGCTGTCGACAATGGCCCAATGAGCCCTGACTTGATGGAGAGTGGGCAGGTTGAACACCGGCGTGAAGATGCATTTACCTTTGTGCCACCCAAGCCGGTTGACTGGATGGTATGCGACATTGTTGACAAGCCAGCGCGCGTGACCGAATTGGTGTTGCACTGGGCCGAAAACGGTTGGTGCCGGCATGCAATTTTCAACCTCAAGCTACCGATGAAGCAACGTTTTGCTGAAACTGAAAGCTGCCTTGGCTATCTGCGCGACTCCCTGGCCAATGCAGGTATCGGGTTCCGACTGCAGGCGCGGCAGCTCTACCACGATAGAGAAGAAATCACCTGCTGGCTGTCACTGGAACCCTGAGAGGTTTCAGTGAGCAAATACCGTAATCTTCTCTTCGCCCTCCAGCATGAGGGCGATCTGCTCCATCATTTCGCGGCGCTCTTCCGAGTGGTACCACTGCAGCCAATCGTTTTCACTGCGATAGGTGGCCAGAATCAGTCGGTGGTTGGGGCTGTCAACATTATGCAGTGCCTCGCCAGAGATGAAGCCGGGGACGTGCATGGCTTTCTGCAGGGTTTCACGTGCTACCCGGTCGTAATGAAGTTCCAGTTCATCGGCGACGTGGCGCTCAATCAGAACACGAATCATGGCATGACTCCTTGAGAGATGGTGTTTATATCAGGATAATCGCTTCCAAGGCGTGCGCAAGCCTGTATGAGCGGTTCCGCGCCCGGATTTAATTTGCGACAATAGCGCTTTGTAATTCAAGGTAGTTGTAATCCATGAGTGACCCTGTTGCTGACCACCTGCTGGATGCCAGCGGCCTGCTGTGTCCTGAGCCGGTAATGATGCTTCACAACAAGGTGCGGGAGATGCAGGCAGGAGAGTTGCTGAGGGTGTTGGCCACAGATCCATCTACCCAGCGCGACATACCAAAGTTCTGCGCTTTTCTCGGACATGAGCTCGTAAAGCAGCGGGTAGTGGATATGCATAGTTTCGAGTATTTAATTCGCAAAGGGGCTGGCTGAGTGTCAGAACTGAATCATCTGCAGCAACAGATTGAGTCTCTGCTGCAGGAGTGTGATCAAAGGCTGTCGGCTGCAGAGCAGCAGGGCAGTCGGACGGGACCCCGGACAACAGAGAGTGAAACAGTGAATCAGACGGCCAACAGCAAGAATCGCTCCAAGAACAGGGCAGCCAATCAGGCGGCTCTGGAACAACTGATCGAAGCCTACCCGCAGACTTTCAGTCGTGACAACGTCCGACCGCTCAAGATCGGTATTCAGGAGGACTTGATCGCTGATGACAAACTGGCTCGCAACAGAATCAAGCGTGCGCTGGCAACTTATGTGCGTTCGATCCATTACCTGCGCAGCGTGAAGGAAGGGGTTGATCGTGTCGACCTGGCTGGTGAAATGGCAGGCAGCGTGACGGCTGCAGAAGCTGAGCATGCGGCGGCACGCCTGAAAGAGATTCAGGCTGAGCGCAAGGAGCGGCAAAAACAGGAGCGGATGAAGGAACAGGAAGCGCGCAAACAGCAAAAGGACGACCGCCTTAGCCGGAAACTTGAGGCGTTGGTTAACCTCAAGGGTCGTTAATACTTGAAATAGCGATGTGCCGCCTCCAGATTATTAGACAATTTTAATATTTTGGAGGCCAATCCATGTCTGACTCTCTTCATATTTCCTGCCCCTCCTGTTTGGCAACAAATCGCATTCCCGCTTCCAGGCTCACACAGAAACCTGTCTGTGGTCGCTGTCACCAACCGCTGTTCATGGCTACTCCGCTTGAGCTCGATGAAACCGCTTTTGCTCGTGTTCAGGCCAATACGGACCTGCCGGTTCTGGTTGATTTCTGGGCATCATGGTGCGGTCCCTGCAAGATGATGGCACCGGTATTCGAGCGTGCGGCTGCCGAGCTGGAGCCTGCATGTCGTCTGGTCAAGATCAATACCGAGCAGTGTCAAAACCTGTCGGCACGCTACCAGATCCGCAGTATTCCAACGCTATTGCTACTGCAGGGCGGACAGGAGGTGGCGCGGCAGGCAGGTGCCATGGACCAGGTCAGCCTGGTCCGCTGGGTACGCCAGCATCTCTGACCGTCAAGGGAGCGGGGTCGGAGCGCCATACAGATAGCCCTGAGTGCCATCGATTTGCATCTCTTCCAGCAACTGCTGCTGCATTGGGCGCTCTACATGCTCGGCGTAGGCCTTTATTTCCAAACTGTGCGCTACGCTTATCAGGCTACTGACAAAGAAACGATCCTCCTCGCTGTGATCCAGCTGTCGAATCAGTGAACCATCAATCTTGAGGTAGTCGGGTCTCAATGCATAGAGGTAACTGAAGCCGTTGGGGTGTGTGCCGAAGTTGTCCACGCCAAAGCTGACCCCGAGCTGCTGTACTGAACGACGCAGGGATAGAATCGATTCCTGATGTGCCAGAATTGCGGTCTCGTTAATTTCAATGTTGAGCCGTCCTCGGTGTGAGCTGGCGCTGAGTTGCTCAAGCAGCCAAGGCACAAAGGGCGGGTGTTCCAGTGTCTGGTTTGCCAGGTTGAGACTGAGTGCGGGTGCGCCTGGGTTGTGGCTCAGGTAATTCAGAGCCTGTCTGACGATGGCGCGATCGATTCGTTCCATCAGGCCGAGATCCAGCGCTACGCTGATGAATTCGCCGGCGCTGCAAGGTTCATTATCGAGGTTCAGAATGCGGGCAAACACCTCTGCATGAATCGCTTCCTGCTTGGTTGACTTAAGGATCTGATGTTGCAGGAAGATTTGCTCATTGTTAATTGCATTGGCCACGTGAGACTGCCATTGCTCCGACCAGGTATGCTGGCTCTGGCGTGCGTGATAGTGCACCACTGCATCATGACCTGCCTCGGCTTCGTTAACAGCCAGGCGTGCCTGTGACATCAGCTGCTCAGGTGAACAGTGGTCATGACCGGAGGCGATGCCAATGCACAGTATCGAGGGTGTCGCGTCCTTCTTGCTGAGCTGTTCATACAGAGTGTTGATCTGCATCAGGCCGGGTTGCAGGCGGCGTTGCCAGTCATCGAAGTTGCGCTGCCTTGCCAGTAGTACCAGGTCAGCGCCACCGAGTCGACCGGTGATACTGAGTCCCGTGGATTGTCCAAGGTCTTCGATCATGCTGGCACATGCCTTGATCAGATGGTTGGCGGCATCTTCACCGAGATCACGGTTAACCTGCTGCAGGTCTCTCAGGTGGAACAGCAGTAGTGATGCGGGGCCAAAGTCCTGGCGGTATTCCAGATGCTCCTGAATCTGGGCCAGCAGGGCGCGACGATTATTCAAGCCTGTGAGGCTGTCACGGTAGGCTGTGCTGCGAAGGGCCTCAATATTTCGGTTCTGTTCCTCGAACATGTGTTGTACCTGCTTCACCATCAGGTTCATGGCGATAACAACGCGTCGCAGTTCGCGGGTTCGTGGAAGGTCAGGTTGTTCGATATATTCGCGCCGGGCAAGTGCCATTGCCTGATGCTCCACCCCGTGTAGAGGGCGCATGATAAAGCGCAGCAGCAGTGTCAGGAGCAGTGCAGAAACCAGAGCGAGTACGCTGAACAGCAGCATCGTATCGCGCACCCCGGCCCACAGTCTCTCATAGGCATATCCAGCACGGCTGCGCACATGGATCTCACCGACCTGTTGCCATTGATAGGCGATGGCGCGAGACATGGCGGGCGGCGTGATGCGCATCATGCTGATGAACCAATCCGGAGCATTGACTGCGGCTTCCGGATTGTAGCTCTTGCTGTACAGAACCGAGCCATCCTGTCCGGTCACTTCAATCTGCTGGTAGAAGCCACTATCGAAAATGGCATTGACGGCGGTTGCGATGGTCGCGCTGTCGGATTGCTGCATATAAGGTGCGAGGTACAGTCCGAGATGAGTGGCGCCATCTTCGGCATGCGATTCGAGCTGGCGTACCAGTGTGTCGCGCGAGCTGTCCGAAAGGAGGTATACGGTGCCCAGAACCAGCCCCAGCAATACGGTGAATACGGCAGCGATCAGTTGGTTGGTAAGGGACATTATTGGCGCTCCTGCGACTGTTGAATGTTGACCCGGTTGTTTTCCATGCGTGACTGCAGTTGTACCCATGGCTTGAGGCGGTCGGATGTACCCACCAGCTCGGCTCGCTGGCCTTTCTTGCTGAGCCAGAGGCTTTCACCGTTAAAAGTATAGACGTGCAGCAGGTCTGGGCGCTCATTGGCCGGGCGAATCGAGTTGATCAGATTGTCCAGTACCAGCGGCATGGCGGTGGGGTTGGGGTAGTAGGTCAGCACCATATGTGCCTGGTTCAGCTCAAGGGCCTTGACGTAGCTCAGGCTCAAACGCTCTTCAGCGACACCCATCACCCTTAGTGTGTAGTACTTGGCGATTGAAAAATCCTCGCAGTCACCGCCATTGCTGATCAGGAACTCTACCGGCGTCGCCCAATAGTCCTCCTTACCCCAGTGAGCAATATCATCCAAAAAACGCACCTGATTGAAAAATCGGTTAACCCGTTCCAGTTTCTCCGGTTCGCTCAACTGGTTGCCTTCGCGTATCAGGTTTTGCCAGGCCGTCAGCCTGCGTGCTGCCTGTTCTCCATACAGCTCACGGTAGCCTTCAATGCTGGCATCTGAAAGCAGTTGGGGCTGGTCGGCAGTGGCTAGCAGTGTGAGACCGGCGAACAGGGCTGCAACGCAGCACCGATACAGACAGCGTCCGGGTCTGCGCAGGCACATGAGGATGTTGCTCAAACGGGGCTTCCCATTAATGGTCTTATCAGTTCATGATGGTTGAAAAACGCGCGCCGCTCAAGCGTCATCCTGAACAGAGTGACCAGGCATCAAGCCACATTGACTGAGCAGGCGCTGCCAGGCGTCGGTATGGCGGTCTCGTGCCCGGATGTACTGTTGCCACAGGCTGTTATGGTGATCAGACAATGTTGCCTGAAAATAGTGCTTCAGGGCCGGGCTGGTTGGCAGTTCTGTGTAGAGAGGTTCAAGGCCGTTGCGCCATTGTTCACCGCTGCGGTGCAGAGTGGACATCATCGGTTGCAGTTCGCTTGCGTACCAACCGTTCAATACGGACTGAATGATACGCGCTCGGTTGTTGGGGCGATTATTGAAACAGATCGGGCGCTCATCGAGCCGAGCATTGATGGCGCTGGCGGTCTGGTCCAGTGTTTGGGTGAGCATATTCAGACTTTTCAGCCAGGGTGCGCCGAAGGGACGGGTATGAAGTTCGAAGTAGGATTGCTCAAGTTGGTCGCTCCAGGAAGGCAGAGACCAGTCAGGCTGTTGGCTCATTCTAAGCAGTTGCTCGAAACGCTGCAGAGGGGGCTGGAGCGCTCCGGATTGCTGAGCCTGTTTCATCTCTAATGCAGGGTGAGTGCGTGAAAATTGGGAGACCATTTCGCTGGAATTGAAAATGGCGTTACTCAGTACCCGTGGCAGCTGCTGGCGTTTGACCTGTTCGATGTGCTGCAGCCGTTCAAGCAGCTCATTTTCGCTCGTGTCACGTTTCGGCTGCTGTTGAAGCTCATGTATACAGTGGCGCAACGGTGGCAAAAAACGCAGCTCATAGAGCAAGCGCTGCGATGGCAATGCCAGTTTGCCCAGTGAGCTGTTGCGCTCTCCGATCAACTCCATCAGGCCGCAGCGACGCAGATCAAACACATCCACAACGCCCTCTCTCAGCTCAGGTATATCAAGCAGTCGCTCCCGTGCTTGAGGGTAAGGCGGTATGGTTGTATCAAGCTCCAGATTGATGGGGTAATCGATGGCATTGGCAACGCGACTGGCATAGTCCTCCAATCGCGTCTGGGGATTTTCAGTGCTGCAGGCGCTCAACAGAAGCAGCGCCAGAGTTGCTATCAACATCCGCATGACGTGCAATCCTGACCAGGCGTGTTGTCAGTAGTACGGCACCGACGCTGAGCCCGATCAGCAGTCCATACCAGAGTCCGGCTGCCCCCTGTGGCGCTGTCAGCCATTGAGTGAATCCCAGTACATACCCGACCGGAAGGCCGATCAGCCAATAAGCAATGAACACCATCAGCAGGGGGACGGCCGTATCCTTGTAGCCACGCAAGGCGCCGGCTGCACTGACCTGAAGTGCATCGGAAAACTGAAAAACGGCCGCAATACTGATCAGGGTGGCGGCCAGGCCAATAATCGCTTCACGGTCAGTGTAGAGTCCTACAATGGACTCGGCCAACAGTAGTGAAAGTGAGCTGCTGACCAGGGCGATGGTCAGGGTGATCATAACGCCGGTGATCACGGCATGTCGTGCGGCATCGCCTTGACCGGCCCCGACAAGCTGGCCTACACGGATGGTCAGTGCCATTGCAATGCTGAGTGGTACCATGAAGATCATGCCAGTATAGCTAATGGTGATCTGGTTGGCGGCGATCACCGTCTCGCCCAGCGGGGCCAGCAGCAGCGCCAACACGCAGAACATGCTGACCTCAATCAGCAATGCAAAGCCGATCGGCAGGCCGAGCCGAAGGAATGTCAGAATCACACTGCCTTTGGGGCGCTGCCAGTGACTGTAAAGACGCAATGGCCTGAAGCGAGGGCTGCGCAGCAGGTAGGCAATACCGGTCAGCAGCATGACCCACATCACAACGGCGCTGGCATAGCCGCAACCAACACCTCCCATTTCCGGCAGCCCCAGCTTGCCGAAAATCAGTACATAGTTAAGCGGGATATTACAGAGCATGCCCAGTACGGCGATGCGCATGACCGGATGGGTTTTGCCAAAGCCTTCACTGTAGCTGCGTACCACTTGATAGAGCAGAAAAGCAGGGAATCCCCAGCTTATTGCATCAAGGTAGTCGCGTGTAGTCTGCTCTAGTCGGGCTTCCAACTGCAGCAGTTCGAGTATCGGGCCTGGGTTGCGCAACAGCAGGACCCCCAGCAGGCTCAACAGCAGCGCAATCCATACGGCCTGCTGCAGCACCTGGCGGCTGCGGCGCTCGCGATGGGCGCCTATCAGGTGGGCAACCAGCGGAGTGGTGGCCATCAGTATACCGCCCAGTGCCAGAAACAATGGCAGCCAGAGGCTACTGCCAAGTGCAATGGCCGCAAGGTCGTTGGCTCCCGCACGAGCAGCCATCAAAGTGTCGATAAAGCCGATGGCGCTCTGAGCCAGCTGAGCTACCATGATCGGCCAGCCAAGCAGTAGCAGGGTGCGAATTTCCTCGCTGCGGTTGAAACCAGACCTCAACATGTCGCAGGTGCGGCGTGCTGAGCGTGTGTGGTGTTCATTGAACGGGGCCTTTTCACGGTGTGGCTGCGCATGTTGGAATATCCTCCTGTGGCGGGGCAAGGATAAGGGTGCGCTAACAGTAGTGCAACGCTAAGATGCAATGATACTGATAGATCAATTCCGGAGGTGAGTGATGAAGCTGCAAGACAGCAGTCTGCTGCGTGGGCAGGCCTATGTTAACGGTGAGTGGATTGACGCGAAAAGTGGAGAGACCTTCGCTGTCTTCAACCCTGCTACGGGTGACGAGCTGGTCCGGGTGCCACTGATGTCAGAGGCGGATGCCAAGGCAGCCGTGGCCGCCGCTCATGAGGCCTTCAAGCAGTGGCGTACGACAACCGCCAAGGAGCGAGCGACCGTGCTGCGACGCTGGTATCAATTGATGCAGGACAATATGGAAGACCTCGCACTGTTGATGACGCTTGAGCAGGGCAAGCCGTTGGCCGAAGCTCGTGGCGAAGTGCAGTATGCTGCAAGCTTTGTCGAATGGTTTGCCGAAGAAGGTAAGCGTGCCTATGGCGAGCTGATTCCAACTCACAAGCAGGATGCTCGCATTCTGGTCAGTCGTGAACCGGTCGGGGTGGTTGCCGCCATCACGCCCTGGAATTTCCCCGCCGCCATGATTACCCGCAAGGCCGCTCCTGCTCTGGCAGCAGGTTGCAGTTTCATCTGCAAACCGGCAGAAGATACACCGCTTTCTGCACTTGCACTGGCCGAATTGGCTCACCGTGCCGGTATTCCGGCCGGGGTGTTCAACATTCTTACGGGAGATCCAAGGGCGCTGGGCTCGGTGCTGACCGGGCATGAGCTGGTCCGTAAACTGTCTTTTACTGGCTCCACCCCGGTTGGCAAGCTGTTGATGGCGCAGTGTGCCAATACAGTGAAACGGGTCTCTCTGGAGCTGGGCGGTAATGCCCCCTTCATCGTATTTGATGATGCGGATCTTGAGCGGGCGCTGGATGGCGCCATGGCATCCAAATATCGCAATGCCGGCCAGACCTGTGTCTGTACCAACCGCTTTTTGGTGCAGGACGGAATCTATGACCGCTTTGTCGAGGCGTTGGCTGAACGTACGCGACAGTTGAAAGTGGGAAGTGGCACTGACGCGGATGTGCAGCAGGGGCCTCTGATCAACGCCGCTGCAGTGGCCAAGATCCAGAGCCACATTGATGATGCCGTTGCCAAGGGTGCAAGTGTGGTGTGTGGTGGCAAGCTACATGCCCTGGGACGCACATGGTTCGAGCCTACTGTGCTGCGTGATGTAACGCCACAGATGCAGGTGGCAACAGAAGAGACTTTCGGGCCACTTGCTCCTGTTTTTCGCTTCAGTGATGAAGCGGAGGCCATCGCCATGGCGAATGATACCGAATATGGTTTGGCGGCCTACTTTTTCAGTCGTGATCTTGGACGGGTCTGGCGGGTGGCTGAAGGCCTTGAATACGGCATGATCGGCATCAACGAAGGGATTATATCTACCGAGCTGGCACCGTTTGGCGGGGTGAAGGCATCCGGGCTGGGGCGTGAAGGGGCACGTCAGGGGTTGGAAGAGTACCTGGAGTGCAAATACATGCTGATGGGTGGTATCTGACATAAAAACACCGGGGCTGTGCATGCAGCCCCGGTGTTTTTTAAAGCGTTGACTGGATTAGTCCAGACGCTTGCGGACGTAGCTGCCGGGGGCAGGCTCAATCACTTTGTAATCACTGTTGCCGTAATCCTTCGGCGCATCAACTTTCTTGCCGGCACGACGACGCAGCCAGTCGTTCCAGTTGTTCCACCACGAGCCTTCCTGGCGCTCAGCGGTTTCCAGCCAGGCTTCGGGACCGCGTCCCATTTCGCCCTTGATCCAGAAATTGCGGCGATTCTTTTTCGCTGGATTGATAACGCCGGCAACGTGTCCACTGGCACCCAGCACAAATTCCACTGTGCCGCCAAACAGATCCAGCGCCTTGAAGGTGCCTTTCCAGGGGGCGATATGGTCTTCCATGGTCGACAGGAAGTAGCAGGGAGTTTTGACCTTGCGCAGATCAATCGGCTCGCCGCATATGGTCAGACCGTCAGGCTCAACCAGCTTGTTTTCAAGGTACATATTGTTTATGTAATAGGTGTACATCGCTGCCGGCAGGTTGGTCGGGTCGCTGTTCCAGTAGAGGATGTCGAACGGCGGTGGTGTCTGTCCCTTGAGGTAATTGTTGACCACATAGGACCAGATCAGGTCATTGGAGCGCAGCATGTTGAAGGATGTGGCCAGTTCTCGGCCGTGCAGAATGCCTTCACTGTTGACCTTGGATTCCAGCTGCTTGACCTGATATTGATCGATGTATACGCACAGGTCACCGGGGTTGCTGAAATCGATCAGCGTGGTGAGGAAGGTGCAGCTGCCGACCGAGTTGTCCTTGCGGTTGGCCAGCACAGCGAGGGCCGAGGCCATCAGGGTACCGCCAACGCACCAGGATACGGTGTTGACCTTTTCCTGACCGCTAATTGACTTGGTGACTTCAAGTGCCTTCAGAATACCGTCGCCAACGTAGTCATCCCAGCTCAAATCGCGTTGCTCTGCACCGGGGTTGGTCCAGGAGATGAGGTAAACATCCTGTCCCTGCTCCAGGCAGTAGCGGACAAACGAGTTATCCTGCTGCAGATCCAGAATGTAGAACTTGTTGATGCTTGGCGGCACGATAAGGGTTGGGCGCTCGTAAACCTGTTCGGTCAGCGGTTTGTAGTGGATCAACTGGAAGATGTCATTCTGGAAAACAACAGCACCTTCAGTCGTTGCCAGATTCTTGCCCAGTTCAAATGACGACTCGTCGGTCATTGAGATGCGGCCTTTCTCGATGTCGCCGAGAAGGTTTTTCAGACCGTTAACCAGACTTTCTCCTTTGGTTTCCAGTGCCTGTTGCAGCACTTCGGGGTTGGTGATGGCAAAGTTGGTGGGGGAGAGCGCATCCACATACTGGCGGGTGTAAAACTCCAGCTTCTGCTGCTCCTGCGGCGACAGATTGGCATTGTGGGCCATCTCGGTCAGCATGCGTGAGGTCAGTAGATAGGACTGTTTGATATAGTCGAAAACCGGGTTTTTGGACCATTCATCCGCCTTGAAGCGGCGATCGCCGGGCGGTGGTTCGGCAACCGGGCTGCTGGTATTGCCCGTCAACAGGTTGCGCCAAAGGTTAAATTGCGCCTGCTGATAGTCAGCGATGGCACGTACCCATACAGTCGGATCTTCAAGAGAGCGGGTGGCCAGTTCAGTCCATGATTGCGTGAACTGACGCAGGATATCGTCACCGCCGGTTGCCGAGAACATCTCCAGCATTTTGCTGGTCTCGTGATTGACGTAATTGATGAATTCCTGCGGGTCTGTTGCGATGTTGCCTTGTTTATCCGTCATAACTGCCTGCTTTCGGTCTCTGTTGTCCGGTATGAACGCAGGCTCCCTGGCCCTGAATACGCTTACGCCGGAATCAACCTGTGGTTTTGGCTTGTAGCGGGAAACTGTTTTGAGCATAGACCGGTGCCTATGGCACTGACAAGCCCTCATAAAGTATTAGCATCAGGCTTTGCTATTGCACCTGTGTTACTGCGATGCAATATTTCGCGTTTTGCTGTCGAGAGAGCATAGCCGAGGTGAAGGTTGTGTCAGTATAAGTAATAATGTTGCATGCGCTTAAAAACAGGATGAAAAGTGATCATGTACCAGCTTGACCTGATGACCACAGAGGGCTGTCACCTGTGTGATGATGCCGTTGCCATACTTCAGCTGGGGCTTGAACCGGATGAGGCTGAAGTGGATCTGGTTGATATTGTCTACGATGAAGCGCTGATGGAGCGCTATGCGACACGGATTCCCGTATTGGTCGATCGGGTCGGTGGTGGCGAGCTTAATTGGCCCTTTGATGGTCAGCGGCTGGCGCAGTTTCTGCAAAACTGCGCTCAGCCTTAGGGTCAGGTTAACCGTCGTTCTGCTGATACAGTGCCAGCATATTGAACTCCTGTGGACTGAACAGGGTCACCGGGCGCTGAGCCAAACGTTCGTAAATGACTCTGAATGCCAAAACGTTTTGGACGTAGTTGCGGGTTTCGTCGAAGGGGATGGTTTCGATCCAGATGTCCAGTGGCAGGTCACCCCGTGCATCCAACCATTGGCTGACGCGATAGGGGCCGGCATTATAAGCGGCTGATGCATAGGCCAGGTTGCCGTTGAAGCGCTCAGCCATCTCGCTCAGATAGGCGGTGCCCAGGCGAATATTGGTGTCTGGCTCGGACAGCAGGCTGAGCCTGGGCAACGGAATGGCATGGCGTTTGGCCGTGGCGCGTGCCGTTGCCGGCATCAACTGCATCAATCCCAGCGCGCCGGCATGGGAGCGTGCCTGCATCCAAAATGCACTCTCCTGACGGGCAATGGCAACCGCCCAGGCCGGATCGATGGCGCGATTCTGGGCGTGCTGTTCAAACAGCTCCGGCAGGGGGTTGGGGAAGCGCAGCTGCATGTCGTTCCAGCGCTGGCTGCTGATGGCGCCCCGAATGCCTTGATCGTACCAGCCCCATTCTCTGGCCAGGTGGGCGGCCGCGTGAATTTGCTCGGGCTTCATGTGGCTGATCGCAAGATTCCACTCCGAGCGGGCATCATAATAGCGCTCAAGCGCGAGCAATTCACGAATGCGGACAAACGCAGGCAGTTGTGCCAGCTGTTGTTTGGCGTCTGTGCTCTGAACCAGTGGCGTATCATTGAGCTGGTAGGGTGTGTCCAGCATCTGGGCTGCCATAAAGCCATAGAATGAGCGCTCGGTGGCAAGATCTCGCAACAGAGCCTCTCGGCCGGGCTTACCTAGCTGTTCCAGAGCAATCGCTTTCCAGTAGCGCCAGCGGTCGGTGTGTCTCTCAGCCTCATCCAGCTTTTCAATCAGGGACAGCGCTTCGGCCCAGTCCTGTCGTACCAGCGCCAGACGAACTCGCCACCCAGAAAGGTCGGCCAGTTTATGCTCGGGATCCAGTGAGGCCAGCAGGGGATCGGTTTCGGCCGGGAAGCGCTTTGCCATCAGCACGCCCAGACGCCTGCTGACGGAGTCGTATTGTTCGGCCGGTACCTGCAGTCGATCGCGCTCACGTACCCAGAGTCGAATGGCCTGCTCAAGGTCCTGACGTGCCAGTCGGTTGACCGCCAATACCAGCATCTGATCGGCATGCGGTGTTTCGGGGCTGAGCAACTGGGGTTGCTGTGTCAGTTGCTCCGGGTTGTCATACAGGGAACGAGCCAGTTTTGCCTGCTGCTGCAACTCGCTTTGCGTAATGAAGCGTGCCGCATAGGTTGCCAAGCCGGGGCGTCCCCGCATCAATGCAGCCAAGTGGCGATTGAGTGCATCCTGCTGGCTGAAGTGGCTTGATTTCAGCCACTGACTGAAAACGGGGTCGCATTCGTCAGGCTGTGAATGGCCAACGGTCCAGAGCGTGCGGGCCGCTTCCCAGGCGTCCTGCTGTTGCTGCGTGTCCAGAAGGTAGCTCGCATGCAGGCACTGCAACCGAGTGTCGGGGCGCTGAATTTGTTGCCAAGCTTGGCTGAAAGCTGGCCAGTCTTTTTTTTCACCACTGCTGCGAGCCCAGGCAAACAGCAGTCGACCCGCCAATGGGGTATCCGCATTGGCATCGATAAATGCCTGCAGTTGTTCAGCAGAAGCGCTGTCGATCCGGCTGTTGATTTGCTGGTACTCGAGATAGGGGTACAGAGGATATGCGCTGAATGCGGTTTTTTGCTCATGGCTGAGCGGGGTGGCCTGCAGCAAGGCGCTTCTGAACTGTTCACGCAGTTCATCGTGATGATCGTGTGCGCTGGATACGCCAGCTTGCAGCAGTGGCGGCAACAATAACAATAACTTCAGCCTGAACATAATAATCTCCGAACAGCCGTAACCAATCTGAATACTGTCGGCCAGTGTATCCTGCTCTAAAAGCAAAAATAACCATTGTTCTGCTGTTTTCAACAGAAGCACTGAATTCAGGTACACTAGCGTGCTTGAATGTTTGTAAGGTACGGGTTTGTATGCCGCTGATAAAATTGGAAGGTGTGTCGGTCAGCTTCAGTGCTGCGCCGCTGATGGATGGTGTTGATTTTCAGATTGATCCAGGCGAGCGGATTGCACTGGTTGGCCTCAACGGGGCGGGGAAGTCGACCCTGATGAAGCTGGTGTCCGGCGAGATTCATTCTGATCAGGGCTCTGTCTGGCGGGATCCGGCCATTCGTATCGCTCAGCTGTCCCAGATGCTGCCGGCAGCCGATGAGCGGACGGTACATGATGTGGTAGCGTCCGGTCTTGCCGAAGTGGTTGAGCTGCGCCGTGCCTACGATACCCTTTCACACAACACGGATGCCGCTTCACTGAAGCAGCTGGAAGAGCTGCAGCATCAGTTGGAAGCCCGTGACGGCTGGCATCTTGAACAGCAAGTACAATCTGTGCTGGATCGGCTTGGGCTGCAGCCGGATACCCGTATGGCAGAGCTGTCCGGTGGTTGGCGTCGCCGTGCCGCCCTGGGGGCGGCACTGGTGCAGAAACCAGATCTGTTGCTGCTGGATGAGCCGACCAACCATCTCGATATCGAAACCATTGAATGGCTTGAGCAGATGATGCTCGACTTCCGGGGAGCCATTCTGTTTGTCTCGCATGACCGTGCGCTGGTGGAGAAGCTGGCAACACGCATCGTAGAGCTGGATCGCGGTGTGCTGACCAGCTTTCCGGGCAGCTACAGCCGTTACCTGGAACTGAAACAACAGCTGCTGGATGAGGAGGCGCGTCACAACGCCGAATTTGACAAGAAGCTGGCCCAGGAGGAACGCTGGATTCGTCAGGGGATCAAGGCACGCCGCACCCGCAACGAAGGCAGAGTTCGTGCGCTGGAGCAACTGCGACGCGAGCGTTCACAGCGCCGTGAGCGCCAGGGCGGGGCAAGCTTTGGCCTTGAAGAGGCGCAGAAGTCAGGCAAGCTGGTGGCAGAGCTGGAGCATGTCTCGATGAGTTACGCCGGCAAACCATTGTTGTGTGACTTCTCACTCAAGATTCAGCGTGGTGACCGAATCGGTTTGATCGGTCCTAACGGCAGCGGCAAAAGCACTTTGTTGAAGATTGTACTCGGCCAGCTTGAGCCGGAGTCTGGTGTGGTCAGGCTCGGCACCAAGCTGGAGGTGGCCTACTTCGACCAGCTAAGAGGACAGCTTGACCCCGAAAAAAGCGTGATCGACAACGTATCAGGTGGGCGCGAGAGTATTGACGTCAACGGTCAGTCGCGCCACATTATCAGTTATCTGCAGGATTTTCTGTTCAGCCCCGAGCGTGCGCGGACCCCGGTCAAGGCGCTTTCCGGTGGGGAGTGCAACCGACTGCTGTTGGCGCGTCTGTTCAGTCAGCCGGCCAATGTTCTGGTACTGGACGAGCCAACTAACGACCTTGATGTGGAAACGCTGGAGCTGCTGGAAGAAATTCTACTCAACTTTGATGGCACCATTCTTCTTGTCAGTCATGACCGTCGTTTCCTCGATAATGTGGTCACCAGCTCGGTGGTGTTTGAAGGGCAGGGTGTGGTCCGTGAGTATGTGGGTGGCTATGCCGACTGGTTGCGGCAGCGGCCACAGCCTGTCGCAGCGGCCAAGGCCGAGAAGCCAAAGCCTGTTGCCGCGAAAAAGCCGACGGCCAAAAAGCTGAGTTATAAGCTGCAGCGAGAACTGGATCTGTTGCCACAGCAGATGGAGGAGACAGAGGCTGAGCTGGAGCGGTTGCACGCTGTCACCGCATCACCCGAATTTTACGCTGGTGATCAGACCGAGATTGCCAACACGCTCGAGTTGCTGCAACAGCAGGAGCAGCAGCTCGAGGCGTTGATGGAGCGCTGGGTTGAGCTGGAGTCAATGCAGGAGGGGGGTTAGTCCTCCTCTTTTACCCGAATTGCCAGCACATCACATTTGGCGCCATGCAGGACACCATTGGCGGTCGAACCAAGCAGCAGGGCAAGCCCATGGCGGCCATGGCTGCCCAGGATTACCAAGTCGGTGTTGTGCTCTTCGGCAGCACGGTGAATTTCCGTCTCGGTATGGCCTGTCACGATAATTTTGTTACTGACAGGGTAGCCAATCTTTTCTGCATACAGGTCCAGCTTGGTGCGTGCATGCTCGTCAAGCTGCTCCTGTATGGTCGTCAGGTCCATGGGAACATCGCCGCCATAGGCAAAGCTGAGAGGCTCCACTACGTGAATCAGGTTGAGTTCGGCGCCGAAAGCTTTGGCCATCTCGGCCGTTTTCATTGCCAGCTGTTCCGATTCATCTGACAGATCCAGCGCAAGCAGAATGCGGGAATAGATACTCATCGTTATATCCTTCCAGTTGAGTGTGCCTCTAGAATAGCACTGCATGTGCCCGGCGCACACTCCGGATGCTTGACGTTTTTCAGCGTCCTACGCCGTAATAGGTAAATCCAAGCTGGCGCAGGTAGTCCGGCTCGAACAGGTTGCGACCATCAACAATCAGCGGTGTTTGCATCAGCTGCAGCAGGCGCTCATAGTCCGGAGAACTGTACAGGGGCCATTCGGTTAGCAGCAGCAGCGCATCGGCCTGCTGTGTTGCTGTGTAGGGGTCTTGATGCAGTGTGAGTCCGGTGCTTTGCCCCAATTCGCTCTGAAGGGCACTCAGTGCTTCGGGATCATGCACCTGAACCTGTGCTTCCTGTGCCAGCAGGGCACGAATGACGCGCAATGACGGCGCGTTATCCACGCTGGCGACCCCAGGCTTGAATGCGCAGCCCCAGATGGCGATGCGTCGACCGCGCAGATCACACCGATAGTGCTGCCAGAGTTTGCGGAAAGGCAGCTCTTTCTGACGCTCGTTTTCATTCAGCACGGTGTTGAGCAGGGTTGAGTGGCGGGTTTCTGCCAGGATGTCGGCCAGTCCCTCAATATACTGGGTGAAATGGTGGCCACCAAAACCGCAGCCCGGGGACAGATAATGCTGGCCAATGCGCTTGTCACTGCTCATGCCCTGTCGTACCACTTCAATATCCACGTCAAGGCGGTCTGCCAGGTTGGCCAGCTCATTGATATATCCAAGGCGCAGGGCAAGCATCCCGGAGATAGCAAACTTGCTGAACTCGGCCTCCCGTCGACTCATCCACTGAATCTGCTGCAGGCGAGAAGAAAACGGTCGCAGCAGAGCCTGTAGCCGCAGGCGCGCAGCATCATCCTCGCACCCTACAAGCAGCGTATCGGGAGTTGCAAACTGCTGCAGTGCCTGTCCCTGCTGTAGAGTATCTGGCAGGCAGACCAATGACTGCTGGCGGGCAGAATCAAGCAGGGCGTGCAGCCGGTCGCTGGCACCAATGCCGAAGTTGCTCTGATTGATCAGCACCAGGTTGTCCGGGCCCTGCTGGCTGAGATCACGACAGACGCTTTCGGCATGGCTGATATCGGAAGGGTGGGAGGCAAGCCAATGCCAAGGGGCCTGCAGTGCTTCCTGGTGGCTGCACAGTCGGATGTTGCCGGATGTCATGCCTGCTGCAAGGCTGTCCATCAGCCCGGGTTCGGCGCGATGGCTGCTTTCACCCGGAGCTGCTTGCTGCAGAAGTACGTGGTTCCCGGTGCGAGCAAGTTCGACGGCTGCCACCCAGGCACCCAGTTCGTCCCCCCATATCGCAATCAACATTCTGTACTCTCCCTGTCGCTCCATTGACCATGCAGCTGATTCAATACGCCTTCGGTCGCGATATCAAACCGGTCAGTCGTTGCCGGGGTGCCGATTATATCCAGCAGGCTGTTGGCCACCTGCTTGCCAAGCTCGACGCCCCATTGGTCGAAGGGATTGATGTTCCAGATGACAGACTGAACAAACACCTTATGTTCGTACAGGGCAATCAGAGCCCCCAGTGACGCGGGTGTCAGCTCGTCCAGCAGGATAAGTGTACTGGGCTGATTGCCCTGGTAGCGCTGCCAGGGCGTTGCATTGGATTGATCAACCGCAGCATCGCCCAGTGCCAGGACTCGTGCCTGTGCCAGGCAGTTTGCCAGTGTAAGACGGTGCTGAGATTGCAGGGCATCGCTCTGGTCGGCGTAGCGCCGTGCCGGAACAATAAAATCACACATGACCGCTTCACTTCCCTGATGCAGTAACTGGTAAAACGCGTGCTGGGCGTTGGGACCGATTTCACCCCAGAGCACCGGACAGGTGTGGTGTTCAATTCGATTTCCCTGTCGGTCGACGCTCTTGCCGTTGCTTTCCATCTCCAGCTGCTCAAGATAGGCGGGAAGGTGTGCCAGTCGGCCATCGTAGGGGAGAATGGCGTGGGCATGGATGCCAAGGAAGTTGATATTCCAGACTTCGGCCAGTGCCAACAGGACAGGCAAGTTGTGACTGAAGTGGGTGTGTCGAAAATGCATGTCCATGCGGTGAGCCCCGTCCAGCAGGGCTCGAAAACCGCTCATACCGATCCTGACAGCGATCGCCAGTCCAATAGTTGACCAAAGCGAATAGCGTCCTCCGACCCAGTCGCGAAAATGAAGCTGGTTCTCAACAGGAATGCCCCAGGCCTCTGCACGTGGCGCATTGGCGGTTACAGCAATGAAATGGCGTCGAGCAAGCAGCTCAGTGGTGAGGCCGCTGGCACGGATAAGCCAGTCCAGTGCCGTCGCGGCGTTGGCGAGGGTGTCGGCGGTGGAAAATGACTTGGATGAAACAACAAACAGGGTGCGGGCCGGATCAAGCTGGTCCAGCAGGCCTGAAATCTGGCTGCCATCCATGGACGATATGAAATGGGTTGTGATCTGGCGTGCTTCCGGTGCTTGAAAGCCGTCCAGTGCGCGGCAGACCATCATTGGACCCAAGTCTGATCCGCCGACTCCTACATTGACCAATGTGTCGATCGGTTCGCCGCTAAAACCGCGCCATTGGCCCTGATGTAGTTGTTCCACCAGGTGCTGCATGCGCTGGAGATCAGCCTGCACCAGTGTGACAAGGTCTTCCCCCTGATGTTCAAGCGTTGCTTCGGCGGGCAGCCGAAGGGCTGTGTGCAGTGCGGCGCGGTTTTCTGTGTGGTTGATGCGATCGCCCTTGAACAGGGACTCGATCCACTGTGCCAAGTCGCAGCTGTCAGCGAGTTGCAGCAACTGGGTCAGGGTATTCGTGGTCAGCCGTTGTCGGGACAGATCGAGCAGCAGCTCATCCTGACGAAAACTGAACCGGGAAAACCGGTCCTTTACCTGCAGCAGGTCGCGCAGGTGCAGAGAGGATTCAGTGGCGCAGAGCTGTTCCAGCTGTTGCCAAACCCTGTGCTTGTCCAAGGCGGCTCCTTGCATCTTTACTAATGAGTTGTTGGCAGCGGCTGCCAACCTGAGGCGCATCTTAGTCAGAAACGGCTTTCAGTTAAAGCACTGGTCCATGGCCGTTGCGTTCTGCCGGTGCGTCATACTGTCGTTTATGTGGTCTTAGCGTTACTATTCGCGCCTGTCCCTGACCTCTGACCTGGAGTCTGTCGAATGAAATGGTTCATCATCTCACTGGTAGTTGCCTCACTGATAGGCTCGGTCATGTGGGTGATGCCCAGCCCGCGACAGCGCTATCAGGCAAACCTCAGGCTCAAGGCACGTCAGTTGGGCATTCAGGTGCAGATGGCGCGGGTATCCCTGCCGCGAGCGCTTGGCGAGATGGAACCTGAAGTACGTACAATCCCGGCCTATCGTATTGCAAGAACCAATCTGGAGCGAGGTGAGCGCGACAACTGGAGTGGTTGGGAGGTGTTGCGCGTTGATACCCTGGATCACCTTGGCCTGATTGAAAACTGGAGCTGGAGCAAAGGACAGGGAACGCTGCAGCCGGAAGCGCTGGAGCGGTTAAACAGCCTGCTGGAGCAGCTGCCGGATGACGTGCTGGGTGTTGAGTCAACTCCGCTCAGTTTAACGTTCTACTGGGATGAGCGTGGCGACGAGACACGTTTGGATCTATTGTATCGCCTGGCTCAGCCAATGTTGGAGCAGAAAATCTGATAGCGATGACGCTGGGTAGAGGGGTTGAACGAGAAGCGGCTTCAGGGCTGTTTTTCATTCAGGTAATCGTCCAGTGACTCTGCAAGGGCGCCGGCTCCCCAGTTGCGTTTGGGCTGAATTCTGTCGATTTCAGCTTGTAGCTCATCCAGGCGTGGCTGCTTCTGTCGTTGCGGTGCGGTAGCCCGAACGAGAACCGCCTTGGCGTGTTTCAGGTGAGAAAGGGCCGCAAGCTTGTCACCGGATTCAATCAATCTGGACGCCTGATACTGGTGGGCGTCGGCCACCAACGATACGTTAAGCCAGTACAGCTCTGTTTGATATGTACGGGCAAGCTGACCGGTCATCTTGCCGGCCTGTGCCATCTGCACGATCAGCTTTTCCGCAAAATTGATGTAAATCTGGGCCCGTTTGACGGCTCGGTCACTGTTGAACCGGCTTTTGTCAGGCTTGCTGCGGTCACTGCTTTCTTTCAGTTTGCTGATTTCGGACATCAGTTCGGAGTCCGGTGCCAGCAGGCTGATCTCCTCGATAAGCGCCATCGCATGCTGGTTGAGCTTGTCGATAATATCCTGCCGGCAGCCGCTTTCTTTCAGAATGGCCAGGGCGTGCAGGGTGTGCTCCGCCTGTGTTTGCAGCCAGCTCAGCCTTTCTCGGCGCGCTTCGGTCTGCTGTTCGCGCGTGGTGACCACATAGTTGATCGCCAGCGCCAGAATACCGACTCCGGCGATGAGGATTACAAGATACAGGTTGTCTCCAAGCATGGTGTTTGGCACTCTGAAAAGAGATGTTAATTATAGGATGGTGTGTACATGAATTGTAAGGCATCCGCGTGCGGACTGGTATCGCCGGTCTCAGACACTGCTTGACGCTGGCAGCACCACCCCTTATATATGCTCGCAGTTTCTGAGTTGCCCGTTCTAAAAAGGATCCGTATCTCATGGGAAAAACCCTAGTCATTGTCGAATCACCGGCAAAGGCCAAAACGATCAACAAGTATCTGGGCAGCCAGTATGTTGTCAAATCGAGTGTGGGTCATATTCGCGACCTGCCAACCAGCGGCAGTGCCAGCAAGAGCGATCCCAAGGAACGGGCGCGTCAGGCAGCCTTGACGCGCAAAATGTCGCCGGATGAGAAGGCGGTCTATAAAAAGCGCAAGTCTCAGGAGCAACTGGTAGCGCGTATGGGGGTCGATCCCGAGCATGACTGGGAAGCCCACTACGAAATTCTTCCCGGCAAGGAAAAGGTCGTTGAAGAGCTGCGCAAGCTCGCCAAAAACGCTGATGAAATCTACCTCGCAACGGACTTGGACCGCGAAGGGGAGGCGATTGCCTGGCATTTGCGCGAGGCGATCGGCGGTGATGACAGTCGATTCCGGCGCGTAGTTTTTAACGAAATTACCAAGAAGGCGATTCAGGAGGCGTTTTCCCAGCCGAGTGATCTGGACCTTAACCGTGTCAACGCCCAGCAGGCACGGCGTTTTCTGGACCGTGTTGTGGGCTATATGCTGTCACCTCTGCTGTGGGAGAAGATCGCCCGTGGCCTCTCGGCCGGACGGGTACAGTCCGTTGCCGTGCGCCTGATCGTCGAACGTGAACGCGAAATCCGTGCCTTCATACCTGATGAATACTGGGAAGTGCATGCCGACTCGGAAACACAGGCCCAGCAGGCGTTGCGGCTTCAGGTCAGCAAATATGCAGGCAAGACATTCCGTCCAGAGAGTCAGGCCGAAACCGAGACCCATCTGGAACGCCTTCGCAACGGTGCACTGGCTGTACGTGCGCGCGAAGACCGCCCCACCAGCAGCAAGCCGTCGGCGCCATTCATTACCTCTACACTGCAACAGGCTGCCAGTACGCGGCTGAGCTTTGGCGTCAAGAAAACCATGATGATGGCCCAGCGGTTGTATGAAGCGGGCTATATCACCTACATGCGTACCGACTCGACTAACCTAAGTGCCGAAGCGGTGGAAGCGTGCCGTGAGTTTATTGCTGAACAGTACGGCAAGGAGTACCTGCCGGAAGAGCCGGTCAGCTACTCAAGCAAGGAAGGGGCACAGGAGGCGCACGAAGCGATTCGGCCTTCTGATGTAAATCTGACGGTTGATGCTCTCAAGGGCATGGAGCCGGATGCCCAGCGCCTGTATGACCTGATTCGGCGTCAGTTCCTGGCTTGTCAGATGATGCCTGCACTGTACACGAGTACCCGTATTACCGTTGAAAGTGGTGTTTACGAGCTTACTACCAAAGGTCGTATTCTGCGTTTTGACGGTTATACTCGCGCGTTGCCGGCCAAGGGGCGCAGTGACGAAGATGTCATTCTGCCGGATGTAGCGCAGGGCGAAGTGCTGGAGCTCAAGTCGCTGGACCCGAAGCAGCACTTTACCAAGCCGGCACCACGCTACAGCGAAGCCAGTCTGGTCAAGGAGCTTGAAAAGCGTGGTATTGGTCGTCCTTCCACGTATGCCTCCATCATTTCAACAATTCAGGATCGCGGCTATGTACAGGTGCAGGGGCGTCGTTTCTATGCCTGCAAAATGGGTGACATTGTCACCGAGCGATTGAACGAGAATTTCTCCGATCTGATGGATTACAGTTTCACCGCGCGTATGGAGCAGCGTCTTGATGACGTGGCGCAGGGTGAGGTGAACTGGAAGGAGCTGTTGAATCAGTTCTACAGCGGCTTTACCGACAAGCTGCAGGAGGCACAAAGTGCTGACCACGGCATGAGGCCCAACAGCCCGACGCCGACAGATATTGATTGCCCCGAATGCGGTCGCAAGATGATGATCAGAACGGCAAGTACGGGCGTGTTCCTGGGCTGCTCTGGCTATAACCTGCCGCCCAAGGAGCGCTGTAAGTGCACCATCAACCTGATACCTGGCGACGAAGTGGTCAGTGTGGATGGGGATGATGAAGAAGAGTCCCGCATCTTGCGCAACAAACATCGTTGCAAGCTGTGTGATGCGGCGATGGACTCCTACCTGATCGATGAGAAGCGCAAGTTGCACGTGTGCGGCAACAATCCCGACTGTCCTGGTTTCGAGGTTGAACAGGGTAGCTTCAGGATCAAGGGCTATGATGGGCCCAGTATCGAATGCGACAAGTGTGGCTCCGAAATGCAGCTAAAGACCGGTCGTTTCGGCAAGTTTTTCGGCTGCACCAATAGCGAGTGCAAGAATACGCGCAAACTGCTGAAAAGCGGTGAGCCGGCGCCTCCCAAAATGGATCCGGTACCAATGCCGGAACTGCAGTGCGAAAAGGTTGAAGATACCTACGTACTGCGTGATGGTGCCAGCGGCCTGTTCCTGGCGGCGAGTCAGTTTCCGAAAAAACGGGAAACGCGTGCGCCGCTGGTGGCTGAGCTGGTGCCGCACCGTGATGAGATCGATCCCAAATACGCCTATCTGATGGATGCGCCGCAGAAAGACCCCGATGGTAATCCGGCAGTAATTCGTTACAGTCGGAAAACCAAAGAGCAGTATGTGATGACGGAAGTTGAGGGCAAGGCAACCGGCTGGAAAGCGTTCTACCGTGACGGGCGCTGGCAGGAAGAGCAGGGACGTAAGCGCTGAGCGTGAGACCGAGACCGTCGGCGCATTCAATGGAGTACAGGTAATGAGTGATATCTATGCGGTTCGTACCAATCAGAAGCTGAATTTTGCGCGCCTGCATATCAAGGCGCTGGAGCAGGCGGAAGAGGCCTCACAGTGGAGCAAGCATGCCAGAATCGAGTCCTATCATGAGTCGATCCTGTTCTTCATGGCAAGTGGATACTCGGCGCTGTTGCGCGAGATTGCAGAAAACTACAATCTCGATGTGGATCGGATCCATCGCTTCACTGATCTGTCTGAGCAACTTGAAGTGACTGGTCAGGAATCCCCCGAAGTAACTGAGCTTGAACAGTTGGAGCGGGACAGAGGAAGTTGGCTGCACAAAATGCTGTCTGCTTATGAGGCCTGCTGGCAGGCGTCAGACTACCACCAGGCAAAAACCGAGGTAGACAGCAGCATTTCCGAAATTCATGTATTGCAGATCAACCCGGACCATTCGGAAGACAAGGATGTGTTGGCTGAATACAAGGCTTGGTTACAGGCGTTCCGTGAACTGATAGAACGCCTGCGTGCTGGCATGCAGGAGTGGTGATCAGGTCCGCACCAGAATGCCCAGTGCATCCCCCTGGCTTGCTGACTGATTGAGTTGATCGAGCGATGGTGCAGCACCGCTGCACCAAGCGATGACCGTGTGGCATGTGCCGGCAGCCAGTGCCCGTCCGCATAGCAGCTCGGTTTGATCGAGACTGCAGGTATTCAAGACCAGGATGTGACGTGTACAGGCGCCGGCCTGCTCCAGTGCCTTGCGGGTGATATCATGTGGCGGGTTAATCAGGACCAGCCAGCGGTCTTCACGACTCAAGCCTGCGATCATGGGCAGCAGCAGGGGCTGCAGGCAAACTGAGCTGTTATGCAGCAAAATCTCGGTGACCCGGCTCTCAACGCATTCACGTTTGCTGTGAGGGTTCGAGTTCGTTGCTGTTGCATGAATTGCAGACATGGCGAGTGACCTCTGTCAGTTGCCTTGCCGGATAACGCCAACACCCAGTCCTTCGATGATCAGTTCCTGTTCACTCAGGTCTACCTCGATCGGGCTGAAGTCTTCGTTTTCGGCAATAAGAAAGACTTTGCGGCCATCACGCTTAAAGCGCTTGACCGTTACTTCGTCGCCGATCCGTGCGACCACAACCTGCCCGTCCCGGGCCTCTCGGGTTTGATGTACGGCGAGCAGGTCGCCATCCATGATTCCGATGTTTTTCATGCTCATCCCCTTGACCCGCAGCAGGTAGTCAGCGCGGGGGTGGAAGAAGTCTGCCGAGATGGTGCAGTGGTCCTCGACATGCTCCTGTGCCAGGATGGGTTCACCTGCTGCCACTTGACCAATAACGGGCAGGCCTTCGGTATCCGGTTGCTCGGCTTCCGGCAAGCGAATGCCTCTTGATGTGCCCTTGGTCAGTTCGATGGCGCCTTTGCGGGCCAGTGCCTTCAAGTGTTCTTCAGCCGCATTGGCTGACTTGAATCCCAGTTCGCGTGCAATATCGGCTCGGGTGGGCGGGTAGCCTGTTGTTTCGATATGTTTGCGAATGCATTCCAGTACTTCAGTCTGGCGATTGGTCAATTTCATGGCATCTGTTCCCTATCCGGTTACTGTGATTCTATACAGTGAATGAGCAGGGTCAAGCATTTTTCTGTTTATATATCCAGTATCTTGCTAGAATCGCCACACAGATCGGATGAGGATTGAGCGTGCTGAGCGAGGTGCAAAAAAAAGAGATCCAGGAGGCCTACAGTCGCTTCCTGAAGAGTCGTGGCCTGACTGCACGACCGGCACAGAAGCAGATGATCGCAGCCGTGGCGCGAACCCTTGCAGCGGCTGCTGTTCCACGCAGTGAAACGGATGATCTGCATCCCGCCGTGGGTGTTGTTGAAGCCGGAACCGGTACCGGCAAGACGATCGCCTATCTGTTGGCGGCCATCCCCTTGGCTCGGGCTCAGGAGTGCAGGTTGGTGCTGTCTACGGCAACCGTGGCGCTGCAGGAACAGCTCATCAACAAGGATCTGCCCGAAGTTGAAGCGCATACAGGCCTGCCAATGCGCTACCGGCTTGCGAAAGGGCGAGGGCGTTACCTTTGCCTGAACAAGGTGGAAGGCCATCTTGAACAGCAGGGCCTGCTGGGCCAGATGGCGTTATATGAAGATGAGGCAGCTGAAAAGCTGCCCGATGATGTGCTGCAACTGTATCAGCAGTTGATGGACAGCTATGCCTCAGGTCAGTGGGACGGGGATCGTGATGCACTTGCAGATGAAGTGGATGATGCCATCTGGCGGCCATTGACCAGTGATCACATGCAGTGCAGCAACCGCCGTTGTCTGAATTTCAGTGCCTGTCCTTTCTACCGGGCTCGTGACCGGTTGGAAGAGGCAGACGTGATTGTTGCCAACCACGACCTGGTGCTGGCCGATCTTGCGCTTGGTGGCGGAGCCATCCTGCCCGAGCCAGAAAAAACCATCTATATCTTCGATGAAGGACATCACCTGGCTGACAAGGCGAGTGGTCACTTTGCTTTTGGTGCAAGGCTTGAGGGCAGTCGTCGATTACTGAAATCTGCACAAAAGCAGCTGACTCAGTTGGTGACAGAGACCGGTTCACCGGTGCAATTGGCAGATCCGGTAGAGCGACTGCATCGTCCTTTTGAAGAGATGGGGCTTGCGCTTGAGCAGCTTGAGCTGCTGCTGCGGCCACTGTTTGCCGAGAGCGTCAAAGACCGCTATCGCTTTGCACAAGGGCGGGTACCCGACCCACTGCTGGAGCCCTGCTTCAGCCTTGGTCAGGCGGCCGACCGAGCGCAGCAGCATCTTGAGCAGGTCGTCGATTTGCTCAAGGAGGCGATGGAAGGTGGTATTGCCGATATCCCCCGTGCAGTTGCCGAGCGATGGTTTCCCCAAATTGGCAGTTTGTTGGGGCGTGTGCAGCAGATAGCGTGGCTGGCACATGCCTATGCGCGGCCGGACCCGGAAGGTAGCTCGCCCACTGCACGATGGATCAATCGGATCGAGAGTCCTGCCGGTGAAGACCTTGAGCTTAGAAGTGCACCTGTTTCTGCGGCTGATACCCTCTCGGAACACCTCTGGAAAGTCTGTCATGCTGCCGTGATAACCTCTGCAACATTGACGGCATTGGGTCGCTTCGATCAGCTGTTTTCAGCGTTGGGGCTGTCGCCACAAACATCGGCACTGCGTCTGAACAGCCCGTTTGATTACGCCAATTGTGGTGTGTTGCAGGTGCCGGCGATGCGAACCGATCCGGGGCAGCCTGATGCACATACCGATGAGGTACTGGAATATCTCAATACCGAGTTGAAGTCGGTTGCCGCGGCGCTGGTGCTGTTCAGTTCATGGCGCCAAATGCGCTCGGTGCTTGATCAACTCGATGAATCCATTAAAAATAGTGTGCTGGCACAAGGGCAGTACAGCAAGCAGGAAACGCTGCGCCTGCACCGCGAACGCGTGGATGAAGACAAACGCAGTATCATCTTCGGCCTTGCCTCCTTTGCGGAGGGGGTCGATCTGCCGGGGCGGTATCTAACCGATGTTTTTATCACCAAGCTGCCGTTCAGTGTCCCGGATGATCCGGTAGATGCTACCATGGCGGAATGGATAGAGCAGCGTGGTGGTAACGCCTTCACCGACTGGACAGTGCCGGCTGCCTCGATGCGACTGACGCAGGCCGTAGGGCGACTGCTGAGAACGGAACAGGATCGAGGGCGGGTGGTACTGCTGGACCGGCGTGTAGTAACGCGCCGTTACGGTCGACAACTGCTGGATTCCTTGCCTCCTTTCCGGCGCGAAATCAACTGACAATCTGAATGGATCCGATTTTGAGTACTGAAGAGAAACAGAGTACAGCCACGGCAACCTCAGAGCCCAAAAATAACAGCAATCGCCCACGTCGGCGCCGTCGTTCGCGCAAGCCGCGCGATACAGGTCGCCAGTCCGGCTGGAGCCCGGTCAAGTTCAATGTTCCTGTTGCTGAAGGCAAGCGCCGCTTCCATGATTTCGGCTTGCCGGACGTCTTAATGCGTGCGATTGCCGACTTGGAATTTCAATACTGCACGCCGATTCAGGCAGCGACGATCCCGCATGCGCTTAACGGTCGAGACTTGATCGGCAAGGCGCAAACGGGTACCGGCAAAACAGCGGCGTTCCTGATCGGCATTATGACCGACCTGTTGGACTACCCGCTGGAAAGCAATCGGAAGCTGGGTGAGCCGCGTGTTCTGATCATTGCGCCTACTCGAGAGTTGGCACTTCAAATCGCCTCCGATGCCGAGGCTCTGGGCAAGTATACTGATCTGTCCACTGTATCACTGGTTGGTGGCATGGATTACGAGAAGCAGCGTAAGGATCTGGCCGCCAGGCCGGTCGACATTCTGGTGGCGACACCGGGGCGCTTGATCGATTTCGTGCGCTCCCGCGAAGTTGATCTGTTCAATGTGGAAGTGCTGGTACTGGATGAAGCGGACCGCATGCTCAGCATGGGTTTTATCCCGGATGTCAGAACCATTATTCGCAGTACGCCGCGTAAGGGTGAAGAGCGGCAAACGTTGCTGTACAGCGCGACCTTTACCGACGATGTAATGCGACTGGCAGAGCAGTGGACGCACAATCCGGTCACCATCGAGATCGAAAACGAGCGCAAAACCACTGATAATGTGGCACAGAAGGTATTTTTGGTATCCAGTCATGAAAAATACCAGTTGCTGCGTAACTATCTGCGCGTCAATGGCATTGATCGTGCGATCGTTTTTGGCAACCGCCGTCATGAAACCCGTGCGCTGGCAGACCGGCTCTGTAAGGACGGTATCAAGGCAGCCTTGATGTCGGGCGAAATTCCTCAGAACAAGCGTCTGCGGACATTGGAAGATTTCCGCAGTGGCAAGATCGAAGTATTGGTGGCGACCGATGTAGCGGGGCGGGGTATCCATATCGATGGCGTTACCCACGTAATCAACTACCAGCTGCCCGAAGATGCCGATGATTATGTGCACCGTATTGGTCGCACCGGTCGTGCCGGTCTGAGTGGGACATCAATCTGCTTTGCCTGTGAAGATGACTCATTTCTGATCCCCGATATCGAGCGAGAAACCGGCGTCAAGCTCGAATGTATACATCCAGATGCAGAGCTGTTGAAACCACTGGCGGAAGTAGATCGAGATATTGCTGACAGGGTTGTAGCCTCGCCGGAGCCGGAAAATGCTCAGGCAGAGATACAGGAGGCACCTGCTGATGTGGTCGCTGAAACCGCTGCTGATTCGGAGCAAGAGGCGGCTCAGCCGCAGAGTATAGCTGCAGATGATCGCCAGTCTGATGCGAGTGCGCAGGTCGATGCTACCGATGTCGCTGAAGCAGAATCTGAATCTGAATCTGTAGCGGACAGCGAAGCCGAAGAGCAGAAACACTGAAAACGGACCGGGTCATGAGTGACAGACACAACCTGAAACGAATCAGTTCGGTGCTGGGTATTGTGCTCAGCGCCTTTTTTGCCGCTATTGCGGTGGCGGGCTACCAGCGAACCGGTGACCTCCTGCAGCTGTTTCTGTTTCTGTTGCTTGCAGGGCTCGCGTATGCGGTGGTCAAGCTGTTGTTCTTCGGTATAGGCCGACTGCTCGACAAGCTGGACCCTTCTTGATTGGATCGACCGGGGAGTGTAGCCACTCCTCTTCTAGGAGATAGCATGCAGAATCAGTCACCTGTTGCCGTTCTTGGTGGCGGCAGCTTCGGCACAGTGCTGGCAAACCTGATGGCTGAAAAGGGGCTTGATGTCAGGCTCTGGATGCGTAATGAACAGGCGGTTGACGAAGTCAATGCGCATCATCGCAACAGTCGTTACCTGCCAGGAGTTGATCTGGCGCCAGGGCTCAGAGCGACCACCGACCTGCAGGAGGCGTTGAGCGGAACCGAAGCGATATTTATTGCCATCCCGAGTAGTGCTTTCAGAACAGTAGTGCGCCAGGCTGTGCCATTTTTGCGGCCGGAGCAGCTTCTGGTCAGTACTACCAAGGGGGTTGAGTCAGTGACCTTCTGTTTGATGAGTCAAATCATTGAACAGGAGTTTCCGGGTGCCCGAGTGGGGGTGCTCAGTGGTCCCAATCTGGCTAAGGAGGTCGCCCGCAAGCAATTGACCGCAACAGTCATTGCCAGCACAGATGGCCTGCTTCGCGAGCGGGTGCAGGCTCTGCTCCATACATCCTTTTTCCGTGTGTACGCCAGTACCGATACCTACGGTGTTGAGCTTGGTGGCACTTTGAAAAACATCTATGCCATCGCGGCAGGCCTTAGTGCGGCCTTGGGTATGGGTGAAAACACCAAAAGCATGTTGATGACGCGCAGTTTGGCCGAAATGAGCCGATTTGCTGTAAGTCTTGGAGCCAATCCGTTTACCTTTCTGGGTCTGGCGGGGGTTGGTGACCTGATTGTTACCTGTATGTCACCCCTGAGTCGCAACTATCGAGTGGGCTACGCACTGGGCGAGGGCAAAAGCCTGGAGCAGGCGGTCGAGTCTCTTGGTGAAGTTGCAGAGGGTGTCAATACCCTCCGGATTGTCAAAGAAAAAGCGGAAGAGCTGGAAATCTATATGCCACTGGTCAGTGGTCTCTATGAGGTGGTGTTCAATGCGGCACCGGTGAAAGAGGTCGCGCGGGGCATGATGCTGAATGTGCAGAGCACCGATGTGGAGTTTGTATTGCCGCGACAGGAGCAGGGATGAAGCTGCTTTTGCTGCGACATGCACAAGCGGTAGCCGGTGGAGATCTTGATCCTGACCGGGTGCTGACGCCCGTGGGTGAGCGACAGGCGGCTGCCATGGCTTCTCGGGTTGTCAATATGCTGCCTGGAGCCTGTATCGTTACCAGTCCATGGCGACGGGCGCAACAAACCGCTGAAATCATGGCTCAAGGGCTGGGTGCTCGGTTGGTACTGAATGATTCGCTGACAGCCAAGGGTAATGCTCCTGTAGCTGCGACAGCCCTTGAACCGTATTTCTCGGATCAAGGGTCACTCATTGTGGTCACCCATCAGCCGCTTTGTGGTCAGTTGATCAGCTGGCTTACGGACGGAAATCTGTATGGGCAGGTGGTATCGCCCTGCAGCGGTGCACTGCTGGAGCTTGATTGGCCGGCTCGGGGTATGGCCAGGCTGCTGAACGGGTGTGATGGTGCCGTGCAGGGAGATGATCATGCAGGCAGATGAACTCAGATTTGAAGTGAACGGCCATCTGATAGCGGCACGGGCAACCGGCCCTGAAGACGGGCTGCCTGTTTTGGCGCTGCATGGATGGCTGGATAATGCAGCTACTTTCAAGGCGCTTGAGCCGGCGCTTGAGGGTGTGCGATTGGTGGCGCTGGACCTGATGGGGCACGGTTTTTCCGACCATCGTCCCGCCAGCATGCCTTACTACATCTGGGATAACCTGTCAGATGTGGTAGCGGTTGCCGACGAGCTCAACTGGCAGACGTTTCATCTGCTGGGGCACTCCATGGGAGCCAGTATCAGCAGTCTTCTCGCCGGTGCCATGCCTGAGCGGGTCGAGAGCCTGATTCTACTTGAGGGGCTGGGGCCTCTGGTGGATGCACCGACAGACCTTCCGGAGCAGATGGCGCAGGCAATCCGCAGGCGCAGTCGTCGCAATCGTAAACCTCGGTTCTATGCCAGTATTGAAGAAGCCGTAGCTGCTCGGATCAATGGTCGCTTTCCGGTTGGGGAACAGGCAGCGCGCTGGCTGGTCGAACGTTCCATAGTCCATACTGCAAGGGGGTTTCGCTGGCGCAGTGATCCAGCCCTTAACCTGCCCTCCGTATTACGGATGAGTGAAGAGCAGGTAAGAGCGTTCCTGCTGCGTATCAGTTGCCCGTCACTGCTGGTGCTGGGCACCGGAGGAGTGGCAACCGATTTGACCCAGGCAAGAGCTGGCTGCATTAATGGACTGCAACGGCTAACCCTTGAAGGAGGGCATCATCTGCACCTGGAGCAGGGTGTAAGCGAGACAATAGCACAGGCCATCAACCGTTTTTACGCAGCGCTCTGAACCCCGCGCGGCGCAGAGGAAGGAGCCAGGCATGAAACAGTATCTGAAGACGCTAGCGCTATTATTGCTGGTTACCCCCGCGCTGCAGGCAGCCGAGTTTGAGATTCCTCTGCAGCTGAATCCTTTTCCGCAATCTCAGCTGATCAGCTCAGAGCAGCGACAGGAGCCAGACTATCGCCTGATGCTCAGTGGCATCATGAAAATTAACGGCCGGATTCGTACGGACCGTGATCAGAGGCTTCAGGCCAGTCTGTCACGTATGACCTGGCAGCTGCCGGATGGTTATGATCCTCAGTCAGGGTTCAGCTTCTTGCGTGCCCAGCTTGACGACAGAGGGGCTCAGGTGATGTTTGAATGTTCTGGTCGCCAGTGTGGTCCGAGCAGTATCTGGGCAAATGACGTCTTTGGTCAGTCACGTTTGTACGGGATCGACAATACACAGTCTTATGTGGCCATGCGGCTGGATCAGGCTCACGTGGCACTCTATGCCGTACGCAGAGGAAATGGCCGAGTTTTTCTTCACATGGATGTGCTCGAAAATGAAAGTCAGACCATCAGCGACCCTGTAGCTGTGTTGGCACAGCAGGGTTATGTTGAGCTTCAGAACTGGCCTGAGTCGTCGGATCGAACCGTCGCTTCCGTGCTGGATATGATGCGGGGCATGCCGGGGCAGGAGTTGTGGCTGGTTGTGCATTGGCAGGGTCAGGACCTGGAGCTGACTCTGCGCCAGTCTCAAGAAGCCGCCGACCGTTTGTTGCGACAGGTGGTGGAGAAGGGAGGCGATGTGCGCCAGCTCAAGGCCAGAGGTGTTGGCAGTCTCGTACCTAGTGTGCTGGGCAGTCGACGACAGGTTGCGATCGTTGTAATGCGAAGGGGGAGTGGCCGCTGATATGGGCGGCCACCCCTGGTTTTTTGGGTCAGCGAATCAACGACAGAAACTCGGTACGGGTTGCCGGGTTTTCTCGGAAAGAGCCCAGCATCATTGAGGTTTTCATCATGGCGTTTTGCTTTTCCACGCCGCGCATCATCATGCACATATGCTGTGCCTCAATCACAACCCCAACGCCCGCTGCATCCGTAACTTGCTGAATGGCTTCGGCAATTTCTTTAGTCATGTTTTCCTGGATCTGCAGTCGGCGTGCATACATGTCAACAATGCGGGCGATTTTGGACAGGCCTACTACCTTGCCCTGAGGGATATAGGCAACATGCGCCTTGCCAATAAACGGCAGCAGGTGATGTTCGCACATGGAATACAGCTCTATATCCCGTACCAACACCATTTCACTGTTATCTGAGGAAAACAGGGCGCCATTGACGACCTCATCCAGGCTCTGGTTGTAACCGCGTGTCAGAAAGCGCATCGCCTTGGCAGCACGTGCCGGCGTGTCACGCAAACCGTCGCGGCCAATATCTTCTCCGAGCTGTTCTATGATGCTGGCGTATTCTGCTTCCATCTGCTGCATTCCTCAGGAGTGGGGCTGGCTTGGGTGAAAACCGGTTAAAATACCCGAACAGAGCACTCGGGTAAAGGCCGTTGCGCTGTGAGTTGGGGATCAGCCTCCCAGAAGCTTGAGTCTCAGTGACACATTGTTGCGTGAATCGGCGTTGTGTAGTGCCTCTTCGAGCGTGATTTTGCCGTCCTGATATAGATGCAACAGGTTGGCGTCAAAGGTGTGTGCGGCGCTGTTGCTGCTCTGTTCAATGGCTTCTCGGATACGAGAATACTCTCCACGGGCAATCAGTTTGGCGATATAGGGGGTGTTGATCATCACTTCAGTGGCTGGGATGTGGCGCTCGTTTACATCCCGGATCAGCCGCTGGGCCACGACCCCCTTCAGGTTGAGTGACAGGTCCGTGTTGATCTTGTGCATTTCTGCTTCATGGAAGAAATTGACGATATGCTCCACAGCCTGAACGCTGTTGTTGGCATGCAGGGTTGAGATGCACAGATGGCCGGTTTCAGAGTAGCGAATCGCCTGTTCCATGGTTTCTCGATCACGGATCTCGCCAATCAGGATTACATCCGGGGCTTCGCGCAGAGCATTCTTCAGGGCATTGCTGTAGGACAGGGTATCGACACCCACTTCGCGTTGATTGATCAGGGATTTTCGGTTGGTGTGCAAAAATTCAATCGGGTCCTCGATGGTGAGGATGTGGCCGGTAGTGCGCTGGTTACGATATTCAATCATCGAAGCCAGCGAGGTTGACTTGCCTGAGCCGGTTGAGCCGACCAGTAGTACCAGTCCGCTGCGCAACATTACCAGACTTTTCAGAATCGAGGGCAGATTCAGTTCTTCAATGGATGGAATCTTGTGGCGAATCATGCGAATCACCAGTGCAACATCACCGCGCTGTCGGTAGACGTTCACCCTGAAGCGACCGGTATCGGGTACGTCATAGGCAAAATTCATTTCCAGCTCACGTTTGAACTGTTCCTGCTGATGGTTGGTCATCAAACGGTTGGACAGTTCTTCAGTGGAGCCGGGGGGCAGTGGGGTTGTATCAACCTCACGCATACTGCCTTCAACCTTGATCTGGATCGGAGTGTGGGTACTCAGGAACAGATCTGATGCACTGGTATCCGCCATCAGGTTAAGATATTTGTGAAGATCGATCATCGCAGGTCCCAGCATCAGCGTTACCGGCCTGCATGCCCTGAAGGCGGGGGGCCGGAAATAAGAGGTCAGATTCACAACATCTGCATCATAGCAGAGCTTGTCCGGAAACGGAGGAAAAGCTCAGCCTCCCTTCCTGCGGAGCAGTACATAAACCGCGCCGGTACCTCCATCCCGTGGCTGGGCAGAGCTGAAAGCCAGTACATCGTGCAACTGGCGCAGCCAGTCGTTGACGCATGACTTGAGCAGGGCTGGCTGGCCGGGCTGAGTGTAGGCCTTGCCATGGATAATCAGTACACAGCGCAGCTGTTGGCGCGATGCGTCTCGAATGAATCCGCTGAGTTCATCCCGGGCCGCCTCGACCGTATAGCCGTGCAGGTCAAGCCCGGCCTCCCAGGGCAGGTGGCCAAGTCGCAGGCGCTTGAGCAGCCGCAGCTGAACGCCGGGAGCCGCAAACAGCAGCTCATCGGCAGAATCGACGATCTGGGAAGCTTCAGACGACAGGCCATCAATCACCTGTTCAACCTCCTGTTCAGCGGCCTGCCGGCGAAAGCGAGTGGCGCTGTCCTGTTTGCGTCGCAGCTTCAGCTTGCCCGCATCGGGGTCTACATGGCGATCGTGACGTATCCGTGTAACGCCCTGCATGGCAGAGTCGAAGTCGAGATCGTCGTCCTGCTCCTGGTCAGAAGGATAAGACATGGCGTTCAACGGGGGATTTCATTAACATAACCGGCCTGAATCAACATAATTCCGCATTATCGGGCGAGAGATGAATCCGGATCAAGTGGCGATTACTTCCGAACTGCATACCCTGCGTGATTATATCCGCTGGTCGGTATCGGCTTTCCATCAGCATCAAGTCTGGTTTGGGCACGGTCATGTGACCGCCTGGGACGAAGCCAGTCAACTGGTGCTCAATGCGGTGCATCTTCCCTGGGATACCGATCCTGTCGTGCTCGATGCGCGCCTGACCCAAACCGAAAAAGAGCGCGTACTGGATTATGTGCACCAGCGAGTGGAGCTGCGGCGCCCTCTGCCTTACATCACGGGTGAAGCTTGGTTTATGGGGTTGCCGTTTCATGTCGACGAGCGTGTGTTGATCCCGCGCTCACCCATTGCGCAGTTGATTGAGACCGGTTTTGAACCCTGGCTGCGCCCCGGGTCGGTTAACCGGATTCTGGATCTCTGCACCGGCAGTGGCTGTATCGGTATCGCCTGTGCCTATGCCTTTGAGGAGGCTGAGGTTGACCTCGCTGATATCTCCACCGATGCGCTTGAAGTGGCTCAGCGCAATATCGAACGTCATCAATTGGGTGATAGGGTGTCGGCCCGCCAAGGTGATCTGTTCGAGAACCTGCAGGGTGAGCGATACGATCTAATCGTGAGTAACCCTCCGTATGTGGATGCAGATGACCTGGCCAGTATGCCGGCCGAGTATCAACATGAGCCGGGTCTGGCGCTGGGTTCTGGTGATGATGGGCTTGATATCACCCGCCGCATTTTGCGCGAAGCGGCCGACCACATGACTGATGAAGGCCTGCTGGTGGTTGAGGTCGGCAACTCAGAGGTGCATCTGATGCAGGCCTATCCTGAGCTGCCGTTGATTTGGGTCGAATTGGATGCCGGTGGCAACGGCGTATTTACCATTACAGCGGCAGAGCTGCGGGCTCATGCGGCGCTTTTATGAACCTACAGAGATAGCGTATGTCGGGTAACAGCTTTGGCAAACTCTTTACCGTCACTACTTTCGGCGAAAGCCACGGGCCGGCACTGGGCTGCATAGTGGATGGCTGTCCTCCGGGGATTGAGCTGAGTGAAGCGGATCTTCAGGCGGACCTGGATCGCCGCAAGCCGGGTACATCACGCCACACCACTCAGCGTCGTGAGCCGGATCAGGTGCGAATCCTGTCCGGTGTGTTCGAGGGCAAGACCACGGGCACTCCGATTGGATTGTTGATCGAAAATACTGATCAGCGCTCAAAGGACTATTCCAATATTGCCGAGACCTTCCGCCCGGCACACGCAGATTATGTGTATTCGCACAAGTATGGTTTTCGTGATTACCGTGGCGGTGGTCGTTCTTCGGCACGGGAAACCGCCATGCGTGTTGCTGCAGGCGCCATCGCCAAGAAAGTACTGGCTCAGAAAGGTGTGCAGGTGCGTGGCTACCTGTCCCAGCTTGGGCCGATCGTGATCGACATGAGTCGCTTCGACTGGAATGAGGTGGATAATAACCCCTTCTTCTCGCCAGATGCAGACGCGGCTGCACAGATGGAAGTCTACATGGATGAGCTGCGCAAGGAGGGTAACTCCATCGGTGCGCGTATCTCCGTGCAGGCCTCCGGTGTGCCGGTCGGGCTCGGGGAGCCGATCTTTGATAGACTGGATGCCGATCTGGCACATGCCTTGATGAGCATTAATGCGGTCAAAGGTGTCGAGATTGGTGACGGTTTTGCCGTGGTAAATCAGAAGGGTACCGAGCACCGTGATGAGATGACGCCTGAGGGATTTCTTTCCAATCATGCTGGCGGCATTCTGGGTGGCATTTCGACGGGGCAGGCCATTGAGGCGCATATCGCGCTTAAGCCAACCTCCAGTCTGCGTTTGCCGGGTCGAAGCATCAACGCTTCTGGCGAAGCGATTGAGGTGGTGACCAAGGGGCGGCATGACCCTTGCGTCGGCATCCGCGCAACCCCCATTGCCGAGGCGATGATGGCCATAGTACTACTGGATCACCTTCTGCGTGATCGTGGTCAGAATGGAGATGTTGAGACAAACCTTCCGGTGCTGAGCTGAGTCAGGTTTGTAACCCTTTGAGTTTAATGGAGCAATATTAATTTTTTCTGACTGCAAGCCGTTTTTTGCTTGAAATTTAAGCATAACGCGGTATAAATGCGGCAGAAATTCCCTACGTCCCAACCCTTTGGGGTGTGCGAAATCTGTAACGCGCTGAGAAGGTGTCTGAATATACGCCCTTCGACTTTTACTGGCGCTGCTGCAGGGTTCAGCGCAACCTGAGAGGTTGGGTTTTTGTTTTTTATCTGTGCGCAAGCACAGGCTTGTCTGGAGTCACTCCCCATGCAAGAAGCGATTGACCTGGCGTCAGAAGTCAACGACCAAGAGGTTGAAGGCAGTGTTGCTGATTGGCCAGCCTACACACAGGGCGACGATGAAGAGCGTCTGGACTTTTTCATTGAACGCGACGGACACCGCTATGCCGGTACTCATCTGATCATCGATCTGCGCGGCGCTTCCCGCCTGGATGATCTTGAAGTGATGGAAAAGGCACTGCGTGAATCCGTAAAGGCTGCCAAGGCAACACTGCTGCACATTCACCTGCATCACTTTACCCCCAATGGCGGTATCTCGGGTGTGGCGGTGTTGGCAGAATCCCATATCAGTGTACACACCTGGCCGGAGCGTAACTTTGCGGCATTCGATGTGTTCATGTGTGGCGAATCGGAGCCGGCCAAAGCCATTCCGGTACTGGAAGCAGCCTTTGCCCCGTCAAAGGTTGAAGTTGAAGAGATCCTCCGAGGCAAGGTGAGCATTGATGACGACGACTACCTACGTTGAGAAGTTGTACGCAGGTTACGGTCAGAGCTTTACGCTGGATCAGGTGTTGTTTGAACACCGAACCGAACATCAGGAGCTGATCATCTTCCGTAACCGGGAGTTCGGTACGGTGATGGCGCTTGATGGCATTATTCAGACCACGGAGCGTGATGAGTTCATTTACCATGAGATGATGACTCACGTGCCACTGCTGGCGCACGGCGATGCCAGGCGTGTCCTGATCATTGGCGGTGGAGACGGCGGTATTCTGCGCGAGGTGCTCAAGCATGCCAGTGTTGAGCATGTCACTCAGGTCGAAATTGATCAAGCCGTGATCGACATGTGTCGTCAGTACCTGCCCAATCATTCCGCAGGCGCTTTCGATGATCCACGCGCCAATATCGTGATTGCGGACGGCGTTGAGTTCGTGAGCGAATGTCAGGAAACATTCGACGTGATCATCTCTGACTGTACCGATCCGGTTGGGCCGGGTGAGGTGTTGTTCTCCAGTCGCTTCTATGAAGGCTGCAAGCGTTGCCTGAATGAAGGCGGTGTATTTGTGGCACAAAACGGTGTGCCGTTCATGCAACCGGATGAAATTCTCACAACCCGCCGGCGTCTGGGCCCCTATTTTGCCGATCAAACCTTCTACAATGCGGCAGTGCCCACCTATGCGGGCGGTGTGATGACTTTTGCTTGGGCGACGGATAATCCGGCGTTGCGTCAGCTTGATCTGAACACTGTTCAGATGCGCTATGAGGCCAGCGAGATTTACACCCGTTACTACAATCCGGCGTTGCATGTTGCCAGTTTTGCACTGCCGCAATATGTTGTGACCGCACTGGATTCACTCTGACGCTCGCGTCAGACTCGATCTTCCAAGCCGGCCACAGTGCCGGCTTTTTCGTGGTTTTGACCTATGCCTCATGTCCGCCTGTCCGGCTTCTATTTTTTCTATTTTGCCCTGTTGGGCACACTGGTCCCCTATTGGACCCTGTGGTTGCAGTCGCTGAGTTTTGGCGCCACTGCGATCGGCTGGCTGATGGGCATACTCCATGTGTCGCGAGTCATAGCGCCCAACCTGTGGGGCTGGCTTGCGGACAGAACCGGACAGCGGGTGCGAATTGTTCGCTTCGGAGCATTGGCAACCTGGCTGATCTTCATCCTTGTATTCTGGCAGACCAGTGCACTGGGCATAGCGCTGGTGATGGCGGGCTTCAGTTTTTTCTGGAACGCGGTGCTGCCCCAATTTGAAGTGATAACCCTGGGCTATCTGGGTAAGGAAAAAGCCCGCTACAGTCGCATTCGTGTCTGGGGTTCGGTGGGCTTCGTGCTTGCAGTGGTACTGATCGGATGGCTGTTGGATTTCGTCGGCATTGCCGTGCTGCCCTGGGTGGTAATGGGGCTGATGCTACTGATCTGGCTCAATACGCTTATCATTCCCGCGCCTCCCGAGCGGCCTGCTCGACCAGGCGATGGCGGTGATGCGATCGGTGTCATTCTACGCCAGCCACAGGTGATCGCTTTTTTTGCCATCTGCTTTCTGGTGCAGCTCAGTCACGGGCCTTACTACACCTTCTACAGTGTGATGATGCAGGACCTAGGGTATACGCGCAGCGAGATCGGTTTGCTTTGGGCGCTGGGGGTGGTGGCCGAGATTCTGTTGTTTATCCTTATGCCGCGTTTGTTGCGACAATTCAGTCTGCGTCACATCATGCTGGTCAGTTTGCTGCTGTGCGTGCTGCGCTGGAGTCTGACCGCCATGCTGCCGGACTTGCTGCCGGTCATGCTGTTTGCGCAGCTGCTGCATGCGGCGACCTTTGGCAGTCTGCATGCGGTGGGGATTGCATTGGTGCAGCATTATTTCGGGAATGCAACTCAGGGGCGTGGGCAGGCGCTGTTTTCATCTCTTGGCTTTGGCGCAGGTGGAGCGGCGGGTGCGATTCTTTCCGGGCAGCTCTGGAGCAGCTTGGGGCAGTGGAGTTTTCTGCTGGCGGCAGCAGCGGCTGCGGTGGCTATTGTGTTGACATTGATCTGGATATATCCGGAAAAAGCGCAGCAAAGTGCGAGCTGAAGTTGTTTTGCACTGCAGTTGCTATAGTATGAACCTTAATTACGGGTCAGATCGGTTGGAGTAAACATGAACTTCAGAGTTGACATTGAGATGACACCGGAGGAGCTGCGTCGAGCCCTGGGGTTACCCGATGTGGCGAGCCTGCAGCAGGAGATGATTGCCAAGGTGCGTGAGCAGATGGAAGCGGGGGCGGAAGGTTATGACCCGCTCACGCTGCTTAAGCCCTATCTTAATAACGGTATCGGCTCGATGGAGGCTTTCCAGAAGCTGCTGTTCAGCATGATGAACCAGTATGGAAGCAGCAAGCGCGATACCGACTGAACGGAAGTGACGGATGAGTCAGAGTGGAACAGGAGAAGCGGCAGTGCGGATTCTGCGTAAATACACCAATCGACGCCTGTACGATACATCGCGCAGTTGTTACGTCACCCTTGAGGACGTGAAGCAGCTGGTACTCAGTGGCGAGAAATTTCAGGTTCAGGACTCCAAGACCGGTAACGACCTGACCCGCAACATTCTGCTGCAGATCATCAGTGAGCAGGAGGCGGAAGGGCATGGCACCCTGCTGACCAATCAGGTCCTGCAGCAGCTGATCCGCTTCTATGGCGACAGCATGCAGGGGATGATGAGTCAGTATCTGGAGCAGAGTATTGCCGCCTTCCTCGAGCATCAGGATCGGATCCGTGAGCAGATGCAGACCATGATGGGCGCAGCCAACCCGCTGACCATGATGGGGCGCTTTGCCGATCAGAATATGGCGGTGTGGAACATGTTTGCCCCTCGAGGCTCTGAAGCCACTGAAGAAGAGCAAACCGCGGACGCATCAGCCAAGACTGAAGCGACGCAGGAAACAGCCAAAACCGGCGATAGCACAAAGGCTGCGTCCAGCAGCAAATCAAGCAAGACGTAAAACCGCTTTCGGCCTGTTACCTGCTTACCAGTTACTGATTAAAAGTCCCGCTGCCTGAGCCATTGTGCAATGGCGGTTGGGACCTTCTCCAGAGCCCTGCGCCCGGTCAGGGTACCGATATGACCTGCCTTGACCGTAAGTTCAGTGTAGTCGCCACTGCCGGTGATCTGTTTTAGTGCAGAAGCGGTTTCCGGCGGTACCAAATGGTCTGACAGACCGAAGATATTGAGCAGGGGTTGTGTCAGCGCCTGCATCCTCAGAGTTTCACCAGCCAGTTCAAATCCTTCCGGTTTCAGCAGGGCGTTGTCCCTGAAAAACAGCTGTACAAACTCCTGCAGCGCCGCACTGGCAAGATCCGGGCAATCATTGAGCCAGCGCTCCATCAGCAGATAGTTCAGTGCGCGCTCGGAATCGCCGCTCAGCTCCTTGCCCGCTCGAAGCCGCTTTTCCAGCCCCAGTCGCATCGGTTTGAGTGCCTGATAAATCTCGTTGAGCAACGGCCCTGGCAGATTGCCGTAGGCAGCGCCTGCCAGCTCCAGGTCGATATGGGCGGTCAGCCGTCCAAGTCTGAAGCTCGGTTGGGCGCTGTCGACAGGTGTTACCAGCGTAATCAAGTTGCGAACCTTATCGGGATGCAAGGCGGTATAACAGAGGCTTAATACCCCCCCTTGACAGATGCCGGCCAGATTCAGTTTTTCTCCGGCGCTGTGCTGCAACACCCGGTCCACGCAGCGGTCCAGATAGTCCTCAAGATAGTCTTCGAGCTGCAGAAAACGGTCGCTGCGACTCGGATAACCCCAGTCGATCAGGTAGACGGGAATGCCTTCATCCAACAGGCGGCGAATAAACGAGCGCTCGGGGCTGAGATCCAGCACCCAGGGACGATTGACCAGCGCATAACAGATCAGCAGCGGGGTCTGAGTGCGCGAGCGTGTTGTGGGGTGATAGTGGTAAAGACGCACGCCATCGGCGCTGAAAATTTCATTCCGTTCGGCGCTCTGGTGGCGGCTGTCCAGCTGACTGAGGTTGCTGATGCTGTCATTCAGATGTTGTGTTTGTGCGGCCAGTTGTTGGCGGGCACGCTCGGCATCAAGACTGATCTTGGGCATGGGTGTCCTTGTGATCGGAAGCGGGGGCGTGCACTGCGCGCAACTGCTGCAGCTCGCGCTCAAGCGTGCGTACCCGACGGCGCAGCTGATGATGGCGCAGGGCCAGTTCGTCATGGCGGGTGTCGGTTACCAGCCCCAGGGCCGAACAGAAGCGGTCGCGCTGCTGCTGCCAGCCCTGGCGCAGCGCCATGGCGGCGTTGCTGATTTCACCCAGGGCCAGGCTGTACTCTTCGCTGGCAATTCGTTGTTGGTACACCGACTCATAGCATTCGATCCAGAGTTGGTGCAGATGGTCGATATCGGTAATGGCATCCCGCTCAAGCTGTTCGCTCATCCGCTCCAGCGCCAGGGTATTGATAGCGCTCAGTTGAGCCATGTAGGCGGTACGTGCCTGCTGAAAGCGCTCCAGCAGGCTGATGGACTCTCGCAGCTGACTGATCAGGTCGGGCCGGGTAAGCGGTTGCAGATTGGCCAGCAGTCCTGTCAGCAGTTGGGTAAACTGGTTCAGGCTGTCCTGCCATGGTGCCTGCTGCAGATTGAACAGGCCCAGCAGCATGCCGAGCTGTTCCGGCAGCTGCCAGCTGTGCAACACCCAGTCACGCGTCAGCTCATCCAGATGTTGCTTGAAGTGCTCAAGCAACTGTTCAGAGTCGATGCTGCCCTGTTCGGCCTGTTGCAGAAGTTCGGTGGCGAAGCGATTGAAACCGGCGCTCTGGCGGGTCAGTTTCAGCAACAGTTCGGCGTGTTCCTCGGGCAGTTGCCGGTCATTGACCTTGTTCAGCAGCTGCTGCAGTTGTTCCCAGCCTGGTTGCTCGCCGGTGGTGTGTTGCTCCAGTTGATCGAGCCACTGGCGCATGATGTTCAATAGTTGCTCGCTCACCTGTCAGGACTCCGCGTGGGCTGGAGGGGTTTTGATCTTAAACCATGCGCGGTACAGATTAAACGCCGGGTTCAAGCAGCTTGACCAGTTCCCGCGCCGCATTGCTCAGGGTGCGGTCACGGTGGTGGATATAGCCCAGCGGGCGCACGATTGGTTCGGTGCCGGTATTCAGTCGTACCAGCTGGTCATCAATCATGGTCTCTGGCAGCAGACTCCAGCCAAGGCCAATGCTTACCATCATGCGTATGGTATCCAGATAATCGGTGCTCATGCCAAGATTTGGTTCCAGTCCCTGCAGCGCCAGTTGCTGCCTCACGCGTTGGTGGGTAAAGGTATCGGCACCGGGCAGAATGGCCGGGTAGCGGTTCAGTTCGGTGAGTGAGGGGCGGTTTAGTTGTGCCAGTGGATGATTACGCGCCACCATATATTGCAGCCGATCATGCCATACGGTACGTGCACAAATACGGTCGTCCTGTTCCGGTGCCAGTGTAATCAGCGCCAATTCCAGCTCGCCCTTGAGGACGCCTTCATAGGCGACCTCCGAGGCAGCAAACTGCAGATCCAGCTCAACCTCAGGGAAACGATCGACAAAGGTTTTGAGAATCGGCGGCAGGCGATGCAGGCTGATGTGATGGCTGGTGGCCAGTGCCAGTCGCCCGCCGATCATGCCGGACAGATTGCCCAACATGCGTTCGGCATCCTCAATCGACAGTAGAATCTGGCGTGCGCGCGGCAGCAGCGCCAAACCGGCTTCGGTCAGCATCACCTGGCGGCCGATGCGGTCAAACAGGCGGCAATCGAGCTGGCTTTCCAGTAGGGCGATGCGTTTGCTCACCGCGGACTGGGTCAGAAACAGAAGTTGGGCGGCTTGGGAGAAAGAGCCGCAGTCGGCCACGGTGACAAAGGCATGCAGTCCGGCAGTATCCATGCAATCGCTGATTCCGGTGAAGAGATATGGCTTAGTCTATCTATTCCTTTTCGGAATTCAAATCATAAAAATTATGAATTTGTGTGTTGGGCAAGGCTGCACTAGGATGATCACCTATTGCCATGAGACCGGATAACATGAGGGGAGATAACATGGCCGGAAAAACCTTATACGACAAGCTCTGGGACGCCCATCTGGTGCGCCAGAACGAAGACGGCAGCGCGTTGATCTACATCGATCGTCAGATTTTGCACGAAGTGACCTCGCCGCAGGCCTTCGAAGGCCTGCGTCTGGCTGGCCGCAAGCCTTGGCGTATCGATGCCAACCTGGCCACCCCTGACCACAACGTGCCGACCACTCAGCGTGACGGCGGTGTGGATCAGATTGTGGACCCGGTCTCCCGAATTCAGGTGAAAACCCTCGATGCCAACTGCGACGAGTTCGGCATTACCGAATTCAAGATGAACGATCAGCGTCAGGGCATCGTGCATGTGGTCGGCCCCGAGCAGGGCATGACGCTGCCGGGCACTACTGTGGTCTGCGGTGACTCCCATACTTCCACCCATGGTGCCTTTGGCGCACTGGCTCACGGTATTGGTACTTCCGAGGTTGAGCATGTGCTGGCAACCCAGTGCCTGATCGCCAAAAAAATGAAAAACATGCTGGTGCGCGTGGATGGAGAACTGGGTGCCGGTGTTACCGCCAAGGATGTGGTACTGCACATTATTGGCGTGATCGGTACAGCCGGTGGCACCGGCTATGCCGTTGAATTCGGCGGGAGTGCCATCCGTTCAATATCCATGGAAGGGCGTATGACCATCTGCAACATGGCGATCGAAGCCGGTGCTCGCGTCGGTCTGGTGGCCGTTGATGACACCACGATTGAATATTTCCGGGGCCGCCCGTTCTCGCCCACGGCAGATCAGTGGGATGCCGCCGTGGCTGCCTGGAAAGGTCTGGTCTCCGATGAAGATGCCCGGTTTGATACCGTTGTCGAGATCAAGGCCGAGGATATTCAGCCGCAGGTGACCTGGGGTACTTCTCCTGAAATGGTGGCACCAATAAGTGCACTGGTACCCAACCCGGAGGCGGAAACCGATCCGGTCAAGGCTGATGGCATCCGTCGTGCGCTCAAGTACATGGGGCTGCAGGCCGACCAGAAGATCACCGATATTCAATTGGATCGTGTATTTATCGGCTCCTGCACCAACTCTCGCATCGAGGACCTGCGTGCTGCCGCCGATGTGGTGAAAGGTCGTAAGGTAGCGGCGAATATCAAGCAGGCGCTGGTGGTGCCGGGCTCCGGTCTGGTGAAGGCGCAGGCCGAAGCTGAAGGGCTGGACAGGATCTTTATCGAAGCCGGTCTTGAATGGCGCGAGCCGGGCTGCTCCATGTGTCTGGCGATGAACCCGGACAAGCTGGGGCAGGGCGAACACTGTGCGTCCACTTCCAACCGTAACTTCGAAGGGCGTCAGGGCTTTGGTGGTCGTACTCACTTGGTCAGCCCTGCCATGGCTGCTGCCGCTGCAGTGACTGGCCATTTCATCGATGTACGTGAGCTGATGCAGTAAGACGGGAGAGCGAAATGAGACAATTTACCCAACACACCGGTATTGCTGCGCCGCTGGATCGTGCCAACGTCGATACCGATATGATCATTCCCAAGCAGTTTCTGAAATCGATCAAGCGTGCCGGTTTTGGCCCGAACCTGTTCGACGAGCTGCGTTATCTGGATGAAGGTCAGCCGGATCAGGATTGCGCCGGTCGTCCGCTGAACCCGGATTTCGTGCTTAACCAGTCACGCTACCAGGGCACCAGTGTGCTGCTGGCGCGGGAAAACTTCGGCTGCGGCTCCAGTCGTGAACACGCGCCCTGGGCGCTGGATGATTTCGGTATTCGTGCCATCATTGCGCCGAGCTTTGCCGATATCTTCTACAACAACTGCTTCAAGAACGGCCTGCTGCCGATCGTGCTGCCCGAGGCACAGGTGGACCAGCTGTTCAAAGAGGTTGAAGCGACTGAAGGCTATCAGCTGACCGTGGATCTGGAGCGTCAGGTTGTGGTTACCCCGTTCGGCGAAGAGTTTGCCTTTGAAGTCGACAATTTCCGCAAACACTGTCTGCTCAACGGTCTGGATGATATCGGCCTGACCCTGCAGCACGCGGACGAGATCAAGGCGTATGAAGCGCGCCGTCGTCAGGAAGCACCTTGGCTGTTTGATGCGATCAAGTAAACTGAACTGAATTTTTGAGGAAGAACCCAGATGGGCAAGAAAATACTGGTACTGCCGGGTGACGGCATTGGTCCCGAGATCGTAACCGAAGCACGCAAGGTGCTGGATGTGGTCAACGCACGTTTTGAGCTGGGGCTGGAGATCAGCGAAGCACTGGTCGGCGGTGCTGCCATCGACGCCACCGGCGTACCGCTGCCGGATGAGACGCTGGCCGCCTGCAAACAGGCCGATGCGATTCTGCTGGGTGCCGTCGGTGGCCCCAAGTGGGACACCAACCCCGACTTCGCCATCCGTCCGGAAAAGGGTCTGCTGGGTATCCGCTCCCAGTTGCAGCTGTTTGGTAACCTGCGTCCGGCGATTCTCTATCCGCAGCTGGCACACGCTTCTACGCTGAAGCCGGAAATCGTTTCCGGTCTGGATATCCTGATCGTGCGTGAACTGACCGGCGGCATCTACTTTGGCCAGCCGCGCGGCGTTCGCGAGAAGGAAGGCGGCATCCGTGAAGGCTTCAACACCTACGTCTACGATGAAAACGAAATCCGCCGCATCGGGCGTGTCGCGTTTGAAGCGGCCCGTGCGCGCAACAAGCGCCTGTGTTCGGTCGACAAAGCCAACGTATTGGAAGTGACCGTGCTCTGGCGCGAGATCATGGAAGAGCTGAAAAGCGAGTACCCGGACGTGGAGCTTAGCCACATGTACGTGGACAACGCCGCCATGCAGTTGGTGCGTGCGCCGAAACAGTTCGATGTGGTCGTAACCGGCAACATGTTCGGTGACATTCTGTCTGACGCTGCGGCCATGCTGACCGGTTCCATCGGCATGTTGCCGTCCGCGTCACTGGATGAAAACGGCAAGGGCATGTACGAGCCCTGTCACGGTTCTGCACCGGATATTGCCGGTCAGGGCAAGGCGAATCCGTTGGCAACCATCCTCTCAGTCGCTATGATGTTGCGTTATTCCCTGAATGCGGGCGAAGCGGCTGATCAGATTGAAGCCGCCGTGAGCAAGGTGCTGGATCAGAATCTGCGTACGCCGGATATCATGTCCGAAGGCATGCGCGCGGTCAGCACCACCGAAATGGGTGATGCGGTTGTTGCCGCACTGAACGCCTGATTTCGTCCGTATCCGCCGGGTAACTGAGCAGCCTGGAGCTGCCGTTGCCCGGTGTTTCGTATTCGGGATTCGTTTTAAAGCTAATTATATTTGGGGGCACGAATGAAGCGTGTAGGTTTTGTAGGCTGGCGTGGTATGGTCGGCTCGGTTCTGATGCAGCGCATGCTGGAAGAGAACGACTTCAACCATATTGCGGAGCCGGTTTTCTTCACTACTTCCCAGACCGGAGCGGCAGGTCCCGACATCGGCAAGGATATCCCGGCACTGAAAGATGCGCGTGATATCAACGAGCTGAAGCAGATGGACGCCATTGTTTCCTGCCAGGGCGGTGACTACACGACTGAAGTGTTCCAGAAACTGCGTGAGTCTGGCTGGAATGGCTACTGGATCGATGCGGCCTCTACTCTGCGCATGGCCGATGACAGCCTGATCGTGCTGGACCCGGTCAATCGTGATGTGATCGACCGTGGCATCGACGCCGGTATCAAGAACTTTGTTGGCGGCAACTGCACCGTTTCTCTGATGTTGATGGGTTTGGGTGGTCTGTTCAAGGCCGGTCATATCGAATGGATCTCCTCCATGACCTATCAGGCAGCGTCCGGTGCCGGTGCCAAGAACATGCGTGAACTGATCACCCAGATGGGCCAGATCCACGCCGGTTCCGAAGCGCTATTGGCCGACCCGGCTTCTGCCATCCTGGATATCGACCGTCAGGTCGTCGACACCATGCGCGGTGATGCCTTTGCCACCGATAACTTCGGTGTGCCCCTGGCTGGCTCTTTGATCCCCTGGATCGACAAGGCGGTGGAAGACGGTCAGAGCAAGGAAGAGTGGAAAGGTTTTGTTGAAACCAACAAAATCCTCGGCCTGTCCGACAGCCCGATTCCCATCGATGGTACCTGTGTGCGCATCGGCGCCATGCGTTGTCACAGCCAGGCGTTCACCGTGAAGCTGAAGCAGGATCTGCCGCTGGACGAGATCGAGCAGATGATCGCCGAAGCCAACGACTGGGTCAGCGTGGTACCGAACGAGCGTGAAATCACCATGCGTGATCTGTCGCCGACCAAGGTGACCGGTACGCTGAATGTGCCTGTTGGGCGTCTGCGCAAAATGAAGATGGGGCCGACCTTCCTCAATGCGTTCAGTGTGGGTGACCAGCTGCTCTGGGGTGCGGCCGAACCGCTGCGCCGTATCCTGCGCATTCTGATCGAGCGCTGATAGCGTTCAGCAATAGCTTTTTCAACAGCCCGGCGTACGTCCGGGCTGTTTTGCTTATACACTGAAGTAAATGTGCCGCAGATCGCTGACTGTTCTGAAGGCCTGTGAGAGAAACTGACCAATATGCCGTTGAAGATTGCACTGCTGGGGCCTGCCACGCTGGCCGGTGAGAAACTGCTCGAACTGCTGGATGAGTCGACCTTCGAAGTCGACACTCTCACCCTGTTTGAACCTGAAGAGCAGGCTGGGCGCAGCCTGATGTTCAGAGGGCATGCGCATCGAACCCGCCCTCTGGATGCTTTCGATTCGTCGTTACCGCAGCTCACGTTTGTCTGTGAGGCCGAACTTGGCCCCGAGCTGAAGCAGGCTCTGCTTGCGGCTCCGGGCCGGGTCATCGACCTGTACCCTCAGCGATACGAGGTGGGTCAGGTATTTCTGACCGTTCCCGAGCTGAATGGTGATGAGCTTGCTTCGCTTGATCCAGGTCGTGTTATCGGTATCCCGAATTCGGCTACCATTGCAGCCGCGCTGGCGCTGGCTCCTTTGCATCGTGCTTGCGAGATTCTGAAAGCGAATCTCGTGTTGTTGAGCCCGGTTTCTTCAGCAGGGCATCCCGGTGTCGAAGCCTTGGCATCCGAGACGGCACGGCTGTTGAATGGACGAGACCCTGAGTCAGGTCATTTCGGCCAGCAGATTGCGTTTAACCTGATACCGCAGGTTGGTACTCTGCTTGACAGCGGTTACACCGACATCGAAGCGGCTGTGCGTACCCAGTTGCCGCTTGTACTGGATGATGAGGGGCTGGAGCTGGAAGTCAGTGCCGTTCAAGTGCCGGTATTTTATGGCGACATGGTGGTAATTCAGGCTGAAACGCACCAGCCGCTGAATATGGATGAGGTTCAGCAGTTGATGGATAAGGCTCCAGGTGTGTGTTTTGATCAACATGCCAAACAGGTTCCGAGTCTCATCAAAGATGCAATCGGTCAGCAACAAGTGGTTGTGGCGCGGCTACGTCCGGGGGCTGAAGGCGAAGCCGGATTTGCTCTGCATGCCATGATTGATGACCTTGGGCGGGGCAGTGCCTTGACAGCTCTTGGGGCCGCCATGCGTCTGGTGACGGAAGGGTAGCAAACGGTCGAAGGTGGTTGTCTTGACCGCCAGCGCCATAATACATAATACTTGCAACGACTATGGAGCCGTAACTCTCTGATTCTTCGGAAAGGGACGAGAGACGGGCACACGATATCAAAGGGAGTAACCGATGCTGCGTAAACTAGCTTTAAGCCTTGCGGTCTCTGCAGCTCTGGGGGTGTCACAGGCACACGCCCTCGGCCTGGGAGAGATTCAAGTCAATTCAGCTCTGAATGAGCCGCTCGATGCAGAAATCAAACTGACGCAGGTTCGTGACCTCTCTCCGTTGCAGATTCAGCCACGAATGGCAGCGGTGGATGAATACTCCCTGTCAGGTGGCGTCAGCCAGGGGCGCTACCTGCGCGATATCCAGTTTCAGGTGCTGCTGACTCCCGATGGGGCTGGCAGTATCCGACTACGCTCCAACGAACCGATTCAGGAGCCGTTCCTGAACTTCATGGTTGAGGTGAACTGGCCCAGCGGTCGCATGGTGCGAGAGTACACCCTGCTGCTTGACCCTCCCGTGTTCGATCCAACGCCCGTGCAGCGCACCGTGCAGCCGGCACAGGTGCAGCAGCCTGCAGTAGCGGAGCCTGCTGCAAACCAGCAGCGTCAGGTGACAGGGACGACTTCAAACATCCGCACTCGCATGAACAGCGAGAGTCAAGTTTATGTCGGGGTTGATGAAACCCTGTGGGAAATTTCGGCGCGGCACAAGCCTGCCAATATCAGCGAGCATCAAATGATGCTGGCTTTGTTCCGCAAGAACCCAGCGGCTTTCCCCTCAGGTAATATCAATTCCATGCGAGCCGGTGTGGTCTTGAATCTGCCAACGCAGGATGAAGTAACCCGCTTGACGCATCGTGAAGCGGTTGCTGAAGTCGCACGACAAACGCAGATGTGGCGAGAAGGGCGCACCTCGCGTCAACAGGCAGAAGAACCCAAGGCTCCAGTGGACGTGAGCCGACAGCAGGACGATCAGGCGTCAACCGATGAAGGTGCGGCCACTGCGCCGGCTGACAAGCCTACCGAGTCGGCGCAGGATGCAACCGCCCCCGTTGACGAAGGGCAGCTGAAGATCGTGGCGCCTCAGGAAGAGTCTGAAGCAGACGCACAGGACGATGCCGAAGCGGGCAGTGAAACGGTTACTACCGAAGAGGCGGGCGCGCCGCAGCAGGATCCATCTGTAGTCTCGGCTGCTCAGGAAAATCTCGAAAATGACGTTCTGATTGCGCAAGAGAAGATCGATCGCCTGGAGCGTGAAAATACCGACCTTAACGACAAGCTCAATTCTGTTCTGGAACAGCTGGAAGCTCAAAGTCGCCTGCTGGAGCTTCAATCTCAGCAGATGGCCACCCTCCAGACCGAGTTGAGCCGTAATGCAGCGCCTTCCGCTGTTGAGTCCGGCGCGCAAGATGACAAGAGTCTGTTGCAAAGCCCCGCCGTGCTTGGTGGCATAGGTGCCGGCGCTGTGGCGATTTTGGCAGGGCTTTGGCTGATGCTGCGTCGTCGTGGTTCATCTGCACCGGACAAAAAACGCGAGCTGGTCAATGTGCCGAGCGATCTGCGTGACGGCGATGATGATGCCGATTCCCCTGCCGACGGGCGAGATGCGGCTACATCAGCGGCTGTTGCCGGCGGTGCAGCAGCGGTAGCGGCGGCTGTAGCAGCCGATGATGATGAAACTGAACGACCAGCGCCACTAGCGCCCTTGTCAGGCGAAGGAGATGAGTTTTCGCGTCCGCCGATGCAAAACCTGGCGCCGGATGAGCCTGATGCCGGCAGCGACGATCTGGAGCAGGATTTACAAAGCCTTGATCTGGATATGGATCTGGATCTTAACGATCTCGATATTGATGACGAATCTGATCTTGACCAGGTCGATGATGATGTCGAGCAGCTTGCAGGCAGTGATGAGCGTATTGATGCCACTGAGTTTGATCTCGGAGCTGAAGACGAGCCGCTAGCCGAGTTGGCGCCGCTGGCTGGGGCAGAAGGGCCTGCCGAAGAGGATAAATCAGGGCCAGAGCCTCTGTCTGCTGGTGATGAGCTCGAGTTCAGTGTCAAGCCTCAGGAACCGGAAGAAGAGCCATCCGAGTTGGATGGTATGCTCGGAGATGACGAGAGCTCCGATGACCTTGATTTCCTGCTTAATGGCGCAGAAGACAATGATGATGACACCGCGCAGGCGGTAAGCGATGACGAATCGCTGCTTGAAGATGCTCTGAAGGAAGATAACGGTTTCAGTCTTGCGGATGATGCAGTTGCAACCACTGATGATATTAGCCTTGATGATGACTTGTTCGGCGAGCTGGAAGCCGACGAGCCGGCAAGCGACAATAGCCTGCATGAAACTGTCTCTGCATTGGATACTGACGATTATGAAATCGACCATGATCTGGAAGCGATGTTGCAGGGAAGTGCTGACGAGCCTGATGATCAGGAAGCAGAGACTTCAGCTGGTGATAGCGCAGATGAGGATCTGGACAGTTTATTGGCGTCTTTTGACCCTGAGAATGATGTTTCCAGCGCAGTCGCGCCGGCTCGTACCGGTGAGCAGGTTGAAGAAGAGCTGACTGCAAACATTTCGCATGATCTGGAGATGGATCTTGACTCCGAAGTTGATGAGCTGTTGAACAGTACCGATGACGAAATCGCTCTGGAAGAGCAGCGCAACGATGAAGCAGTTGATGTCCTTGATAAGATGAATCTGCTCAGTGGTACCGATGAGACTGAAACCAAACTGGATCTGGCGCGCGCCTACATGGAAATGGATGATAAGGATGGTGCACGCGATATCCTCAATGAGATCACCAGTGAAGGTTCGGATAAGCAGCGCCAGGAAGCGCAGAAGCTGCTGGACTCACTCTGATAAAGACATTCAATGAGTAAACAGAACTCTTCCGGGGCGATTTCGATCGCCCCTTTTCGTTATGCTCTCGCTGTTGAGTATGTAGGAGCCGCCTATCGTGGCTGGCAGTTGCAGGCACATGACAAGGTTCCCACCATTCAGGCTGAGGTAGAGCGGGCCCTGTCGGTAGTGGCCAATCATCCTGTTCAGGTTGTATGTGCCGGTCGTACTGATGCTGGCGTCAATGCCAGTCATCAGGTGATTCACTTTGACAGTTGGGCCGAGCGTGATGAGCGTGCCTGGGTGCTGGGTACCAACTGCCATCTGCCGGACGATATCTCGATTAAATGGGCCACTGTCGTACCTGGATGCTTTCATGCCCGCTTTTCAGCGCGGGAACGACGCTACCGTTACCTGATCTACACGTCGCCCTCACGCCCGGCAGTGTTGGCAGGGGGGGTAACCTGGACGCATCGCACGCTGAATACCGAACGTATGCAAGAGGCTGCCGAGCACCTGTTGGGCGAACATGACTTTACCTCTTATCGAGCTGTCGGGTGTCAGGCACGCAGCCCGGTACGGGAAATACGCAAGTTGAGCGTGTACCAGAGTGGACGTTTGGTTGTGATTGATGTCAGTGCCAACGCATTCCTGCATCATATGGTACGCAATATTGCCGGCGTGCTGATGGCAGTAGGTGCCGGAGATCGATCACCTGATTGGGCACTTGAAGTATTACAGGCCCGAGATCGGCGCCAGGGGGGCGTTACCGCGCCACCGGATGGTCTTTATTTCGTGGATGTACGCTATCCGGACATATTCAGATTGCCGCCGTCAGATCCGGGTCCTTATTTTCTGTCATGAGGAAACTGACGCCTCGCCGCGGCTTTGCTAATATTATGCGCTTGCCTCCGAGATGAGAATGCAATGACCACTCGAATCAAGATATGCGGTATTACCTGCCGTAATGATGCGGCCGCTGCAGTAGCGGCAGGGGCGGATGCGCTTGGATTTGTGTTCTATGAACCCAGTTCACGTTATGTTGATCCTGTCGTAGCGGCTGATATCATCAGCACACTGCCGCCGTTTGTGACCAGTGTGGGGCTGTTTGTCGATGCCTCTCAGGAACAGGTTCAGCATGTCATTGATTTGGCAGGGTTGGATCTGCTGCAGTTTCATGGAAATGAAACCGAGCAGCAGTGCAGTCGCTTCAGTCGCCCCTATATTAAGGCGCTGCGTGTGCGCCCGGGGCTCGATGTCGAATCTGCGGCTGCAGCCTACCACACTGCTCGGGGGTTGCTGCTCGATGCCTATCGTCCAGGAGTCCCGGGCGGAACGGGCGAGGTGTTTGACTGGGGGCTGATTCCTCAGGCGCTTGCGGGGAATATTACCCTGGCGGGTGGTTTGAATCCCGCTAACGTGGCAGCGGCGATCACTCAGGTAAAACCTTATGCCGTTGATGTCTCGGGCGGGGTTGAAGCGGCACCGGGGCGGAAGGATACGGCAAAAATGTGCGCCTTTGCCGCTGCAGTCAGGGCCCAGAGTTGAGTTTCGGTCGCGCTGTGGGTGCAGGCTTAACGAATTCATATCGCCAGTGGGTGCCGAAAGGACCGGCTGGCCGCCGATAGGATAGTAAGAGATGAGTAACTGGCTGGAAAAGATTGTACCTTCGCTGGTCCGCAACGAAAAAAAGCGTACCAATATTCCTGAAGGCCTTTGGAAAAAGTGTCCCAAGTGTGACTCCATACTCTATCGCCCAGAGCTTGAGAAAAATCTCAATGTTTGCCCCAAGTGCGATCATCATATGCGGGTGCATGCACGTCGCCGCCTTGAGTTGTTTCTGGATGATGGTTCACGTGAAGAGATCGGGGCTGATGTAACGCCGGTTGACCGTCTCAAGTTCCGTGACTCCAAAAAGTACAAGGATCGCCTGTCCGCGGCACAGAAGGAAACCGGTGAAAAGGATGCCCTCATTGCCATGCGCGGTACGCTCGAAGGGTTGCCGGTTGTTGCGGTTGCGTTCGAGTTCAGCTTTATGGGTGGCTCTATGGGGGCGGTCGTCGGTGAGCGCTTCGTGCGTGCTGCCAATGTTGCGCTGGAAGAGGGTATCCCGCTGATCTGTTTCTCGGCTTCAGGTGGCGCGCGCATGCAGGAGGCTCTGATCTCCCTGATGCAGATGGCCAAGACAAGCGCTGCGCTTGAAAAGCTCAAGCAGGCGGGGATTCCGTATATTTCCGTACTGACCGATCCCGTCTATGGTGGTGTTTCTGCATCATTGGCGATGCTGGGTGACCTGAACGTGGCTGAGCCCAATGCACTGATCGGCTTTGCCGGTCCCCGTGTCATTGAGCAGACCGTACGCGAGAAGTTGCCGGAAGGCTTCCAGCGCAGCGAATTTCTGCTGGAACATGGTCAGGTCGACATGATCATCAGCCGTAATGAAATGCGTACACGCCTCGCGTCCATTCTCTGCAAACTGACGCTGCGCCCCATGTGTGGTGTTGCCGACGATGACGAGAGTGTTGATGAAGACAGTGAAGTGGTCCGCGATGACAGCTGAGCGGCCGCTGGATCTTTCGGGCTGGCTGGCGCGCATCGAAGCCTGTCACCCGGCTGAAATTGAGCTTGGACTTGATCGGCTGCAGCAGGTTGCACAGCGCCTGCCAATCGACCTGGAGTCTGTCTGCAAGATCGTAATAGCAGGCACCAACGGCAAGGGCTCAACGCTTGCCATGCTGGATGCCATTCTCAGTCGCGCCGGTTATACAACCGGCAGCTACACGTCTCCGCATTTTCTGCGCTACAACGAGCGTGTCTGTGTCTCGGGCAAGCCTGTAGATGATGCCGCCCTCTGCGAAGCCTTCACGTTGATTGAGCAGGCACGAGGTGAGACCTCGCTGACCTATTTCGAATACGGTACGCTGGCTGCGCTGCTGATTTTCAGTCAGCGTCAAGTTGATGTGGCGCTGCTGGAAGTAGGGCTTGGGGGGCGGCTGGATGCGGTCAATATCGTGGATGCCGATATTGCACTGGTCACCACAGTTGCACTGGACCATACCGATTGGCTGGGCCCGGACCGAGAATCCATCGGGCGTGAGAAGGCGGGTATATTCCGTGCCGGCAAGCCCGCTCTTTGCGGTGACCCGAAGCCACCGGCAACTTTGGTTGACTATGCTCGCACACTGGGAGCGCCGCTTCAGCTTCAGGGTGTTGATTTCAGTTATGAGCTCAAGACCGATCAGTGGTCCTGGCAGAGTGATTGCAGGCATCTTGATGCGCTGCCAGTACCAGCGCTGCCGCTGCCCAATGCAGCGCTGGTATTGGCTGCGCTGCAGCATTTTCCCCACCCTGTTTCTGAGCAGGCAATTCGAGAAGGTTTGGTACACGCATGCCTGAAGGGGCGTCTGCAGCCTGTGCAGCTTGGGCAAATAAGGGCTACCGTGGATGTGGCCCACAACCCCGAGGCGGCAGGATATCTGGCTCACTGGCTGTCGCAAAGACCTTGTGGTGGGCAGGTTCACCTGATATTGGGAATGCTGGCAGACAAGGATATTGAATCCGTCGTGCAGGCGTTGACCCCTGTGGTTGATGTCTGGCACCCGGTGTCACTGGATGTCCCACGAGGTGCGCCGCGGGAACGGCTGGAGGCCGCACTGCTGGGAGCTGGTGTGTCCCGAGACCGTATTCGAGGGGCTGACAGTGTTGCCGTGGCTGTTAATCAGCTGCAGTCGATGCCGGCTGCAGACCAACTGCTGCTGGCGGGCTCATTCTTTACAGTCGCACAGGCACTGGAACTGGCGGAACAGGAATAACGGCCATGACCGAGCAACAGAAAAAGCAACTGGTGGGTGCCGCTGCACTGCTTGTGTCCGCCCTGATACTGTTCCCACTGTTGCTGGATGGCTCTGGCTATCGTGAGCGCCATCTGCAAGAGCGCATCCCCGAAGCGCCCGAACTGCCTGACAGGGTGGATATTGAGCCGGTAGAATCGATTCCCGAACGTGAATCTGAGCCCGCAGCGCCGCGAGAGCCGGCGGTGGTGAGTGTGCCGGTACCTGAACTGGCGGATGCCGTTGATGCTCAGAAACCTCAGATCAATGCTCATCAAGACACGCCTGTGTTGGATGAGCAACAGGTTCCGGTGGCCTGGACTCTGCAGTTGGCCAGTTTTAAGGACGAGGCCAATGCTCGCTCCCTGCGCAGTGAGCTGGTGGATGCCGGCTACAAGGTCTACATCCGGCATGGGCCTGATCTGGTGCGTGTTTTTGTTGGTCCTGATCTGCAGCGCTCACGTCTGGAAGCACTGCAGGCACGGCTCAAGTCGGATTATGCGCTCGATGGCATGATCGTGCGCTTCACGACACAGTGAATTGGTCATTGGGTTGGGCTGCTGCCTCTGATAGAATGCGCGCTGTTTTCAGGACTGGCGACTGACGATGAACTGGGCTGACTGGACCATTCTTGCCATCATAGCGATCTCGACTCTGATGAGCCTCAAACGCGGCTTCGTACGAGAGGCGATCTCTCTGCTGACCTGGGTGACGGCGTTCGTAGTTGCACGTCTTTTTGCCGGCTCTCTGAGTCATCTGCTTGAGGCTTACGTTCAGACGCCCTCACTGCGCTTTGCTGCCGCCTTTGCTATTCTGTTTATCGTTACGCTGATTGCCGGCGCACTGGTGGGTGCCCTGTTTACTGCATTGGTGCAGGCCACGGGGCTTACGGCATCAGACCGGGTGTTGGGCATGGGGTTTGGTGCAGTTCGTGGCGGGTTGGTCGTGGTCGTGATCGTCGCATTGCTGGGCATGACGCCTGCAGTGCAGGATCAATGGTGGCAGGGGTCCCAACTGATTCCCCATTTTGTACTGCTTGAAAGCTGGACCAAAGAGGTCGCCAGCGACGTTGGGCAGGTAATCTGGAATATTGGTCGCTGAGTCTGGAAGTCAGCACCATCCTAAAGCTACATCCTTCTGAGGTGGATTGAATGTGCGGTATCGTCGGCGTAGTTGCCAAGTCGTTTGTTAACCAGACTATTTTTGATGCACTGACGGTGCTTCAGCACCGCGGTCAGGACGCGGCCGGCATGGTTACCTGTGAAGGTGATCGTTTTTTTCTGCGCAAGGATAACGGGCTGGTGAACGAGGTGTTCCGCACCCGTCACATGAAAAAGCTCAACGGCAACATGGGGATTGGTCATGTGCGCTACCCGACAGCCGGCAGCAACAGTTCAGCTGAGGCGCAGCCGTTCTATGTCAACTCCCCCTACGGGATTGCACTGGCGCACAACGGCAATCTGACCAACGCTGACAAACTGGCGGATGAGATTTTCCGTTCCGATCTGCGTCATATTAATACCACCTCAGATTCCGAAGTGCTGCTGAACATTTTTGCCCATGAGCTGCAGCAGATTGGCAAGCTTCAGCCTACGGCCGATGATATCTTCAATGCGGTTGAAAAAGTGCATGCGCGCTGTCAGGGTGGTTATGCGGTGGTGGCAATGATCACCGGGTACGGTATCGTTGCATTTCGTGACCCCTGTGGCATTCGCCCGCTGGTGTATGGCCAGCGCGTAACTGACAAGGGCGAAGAGTACATGGTTGCATCCGAGAGTGTGGCGCTGGACACGTCCGGCTACACGCTGGTGCGTGATTTGGCACCGGGTGAAGCGATCTTCATCGATACTCAGGGACAGGTCTCCACACGTCAGTGCGCACAGGTAAGCCGTGTCGCACCATGTCTGTTCGAATTTGTCTATCTGGCACGTCCTGACTCGATTATTGACGGTGTTTCCGTGCACCATTCCCGTATGGAAATGGGCGTCAAGCTGGCGGAAAAAGTGATGCGCGAACGCCCGGATCATGACATAGATGTGGTCATTCCGATTCCTGACACCAGTCGTACAGCGGCACTGGAAATGGCCAATACGCTTGGCGTCAAGTTCCGTGAAGGCTTTATCAAGAACCGCTATATCGGCCGTACCTTTATCATGCCGGGGCAAACTCTGCGCAAGAAATCCGTGCGTCAGAAGCTGAACCCGATCATGGCTGAATTCCGAGACAAGGTCGTAATGCTGGTAGATGACTCTATCGTGCGTGGTACTACCTCAAAGCAGATCGTTCAGATGGCACGAGATGCCGGTGCCCGCAAGGTCTATTTTGCCTCGGCCGCGCCTGAAGTGCGCTTCCCGAATGTGTATGGTATCGATATGCCTTCCGCCAGTGAACTGATCGCCCATGGCCGTACTGCCGATGAAGTTGGCGAGTATATCGGCTGTGACTGGATGCTGTATCAGGATCTGGATGACCTCAAGAAGTCCGTTACCTGCTTCAACCCGGAAATCACCGAGTTTGATACCTGTGTGTTTGATGGGCGCTATGTCACCGGTACGGTGGACGAGGACTATCTCGCGCGCGTGGATGCGAAGCGAAACGATGGTGCCATGTCGGCGTCTGACCCTTCGGTGGAAGACAGTAACGAGTCGGCTGATCTGCACAGCAAAATCGACTGAGGGACGGGAATGAGCCAGTCTAGATTCGAGCGTGAAGCGCGCATCCAGTTCAGCCCTGAAGGGTATGAGCTTGATACGTTGTCCGTGCGTGCCGGTCAGCACCGTACCGCCGAGGGTGAGCATGGTGATCCGATTTTCACCACCTCCAGTTTTGTTTTCTCAAGTGCCCGTGAGGCTGCCGCCCGTTTTGGTGGTGACGAGGACGGCAATATCTATTCCCGTTTCACCAACCCAACGGTACAGGCGTTCGAAGAGCGAATTGCGGCGCTGGAAGGAGGAGAGCGGGCAGTTGCAACGGCGTCAGGCATGGCAGCGATCCAAAGCTTGGTACTGGCACTGCTGAAACAGGGGGATCATGTTGTCTGCTCGCGCAGCGTATTCGGTTCGACGGTATCCCTGTTCAACAAATACATCAGCCGCGCCGGCATCAGCACAACGTTTGTTGATCCGACCGATGTATCAGCCTGGGAAGCGGCGATTACTCCGACGACACGCCTGCTGTTCATGGAGACACCGTCCAATCCGCTTGCAGAGCTGACAGACATTGCCGCTGTAGCCGAGACTGCTCATCGCAATGATGCGCTGCTGGCCGTTGACAACTGTTTCCTGACGCCGGCATTGCAGCGGCCGTTGCTGCTGGGTGCCGATATCGTCATGCACTCCGCAACCAAGTATCTGGATGGCCAGGGTCGTTGTGTCGGTGGTGTACTGGTGGGACGCGATAAAGAGATGGAAGAGGTGTTTGGCCTGATCCGTACCGGTGGCGCCTGCATGAGCCCGTTCAATGCCTGGGTATTTCTCAAGGGGCTTGAAACCCTGCCGCTGCGGATGCGTGCACATTCCGAGAGCGCGCTGGAAATGGCGAGCTGGCTGCAGCAGCAACCGGGTATTCGCAAGGTCTACTATTCGGGGTTGCCATCACATCCGCAGCATGAGCTGGCCTGTCAACAGCAATCAGCTTTCGGCGGTGTACTTTCGTTCGAGGTTGAAGGCGAGCGTGAAGAGGCTTGGCGTTTTATCGATGCCACGCGCATGGTTTCGATTACCGGCAACCTGGGCGACGTCAAAACTACCATCACCCATCCGGCAACCACAACACATGGGCGCATGAGCGTCGAAGAGCGTGAAGCGGCCGGTGTGCGTGAAGGCCTTATCCGTCTGTCGGTAGGACTGGAGTCTCTGGATGACATCAAGGCCGACATGCAGCTTGGCCTTGACGCGCTGCGTAATTAAATACCTCCGGCTGCGGGCGTTCTGTCCGCGGCCCGTTTCCTGATATCGTACTTGATGAAAATCCTGCTGGCCCCGATGGAGGGCGTTCTCGATCATACCCTGCGAGATATCCTGACGCGTGTTGGCGGCATTGACCTGTGTGTCACCGAATTCATCCGTGTGACCGACCAGTTATTGCCGCAATCCGTGTTTCACCGTCTGGCGCCTGAGCTGGGCGAAGGGAGTGTAACCCCTTCGGGCACTCCGGTGATCGTTCAGTTGCTGGGTAATGATCCGGTGGCGCTGGGTGAAAATGCCGTGCGGGCGGTTGATATGGGGGCTCCCGGCATCGACCTGAATTTCGGCTGTCCGGCGAAGACCGTTAATAAAAGTCGTGGCGGCGCCATTCTGTTGAAAGACCCTGAAGAGGTATATTCAATCACGGCTGGTGTGAGCCGGGCGCTGCACGATCGTGTGCCTCTAACCGCAAAAATGCGGCTCGGTTTTTATGACAAGCTGCTGGCACTGGAGAATGCGCAGGCGTTGGAAGCGGCGGGCGCGCGTCAGATTGTGGTCCATGCGCGGACCAAGGTAGAGGGCTATCGCCCTCCGGCACACTGGGAGTGGATCGCCCGTATTCGTGAATCCGTTTCCATTCCGGTGATTGCCAATGGTGAGGTATGGACGGTGGATGATCACCGGCGCTGCCGCGAGGTCAGCGGCTGTGAGGATGTGATGATCGGTCGTGGCCTGATAGCGAACCCTTTCCTGGCGTTGCAGATCAAGGGACTAAGGGGGCACGAGGCACATGATCGGTGCTGGCCTGAAGTCCTGTGGCTGGTACTTGAGTACCACCGACTGGTCATGCAGCGGATACAGCCCCGCCATGTCCATGGTCGCACCAAGCAGTGGCTGCAGATGATGAAGCGATACTACCCCGAAGCTGAGCTTCTGTTTACCCAACTGCGTACCGAACGTGATGCGCAGGCCATTGAATGCCTGCTTGTCCGAGAATCAGACCGCCTCGGTATCAATCCGGATCGGTAACCGGCATGAGCCCCAGTGGCCATGATCGGCCTCGAATACACCCGGAATGCGGTACTGGCATTGAGTACAGCAGCCGTCAGCCGTCAAATTCCATTCGGTAATACGATAGCCATCACGACAAATCACGGCGCTGGCGCATTGTGGGCACCAGGTTGTATTGCCTTCGGGGTCGGGCAGGTTGCCGGTATAGACAAAGTGCAGGCCCTGCTCAAGTGCGATCTGACGAGCGCGCCGCAGTGTTTCGATGGGTGTTGCCGGATAGTCCAGCATCTTCCAGTCGGGGTGAAAGGCCGTGAAGTGCAGCGGTACATCAGCCCCTAGGTGGGTGAATATCCAGTGGCTTAGCGCCTCCAGTTCCGTGTCACTGTCATTCTCACCCGGTATCAGCAGGGTCGTGATTTCAAGCCAAGTGCTGGTTTCATGGTAGATGTATTCCAGTGTGTCCAGAACCGGCTGTAATTGGCCACCACATATTTTTTCATAAAAGCGTTCGCTGAACGCCTTCAGATCTAGGTTGGCGGCATCCATCACGGTATAGAACTCCTTCCGTGGCTCTGGGCAAACATAGCCCGCAGTGACGGCGACTGAGCGAATGCTCTGTTCATGACAGGCCCTGGCGATATCAATCGCGTATTCGTGAAAGATAACCGGGTCATTGTAGGTGAAGGCAATACTGCGACAACCGTGGTGGGCGGCCGCCGCTGCAAGGTCTGAGGGTGAGGCCTGATCGCACAGCCGGTCGGTTTCCCGTGAGCGCGAAATGTCCCAGTTCTGGCAGAACTTGCAGGCGAGATTGCAACCGGCGGTTCCAAATGAGAGTACGGGGGTGCCAGGCAGGAAGTGGTTCAGTGGCTTTTTCTCGATCGGGTCGATACAGAAACCGCTGGAGCGGCCATAACTGAATAGACGGATCTCACCTTGCTCACGGCCACGAACAAAGCAGAGTCCGCGTTGGCCTTCATTGAGCTGGCAGAAGCGGGGACAAAGGTCGCACTGCACCTTGCCGTTGTCCAGACGGTGCCAATACTGTGTTGGAACACTGGTTTCAGGCTTCATGATCTGCGAATTCACTCTTTATGACTATACTTTGAGCATAGCAAAGCATTTGTGGAGAGAGCTGATGACTGCAGCCATACGCCCGGCAGCGGTTGCTGGAATGTTTTACCCTGCCAGTGCGCCGGCGCTCAGTATGTTAGTGGATGATCTGCTGGAACGTGCAAAGGAACCCGAGCAGTTGCCGCGGCAGCCACGAGCGCTGGTGGTACCGCATGCAGGTCTGGTTTACTCCGGGCCGATAGCAGCACTGGCATATCGTCTGTTACAGCGTGAGTTGCCACGGACACAATGGCGGCGCGTGGTGCTGCTCGGGCCCAACCATCGATTGCCTTTGCGTGGCATGGCGTTGCCTGAAGAGGAGGGTTGGCATACCCCGCTGGGCGATACGCCTTTGGATGTTCCGTTCATGCAGCAGTTGCAGCAGACATTCGACCTCGCAATGCGGTCTGATGTCCATCTGCCGGAGCATTCACTTGAGGTCCAGCTTCCGTTCCTGCAGAGGGTAGCGGCTGGGCTGAAGCTGGTGCCAATACTGGTTGGGCAGACAGAGGCTGATTGGGTCGCACGACTAGTTCAATACCTGTGGCAGGATCCCCATACGCTGGTACTGATCAGCTCGGATTTGAGTCACTATCATTCCTGGCAGGAAGCATGGCGGCTGGATGAGCTAACCACTGAGATGATTCTGGCCAGAGAGCCGCAACTGGGGTCCGAGCAGGCCTGCGGTTGTCATGCGCTGAACGGTCTGTTGCTGGCGGCACGGCAGGAAAAACTGGAACTGAGATGTCTTGGTCAATGCACCTCCGGTGATACGGCCGGTGACAAGACGCAGGTTGTTGGCTATGGAGCTTATGTCTGTTTCTGAATTTACAACCACGCAGCGTTCACAGATGCTGGCGATGGCACGCAATGCCATCACAGCTGTGCTGAATGCAGAGCGGCCAGACCTGCCGTCAGTCGATGCCTTGCCTGACTGGCTAAAACCCATACGGGCCTGCTTTGTCACGCTGGAAAGTCATGATCGCCTGCGGGGATGTATCGGTACTCTGGAGCCGCACAGACCTCTTGGACAGGACATCATACTGAATGCTGTCAGCGCGGCAACGCGAGACTATCGCTTTGACCCTTTGCAGCGGGGTGAGCTCATAAGGGTCAGTCTATCTGTGCTGTCGCCTCTGACGCCACTGTCGGTATCAAGTGAAGCCGAGCTGGTGGCGGTGCTGCAGCCAGAGGTGGATGGGGTGGTCCTGGAAGCGGGTGAGCACCGTGCGACTTTTTTGCCGGTGGTATGGCAAAGCCTCTCAACGCCCGAGGCATTCATATCGGAGTTGAAACGCAAGGCGGGGCTGCCGGGGGATTACTGGTCCGACAATGTACGTATTTGGCGCTATCATACTGACAGCTTCGGTGAGGAGGGGGAGATGCCGGTTGTGGAAACCGGCACCCGCTGATCAGGACTCGCTGCGTTTGGTCGCGAACTGATCCACATCGTTGGTAATGCTGACATCCACTTTGGGTGCGGGGATGCGGAAATCGTACACTCGCTCCCAGCCATCAGCGTCCGGCGCGCGCTCCCATACTGTACCGGCGTTGTACTCGACCAGCTCAGTCAGGGAAGGGTCAATTTCACATACTCTTTCCAGCGGGATCGGGATCAGGTTGATCTGTTCATTTTCCAGAAATTCTTCAGTTTCATACCCGGTGAACATGCGCCAGCCAGTATCGTTCAGATGTTCTGGCACGGTCTTGTACATGAACCGGATCGGCAGCTTTTCCTCCAGCAGCAGACGCGAGACCAGTGCAAGATAGCCGTTCTTGGTCTGGGCTGTTTCATCGGCCTGGCTCAGTGGCTGATCGGGATTGGGTGATTTCATCGGTATGGGCCTTACGCTGTTTCGGGTAGCTTACGCAGTGCGGAGTATAACAGTTCGCCTGCGCCTGTCGGAAATCAGCCGACGAGACAAACGAAAACCCCCGTCACTGGGACGGGGGTTCTGGGGTCGCTTCAGGGGTGACTTACATCACCCCGGTCGGCGCAATCAGGCTTCAACGGTCGGGATGACAGTAGCGGCCTTGGCTACGTAGTTTTCCATCTGATCGAAGTTCAGGTAGCGGTAGATTTCACCCGCCATGCTGTCGATCTTGTTGGCGTAGGCCATGTACTCGTCAACGGTCGGCAGTTTGCCTTCCAGTGCCGCAACGGCAGCCAGCTCGGCAGATGCCAGGTAGACGTTGGCGCCATCACCCAGACGGTTCGGGAAGTTACGCGTAGAAGTGGACACTACGGTGCTCTTCGCAGCAACACGCGCCTGGTTACCCATGCACAGTGAGCAGCCCGGCATTTCCATGCGCGCGCCGGCCTTGCCGAAGATGTTGTAGTAGCCTTCGTCGCTCAGCTGGGCCTGGTCCATTTTGGTCGGCGGGGCGATCCACATGCGAGTCGGGATCGACTTGCCGGAGGACTCCAGCAGTTTACCGGCGGCACGGAAGTGACCGATGTTGGTCATGCAGGAACCGATGAACACTTCATCGATGCTCTGGCCAGCCACTTCAGACAGCAGGCGAGCGTCATCCGGATCGTTCGGAGCACACAGGATCGGCTCCTTGATTTCGGACAGATCGATCTCGATCACTTCAGCGTACTCGGCATCAGCGTCTGCACGCATCAGACTCGGGTTCGCCAGCCACTCTTCCATGCCCTTGATACGACGCTCAATAGTACGTACATCGCCGTAGCCTTCAGCGATCATCCACTTCAGCATGACGATGTTAGAGCGCAAGTACTCGGCAACAGAGTCTTCAGACAGAGTGATGGTGCAGCCTGCAGCAGAACGCTCTGCGGACGCATCAGACAGCTCGAACGCCTGCTCAACAGTCAGTTCTTCCAGGCCTTCGATCTCCAGTACGCGACCAGAGAAAGCGTTCTTCTTGCCAGCCTTTTCTACGGTCAGCAGACCCTGCTTGATGGCGTAGTAAGGAATGGCGTGTACCAGGTCACGCAGAGTGATGCCGGCGTTACGCTTGCCCTTGAAGCGAACCAGGATTGACTCCGGCATATCCAGCGGCATGACACCGGTGGCAGCTGCGAAGGCGACCAGACCTGAACCGGCCGGGAAGGAGATGCCCAGCGGGAAACGGGTATGGGAGTCACCACCGGTACCCACGGTATCCGGCAGCAGCATGCGGTTCAGCCAGGAGTGGATAACGCCGTCACCCGGACGCAGCGATACACCGCCACGGTTCATGATGAAGTCCGGCAGGGTGTGGTGGGTATTCACGTCAACCGGCTTCGGATAGGCTGCGGTGTGGCAGAAAGACTGCATGGTCAGGTCGGCTGAGAAGCCCAGGCATGCCAGGTCTTTCAGTTCGTCACGGGTCATTGGACCGGTGGTGTCCTGAGAGCCAACGGTGGTCATTTTCGGCTCGCAGTACATGCCCGGACGTACGCCGTCCATGCCGCAGGCCTTGCCGACCATTTTCTGAGCCAGAGTAAAGCCCTTGCCTGTGTCAGCTGGCTGTTCCGGCTTGCGGAACAGGTCAAAGCCTTCCAGGCCCAGTGCGGCGCGTGCTTTTTCGGTCAGGCCGCGACCGATGATCAGCGGGATACGACCGCCGGCACGTACTTCGTCCAGCAGCACTTGAGTCTTCAGGCTGAAAGTGCAGATGACTTCATCGGTACCGTGCTTGCATACTTTGCCTTCGTATGGGTACACGTCGATCACGTCACCCATGTTCAGGTTTTCAACCGGCATTTCGATCGGCAGAGCGCCGGCATCTTCCATAGTGTTGTAGAAGATCGGGGCGATCTTGTTACCGAAGCAGTAGCCACCGGCACGCTTGTTCGGCACGAACGGGATGTCGTCGCCGAAGAACCACAGCACGGAGTTGGTAGCAGACTTACGGGAAGAACCGGTACCCACAACGTCACCCACGTAGGCAACAGGGAAGCCTTTGGCTTTTACTTCTTCGATCTGGGCCAACGGGCCTTTCACGCCGGGTTCTTCCGGGTTGATGCCGTCGCGTTCCATCTTCAGCATGGCATTGGCATGCAGCGGGATGTCAGGACGTGACCAGGCATCCGGAGCCGGAGACAGGTCGTCAGTGTTGGTTTCGCCTGGCACCTTGAATACGGTTACGGTGATTTTCTTGGCAACTTCAGGCTTGGAGGTGAACCACTCGCCGTCGGCCCAGGACTGCATTACCTGCTTGGCGTGCGCGTTACCTGCTTCAGCCTTTTCCTGAACATCGTGGAAGGCATCAAACATCAGCAGGGTGTGAGACAGCGCCTTGGCTGCGGTCGGGGCCAGTGCATCAATGTCCAGGCACTCAACCAGCGGTGCGATATTGTAACCGCCGAGCATAGTGCCCAGCAGCTCAACGGCTTTTACCTTGTCGATCAGAGGGGAGGTCGCTTCACCCTTGGCAATCGCAGCCAGGAAGCCAGCCTTGACGTATGCAGCCTGGTCAACCCCCGCCGGAACGCGGTTGGTGATCAGGTCAAGCAGGAACTCTTCTTCGCCTGCAGGCGGGTTTTTCAGCAGCTCGACCAGGGCAGCGGTCTGTTCGGGATCAAGCGGCTTCGGCGGTACGCCTTCTGCAGCGCGTTCTTCTACATGTTTACGATAAGCTTCAAGCACGATATGGCCCTCATCTGTTTTCACCGCCGGACGCCGGAGTGGTACTACTCCACCGACGGCGTATCGACTAGGTATCGAATGGTGATTGGCGAGCGAATTCTAGCGGAAGGGGGTGACAAAGTTAAGATGTGTCGACAATCGTCTTACCAAAGTATAAGAGCACATGGCCTGAAGGGTTCAGGCCGTAAAGCCATTGCAGTCCTGCTGCCAGCACTGATGTCCAGCAAACTTGTCAGGTTTGGCAGGTGAGGCGTTAGCCCAACCTTAGGATCTCGTCCTCGCCCGATACCTGAAACTCGCCTTTTTTGTTATCCAGAACGTTGACCTGGCGACCATCCTGAGTGAGGTACTCCGGAAGCTCCTGTTCCCATTCAGTTCTTTTTTTAAGGCTCCAGGGGGCTCGGTAATGTTGCCGCATCACCAGCATGACAAATCGACCATCTTCACCGTGGGTGGGAAAGCTGCTGTCGTAATACTTGCGCATCTGAAAATACCAATTCTTGTTATTGGGAGGTTGCTGAGACTGAGGCTCGGTGCATGGATAGCACGAGTGCATTTAACCGTAGACCACATAATCAATATGGGCAAATTAAAGAGGACAATATTTTATTCATCTTGGGTATTTTTGATTCAGTTTAAACCGCGAATCAAACAATGGTTTTAATAAAATGTTACCTAAAAAAGACACCGTTTTTAAACGATTGATTGCATTCAAGCCCTGTGATGGCGGTAAAGAGGATGCAGGTGGCGATATCGGGTAGCCCTGTGTATTGAAAAGCTGATTCGATGCTGTTGATGCCGGTCAATAATAGTGAAAGCGGGTTTGAAATCATCTCGAAAGCTAAGTATAACACTCTGATACATTATCTCAGGCAGGAGGTAGCCTTGATGAACTCGGCAGTCAGTCAGGCTGAAGTCGCACAGGAAGAGCGTCCGGTAAATGCTGATTTGCAGTTAAGCAAACTGCAAATCATGTTTAATTTACAGGTCGACAAGCGACTGATCTATGCCGGTACCCAGCCAACTGTTGCACTGCGTTATCTCACGCGGCTAGTCGCCGCACGTCCTCGCACCCTGCGAAACCATATCCGACGGATCTATCTTGCCATTCAGTGTGCTGACAGCGATAGCGTTACCGGTGCATTGATCGACTTGTTGCTGGTTCTGCGTGGCAGAGGGCAATTTCTTGTCAATCGCCTGATTCAACAGGCTGGCCCATTGCTGAAGTCGGAATGCCGGATTGCAATGAACAAGGCCGTCGATACTCGTGACCTCTCTCGTTTGGCAGAGCTTCCACTGGAGCATGCTGTCCTCAGTAATGGACGCTGCATGCAATTCTCCAGGCAGAAACTTCACTGAGCAGTTTTAGAAGGAATGTGCAATGCCGGTCAGTGGTAAGCATTCAATAGGCATTATCGGTTTTGCGGCCAACGAGGCTGCAATGCTTGAGATATTTTTTAACGGCAACAAGGCCAAGGGTTTCCACCTCGTGCCAGCTGAGAGTGCGGAGTCGTTGCTGATTGGGATCAGTGATGCCAGTAGCCGGAAGCAAGTAGAGGGGTGGTTGCGTCAAAATGGCAATCGTCCTTTCATTGCCGTTGTAGACCCTGGTACGGCCGAAAAAGTTAATGGCAAAAGCATTCGCTTGACTCGTCCCTTGAGTATGGGAACCTTGCAGCAGGCGCTGGCTGATCTGCGACTGCAGCTCGACGCGATGTCTACTTCGCCTGCAGTTCAGGCAGCATCGCCTGAGCATCCGCTGGAGAGCCTGCGGGATCAGCGTACAGTCGCCTTTGCAGAGTGGCAGGCGCGCAAGGAGCGAAGCAGTCAGGCACTGAGTGCCTGGAAAGGCGGTAACAGTCAGCGCCAGACTGAAGCGCTTCGCAGTCGTTTCAGTCTTGAGCGGAATGAGTTAAACAGTCTGATTCTGGATGCACAAAATCAGCTCAGGCAGCAACATTCGCAGGCAAATGACTCCAGATCCTCGGCTTTGTCTATGGAAGCGGAGTCACAGGAAACAGAATCCCTGTTGTCTGATGAACTGCAGACACCGCGCATATCGGCCGAGATGATTCAACAGTGTTGCGGTAATCTGCCGGACGTGAATCTTGACTCTGCAACTGAACGTCGGCGTGTGTATTTCAGCCTTGATGGGCTTTTATTGCCCTGGATCATGCGGTGTATTGAGGCGGGCAACGCATCAGGGAAGCCACAACAGGTAGTCGGTGTTCCGGGTGCACTGTTTTACCTGCCTGCGGATAAGGAGTTTTTGGTCACGCTGGACGCTGATCTGCTGCTGCAGTTGACCAGGACTCGATTTGGTTTTGAAGAGATTTCACTGCTCGAGCGGGAGCCGGATGCCGAACTTCCCAAGGGTCGGCGGGTTGCCTCTGACGAGCTGCTTTGGCAGTTGGCATTGTTTACCGCTCGTGGTCGTCTGCCTGACACGCTGTCCGCGGAAGAGCCGCGGTTGCTTAATTCAATTCCTGACTTTGAACGCCTGCTGGAGACGCCTCATGCCCGGAGCATTGCTGAGCTTTGGCAGAGCCAAAGATTGTCAGCCCAGAATATTGCCTCAATGTTAGGTGTGCCTCAGCGCTTTGTGTTTTCGTTCCTTGTGGCAGCGGACGCCATCGGTCTGTACTGTCAATGACCGGAAAAGTGTGTATCACACCATGGATCTTTCGGAGTTAAACCGTGAATCAAGAACAGAATGATACCCCGCGGTATTTTCAGGTGACGCCCAGTGGCGCTTACTACGCGACACTGAACACCGAGCCAGAAGCACTGCGTGCCTTGTTGTTGCAGTTGTTGAGTGCAGATACCCATATTCCGTATCTCAGCTCACTGCTGCAAAAACTGACGGGGATGGGCGAGGCAGAAGCACAGACATTGCTCGATAAGGCTGTGCAACACGGCTTTGTTGATCTACCGCAAAACCCTGAGCCTATCGCTGCTGGCACTATTGAACATCTGTTGCCTGAATATTTACCGCAACTTGCCGATGGTCGTGTGCTGTTGGCAGATGATCAGGGTTTCTGTCTGGGGCAGTCGGGCTTCGGTGCAGAAGAAGCTGAAGCGGTAGCGGGGATGGCAGCAGACTTGGTCTCCATGCATGAGCGCCATCAGGCGCTGCTTGGCAGACACCTTGGTTTCGATGGTTCGTCCTGGGCGCTTGTGGATGCTGTAGGACAAAGTGAGCTGGGTTTTTGGACGCTTCACGTAGGTGAACAGAAATTCCTGCTAATTCTGGAAGGGATGCCTCATTTGAATCGGCAGCCTTTTGTGGACTTGATGTCGGTGCTGATCCGACGCTACCTGGATTACTGATAAAACGGACTGGCCGTTTTATACAGGATTAAAACCAGCGCTAATGGCCTAAAAGGAGACTACCATGCGCTCAGAAATGTTGACTTCCATTCTCAACGATCTCAACGGAACATCTGCAGAAATTGAAGCGTCTGCTGTGATTTCTACAGACGGTCTCGTTATTGATGCTCTCCTGCCTGCCGGTATGGATGAAGACCGAGTTGGTGCAATGAGTGCAGCCATGCTGTCGCTCGGCGAACGTACCTCTCAGGAACTGGCCCGTGGTGAGCTTGAGCAGGTGCTCGTCAAGGGTAAAGAAGGCTATATCCTGATGACTCATGCAAACCCTGAATCGGTGCTGACTGTTGTTGCCAAGACCAATGCGCGATTGGGTCTGATCTTCCTTGATGTCAAGCGCGCTGCAGAGGCTATCGGTAAGATTCTCTGAACCTTGTCAAAGTGCTGGGCGTGCATGGAAACATCAGTTAACTGATATGCACGCTTTTCTATCGGCCTGGAGTGTCTATGTCCGAACAAGATACCGGTGCCACCACAGAGGTGCTGCTCAAATATTTTGATGGCACTGAACGGCTGGCGAAGATCGTGGATCGCGAGGTGCCCTATCCGGATGGCAAATTGATCGTGTCCCGTACTGACCCCCAAGGCATCATTACTCACGCTAACCGTGCATTTATTGAAATGTCGGGTTACACCCGTGAAGAGCTGCTGGGAACCAATCACTATATTCTGCGCCATCCAGACATGCCCGCTGTGGCATTCAAGGACCTTTGGGATACCGTAGCCCAAGGTAAGAAGTGGCAGGGTTATGTGAAAAATCTGCGTAAAGATGGCGCGTATTACTGGGTGAAGGCGACGGTCATCCCGAATATCCGTAATGGCGAGCTGGTCGGCTATACTTCGGTCCGACGCAAGCCATCACGCAGCAAAATCAAAGAAAGCGAAGCCCTCTACGCGACGCTTAGGTAATGGGGTGCTGCGATGACTCTTAATTTATCGGTCAGTCCTGACTTTCCGCCGTCACATCTGTCGGGCTGGTTTATTTTCAACACCTGGCTGCAGCGTCAGTTGGGTGCGGGTGTGCATCTTGAGCTATATGACAGCTTCGAAGCGCAGCGTGAAGACATTCGTAGTGGCAAAATTGATCTGATCTATGCCAACCCCTACGATGCGTCAATGCTGGTGCGTGAGCTGGGTTTTAAAGTGTTGGTGCGACCGCGCAATCTCTCTGATGAAACGCTGATAGCCACGCTGGCATCAGACCCTCGAGAAACGGTCGAAGACCTGGAGTCGGGTATTACCGTTGCAACCACTGCTGACCCTGATGTGCATACAATGGGTATGATCATGCTCGAGTCGGCAGATCTTGATGGCAGTAATGTTACTTTCCTTGAGCTGGACAGTTATGTTTTGGTGGCAAAAGCACTGTTGAACGGCAATGCTGATGTCGGCTTTTTTCTGCAGGCGGGGTTTGACGAACTCTCTGAGCTGATTCGAAAGCAGATGAAGCCTTTGGTTAACAGTCAGATCAGTGTGGTGCATCATACACTGGTGGCCGGTCCCCGAATGGAGCAGCATATCCCGTTGTTGGTTGAGCGTTTGACCAACATGGAACATGATCCAAAGGGTCAGGATGTGCTCAAAAGCATGGGGCTGGATGGATGGGATCAGATGCATGAAGAACAGACAGAGTTCATGATTGATCTCATTGATACGCTGATTGACTGATCCATCGGCTGTCGAGAGAGCGGGGTGCTGTTATAATGCGCCCCGTTTTTATTTGCAGAAACAGGTAATGCTGGATGGACGCCCTGAGCGAAATCAAAGACTTTCTTGGCTGTGAAACTCCGCAGGAGTGGCTTGAACTGGCTGCGAAGCCCGAATCCCAGCTGATTCTGCTCACCGATCACGCTCATTGCGAGAAAAAAGCCGCCTCTACTGCAATGACATTGATGTTCCGTTACGTGGATCGCTCTGATCTGCTGAACAAGATGTCGCGGCTGGCACGGGAAGAGCTGATCCATTTTGAGCAGGTATTGGCGTTGATGGAGGCTCGGGGTCATCGTTATGACCATATGAGTCCTGCGCGCTATGCAGGCGGTTTGCGTACCGGTGTTAGAACGTCAGAACCGGGGCGGTTGATTGATGTATTGATTATTGGGGCGTTTATCGAGGCTCGCTCCTGCGAGCGTTTTGCTGCTTTGGCGCCTTCGCTGGATGATGAGTTGGCAAAATTCTACCGTTCTCTGCTGAAGTCCGAAGGGCGTCACTATCAGGATTATCTGCAGCTTGCACGAGACTATGCAGGTGAGCCGATCGATGATCGTATCGAGTATTTTCGTCAGATAGAGTGCGAGTTGATTCTGGCCGAGGACGACGAGTTTCGCTTCCACAGCGGTCGTCCTTCGGCGGCTCTTACAGCTGCTGCCTGAGTTCGGACTGCAGCTTTTCACCTACGGGTAAGATAAAGGCATACAGGCGGATGCCCTGTGTGTCCATCTCCAAGTACCAGCCCTCTCGGTCCCAGTCTCCCAGCACAATGCGCTCGCCGCGATCACCGTTTTGCCGGTGATGCAGGGCGGGGCGGTGGGTGTGGCCGTGAATGATCAGGTCGACCTGCTCATGCTGCATCAACGCGCTAACGGCAATGGAAGACACATCGGTAATGGTTTCGGTTTTGTTGGCTGTTTCGCTGCGACTGGTTTCACGCAGCTGCTGGGCTATCGCCTCACGCTCGGCAAGAGGTTTGGCGAGAAATGCCTGTTGCCACTTGGGGTCACGCACCATGGTGCGAAACTGCTGATAGTCACGGTCGTCAGTACACAGCTGGTCGCCATGCAGTACCAGAAAAGGACCCTGTTCCGATTCAAGGCGTACCACTTCAGGCAGTAATGTAACCTCAAGGCGTGTAGCGGCTGCCTGGCCGAACAGAAAGTCTCGGTTGCCGTGCTGAAACAGAATACGTGTGCCCAGGGCAGCCAGTTTGCGCAGTGCATGGTAAACCGGCTCAAGATATTCCGGTGCACCATCATCACCCACCCAGGCTTCAAATATATCGCCCAGCAGGTAGAGTTCATCGAACTGCGGTGCCTTTTGCTCAAGCAGTATCACAAACGCCCGGATAATGTCCGGGCGTTTGTGGTGCAGGTGCAGGTCGGCGATAAACAGCCGTCGCATTACTCTTCCGCTTGTTTGATGCTGGCTGACTCAATGACCACGTCTTCAACCGGAACGTCCTGGTGTCCGGCGCGCATGGTAGTGTTGACTGCCTTGATCTTGTTGACCACATCCATGCCATCGACAACCTTACCGAATACGGCGTAACCCCAGCCCTCGGTGGTTTTGGCTGTGTGGTCGAGAAAGGTGTTGTCGGAGATGTTAATGAAGAACTGAGCTGATGCAGAGTGCGGGTCCATGGTGCGGGCCATGGCGATAGTGCCAGTCTGGTTGGACAGGCCGTTATCGGCTTCGTTCTTGATCGGTTCGCGGGTCTCTTTGGAGATCATACCGGGCTCGAAGCCACCACCCTGGATCATGAAACCGTCAATTACGCGGTGAAAAATCACGCCGTCATAGAAGCCATCGCGTACATACTGCTCGAAATTAGCTGCTGTTTCCGGCGCTTTTTCGTGGTCCAGTTCCAGTGTGATGTCGCCGAAATTGGTTTGCAGGATGATCATATCGGTTTCCCTGTTTCTCTTATGTGTAGAGCTATTATACTCAAGTCTTACATCGCTGCATCCACATGATGTCGCTGGCTGCGATTTGAGCCGGTGTCCGCGTGCGTGCAGGGCTGATCTGCGGTTATAATGATCGGCTTCAGTTCCGGCAATCGGCCGGCCTTTTTCAGCTTCGACAAGACATGGATATGACCAGAAACGACAGTCCCAAGCCGAACAACTTTATCCACCAGATTATTGAAGATGATCTCAGCAAAGGCCTGAACGATGGGCAAGTGGTGACTCGATTCCCGCCTGAGCCCAATGGCTATCTTCACATTGGTCATGCCAAGTCGATCTGCCTGAACTTTGGCACGGCACTGCGCTTCAATGGTCGGTGCCAACTGCGTTTCGACGACACCAATCCCGAGAAGGAAAGTCAGGAGTACATCGATTCCATTATCGAAGATGTGCGCTGGCTCGGGTTTGAATGGAGCGGTGAGGTGCGTTACACCTCTGACTATTTCGAGCAGCTGTATGCTTGGGCGATCCATTTGATCAATGAAGGCAAGGCCTATGTGGACAGCCTTAGCGCCCATGAAATGCGTGAGTTCCGTGGCACCTTGACTGAGCCTGGCAAAAACAGTCCCTACCGTGAGCGCAGCATAGAAGAGAACCTGGCCCTGTTCGAAAAGATGCGCAACGGTGATTTCTCGGAGGGTGAGTGTGCCCTGCGTGCGAAAATCGATATGGCTGCACCCAATATGAACATGCGCGACCCGGTGATCTACCGCGTTCGCCACGCTCATCATCATCAGTCCGGTGACAAGTGGTGTATCTACCCCTCCTATGACTTCGCTCACGGTCAGTCCGATGCGATTGAAGGCGTTACGCATTCCATCTGCACACTGGAATTTGAAGATCATCGCCCACTGTATGACTGGTTCATTGAGAATCTGCCGGTTCCGGTCAAGCCGCGTCAGTATGAATTTGCCCGTCTCAACCTGAACTACACCATCACCAGCAAGCGCAAGCTTAAGCTGCTGGTTGACGAAGGGCACGTTAATGGCTGGAACGACCCGCGTATGCCGACCATCTCCGGTATGCGTCGCCGTGGCTTTACACCAGCTTCAATCCGCAATTTCTGCGACATGATCGGTGTAACGCGTTCCAACGGCACGGTTGATATGGGAATGCTGGAAGCGGCTATCCGTGACGATCTGGATGCCAATGCACCCCGGGCCATGTGCGTTATCGATCCGATAAAGGTTACCATCAGCAATCTTGCCGAGGGTGAGCAGGAGTGGTTTGAACTGCCGGCGCATCCCAAGGATGAGTCCATGGGGCTGCGCAAGGTGCCGTTTACCCGCAATCTGCTGATTGAGCGTGAAGACTTTGCTGAGGAAAAACCGAAAAAGTGGAAGCGTCTTGCGCCGGGTGATGCCGTGCGCCTGCGTGGTGCCTATGTGATTACCTGTAACGAGGTGATCAAGAACGAGCAGGGTGAAGTGGTAGAGCTGATCTGCAGCTATGATGCGGCTACCAAGGGTGAAAACCCTACTGGTTACAAGCCTAATGGCGTGATTCACTGGGTGTCGGCTGATAACTCTGTAGCGTGTGAGGTGCGTCTGTATGACCGCCTGTTCACCGAGGCCAACCCCGATGCGGACAAGAATCGTGACTTCCATGAGTTCCTCAATCCCGAGTCGCTCAAGGTTATGGTCAATGCTCGTGCTGAGATCGGACTCAAACATGCAGTGGCTGAAAGTCGCTACCAGTTCGAACGTAATGGCTATTTCTGCGTTGATCCTGACTCCAGTGAACAGCATCTGATCTTCAACCGCACGGTCACCTTGCGAGACTCCTGGGCCAAAATTCAGGCGAAGTGATGTGATTATGCAGGCAAGGATGCGTGTCGGCTCGTTGGCAGCACTGCTCAGTGTAGTGTTGCTGACCAGCTGTGCCAGTCACCCTGTTGCGGGGCCGATCGATTCACTGACGGTAGAGCGGCGAGCCGTGTTGCCGTTGGAGGTGATAGAGTCATCGGGTCTTTCTCAACATCAGGGTCAGCTATGGACCCATAATGACAGCGGTGATAAGCCTCAACTGTACCGCCTTGACCTGATGTCTGGTGAAGTGCTTTCAACCCTGCGTGTACGGGATGCGCTGAACTTTGACTGGGAAGAGATGGCGTATGATGCCGATTGGCTACATGTGCTGGATTGCGGTAACAATCTGGGGCGGCGGGAGTGGATGCAGATCTACTCGATACGTTGGCAGTCACTGCTGCAGGCCTCGGCTGGTAACGAAGTTCCCTCGCGGCTGCTGGAATTCCGCTTTGCCGATGCCGGCAAGTCAGCGGGTGCCTATGCTCATAACAACGACTGTGAAGCCGCCGCCGTGGTCAACGGCAAGGTATGGGTGTTCAGCAAGAACTGGCAGGATCAGCATACCCGAGTATATCAGGTCGATCCGGCAGGGGTGTCACGCCAGGTCGTTGAACCCGTGGGGCGTTACCCGGTCGGTGGTTTGATTACGGCTGCGGACTACGATCCCCGGCGGCAGCGCCTGGTGTTGCTGGGCTATACCAAGGGGCGAATCAGTTCGCGAGCCTTTGTCTGGACGGTGCCTGTCAAAGATAACCTTCCGGACTGGGAGGGGGCTCAATATCACAGTCTTACACCTGCAGGGCAATGGGAGGCTGTTGTCTGGACCCAAGATGGCCTTCTCCTGACCCGTGAGAGCAGCCTGCTGGGTCAGGCCTGGTTGGGTACCGTATCATTGCCATGATCACAGGCCGCTTTCACGCTATAATCCCGTTTTTGCGCTTTCAACTCATTTCAGGTCTGGCGGATAGTAATGCTTCAAATCTATAACACTCTGACCAACAGCAAGACAGCCTTTACTCCTATTGAGCCCGGCAAGGTCCGCATGTATGTGTGCGGTGTGACCGTGTACGACTACTGTCATATCGGTCATGCTCGGGTAATGGTTGCCTTCGACCTGATTACGCGTTATCTGCGTGCCCGTGGCTGGGACGTGACCTATGTGCGCAATATCACCGACGTGGATGACAAAATCATCCGCCGTGCAGCTGAGAACAGTGAGTCTGTTGATGCGTTGACCGAACGCATGATTGCGGCGATGCATGAGGACGAGGCGCGGCTGTTTGTGTTGCGTCCCGATCAGGAGCCCCGTGCCACGGCGCATATCGGCGATATTATCGATATGGTGTCGACCCTGATCGAGAAGGGCTATGCCTATGCGGCAGCCAATGGCGATGTCTACTATCGGGTCGAGCGGTTTGAAACCTACGGCCGTCTGACCAATAAGGTATTGGAAGACCTGCGCTCGGGTGCCCGTGTGGAGGTGGAAGAAGCCAAGGAAAGCCCACTTGATTTCGTCCTGTGGAAGGCAGCCAAGCCTGGTGAAGTTAGCTGGTCTTCCCCCTGGGGTCAGGGCCGCCCCGGCTGGCACATTGAGTGTTCGGCCATGTCCAAATGCTGCCTGGGCAAGACCTTTGATATTCATGGTGGCGGCCCGGATCTGCCGTTTCCGCATCACGAAAATGAAATCGCTCAGTCTGAGGCGGCCAATGGCTGCACCTACGTCAATTATTGGATGCACGCAGGGCCTGTTCGCATGGGGCAGGAGAAGATGTCCAAGTCGCTGGGCAACTTCTTCACCATTCGTGAGGTGCTCAAGCACTACAATCCTGAAGTGGTTCGCTACTTCCTCTCAAGTGTGCACTACCGCAGCTATATCGATTACTCGGAAGATGGGTTGCGGGAGGCGCACAGTGCGCTTGAACGTTTCTATCAGGCACTGAAGGCGGTGCCTGAGCTGGCGCAGGAGATGACGCTGCAAAATGATTATGAGCAGCGCTTTGTTGAAGCCATGGATGATGATTTCAATACCCCGCGCGCATTGGCGGTGCTGTTTGAAATTGCCAGCGAACTGAACAAGGCTGCGCGTGATAATGATCCTGTAGCGCCCCAGCTGGCTGCTCAGTTGAAGCAATTGGCCGGTATGATCGGTCTGTTGCAACAGGAGCCGGATCAGTTTCTGCAGGGGGAAGCGGGTGAGGGTGATCTGTCGGCGGAAGAGATTGAAGCCTTTATCGAGCAGCGAGCTCAAGCGCGCAAGGACAAGGATTTTGCCGAAAGCGATCGTATCCGGGATCTGCTGGCTGAGAAGGGTGTTGTCCTGAAAGACAGTCGTGACGGCACAAGCTGGTATCGCGAAGGCTGATTGTTGGCAGGCAGTTGAGGTTCCTGGGGGGGGGGGCTGCCTGCCATCCCTTCCTTACTGGCTTAGGCCGTGTGTCTGAGCCAGTTGTTCCTTTAGCGCCTGCAGCTGGGTGTAATCAAGGCCACGTCTTTGTTCAGTTACATCTCGCATCAAGCAAACATAATGCTGGGTTTGCTGTTGTTCGTCCTTTACAGCGGTAATGTTGGTCTCCTGGATATAGAGTCGTCCTTCGCGGGTGCGATTGACAATATCACCGCTCCATTCGCCAGTATTGATCAAGGCCATCCACATGCGATGGAAAAACGAGCTGTCGTGGTGGCCGGAATTGAGTACTGAAACGTTGCGACCTGTCATGGCAGCCGGAGCGTACCCCGTCAGCTTTTGGAAGGCTGCATTTACCAGCTCGATTCTGCCGCGCCCGTCCGTGACCATGATGGCGTCATGACTGTGACGAAATACCGCTTGGGCAATTCGTGACTCCTGACGCTGCGCCTTATCCGAAGTTATGTCACGAAACATCACCTGAATGGCCTGTTTGCCGCGATACTGGATCATTGTACTCGAGACCTCGGCTTCAAAAGTGGAGCCGTCCAGCCGCATCAGTTTTTGTTCAGCGGGTTTCAGGGCTTCGCCACGTTCCAGTGCGGCACCACGATCACGAACAAAACTCAGGCTGTCGGGGTGTACCAAGGTATCGATACTGCGTTGTACTAATTTATCCGGTGAGTTGCAGCCGAACAGAGCAGCGGCATGCTCGTTGGCCAGCTCAACAACTCCGTTGACATGTACCACGATTGCTTCGGGCGATTGTGTGAATAGTGTTCTGTAGCGCTTATACATCTCGTCTGCGCGGGCGGCCATGTGGTTGCTCAGGCGCAGTGCCTGATGCCGTGCCTGAATAAAAAACAGCAGCAATGAGGCGACTAAAAGGGTCAATGACAAGCCTGATATCAGCGTTGGGCCGTGGTACTGGCTGGATGCCTCTCGGTGCAGGTCGGGGTCGAGGGGGCTGATCTGAAGGTGGATCTCCTGTCCCGCCAGTGTCAGGCTTGCGGCGTGTTGCAAACTTGGTTCGGGCTGACCCAGTTCAGGGTGGGAGTCATAGCTGATTGACTGACTGCCTTGTCGAGGATCTATCAGCTGAATGCGCAGTGGGTTGGTCAGGTCGTTCAGGCTTTCCTGCACTAGCTGACTCATGCTGAAACCGAGTGTTACCCAGCCCAGAAAAGCTGCATTGGTCTGCACAGGCAGTAGTAGAAGGTAATCCAGAGAGTTGATATCGGTTGGCAGCAATGACAGGGGCTGGGTAGCGCTCATTGTACCGCTGGTCATAGCCTGTAAAGCGGCTTTGCGTCGTGAATCACCATTATAGATATCATATCCAAGCATGCGGCTTTCCACGGCAGCCGGCGTCAAGTGCATGACCAGAAAGCTGGGCTGGTTGGGGGCAGGCGGTGGAAAGATTGTCAATTTGCGCGGACTTTCTTGATTGAAACGATCAACAAAAGCCTGGCGTTCGTCTGGTGCAAGGTAGCGAGTGTAGGAGAGCCCAATGATTCCGAAATCGGAGTATCGCATCTCGTAGGAGTCAAACATCTGGTGCCAGCGTCGATTCAGCTGCAGGGTGGGGGCGTCAGGATGGTTCAGCACCAGTCCGCGGCCCGCTTTCATCAACAGCGTAAAACGATCAACCTTTTCCTGTAGCACGCGGGTGGTTTGCTGCACGGTTGCCTTGAAACGGTCTTCCAGTTCCAGTCGCTGTCGATTTGCCTCGTGTTTGGCCAAGCTAATGCTCAGCACTGTGCCGACGATGAAAATCGCAACCGGGAGGCCGAGCTGGCGCAGCCGGTAATGAAAGGGAGTTTTGTTTTGCTCGGGGAGGGTGTCCTTGTCCATTTGCATCCTGCAATATTCCTGCAACGCCTGTTGATAAAACTAGCAGATTTTCGCTGTTAAAACAGGTGTTTTTGGGTGTCGATATTATCCGTGATCGACACCCGCCTCCACTAGCCTTCGAGCATGGCAGATGCTTCGAGCGTATTTTCCATAAGACTGGCAACGGTCATTGGTCCTACACCACCTGGCACAGGAGTGATCCAGCCTGCACGTTCGGCAGCGGGTGCGAATTCAACGTCTCCAACCAGGCGGCCGTCATCCAGCCGGTTAATGCCGACATCGATCACAACCGCGCCGGGTTTGATCCATTCGCCCTTCACGAGTCCGGGGATGCCAACGCCAACCACAACAATATCGGCGCGGCGGACATGGGCTTCAAGGTCGCGGGTAAAGCGGTGCGTGGTTGTAGTGGTACAGCCTGCAAGCAGCAACTCAAGCGTCATTGGACGGCCAACAATATTGGAGGCGCCGACGATGACGGCTTCCTGGCCATGCAAGTCGATGCCGGTGGACTCCAATAGTGTCATAACGCCTTTGGGAGTACAGGGGCGAAGAACCGGTATGCGCTGGGCCAGGCGGCCAAGGTTGAAGGCATGGAAGCCGTCCACGTCCTTGTCCGGGCGAATCTGCTCCAAAACTTCGGTGGCATCAAGATGACGCGGCAGAGGCAACTGGACCAGAATGCCGTCCACATTTTTGTCATCGTTGAGTGTGCTGATCAGCTCCAGCAGCTCTTCACGACCGGTTTCAGCCGGCAGGTCATAGGCGCGTGAGGTAATGCCGACCTCTTCGCAGGCATTTTTCTTATTGCGAACGTAAACCTGGGAAGCGGGGTCGCTGCCGACCAGAATCACGGCGAGGCAGGGTGCGCGTTTACCCTGTTCCAAGCGGGCCTGAATACCTGCGCGTACTTTCTGTCTGACCTCGGCAGCGATTTGCTTGCCATCAATAATGCGGGCGCTCATGGCTGGAGAATGTTCCTTTAAGCTGCATATATAAGTGGGAAATGAACAATACTGCTGATTTTCTCATCTTTGGGCCTGCAGGGCCAATGCACTTTTCTTTTGGTGGTACTGATACAGAGTGTTGTTTCTGCTGAAAAATATTGAATCCGGGTGTTGACCTTGCCGAGGCACTGCCTTAGGATACGCACCTCCTCGAGACGGGGTAGATACTCAAGACGAGGCGGCGTATTATGCGCTCGTAGCTCAATCGGATAGAGCAACGGCCTTCTAAGCCGTAGGTTGCAGGTTCGAGCCCTGCCGGGCGCGCCAGCATGCTGGTTAAGGTCGTCTAAAAGGTTGAGTATACAAGGTTATGGTGGGCGTAGCTCAGTTGGTAGAGCCCCGGATTGTGATTCCGGTGGTCGTGGGTTCGAGCCCCATCGTCCACCCCATTACCTTGGAAGCTTCAGCCGCTGGCTGAAAAGTTGGCGGACGTGGTGGAATTGGTAGACACGCTGGATTTAGGTTCCAGTGCCGCAAGGTGTGAGAGTTCGAGTCTCTCCGTCCGCACCAAACACAGTAATTATGAATCCGTAATTACATCTTAAGGCCTCGTTTTTACGGGGTTTTCTGTTTTTAGAGTCACCTGTTAGCACCAGCTTAACCCCACTTATGCTTGTTACCTTTGTACAAAGCCTTGTACTATCCAGTTAGGTTTGTACAAAGAGGTTGAGATGAAGCGGCAAGATATCAAGCGCTTCCCACTTGCGGAGTTGTACAGGTGTTTATCCTTGTGAGGCCTCAGAGTCAAATCTGGTATGTATCACTCAGCGGGTGAAGGAGGTCGGGCACCATGCTCTAGAAGGCTACGTGCAGACACGTACCCCCAGTACGCTTGCCTATATCCGCTGGGTCTGGCCTTTGTACGACTATGTGAGAATTCTCGATAATTCCAGCACTGAAAATTCATTCCGGCAGGTGGCACCGTGCGAAGTGGGTCATTTTCGACTCATATGCAAACACAACCAGAATGGGCGCTTGATCTATTGGGTATGGATACCCGCCTTATGCCCATCAGGTGCAGACGCTGCAGCGACAAGCTGACTTTGATGCTCAGGCGAGCCTTCTGAAGAGGGGTTATCTATCGTCATTTAAACAGCTTACGTATCCTCAACGTCCAAAGACTTTCCTCCCCACACATGATAGATTCTGTTGCTAGTTGCAATCGGAGTTTGTGGTGTGTTCAAAAAACGGATTTTGCTGACCTGGCTGGGTCGACATGATTTGGATGCGGAGGAGGCTGGTCAGAGTGGTCCCATCGCCTCGATACTGCTTGCCGCCGACGCGCCTTTCGATGAAATACACATTCTTGCCAATGGCTGGTTTGACGAGCTGGACCGCTATCAGCAGTGGCTGGTTGCTCAGTCACGAACACGCAATGCCAAGGTCAAAACGGCTATTCATATCTCCCCCGTTGAGTTGACCAGCCCCATCCACTATCCCGAGATCTATGCTGAAGCGCAGAACGCGCTTGACCGCTGCTGCTCACCCAATGCTTTGGTAACGCTCAACCTGTCTTCGGGTACGCCGGCGATGGCTGCCATTTGGTTGCTGCTGGGTAAGGGGGTCTACAACACCCGTCTGGTACAAACCTCCATTCAAGACGGGGTAACCGATGTCGAGCTGCCTTTTGATATTGCCCTTGCGTATCTTGAACACCAGGATGGCGTACTGGGCTCACTGGCGGGTGCAGCACCCAAGCTGGATAGTCATTTCGAGCATATCCAGACTTTTTCGCCTGCCATGCGTGAAGCCGTTTCACTCGCCAAGCGGTTGGCTCCGCGCAATCTGCCGGTGATCGTTCAAGGTGAGTCGGGAACAGGAAAAGAAGTAATTGCCCAGGCGATACACGAAGCATCTCCCCGTGCTGCCGGGCCCTTCATACCCGTCAACTGTGGAGCGATCCCGGAAGGCTTAATAGACTCCCAGCTGTTCGGTCACATAAAGGGGGCCTTTACCGGTGCAGATGCCAACCGCAAGGGCTTTTTTGACGAGGCGGATGGCGGCACGCTCTTTTTGGATGAGATAGGCGAGCTGCCTCTCGATGCCCAGGCCAAACTGCTGAGGGCTTTGCAGCAGAAAGAGATTAACCCTGTGGGTGCCAGCAAGCCCCATGCGGTCGATGTGCGTGTGATTGCGGCGACGCATCGTAACTTGCTGGCAATGGTAGAAGAAGGGACATTCCGGGAAGACCTGTTTTATCGTCTGGCTGTTGGTATTGTGGTCTTGCCGCCTCTGCGTGAGCGACAGGACGACATCCCAGAGTTGATTACATCGCTCATGGAACAGCTTAATCGCGAAGCGAAAGATCAGCCGGGCTATGTAAGTAAAAAAATTTCCGATGACGCAATAGAGTTTATCAAGCGTCAGCGTTGGGCTGGCAACATCCGCGAGCTTTGGAATACCCTGCTCAGGGCATCCATCTGGGCTGATGGCGAAATACTTGGGGTTGCAGAAGTAGAACATGCACTCATTCAACGTCCCCAGAAACCTTATGGCTCAGACCTCAATATCGATGTGGCGTCAGGCATTGACGTGAATGAAATCCTCGATAATACAAAGCGTTACTGTATTCGTGAGGCGCTCAAAATTACGGCGGGTCAGAAGGGTAAGGCCTCCGAGCTTTTAGGGTTGAATAACCACCAGACGCTGAATAACTGGATCAAGCAGCTCGGTATCGAAGGCCATTAAACGGGTTTGAAACCTGACTTGGCACGATACTTGGATTACAGGAAGTCATCACAGGCTGAAAGACATGAAGTCCATGAATTTTGAACATCTCAGAGAACAATGGCCCAACCTTGCGGACCTTGGCGGGTTTGCTGAAACCTACGCCTATCTAGATCCGCAGAGTTCGTTGGTCAAACTCCGCTGTTTTGTCGAAAAGCTGGTGGGTGTCGTCTACAGCGAGCTCAAGCTCCCCGTAGAGCCCAATGCGACCTTTATGGATCGTCTGAACAATGACAGCTTCAAATCCGTCGTGCCGCAGGTCATTCTCGACAAGCTGCATGCCATCCGCATGCATGGCAACAAGGCGGCTCATGAAGGTGATGTATCAGCCAATACGGCTGCCTGGCTAGTAAAGGAAGCCTTCCATCTGAGCTGCTGGTTGTTGATCGCTCAGGGGGATGGCAGCCGTGAACAATGCCCTGAATTCCAAGAGCCTAAACCCATACAGCCCCCAACAGCCAAGTCGGAACTCAAGCAGAAGAACAAGACGCTGCAGGAGAAGCTGGCTTCGCAATCCGTGCAACTGGAAGATGCGCTGAAAGAGCTGGAGGCAGCGAAGGAGGCCGAACAGGCGGCACTGCGTGAAGCGGCCAAACTCAAACAGCAGCAGGATCAGGGCAGGGTCGAGCAATTCATCAAATCCAGCACTCAGGCGACCAATACGCTCGAACTGAACGAGGCCGAGACACGACGTCGTTTGATCGACAGCGAATTGCGCCTGGCAGGCTGGGATGTGGATCTGGAGGGCGGTAACACCGAACAGGTGGGTGTTGAGGTTGAAGTGGATGGCCAACCGACCACAACCGGTATCGGCTACTGTGACTACGTGCTTTGGGATGACAATGGTAAGCCGCTAGCTGTTGTAGAGGCTAAACGTGCGCGTGCCAACCCGGAAAAAGGTCGTCAGCAAGCCAAGCTGTACGCCAATTCACTTGAGAAAAAATTCAGCCAACGCCCGGTGATCTTCTATACCAACGGCTACGATATCTGGATCTGGGATGATGTGCTGGATAGCGTGCCGCGCAAGCTCTATGGCTATTACAGCAAGGACAGCCTGCAGTACCTCATTCAGCAACGCACCCAGCGCAAGGATCTGAACGCAACGCCCATCGATACCGACGTTGCGGGCCGCCTGTACCAGATGGAATCCATCACTCGTGTCAGCGAGCGTTTCGCCTTGGGACATCGCAAGGCGCTGATCGTGCAGGCGACCGGTACCGGTAAAACCCGTGTCTCCATTGCGCTGACCAAGCGCCTGCTGGATGCAGGCTGGGCCAAGCGTGTGCTCTTCCTCTGTGATCGCAAGGAACTGCGCAAGCAGGCTCGCAATGCCTTCAGTGAGTTCACCAAAGAACCGATGTATGTGGTTGGTCGAAGCGACAAGAAATACCTGGATAACGCCCGCATTTACGTCGCGACCTATCCCGGCATGATGCGACTCTACGAGCAGTTCGATGTGGGCTATTTTGACCTGATCATTGCGGACGAATCCCATCGCTCGGTCTACAACGTCTATGGCGATCTGTTCAAATACTTCGATGCACGTCAGGTTGGTCTGACCGCTACACCGGTTGAGATGGTCAGCCGCTCCACTTGCCGGTTGTTTGGCTGTGACTACAAGCTGCCTACAGCCAACTACCCGCTGGAGCAGGCGGTGGCTGATGGTAACCTTGTGCCATTCCGTGTGGTCACCCATACCACTCAGTTCCTGCGCGAGGGTATCAAAGGCAAATCGTTGACCGATGAGCAGCTGGCCGAGCTGGAAGAGCAGGGCTTCGATCCGAACGAACTGGACTTCGATGCGCCGGATATCGACAAGGCAGTGTTCAACAAGGACACCAACCGAGCCATCCTGCGTAACCTGATGGAAAAGGGGCTGCGTGATGCCGATGGCCAGTTGCCCGGCAAAAGCATCATCTTCGCCCGCAGCATCCAGCATGCCGAATTGTTATCCGAGCTGTTTGGCGAGATGTATCCGCAGCATGGCGGCAATTTCTGTCGCGTGATCCACTCCAAGTATGACCGTGCCGAAGATCTGATCGACGCCTTCAAGAAGACCGAGGGTAACGACCAGATCACCATCGCAATCTCAGTGGATATGCTCGATACCGGTATCGACGTGCCGGAAGTGGTGAATCTGGTCTTTGCCAAGCCGGTGAAGTCCAAGGTTAAGTTCTGGCAGATGGTCGGTCGTGGCACGCGCCTGAGTCCGGATCTGTATGGGTCGGGACAGCCCAAGACACACTTCCTGATCTTTGATCACTGGGGCAACTTCGAATATTTCGACATGGACCCGCCAGAGGATGAAGGTCGCCCCGGCAAGTCACTGTGCGAGAAGCTGTTTGAAGCACGGCTTCATCTGGCCGAAACGGCGCTGAAAAAGGCGGAGATGGAACTGTTCAAGCAGGCGGTCGCACTGATCAAGGCGGATATCGATGCACTGGATGACCGCTGTATCGCCGTGCGTGACAACTGGCAGCTCAAGGCTCAACTCAGTGATGCCAAGCGTCTGGACGCCTTTGCACCGGATACCCGCCAGCTGTTGCGTACCGAAATGGCACCGCTGATGCAGTGGCGTGACATCAAGAATCAGTCTGAAGCGCTGCGCTGGGATCTTCAGCTGACAGAGCTGCAGTTTATCCTGCTGAACAACCCGTCTGAAATGGATGTTGCCAAGCAGCCCATCCTGGCCAAGGTCGGCAAGCTGTCGATGCACCTGAACCCGGTGCGTGCCCAGGCGGACCAGATTCGTGATATCCAGCAGGACAGCTTCTGGCAGGCAGTCAGCTTTGCAGCGCTGGAAGAGAAGCGCCTGGCGCTGCGGGGGATCATTCACCTGCGAGACAAGGATACAGCGCCACCGGCGGAGGCCTTGCCGGTTATCGATATCAAGGATGACGAGGGGTTGTACGAAATCGCTGACCGACCCACCAAAATCGTCACAGTCGATTACCAGATTTTCCGCCAAGAGGTAGAGAAAACCCTGACGCCTTTGTTCGAGTCCGATCCGGTACTGGCCAAGATCCGCAAGGGTGAACCCGTGACCGAGACCGAGCTGGAGCAGCTCAACGCACTGGTGCATATCCAGAACCCGAGTCTTGATCTGGATACGCTAAAAGACTTCTTCCCGGAATCTGGTGCCAGTCTGGACCAGTTGCTGCGCACACTGATCGGCATGGACAGCCAGGCGGTTGAAGCGGCCTTTACGCGCTTTGTGCAGCAGAACCATATCCACCTGGACAGCCGTCAGCAGCGCTTTATCGGCCTGCTGAAAAACCACCTGTGCCGGTTCGGCACCATCAACCTGGCCCAGCTGTATGATCATCCGTTTACCGCACTGGATACGGATGGACTGGACGGTGTATTCACTGATGAAAGTACCGCGGATGCGCTGGTAGAGCTGGTCAAGCAGTTCGGCGTTGAGTTGGGACCACAGAAACAGAGCACCGCGAAACGGGTGTCGATTTAAATATACGTTTTTGCTGCCCGTAGAGCGGGCAATACGCGAATGGCAACAATTGATGGCAATGAGAGTACCGCATGATTACCGGTGAACTGAGAAACAAGATCGACAAGCTTTGGGAAGAGTTCTGGACCGGAGGTATCACCAACCCGCTGACCGTGGTGGAACAGATTACCTTCCTGATGTACGCCCGCATGCTCGATCTGAACGAGCGCCGCGACGAAAAGCGCGCTCAGCGCACCGGCAAAGGATTTAACAACCGTTTTTCGGCGGTGGACCAGGATATCCGCTGGGAGAACTTCCGCCACCTGCCGGCCGAGCAGATGTTCTCGCTGGTGAGGGATCGTGTGTTTCCGCACTTCAAGGATCTGGCAGGCGAGGGCACCCTGTTTGCCGAGTTCATGAAAGACGCCCAGCTGATGATCCAGAAGCCGAGCCTGCTGGTGAAAGCGGTCAACATGATCAACGAGCTGCCGCTGGAAACCAGCGACACCAAGGGTGATCTGTACGAGTACCTGCTCTCCAAGCTGACCACTGCAGGCATCAATGGCCAGTTCCGTACCCCGCGCCACATCATCCGCGCCATCGTCGAGATGCTGGACCCGGAACCGACCTGGCGCATTGCCGACCCGGCCTGTGGTACGGCGGGATTCCTCGCCACCTGCTATGAATACCTGCTGGAAAAATACAGCTCGCCGGAAGGTGTGATCGCCGAGTCCGTAACGGACGAGAAGGGCAACACGGTCGAGCAGAAAATCTACCTGGGCGACCTGTTGCACGAACATCGCCACCACATCGACAGTGACATGTTCCACGGCTTCGACTTCGATGCCACCATGCTGCGTATCGCGGCTATGAACCTGGTAATGCACGGTGTGGCCGAGCCGGATATCCACTACCAGGACACCCTGAGTCAGCGCTTTGGTGAGCGCTTCCCGACGGAAGCCAGCGAAGGCTTTGACCTGATTCTGGCCAACCCGCCGTTCAAGGGCAGCCTCGACGAAGAGGATGTCGATCCGGGCCTGCTGCGTACCGTCAAAACCAAAAAGACCGAGCTGCTGTTTGTGGCGCTGATCATGCGCATGCTCAAGCTGGGCGGTCGCAGTGCCACCATCGTGCCGGATGGCGTACTGTTCGGCTCCTCCAAGGCACATCAGCAGCTGCGCAAGCACTTAGTGGATGACAACCAGCTGGAAGCCGTCGTCAAACTGCCCAGCGGCGTGTTCAAGCCCTATGCCGGTGTGTCGACGGCCATCCTGATCTTCACCAAGGGCGGCGAGACCGACCACGTCTGGTTCTACGATGTGGAAGCCGATGGCTTTTCCCTGGATGACAAGCGCCAGAAGATCGAAGCCAACGACCTGCCAGAGCTGGTGGCGCAGTTCCGTGCCCGGGACAAGTCCGTGGCAGAGTCCGATCAGAACGACCGTACCGCCAAATCATTCTGGGTCAGCCGTGACGAGATTGCCGGCAACAAGTACGACCTCTCGCTGAACCGCTATAAAGAGCAGGTATACGAAGCGGAGGAGTATGAGCCGCCGAAGGTGATATTGGCTCGGTTGAAGGCGCTGGAGGTGGAGATTCAGCAGGACCTGGAAGAGCTGGAGGGGATGCTGTGAGCACATCTTGGCCGATTTGGCGTCTTGGTGAGCTTTGCTCATTTGAAAATGGCGATAGAGGTAAGAATTACCCTTCTGGGGATGCTTTTGTCGAAAAGGGAATTCCTTTCATCAATGCCGGTAATCTTAGTGATAACGCAGTCAGTAAAGATGGGCTTAACTTCATCACACGCGATCGGTTTGATTTGCTTAGCAACGGGAAAATTCGAAAGGGTGATATTCTCTTTTGTTTAAGAGGGTCGCTTGGCAAGTTTGCGGTAGTTGATGACATTGAGGACGGGGCAATTGCTTCTTCGTTGGTAATCTTACGTAATGGCGAGCACTTATCGAAATCTTACTTAGCTCACTTCCTAAAAAGCCCACTATGTAAAAATCAGATTTCTGCTTATCAAAATGGGGCTGCACAGCCAAATCTCTCTGCGAGGGATCTTAAGTCTTTTGAAATTCCCCTCCCACCTTTGGCTGAACAACACCGCATCGCCGCCATCCTCGATAAGGCCGACGCTCTGCGTCGCAAACGCCAGCAAGCCATCGACCTCGCCGACCAGTTCCTCCGCAGCGTATTTCTGGAGATGTTTGGTGACCCAGTGACTAATCCGAAGGGGTGGGATATGGTGCCAATGTCAGAGTTTTCGAGCTTTGAAAACGGTGATCGCTCTTCTAACTATCCGAGTGGCGAGGACATTGTTGATGCGGGGGTTCTGTTTTTGAGTACCAAAAACATCCTCCAAGATGAACTTAGCTTGAAGACATGCCAGTACATCACTAAAGAGAAATTTGATTCGCTTTCCCGTGGTAAGGCCAGACAAGGTGATCTCATTATCACCCTTAGAGGTACACTTGGGGCTTGCTGCATCTTTGAATCTGAGCATGATACAGCGTTCATAAATGCTCAGATGATGATCATCAGGCCCAATCGAAATGCCACAAACGTATATCTGCACGATTTAATTACATCGCGCGCGATTAAAGCCCAGCTTCAAAAAAATGGTCAAGGTGCTGCGGTTCCTCAGCTCACAGCTCAGCAGTTGAAAGACCTTAAACTCCCATTGCCCCCCGTGGAACTTCAGAACCGTTATGAATGCGTGCGGCAATCGGTTTTCAATATGGTTGGAAAAATGAAAGGGTCTTCAGGCGAAGGGCTATTTGAGTCAGTAAGCCAACAAGCCTTTCGAGGTGAGCTGTGAGCCGCCAGCAAGCGTTGACTCGTGCACCCGTGCGTTCGGGGTTTCACCCCAGCCTGCGGCTGTCCAAATTTGATCTCGTCAAATTTGTTGGCGGTCAGCTATGAAACACCAGCCAGCTGCCACCCAACCCTAAAGAAACTACCCATCAACACGGACGTTGCCATGCCAGACAGCTCAACCACCCCAGCTAACCCGCCTGCACTCACCCTACGACTCAAGGAGCCGCAATTCACACCGGGCGAATGGCCCTGCACAGCCGACTGGCTGGGGCAGGATAAAGTGCCAGTGTGCGGTGTGTTGCTGCGGTCTGGGTTAGTATGTAACGCCGCAGCCCTTTGAACGGAATAATGAAATGCCCGTCGATCAAACCTTAGAACAGCTGCAAAGCCTACTGCGGGAGCTATGCCGCCTGCCCAGCGAAACCGAATGGGTGGAGTTTAAGCACGACAACGACGATCCGCCGATGATTGGCGAATATATCTCGGCGCTGGCCAACTCGGCGGCGTTGGTGGGCAAGCAGTCTGCCTATCTGGTCTGGGGTATTGATAACGCCTCCCATGAAGTGGTCGGCACCCGTTTCAAACCCTCTAGCGCACGGCACAAGCAACAGGAGCTGGAGAGCTGGTTGCTGCAGAAAACGGCACCCAAAATTCACTTCCGCTTTTATGAATTCGCCACCGGTGACGCACTGTCGGTAGTGATTTTGGAGGTTCAGGCGGCTACCCATACGCCGGTACAGTTTGATGGTGTGGAATATATCCGCGTGGGGTCGTACAAGAAAAAACTGCGCGAGTACGCCGAAAAGGAGCGGGCCTTGTGGCGCGTGTTCGATCAGACCCCGTTCGAACGCCAGTTGGCGACCGAGAGCAGCAGCGTAGAGCAAGTGCTTAAGCTGCTCGATTACCCTGCCTATTTCGAGCTGACTCAGCAACCGCTACCGGAGGGGCGTGATGGCATTCTGGCTGCGCTGGAAGCAGACAAGTTACTCAAACGAGCCGATGGCGGCGGGTGGTATATCACCAACTTGGGCGCGATCCTATTTGCCAAGAAGCTACAGGATTTTCATCACCTTGGGCGCAAGGCAGTGCGCCTTGTACTTTATCGTGGTAATAGCCGAGTCGAAACCGTTCGGGAGCTTGAGGGCAGCAAGGGCTATGCGGTTGGCTTTGAGGGATTGATCGACTACATCAAAACTCTGTTGCCTTCCAACGAAGAGATCGGCAAGGCATTTCGTAAAGAGGTGCCGATGTACCCAGAGCTGGCGATCCGCGAGTTGGTCGCCAATGCCATCATCCATCAGGATTTCTCACTGACCGGCACCGGGCCAATGATAGAGCTGTTCGATCAGCGCATGGAAATTTCCAATCCCGGTACTCCGCTGGTCGAGCCACAGCGCTTTCTGGATTCACCGCCCCAGAGCCGGAACGAGGCGCTGGCATCCTTTATGCGGCGCATCAATATCTGCGAAGAGCGTGGCACCGGTATCGATAAAGTGGTGTTTCAAACCGAGTTCTATCAGTTACCCGCACCGGTGTTTGAGGTAACCGACCACCATACCCGCTCCGTATTGTTCGGCCATAAAGAGTTCGCCGCTATGGATAAAGAGGAGCGGATGCTGGCCTGCTACATGCACTGCTGCCTCAAATACGTCAACCGGGAGCACATGAACAACACCACTCTGCGCGAGCGCTTCGGCATTGAGCCCAAGAACGCTGCCATGGTTAGCCGTATCATCAAAGACGCGGTGAAAGCAGAATTAATTCGGCCCTACGACCCGGAGGCGGGCTCCAAGGCGATGCGCTACATCCCGTGCTGGGCCTGATTTGTTTGACCGTTGTTTGACTGGAGCGGAAGTGAATCAAGCTGTTTGTATTTAAGATGTTGAAAATAAAAGATTATTTTTTATATCGTTGTTTGATTCGATTATTCTCGAGAGAGCTATTGGATCAAAGAACAGCCAGCATGAACCTGATGGCCTGATTATTACCTCCCAAGATCAAGGATGTAGAGAGGTGCCCGAATGGAACAACTTAGGGAAATGTTAAGCAGCTACCCAACAGGCGCCACCAAAGAGTAGCTAGAAGAGAATCTGGAGCGCGTGAAAGCGCTGTTCTCCAATGTCCGTTTGCGCGACTTTGTGTTCGAGCCGTTCCGGGGGGGAGGGGGGCGACATTCCGGGAGCGTCCGACGAAGCCCGAATCAAGCAGGTGATCACTCTCGTTGCGGTGACCAATATGGTGCTGGCCGGTCTGCCCGTCAAGATGGGCGTGGTGGTGGTGGTGTCCATGGCGCTGGAAGCCTGGATGGCCTTCACCATCGCCCGGGCAGTAGGAATCAAGGTCAACGCGGTCTCGGATATCTGGAAGTATTTCGGCCTCTTCGCCGGTACGGTGGTGGGCGTGGCAAGTTTGGTGGATGTAAAAGGCCCGTTCACAGCCGATCAGTTGGCCGTTCACGAAGAAAAGCATTGTGTACCGTCGTCACGATACAGTCATGCCGACTACAAGTGGAATCATGCCTGGGTGCTGGAGGATGTGATGCCTTTACTCTGCCCGGTTTCCTACCGGCATAAAAGCGGCGCGGTAATCTGGGTAGAGTTGGACGATGTCGCTCGAGAAGAGATCGCACTTCAACTGGGTCTTGATACTCCAGATAACGTAGAAGGCCTCGACCTTTCTAACAATGAATCGGAAGGGATGATCATGAAGGCCAAGACCGCATCGAAGAATACGAATTGCACGGATAGATCTACCGCTAGCTACCAGGTCCCTATGGCCTCAGATGGGAGCATCTTCTGCCCTGTGCTGTGTGCCCGCAATAATCAGTACACGGTTGGAGTCAAGGGTGATGAAAAGCGGTTTTCTGAGTACGAGGAAGCCCTCGATTACTTACGCGAAATGCAGGTTGCTAAGTGGCGCCGACCTAATCAAAGCGGAAACTGGGGTATTGTCAGTGCCGTTGGCTGGGTCGTCAGCCAGGAAGACGCATAAAAAAAATTACAAATAAATAAATCTATATTAGTTTCTGGTTGCGTACTATTTTATTTTTGCATGTAACTGCATGATATTTAAAGACTGATAGTGTATGGCATCAGGTTTGCAATACCTCTATTGAAACTAACGAGGGAGAAGCAGACATGCCAAATCAAGCCGCAATTCAATCGTCTACCGATCAATCTAATGAAGACTATATACTGACTGAGCATGCCCGTCAGCGTATGGACCAGCGCGGAATAAGTGAAGAAGCGGTGGAGCTGGCAATCCAGTTCGGCCGCAAAATTCACGCTCGCCGCACGCTCTATCATGTCATTGGACGCAAGGAGATCCAGAAGTTGGGCAAGCAGCATCCGGAGTTGAAAGGCTTGGATGGAGTTCAAGTACTCACCAGCGTGGATTGCGACTCCGTGATTACGGTGTATCGCAATCATGACTTGCGGGCAATCCGTCCCAATAAGCGCAAGCATCGTCACCTGCACTAAGGAGGTGTCGGATGAACTTTGAACTCGAACAGCTTATTAGGACTCTCGCTGAGGCGGGTCACAATGAAATCGTGTCGGCCTTGAGAAAGGGGCGAATTGAAAAGTTGAGTGACCGCCAGAAAATGCTTCTGGCTGATGCCTCTACCTGCATCAGGATGGCACGCACAAGGCCGGACGAGCGCCGCGTTAAAAACGCACTGGTAGAGGTCACCTCATCCGGTTGGAGTCGGGAGGCCGAGACAACAGAACCGGGATTGATTCAGCCGCTGATGAATTTGTAGTTTTATTGATCTTCGATGGTCGAATCCCGTCTGTTATTCGGGTAGTCTCACTGAAAGGACGAATCTTTTGGAGGATGGACTCAATGCCTAAACGTAACTTATATTCAATTAATAACATCTATTTTGCTGCTCAGGCTTGTGTCGTTGAGTGAGGCGATACTGTGGCTATCAAGGCGACAGTGTATCGTTGGCGAAATTGGGGTGATGACCCTCGCCCGAAGGTTCTTTGGGAGCGCTTTAAGAACCAGCTATTAACTGTTCACCAACATGACTATCAGGTTGTTGAGGGGCCGCTTCGAGCACTTGCGGTTTGCGCTGGAAAGCAAGTGCACAACGGCTGGTGTCATTTTCCAACCATTAAAGCCCATTTCATGCGACATGATCGTAAGGTCTATGTCGAAATGTCCCTTCGTGGCTGTTTCTGCCTCGATAACCAGACGGTTAAATCTATAGCGTCTTCAGATCTGCCGGATAATCTTCAAGGCTGGGTTCGCAGTGTTTCTGGCAACAGTATTGCCGACCATGTGGAGGCAGTCAGAGACTTTGTAACTCGCTGTAATCTAGCGGGGTTGGAGCTGGAAGAGGCCAACTTAAAGTCCGGTATTGCAAGACCTGTCTTTGCGACGGGAGCGGGCGACATAACCACTGATGAACTTTCAGCTTTAACTGCTCTGGGTTCTCCGTGGAGGGCAGCGGTGCCTAAGGCGCTAGTGGTTCATACGTGCGATCCTGATCGCGCCCATCGCTTCTTAGGAAACTTAAGGGATACACAGCGGCAAATCTTTGGTAGCTCGTTGTTCATCGACGGTATTTCTGTAGCGGGTTTCCAAAAAGAGAGTTTCCAGAACGATTGTTTGCATATTCTGCTTGTGCCTGGACTCAGCGACTTTGTTAAAGATGTCTCTTGGCAGCGATTGTTGTATCGACTTGAGCGCAGCCGAGTCATCTTCAAGGTGGTTAGAGCTTCTAATGCTTTGGATCGCTTCGTCGTCCGCAACTTGCTCTTTGACCTCTACGTGAAAGCTGGGGGAATCCCATGGATTGCAAAATTTAATGACCAGCGTTTGGTTTGTGCTTTAGATGCGGGGCATAGCGCTGACCTTGGGCTTTCCCGGTGGGTAGGTTGCCGTTATTCCAAGAAAGACCAGCGCCAACGCATTTACTTTCAAGACTGCGGGTTGGCAGAGCAGGTTCCTGAAGCAATCGCAGCCAAGCTTTTGGTCAAGTTGACGTCAGAAAACAGTTTGGTCCTGCGTGACGGCAGAATGCATAAGTCTGATACTCAGTTCTCCAGTCGGGCCGGACTTGATGTTATCGCAATCAATAAGCGCCCTACCGCTGTTATCTATGAGGAAGACAACGGTCGGGTAGCGGTTGCTTCTACAGGTGCCTACCTCGAGTACCCGGATGGGGCTGTGCTGCTTCAATCTGCCGTAGGCTCGAGTTCCAAGGACTATATCCGACCTATACACCTCTCATCGAGAACCGTGTCGCTTAGCTCCGAAGTCATTTCTGATCTCCAGGCACTGGTTGAATTGCCGAGCTTGTCGTCAATGCATCCAATTCGTTTACCGCTACCCGTCTATTGGGCCGATCTGGCTTCAAAGCTCAACAGCAGCGACTGGGTGCGGGTTCTGGGTAATGGCTGGAAGCTGGAGGGTTTGGTGCCTGCACTTAGAGAATCGTAAAAAAATTTACCTAAATTGTTATTTTTTTATAAGCAAGCATGCGATTAGTTTGTAGTTGATTGTTTAATAAGGAATATATTTCTGGCATGAGTGCTGCAATATAGTTGGTATATCCCTCTGTCATTGGAGTTCGAGCTGAGGGGTAGCGTAACGTTTAATCATTGTGTTTGTTCGATATTCGCCTGCGTAAGAGTGGGTAACAAAAGGGAAAAAGAACTATGGGAATCGGAGATTTCGTAGCTAAGTCAGCACGGCCGTTGCCAGTTATCGTTTTGGCTGATACCAGCGGAAGCATGAGTGTTGATGGAAAAATCGAGGCTTTGAACCAGGCACTCAAAGACATGATCGGAAGCTTTGGTCAGGAGAGTCGAATGCATGCCGAGATTCAGGTTGGTCTGATCACCTTCGGTGGCGGCGTAACACAGCACCTGCCGCTTTCTCCTGCTCATCAAATAGAAGGGTTCAAGCCGCTGGATGCGACAGGAAGAACACCCATGGGAGAGGCCTTTGATATGGCCACAGCCCTGCTGGAAGACAAAGAGATTATTCCGTCGCGAGCGTACCGCCCCGTAGTGATCTTGATTTCCGATGGTCACCCTACAGATGACATCAAGGGGCCGTTTGAGCGACTGACATCAAGCGAGCGGGCTCAGAAGGCAACGCGCTTGGCGCTTTCTATTGGTTCTGATGCGGATGAGTCCCTGCTGCGAGATTTTGGCAATGATCTTGAGGCTCCTCTTTTTCATGCCAACGACGCGCACGATATTCGTAACTTTTTCAGGGCAGTGACCATGAGTGTGTGTACTCGCTCAAGAAGCACCAAACCGAGCGAGCCGGTAAAAATCGAATACCAACCCGGAGCAGATGACGATCTGTTAGATCTGGATTTTTAAACCTTGAAGCGCCTTTTTTACCACTGTTCAGTCACTGGCCCCGGACACATTCGTAACGGGTTACCGAATCAGGATTACCTGTTGGTTCGTGGCTGGGGACAAGGATGGGTTGCTGTCGTCTGTGATGGCATGGGGTCTCGTCCGCGCTCAGAGATCGGTTCTCGCGAAGCGGCAAAGGCGGCTCTTTCCAGTGTTAAAACATTGGATTTTAACGCGGACAACAAGCTGGTGGTGCAGACCCTATATCGGAGTTGGTTAGAACGCCTGAAAGGCTTGGGTGTTGAGCCTCGCGATGCAGTGACAACCTGCATTTTAGTCTGGGGTATGGCTGATGGGCGTTTTCGTTATGCGCATTTGGGGGATGGCATGCTGGCTTCACCAGTAGCGACGATTTCGACAGGCCGAGATTTTGGCTTTAGCAATGAAACAACCGGTCTGGGTCTATCCAAAAATTTATCAGATTGGGAGTTCGGTTCCAGCGCGCTACAAGAGCATGAAAACAGCTTGATATTGATGAGCGATGGAATCAGTGAAGATCTAACCGACCCGCAAGCATTCAGTCACCAGCTCTGTAATGCGCTTGTAAAGAAGACTCAACGGCAGGCAAAAAACTGGTTAAGCAAGCAGTTAAATGACTGGCCCACACCTGGGCATAGTGATGACAAAACATTGGTGGTGCTATGCCAGAAGTAGGAATGGATTCAATGAGTGAACAGGCCAAACAAACCTCAGAGCAGGCAAACTCTTCTGTGAAAAAGCGATTGGTGCACGATCAGTACGGCGCTGAGTACGAGTGTCCCGAGTTGCTAGGCGAAGGGGGGCAGGGAAAAGTCTGGAAAACGAACCACCAGAACACGCTGGTGAAGACTTTTTACCGTAAAGATCCGGATAAGGAAAAGCGCTGGTTTGATCATGTTCAGTGGGTACTACGACAAGACCTGGAGGGCTTGTCTATCGCTGCGCCCAAGGCGCTCATACAGAAGCCTGTACCTGGTTATGTCATGGAACTGATGGATGGGCTGCATCCTCTGTCTGCTGAGATGGAAGGTAGTTTCACTTCACTGGTAGGGGGTGAAGGGCTGACAGGATTTCTGAAGACAGGAGGCCTTAAGCGGCGCCTGCTACTTCTGGCTGAACTTGCGAATACGTTAGCTCGGCTTCATGCAAAGGGATTGGCGTACGGGGATTTGTCGCCAAATAATATTTTCGTGTCTGAGCGTGTCAAGGATGCGCGGGTTTGGCTGATTGATTGTGACAACATCTGTACGAATGAGCGTTCAGGGTGGGAACACCTGCATACACCTGGTTACGGAGCCCCGGAAGTTGTACGAGGTGAATCTGGCGTCAACAGCCTGACGGATGCTTGGTCTTTCGCTGTTATCGCTTACCAACTACTGACTCTTCAACATCCCCTGGTAGGAGTGTTAGTGGAGGACGGCGAACCTGAACTGGAAGAGCAGGCCTATCGTGGGGAACTGCCATGGGTGTGCGACCCTGATGATGATTGCAATGAAGCAACGGGGGGCATACCGATGGAAATGGTTGCCTCAAAAAGGATGCAGGGGCTATTTCATCGTTGTTTCGAACAGGGTCGGCTTCGTGCATGGGATCGCCCAACCCTGACTGAATGGCGCAGCGTTCTGGATGATGCCACTACGATGCTGCTTGATTGCCACAATTCTGATTGCCGCAGTTCCTTTCTCCGAAACAGTTCATGCCCCTTCTGTGATACGGAGGCCGATGCTGCTAATTCAGTTCTGCTCATTGCGTTGGTTTACAGCTCGGATCCGGAGCTGGAACGGAAGCTAATGCAGACAGGCTATGGACGGGTTCTGAATCGCGGGGAAACAGCCAGCTTAAAACGTGTTCCTGCGGGTACGGCTCTATTTCATGAATCCAGTGAAGTGTGTCAGGTTCGGCTCGATGACAAAGGGCTCGCTGTGAAAGTGGTGCCAGGCAACAGAATCAGGCTTGTGCTTGATGGTAAAGAGCAGGAAATCACCCGAGGTATCCTGTTGGACTATGACAAGAAGCAGGGGCGTAACTACTTCTTACATCTAACTCCTGCCCAGCAATCGGATGAGTATGCGACTCATCCGGTCTGGGCATTTCGTTGGTAGGGGGCGGAGGTATGAAGTTAAAAGACTTTCGCTTCTTTAACCCCAACCTTCACTGTGTCCATTTCGTTGATTACAGTGCGGGCTCACTAGATTGGAAGGTGGGGCAAGAAGTCCGCTTAGTAAGCGATAGAAACGAGTTGGTAATAGCTCAAGACGAGCTCGTTGCATCGGTAAGAGCTACAGACTCCAAAACAGCAGACTTAGTCTTAACTCGACTCAGTTTATGGCGCTTGGCTCAGAAAGGAGCTGATCATCTCCACCTTGAGCATGCAGGATTTCAGACTCGGTTGTCGTTGGACCTGAAAATTGCAGTAGACACCTATCTCTCAGGGCAAATTTTTGCTGATGCGCTGATCTCAGAAAACACGGTCGTAGCGGCGAATGAATGGCTGCGGGATGAGTTTGTGCTGGAGCTCAACGAGCCTTTGCTGATAGCGCGGTATTTCAAAAGCCAGGATCGTAATGATTTCCAGTTAGTCGGTAAAGGACATGCTTTATCGATCATCAATGATGGCGGGGTTTGGCGAGCAAAGAAGCTCACCAGGCTGCGTCGTGATAGTCGTGATGTTATTGCGATTGCGGGTACTACTGAATTTGTAGATGACTCAGTTGCAGCCAAGATTGGAGCAACCGCTGTCGATGTGCTCGACCAGCTGATCAATGACAGCGGTAGCTATCTGAACCTATGGGAAACCTACAGCAAACTGCAATGGAATATAGCGACGCGTGCGGCGAAGAAACTGGGTTATTTTTCCTACAGTGACATGTCCCATATGGGCAAGGAACTACCCCGGTTTCGCTTGAATTTGGGTGATGAACAAGCGACTGAGTTCGGCAAGCGGATTAAAGAACTGCAAGATAATGATGAACTTGGCGTCGGAGATCTTGTAGTTGAAATCGCAACAAAGCCACCTGGCTGGCTGCTTGGTGATACAGAGCCTGATAAAAAAGAGGCGTCTGGAAGCAGGCCCTTGCTTGGAAGGGATCTGGTTGTGAAGCCGCCCTATGTAGAGGTAGAAATAAGACAGTCACGCCCTCCCAAGAAAGGTGAGATTTTCTTGTCAATTCAGGGCGACAAGACGGCACATGAGCGGAGGGAGCAAGCCTACACCTCAATCCAGACTCATAACAATCCAATGCCGCAGTTAAGAATGCTACTTGAGGGGGCAGATACTCCGGTAGAGAGAGGCCGCAGATTACGGCCCTTATCTCCAAAGGCTAAGAAGCGCTTCAAAGGGGAACCCACGCCCCGGCAAAAGGATGCGCTGGATATAGCTTTAAACACACCTGATGTTGCGTTGATCATCGGCCCGCCAGGGACAGGCAAAACACAGGTTATCGCCGCTCTTCAGCAACGAATAGTTGATGAGTTTTCAGGCGGTTCATCATTGAAGCATCAAGTTCTACTCACCAGCTTCCAGCACGACGCGGTAGATAATGTTGTTGAACGTTCAGGCGTTTTCGGCCTGCCGGCAGTAAAGGTTGGCGGGCGTCGGTTTGGCGGAGACGCTGCCGAAAGCCCTATTACCAAATGGCGTATCAGCAAAATATTGGAACTTAAGCCGCAGTTGGAATTGGAGATGCGGACGTGGCCGGTTTTCCGGCTGTACGAACAAATGAAAGACGCTGCTCTCAGCCTGAGAATGTCCAGAGAACCAGGCTCACGGCGCGTCTTGGCCATGGATATCGAAGAAATATTGTCTCAACTGGCTCTCGAACATGATCTCCACCTATCGCAGGAGTTGAGTTTTGACTGGCAAAAAACGTTCGAAAAACTCCATCAGGGGAATTCACTTCACCTGTCGAAAGCGACTCGAATGCAGCTTATGAGAAGAACTCGAGGATTAAGAACGAGCCTGCTCGCATTTCATGATGATGGAATTGCTCGTTTAAAAGATTTGCTGGCCTACGTAGAGGACGTGCCCTGCCTCAAAGAGCATGAAGTCATTGTGTTCTTAAGGGAAGTGTTCGATCAGTTAGATAGATCGTCGCTACCAGTTGAATCGGCTATTGAGAAAATTCAGACGGCTAAGGAACAGCTGATTGATGCCGTTCGGCCTGACTATCGCCCCTATGGGGTGCGCTCATACATGGACACAGCTGACTGCGATGTCCTCGATAAGCTGGAAAGTGAGCTATACGAGCTAATTGCTAAATCTCGGACGTTGGGTCCGTTGATGGTACGGCATGAGTATGTTCAGGCGCTTGAAAATAAGGCCTCAAGCATTGAGAACAGTATCGGAGATTACGTCACGGTGCTCGGGGCTACATGTCAGCAAGCGGCCGGCGATCAAATGCTCAATATAAAGGAGACTAGCGAGCGGCTGGGTATTACGTTCGATACCGTTATTGTCGATGAGGCCGCTCGAGCAAGCCCTCTTGATCTGATGATTCCAATGGCAATGGCGAAACGCCGAATCGTTCTGGTAGGTGACCATCTCCAATTGCCTCATATGCTCGAACCTCGTGTCGAAGCCGAACTCCAAGAGCAGCAAGAGCTTGATGCGGTCAAATCAGAGTTACTTCGCATCAGTCTATTCGAACATCTGCATCGCCAGTTTTTGAGAATGCATAAGGACGGCGGGCCGCAGCGCGTCGTGATGCTTGATACCCAGTTTCGAATGCATCCTGAGCTAGGACGTTTCGTTAGTCGGGAGTTCTATGAGCGGCGTGGCTTTGATCCGATTGCTCCAGGCTTGGGCGAAGAGTTATTTGAACATGATATCGCTGACTATTGGGGCTGCCTCGCAGCCTGGGTCGATGTGCCGGTCGAGCAAGGGGCAGAGAAAACAAAAAACGGTAGCAAGCTTAGGCGCGCTGAGGCTAAGCGATGTGCGGAAGAAGCCAGGAAAATTCTTTCCGAGCATCCTGACATGAGCGTTGGTGTGATTACGTTTTATAGCGCTCAAAGAGACGCTATTTACGAAGAACTAGCGGCTTATGGTTGTGCCGAACTCACTGCGGATGGCTGGCAGATATGTTCAGAATATCGCTTGAACTCCTTGGGTGAAGAACGCCTTCGTGTAGGTTCCGTGGATGCATTCCAAGGTAAAGAGTTTGACGTTGTCATCCTTTCGGTTGTGCGGACCTGGAGCACGGATACGGAAATGACCCCTGAAGGCCTGAATCGTAAATTGGGTTTTTTAAGGCTGCCGAATCGAATCAATGTCGCGATGAGCCGACAGAAAAAGTTGCTTATCGTCGTTGGCGATAAAGGGCTTCGAAAAGTTGATGGCTTAGACCCAGAAGACAATATGCCTTTATTGCCTGGGTTCCCCGCCTTCTATGAATTATGTGAGGGAGCACATGGCAAGATTATCTGAGGAGTTCATCTGTTACCTGATGCAGCCTCCTGTCGACGATCGCATGGCGGTTAGGGCTGTGTTGTGGCCTGTTCATGTATGGCAGGTCTATGGGCCTGATGTTTCAGGGAAAAGTACGAATGTATTTGAAAGGTCGTTGCTTTCCCTGCTCTCCATGAGAACAGGAAAGCGATTAGATACTGCGCGCATTGCTGAATTAGCCCAATGGCATGGGCTTGAACCAGAAATGGTGACATACATTATTGAGCAGCAACTAGAGCCAAAGGGTTGGGTGGATCCGAAAACGGGTTGGCTGACAGAAGACGGTCATAAGGCTCTGCAAGAAGACTTGCCAGGCTCCAATAGCCTTCGCACCGGGTATGTATTTCAAGATGCTTTTGACGGTGGTCTTCTACCGAGATATTCAAATGATCTTAAGGTCGTTGAGCCATCAGTTTCTTCGGATACCTCGTTAGAGTTCGCTTTTTCCAAAGCTTCAAATTGGAAGTGGAAGCCGACACTGATCCGTGAAAAACATGAGCCGGTCACACCGAGCAAGGCTGATCTGCGCCATGTGATGGAAGCAACTCACCAAGCTCAACGAAACGCTTGGATGATGGGTGATTTGGATGACTTCGACTCTTTTCGTCAGTTGGATGCCCTAAGGCTGTCAGATAAGGAGTCATTTCCCGCGTTTTTATGGGTCTGGGTGTATACAGGCTCCGGGCTAGAACATGTTTGGGCGGCCGCTGATCCCTTTGGGTTGCACGCGGATGTGCAGTGGATGCGAGAAAAAGTCGAAGGTGCCTGCAGAAGCGTCCCTAAACTCTCGCGAAACATCATGCGGATGATCGGTGTAGACGAGCACGATGAGTTCTCTTCCTTGCGAGATGCTCTAGCAGCACGTGAGGAGCAGGCAAGGCTAGAAGTATTAACGGAATATAACCAAGCCGATCAAGTAGACGGTTTGATTGGCCTTCTACATGGCTGGACGAACCGTAAGCTGGAAATTGAAACATCTGAATTTACAGATCGTTTCCACGATTACCGCGATTTGATAACGCAAAGCTCAAGCTTAATAGAGCATTGTGTGAGGTATTGTCTTGGACGCTTCCCATTAAACAACCCACAAATCATCCCCAGAAATTGCCGTTCGGTTGATTTGCAAAGATTAATCACGGATGCGATGCCCTCGCTTTCAAAGGAGCAATGGCAGGAAGTAACAAAGGTTAAACCTTCGACCGTTTATAGTGCTGCCGTCTACAAGAAGGGCTCTTTTAGACGCTGTTTAGCAGCATGTTTGCTGTCAATGCCTGATTATCCAAACCACCCGATAAGGGGCTTTGTGGAAGCGGAGCAACTGTTCCTCGATGCTTATCGTTTATCGCACTGGAGAGATGACTCCGCTCACGGCGATACGCAATTTAACGTCTCTAAATCCATGTCACTAGAAGCGGCTTCCACCACTGCTTCTTTTTTAAAGATTTTCTTCAAAGGACTGCCCAATGGCCAGAAAGAAAAGTCGGAATAACATTCCTCCACAGCGGCAACCAGCGAAGATGCCTAAAAATGCCATTGCTGAAAAGGTTGAGAGTATCACTGGAACAAAGCCAGAAAGCTCTCTGATGGCTGAAGTATCTTCCGATGAATTCGGAAAACTTGAGGCTTTGTGCGACGAGTTGATTGCACTCAAAGCAAAATATGAAGGTGATGTGCAGGTCCTAGAAGCAGACCGGGCTGAACTCGATGAGTTAAGAAGCTCTTTAGAGAATGAGCGATCAGAACTAGAGACAAAAGCGTCAGAGCGCGAGCAAGAAGTTCGAGGCATTGAAACAGCGCGCACCGAGCTTCTAGCCAAGGAAAAGGCCCTACTCACAAAGGAAGAGGAGCTTTCTGTCCGGGAAGCGGAGGCGCAAGCTGGTTTTGTAAAGCAGCATAGAGAATCTTTGGCGGAATTAACCGCTGAGCTGACCAAGATCCGGGCCGAGCATGCGCTGTCCTTAGAGCAAAGTCAGAACGAATATCTCCAAGCTCAGCGATCGTTAGATACGGAAAAGAAAAGGCTTGCTCAAGAGATCCAGGACGAGTGGAAAAAGCTCGAACAGGCCAAACTGGAGCTTGAGCGTCAGTTAGTAGGCTTTAAGGAACAGCAGTCTCAATTAGAGGCAAAAGAGTCGACTCGTGAAACCTGGGAATCGGTCAAAAAAGAACAGCTTGAACAAGAGTTTGGCATCCGGATTGCTGAGCTTGAGTCTGAGCTTGAGCGAATCAATGCGTACCGGAAGAAAGAAGCAGACCGTTTGATGCAATTACAACAGCGCTTGTCCGGCTACGCGGAGTTGGAACGCGTTATCAAGCAAAAAGAAATGCACTCTGCGGAAGAGCTTTTGATCAGCATGGAGCAGCTCGAATCGGATGTGCGAGAGTACAGACAGAAACTAGCAGGGCGTCCTGTTGAGGAGCTTGAAGATGAGGTCGATTATTTAAAAGACCTTAACAGAGTGCTGGAGGATCAACTGCGAGAGAGAACTCAGGAACTACAAGAGGCAAATATAGAGCGTCATCAAAGAGCCATGGGGGTTATGGAGCGAGAGCAACTGGTGAATAAAAACAGAGTGCTTGAGCAGCATAATGACGCCATTCGCTTAGCTACTGAACAGTTAAAACGAGAAATCGATGACCTTAAAGACTTGCAGCAGGGCCAGGCTGTTTTTCCCGCTCTAACGCGCATGGATAGGGAGTTGAGCGAACAATCGGTTACCCAGCCTGTTCCCTCTCTGGAAGAGTTCGTTGAAGATCTTCAAACGAGAATCTCTCAGGTTGATTCAGAAAACCCCCTCTATTTCGGTAAAGACACTCTTCGCCTTTTCATTGGCGGCTTGGCAATGAGTCAATTACATATCCTGCAGGGGATATCTGGAACCGGTAAAACCAGTTTGGCTAAGGCCTTCGCGCGAGCGGTTGGTGGGCAGTGTACAGTCGTACCCGTGCAAGCAGGGTGGCGCGATCGAGATGACCTAGTAGGACATTACAATGCCTTCGAGAAGCGCTTTTATGAAAAAGAATGTCTTCAGGCTCTTTATCGTGCTCAAACACCAGCGTATAGCGATCGCTTCAATGTTGTCCTTCTGGACGAAATGAACCTGTCCCGCCCTGAGCAGTACTTTGCTGAGTTCCTTTCCGCCCTCGAGTTAACTGGAGAAGACCGGCAGGTAGTACTAATGGAAGATGCGCCCGCCAAATATCCACGATTCCTGAGGGATGGCCGAAAGGTTCCTGTTGCTGACAACCTTTGGTTTATCGGCACAGCAAACCATGATGAGACCACGTTTGAATTTGCCGATAAAACGCAGGACCGAAGCTTTGTGCTCGAGTTGGGCCGTAATGATCACGAAAATATTTCTAACACGTTAAAATGCCCAGTTATGTATAGCGTTTCATCGATGCGTGCAACGATCCAAGAGGCCATGAAGCGATATCGGCCCGAAGTGGATCGGATTTTTAAAACGCTGCAAGAGCATGAAATAACTAGCGTACTCGAAAAGCGTTTTGGCATCGGCTGGGGGAACCGGCTCGAGCGACAGGCTAGGCAATTCATACCAGTTGTAATGGCAGCTGGTGGCACATCAAGTCAGGCGTTGGATCACTTACTGTCAGTTCGTCTGTTCAGGGATGGCAAGGTAACTGGTCGTTACGATACGAAGGCGGAGCATTTAACCAAACTACAAGGCTGCCTTCAAAGTGTTTGGGAGAGTGTTTCTAAAGAAGGCTTTGCTTTCCTTTGCGAAGAAAAGCTTGAGCAAGAGATTGAGCGCAAGGAGATGGCGTGATGCTCAAAGTTAGGGATGTGGCCACAGGAGATATGGTACTGATCACGCCTTCACAGCCAATTCCTTCAGGTCGGTACTCTCTACTTAAAGAATGTTCCCTGGGCATTCATGGTAGCTGGCCTGCCGGCACCGTATTGGTAGATGATGGCCGTGGATGTATAGATATTGACGGTGTTTCCTTCGAGCTCGAAGCAAGTAAGCTCGACACAAAGGAATTGGCGCAAAGAGAGATTGCCTTCCAGGCACTTGAAGAGATCAAAGCACTTGCTGAATTGTCAGATACCGATAGCTTACCCTCTCCTGTGATTCCGCCGGAAATCGCCCACAGGTTCGATCATTCGCAGCTAGAGGTCGAGCTTATGGAGGCACTTCAGTTAGGTCATCTTCATAGAATCGCGAAGTCACCTCGCATATCGATGAGATATGACGAGGAGCTTTTACCTGTCTCTAGGGTTAAGCGTACGGCAAACAATTACCAGCGTCATTTAGCGGCGCATTCGGAATGCTGGCAGCAGAGAACATTCACGGGCATCGTGCCCAAGAAGCTGCAGGCTAAAATCAGCGAGGACGAGGTTCATATATATGAGAACCGTGTATTTGCGCGACTTCTAGATCATCTCGAGCGGTATATCATAGGCACTTTGGCGAGGCTGAGAGTGCTTAATGATGCTCTCCAAAGAGGGCTGGAATTAGAGGGAAGTGACTCCCTTCACCGAAGCTTACGCTATGCATTGTGCGAAACTTGGGGAGAGTCTTTTGCTCAAGGCGAAGCTGAAAGCCTGAAATCTCTTTCTGAGACAAAGCTGGCACATTTTGATGAGCAGCTTAGGAAAATTCAGCAACTAAAACAGAACGCGGTTTATCGCGCCGTACCGCGAGATGCAGAAGTCCCATTGGCCTTGAAAGGCACGAATATTCTGATGAACGATCTGCGCTATATGAAGGTGCGGAGACTGTGGGGGTTGTGGGTAAAGGAAGTTGCATCGAGTTCGAAAGATCCTGTCCTGATTTTTAAACAAAGGCAAAATCAGGTGGAGTGTTACCGGCACTACGTTGGACTGTTAACTCTTCGTGCCCATCAAAAAATGGGTTGGAGAATCACGCCGTTATCTGAGGCGGTCTGGTCGCTCGATCATCCCTCAGGAGTCAGAGGAAGATTAGCCTACAAAGCTGGTCATTGGCACCTATTATGCGATAACACTAATCTTATCGGACAGCTTGAATTCGTTCCAATGGCTCAAGCTTTTATCCTTGAGGAGTCGATCCCTGACCGTATATTGTGTAGCCCTGATAGTGAAACAGAGTCAGAAACAGTACTCATTTGCTCTCCTGATAACTTATTTACTGAAGAATCTGTAATCAAGACTGTTCAACGGTGGTGGATAAGATTAATCGTGACTGATTATGGGATGGATATATCTCAGCTACCCTCAGTGGTCAAAGAAAAATGGCCTGAATCTCAACCGCCTGGGAAATTTAAAGCTATGGGCTCCCCGAATGATGGCGATTTTAAGCTATGGCTTGAGGGCTTCCATTTATCGCCAAGCGTTAAGGCTTCTATAGAAAGAAGTTACATGGCAGCCAGATTCGTTACTTATTGCCCATGCTGCGGTAGACAGGCTGAGGAATCTAAATTTTATTTACGTGAAGAGCGAGGGTTTAAGTCTTTATGTGACCGTTGTGCTTCTGACTGGCAGATACGATCAACAGGTAACAGCTGGATATATGAAATCGGTTTTGACTCTGCTGATGACAAAAAAGCCGGGCGATGGCGCCAAGTCATACAGTTGGAGGTCGGTCAGATGCTGTAGCTGGCACGCTTCTTCTGATTATGGGTTCATATCGGCAGGGGGTGGCCGTTGGTACAGTAAAACCCTGTTCATGCTTAAACCCGGAGATCGCGTCTGGGTCAATATCCCCGGTACGGGATATGTTGGTGTGGCGAAAGTCACGGATCATCCGGTGGTGGCTGATGAGTTCCTCACGGATGGAAAAAGTATCCAGGGGCAATATTTCATGGCTGCCCAGTGCGGCGAAGATGACGCCGAGTACTTCGTTCCGGTTCATTGGCTGCACAAAGTCTCGGTGCATGAGGCCGTTAACGAAGTTGGTTTGTTTGGGAATCAGAACTCTGTAGCCCGGCCCCGCACACCGAAATGGGAGCATACGGTTACGCGGCTGAAAGAGCTTTGGGGTATTGCTGGGTAGTCGTTATTTGTTGGGCTTTAGGCAATAGCTAAGCCGTAAGGATGGTTTCTTTTGGGTAAGAAATCTTACATACCATCGGTTGATTTTTAAGACCTATTCGCATTAAGTAATTGAAAATAATTAATTTTTTGTTTTGGCATGCTTATGGCTTAGACAGCCTGAGCATTTCGGTATGGATGATCAGACCGGTCTGTAGATTTTTGGATTCGGTAAAAGGGAGTCTGAGCAATGAATGACATGCAGTATGCGAAAAGTCGGTTACGAGGCTGGGTTGACTCCTTCTTGAAACAAAGAGGGCACACCGCGCCCAGTGGTTTACCTCTTTACAGCTACGCTACGACTGACAATGAGCTCCAAATGCTCAGCGCCTTGTTGTCAGTGTGCCCGGAGGAGCGAGAAAGCATCATATCCGGCACTTACTGGGCTGCAGGGTACTGTCTGTTTGTTGCAGAACGCTATCGTCGCCAATATGACGCCAACTGGTCGTGGCAAGCGTTTGATTCTGAACTTGAGCTCAGCTTGCAGCCGATTGAGCACAAGGATCTGGTCAAGCGAGGATTGGATTTTTGGGGCCGCCCCATTCGGTATCGTGCCCATGGTGCTGACTATCTGGGCTCCCTTTTTGCTGAAGGCGGACTGCCCTGGAAGCTGCTGCAGAGTGAAGGGCATGGATTCGGGAAGGCAATCAAGTCAGGGCTCAAGCATTACCATGCGTGCAAGCGCGATGGGCGAGATATTGCCCAGGTTATTTGCGAATACGGACAGTATTTCCCTCAGTCTTTTCAGAATGAAGAGAAGTACCAGTTGTTGGCCCGTGTGGTCGAGACACTCATGCTGCTGGCAGAGCAACACGCGCTTGATGAACAGGATGACCCCGCTGCTTATCTGAATAGCCATTATCCCCAGTGGCGTGATGAATTTCCGCTGCCGCTGGAAGAAGAAAATGGCCACAGCCTGGTTAACGAATGGTTGAGGGATGCAGGTGTACGTCTAGAAGAGCGCAAGCGTGCCGAAGAGATGGCACGTTACTTCACCTGCGAGCATCGACTTGATGGTCCCATTGAGCTGGCGCGTCTGTTGGCGGAAATCAGGCTGGCACCGTCGCTGCAGGTGAAACTGGATGGACGCAAGCTCAGCACGACTCGCGTTGAGCTGGCGCTGTACGAAGGCGACCAAATGGTACTGAAGCTGGGGGCGGCCTATGGGCGGCTTGAGGGTGATGTGCTGGCGGTCAAATTGCCTGCCGAGGTTGTTAAATGCAGCCGCAAGTCACCGGACAAACCTTTGTTTCTAGTGTGTTCCTGTGCCGGTGAGCGGCTGGACACACATACCATTCAGTCCAGTGAGGTGGATTGGAATCAGTTGCCGGCTGTCTTTGTCGAGGAGGGTGACGAGGTTCATCTGGTCGGCATTGCATCGGTGAAAGCGAAAGCACCTGAAGTTCTGTTGCGCGTACCTGTCAGCATGAAAATTGAGGGCATGAAGCCTGTTGCTGCTGATGCCGAGGTGGGTTTCTGGTACCGCGTTAGCCAGGCCACAATCATATCGGATGCAGGCGCCCGTTATCTGATTGAGCCCGGAAGTTCGTCTGCTGCTGAGCGTGTTGAATTCCAAGGGGCGCTATCACCCTACGAAACACTTCCAATTGCGACCTGGCTGGGGTGGCCTCGCTGTATGCTCGCCAGCGCATCAGCAGAGGGGCGAAGACCTGAATCGTACCGAGTGAATGATCAGGTGTTCCAGAGCATCGATTCACTGCCTCTGGTTGGAAGCTTCAAGGTTGAGGTGCTTGGCCCGGATCAACAGGTGTTGGCGCGTCGAAAGCTGGGTGTATTGCCCCGTGATTTTTCGATTGCGTCGCTGCCGGCTTCTTCGCAGGTGCCGGCGCGTATTTCAATCAGGACGGTGCAGAGGCTAAAGGTTCGTGTGCTGAACGATAGCCTGCACACTGAAGTTCGCAGGGAAGGGAGCACTACTACCGTTGAGCTGACACCCGTTGATCAGCAACCCGACCGGGTGTTGCTGGAGATCTCAGATCAACGCAGCCACAGTGATGGTATTGTAATTCGGTTGCCTTACCCCGAAGAGGGTGTTCAGCTGGTTGAAGATGACGGTAGCCTGTTCCGTGGACGTGACCTCACCGTAGACCGCATTTTGGGCATGTCGCTGGTCATGACGCCTCCGCCAGGTAAAACACAAACTTTTCACCTCTCGCTTGAGCTTATGGGGCGAACGGCGGGTTTGGAAAGGCGTTATGCCTATGACGTCAAGAACACCTCGACACAGGTGAGTCTGTTCTCGCTGTATGACGACATATTGTCCCTGTTCAGCTGTAGTGCTGAGCAGGATGCGATTGTTCGTTGCAGGATAGAAACCTCGCGCCCGCTCAAGCAGTTTGATATTTGCCGCTATGGTGCGGCTATAAAGTTTACCGATGAACTTGGCCATTTTTTTGAACTGATTGATCATAACCTGCAGCCGTTGACGCACCGGGCGGAAGGGACATCAGTCATGGCCATGCAAGTTCAGATGCCGGAAGCGGCGCCTGCTGAGCTGCATCCGCGGTCAGTACAAGAGCTGACTTCAGGCGTCTTCGAGTTGCCGACACGACTGCTAAAGGATGGCCCTTGGCTGCTGTATCCTGCCGAAGGTTCGGCAACTTTCTTCCGTCCGGCCATTCATGTGCCAGATGCCGTTGTTTGCACTCCGGATGAGGGGCAGGTTATTAAAACGCTTAACTCTGCCGCGCGTTACTACCACCCCAGGCTTCGCCCGGAAGTATTCAATGATGTACTGGATGACATGGCGGTGCATTTCCTGCACAGCAGCTGGCTCTACCTGGCTGAGTTGAAGCAGCGCTATAAGCATGTTCCTCTCTCGGCCTTTGAAAGCTGGAAGCATCTGAGTCGTCACCCACAGGCATTGGCCCTGGCAGTATTCAGACTCGAAATGGACGCACGTTTTGCTGAGCGACTGCAGCAGGAACTGGCGGTCATCTGGGAAGCGATAACGGTTGAGCAATGGAAATCAGCGCTTCGGGTATATGTTCAGGGCGTGTCGCAGCAGTTTGGTATTCCCGAGGAGATGGTCAAGAGCAGCGCGAAGACGCGCATGGGGTTGCTGTCTGTTCAGGTGCCGTTGTTTAAAGACCTGTCTGATGAACTGTGTGAGGGAGACATAGAGGTCTCCAATGGCGTGCCTCTTCAATTGGTGCTGCCGATTTGGTTGGGTGAGCTGCGCGTCCGTCAGGAGGATGCGCAATGGCCTGTGATCCTTAATGAAGCCTTGAGCAACTGGGTTCGTCAGCATGAGGATTATGCCTGGATGCAGGGGCTCGAAATGCCTGGTTACATGAGATCAGTTGTTTATATGCCTGTGTTTGCAGCCTGCCTGACGGCGGGTGTAGCGAGCTTGTCTGGGCTGGAAGCAGAAGATGCTGCTTTGCGCTTTGGTTTTCGTGTTTTGTCTGATTTTGACCGGGATGGCTGGTATGAGCCGGTTTACTCAGCCACTTTGTCCGGTTTGCTTCACGCTAAAGGGAGTCACTCATGAGCGGTTATTTTAAGGATTTGATCAATCAGTCACTGAGTCGTACGCGTGAAGCGACGCTGTCCATCCTGGGCATCAACGATGCCGGGCTTAGAGCACATCTTGCCGAGCAGATGCACGACCGCATGGGGGAAGAAGGCTGCTTTTTGGCGCCGCCTGTTTTTGAACATACCTTTGGTTGGCAGTCAGGTGAACCGACCTTTGCGGACTTGAAGGGCAATCTGCTGTCGGAATCCGTCGTCAACGCACTCACTACCGCTGATAACTACGGTTTTGACGCCGATATTAGGCCCTATAAGCACCAGCTGGAAAGCTGGAACACCTTGCTGGCCGGTAAGCCCAAGTCTGCGGTCATTACCACCGGTACAGGCTCGGGTAAGACCGAGTGCTTCATGATTCCGATCCTGCAGGATCTGGTCAATGAGCATGAACAAAGCAAAAGCGCACTGGTGGGTGTACGAGCGCTCTTTTTGTATCCGCTGAACGCATTGATCAACTCTCAGCGCGAGCGTCTGGATGCATGGACCTCGCCCTTCAACGACAACATCCGCTTCTGCCTGTATAACGGCAATACTGAAGAAAATGAAAGCACCGTTCGCAAGACACAACGAGAGCGGCCCAACGAGATACTCTCACGTGAGCGGCTGCGCAAGGAGCCGGCCCCGATCCTGATGACCAATGCGACCATGCTGGAATACATGCTGGTCCGTCAGGTAGACGATCCGATTCTGCGCATTTCACGAGAGCAGCAGTCTTTACGCTGGATAGTGTTGGACGAGGCGCATACTTATGTTGGTTCGCAGGCAGCTGAGCTTTCGTTGTTGCTGCGTCGTGTGGTGGAGGCCTTTGGTAAGCAGGCCCATGAAATTCGCTTTGTGGCTACATCGGCAACTATTGCCGGGGAAGGGGCGACACAAAAGCTGCAGTCCTATCTAGCATCTTTGGCAGGTGTGCCTGACGATCAGGTCGTGGTGATCAGTGGTTCGCGGCAGGTGCCCTCAGTTGAGCACGATCCGGACCCCATGCGCACACTTGATGAACTTCGTGCCATTGACCCAGGTAACACCGTTTCGATAGACCGCTATACCGCCCTGTGCAATCACTCGCTGGCTTATCGCGTGCGGCAGACGCTGGTGGGCAGTGAAAAGCCTCTGGATCTCAATGAGCTTATAGATGCAGTTGCTCCGATGCTGGTAAGCACGCAAAAGGAAGCTCAGCAGCAGGAGTTGCTGCAGTGGATCGACTTGATGAGTGACACCCAGCCATCAAAGGACGAGCCGCCTTTCCTGAAGCTGCGTGGTCACCTCCACCAGCGTATGCTGCATGGCCTCTGGAGTTGTGTCGATCCTGATTGCAGTGCCAAATCAGCGCATCTCAAAAAATGGCCATTCGGTAATGTCTATGTCACTCAGCGCGCCCGCTGTGAATGCAGAGCTCCAGTCTATGAGTTGGCATTCTGTGGCGACTGTAAAACCCCGCATCTGGTGGCTGAAGATGCGAATGGCAAACTGCTGCAGGCCAGTCCCTATTCCGGTGATGAATTCTCGCTTTTGGATGACGTCAATGACGAGTCCGTACCAGAAGCCGAAGACAGTCAATATTCAGGCAAGCAGTCTGTGGTTTTGGCTTCGACCGAGGGGGAAAGTTATCAGGACGTTCCTTTCAACAAGGAAACAGCGGAACTGGGTGCACTGACTTCACCTTCAGTGATCAACGTTCATCTGGCGACGGACAAAGGTTCAGAATGCGCTCAGTGTGGTGAATCCGGTCGTGCACCTGCAGGATTCCTGCGCAAATGTTACTTGGGAGCCCCGTTCTATGTCAGCAATGCTGTTCCGGCGGTACTGGAGTTCTGTCCTGACCCCGAAGGCAAAGATATCAATCCGGAGAGCCTTCCGGGTCGTGGTCGCAAGCTGATCACTTTCACGGACAGCCGTCAGGGTACGGCACGCATGGCCGTGCGCATGCAGCAGGAAGCGGAGCGATCTCGGCTTAGGGGGCTTGTATTTTCGATTCTGCGTAACAGACAGGCGCTCGAAAATGTTGATGTTGGGGTATTGAGTGCGGAGGATGAAAAAGATCTCGAATTTGCTAGAAAATTTGAGCTTGCAGGAGTGCATGATGAAGCGCGAAAGATTCGTGATGAGATTCAGCAGAAGTTAGATGCGGCTCAACCCAAGCAGGTTAGAGTGAGCTGGCAGGGTCTTGTTTCAGATCTTGCTGCCGCCAACGATATCAAACACTCCATTCTTGATTACAACCGCTATGCGAATCCGGAGTTCTTTGGTGGTCATGACAACAGCATGACCTTGGCAAGTCTTTTGCTGCTGCGCGAGTTTGCTCGCCGTCCGAAAAACCAGAACAGTTCCGAGACGTTGGCACTGGTTCAGGTGGGTTATCAGGGGCTGGAGAATGTTCAGTCAGTTCCTCGTTTTTGGGCTGAAACGCTGGTCCCTAAAGTGGGTAACGATCAGGAAAGGGAGGCTTTGAGCCTGCAGGATTGGAAAGACTTCCTGAAGGTAGCCTTGGACTTCCATGTGCGTGAAAACACGTTCATTGTCATGAATGAAAATGAACGATATTGGCTGGGAGCCAAGTTTGCGCCCAAGGAGTTGGTGGCGCCCAAGCCGGATTACCCCGAAACCTCACGTGTTAAATCCTGGCCACTCTTTAAACCAAACAGACCACAGCAACCCCGGCTGGTAAAGCTACTGATACATGGAGCTGGATTGGATCCTGCCTCGGCAGCGGATCGCGATAAAATTAATGTATGGCTAAAGGCGGCCTGGGATGAATTGACGCACTCGCAGAGGCAGATACTGCAGAGCCAAAGTGGTGGGGGTTATACGCTATCGCGCCAAGCTATTACCTTTGCCTTGCCCCAGAAAGCTTGGGTGTGCCCGATCAGTTATCGTTTGCTGGATACAACTTTTAGGGGCCTGACACCTTACATCCCTAGAAAAAAAGCCGAGCGTGCTCAACTCCAATGTCAACAGGTTGATTTGCCGGTCTTTACTGCGTTGGCACCTGAAGGTGAGGAAGAAGGTGCCCTGTTAGCCATCAGGGGTAAGGTGGCGCAAAACGATGTTGTCCAGCAGCTTCGCCAAGTTAGTCTGTGGAGTGATATCTCTGACCGTACGGTCGAGGGTGGCTTCTACTATCGAACGGCAGAACACTCGGCTCAGCAGTCCTCAAAACGCCTGGAAGGATATGAAGAGCTCTTTAAGAAAGGGAAGATCAACGTCCTGAACTGCTCCACAACCATGGAAATGGGGGTGGATATTGGCGGTATCTCCGCTGTAGTAATGAACAACGTTCCGCCGCATCCTGCCAACTATCTGCAGCGCGCAGGCCGCGCGGGTCGCCGCAGTGAGGCCCGAGCTGTTGCTTACACCCTGTGCAAATCCGATCCGCATAACACACGAGTGTTCAACAACCCAAAATGGGCGTTCAGTACTGCGATTCCAGCCCCGGTGATTACTCTGAATGCCGAACCCTTGGTACAAAGGCATGTTAACTCCTACCTGCTGTCGCAATTTTTGAAAGCACAGACTTCGTCAGAAGGTGATCGTACCCGACTAACAGTACAGTGGTTTTTCCATGCCCATGAAGGCGTTGTTGAGCGCTTCATCGATTGGTTGGGCAGCGAGGCCAAGGCTTTTGAGCAGGGGGCAAAGCGAATCGTCAAACGAACCGCTTTGGAGCTTGCCGGGACCGACACCTTGGCAACTAATTGCGCTGAGGCTATTGGTAAGCTGGCACAGGGTTGGCAAGAGGAATACCGGCAGATCAACCTGCGCCTGAATGCGGCAACAGACCCGAGCTATAAGAAAGCACTGGAGCTGGAGAAGGTCCGTCATGAAGGGGAGTACTTGCTGAAAGAGCTGGCTGCCAGGGCGTTTCTGCCCGGATATGGTTTCCCGACCAACGTTGTTGCGCTCAATACCTACAACATTGAGGACTTCAAGAATAAGAAAAGTACAGCTGACTCCCAGAAATCCGGACGAGAGGACAACATATTTACCTACAAGGAGCAGCCTTCAAGGGGGCTGGATATTGCGGTAAGGGAGTATGCGCCCGGCGCACAGATTGTCATTGATGGGCGTGTGTACCGTTCGGCGGGTATCAAAATGCAGTCTTATCAGGAAGGAGCAAGCGGCGGTAGCCAGAAGTTCGACCTTTCCTGGCAGTGTGTGAGCTGTGGTACACCAGGCTATCAGGAGTATGCCTACTCGCATGGTGATGATCTCCATTGTCCGCAGTGTGATGCGAAGATTCCTGATTTCCAGGTTAAGAAGGTGCTTCGCCCTCTGGGATTTGTTACGGATTTCTACGAGCCGACAACCAATGACGTCTCTTCGCAGAAATTCATGCCTGTCGAGAGGCCCCTTGTTCATGTCAAAGGGGCGACAGTAGCACTGCCGGATCCTGCATGTGGCTTTGTTCGCTTTGGTGAAAGTGGGCAGATTGTTGTTCGTTCCGGTGGTGAAAACGGACAAGGATTTGCGGTATGCATGAGCTGTGGCCGAGCAGATTCAATGGAGGCCAATGGAGATTTGCCGAAGGGTATGAGACCCAGCGAAAGCCATCGTCCCATCGGTGGTGCAACGGGCAGTAAGAGCAAGCCTGAATGCTCGGGCGAGAGGGTGATGCCAAATATCCACCTCGGATATCAGGCAAGGACACATGTCGTCGAATGGACTTTCCGTAACCCGCTGACGGGTGCATGGATTCCAGAAAACGAAACAGGTCGAGTAATTGCGACCACCCTTGCGGTTGCACTGCGTGATGCGGTCTCTGATCAGCTGGGTATTGCCAGCAGCGAGATGGGCTTTGGTGTACGGCCGGATCGTGACCTTGAAACAGGCGAGAAGCGCTATATCGTGCAGGTATACGATAACGTAGCCGGAGGAGCAGGCTTTGTACTGACTGCCTTGCAGGAAATGACAGGACTTTTGAAAGCCGCCCTCAAAAAACTGGAGTGTTCTGCACACTGTGAGACAGCTTGTTCTTCATGTCTCGCCAGTAAGGACAGCCGTGTTGAGTTTGAGCAGCTTAATCGACGACAGGCACTGAAATGGCTACAGGAAAGCCGATTTGCCGAGCATCTGCAGCTGCCTGAACCGTTCAATACTGTATCCGGTGCTACATATTGGCCTTACGAACCCAGCCGCTTTGTTCGTTACTGGATCAACAAGTCAGCCAAGGAGATTCGGGTTCGTCTCGGAGGTGATTCCAACCTTTGGGACTTGGGGGCACCGGAGTTCCGTAAGCAGCTGATTGCATGGAAAATCATCGATGGCCGTGATGTCAGTGTGGTCCTTGAAACCCAGAACCTGCCGACTGACATTAAGGAGGAGTTGGCCTTACTGGCGCGCTTTGATATCCGAATTGTCCAGCTGACCGCAGATCAGAGTATTAGTGGTGTTCATGCGCCAGTTCAGATCGTGGATAAGGAGGAGGGTATTGTTACTTTGCTCTCTGATTCTGAGTCATCTTTCATTCCTGGTACAGATTGGTTGCAAGCGCAGGATGCCAGTATCTGGGTGACATCCGAGAGCCTGCCCGCATGGGAAATGGACTTGATCAATACTGACGATTGGCTGGGCACCTATGCCACCGCTACCGTGATTGAGGTTACCAAAGAGCTGAACGGCCCCATAGTCAACCTGCATGACCGCTTCAAAGCGCTTTTAACTGATAAAGCAGCTGGTTTCATGGCCAAACTCCAAGGTGAGAAGGTTGTCGCGATCCGATACGAAGACCGCTACCTGCGTTCACCTTGGACAGTGATGTTGCTGGCTGGTTTTATGCGTGCAATCCCAAGTGATGGCGTCAACTCGGTCATAATTGAAACAGTCTCAGCACAAACTGGGCATGCGGGCGATACCCTCTGGAATAACTGGAACAACTATCAGGATATGGAGGAAGTGTTGGAAGAATGGGTCTCAGCACTTATGGGTACCCGTCCAGTGATCAATACGAGGGACTCTTTGGCTGAGGTAAGCCATCGCCGTGTTTTGACGCTTGAGCTTGAATCCGGTACTCAGCTGAAGCTGGCCTTCGACCAGGGGATGGGATACTGGAAATGTACTGCTGATGCCTATGGATTGAAGCACTTTGATTTCAGCCAGCCAATCATGGGTCAAGTGAAACAGATGTTGAATAGCTGGAATGGTGTGAGGTTGTCCAATGGTGGTGAGTGGCCGACAGATATTGCATTGTATGAAGTTAAAAGTTAATCAAGTTAGAAGTAGCCCTGCTTCTTGCATCTAGGCTGGTTGCAATGGCAAAGCCGCTATCGGGTTCGATCCTTGGATTGACCCCAATACGGCTTGTCACATGCATAACTTCGGCTAATTAGACACAGAGTCATTGCTAACAGGAGGTTATCATGAAGACATCACTCGCTTATCACAGGTCGTTGGGTGGAGATCCCGTCCTAACCGTTGTACGGAAGCTTCACAGATGAATAGCTTCTGTTAGCCAGTAATTCATTCGTTTCGCTTAAGGGATTGGTTTTCACTGGCTGTAAAGATCACAGTGAATGAAGGTTCCTGATATCAAAAATCATATAAATGGATATCATGATATCCATATTTTGTGATTATTTTGAATAAAGGCTACAATAATATCCGTAATGTAGGAATGAGAGGTATCCAATAGTCAGGTGCATACCATGCCCAAATTCCAGTTACTCGATGATCAAGATGTTCAGCTGGCTTTTGCAGTTCATCTGCGTACTCTGAGAGAACAAGCCAAGCTGTCGCGTGATGCGCTGGCTCAGCGCAGTTGTGTCCCCGCACCTACCATCAAGAAGTTCGAGTTGACCGGGCAGATCTCCTTTCGTCAGCTGTTGCTGCTCTGGCAGACCTTGGATGACCTTTCGCGCCTCTATGAGCTCACTCAGATCAGGGGGCAGCCTGACCGCATGCCTACCAGCATAGAGGAGGTATTGCGCGATGAGTTTTAAGCCAGTGCAACGGCTCGATATCACCCGTACGCTCAGCACGGGCGAGCAGGTGGCAGTGGGCGTGCTGGCGCAAAACCGTCAGGGTATTTTCTTCCAATACGATCAGGGCTACCTGCAGCAATTTGGCAACCTGTCACCGCTGACGCTGCGACCGACAACCGAGTTGCAACGGGCGCCCCGCGAACCTCATGGTGGCCTGCATGGCGTTTTTGCCGATGCACTGCCGGACGGTTGGGGTTTGCTGTTGCAGGATCGGCTGTTTCGACAGCATGGCATTCTGCCGGCGCAGGTAACGCCCCTGGATCGACTCGCCTTTGTCGGCGGCAGCGGTATCGGAGCCTTGTCTTTTGCCCCCGTTTCCGATTACTGCCCGGCAGCAGATGACACCGTAAACCTGCATACACTTGGACTGGAAGCTCAGGCGCTGTATGACGGTCAGACAGAAGAGGTGCTGACCGCTCTGGCGGCAGCGGGCAGTTCCGGTGGCGCGAGGCCCAAGGCGCAGGTCTATGCTCAGCCCGGTGACCTGAGTCGTTGCAGTACGCTGGCTAAAGCCGGTGATGAAGCCTGGTTGGTTAAATTCTCGTCCAGCAACTTGCCCCTCGGACATGAAGAAGGCATTTGTGAGGCGATCTTTTTGAGCCTGGCAAAAAGGGCGCAACTGGAGCCACCGGAGTGGTCGCTTGTGCCGGCGGCGCAGAGCAGTGGGGCTGATGTGTGGTTGGCCATAAAGCGCTTTGATTGGTTGCCTAATGCTACGGTCGCCGCAGGCCGGGTACACATGCACAGCGCCTGTGGCCTGCTGGATGCAGACTTTCGCATGCCTAGTCTGGATTACGAAGATCTGATCAAGGCCAGCCGCCATCTGTGCAAATCCCCTGCAGTGGGGCGCCTGCAGTTTCGTCGTGCACTGTTCAATCTGTTTGCCTGTAATCAGGACGATCACAGCAAAAACTGGGCGTTTCTACAGGCGGATAATGGTGACTGGTCAGCGGCACCTTTCTACGATGTTACTTTTAGCCCCCATCCCTTCGGTGAGCATGCCACCGCCTTTGTCGGTTATGGTAAAGCGCCAACAGTTGAGGCCGTGCAGGCCCTGGCTCGGCGTGCGGGGTTTGCGTCCTGGAATGACGCGCGAGAATGTATTGTCGAGCTGGTGGGTGTACTGTCTGAGTTTGAAGCAGTGGCGCGTGAGCATGGTTTGAGCAGATCAACTGCAAGGCTGATATCAGAACAGTTGCATAGTGTAAAGGAAGCCAACATGCATTTGGTTGGATCATGAGCTAACGGATGCTAAAAAAATTTGCATTCGAAACTCGGCATCTATATAGTGCCGCTCCGTGATTGGTGAGACACTCAATCACAACGAAACGGCTTAAAGCGAAGTGCTAAAAGTCGTGTACAATGGAATGTACAAAATGCTATGATTGGTAAAGTAACAGATTGATTCGTTTGGTGATTTCGAGTCTCTCCGTCCGCACCACACAGGCAACACACTATATGGTGGGCGTAGCTCAGTTGGTAGAGCCCCGGATTGTGATTCCGGTGGTCGTGGGTTCGAGCCCCATCGTCCACCCCAGTGTGCCCTGATATTCTGTTATGCCTCCCCTCTATCTTTATGATTCTCAAGGCTTTGCCTTCATTAATACATTCTTTTTCATTTTACTGCTGTTGGGCTTTTGCTTGACTAATGGCGGCAGTTGGAAGAAAATTTCGCGCTTTAGAATTTTGGCTCTGCTGGTCGGTCGTCATCAGCCGCATATTGATCCCTGAATCAACGGGATGAATATTACGGAGGGCGAGCCTGCAGGTCGCAACATCATGCTGCAAACTATTTGTGAGGATCTCCATGCAAGTTTCTGTTGAAACGACTTCCGGCCTCGAGCGTCAGATGACCGTAACTGTCCCGGCTGCACGCATTGACCAGGACGTAGACAAGCTGGTTGCTCAGCAGGCGCGCACTCGCCGTCTGGATGGTTTCCGTCCGGGCAAGGTTCCGCCCAAGGTGATCAAGCGCATGTTCGGCAGCGCGATCCGTCAGGACGTATTGGGTCAGGTCGTTCAGGAAAGCTTCTATACCGCTGTTGAGCAGGAAAAACTGCAGCCGGCGGGTGGTCCCAACATCGAGTTCAAGAACGACAAAGAAGGTGAAGACCTTCAGTACGTGGCTACCTTTGAAGTGTACCCGGAGATTGAACTGAAAGATCTGTCCGGCGTTGAGCTGGAACAGCAGACTGCCGAAATCACTGATGCCGACATGGATCAGATGATCGATACCCTGCGCAAGCAGCAGGCAAACTGGACCGAAGTGGATCGCGCTGCGGCTGAAGGCGACCAGGTCAAGATCGACTTTGAAGGCTTCATCGATGGCGAAGCATTCGAAGGCGGCAAGGCAGAGGGTCACAGCCTTGTGCTGGGTTCCGGCTCCATGATTCCTGGCTTTGAAGCCGGTCTGGAAGGCAAGAAGGCGGGTGAAGAGTTCGATCTGGAAATCACCTTCCCGGAAGACTACCACGCTGAAAACCTGAAAGGTAAAGCGGCTGTTTTCAAGACCAAGGTACAGAGCGTTTCCGCTCAGGAACTGCCTGAACTGAACGAAGAGTTCTTCTCTCGCTTTGGCATCGAAGAGAAAGAACTGGATGGCTTCAAGGTTGAAGTGCGCAAGAACATGGAGCGCGAACTCAAGCACGCTCTGAAAATGAAGCTGAAAGATCAGGTCTTCACTGAGCTGCTCAAGGCCAATGAGATTGAGGTGCCTGCAGCCCTGATCGACAGCGAAATTGACAACCTGCGTCGTCAGGCAATTCAGCAGTTCGGTGGTCAGGATGCCAACATCGACCCGAACATGTTGCCGAAAGAAATGTTCGAAGCTCAGGCTCAGCGCCGTGTAAGCGTAGGTCTGTTGGTTCAGGAAGTGGTCAAGGCCAACGACATGAAAGCGGATGAGCAGCGTGTGCGCGAAACCGTTGAAGAGATGGCTGAAACCTACCAGGAACCGCAGCAGGTTATCGACTGGTACTACAGCAACGACCAGATCCTGAACCAGATCAAGAGCCTGGTGCTGGAAGATCAGGTAGTTGATCATCTGCTGGCTTCTGCTACAGTCACTGAAAAAGCGGTTGCATACGAGGAGGCTATCAAGCCTGCTCAGCAGCAAGCTGAAGAGACCGAAGCCTGATCCGGAACAGCCGGTCAGGGCGTAAGCCGTAAAGGAAACGACAGTTGGCCTGGCTGACTGTCGTTTTTTCGCTTATCAGGGTAAGGAGAATTCTTGCATGGCAGATATCTATTCCGGGCGTTCCACCGAAATCACCAATTCCGGGCTGGTCCCGATGGTGGTGGAGCAGAGCTCACGAGGCGAGCGCGCCTACGATATCTACTCCCGTCTGCTCAAAGAACGGGTCATTTTTCTGGTGGGTCAGGTCGAAGACCATATGGCCAACCTGATTGTCGCCCAGTTGCTGTTCCTTGAAGCCGAAAATCCGGACAAGGACATCCACCTGTACATCAACTCACCGGGTGGCTCGGTTACGGCGGGCATGGCAATCTACGATACCATGCAGTTCATCAAGCCCAACGTCAGCACCATGTGTATTGGCCAGGCGGCCAGCATGGGCGCTTTCCTGCTGGCGGCAGGTGAGCCGGGCAAGCGCTTTGCGCTGCCGAATGCGCGTGTAATGATTCATCAGCCGCTGGGTGGCTATCAGGGCCAGGCGACCGATATTGAGATCCATACCCGTGAAATTCTGTCAATTCGCGAAAAATTGAATCGCCTGCTGGCTCACCATACAGGGCAGGATTTCGAGACGATTGCGCGTGACACGGATCGTGACAATTTCATGGATCCGAAAACGGCTGCTGAATACGGGCTGATCGACTCCGTACTTGAGCGCCGTATCGAAAGCGAATAACCCTTTGTAGTCGCGGCCGGGTTGAAATTCGGCCGCCTCGGGCGCATAACAAGTGTAAATGGTTTTTTTGAGGTAAGAAGATGGCAGACGAGACGACCGGCAAGGGGGGAGAGGGCAGTAAGCTGTTCTGTTCCTTCTGCGGCAAAAGCCAGGATGAAGTGCGCAAATTGATCGCAGGTCCCTCTGTCTTTATCTGTGACGAGTGTGTTGATCTCTGCAACGATATCATCCGCGAAGAGATTCAGGATTCGGACGAGCAAGAGCCCAGTGATACCCTGCCGACTCCGGCCGAGATCAAGGCAACCCTGGACGATTACGTAATCGGGCAGGAGCGTGCCAAAAAAGTGCTGGCGGTTGCGGTGTACAACCACTACAAGCGTCTGCGGTTCCAGAAAAAGGGTGAAGTGGAGCTTGGCAAGAGCAACATTCTGCTGATCGGTCCCACCGGCAGCGGCAAGACCCTGCTGGCTGAAACCATGGCGCGTCTGCTGAATGTGCCCTTTACCATTGCGGATGCCACCACGCTGACTGAAGCGGGCTATGTGGGTGAAGATGTCGAGAACATCATCCAGAAGCTGCTGCAGAAGTGTGACTACGATGTCGAAAAGGCCCAGTTGGGTATTGTGTACATCGATGAGATCGACAAGATCTCACGCAAATCTGATAACCCCTCCATCACGCGTGATGTGTCCGGTGAAGGGGTACAGCAGGCACTGCTGAAACTGATTGAGGGTACGGTCGCTTCCGTTCCTCCTCAGGGTGGACGCAAGCATCCTCAGCAGGAGTTCCTGCAGGTGGACACGTCCAATATCCTGTTCATCTGTGGTGGTGCTTTCGCCGGTCTGGAAAAAATTATCCGTGACCGCAGTGAGCGCAGCTCCATCGGCTTCAGTGCCGTGGTGAAGAGCAAGGACGACAGCCGTCTGAGCGAAGCACTGCACGATGTCGAAGCGGAAGATTTGGTCAAGTTTGGTCTGATTCCCGAGTTTGTGGGGCGTCTGCCGATGATTGCCACGTTGTCCGAGCTTGATGAAGAGGCACTGATTCAGATTCTCACCGAGCCCAAGAACAGTCTGGTCAAGCAGTACCAGGCCCTGTTCGAGATGGAAGGGGTCGATGTGGACTTCCGTGAAGACGCATTGAAAGCGGTCGCCGAAAAGGCGCTGGAGCGTCGGACCGGGGCCCGTGGTCTGCGTTCCATTCTGGAGGCGACTCTGCTGGATATCATGTATCAGCTGCCGTCGATGGATAATGTTGCCAAGGTAGTGATCGACGAAGGTGTGATCACCGGCACCTCCGAACCGATCCTGATCTACGAAAATCAGGAACCAGCCAAAGCCTCGGCTGACAGCTGATCCTGTGTTTCGTTATCGCTAAATCCCCGCCCTGTGCGGGGATTTTCGTTTGTGGGCAGGGTAGTGGGTGTAATTGTTTTGCGTCGCTGTCGACAAGCCTTTTATAATTGGTTGGAGCAAGCGGTCGGGATAATGCCGCTGCCATACAACAACAGATAAAAAAGGAAGACATGATGCTGAAACGTCGCACATTCATGGCCGCTGCAGCTGCTACACTGCTGTTCAGCTCTGTTGCCAGTGCCGAATACAAGGCTGAGTATACCGTCTCTACCGTTCTGCCTTCCGCCTTTCCCTGGGGACAGGCTGCCGACAAATGGGTCGAGCTGGTAAAAGAACGGTCTGAAGGCCGCATCAATATGAAAATCTACAGCAACTCCCAGCTGGTCTCCGGTGACCAGACCAAGGAGTTTTCAGCCATGCGATCCGGCCTGATTGATATGGCGGTTGGCTCGACCATCAACTGGTCACCGCAGGTGCCTGAACTGAACCTGTTCTCACTGCCGTTCCTGATGCCGGACTACGCTGCCATCGACGCAATCACTCAGGGTGAAGCGGGCAAAGCGGTGTTTGCAGCGATCGAAAAGCGCGGTGTTACTCCGCTGGCCTGGGGTGAAAACGGCTTCCGTGAACTGTCCAACTCCAAGCATGAAGTCAAGCAGCCGTCTGACCTGGAAGGGCTGAAGGTCCGTGTTGTGGGTTCACCGCTGTTCCAGGATACCTTTACGGCGCTGGGTGCCAACCCGACTCAGATGAGCTGGGCGGACGCCAAGCCTGCGCTGACAACGGGTGCGGTTGATGGACAGGAAAACCCGCTGTCCGTATTTGATGTGGCGCGTATTGATCAGGTGGGCCAGACCTACCTGACTCAGTGGCACTACATGGCTGACCCGCTGGTATTTGCCGTCAGCAACCGTGTGTGGAGCCAGTTCAGCCCGGAAGATCAGGCCCTGCTGAAGCAGGCTGCCATTGATGCCGGCAAATGGGAGATCGAAAAATCCCGTGCTGAACTGGATGAGACGCTGGCCAAAATCAAGGAGCGTGGCGTTCAGGTGACCGACCTGACCCCTGAACAGCACGCAGCCTTTGTCGAAGCCACTCAGTCCGTATACGAAAAGTGGACGCCGCGTATCGGCGAAGAGCTGGTCAAGCAGGCGCAGGACGCCATTGCCAACCGTCCGCAGTAATAGGGCACCTGCATGAAGACGCCCGCCACCCCGGCGGGCGTTGTTGTCTGAAGTGGAGTGATAATGTCTACCCGACCCCCCAAGTTCAGGCCGGAGGCCTGGCTGGCGTCCCTGTCATTGATCGCGATCTGTCTGATCAGTCTGGGCAATGTAATCGTGCGCTATGCGACCGATGCCTCTTTTGCCTTCACGGAAGAGTTTTCGGTCTTTTTGCTGGTACTGCTCACCTTTGCTGGAGCAGCGGTAGCGGCACGTCATAATCAGCACATTCGCATTGAACTGGTTGAACATCACCTGCCCAAACCGGCGCTCAAGGTTGTGTATGTGCTGCAGTGGCTGGCGGGCGTGATCGTACTGGGCGTTACCTGCTGGTACGGTGCCAAGCTGGCGCTGGAAGAGTATCAATGGGAATCACTGTCCCCGGGGCTTGGGCTGCCCAACTGGATTTATGTGGCTTGGCTGCCGTTGCTGGCAGCAGCCATCGTTGTGCGCACGACGCAGAATCTCATCGATCGCCTGCGTGGCAATGAACCACAGGAGGTGATCCATGAGCCCTGATCTACTGCTGATCGGCAGTTTCCTGCTGGCGCTGCTTCTGGGTGTGCCAGTGGCCATTGCGTTGGGCTTGGGAGGCATCGTCGGTATTCTGGCCGGGCTGTCGCCAGACATGCTGGCGACTCTGGGAACCAATACCTACAACAGTGTGGCCAAATATCCCCTTATTGCCATTCCACTGTTTATCCTCACGGGCCTTATTTTTGAGCGGGCAGGGGTCGCAGCTAGCCTGGTTCGTTTTGCTCAGTCGGTGATCGGGCCTCGCCATGGCGGGCTTGCCGTTGTCGCAGTACTGGTCTGTCTGATTATGGGCGGGATGAGTGGCTCAGGCCCCGCCGATGCCGCTGCCGTGGCGATGGTGATGCTGCCCAGCATGCGCAAGGCAGGTTATCCTCAGGCCTTCTCGGCGTCGCTGATAGCGGCATCTTCATCTACCGCGATTCTGATCCCGCCCTCGATCGCCTTGATTTTGTACTCCATCGTGGTGCCTGGCGTCGATCTGCGTGCACTGTTTGCTGCTGGTTTGTTTCCCGGCATTCTCGCGGGGCTCTCCCTTCTCGTGCCAGCACTGCTGTTGGCCCGCAAGTATGGCTGGGAAGACCCGGAAAAGTCCGAGCGCCCGCCATTCTGGCCCAGCCTCAAGGCGGCGCTGCCGGCACTGTTTGCACCGGTGATCATTCTCGGCGGTTTGCGTTCAGGCCTGTTCACACCGACCGAGGCGGCTGTGGTTGCGGTCACCTATGGTGTTATCGTTGGCTGTTTGGTTTACCGCAATCTGGGGATTCGCCAGTTGTTTGATCTGATGACGGAAGCGGCGGTGACCTCGGGTGTGGTGATGCTGATCATAGCGTTGGCGGGTATCTTTGCCTGGGCCGGCACTACGCTTGGCACATTCCAGCACTTGGCCAATGGTCTGCTGGCGCTGTCGGAAAGCGGCTGGGTCCTGCTGGGGTTGGTCATGCTGCTGGTGTTGATTGCGGGTATGCTGTTGGATGCGGTGTCGATCTACCTTATCCTGATCCCGATTGTACTGCCGCTGATGAACCATTTTGGCTGGAACCCGGTCTGGTTCGGCATCCTGTTGGCGATGAATATCGCCATTGGCCAGTTTACACCGCCCGTCGCGGTCAACCTGATGGTCACCACGCGGATCGCCAATATCCGTCTGGAGCATACCATTGGCTGGACGTTGATATTTATTGCAGCCATGGCCTGCAGTCTGTTGCTGGTGATGCTGGTGCCCGGTATTGCCCTGTGGCTGCCGGACAAGCTGGGTTACGTCGTCGGCCCCTGGTAGCCATCCGATCCGATCTGACCGGTCATGACATGGCCGGTCAGATCAGGTGTATCCCGAAGCCACTCTGATTCATTATAATGTGGGCCTTGAGTCACCCATCTTTCCAGTTTTTTACATCCGGATACCCTTTGCATCATGTTTCGATACTGTATAGCTCTGTTGCTTTTGCTGCCTGCTACCTTCGCCCAAGCCGATATATTTGCGCCGTTCCGAGATGAGGATGGCAATACCAAGTGGCAATATGTTGCCAACTTTTCCAGCGGTGTGCTGATCATCCTGCTGACACTGGCGGCACTCGTGCTGTTTATCGTCTGGCGGCGGGCGCGTGGTTACAACCACGAGCTGGAAGAGATCAAGGCCAACCTCGAAAAACGAGTGAAAGAGCGTACCGCACGGTTGGAGCAGGAAGTGTCAGAGCATGTGGTGACGACTGGGCGCCTTCAGGCGTCAGAGGCCTATATCCAGAATATTCTCAGCTCCATGCCGCTGGTGTTGGTCGGTCTTGACTGGGAAGGCACGATTACACAGTGGAACCCGCGTGCCGAGAAGCTTTCCGGTATCAAGGCGATCAACGCGATCGGGCGCAACCTCTGGGCTATCTATCCGGACATCACCTTGAAACCGAGCCACATTGAAGAGGCGCTGCAGAAGAACGAAACCCTGACGCTGCGCTACAGCCAGCCGGGCAGTTACTACATGGATATCACCGTCTATCCGCTTGAAAACTACAGCGAGCCGGGTGTGGTGATTATGGTGGATGATGTCACCCGCCGTGTGATTGCCGAAAACATGCTGATTCAGCACGATCGACTGGCGTCGATGGGCGAACTTGCCACCACCATGGCCAGCGATATAAACAAGCCATTGCAGGCAATACTGTTTGATCTGCGCAGCTTCCACAGTCTGCTGGAATCCGCCAGCTTCCTGCAGGAAGGCGGCAAACAGAAAGAGGAGGTCGCACGCCTTCACCGCTTGCTGCAGAACGCAGCCGAAAACGGGCGAGAAGTCGAGTCAGTGATTCAGAATCTGCTCGAATTTGCGCGTGGGCGCACAACTGCACCAGCCAGTGCCAATGTCATCGACATCATTGAACACTCGGTTGATCTGGCGGGTGAAGTACTGGCGCTCCCCAATGCGATTCCGTTCAGTGATGTCAAAATCGAGCGTCACTTCGAGACCGATCTGCCGAAAGTCCCCTGTTACATAACAGAGCTTCAGCAGGCCTTGCTGAGCATTCTGCGTTACTCGTTGGCGGCCCTGAGTGATAAAGTTGCACAGAACAGGGAAGGATTTGTGCCGAAGCTGAAGCTCTATGCTTCACGCAGCTATGATTCGCTGTCACTGCGCATTCAGCACAATGGTGTGGGCCTCAGCAGTGAAGAGCAGATGTGCCTGTTCGAGCCCTATCCGCACCATGCCGAGAATGAAATGGCATCTGCATCCGGGCCTGAAAAGCGCTTGTCCTTTGCCTTCTATGTCATCACCCAGCAGCACCGGGGGCACATGGCTGTCACCTCTGATCCGGAAGTGGGCACCACGTTCCATATCCAGCTGGAGCTGAACTAATCTGACAATTAATCGGCCTGTCTAGTACCAAAGGCTCATATTCTCACTGCCAAGGCACTATACTCGAAGATCAGTAGCGTTCGCTAATATTGAAAGCGTCAATCGTTACTGCTCTTCGAGCGTGATGCGAATAACAACAAGAGGCTAAGAATATGATCTACGCACAGCCAGGACAGGCAGATTCCATCGTCACTCTGCAGCCGCGCTACGGCAACTTCATCGGCGGTGAATGGAAAGCCCCGGTGAAAGGTGAATACTTCAAAAACGTTTCACCGGTAACCGGCGAAGCCTTCTGTGAAATCCCCCGTTCAACCGCTGAAGATATCGAACTGGCACTGGACGCTGCCCACGCAGCCAAGGATGCCTGGGCTCGTACCTCCGTGCAGGAACGCTCCAACACCCTGCTCAAGATTGCTGACCGTCTGGAAGCAAATCTGGAACAGATCGCCGTGGCCGAAACCTGGGACAACGGTAAGGCTGTGCGTGAAACCCTGGCCGCTGACGTACCGCTGGCCATCGACCACTTCCGTTACTTTGCCGGCTGTATCCGTGCGCAGGAAGGCTCCATCGGCGAGATCGACGAAAACACCGTGGCCTACCACTTCCATGAGCCGCTGGGTGTTGTCGGCCAGATCATTCCCTGGAACTTCCCGCTGCTGATGGCGGCGTGGAAAATTGCTCCGGCACTGGCGGCAGGCAACTGCATCATACTGAAGCCTGCTGAGCAAACTCCCTGGTCCATTCTGAAGCTGATGGAAACCATTCAGGACCTGTTGCCGCCGGGCGTGCTGAATATCGTTAACGGTTTTGGTGCCGAAGCGGGTCAGGCTCTGGCGACCAGCAAGCGCATTGCCAAAATCGCCTTCACCGGCTCAACCCCGGTGGGTTCCCACATTCTGAAATGTGCTGCCGAAAACATCATTCCGTCGACTGTAGAGCTGGGCGGCAAGTCCCCCAACATCTACTTTGAAGACGTCATGAACCATGAAGACGAATTCATCGATAAGTGTGTGGAAGGTACCGTACTGGCGTTCTTCAACCAGGGCGAAGTCTGCACCTGTCCGTCGCGTCTGCTGGTGCAGGAAAGCATTTACGATGATTTCATCGCACGCGTCATTGATCGCATCAAGAAGATCAAGCGTGGCAACCCGCTCGATACCGAAACCATGGTCGGTGCTCAGGCTTCTCAGGAGCAGTTCGACAAGATCATGAGCTACTTCGACATCGGCCGTGCCGAAGGTGCTGAAGTGCTGATCGGTGGTGACAAGGAGCAGCTGGGCGATGACCTGGGCCGCGGCTACTACATCCAGCCGACTCTGCTCAAGGGCAACAACAGCATGCGCGTGTTCCAGGAAGAGATCTTTGGACCGGTCGTATCCGTTACCACCTTCAAGGACGAGGCTGAAGCCCTCGCCATCGCCAACGACACCGAGTTTGGTCTGGGTGCCGGTGTATGGAGCCGCGACATGAACCGCGCCTACCGCATGGGCCGTGGCATTCAGGCCGGTCGTGTCTGGACCAACTGCTACCACCAGTACCCGGCACATGCTGCCTTTGGCGGTTACAAGAAGTCCGGCGTGGGCCGTGAAACGCACAAGATGATGCTCGATCACTACCAGCAGACCAAGAACATGCTGGTCAGCTACGACATCAACCCGCTGGGATTCTTCTAAGGCACGGGCCTTTACAGGCCCTGTTATCTCCGAAGCACTGCACAGGGATGTGCAAATCATGGCTGCTTCACCCTGGCAGTCTATTGCTCTGCAGCAATCCGTTTAACGGCCTCCGGGCCGTTTTTTTCGTATAAGGTGTAGGTACGCCGCGGCGTGCCATACCGCTGGTTGCTATACCAAGTCAGCCCTGAATTCGTTCCAAAGTACCATATTGGAGTGGTGGCACGGTTGCCTACTATCAGGGTGTCACAAAGACATATCGATAACAAAAACGAGGAACGCATTATGTGGACCAAACCTGCCTACACTGATCTGCGCATCGGCTTCGAAGTCACCATGTACTTCGCCAACCGCTGAGCACACGGCGGCCCTTCGGGGCCGCTTTTGCTTACCGATC
>NZ_FNRJ01000002.1:0-6002 GCF_900107855.1 Marinobacterium iners DSM 11526 | reverse complement strand
ATCGACCGGATCGACCGCATCATTGAGTTGTGTGTGGAACTGGAAGCCGACTTTGTCGAACTGGCCACCTGCCAGTACTACGGCTGGGCCTACGAGAACAAGGAAGCCCTGCTGCCTACAAAAGCGCAGCTGGAGCGGGCCGAGCGCATCACCAACGAATACCGTGAAAAACTCGCCGCCGAGGGCAACCCGATCAAGCTGATCTTCGTGACCCCCGATTACTACGAAGAACGGCCAAAGAAGTGCATGAACGGCTGGGGCGAGATCTTCCTCACCGTGACACCGGATGGCACCGCCTTGCCATGTCACAGTGCCCGCATGCTGCCGATCGAGTTCCCTAATGTGAAAGACAATACGCTGCAGCACATCTGGCACGAGTCGTTCGGGTTTAACCACTTCCGGGGCGACGACTGGATGCAGGAGCCCTGTCGCTCCTGTGACGAGAAGGAGCACGATCTGGGCGGCTGCCGCTGTCAGGCCTATATGCTGGCCGGTGACATGAACGCGGCGGACCCGGTGTGCAGCAAATCACCGCATCACCAGACGATCCTCGATGCCCGTGCCGCCGCCGAGCAGAGCGGTGAGGATACGCCGATCACCTTTCGCAACGAACGCAACTCACGGGTGTTTGCGCGTGGGTGAAGGCGTGCTCAGTGCACGGGAGGCGGTGCAGTCGATCCATGACTACGCCGCCTTGCGGTTTCATCAGGGGCATCTGTATGGGGTGAGCTTCGATCCCAGCACGGGGCGTAATCGGCTGTGCCGGTTTGAGGCGGGGGAGGCGATCAGCCTGCTGCCCGATCATCTGAGCGCGCGCAGCCGGGTACATGAGTACGGCGGCGGCGCCTGGTGTCTGGCGGGTGATCGGGTCTGCTTTGTCAACGACAGTGACCAGCAGATCTGGTGCCAGCCGCTGGACGCGGCTTCCCCGGCCTATCCTCTGACAACGATGCCTGATACACGTTTTGCCGATCTGCAGTACGACGCCCGCCATCAGCGTCTGCTGGCGATCAGCGAACAGCACACTGAAACGGCCCTGGAGCCGATCAACCGGCTGGTCACAGTCGAGTTGGAGGCCGGCGGCGTGGAAACACTGGCAGCAGGCACCGACTTTTACAGCTCACCGGCCTTGAGCCCAACAGGCGATCGGCTGGCGTGGGTTGAGTGGGATCACCCGCAACAGCCTTGGCGCTGTACCCGCCTGATGCTGGCGGATCTGAACGGGGTAGGGCAGATTGCTCAGGCCTGTCAGGTATCCGACACGCAAGACGCCGCCTGGCTGCAGCCGCGCTTTTCACCGAAAGGGCAACTGCATGCCGTGGTTGATCGTGACAACTGGTGGCGCATTGAAGCGCTGACCCCGTCCGGGTTTGAGCCGCTGCACACCGCCGGCAGCACAGTGCCGGAGCGCACTGAATTTACCACCGCGCCCTGGCAGTTTGGTCTGAGTACCTACGGCTGGACCGCATCGGGTGAGCTTGTCGCGCTGGGTCAATGCGATGGCTATACCCGCCTGTGGCGTTTTATGCAGGGCTCGGAAGTCGCTCAGGGCTGGCAGCCGCTAGAGCTGAGCCTGATGCCCACACGCCTGCACGCACTCTGTGTTGCGGGGACATGGATTGGGTGTGTTGCCGAGTTTGCCGATCGCGAGCCGGCGATAGTGAAGATCGATACCGAGTTGGATGCCGACGACCCTGATCAGTGTACAGTGCTGGCCGGAGGGCATTCCCCAACCTACGCACCCAGCCTGCCGCTGTGTGAATGGGTCGATTCCGTCCCGTACTTTCTGTATCGACCGGCCAATGTGCCGTACGACCAGCCGCTGCCGCTGGTGATCTGGACCCACGGAGGCCCTACGGCCAGCACGGCCCCGGTGCTCAAGCCTGCCATCCAGTACTGGACACAGCGCGGCTTCATGATCGCGGATGTGAACTACCGCGGCAGCACCGGGTATGGACGAGACTACCGCCTGCAACTGGCTGGGCAGTGGGGTATCACCGATGTGGAAGACGTGGACGCCATTGCCTGCCGCCTGATCGAACAGGGACGGGCACAGCCCGATGCCATATTCATTCGCGGCAACAGTGCCGGTGGCTATACCACCCTGAGTACACTGTGCCGCTCCAGCCGCTTCAGTGGCGGGGCCAGCCTCTATGGCGTGAGCGACCCGGCACGACTGAACCGGCTCACGCACAAGTTTGAATCCCGTTATCTGCACTGGCTGATCGGAGACCCCGCAACCGAGCCCGAGCGCTATACGTCACGCTCGCCGCTGATGCAGGTCCACCGCGTCAGCGTCCCGGTGATCTTCTTTCAGGGCGAACAGGACAAAGTCGTGCTGCCGGAGCAGACGCGCCGGATGGCACAGAGCCTGAGCGAAAACGGCATTTGCGTTGAAACCCATTATTTCCCCGACGAAGCCCACGGCTTTCGCCAGCCCGAGAACCAGGCACAGGTGCTGGAACGGGAGCTGGCGTTCTACCGGAGTATTATCGACGCCGCCTCAAATCCCCCGTGTTAAAAACGTGGTTTGCTTGCTGGCTGATCCGGTCTGGCCGGTGAAGTGGAAGTCCAGACTGGCACGGGGCAGGTCGAAGTCTTCGGCACACACGCGATACGAAAGCCAGCTGGCGTTGTTGTCGGTCAGATCGATCAATTCGGGCCCGAACAACTCAAATGCGCCTGGCCCCTGCACCGCAACCCTGACCTGTTCCGGCTGACGGGTAAAGCCTTCCACCTTGACCCGGTAGTGGTTGCAGACGGTGTTCTCGTCCTGTTGCGTGAACAGTGCGCCACGGTCACGACGGATCTCCACCAGCAGACTGGTGGTGCCGGTGAAGCCGTACAGCACGGCACCAAAAGCGACCAGCATGACCGCGCCATAGCCTGCCAGACGCGGGCGTATCAGAGGCGAGCATTCGCCCTCCAGCTGTGCTTCGGAGGCGAAACGGATCAGCCCCGTGGGCCGGTTCAGTTTGGTCATCACGGTATCACAGGCATCAATGCAGGCGGCGCAGTCGATACACGCGGCCTGCAGGCCATCACGAATATCAATTCCGGTTGGGCACACCTGTACGCACAGACCGCAATCCACACAATCGCCGCTGTTCAGATCGGCATTGCGCATGCTGGCGCGGGGTTCTCCACGGCGCGTGTCATAGCTGACGGTACGCGTGGCGCGGTCGAACATCACCCCCTGAAAACGAGAGTAGGGGCAGGCATGCAGGCAGATTTTTTCACGCACCAGCCCCGCATTGGCGTAGGTCAGGCCGGCCATGATGATCAGCCAGCCGCTGACACCCGCCGTCAGTTGCAGCTGCACTGCATCGCTGACCAGTTCACGCATCGGGATGAAATAACCGGTAAAGGTCAGCGCCGTCAGCAGCGACAGCCCGATCCAGAGCAGGTGTTTGGCGATACGGCGTAACAGGCGTGTGCCGCCGAGCGGTTTGCCTTCGGCGCGGGCACGCTCACTGGCCCGGCCCTCGGTGAAATCCTCGATACGAATGAACAGCCAGGTCCAGATGCTTTGCGGACAGGCAAACCCGCACCATACCCGTCCCCAGGCCACCGCCATGAAAAACAGCAGACAGGCGCCGGCAATCATCAACCCAGCCAAAAGCGGCAGGTCATGCCAGGACAGGGCATGGCCGAACAGTATGATCTGTCGCTGTGCAAACGAGAACAGCAACCAGGGCTGTCCATCCACCTGCACCCACACCAGCCCGAAAAACAGCGCGATCATCGGCCAGCTGCTCAGGCGGCGCAGGGTCTGAAACCGGCCTTCGGTCAGCCGCACATGAAACTTGCCATCGCGGGCATAGGGCGGGGTGTGTTCTTGAACGACAGGTATCTTTTCCATGCTGGGCGGTCCCCTGAATTGTTGACAGGGCAAGATTACGCTTGTACTCGAAATAGGTTCAGGTATAAAAAAATAAAAATGAATCGGTACAGATGGGTACAAACGGCATGACATCGGATTATCGCTATCGGCAGCTGGAACACTGGCTGTTGCAGGGCATTCAGGAACAGCGCTGGCGGCTGGGTGAACGCCTGCCGTCGATCCGTACCCTGTGCCGTGAGCACCGCCTGTCGAAGGCCACAGTGCAGCATGCGCTGCAGCGACTGGAGGCCCAGGGCTGGCTGGAAGCGCGTCCCAAGGCCGGCTACTTCGTCACCCTGAGGCCAGCGCCTCCCGGCGATCAACAGGGCACGCCCGGTCATACCCGAGTCATTCAGCCGCCACGGCCCGTGAGCGTGAATGACCTGCTGCTGGATATCATGCAGCGCAGTGCCGCCTTTGACCTGCTGCCTGACCTGAATGCGGGCGAACTGCCGGCTGGTATCGTGGCGCTGAACCGTAGCATCGGACGGGCACTGCGACGTCAGCGCGGTGACGATTACCAATATTATGATGAGCCCGCCGGGGCGATCAGCTTGCGCGAGCAGTTGGCGCTGCACTATGCACGTCGCGGCTGGGCGGCCGCACCGGATCAGCTTTGCATTACCTCGGGCTGTCAGCATGCCCTGTTTCTGGCGTTGATGGCCTGCTGCAAGCCCGGTGATGTAGTGGCCGTCGAGTCACCCGGGTTTTACGGTGTACTACAACTGCTGGAACAGCTGCAACTGCAGGTGGTGGAAGTCCCTGCGGGTGCCGACACCGGCATGGATATGGATGCACTGGACGCGGTACTGCAGCGTTGGCCGGTCAAGGCCTGCATCGTCTCACCCGCCTTTGCTACCCCGAGTGGTGCACTGATGCCCACAGCAGCTCGACAGCACCTGCTGGCGCTGGCCGAGCGCCATGATCTGGCCATCATCGAAGATGACATCTATGCCGACACCGCGCTGGGCAGCCCGCCCGACCCGCTCAAGGCGCTGGACGGTGATGACCGTGTGATTCTGTGCAGCTCGTTCTCAAAGTCCCTGTCGCGTGATTTGCGTCTGGGCTGGATCGCCGGAGGCCGCTGGCACGCCCGTATCCTGCACTTGAAACTGGTCACCCAACTGGCCAGCAGCCGCACCCTGCAACAGGGCGTAGCCGACTACATGGCCGATGGTAGCCTTGCCACCCACCTGCGCTGCCAGCGCAACGCCCTGCACCAGCGCCGCGACCAACTGATCGCCGCCCTCAACGCCTGGCCCATTGACCTGGGCGTCAGCAGGCCCACCGGCGGCCTGGCCGTCTGGGTAGAACTGCCGGATACCTACGATACGCTGGCTTGTTACCCCCGCGCACTGGAGCAGGGCATCGTCATCACCCCGGGCCCGCTGTTCTCGGTATCCGGCCTGTTCAAACACTGCCTGCGCATCAGCTACGCCCACCCCTGGGATGGCAAGCGATTGGCCGCGCTGAAACAGCTGCCAGAGCTGTTGGCAACAGGCAACAAATGATGCATATTTGAACTCTGCCAGCGGGAAGTCGGCAGCCACAACGACAGGGAAAAGAGGATGGGTCGATGACCGGGATGCTTTGCAGTTTTCATGTTTCAGCAGCTGATCATCTTCTTTCTGGCGAGCCCCTGTTCTCTGGCGCTGTGGTTTGTACCTGTTTGAGCCACAAGCGGAGCGCTGGTTTACCTTTTTCAGCTCAGGGCGTTGTCGTTAAGTTAATAAAATCAGTGGGTTATGGATGGATTGGGAAAATTAAAAGGTATACCCGCTAATAATTATTATGAGGTTTACCTCATAAATAGGCTGTTGAACATAACCGCTTCGCGGTGGAGTGCGAGATTTTAAAGAGGCATAGGGACATGCCGAATAGAGCGATACAACGGCTATTTCAGTCGTATAAAGCGGCGTTGGATGAATCGCCTCAGCCACGGAAAAACCGGCGGGCGATTACATCCATTACGTATTGTAGAACGCGGGATATGGGGGTGAGTTATTACGCCTGCCCGGACTGTCAGGAGTGGTGGGAACAGTGTCACTCCTGCCGTCACCGCTGCTGTTATGTGTGTGCGCAGAAGCACCGTAAAGACTGGATTGAGGCACAGAAGCAG